>NZ_JBFTRA010000006.1:0-435151 GCF_056399285.1 Mesorhizobium sp. 01N446 | reverse complement strand
ACGCGGCGATGACGTCGGGGTGCTGGCCCATGCCGAGATAGTCGTTGGAGCACCAGACGGTGATTTCCTCGGCGCGGCCGTTGGAACGCCATATGGCGCGCGGAAACTTGCCCGCGATGCGCTCGAGGTCGGCGAAGACACGATAGCGATGCTCCGCGTGGAGCTGGTCGATCGCTTCTTCGAAGAACCGCTGGTAGTTCATGTCACAGTCTCCCGCAGGGACGAAATGGCCGCGACACACTGTCGAGGCTCGCAGCCTGACCTTCGCGCCTGGCGGCCAGGCGCGCATTGCGCCAGGTCAATTGACGCGATCGATACGGTTTCCCAGTCGGCCCGGTTTTGCTCGCACACGCTTTTGCGATCGGCGTATTGGGAGTAGGGTCCGTCCAGTTGAGGACCCACCTCGACATTGAGGGTTTGTCGTGGACCGGTTCGTTGCGCGCTCCAATATTGCCCATTTCGAGGATTTGCTGGCCAGGGAAACAGATCCCGAAAAGCGGCAGACCATCGAACGCTTGTTGGTCCTTGAGAGGCAAAAACTGGAGGCAGCGGAGCGCGAGGCCGAAAAGAACGCCAAAACCGTGCAACCTCCGAAACCCGGAGATTCTCACGACCAGTCGGATTGAAGGCGGTCAGATCAAACGTATATGGAAACGATCGACGGCTTGAGGTGTAAATTAAAGTCACTGACCAACGCGGCCTATCTCAGTTGGAGATCAGCCTGTGGAAGGACCGCGCCTTCAGCACTGAATGCGTCATGCCGCCGAACGTCCTTTCCCGCACACGGCTGTGGCCATAGCCACCCAGCACGATGAGATCGGCGTCAATATTGCTGGCCAATTGAAGGAGCGCTTCCGAAGGCTCGCCAAGGCGCTTTTCCAATAGCTCCGAGCGGGCTTTGACGCCGTGGCGTCCCAGGAAGAGCTTGACGTCGGCTACGTTCTCGCACGCTGGCAACTCTCCATCGTGGACGGTTGCAATGACCACATCGCGCGCTTCAACGAGCAAGGGCAGCGCGTCGACCACCGCGCGTCTGGCCTCGCGCGTGTCGTTCCACGCAATCAAAATTGTTTCCGTCTTGATCGGCCCAGGCTTATCGGAAGCAACGAGAAGTGGACGTCCCGCCGTGAGGATGAGACTGCCGGGATCAACGGCGCGGCGGCGATCAGGCAAGATGCCACGTGCCGGCGCGCCCAGGACAATCAGATCGGCAGCGCGTGCATTGAGCGCAAGCTGAAGGGTCGGATTCCCGATCTCTCCGCGCCACGAAGCGCGATTGTCGCCCCCCACGGCAGTGAAGAATTCCGCTTTCAAGTCATCAAGGCGCGCCTCTATGTCTTCAACCTGAGACCACATCGCCTTTGAGACCGCCCCGTCATCGGTGCCGGTCGGCAAGACAAGATGGGGCTCGGCGGCACAAAAGCCGATAAGGTCGGCCCCATATCTTCGAGCAAGATCCCATGCCGCCGACACGATGGGTCTGGTGGCGGCATCGATCTCCAGTTGGACCAGGACCGTTCTGAGAGCCATCGCTTCAATCCAGTCGCATCCCGGACAACATGCGATCGGCGGCCCTGAAGAACAGCCGCGCATACTTCACGATCTGGGCTTCCGTCGGGTGATCGGCGGTTTCGACGCCGATGATCCGATTTTCCAACTGTGGGAAGTGAGCGCGAACATGTTTTGCCAATTCGTCCTTTGCTGACCCGGGCCCGAGGATCAGCCACTCCTTCGCCGATTGCAGGGCAAGGACAATGTTGCGGTAGAAAGCCTGGTTTTCAGGGGCGCGTTTGCCATCGACAGTTCCTGCCTTGTTGTGGGTCTGGTGATGTGTCAGCGTGGCGGAGAGCTTTACGCTCTCAAAGCCCTCGCGATCAAAAAAGAAAACCTTCGCCTCGCAATGGTCCAACCAGGCGACGGCATGTTGCGTTTGCATGGAAAACTATCCTTTTGCTGCGGCTTGGTCACAAGCGCTGTCCGAGTCGCAACGGTATTCGCAATCCGAGCGAGGTCTTTGATCACGATCAAAGATGGGCCGGCGGTTTCGTCGCGCTGTTTGACGTCAATCAACGCCAGCGTTTCAGGAGGCGCTAGGAGTTCGGCTCTGATTGATGGAGCCAGCCCATGAAGGAATTTTCAGGAAGAACCGCAATCGTGACCGGCGCTGGCTCGGGTATAGACACTCCGCTGCTGGCGAAGAATCTGGACGATAAAGCGATCGGACAGCTCTCAAGCCTGCACCCGGCTGGCCGCCTGGGAACGCCAAAGGAAGTTTCGGCGCTGACCTGTTTCCTGCTGTCGAGCAATGCCGGCTTCATCACAGGCAGCTATCACCTGGTCGACGGCGGCTATAGCGCCCTGGACGGCATTTGACGGCCGAAAAAATGATTCAAATCAAAGCGTGGCAAAAGCCATTCGGTCACAATGCCGCGATGTGGAATCCGATCGCAAGCGCCCCATATGGCCGCAGCCTCGAACTGGCCGTCATCGATGAAGACGGCCCGCACACTCTCGTATTTCCGTGTGAGAAAGGACGGGAGGGTTGGAAAGACGCCACGACTGGCGCTCGCGTCGACATCCGTCCGACCCATTGGCGCGACTGGGAGCCAGGCAACAGGCAGGCGGATCCCCGTCCTGCCTCATCTTAATGTTTGGAATCGGCAATCAACGCCATCCGCACCAGATGCGAAAGGCTGCCGGCGCCCATCTTGCTCATGACATTCGCACGATGGATTTCGACCGTGCGCGGGCTTATCCCAAGGTCGTAGGCGATTGTCTTGTTCGGCAGGCCCGAGACCAGACCGTCAAGCACCTGCCGCTCGCGCTCCGAAAGGCTGGACAGGCTCTTATGGATCTCCGAGGCTTGCGGGTGGGCGACAGCCGCCTGGCTGCGATTGTCCAGAGCCAGGCGGATTGCGTCGATCAGGATCTGATCATCGAATGGCTTCTCGATGAAATCGGCGGCTCCCTCCTTCATCGCCTGGACAGCCAGCGCAACATCGGCGTGACCCGTCATGACGATCACAGGGACAGTCTGTCCGCGCGCTCTCAGCTGTCGCAGAAATTCGATGCCATCGATGCCTGGCATGCGCACGTCGGTAAGGATGCAGCCTTCGATATCCTTCGTCGCTGTGGCCAAGAAGGCTGTGGCCGACTCGTGCAGGCGCACGGCAAAGTCGGCCGTAGCGAGAAGAAATCCCAGCGACTTACGAACATCGACGTCGTCGTCGACCACGTGCACGACTTCATTGCCTGTCATGAGCGACCTCGTCCTTCTCGACAATGCGCAGGGTGAACCGGAACGCGGTTCCACCCCCAGGCATTGCCTCTGCCCAGATATGACCGCCATGCGATTCGACGATAGTGCGGCAAATGGACAGGCCCACGCCCATGCCCTGTTTCTTGGTGGTGACAAACGGTTGGAAGAGCTGTGACGAAACCTCAGGTGCCAGGCCCGGTCCCGTGTCTTTCACGCTGACCTCCGCCATACCGTCGGCGCGTGTCTTGGTGACCACTCGCAATTCACGACGGGGCGCTCCCTGCATGGCTTCCACCGCGTTGCGCATCAGGTTGAGCAGAACCTGCTGGATCTGGATACGGTCGGTCAAGACAAGTTCTGCTGCCGGGTCGAGCTCATAGCTGACGCGCACGTCGGCTTCCCTGGCACCCACCAGGGCAAGGGACGAGGCTTCCTCGATAATTGTCGTCAAACGCTCGACCTGACGCTCGCTTTCGCCTCTGGCGACGAAATCCCGCAGGTGCCGGATGACGTCTCCGGCGCGCAAGGCCTGCTCGGCAGCCCGTTCCACGGCCTCTCGCAGCATGTCGGCATTGTCGTCCTTGCTCTTTTCGAGAAGCCGGCGACTGCCTTTGAGGTAGTTGGTGATTGCCGTCAGAGGCTGGTTGATCTCATGGGCCAGTGTCGAAGCCATCTCGCCCAGCGCGGTGAAGCGAGCCATATGAAGCAGCTCCTGCTGTTGCTCCTGTATTCGGGCCTCCGCTTTGTGCCGCTCAGTGAGATCGCGGCAGAAGCCGGTAAAGAAGCGTCCCGTCCCCGGGTGCATCTCGCCGACGGCAAGTTCCATGGGAAACGTCGAGCCGTCCTTGCGCATCCCTGTTACGGTTCGGCCCAGACCAATGATCCGGCGCTCGCCGGTACTCAGATACCGGTGCAAATATTCATCGTGCTCCTCCCGATAAGGTGACGGCATGAGGATGCTGACATTGGCGCCGATGACTTCGTTTGACTTATAGCCGAACAGCGCCTCAGCAGCGGTGCTGAAGGACTGGATACGCGCCTGCTCGTCAATAACCACCATTGCGTCGGGAACCGTCGCCAGAATTGAGCGCAGATGGTCCTCGCGCAACTGCAGGGCAGCATTGGCGAAGGAAAGGTCGCTGACATCCGTGCCCTGGACGAAGATCGCGGTGATGTGACCGTCCTCAGCCTTGATGGGCTGGTAGACGAAGTCGAGGATGCGTTGCTCCGCGGTTCCATCTTGCGCATTTCGAAGGACGACCTTGATGCCTCGCCCGACATAGGGCTCACCAGTCTCGCTTACCTGATCGAGCCGTTCGAAGAAGCCCTGACCCTCAAGCTCGGGCAAGGCCTCGCGCACCGATTTGCCAATGACCTGGCGATGGCCGATCAAGCTTTGATAGGCGGCATTGGCCAGCTGGAAGATATGGCCGGGTTCGCTCAGCAAGGTCATGAAACCGGGCGCCTGGTCGAACATCAGGGCCAGAAGCTCATGTTCCGCGGCCCCGCGCGGTTCCTTCCGGTTACCCTCGGAAAGGACTGGCGGCGCGGTATCGCGGTCGGATGAGACTGGCGGCGCCTTCTTGCTCACTTGCAACCCTTGAGTTGAGAACCGGCAATGCCGGCTGATGTAGCACCCATCCCGTCGCACGCAAACCGATCCAAGAGCCATGGCCTGTGGAACAGGCCAGCCAGCGTCGTTTGACCCGCATCAAGGCGGTGGCGTCCGCCCGATGCAAAGTTTGGCGCACCGACCATCGTAAGCGCGAGGCGTCTCATGTCCTACAAGTCAATAATCGTCAATCTCGCCGTGGATGCCGATCCCGCACCCATCGTGAAGCTTGCCGCCGGCCTTGCCGGGCGCTTCGGCGCTCATCTGATCGGCCTTGCGGCGGCGGATGTTCCCCCCTTGGTCTCGACCGGCGAGGGCTTGGTCTACGAGGGCGAGGTCATGCAGATCCAGCGCACCGAAATCGAGAAGCGGCTTGCCGAACTGCGCGGCGCGTTCGAGAGGCTGGTTCCGTCCTCAATCAGTAGTGAATGGATGCAGCAAGTGTGCAGTCCGACCCGCCTGCTCAGCACAGCCGCCCGCGCTTGCGACCTGATCGTGACCGGCGGAGAGGAGGGCGAAAATGTATTCCGCGCCGTCGATATCGGTAGCCTGGCGCTCGGTTGCGGTCGGCCTGTCTTCGTTGCAGCCACCAATTTCGAACATGTCCTGGCCAAGACCGTGCTCGTCGCCTGGAAGGATACCAGGGAGGCGCGCAGGGCCGTCGCCGATGCCTTGCCCTTTCTGTCGAAGGCGGACGAGGTCGTGGTCGTCACGATCGATGGCAATCCCGACGACGGTGTCCGTGACAGCCTCGCGGACGTCGCGGTTTATCTCGAGCATCATGGCATCCTGGCGAGGACCGAAATCCTCAAGGGCGAGGAGAATGGAGAGCAGCTCCTGGCGTTTGCGCGCTCTATCCACGCGGATCTGGTCGTCTCTGGCGCCTATGGTCACAGCCGGTTGCAGGAATGGGCGTTCGGCGGCATGACCCGGACGCTTGTGCGGGAGAGCGGCATCAATCGTCTGATGTCGTACTGAGGCTGTCATGTCGATCGGCAAGATCGATCTGGCGCGACACTCGAGATACGAAGCAGGCGACACGCAGCCCGCTCGTCGCTTGCCGGATGCGTATTGGTCGCTTGATGCAGGGCAATTGGTGAAGCAACTGCAGACGTCCAAGTCCGGGCTGTCCGGTGCGGACGCGGCGGCCCGGCTGGCAAAATTCGGTCGAAACACGCTGACGTCGCGGTCTGGACGATCGGCCGCGGCTGTTTTCGCCGGCCAGTTCCGCAGCCCGCTGGTTCTCATCCTGATTTTTGCAGCGATCGTGTCGGGCTTCGTCGGCGAAGGCAATGAAGCCGCGATCATCGGCGTGATCGTGCTGGCGAGCTGCATCCTGAGCTTCACACAAGAGTATGGCGCATCACGCGCCATGGAAGCGCTTCAGCAGCGCATTTCCCGCAAGGCCAGCGTGTTGCGGGATGGCTTTGAACGTTCAATCGACGCTCAGGATATCGTTCCAGGCGACGTCGTTAGCCTCTCGGCTGGAAATCTCATCCCGGTCGACGGCGTCGTTCTGGAATCGCAGGATTTCAATGTCAGCGAAGCCGTGCTGACAGGTGAGACCTTCCCGGTAATGAAGTCGGCGGGACGCTCCGCCCCCGAGGCAGGTATCGCGCAGCGGGTCAACGCCGTCTTTACCGGCACTTCGGTTCGTAGCGGCACGGCGAGGGTGCTTGCCGTGGCCACGGGATCGACCACCGAGTTCGCGCTTATCGCGAGCGCTCTCGAACGCCGCATCCCAGAAACCGGTTTTGCCCGTGGCATCAGGCAGTTCGGCTACCTGATGACCGAAATCATGCTGGCTATCGTCATCGTGGTCTTCTTCGCCAATCTGATGCTTGGACGGCCGCTGATTGAATCGCTTCTGTTTTCCCTAGCGCTCGCCGTCGGGCTTACGCCGGAACTGCTGCCTGCAATCATCAGCGTAACACTTGCCCGAGGGGCTCGGACCATGGCGGCGGGCGGCGTCATCGTGCGTCGTCTCGACGCCATCGAGAATCTGGGGAGCATGGACCTTCTTTGCACGGACAAGACAGGAACCTTGACCGAGGGCGTTATTCATCTCGACGGATGCCTCGATGTCGAAGGCAACCCGTCAGGCAGTATCCTGCTGTGGGCCCACCTCAATGCAACGCTTCAGACCGGACTGAAGAACCCGCTCGACGAGGCAATCGCAACCACTCCGCTTGGAGACCTCGATCCGTCGGCATTCACCAAGGTCGAAGAAATTCCCTACGACTTCATTCGCAAGCGTCTGTCCGTCGTGGTCCTCAACAACAAGGCCGAACGGCTTCTGATCAGCAAAGGCGCTGTGCAGAACATTCTTGAGGTTTGCGACTTCGTCCTCGGCGCCGATGGGCAGCTTGGCCCTTTGGACGATCGGCAACGGGCTGCGATTGACGACAAGTTCCGGCGTTGGAGCGCGCAGGGCTACCGTGTGCTTGCGCTCGCGGTCCGGCGTTTCGTCGGCCAGTCGAAGTTCACCAGGAGCGACGAATGCGCCCTGGGCTTTGCCGGCTTTCTGCTTTTCCTCGATCCACCGAAACAGGGCGTGAAGGAAACGCTCTCGGCACTTGCCCGTCGCGGAATCGCGGTAAAAGTCATCTCCGGCGACAACCGCTACGTTGCCGCGCATCTGGCGCAAGCCGTGGGTCTTCGCGCCGACAAGATCATGACCGGCGAGGACCTGTCAAAACTGACGAAGAATGGTCTTTTCGCCAGCGTGGGGGCTACCGATCTCTTTGTTGAGATAGACCCCAACCAGAAGGAGCGAATCGTCGAAGCGCTCCGCAGAAATGGGCATGTCGTCGGATATCTCGGCGACGGCATCAACGACGCGCCGGCGCTTCATGAGGCCGACATTGGCATCTCGGTCGACACCGCCGTCGATGTTGCGCGTGAAGCCGCCGACATCATCTTGCTCAAGCGGGATCTCGCTGTCCTGGTGCGCGGCGTCGACGATGGCCGAAAGACCTTCGCCAACACGATGAAATACATATCGATCACAACCAGCGCCAATTTCGGAAACATGATCAGCATGGCTGCCGCTTCGCTGGTGCTGCCCTTCCTGCCGCTCCTGGCAAAGCAGATCCTGCTCAACAATTTCCTCTCCGACATCCCCGCTTTATCCATAGCCGGCGACAATGTCGATGCGGATCAGCTGCGGCGGCCCCGCCACTGGGACATCCATTTCGTGCGCAGGTTCATGATAAGTTTCGGGCTTGTCAGCTCGCTGTTCGACTTTGTGACTTTTGCCTTTCTTCTCCTTATCGTGCACGCCGCCGTGACCACATTCCAGACAGCCTGGTTTGTCGAATCCTTGCTTACCCAGCTCTCCATCCTGCTGATCGTACGCACACAGAAGGCTTTCTGGGTGAGCCACCCGAGCCGCCTGCTTGCCGGCCTTACGCTCGGCATTGCCGTCGTAGCCGTGCTTGTTCCGTATAGCCCGTTTGCTCCGTGGTTCGGCTTCGTCGCGCTGCCCCTGCCCGTGCTCGTGGGTCTGGTGGGGATCACGGCTCTTTATGTCGTCGCGTCCGAGCTCACGAAGCGTTGGCTGTTCGATAAGGGCAGCCGTGGCAGCGCCCGGCCGAAGACAGCAAAAAAGGTTGCCGCACCGGCATCGGGTCCGGAGAAAGCTTAGCGCTCGCCAAATGATCCAGATCAATGCCGAACACCACAAATTGGCTACAATCGAAGGCAAGGAGCGAACGACATGAGTCTTCTCGATTACTTGATCACGGTTGACGCGAGAACGGCCTTGATGGACCGCATGATGCGCAAGCTGGGCGTCGACAGGCAGCTGAAGGTCGTGGCCGATCACGTTGCCGTCTCGAATCGTGCCGTGGACAGATGCCGGTCTTGCGGCCATCAGGAGGAATGTGCGGCATGGCTCGACGAAACGCAGCACGCGGATCATCCTCCTGCCTATTGCCGCAACAGTGGCCTGATCGCGCGCTTGCAG
Organism: Mesorhizobium sp. 01N446; assembly: GCF_056399285.1. Taxonomy (NCBI): domain Bacteria; kingdom Pseudomonadati; phylum Pseudomonadota; class Alphaproteobacteria; order Hyphomicrobiales; family Phyllobacteriaceae; genus Mesorhizobium; species Mesorhizobium sp. 01N446. Next base: position 426,313 of record NZ_JBFTRA010000006.1, on the reverse strand, counting down.
TCCGTTTCGGACCATCGCTAAGGCCGGCATCTCCAGGCGGTCAAGAAAGCCGGAAAGTCGTGTAGGCTTGCTCGCCGAATTCCGGCCGAACGCCGACAAACCATGCGGCGCGGACGAATGCCAAGGCAAGCTTCTACCTGGCAATGGGCTTGGCGCAGGAAGGCAAGAAGGCGCCGGCGACTGCGGCCTGGCAAAAGATGCTTGAGACCTTGCCACCCGATTCTCCCTGGCTTGGCGCCGTCCAGCAAGCGCTCGGCCAGGGAGGTGAGCCGTCGGTTTCGGCCGAAGCGCAGGCTAACGGTCCCGACGTCCAGCAAATGGTAGCGGCGCAGCAGATGCCGCCGCAGGACCGCCAGGCGATGATTGAAACCATGGTCGCCGGCCTCGATAGCCGGCTGAAGCAGTCCCCACGCGACCTGCAAGGCTGGACGCAGCTCATTCGATCCTATGCCGTGCTCGGCAAGCCAGTGCAGGCGCGCGACGCGCTAAAGCGGCCATCGCTGCTTTTGGCGATGGCAGCAATGAAGCAAAACAGGTCACCACCGCTGCCGCCGCGCTCGGCGTAGCGGCGACGGAGTGAAAGATGACGCGAAAGCAAAAGCGATTGTCGGTGATCGCGGCCGGGCTGGCCTTTCTGAGCGCAGCCACCGGTTTCAGCTTCTACGCGCTTGGCCAGAAGGCTTCCTATTTCTACATGCCCGCCGAGCTCGCCACGGCCATCGTCCAGCCTGGCCAGCGCATCCGGTTCGGCGGTCTTGTCGAGAAGGGAACCATCGTGCACGGGCAAGGCGCCAGCGTCGCCTTTTTCGTCACCGACGAGCAGAGGTCGGTGAAGGTTACCTGTACCGGCATTCTGCCTGATCTCTTTCGCGAGGGGCAGGGCGTCATCACCGAAGGCACCTTCGGTCCGGATCGCGTCTTCATCGCCGACAGCGTGCTGGCCAAGCATGATGAGCGTTACATGCCCAAGGACGTCGCCGATGGCCTGAAGGCCCGGGGCGTTTGGGAGCAAAGCAAAACCCGGTAAACCTCGAGCCGCTATTGGCCTTCGGGCGTCGGCAAACGTTAGCGGTCGCAATCCGCGCCGCCGTGCTCCCGAGCGTAAAGCATTTGGCGCTTTGGATTGACACGCATCAACGCAACCGCTGCTCTTGCAGTCGATGACTCTGCGTCCATAGGATCAGGCCGTTTTGGAAACACTCGTTCTTCTCGAAGCTTTCGTGCTGTTTGTCGCACCGGGACCGACCAACGCCCTCTTGCTGGCGGGAGGCATCAAGCGACACAGGACGCTGATGCTGCTGACGGCACAGGCATGCGGATACGGGATCGCGGGCGGCTTCTGGTTCTCCCTGCATCCCTTGATGCCGCCCGGGGCCATCGAACCCCTCAAGCTCATCGCGGCGCTCTGGCTCGCGGTCCTTGGCGTGCGCCTGCTGATGAGTGCCCGGATTGACCCGTCTGGTGAGGCTGACGGAATTTCCGTGTTCGCCACGAGTGCCCTCAATCCAAAGGCGTTTGTCTATTGTCTGGCGATCGTGCCGGCAGATATTGGGCCGCGCGCGCAGGCGATATACTGGATCGTGCTGTTGGTGATCACAGCTGCCACAGGATCGGTATGGGTGCTGCTTGGCAGCAGGCTTGGCGACGACGGAAGACTGGCAGACCGGGTCGCCGGCGCGGCGCTTGTTGCGTTCGCAATGCTGCTGCTTCGGCCGTTCATTGCTTCGATCGCGACCTGAGAAAGGGTGGTGTGTAGGGGCGGAGGCCGGCGCGATCCCCATTCGGCGGCGTCGCCCACTATGAGATGAGCAACACCGAAAATGGTCCAGCGCGGAACAGGCTGTCCTTTACCGCCTTGACGCCTGCCACATTCTCGGCCGCCACCACGGCCGCTTCGCGCTGACGCTCGTCAAAAATTGCGCCGCTTAGCTCGACCGTGCCGTGATCGACCTTTACGCCGATCAAGTCGCCACCGCTCCAGGCCTGGCCCCGCAGCTCCTGCAAGACATTCCTGCGAATGGATTCGTCATCAGCGGTGGTCGCGCCCGATTGCGGCAGGGCGCGAACCAGCGCGCGCATCAGGTCGGTCCGCGTAACGATTCCCACGGGCTTTCCGGCCCGGATGATGGGGATGTTCTTGACGTTGTTTGCCGTCATCAGTCCGACAATTTCGGCAAGCGTGGCCTCCGGAGGCGCTGACACGACTTGCCTTGTCATCACCTCGTGCACGCGCCGACCGTTGGCCAGAACGTAGTCCTTGGCGATCTTGCCGGGACCCGCGACCAGCTCCAGCCAGCGTGGGCGAACCTGCTGGGTGCCAAGCTCCTTGCGACGCAGGAAATCGCCTTCGCTGAGGATACCTGCCACGGATCCGTCGTCACCGACCACCGGTAGGCAACCGAACTTTCCCGAAAGCATGAGTTCGGCCGCATCGGCTATCGAAGCGCCTGGGCCCACGGTCACGACCGGTTTGGTCATTATGGCTTCGGCCCGCATACCCGCCTCCTGGTGTCTATCCAACCCCTTCTCGGATGAAACGGAACAGCCAGCATTGATCTGCGTCATTTCCGGCGGCACCGCGGTCACTTCGGCAGCTCGTCGCGGTCGAGGAGAATCCGCTCCGCGGCGCCATCGAGGTCCTCATACTGACCGCTTCTCAGGGCCCACAGAAAGCCGGCAAGTCCAAGAGCGCCCAAGAACAGCGCCACCGGGATGAGGTAGACGAGCGTTGTCATGACGGCCGGGCGGCGGCGTCGGCGCCGCCGCGCCCTCCCTTTGACGGGCTAGCAAACGACGCACCCTTTGAGAAGCCTTGCAGACGCATGGCGTTTCCAATCACCAGCAAGGAAGAGGCGGACATGGCGATCGCGGCGATCAGCGGCGTCACATGCCCTGATATGGCGATCGGAACGGCAATCGCGTTGTAGACGATGGCGATACCAAGGTTCTGGCGGATCAGTCGCCCGGCCTTGCGCGAGACTTCGACGGCGAGCGGCACGGCGAGAAGGCTCTCGCGCAGGAAGACGAAGTCAGCAACGTTGCGGCCGACATCGGCAGCCGTCGCCGGCGCGATCGAGACATGAGCTGCCGCAAGCGCCGGCGTGTCGTTCAGGCCGTCACCCACCATCAGCACCTTGTGTCCCTGCCTGGTCAGGGCTTCGACCCATTCGACCTTGCCGGCGGGCAGGAGAGAAGGGGCGTAGTCCTCGATGCCCAATGCACCGGCGACTTCGCGGCAGGCCTTGGCGGTATCGCCAGAGAGCATCTGGATCGACACGCCGCTGTCGCGCAGCGTGCTCAAGGCCAGTTTGGCATCGGCGCGCACGGCATCCTCGAACGCGAATGTGGCGACGATCATCCCGTTCTTGGTCAGGACTGTCCCGCCATAACCACCAGCCTTGCCCTCGCCGCCAGTCCTCGCCTTCCAGCCGGCCCAGCCGCGGCGGCCAAGCCTCCAGGTGTTGCCCTCGGCGACAGCCTCCATGCCGAAGCCCGGGTGCTCGCTCACAGCCTCGAGCCTGAGCTGCGAGGGTGAAGTCGCAAAGCGGGCTATCGCTTTTGAGAATGGATGGCGGGAATGCGCAGCCATGTCGGCCGCGATCGCCAGCATGGTCGGGTCGATGGACAAAGCGTTGATCAGTCTCGGCTGGCCGAGCGTCAGCGTTCCGGTCTTGTCGAACAGCGCGGTGTCGACCATGGCCAGACGCTCCATGGCCGAGCCGTCCTTGACCATCACACCGGCTTCGAACAGGCGCCGCGCCGCGACGACCTGCACGATCGGCACGGCGAGCCCCAGCGCGCAGGGGCAGGTGATGATGAGAACCGCGATCGCAATCGTCATTGCCCGATGCCAGTCACCGGCGGCCGCCATCCAGCCGAGAAATGTCAGCAAGGCGGCAAGATGGACAACCGGCGCATAGAGGGCCGAGACCCGGTCGGCAATCCTGCGGTACTTCGACCGACCGCCTTCGGCGGCTTCCATCAAGCGGACCATTTCCGCCAGGAAGGAATCCTTCGCGGCGGCGGTCGCTTCCATCGTGAGGGGACCGGTGAGATTGAGCATGCCGGCCTGGATGGGCGCGCCAGCACCCACGGTTCTGGGCGTGCTCTCACCGGAAACCAGAGAGCAGTCGAGATCCGAGGTGCCGCTGACAATGGTGCCGTCAACCGGGATACGCTCGCCGGCCGCGATCAGCAGGTGCATATGCGGCACGATCTCGCTGACGGGCAGATACTCGCGGCTGCCTTCGCCGTTCAGGACGACGGCACCGCGCGGTGCGAGCCGCGAAAGGCCGTTGACGGCCGTTCGCGCCCGCTCACGCATGACGTGGTCGAGCGTGCGGCCTATCAGCAAGAAGAACAGCAGTGACACGGAAGCGTCAAAATAGGCGTGCTCACCGTGGTTGATCGTCTCGTAAAGGCTCATGGCGTAAGCCAGCGAAACGCCGACCGCGATCGGCACATCCATGTTCATGCGCCCGTGACGAAGGGCATTGGCTGCCGAGCGGAAATAGATTCCACCGGCAAAGAACAGGGCAGGGATGGCGATCAGCGCCGAGACCCAGTGAAACAAATCCCGTGTCGCGCCCTCGGCGCCCGACCAGACCGAAACCGACAGCAGCATGGTGTTGCCAGCGGCAAAACCGGCGACCGCGACCGCGCGGATCAGTTCGGATAGCGTCTTGTCCTTGCCGGCCACCTCGGGATCAAAAAGATGCGCCGGGTACCCTGAGCGCCCAAGGGCTGCGAACAAGGGCGGGACATTCTCGCCGTGCCAGCGCACCGTTACGCGCCTTGTCGACAGATTGACGCGCGCGCTTTCGACGTGATCGAGCTTGGAGAGTGCCGTTTCGATCGTGTGGATGCAAGCCGCGCAATGAACGGAGGGTACCGAAAGGTCAGTCTGGTGGAGGTCGCCACCGAGCGCTCGGCTTGCCAGTTTTATCTCGGCGCTCGAGGGCATGACGGCAGCGGTATAGTCCAATGCCATTTCCGCGCCGGGCGCACAGCAGCTCATAGCATCGTTCCCTTCGAAATCATGATCCTGCGAACGTCGCGATAGGGCTCGGCGAGGCCGGCATCGGCATCGATCTCGACAATCCAGACACCGTCCTTCGGGGTATGCCGCGCACTGAATTCCTGACCTGAGCCTGCCGTCAGAACGACAACCTTGTCCTCTGACTCATAGGCGGGATGGCGAAACAGCACCTTGACCGCGTGCAAGGCGATCGGCTTGCCGGTCGCATCGGTCAATGAATAGCCGACTTCGCCCGATGCGATCGTCAGTTTGGCTGTCCAGCCAAGGGCTGCCTGGGCGCGTCCTTCCTTGGCTTTCTGGTTGAACTGCTGGCTGGCCACATAGGTGTTCTCGACCACCAGGCCGGTCCAGCTTGTGCTTGCCAGCGTCGCCATGGTGACGTTGACGGCGATGATGACGGCAAAGAAACCGACGATCGTGAACAGCATGTGCTTGCCGGTGAACTCGCGGATTTTCTGCGGTTGGGCGCTCACTTGGCGATCTCCGGTGCATTGAATGTGGCGGTGTATTCGGCCGACTCGACGCCGCCCTGGTCCCTGATCTGGAATTTGAAAGTCTGTGCGGCGCTCGCGATCTGCCCGGCGGGCTGGCGCACGAAGACTTTCAGCATCTTCAACCGGTCAGGGTCGGCCACGGTGGTAAAGGACTGGGATGCCGGAAGGTCGATACCGACGGCGTTCATTTCGGCGCCCGGCAGGCCCTGCAAGCTGACCTCGATCGTCCGCGGCTCAGGGATCATGTTCAAGAGCTTGACGGTATAGCCGTTGCGGATCGAGCCATCCGACAAAGTGACGAATTGCGGATTGCGGTCATGCAGGACATTGAGCTCGAGACGGTCGCGCGTCAGCACAGAATAGACCAGCGCCAGCCCGATCGCCGACCATGTGCCGAGATAGATGTATGTGCGCAGGCGGAAGATGTTGCGCAGGTGGAAGCGTGCCAGCCCGTCGGCGAACGCACCCGTGGCCGTCCGGACCAGAGCCGGATTCACCGGCGTGGTGCCGCCGGCGGTCGCGAGCGACATGTTGGCGTTGTAGTCCGAGAGCGTGGCATAGGCGATCAGGCCGCGTTCGCGGCCGAGCTTGTCCATGACGCCGTCGCAGGCGTCGATGCACAGCGCGCAGGTGATGCACTCCAACTGCTGGCCGTCGCGGATATCGATCCCCATCGGGCAGACCGCCACACAGGCATTGCAGTCTACGCAGTCGCCCGCCGACTGTCCGGCGGCGAGGCTCTTCTTGGCATGCCGCGACCGAGGCTCGCCGCGCCAGTCATTGTAGGTGACGGTCAGCGAGTTTTCATCCAACATGGCGGCCTGGATGCGCGGCCATGGGCACATATAGGTGCACACCTGCTCGCGCATGAGCCCGCCAAAGACGTATGTGGTGGCTGTCAGGATAAGAATGGTCACATAGGCGACCGGCGCGGCGCTGCCACGTGCGACATCGAGCGCAAGCGTTGGCGCGTCGGCGAAATAGAATATCCAGGCGCCGCCGGTGGCGACGGCTATCACCAGCCAGATGGCATGCTTGGATATACGCAGCATGAGTTTGCGCGCGCTCCATGGCGCGGCGTCGAGCTTGATGCGGGCGTTGCGGTCACCTTCGATGGCGCGCTCGACAACCAGGAACAGGTCGACCCAGACCGTCTGTGGGCAGGCATAGCCGCACCAGGCGCGGCCTACCGTGGAGGTGACAAGGAAAAGGCCGACGCCTGCCATCATCAGGAGCCCGGCAACGTAGTAGAATTCCTGCGGCCAGATCTCGATGAAGAAGAAATAGAAGCGGCGGTTGGCCAGATCGAGCAGAACCGCCTGGTGGGGAGCGAAGGCGCCGCGATCCCAACGCAACCAGGGGGTCAGGTAGTAGATGCCGAGCGTGATGGCCATCACCAGCCATTTGAACTGACGGAAACGCCCGGAGGCCCGCTTGGGGAATATCTTCTTGCGCGCTGCATAGAGGGGCTGTCGCGTCTTGGCCGAGTTGACCGCCTCAGCCTCGAGCCGTTCGACCTGCGTTTGATCCAACACCTGCATTCTCCACCGGCGCAACGACATTGCCTGGTAGGTTCTAGCCGCAGGTCACACCGCACCGCGTTGATGCAGGTCAAAGTGGGGGCTGGAAACAGATCGAGGCCCGGCGCTGGCCGGGCCTCGTCGCCTGTACGGTGAGGGCCAGAGAATAGACCCCCATCTATTCTCCACCGCCAAGCGAATGCACGTAGACCGCCAACTCCTTGACCTTGGTATCGCCCAGGCGACCAAGCCACGCAGGCATGACACCGTGCTTGGGCGCACGCACTTGCTCGGCGATGGCTGTTTCGCCCGATCCATAGAGCCAGATGGCGTCGGTCAGGTCGGGTGCGCCAAACTCCTTGTTGCCCTTGGCGTTGTCGCCGTGACAGGCCACGCAATTGTCCGCGAAGACCTTGGCGCCGGGCGTCACCAGGCTCGCATCCCCGATCTTACCCGAGAGGCTGGCGACGTAGGCGCTGACCTGGGCGACCTGGTCAGGGGTAATGATGTCGGCGAAAGCGGGCATCGCCGATTGCCTTGTGTCCGGGTCGGATGTGAAGCGGATGCCATGCATGATCGTCTGCTGGATCTGGTCGGGCTTGCCACCCCAAAGCCAGTCGTCGTCGTTGAGGTTCGGAAAGCCCTTCGATCCTTGCGCGCCCGAGCCATGGCACTGGACGCAATTGACCTTGAACGTGGCCGCGCCGGCGGCGATCGCGAACTCGCGCAACGCGTCGTCACTGAGGATTTCGGAAACAGACTTGCCCTGGATCGCGGTGACAAATTCGCCTTTGGCTGCTTCCGCGGCGGCGAGCTCATTCTTGACCTCGTTGCGCGAAGAATAGCCCAGCACGCCCTTCGTCGCCGACGACAGCAATGGCCAGGCCGGATAGGCGATCATGTAACCGATCGCCCAGGCGATGGTTATGTAGAAGGTTATCACCCACCAGCGAGGCAGCGGGTTGTTGAGTTCCTTGATGCCATCCCACTCGTGGCCGGTGGTCGGGATGCCCGACACGTCATCAATGTGTTCTGAGCTCATGATCAGTCATCCTTGAGGGGAATGCGGGCGGCTTCATCGGCTTGGCTGCGACCGCCCGGTCGCAGCGCAAAGGCAATGCATCCGACAAAAAAGAGCGCCATGGCGAGCAGACCCCAGCTATCGGCGAATTCCCGCATCAGATTGTACTCCATGGGTCGTTCTCCTCAGCGGTAGCCGGCGGCTTCGTCGTAATTCTTGAAATCGACCAGTGTGCCGAGCATCTGGAGATAGGCCACAAGGGCATCCATCTCGGTGACCTGTTGCGGATTGCCGTCGAAGTCGCCGACCTTGGCCTTTGGGTAGCGCTTTTCCAGGCCGGACGTGTTGGCACTGGGATCGGCCTGCGCCATGAGATCGGCATTGGCGTTGGCGATCATGTCATCGGAATAGGGAACGCCGACGCGCGCATTCGCGACCAGATGCGTCGAGAAATCCTTCACCTGGATTGGTGTGTCCTTCAGGAACGCGTATTTCGGCATGATCGATTCCGGCACGACAGAGCGCGGATCGCTAAGATGCTGGACATGCCAGTCGTTCGAATAGCGGTCGCCGACCCTCGCAAGGTCAGGGCCGGTGCGCTTGGATCCCCACTGGAAAGGGTGATCGTACATCGACTCGGCAGCCAGGCTGTAGTGTCCGTAGCGCTCGACCTCGTCACGGAACGGCCGGATCATCTGGCTGTGGCAGAGATAGCAGCCTTCGCGAACGTAGATGTTGCGGCCGGCGAGCTCGAGCGGTGAATAGGGCCGCATCCCATCGACCTTCTCGATGGTGTTGTCGAGGTAGAAGAGCGGCGCGATTTCGACGATGCCGCCGACAGTCACGACCAGCAACGATCCGACGAGAAGCAGCGTGGCGTTCTTCTCGATGATCGCGTGTTTGTCCATCAAGGCCATGTCTGGCTCCTTATTAGGCTGGCTGCAGGGCGGGCTCGGAACCCGGCAATGATTGCTCCTCGCGCTGATGGCCGAGGATGGTCATGGTGATGTTCCAGGCCATGAGCAGGGCGCCGGAGAGATACATGGCGCCGCCGATGGCGCGCATGACGTAGTAGGGATGCATGGCGGCCACGGTTTCGGCGAAGGAGTAGACCAGGAAACCCTGCTCGTCGTATTCGCGCCACATCAGGCCCTGCATGATGCCGGACACCCACATGACGGCGGCGTAGACGACGATCCCAAGGGTCGCCAGCCAGAAGTGCCAGGTGACGAGGCGCAGCGAATAGAGACGCTCACGGTTCCAGAGCTTCGGTACCATGTAATAGATCGCGCCGAACGAGATCATGCCGACCCAGCCGAGCGCGCCGGAATGGACATGGCCGATGGTCCAGTCCGTATAGTGCGACAGCGAGTTGACGGTCTTGATCGACATCATCGGGCCTTCGAAGGTCGACATGCCGTAGAAGGCGATGGCCATCACCATCATGCGGATGATCGGGTCGGTGCGGATCTTGTCCCAGGCGCCGGACAGCGTCATCAGGCCATTGATCATGCCGCCCCAGGAGGGCATCCACAGCATGATGGAAAACACCATGCCGAGCGTCTGCGCCCAGTCAGGCAGCGCGGTGTAGTGCAGGTGATGCGGCCCCGCCCAGATGTAGAGAAAGATGATCGCCCAGAAGTGGATGATCGACAGCCGGTAGGAATAGACCGGTCGGTTCGCCTGCTTGGGCACGAAGTAATACATCATGCCGAGGAAGCCGGCGGTGAGGAAGAAGCCGACGGCATTGTGGCCGTACCACCACTGCGTCAGCGCGTCCTGGACGCCGGAGAAGGCGGAATAGCTCTTCGAGCCCAGGAAGGAAGCCGGCATCGACAGGTTGTTGACCACGTGCAGCATCGCGATGGTCACGATGAAGGACAGGTAGAACCAGTTGGCGACGTAGATGTGCGGTTCCTTGCGCTTGAGGATCGTGCCGAGGAACAGGATGAGGTAGGCGACCCAGACGATGGTCAGCCAGATATCCACATACCATTCAGGCTCGGCATATTCGCGGCTTTCGGTGATGCCTAGCAGGTAGCCGGTCGCGGCCATGACGATGAAGAGCTGGTAGCCCCAGAACACAAACCAGGCGAGATTGCCGCCGAAGAGGCGGGCATGGCAGGTGCGCTGTACGACATACAAAGACGTGCAAAGCAGCGCGTTGCCGCCGAAGGCAAAGACCACGCCCGATGTGTGCAGTGGCCGCAGGCGGCCGAAATTGAGCCATGGCTGGATGTTGAGGTCGGGGTAGGCCAGCTGCAGCGCAATGACCACCCCGACAAGCATGCCGACAACGCCCCAGAACATGGTGGCGATGGCGCCGTAGCGGATCGGCCCATCCATGTAGGCCGAAGGGTCGACAGGAACCTCCGGCTTGAAATTCGTGTTGCGCAGAAGAATGGCGGTGAAGCCGGCCAGCACGAGGAACAGCACCCACATATGCTGACGGAACGGTGCATCGACTCCAAAGCCCGCGGCGACAATCGCCGCGAACGCAAACAGGCTTAGAAGGAAGATCTCTCTGCCAAATTTCATCGCAAGTCCCCGATCTCGAATTCCGGCGGATGCCAAATCCGCGATGCATGAATTCAGCAGCCGGCCGCCAGTCGCCTTGATCCATGTCAAAGCCGGGCGGTTTTACTTTGGGCAGCGTCGAGCCCGGTCTAGTCAGGAGGTCGCGATTGAAGAGGAAATTGCAGGGCCTGCCATCGCATCGCTTGCGGTGCGGAAAACCAGAACGGACGCGTGGGATCGTGATCGAGGTTACAGCCGCCGCTACGATGGCGCGCTTGCATGGTGAAAAACTGCGGCTTTGCGATGCACTCGAAAGCATTGCCGACGCTTTGCCCAATGTCGATCGCTTCAGCTGCCTTGGCATGGCAAACAGCATCGTCCCGCTGCTGCGCGACAGCCATAGGCTCGAGGAGACCGTCATTTTCCCCGCCTATGAGGCGGCCTCGAGCCTGACGGGTGCCGATTTCAGTTCGACCAGCCGGCTACGCGCTGAACATGTCGAGGACGAATGTTTCGCGGACGAGGTGACCGAACAGCTTCTGGGGATCGGGCGCGGTCGTGCGGTCGAGAATGCGGAGGCGCTGGGATTTATGCTCCGGGGGTTCTTCGAGAGCTTGCGACGGCATATCGCCTTTGAGCGCGAGCACATCCTGCCGCGCATCGTTGACCGCTGAGGCTGTCGTTTTGGAGGCGTCGATCAGATCGCTCGCGCGCCTCAGTCGCCGCAGCGCTGCTCAAGCCTTTTCATGTCGTCCACGATCAGGTGCCGGTAGTTCTCGATGCGGATCACACCCTCGGAYCGCAGTCGGGTCAGCTGGCGACTCACCGTCTCGATCGTCAGCCCAAGGAAATCGCCGATATCGGAACGCGTCAGCGGCAGGTCGAAGCGCGCTGATGGGGCATCGGAATCCGCCGTCGGATCGATGTTCCTGGCTATCATGACAAGGAAGCTTGCGACTTTCTCCGAAGCGGTCTTGCGGCCCAGCGTCACCATCCAGGCGCGTGCTTCATCGAGCTCGTTCAACGCCTGTTTTAACAGGCGATGCTCAAGCTCGGGCGATTCCTTCATCATCCGCTCAATGGTCGTCTTCGGAAAGGAACAAAGCGCCACGGCGGTCGCAGCCTCGACATTGATGCCGCTCTCCGATTTGAAGGGCCTGCCAAGGAAATCCGGTGCGAATTGCAGGCCGACAATCTGCTGGCGTCCGTCCGAAAGGCTTTTCGTCAGTTTCACGACGCCGGACAGCACGTTCGAATAGCTGCCGACGGTCTCGGCGTCACCGACCAGTTCAACCCCGGCCGCGACCTGGTGTTTCGACGAGGTCTTGGCGAGCCCGACAAGCTGGTCCGGGTCGAGCGCCCCGCACACGCCGCGGTGCCGCGCTTCGCATGACTGGCAAAGCACGGGGATACCAGAACTGTGAACGTCCTGTCTTATGGTCATCTCGTCGCCTGGAGTGAGTGTTGCTCCACAATACCACCACCGCCTCGCAAGTTTGTTGCGGCAGTTTGTCCGGGTTCCAGCGAGCCTTGATTGAAATCAAGGTTTTGTCTTCGTGGCGCCGGCAAATTGGCGGCCATGCAATCTTCAGCCGCCAGAGAAATGCCCTCGACACCTGTCGCCAGCCTGGCCGAGGCTGTGCCGCGCTACACAAGCTATCCGACTGCTCCGCATTTCCATCCGGGGATCGACGCCGGCTCCGTTCGCGGCTGGATCAGCGCGCTTGAAGCCAGGAACGAAATCTCGCTCTACCTGCATATCCCCTATTGCGACAGACTGTGCTGGTTCTGCGCCTGTCACACCAAACAGACCCGACACTATGCCCCGGTTGCGACTTTCCTGCGCTCGCTGCACAGGGAGATCGCGACTGTAGGGACCATTATGCGCGGGAAGGGCAGAGTGCGCGCAGTACATCTGGGCGGTGGCTCGCCGACCATGCTGAAGCCGGAGGACATCGTGGCGCTTGGAGCGGCGCTTCGCAACAGCCTCGACTTCCTCGACGGTGCCAGCCTCAGTGTCGAAATCGATCCGAATGATATGGATGCGGGCCGTCTCGACGCCTTCGCCGGAATCGGCATGACACGGGCGAGTCTTGGTGTGCAGGACTTCGACCCCAAGGTGCAGAAGGCCATCAACCGGGAACAGAGCTTCCAGGCGACCAGGGACGTGGTCGAGGCGGTGCGCGCGCGAGGCGTGAAGTCGGTGAACCTCGATCTGCTCTACGGCCTGCCGCACCAGACCCTTGACAGTGTCGCCGCGACGGTCGCGCAGGCCTTGAGCCTGCATCCGGATCGCTTGGCACTGTTCGGCTATGCGCATGTCCCCTGGTTCAAGAAGCACCAGACGATGATCGACGAGGCGTGGCTGCCCGATCCCGCTGCGCGCCTGGCGCAGTCGCAACTCGCTGCACGGCTGATCGTCGAACGCGGCTATCAGGCTGTCGGGCTCGATCATTTCGCCAGGCCGGACGACACGCTTGCCATCGCGGCCAGCACCGGCATCATCCGGCGCAATTTCCAAGGCTATACCGAGGACCAGTGTGAAACCCTGATCGGTCTTGGCCCCTCGGCGATCAGCAGGTTCCGCCAAGGCTATGCCCAGAACATCGTTGCAACGGGCGAATATGAGAAGGTGGTGGACAAGGGACTGCTGGCGACGGCGCGCGGCATCGCGTTCAGCCCAGACGATCTGGCCAGAGGCTGGATCATCGAGCGCCTGATGTGCGATTTTGCGTTCTCGGCGCTCGATCTCGTAGAGCGCTTCGGCGATGTCGGGCAGAAATTGCTGCTTACCGCCAGCCGTCTGGCGAACGGCCCCGGCGCACTACTTCAGCTTGAGGGCGACCATTTCGTCGTGCCCATCGATGGCAGGCCGCTTGTCAGGGTGGTGGCGGCGAAGTTCGACAAGTATCTTCAAAATGGAACAGGCAAGCATTCGCTGGCCGTTTGAGTGAAACGCTTTTTCAGGCCAGCCTAGAAGTGCTCGCCAACCCTGAAGGGACCGATCCGGGTCCCGGCCGCAATCAGATAGGCGGTCGACCAGCCGATCAGCAGAAAGCCGTTCACGCCCTCCAGCGCCGCCAGGATCCGCCAGTCGTGGGCAGGCACGATGTCGCCATAGCCAACGGTGGCGAAGGTGGTCGTCGAGAAGTAAAGGGCGGTTTCGAAATCCGGCAGGATTCCGAGAAGACGGTACAGGCCTGCCCACAGCCACACCTCGACAGTCATGACGGCGAAAAGGCCCATGACGACGCTGATCATCGCGACAATGCGGCTGCGGCGGCCATGCATACGGAACCGCGCCACCATATGGGTCATCGCACGGGTGACGCCGATGAGGCCGAAGGTGTGAACAAGCACCGTCAGGCTGATGGCGACTGTGCCGACAAGCAGGTTTGCGAACATCGCCCGACCGTAGCGTCGCAACGGCCGCCCGCCTTGTGCGAAATCAATTCGTGGCCAGACGGATTTGCGCGGCCGATACTTGAAATTCGGCAATATGCACAATCTCTTGATTAGCTTTTACCGAATTGAAATCTGTCATCGCTAAGACTGAGCCATTACCTCGGACGATCGCCATCAGGCGAAGGCATGATGCCGCTTTGTCCGTGCCGGTTTGAGGCCGGCGGTTGCGATCTCCATTGCACAAGAGCGACGCCACAGTCGCATTCCGTGCCTGCCGCCGCGCGCTGCGCCGGCAACCGAAAGACAAATTCGATGAAATTCCTGATTGCGGCTGCGCTGCTTGGCGCGCTGCCGGTGTCCGACGCCATGTGCGCCTCCCTGGAGGCGCCGAAAGGGGCTGTCGTATTGACGATCACCGGCGATATCCAGAATACGAACGCGGCGAATTCGGCGACCTTCGATCTGCCGATGCTGCAGGCGCTTGCCGGCCGACAAGCCGTCATGGACACACCATGGACGAACGGCGCCACCGAATTCGAGGGTCCTTACCTGAAAGCAGTGCTCGATGCGGCCGGCGCCCACGGCAAAACACTGAGGGTGAAAGCCCTCAACGACTATTCGGCCGATGTGCCGATGACCGATGCCAGTGACTACGAAACCATCCTCGCCCTCAAGATGAATGGCAGGCCGATGTCGGTTCGCGACAAGGGTCCGCTCTTCATGATCTACCCTTTCGACAAGAACCACGAACTCTACAACGAGAAGTACTTCTCGCGCTCGGTTTGGCAAATCAAGGAAATCGAGGTCGTCGATTGACGCCCGATCTGTTCGAGAGCCGCGAGGCGGTTCGCAAGGCCGGTAAGGCCACACGCTATCTGATCGCGGTTTCCGTCGGGCTGATGGTTGCGCTGGGTGGGGCCTTCGCCCACCTGGCCGCCCGTCAGAACACGCTGCAGGATGGCATTCGCGAGGATGCCCTATGGGCGGTTTACCAGCTCGACCGCGAGGCGCGAACGCTTGCTCAGGCGACCGACCGGCTGGCCGGGAAGGGCAGCGTCAGGGCCGACGAGGTCAAGGCGCTCAGCTTGCGCTATGACATCCTCTATTCGCGGCTCTCGATCCTGGACAACTCCAAATATGCGTCATTCTTCGAAACCAGCGAGACCTTTCGCGACGTTCGTGTGCAGGTGCGTGATATTGTCGTTGGCCTTGCGCCGGTGTTCGACCGGATCGCTGCCGACGAGACGCTCGATCACGCCACGCTGGCGGCGACTGCCGAGACGCTCGGCGGTCTGCTGACAATCACCGAGTCCCTGCTCAGCTACACCAACGCCTCGGTTTCGGCCGCGCGCGCCGATGCGCGTGACGAAGTCATGCGGCTGCAGCAGCTCTCCGCAATCGTCGTTATGGCGCTTGGCTGCTCTATCGGTCTCTTGATTCTCAACCTCATGCGGCAGCTGCGCATCGTCCAGGTCACCAGCCGCCAACTCGAGGCCACCGCCGACGAACTGGCGACGGCCTATCGCGCGGCCGAGATCGGCAACCGCGCGAAATCCGAGTTCATGGCCACCATCGGTCATGAAATTCGCACACCGCTCAACGCAATTCTCGGCATGTCCGAGCTACTCTCGCGATCGCAGCTCGCGCCTCGCGACCGGGAAAGTGTCCGCATCGTCACGAGTTCGGGCCAGGCCTTGCTCGAAGTCATCAACGAGATCCTCGACTTCGCCAAGATCGAGCATGGCGACCTCGCTGCGGAGGCAGTCCCCTTCGACGCGCCCGCAATGCTGCTGGACGTCGCCAGCGTCATGGAGGGCAGGGCGGAAGAGCAGCACGATCGCATCGAAATCAGGAATGGCTGTGTGGGCCATGCCGGATGGTATGTCGGCGACCCGACGCGCCTGCGGCGCGTGCTGCTCAACCTGTTGAGCAATGCGGTCAAGTTCACCGAGAACGGCCTGATACGCCTCAGCGTGGCTGAGAGCGGGGATGGCACCGGGCTGCGCTTCGAGGTTTCCGACACTGGCATTGGCATCCCGACGGAATCGCGCCATCGCCTGTTCATGCCCTTCAGTCAGGTCGATGGCACGATCAGCAGGCGCTTCGGCGGCACGGGGCTCGGCCTCGCCATCTGCAAGAAAGTGGTCGAGGGGCTCGGCGGCACGATCGGCGTCGACAGTGCTGCGGGCGTTGGATCCTGCTTCTGGTTCGAGGTGCCGGCCAGGCGTAGCGATCCACCGCTTGGCTCGAAGCCACAGGCCGTGGTGCTGCCATCATTCGACATCCTCGTGGTCGAGGACAATCCGATAAACCGAGAGGTGGCGCAGCAGTTTCTCGAGTTGCTGGGCCAACGCGTGACCTTTGCCATGGACGGGCGTGAAGGCGTGCGCCTTGCGTCCGAGCGGCAGTTCGGCCTCGTCCTGATGGACATGCAGATGCCAGTCATGGACGGTATCGAAGCGACGAGGGCCATAAGGGCGGCGGGCTGCGTTGTGCCGATCATAGCCATGACCGCAAATGCGTCCGACGAAGATCGCAGGCGCTGCCTAGCTGCCGGCATGAATGGGTTCGAGGCCAAGCCGATCACCATGGCAAGGCTCGAGGCGCTGCTGGCAGGGCTGGCGCGACCCGCCGGCGCTGCGCCCCAAACGATTTGCCCACCCGGTCCCACATCCCAAGAGGATGGCGCTGCCGCAGATCCGCGTGCCCGGGAACTGATCGACATCCTGGGAAAGGATGCCTTCGATCGTCTCATGGATGCGTTCCTGGAGGATTCGGCCGCACTGCTGCGTGACTTGCATCGCGCATTGTCGACCAGCGATCGCGCGCTCGCCGACCGCACCCTCCACTCGCTCAAAGGAGCCGCAGCCAATATCGGGCTGACGGCCCTCGCGGCTTTGGCGGAGGAGGGGCGTGCGCATCCGCTGGACGCCGATGTGACCCAGGATATTGCGCGGGAAATGGCGCGTATCGACCGCAGCGAGAGGAGCGCGGCCTGAGCCATGAAAAACGCCACCAGAATATTGATCGTCGAGGACAACCGGACGAACCGGATGCTGATGGAGATGCTGGTCGGCCAGATCCCGAATTGCGTAGCCATCAGCCACATGTCGCCGGTTGACGTGTTGCGCGACTTGCCAACGCTGGCCTTCGATCTCGCCATCGTTGACTACCAGATGCCGGAAATCAACGGCATCGAACTTATCGAGCGCATCCGCTCCGAGCCACGCTTTGCTGATACGCCCTTTGTCATGGTGACGGCCGATGGCGACGCCGGTACGCGCATCGATGCCATCCACGCCGGCGCCACCGAATTTCTCCACAAGCCTATCGAGCCAGTGGAGTTCAAGGCGCGCATGCGGAACCTCGTCAGATTGTGCGAGGCGCAACGGGACCTTGTTCATCGCGCGGAGTGGCTGAAGATCGAAGTGGACAAAGCCACGCAGGAACTGCGCCATCGCGAGGAAGAAATCATCAACCGGCTGACACTCGCCGCCGGCTACAAGGATCGCGAAACCGCCATGCACACGACCAGGATGGCGCATTACAGTTCCGTTCTGGCCAACCAGCTTGGATTCTCCGCGGACCAGTGCCGCGACATCCTGCTTGCCGCGCCGATGCACGACGTCGGCAAGGTCGGGATCCCCGACGCGATTCTGCTGAAGCAGGATCAGCTCAGCAGTGACGAAAAATTGCGCATGAACGAACACACGCGCATCGGAGCGGCCATCCTGGCCGGATCCGCATGCGCGCTTCTCCAACTCGCCGCCGAAATCGCCGAGACGCATCACGAGCGCTGGGATGGGACCGGATATCCAAACGGCTTGCTGGGCGAAGCCATTCCGCTGGTCGGACGCATTGCTGCCGTGGCCGACGTCTTCGACGCGCTCACGTCCGAGCGCCCATACAAGGAGGCATGGCCGACCGATCGGGCATTTGCCTATATCAAGGCGCAATCCGGGACGCATTTCGACCCGCGATGCGTCGAGGCGCTGCTGGCGGCTTCCAACGAATTCCTCGAGGTGAAGTCTGCCTATCCGGATGACCCTGCCGAGAAGCGCTACGTGGCTTGATCGCTGGCTCGAGGGAGGCGGGTTCTCGCCGACGGCGCGGATCGCCGGCAAGCTTCGTCGACTACGGTGGATCGACGATTGCGCTAGATCAATGCTGAAACGGCGCTTCCATGCGAGACGCGATGAGCAAGCATCGGAGCGCATCGTTTCATGTCCGCAGGCCTCAGCAAGATGATCCGCATGACACTTGCCAAGGCTGTGCCTTACGTGAGTGACAAACTGGCCGGTCAAGGGTTCACAGTCGTGCACTCCGTGGGCATGAGGAGCCAGAAGCGGGCTCAGGACGGTTCCAGAACCGGTGGCTTCAGGGTGCTTGGCGTCTCCAACCCCGACATCATGTTCGCGGGGCAGAATGGCGTGGCAACCGCCGTCTGGTGTAACGTGTTCCTGTCGGAAAGCGGTGACAACGCCGTCAAGGTGCTCGCGGTGGACCCGCTACCCTCAGTGGCCGCTTCGGATCCTGCCGCAATGGATGTTCGTGTGGCGCTATCGAGGGCGATCGAGAGCCTCTGAACCTCTGCGGCGAACGACTTACGGAAACGGATTATCCTGCTGGCCCGGCCCCCTCAAAGTCACCTCCGCCGATTAGAAGCGGGCGGAGGTGATGTCGGCTCCGGTCCTATCCCTAAAGCGCCTGCAGCCGCGCGATATCCTCGGCTGTTGCCGGTCGTTCCACGATCGTGCGGCCGGTAGCGTCCTTCACCTCAAGGCGGCCATTCTCAATCTCTTCCTTGGTACCGTCGGCATGGGTGACCTCGGTCTTGTCATCGGACATTTCAACCTTGTCGCCAGCCGCATTCACATGTTCCCGTCCGTGATCATCGCCGGCGTCATGGTCAGCACCATCGTCGCCACCGCGCGAGCCAGAGTTGCCGCCAGGCCCAGAGTTGCCACCGTGATCGCCATCGCCGCCAGAGCCGGAGTTGCCCCCATTTCCGCCGCCGTCGCCCCCGCCATTCCCGCCGCCGCCTTCGCTTTTGGCATGAGCGGCGGCCGGCACGACCTTGCCCCCGCTGGTAAAGCTAAGGTGATAGGGCGCGGCGACCAAGGCCAGTACAGTGGAGGCTCTCAGGGCAAGCAGGCAAACGCGGTTCAAGGTTGATTTCTGCATCATGGTCCTCCTTCTCGATACATTGGCGTAACGCAGGCAAGCCGGATATCTTCCCGGCAAAGCCCTGGGAAAGCGAATGCAGGACCCCTTTCGCGACATTGTTGGACTATTGGCCCGCGAGTTCCAGGACCTAAGCCCTAGACCTAGCGATCCTGTTATCCGTTCGACCTGTTTGAGAAGCAGCTTGTGCCCTGTTCGGAGCGCCGGCGATATCGCGCCGCTGTCAAGACAACCCAATGCGCCACAACGCGCTTTGCATCATGCTTGACCGCTCGCGGATAAGGCGAAAGCCGAGATTGTCAGGTGGGGTGCCGACGGCGCAGCCGCCGCTCTTGCCGTCCCGGATGAAGTTCGACATGTAGGTACGGTGGAAACCCTCGACGGCATGCACGCCGCAATTGTCGATCGAGCTTCCCGTTTCCGCGTCATCGCCGACGATTGTCGTGTGGACGTAACATGTCGAGGTCCATTCCCAGACATTGCCCGCAATGTCGGCCAGTCCCTTCGAGTTGAATCCGAAGGCCCCTTGCGCCCTTGGCTCGGGATCTGGTGCGCGCTCAAGTGACGATTCAGCACGATATTGGTCGAGCCAGCGCTGCGCCGGGTTGTTCGGGTCATTTGCATTTGCCTCTATGTCACCGCGAAAACGTTCGGCGGCGGCATAAGCCCACTCGACATCGGTCGGCAGGCGCCACGTTTCCCCGGTGCGCTCTGAAAGCCAGCTTGCGTAAGCTTCCGCGTCGATGTGGCTTACACCTGTCACTGGGACGTCGCCCACCTTCCGCAGATCCGCCGCTTTGCAGGCGCCGTCCGCAACGCAGCGCGCGTATTCCCAGACACTCACCTGGTATTTCATGATCTCGAGCGGCGCAGCGATTGTTTCGTGCACGACGGGCGCCTTGACCGGGTGATTGGCCTTGAGGAATTCGCCTGGTCTGGAGTGATCGAATGTGCCGGGCTCCAGGATTGCCGTCACTGGTGATGGAGGCGTCAAGTCGCGGCTGTCGTTGGCCTCATTGGCGATACCCAGGCCGATCAACGCGGCAGCCGAAATGACGCCGAAAGTGAATACGGGATCGAAGGACATGGCACGGCACCCGATTTCCGGTGCAACCCCGCCGAGCTGCAGGGTTGCACGACCATCCGTTCGCTCAGGAGGCGATCGCTTTGGGCGCCTCGACCTGCATCATCAGGTCGTCGTTCCAGCTGCCGCCATCCACCGTGAAGTGCGCGGTGGCGCCCAGTTCGACCGCTTCGATCAGATTGTGGTTCACATAGGCGTAGACGCCCGGCTGCAGGAACGTATAGAGCGCCGCGCCCGCCGATCCGCCGCGAATGAACCAGGTTTCGAGATCCCTTGCCGGCGGATTGGCGAATTTTCCCTGTTCCCACACGAAGTCGCCGTGGCCGCCGATGAGGTGAGGGCGGGTATCACGATTGGCCTGGGAATGAATGATAAGGACCGTCTCTCCGACCTTCGCCTTCATCGCGTGCTCGCCGGTGAGCGATCCTGCCTTGCCGTTGAAGACGACATGGGTGGGAATCAAGCCGCGCATCACCTTGACCGTGTCGTCGTAATTGTCGCCGGCCGAGTCGTACTTCTTGAATTTGCCCTGGTCGTCGCGCGGGATGTAGAAGTCGTTTTCGCCGACATAGTAGATGCGGTCGTAGCGAACGGGTCTGCCCTTGTCGTCCTTCAGGCCATCGCGGGGCAGGACCATGACGGTGCCGCTCATGCCGGACACAACGTGCCAGGGGATCATCGCGCCGCCGGGCGCGCAATGATAAACGAACGTGCCGGCCCGGGTAGCCTTGAACCGCAATGTTACCTGCTCGCCGGGATTGATCAGCGTCAACGCGCCGCCGCCGAGCGCGCCGGTTGCGGCGTGGAAGTCGATGTTGTGCGCAAGCGTATTGGTATCGGGATTGATCAGCGTCAGCTCGAGGTAGTCGCCTTCATGGACGACCATCAGCGGGCCCGGGATTGAGCCGTTGTAGGTCATTGCGTTGAGCTGGGTGCCGTCGGCGTCGATGACGACAGGCTTCTCTTCGATCTTCATGGTGAACTCGACGACCTTCGGGCCGCCTTTGGCAACCTGGTCATGGGCATGCACGAAAGGCGGCGCCACCAAGGTGACCTTCTCGCGCGGAAGTCCGGCGACGTCCTTCGCGCTCGCCGCTGTCGGCATTGCGCTTATGGTGGCAACAGCTGCTGCCGTGAGAACAGATCCCAACAAAGCTTCACGTCTGGTAAGCATCGTCTTCTCCTTGGTTCCAAACCCGTTGATGCCTCCACGTTACTCTCTACGACGCATAGTTCTTTGCGCTAACGCAAATCAAACGAGATGAGTGAGCGTCCTTCGATTTTTCGAATACTGCATTTTATGCCGTGGCGATGTCTTCGGCCGCTTGTTCAAGCCCAAAACGAAACAGGCCGGACTGGACCTCTCCCCTGGTCCGCCCGGCCTTCCCTCTCCGGACTTCGCCAAGACGGAGGGGGTATCTATGAAACGGTCGTCGTCTAGTTGGCAGCGGCCTTGCTGGCCTCAGCGAACAGTTCGGCGAACACCGGCTTGGCCTTGCCGATCTGCTTGACGGCTTGCGCCGCCTCCAGATTGACAGGCTTGCCGACCAGGATCAGCGCCACCATGCCCATGCCATAATGGGGAGCGCACTTGACGCCGTAGAAGCCCTCCTTGGTGAGAGTGACGGTGATCTCTTCGCTCGGCTTTCCCTTGAAAGGCTCGGCGCCGTCCGGGATCATGTCCTTGATGGTCTCGGCGTCATGGGACTTGTCGGTTGGAACGAACTTGACCGTGTCGCCGGGTGCTGCGCGGATAAAGGCGGGCTGGAAGACCATCGCGCCCTTCTCTCCCTTGTTCAGCATCTGAACGACGTGTTCTTCGGCATTTGCCGCGCCGGCAAGGGAGAGCAGCGCGACAGCCGCGGCGATCAGAGGCAGTTTCATCGGGAAATCCTTTCTTGAGTTGTTCACGGCTTCGACCGTTGCATCCCTTATAAGCTGCGTCGTGATTGTGCGATTTGCGCTGGCGCAAATTGATCAGCGAATGTTCAAGCTGCCTCGCAGCATGTCGCCGGTCGCAGTCTCGGCAGCTTTCTCAGGCCGCGTTCGTAGGGCGACGCGCCTGCAGACGCGGCCTGACAAGCATTGGCCCGAACAGCACCGCGTAGCCGATGAAGGCGATTGTCCAAAGCGCCGCCGCCACGTGCAGAAGCGTCCCGGGAGACGGCACGAACGCCGCCAGTATTCGCAGCATTGCCGCTACCAGAATCGCGGCGAAGACCGCGCATGTACCGATTGTCGCCCGCAATTCACGGCCAGTATGGCCGAGTGTTGCACGCGACATCACCGCAAGCGTCATGGAGGCCAAAGCTCCGACGCCGAACGCATGAATGCCCGCAGCCACGGACACTTCCTCTGGAAGGAAAGCGGCGAGGCCGGCCAGGAAGAGCCCGACCGGGACGAAGGCGAAGGATGCATGAAGGATCAGCACCAGCGGATCGCGCAGTGTGCGGTCTCCAGCCCAGCGGGCAAGCCGAATGGCATTGAGGATCGCCGCCACGATCAGGATCGACCCGGTGACTGCCTGGTCGGCAAAGAACGTCCAGCCAAGCAGGCCGCAAGCCGAAAGAAGAATTGTCGCCGCATCGAACCGGCCGAACGGCACCGGCAGCCGCCCCGGCCGCTCACGCGCCAGCCAATTGCGGGTGAAGGAGGGGATGATCCGGCCGCCTATGATCATGACCAGCACGATTGCGGCACCAAGGCCGAGCCGGCGGCTGGTGTCCGTCACGCCTTGATAATGCGCCTCGGCATGAAACATCATGTTTGCCGCCAGAAGCACCGTCACCGGGAGCAGGACCTTGAGGTTTCTCCARTTCCTGCCCGCCACGATTTCCACCGCGGCGGCGGTAACAACCGCTAGAAGGAAGGCGCARTCGATGACGGCGGCGAGCACCCAGCCCGTCTGCACTGAACAGAAGACGACCAGCCTCCCGGTAGCCCAGAGCACCACCAGGGCAAGCAGCGGCAGCCCCTGCAAAGGCAGCCTACCGGTCCAGTTCGGTATTGCAGTCAGCAGGAAGCCGGTCACGACCGCAGCCAGATAGCCGAACAGCAACTCATGCACATGCCAGTCCACTGGCGAGAAGACGCTGAAGGTCTCGAGCTTGCCGTAATACAATGGCAGCCAGAAGAGGATCGCCCCGCCGCCAAAGAGCGAGCCGAGCAAGAAGAATGGCCGGAAGCCGTAGGAGAGAATGGCCGGGTAGGCGCCCGGACGCGTGCGTGGAATTGCCATGACATCTCCTAAGACAACGACGGCCGGCCGATGAGAAAGGATGGATCGGCGGCCAATCCAGGGGTTCTATCCTGAATGGAGCAAGCTCAATTTGCCGTTGCGCAAACACGGATGAGAATTTCCGGAAACGCGGATGCCTCTTGCTGCTCGTCGGCCGCCCATGACACAGTCGGTGATCGGTTAGCGATGGATCTATTGAATGCCTTTCGATTTCAAAGCAGGCGCACGTGGGTAGCCTCGATCCATCGCTTATTGCCGGGCTTCCGGTTTTTGAAGGGCTGCGCGCGGCGGATCTCGAGAGCATTGTCGGCCAGGCCAGGTCGCTGCGGATCGCCAAGGACCAGCCTGTGTTTGAGCAGGAGCAGGAAGCGCACTCGTTTTTCCTGTTACTCGATGGCCATGTGCGCGTCGTCAAATCGACCCCGGAAGGTCAGGAGGTGACGGTACGCTACATCAGTCCGGGCGAGTTGATGGGGATCGCTCACGCACTGGGCCGAGCCACCTATCCGGCAAATGCCATTGCTGCCGTCGATTGTGTGGTTCTTGCCTGGCCGAGCGTCCTGTGGCCGACTTTTGCCGCCGATTATCCTCGTTTTGGGACCAATACCTATAAGACCGTCGGCAGCAGGCTGCAGGACGCACACACACGCGTCATCGAGATGGCCACGGAACAGGTGGAGCAGCGCGTCGCCCATGCCCTGCTCAAACTCGTCAAGCAGGCGGGCAAGAAGACGGAAGAAGGCATCCTGATCGACTTCCCGATTACCCGCCAGAACATAGCCGAGATGACCGGAACGACGCTGTTCACGGTGAGCCGGTTGCTATCAGCCTGGGAAGACCAGCAGCTGGTCAAAAGCGGACGCCAGAAGGTGACCGTGGTCGCGCCGCATCAGCTCCTGCTGATCGCCGAAGGCAGGACGCAGAAAGGCTAGTCGGAACCGTCAACCGCAGTCCTCAGCTCGCAGCTCAGTTTTTCTTCGTCGAGCTCATGCTCGCGCGCCGCATCCGAAATCGTGTGAAACGATGCAATCGGACAGCCGACGCAAAGCATGCCGTTTTGAAGCAGGATCCGGATGACGGCGGGCGACATCCGCATGATTTCGTCCATCGTCATCTCATCGCTGAATCTGCGTTTCATGGCTGCTAATCCGCGCATTGATCGCGGATATTCTGCCTGAATTTCTGGAGTGCTCGTTGCGATGGGGCAAAGAGAAAGCAAGAACTGCGGCTGCTGCCTGGCATAGGCCCTTCACCAACAACCGCGCATCTAAATCAGGTGCGTCCTCCTTCCAGAAGCTTTGCGAAACCCCGGCTGTTGGGGCAGAATTCCTGATAGTGGTTTTCAAAATCGAACACGGCCAGCAGACCACGGCACTCGCGACGATGTGGGCAGGTCATGCAGGTGCGCGACATGCCGCCGCGTGTAGCCTCCAAGGTTTGAAAGCTGTCTGGATCAATGCCGACCGAACGCATGGCCGGCGTAAGCAGGTCTTCCGAGGCATAAGGGAGCCGCATGGCGTCGTCGAACTCGGCTCGCGTTAAACCCAGGTCGTGCAAGATTCCCGCGCATTTGTGCGGACCCTGCGCCCAAAATTCTCTTTTGGCAGCTTTGCTCCGCTCTCGGTCCACAAGAAAGGAAATGGCGAACCGCCAGGCTTCGGCAGGTTCATCCTTGAGATTGTATGGCATGCGCGTTCCCTTTCTGCCTGCTTGCCTTCCTGGAAAGACTTCGGCCTACAAAATAGCGCCCACGACCCGGCGCAACTTTGCGCTAGCGCAAGGTGCTCGGACAGCGGACCGGGCAGACTTCATCCGACCGACAAACGGGGGTGAACTGAATTGCACTGCGGACAACCGAAGGGAGCCGAGGTCCCTGTTTCGATGCTGCCCGAACTGGACTCAGAGGCTGGCCTGATCGCCGCAAAGCCATCCCCCGCGCCGATCGTTGATTCCGTAGCTGAAGCATTCCGGCTCTACGATTGTCAGCGTCCTGACAGGTTCGATGAGCCAAGTGTTCGCCACGCTGCTAGGATTGGCTATCCGAAAGCGTGGTCGACAAAAGAAATTATCACATGCCGTTGGTCCTCAAAGGTGTCTTCGCAACCACGATACGCCAGTTGTCTGCCCGAGGGCTCTGACAAGATCGCTGCCGCGTAAAAATGTGCCTGAACTGGAATGTTCCAATGAACCTTAGCTATACCAGCTCCCAGAAAGCCATTCATTGGGTCGTGTTTGTACTGGTCATCGGCCTTTACGTCCTGACTTATCTCGCCGATATCTTCCCCCGCGCCAGCCCCGGTCGCGCGTTCGTTTGGTGGTTTCACATCTCGTTTGGGCTGCTGCTTTTTGCGCTGGTTGTGATGCGCGTCGGCCTGCGGCTCACGCTGGGAACGCCGGGGCTACCGCAGGAAATGTCAGAGCTGGAAAGATGGGTGGCTAAGATCGCACATCTCATGCTTTACGCGCTGCTTGTCGCTATACCGGTTCTTGGCATTCTGCTCACCTGGTACAGGGGCGACGCCTTGAGTTTCTTCGGCCTCTTCACCATCCCGGCTCCGGTGTCCGCGGACAGCGCAACGGCCCGAACCATAAGGGAACTGCACAGCCTCTGCGCCAATCTGATCCTTATCCTTGCTGGACTGCACGCGGCGGCTGCGCTGTGGCATCATTATGTCCGCAGGGACGACGTTCTCAAGCGAATGCTGCCGGGGACAAGTGGCTCTTGATCGCGGTTCAGACTATTTCAGTCAAATGTGGGTAGCCCCGATGCTCTTTGGAGTGTTTCGGAACCCGGAGGCTGGCCCGATGAGGCGCCGGAGCGAAACACAAGGACTGCCGTATGGCCCTTGGATGAAACCGATATTGAAACGTTTGGCGACGGCAAGCCTGGTCGGGCTTGTTCTGCTTCGACCGCTCCACGCCCGCGCGGACGAGGATGGTGACGGCGATCACGATCGGGCGCGGGACCTCTACGAGCGTGGTGAAATAAGAGGCTTGGCAAACATCCTGGGCGTGGTTCATGCCGATGCTCCCGGCGACATCGTGGCGGTCGATTTTATTCGGTTGGGCAACAGGTGGGTCTATCGGTTTCAGGTCGTTGCCCCTGACGGACGCCGCAGGATCGTTGACGTGGACGCCGGCGCCGGAGTGCTGATGCGCGGCAGGGGCGGCGATTGATGAAGATACTCCTTGCCGAAGACGAGCCGCGCATCGCACGCGACATCACCGAGGTGCTCAAGGCCGCGGGAATGGCGGTCGATACGGTGCGCGACGGAGAAGCCGCCTGGTTCGCTGGTGATGTCGAAAATTACGACGCGGCGATCCTGGATCTCGGCTTGCCGAAACTCGATGGCCTGACGGTGCTGAAGCGCTGGCGGGCGAACACGCGCCGCTTTCCCGTTTTGATCCTGACGGCGCGGGGCCTTTGGACCGAGCGCGTCGAAGGCATCAACGCCGGCGCCGACGATTACCTGCCCAAGCCGTTCGAAATGGACGAGCTGCTGGCGCGGCTGCGCGCGATCCTTCGCCGTTCGACCGGCCAGGCGGCACCGGTGCTGAAATCCGGACCGCTGCTTCTCGACACGCGCCAGATGCGCATTTCGCTGCGCGGCGTTCCCGTCGCGCTGTCGCCGCTGGAATACCGGCTAATGGCGTTCCTGATGCATCATGCCGGGCGCGTGGTGGCGCCGACCGAGCTTGCCGAGCATTTGTATGATTCCGGAAATGACCGCGATCCGAACGCAATCGAGGTCATCGTCGGACGCCTGCGCCGCAAGCTCGGCAACGATGTCATCGAGACACGGCGTGGATTTGGCTATTTCGTGCCCGACGGACCGTCCTGATGGGCAATTCGATCCGCTTCAGACTCTGGCTGGCCGCAACCCTGTCGATCGTTGTCGCCCTTGCCATCGCTGGATTCGGGTTACGCTACCTGTTCGAACTGAACGTTGAGCGGCGTATGGTCAGTGAACTGACCGTCGATCTCAACGAACTGATCGGCGCGACCAGCTTTGCGGCTGACGGCCGGCTTTCGGTCGCACCGGACCTGAACGACACGCGCTTCACCATTCCGCTGTCCGGTCACTACTGGCAGGTGGAAGATCGGGCTAGCCGTAGCCTGGTACGCTCGCGTTCACTATGGGACGCAACGCTTGCATTGCCCGACCGAGCGGCAAACGGCGGAATGAGAAAGATCGAGGAGCTCAAAGGGCCGGGTGGCGAACTCACCGTAGCCGTCGTGCGCACCATAACCGATGCCGACGGCCGGTCTTTTAGCGCCATCGTGGCGGAAGACCATCGCACCGTCGAACTCTCGGTGCACGAATATGTCCGCGATCTCGTGCCGGCGCTCGTCGTGCTTGCGGCATCCCTCATGGTGGCATTCTTCATTCAGATCACCGTTGGCCTGGCGCCGCTGGAAAGCCTGAGGGTCGCCGTTCGAAACGTCATCGCGCAGCGGGCGGCACGATTGGATGTGACGGCGCCGAGCGAGGTGCAGCCGCTTGCCGACGAAATCAACCGCCTCCTCGATGCGCAGCAGAAAGCCCTTGCGCGCGCCCGCTCGCGCGCCACCGACCTGGCGCACGGCCTCAAGACGCCGCTGCAGGTCTTGTCCACCGATATCCGTGCCTTGCGCGCGAAGGGCGAAACCGAGCTGGCCGACGAGATCGAGAAGAGCGCCGGAGCGATCCGGCGTCATGTCGAGCGCGAACTCGCTCGCGCCCGTCTGGCGCCCGGCGTTTCCGGCAAGGCATCGTGCCGGGTCAGGGAAGCCGCTGCCGGCGTGATCGCCGTCATCAAGCGCACGCCCGGCGGCAAGCAGCTCGCATTCCTGATCGACGTCAAGGAGGATCTCCTGGCGCCGATCGACGAGGGTGATTTGTCGGAGATGCTGGGCAATCTGGTCGAGAACGCCGCGCGCTTCGCAAGATCCTCGGTCCAGGTCAATGCGTGGGCGAGCGGCAGCGAGGTGTCCATCGCCGTCGCTGACGACGGCCCTGGCATTCCCGATGCGGATCGCGAATCCGCTTTGTCGCGCGGTGTGCAGTTGGACAGCAAGGGCGGCAGCAGCGGGCTGGGCCTGGCGATCGTCTCGGACATTGTCGAAGCCTATGGCGGACGCCTGACCATGACCAACGCCGATCCAGGCCTGGTGGTGACCATAGCCATGCCCCGCCACGGCTGACTCAGGCAAAGCCCGGGAAATAGTCGACCTTTATCTTCGAACGGCGAACGCCCATGGCCAGCAGCTTGTCGCGCATTGCCTTGACCATGGCCTGAGGCCCGGAAATGTAGAAGGTCCGCTCCAGGTAGTCTGGGATGGCGAGGCGCACCAGCCGCTGGTCGATATAGCCGGGATACTGGCCGCGCTCGGCGCCCCTGGCCACGGCAAAGACTGTCTTGATGCCCAGTTCCCGTCTCGCCGCGCCGAGCACATCGCGATAGGCAATGTCCTGCTGGGTCTCGGCTCCGTAGAGGACGACGATCGGCCGTCTTTCATGACTGTCGATGAGATACTGCAGCATCGAGCGGAATGGCGTGATGCCGATACCGCCGGCCAGGAAGGCGATCTTGGCTTCAGGATCGGCCGGCAGGGTGAAGTCGCCGGCGAGCTGAGAGGCGTGGATCGTGCTACCCGGCTTCATCGTGCCCAGCGCCTGCTTGAAGGCGCTCGATTGCGGATAGAACTTGACGCCAAGTCGTATGGATTGCTCCGTTGGCGCCGATGCGACGGTGAAATAGCGACGATTGCCGCGATTGTCCGAGCGGTCGAGACCGAGCGTCCATTCAAGATACTGGCCGGCCTGGAAGGCAAGCTTTCGCGGCGACCTGAAGATGAAGTCATAACTGTCGGCCGCCGATTGCTCGATGCGCTCGAGCGTTAGCACAAGGCGCCCCTTCGGGCTCACGGCGTAGGCGAAAAGATTGCCCGCCAGGAGCGCCAGCTCCGGCGTGAAATAGAACGAGCCGATATGGATGTTGGGCGCGAACAGGAAGCCGACGATGGCGGCGAAGGCGAGGCGCGGCCAGCGCGTCGTCGGCGCTGTCAACGGCTCGGTCAGCATCACGAAGGCGAAGAACAGCAGCGGCGACGAGCCCACCGTCTCCTGCAGCGCGGAGGCGTATTGCGACGGGTCGGTGGTCGCCAGGATTGTCGCAAGCGCGACAGCGACGAAGGTGGCGACCAGATCGAGCCGCCGCAGCTTGCGCATGATCAGGAGGCCTCCGGCAAGCACGACTGGGAGTAGTTGCAAATTACCTCCGACCCACCAGCTGGCCGGCTGGTCGAGAAGCAGCGCGGTCAGTGCCACGCCCAGAGCGGCGGGATTGAACAGGTGCTTCCCTCCGATGGCGAGAATGAATTTGGATGAAATCGCCCAGACGCAGGCGAACACCACCGCGCATATCCCCTTTACGTCCGTGGTGGCCACCGGATCGAGGATGAGCGCCAGGATGAGGGCGGTGATGTAGACCGACTCGTTGTTGGCGGGAACCTTGAAGACGGCGGCAAAAACCCTGTTGGTGATCCAGCAGACGGCCAAGATCAATCCCGTCGAGAAGGCGAGGGCGATAGGGTCATGCGGCAACAGTTGGAAGAAATCGAGCACGAGAGCCGAGCCCAGCAGGGCGATCAGGTAGTAGAGGACCAGCCGGTACATGGTCTGATGGTCGAGAAGCCGGTCGACGGTCTTGATCATGGCTGGCAGAAGGCTCCGAAGCCGCTCGTTGGCGTGGCTCGACCGTTTCGGTCGACGACGTAACCTTCGAGGCCAGGCGCCTGCTCGAGAAACAGAATGCCTTCCCGGCCCATGGCGAAGGCGGCAGTGGCGAAACGGTCGGCTTCCAACACATCCGACCCGATGACGGTCAGGCTGACGATCTCGGTGACCGGATCGCCAATCCCAGGCGAAACGTAATCGCCAATCCCAGGTGGAATGTAGATGTGCTGCCCGCGCACGTAGGTGCCGGAGGTGGCGACGCCGTGTCCTCGCGGATAGACGATCTTGATGATCTCATCGGCTTTGAAGGGATTGCGGATGCCGACGCTCCAGTCGAGGCCAGAAGCGTTCTTGCCACGGGGCTGGATATCGCCACCGGCCTCGATGAAGAAATCGCCAACGCCGGCCCGCTGGACGATCTCGGCTGCGTTGCGGATGGCCCAGCCCTTGACGATGCCGGACGGATCCAGCGAACCGTCGGGCTTACGGATGTCGAAATATCCACCGGTCTGACTTTTGGTATGTTCGGCGAGAGCCATCACTTCCATCATTCCGCCGCTCCAGTCGCGGACCGGAAGGTCGCCACGGTTGATGGCCGAAATCTCGCTGTCGCTCTTGTAGGTGCTGAAGCGTTGGTCGATCTGCCCGAAATAGTCGAAGACGGTGTCGACAAGTGCCGCGCCCGTGGGGCCACCGATGTCGACAGTGATGGGCATCCCCATCAATATCCTGGTCTCGCGCATGGATCAGGACGATGCTTTTTTCAACGCGCCGCCAAGCGACTGGATGAACGCCCTGCTGGTCAGTGTCGCGCCCGAAATGATGTCGACGTTGGCGCTTTGCGCGCTGATCGCCTCATCGCGCAGCATCGGCAGCGCCTGCCTGTTGATGTTGATCGAGGTCCGGCGGTCATTCGGGTATTTCAGGACTTTGAGGGATGTGAGACGGCCGCCCTGGATGGACGCCTGGATCTGGAGGAGGCCGTAGTATGCATCGGTGACGGGGCCGGTGTAGGTCCCGTCGGCAAAGCCGTGACCAGCCGGCTTTGTGCTGGGATTCACGGAGAGCTTCATGCCGGCCTTGATGACGTGGGCGGATGCCTGCGGATAACTCGGCCTCGGCTGGGGAATGGGTATGTAGACCGCCGGGGTGATGGCGAAGGATGCTGCCTGGGGCGCGGCATCGGCGATGAATTGGGTCGGCGTCTGTTTCGGCGGTGGGGCGGGTGCCTGCGAAAGCTGAGGCTGACTGACCGCAAGCGGCTGGTTCTCAGCGGCGACCGGCTTTGCCGCTTGCTTTTCTTGGGCGATCGCGGTGGTGGTTTCGCTGCCGGCCGTGGCTGGTCGGCTTGCCGGCGGCTCGAGCCGCAGGCCTTGCTCTTCAATCGCAGAAGCTGGCAGGGCGGGTGGCGCAACGGCACCCGCCAGAGCAGGCGCCGGATCGACCGGCTGCAACACGCTGTCCCTGTCTTCCGCAGCGTTGGCGGCACCTGCTGCGTCGATCATGTCGGCGGCAGGACCCTTGCCCGCCTGATCCCAGACGTAGGCGCCTGAAGATGCGAGCACAAAGAGCGATAAGGCAATCTGTTTCATAGGTGTCCAATTCCACGTTGAGCCGAGAGTCCGGAAAGTGGTTTCGAACGCAATATCCCATAGCGAAGCTGACAACTGGCTGTCAGATCGGTTGTCCCTGGGAGGGATCTGCCAGGGCATGACGCAAGCGTAGTTGATTTGATGTCGTGAGATGCCAGCGCGGATCGATCCCGCTCCTCGTTGGCCGAGGATACACGGTGCCAGGGATCGATGATCCCACCGGAGCTATGCGGACACGGTTGCTGCATCATCTGGCGCGCGCTGTGGCCCACGATCGGGACATCAACGGCCGCGTTGGATGATCGCGCTGCCGAGTTTGTTATGACGCTTGCACTTTCGGCAAATTCCACTCCGCGTTTCGGTGGGCATAATGGACCCGCCTGTTGAGCGCGAGCGGCGTCGTCGGCAGGCACGGCCCCTCGCGGGGCCGTGCCTGCCGACAGGAAGCTGATCAGAAGAACCCGAGCTTCTTTGGGCTGTAGCTGACCAGCATGTTCTTGGTCTGCTGATAGTGGTCGAGCATCATCTTGTGCGTCTCGCGGCCGATGCCGGATTGCTTGTAGCCGCCGAAAGCCGCATGCGCCGGATAGGCGTGGTAGCAGTTGGTCCACACGCGGCCGGCCTGGATGGCGCGGCCGAAGCGGTAGCAGCGGTTCGCGTCGCGGCTCCAGATACCGGCGCCGAGGCCATAGAGCGTATCGTTGGCGATGCTGAGCGCTTCGTCATCGTCCTTGAAGGTCGTGACAGAAACTACCGGCCCGAAAATCTCCTCCTGGAAGATGCGCATCTTGTTGTGGCCCCTGAACACGGTCGGCTGGACGTAGTAGCCACCCGCCAGGTCGCCAGGCAGAACGTTGCGGGCGCCGCCAGTCAGCACCTCGGCGCCTTCCTGGCGGCCGATGTCGATGTAGGACAGGATCTTTTCAAGCTGCTCGGACGAAGCCTGGGCACCGATCATCGTCGTCGGGTCGAGCGGATCGCCCTGCACGATCGCCTCGACGCGCTTGAGCGCGCGTTCCATGAACCTGTCGTAGATCGATTCATGGATGAGCGCGCGGCTCGGGCAGGTGCAGACTTCGCCCTGGTTCAGCGCGAACATGACGAAGCCTTCGATCGCCTTGTCGAAGAAGTCGTCGTCCTCGGCCACAACGTCCTTGAAGAAGATGTTGGGCGACTTGCCGCCCAGTTCCAGCGTAACGGGAATGAGGTTCTGGCTGGCGTATTGCATGATCAGCCGGCCCGTTGTGGTTTCGCCGGTAAAGGCGATCTTGGCGATGCGCGGTGACGACGCGAGCGGCTTGCCGGCCTCGAGGCCGAAGCCGTTGACGATGTTGAGCACGCCTGGCGGCAGCAGATCGCCGATCAGATCGGCCCAGAGCAGGATGGCGGCCGGGGTCTGCTCGGCTGGCTTCAGCACCACGCAGTTGCCGGCCGCAAGCGCGGGAGCAAGTTTCCAGCATGCCATCAGCAGCGGGAAGTTCCACGGGATGATCTGGCCGACCACGCCGAGCGGTTCATGGAAATGATATGCGACGGTGTCGTCGTCGATCTGCGAAAGGCTGCCTTCCTGGCCGCGCACGGCACCGGCGAAATAGCGGAAATGGTCGATGGCCAGAGGCAGGTCGGCGGCGGTCGTTTCGCGGATCGGCTTGCCGTTGTCCCAGGTTTCGGCGCAGGCGAGGAGATCGAGGTTCTCTTCCATACGATCGGCGATGCGGTTGAGGATAAGCGACCGCTCTGCCACGCTTGTGCGTCCCCACGCGTCCTTGGCGGCATGGGCCGCATCCAGGGCCGCCTCGATGTCCTGGGCATCCGAGCGCGCCACCTCGCACAGCAACTGACCGTTCACCGGCGAATGGTTCTCGAAGTAGCGGCCGGAACGGGGCTCGGTCCATTTGCCGCCGATGAAATTGCCGTAACGCTTGTCGAAGGGCGCCTTCACCGGGCGTGAGAATTCAACCTTGTTCATGTGTCTTCCTCCCAAACGGACGTCGCGGGATGCGACGTTTCGGAAAGGAGATTTTGCGATTTCCGCCACCAAGTCACCGTGCCGAGGACCGTGGGCGACAAGCATGTGTCGCAGAATTGCGACACTCATGCTGGAGGTCGAAGGTCAGTGAGGCCGGTGGACATCCAGGCGGTTGAGCTTCCGGTGAAGCGTCGCGCGGCTGATGCCAAGCGCCTGGGCAGCCGCCGAGACATTGCCGCCCGCTCGCGCCAGCGCACGCTGCAGCATCCCGCGCTCTGCCTCGGCGAGGATTTCCGGGCCGGTTTCGCCCCAGCCGAGCAGATCGGTCGCGGGCATCGGCTTGTCGAGACACTGTTGCGTGATGCCAAGCGCCAGCCGGGCCGAACGTGTCGCGCCGACCACAAGGTCATCGGCGTCGACGGCGATCAGCGCGCCGGAACCTTTGTCACTCACCGGCGCCACCAGAATGCGCGCCCTCGGGAATGCCACCTTGAAGTTTTCCGCCTCGATCCGCCGCGCCGCGTCGACCACGGCAACCGAAATGAGATTGGCGAAGGCTTCGGTCAGGTCGGCTCGGCAGGAAGACACGTCAAGCGCAGCTACTAGCTCTCCCTGGTGATCGTAGATTGGAGCGGTGGTGCAACTAAGCCCCGTGTTGCGTGTATGGAAATGCTGGTCGCGGTGGATTGTCAGCGCGCGCCGTTCGACCAGGCAGGTGCCGATCCCGTTGGTGCCTTGGCTTTCTTCGTTCCAGACGGAGCCCGTCCACAAGCCCCAGGAACGAAACGTCTCGTCATCCACAGGCGCGCCGCGCCGTTCGACCGGCACGCCGTCACGATCGGCGAGCAGGACACAGCATCCGACGCCGCCTACAGCAAGATAGAGACGGTCGAGACTCGATTGGGCAACCCGGACGAGTAACTCGACGCGCTGTTGGGCCTGTCCCAGTTCGGTCTCGGTGAGGTAGCGTGGGGAACTGCAGTCGGCCGGGTTGAGCCGATGCAAATTTGAAGACCGCCGCCAAGATGCGACCAGTGCTGACTTCGCCGCTGCATCCGAAGCGATGGCGGCCTGAATGCGATCGGCATGATGACCGGATAGGTCTCCGCCCATGCTATCCTCCCAAACCGGACTCTTTCCTTTAATTCCTGCACTATCGCCGGTGTCGTGCCAGGGTCTGACTTCAATCGGTGCACTGTCAATTCGACAGAAGACTCAGAGGAGGCGGCACTGAGCTACGCATCTCGCTGAACCATAGTCGACCTCGCCGCGAACACTCCTTGCCGTAGGGCTCCCTTCAATTGGTTCAAAAGCCTAGCAGAACGAACCGGGCATTCTTTGATCGAGAGCAAGGTCTGCGCAGTCCGCGGAACGACTGCCAAACCCTTTGAATAGAGATCGAATGCCGTCTCCATTTCGCTCACGACATCGATGCCGGAGAGCACGTTCTTGACCTGGGAAAGATTGAAAACAGCAGTCATCACAGCCCCGCGGCGCAGGAAACTGAACCTGATCGAAGACTGAAAACACTCATCTCGGGAAAATCTGCCGAATGGCTCGCAGCGACGGAATCTTCCGCCCGATGCGGGGCGAGATCATTCCCGCTGCCGAAGGGGAAGGGGTGCGCATGTGCATCCACCCGGGCTCGGGAGCCGCCGCCGAGGTTTTCAAGACGGGTTGGCCGGGTCATGGCCGAGATAGTCTGTGCTAAGCAGTTCGTGCAACCTGTTGGCGGCCGCACTCAGGAATCCACCTCGACGCGTAACGATGAAAATTGGAATGGTAAGCGTCAAATCCCTGACGTCGATCGTGGTGAGCGTTCCGGCGGCGCGTTCCTCGGCGACACCGCTTTCGGCCATCAAGGCGAGACCAAAGCCTGCTTCGACGAGACGCTTTTGCGCGGTCAGGCTGTCGACAGGCGTCCAGTCGACGTCGCCCAGCCCAAGTGTCTGGAAAATGCTGAAGACGTGCGACGCCCAAATTTCGCGCTGCCCCGGGATCTCGGGGAAGGCGATCCACCGCTCATCGACCAATCCGGAGAGAGACGGGATCGACCCGCCAGCCAAGGCATGATCGGTTGAGCAGACGACCTGCAATCCTTCCACGCCGAGGCAATCATACTGCAGGTCAGCTGAGCGATCCCGGTCATAGCGGATGCCAATTGTGGCTTCGCCACGCCGCACCAGATCGCTGACCTCGGTGCTGCGGACTGTCTGCAGCGCCAGGTCCACGGACGGATGACCGGCTGCGAAGCGCTTCAGTATGGCGGTAAGGCGGGTGCTGGCCAGAGTGCCCACGACCGCCAGGGACACGGGACCCGCGTTCTCCGTCTTGAGTGCTCGAACGGCGGCCTCGGCATCCTGCAGGGCGGCAAGCGCGCGCTCCGCATAGGGCAGCAGGACGCGCCCCGCCTGGCTCAGCGCGATGCCATTGGACATCCGCTCGAAGAGCGGCATGCCAAGCTCCTGCTCCAACAGGCTGATACGATGCGAAATGGCTGGCTGTGTCCGGTTCAGAACGCGAGCCGCTGTCGAAAAGCCACGTTGCCGATAGACCGTCAGAAAGGTGTTCAGTGCTTCAGCGTCCATTTTCGCCTATAAATAGAATTTATGAGGTAGAGAAATATTAGAAATTGGACGAATGGGGTCAAGCCAAATAGCAATGTCCTCGTCTGCAAATTCCAGTGGAGAGACGGTCATGGCCACCCAGGTTGAGAAAGCGATAGCATTTAAGGCGCTGCACTCGACGGAACGTGGTTTCGTCATGCCCAATGCATGGGACGCGGGAAGCGCGGTCGTCCTGGCCGAAGGCGGCGTCCCGGCACTCGGCACCACCAGTGCTGGCATCGCTTTCTCGCTAGGCAAGCCCGACTTTGACATTCGAGATGCAAGCAGCGTGCTGACACGCGAAGAGATGTTCCAACGGCTTCGGCAGATCGTCGACGCCGTCGTCTTGCCGGTGAACGGCGATCTCGAGGACGGCTACGGCCGCGATGCACAATCGGTTGCCGAAACGATAAGCCTTGCCATCGCGGCGGGCCTTGCTGGCGGCAACATTGAAGACAACAACCCTCGTACCGAAGGCCTCTACGAGGAGAAGGTTGCCGTCGAGCGCATAAGGGCGGCCAGAGGTGCGATCGAGGCAAGCGGCGGCGCCTTTGTCTTGAACGCCAAGATCGATGCATTCCTTGTCGGGGTGCCTGATCCGCTGGAGACAGCGATAAGGCGGGCGAACCTGTTCCTCGAGGCGGGTGCCGACTGTGTGTATCCCTGCGGTCCCAACAATCTGGACACGATCCAAACCTTGGTCCGCGAAATCAATGGTCCGCTCAACATTGTCATCGGTTGGGGCACCGTGCCCCTGAGCGTGCCGGTGTTGCTCGACATCGGTGTGAAACGGGTCAGTCTCGGTGGCAGCATAGCACGATCCGCGCTTGGCCTTGTGCGCCGCAGTGTCCGCGAATTGTGTGACCAGGGCACCATCAATTTCGCGGCCGACCAGATCGGCCAGCAGGAACTGAACGCTCTCTTCTCAAAGATGACCGCCTCAAGGTGATCGGATCGCCGGCGCGTCGCCGTGTGCGCAGGCGCCATTTCACGCAGGCAAACCAAGACGAATGCGGAGATCGGCGGCCCCGATGCTCCGATCGAATCCATGGGTTCAAAAAAGGGGGAATGGAAGTGACCAAGTTGCTGAGATTGGTGCTCGCCGTGCCACTGCTTGTATTCGCGGCGGCGGCGGCGGCGGACACGCTTGAGAATGTCAAGGCCGCCGGCTTCGTCAAATGCGGTGTGAGTACAGGCGTTACCGGGTTTTCAACACCCGACAACAAGGGTGAGTGGTCCGGTCTCGATGTCGATCTTTGCCGCGCTGTTGCAGCTGCAATTTTCGATGATCCCAATGCGGCCAAATTTTCCCCCTTGTCGGCCAAGGAGCGGTTTACGGCCATCCAGTCGGGCGAGGTCGACATCCTTCAATACAACACCACATGGTCTCTCAACCGCGACACCGCCCTTGGCCTGAACTTCAGAGCCGTCAACTACTATGACGGCCAAGGCTTCATGATCAATTCCAAGAAGTTGCCGGCGGTAAAATCTGCCCGGCAGCTGGACGGTGCTTCGGTCTGTATTCAGACGGGCACGACCAGTGAGTTGAATGTTGCCGACTACTTCAAGGCCAACAAGATCGAGTACAATCCCGTCGTCTTTGAAAAGCTCGAGGAAATCCAGTCCGCGTACGATTCCGGACGCTGTGATGTCGTCACCATCGACCAGTCGGCGCTGTACAGCGTCCGGCTGACGCTCGCCAATCCGGCCGACCACATTGTCCTTCCCGAGGTTATTTCAAAGGAGCCGCTTGGATCGGCGGTCCGCCAAGGCGACGACAGGTGGTTCGATATCGTCAACTGGACCCACTACGCGATGGTGACTGCGGAGGAACTGGGCATAACCCAGGCCAACGTCGAGGACATGAAAGTTAATGGCAATCCTGAAGTGAAACGCGTTCTCGGCCAGGAAGCGGACAGCAAGTTGGGCGCGGATCTTGGTCTCGATAGCGACTGGGTTGCTCGCATCGTCAAGCACGTCGGCAACTACGGCGAGGTTTTCGAACGCAATGTCGGCGCCGGGAGCCCGTTGAAGATCGCCCGCGGCA
Source organism: Mesorhizobium sp. 01N446 (assembly GCF_056399285.1). Classification (NCBI taxonomy): domain Bacteria; kingdom Pseudomonadati; phylum Pseudomonadota; class Alphaproteobacteria; order Hyphomicrobiales; family Phyllobacteriaceae; genus Mesorhizobium; species Mesorhizobium sp. 01N446. The sequence goes on along the minus strand of NZ_JBFTRA010000006.1, from coordinate 387,879 downwards.
TCAACGCTTTGTGGACCAATGGCGGTCTGCAATATGCGCCGCCCCTGCGCTGATGCCGTACACCCAATTCAAACTGCGCCGCTGTCGAGAGACCACATGATGCCCGACGGAAAGAGTCCGACACAGACGGGCATGAACACGCGGCTGGCGCGTATCGGTTACGAGCCAAGTGACTATTTCGGGTTCGTCAATCCGCCCGTGGTGCATGCATCGACCGTGCTTTTCCCCAATGCTCGAACGATGGCGGAGCGGGGCCAGAAGTACATCTATGCAACACACGGAACCCCAACCACCGAGGCACTTTGCCATGCCATCGATGCGTTGGAAGGTTCGGCCGGCACGGTCCTGGTCCCGTCGGGTCAGGCGGCCGTCGCCCTATCGCTGCTGGCTTTTCTTTCGGCCGGTGATCACGTGCTGATCACCGATTCCGTCTATGCACCGACCCGCCAACTCGCGGATACCGTGTTGAGCCGCATGGGGATAGAGGTCGAGTATTATGAGCCGCGCATTGGTGCCGGCATCAAACGGCTTTTGAAATCAAACAGCAAAGTCGTCTTCACCGAGTCTCCGGCCTCCAACACGTTTGAAGTGCAGGACATTCCCGCGATCGCCAGAGGCGCTCACACGGGCAACGCTGTCGTGATGATGGACAACACCTGGGCGACACCGCTGTTCTTCCGGCCGCTCGACCATGGCGTCGATATCTCGATCCATGCGGCGACGAAATATCCCGCTGGCCATTCCGACCTGTTGCTTGGCACGGCCTCAGCGAATGCCGCAACCTGGCCAAGGCTCTGGGCGATGTTCCTGGCGCTCGGAATTCCCGCCGCGCCCAATGACACATATCAAGTTCTGCGTGGTCTGCGCACGATGGGGGTGCGGCTCGCCCACCACCAGAAGAGCGCGATCGAAATCGCGTCGTGGCTCGAGCATCAGCCCGGCATTGCGGGTGTGCGCCATCCCGCCCTTCCGAGCCATCCCGACCATGCCATCTGGAAGCGCGATTTCTCCGGTGCGAGCGGGGTCTTCTCGATTGTTCTCGAAGGCGATCCGCAGGCGCACGCATTTCTCGATGCGCTGACGATATTCGGCCTAGGCTTTTCCTGGGGTGGCTATGGCAGCCTCGCCATGCAGGTCGATCTCGCGGATCGGACCGTCGCTGCCGGCGCTTTAAAGGGGGCGCTGATCCGTTTGCAAATAGGCCTCGAGGACATCGAGGACCTCAAGCAGGATTTGGTGCGTGGATTGAGAGCGGCAACACGCGCAGGCCAACCCGGCATTGATCAATCGGTTTTTGTGAAGGAGATCTGACTTGGCGAATCCGCAGGACGATGCTGATACATCCAAGGCGCCCAGCGCTGCAGGTCTGGGCGAGTTCATGCCGAGCGGCGCCGATGAACCGCTTCACGTGCGGGCGGCGCCGGCACACGCCAACCCCTATCCCTTCTATTCTCGTCTGCTTTCTGGCGCGCCGATTTATCGAGAGGGGCCGGGCGAGCCTTGGGTCGTCGTCAGCGCGGCAGCGGTGAACGCCGTGCTGACCAGCCCRCTTTGTCTGACGAGGCCGGCGGTCAACCGGGTGCCCGAGCCGCTCATCGGTACGCCTGTCGCCGAGATTTTCAGCCGCCTCGTGCGGATGAATGATGGAGAAATTCATTGTCCGTTGAAAAGCACGGTGACGGCTACATTCGAAGGCTTGAGCGAACGGCGTATCGCAGATCTCACGGCTGATCTGGCGAAGGACCTGGCGGCAACCATCGTGCCGGAGAGCGGCGGCGAGCGGCTGAACCAGTTTGTTTCTGCCTTGCCGGCACAGGTCATCATGAGTCTGCTAGGAATTCCGGCCGACAGCTTTTCGGACGCCTCACGCTGGATGGGCGACTACGGCGCGGCGGCAACGGCAGCGGTTACGGGTGTTCCGACGCTCACCGCTGCCATTTTACAAGCCGGCGCTGACAGTTCGGCCAAGCTGCTCGATCTGTTTCGCAGCATGGTGGAAGCCCTGCGCGTTGATGATTGCTCGCTGTTTGCCATGCGCCAAGCGGCCTGTTCAAACCGGCTGGATGCGGATTTGGTGATCGCCAACGGCATAGGGCTGATGGCGCAAGGCTTTGCCGGAACCTCCGCCCTGATCGGCTCGACCCTTATCGCGTTGGCACGCCATCCCGATGTATTGGCGGCTGCCCGCCGCGATCGCGCCGTGCTTGGGCTGGCCATTCAGGAGGTGCTACGGTTCGATCCGATAACACACAGTACCCTTCGCTTCGTGGCCCGCGATGGCTTCGTCGCTGGGCAAGAGATGCAGGCCAATGACATGATCATCGTAACCCTGGCGGCGGCCAGCCGCGATCCGGCAATCAACCCTGATCCGGATAGCTTTGATATATTTCGCGACCACAGACGATACCTGGAGTTCGGCGCCGGCGTGCATGCCTGCCCTAGCGCCGTACTCGCGACGACGATCACCGAGATCGCCCTGTGCCATCTGCTTGATCGAGGCATCGTTTGCGAAGGCCTTGAGGAAAGGGTTTCCTACCGACCCTCAGCGCATGTCCGGATGCCTGTTTTCGGTGTTTAGGTCTCCGCTCAGTCAGGAGAGGAGCCGGCGACCGTTCGAGCGGTTTTGACGGCCCAACCTCAGGGCGAGGGGTTGTTGCTGTGGCTGATGAATTGCGGATCGCTGCTCGTGCAGCAGCCTGCCGCGCACAACGCCTCGCGCAGTCCCCTGCATCTCCAACTCCCTTGCATCTCCGACACTGAATGGCCCAGGTCGAACTATGCTTCGGGCCAACACTATGTGCCTGCTCCGGCAGCAACTCGGGCACGCCGGACATAGCATTTGACTTGAAACCGCAGTGCCTGTAGCTTTTGTTTTGCCTGTTGAGCAGGCAGGTGGCAACGAGGCCACCGTTTCAGATCAAGGCAAAAGGGCCTCCCTTTGACTCCGCTTCAGGAGCCATCGGGAGGCCTTTGTCGTTTGTGCGATACCGACCGAGAAGCCGAGGGGAACAGGCGCCGGTTGGCCAGAACAATGGGGAGAGGCGCGGAAGGCATATAAGCCTGCTGCGATCCGTTTCCGAATTCATGGCCAAAGGCACTTAACCGAGGAAGCGCGGGCACGGACAAGGGCGTCTCATCGCGACGACGGGCCTCCACGCAACGCGATTGACCCAGGAGGGTGCAATGACGAAAACCTCGGACATCGACAAGCTCGATGAAGTCGACCACGTCCTCGGCGACGAATACGAGCACGAACCCGTTCCCGCTTCGGCCAGGCGAAGCACTTTTTCTGTGACGACCGTTTGGATCGGCTTCCCGATGATCATCACCGGCGCCATGACCGGATCCATCCTCGTGCTCGGCATGGGGTTCCGAAATGCGCTTTGGTCCATGATCATCGGCAACCTCATCATGTTTGCCTATGTCGGCGCGCTCGGCGTTCTGGGCACACGGCGCGGCATGAACTTTGCGCTTCTTGCCTCCATTGTCTTCGGCAAGAAGGGCTATGTCTTCGCCTCCGGCCTGCTGTCGACGTTGCTGCTCGGCTGGTATGCCGTTCAAACCGGCATCACCGGCGCCCTCATCAGTTCGACCTATGGGCTGAACTACGTCGCCATGACCACCGTCGCAGGACTGCTCTATATCGGCATCACCTTCATCGGCGTGCGCGGCCTGCATCTCATCGGCCTGGTGTCGGTTCCGTTGTTCGTGATCCTCGGCGGTTGGGTTGCGCTGGATGCCGCGGCAACGTCAGGATGGACTGCCATCCTGAACTATCCGGGCAACAACGGTGCCGCGAGCATGACGATGGGCATCGGCCTCACCGTCGTCATCGCGCTTTTCATCGATGCCGGCACCGTCACTGCCGACTTCAACCGTTGGGCGAAGGACTCCCGCAGTTCCATCATCGCGACCTTTTCAGCCTTTCCGTTCGCCAACGTCTTGGCGATGCTGGTCGGTGGCGTGATGACCGCAGCCCTCGCCGTGCCCAACGCCAATCCGTTCGGCGCCGACAACATCTTCGGCTACATGAACGGGCGGCAGATCGGTTGGCTTAGCGCGCTGGCTTTCCTGTTCCTCTACTGCAATCTCGGCTCGGTCTGCGCGCATTGCCTCTACAATTCGGCAACGGGTTGGTCGCGCATTCTGCATACACGCATGCGCGTCATGGCCGTGGTGCTGGGCGTCATCGGCATCATCGTTGCCGCCGGCAATGTCTGGGCTTTCTTCATCCAGTGGCTGTCGCTGCTCGGCGTCGTGGTGCCACCGATCGGCGCCATCGTCTTGGTCGACCAGTACCTTTACCGCAAGAACGCCGAGATCAGCGAAGACTGGCGGCCAAACGCCTTCATCGCCTGGGCAATTGGATCGGCGGTCGCACTGATTGTCGAGTTCTATGCGCCGCATTTCTCGACTGCCATCAGCGCCATGCTGGCCGGCGGCATCGCCTATGCAGTCATCGGTCGGCAGCCGCAGACCGTGCGCGCCGCAGCTTGAATTGAACCCGGGCGGGAGCGTTCCGGCGGTCCCGCCCCATACGCAAAGAGAGTGAAACCAAAATGGCAGACCACGAGATCTTCGACCTTGGCGATTTCAAATTCCAGCGTGGAGCCACCTTGCGCGGCGCCAAGCTCGCCTACAAAACCTTCGGGAAGCTCAATGCCAAGAAGGACAATGTCATTGTTTATCCGACCTGGTATTCAGGTCAGCAACAGGACAATGAATGGCTGATAGGCAAGGGCATGGCCCTCGATCCGGCCAAATACTTCATCATCATCCCGAACATGTTCGGCAACGGCCTGTCATCCTCGCCGAGCAATACGCCCGAACCTTACAACGGACCGCGCTTTCCCAAGATCACTATCTACGACAACGTGCGCGCACAGCACCGGCTCATCACCGAGAAGTTCGGCATCAAGAAGATCAGGATGGTGGTCGGCTGGTCCATGGGCGGCTTGCAGTCCTTCCAGTGGGGCGCACTCTATCCCGATATGATCGACCTCATCGCGCCGTTCTGCGGCTCGGCCAAATGCTCGCGTCACAACTTCGTCTTTCTGGAGGGCGTCAAGGCAGCGCTCACCGCCGACGGGACGTGGGCTGAAGGTTGGTACGACACGCGCCCGACCCGCGGTCTGCGCGCCGCCGGCCGCGTCTATGCCGGCTGGGGTTTCTCGCAAGCGTTCTATCGTCAGGAGCTCGATCTCAAGGACCTCGGCTTTTCCAGCCTGGAGGATTTCCTGGTTGCCTTCTGGGAGGGACATTTCCTGGCGCGCGATGCCAACAATCTGCTTGCCATGCTATGGACCTGGCAGAACGGCGATATCTCCGACAACGAAGTCTATCATGGCGATTTCAAGAAGGCGCTCGGCGCCATCAAGCCGAAAGCCTATGTCATGCCCTGTCGTACCGATCTTTATTTCCCACCGGAAGACAGCGAGATGGAGGTCGCCAACATGCCCAATGCGAAATTCATTCCGATCGAATCCGTCTGGGGTCATTTCGCCGGCGGCCCAGGCACCAGCCCCAAGGATGTCAAGTTCCTCGACGGGAAACTGAAGGAATTGCTGGCCGGTTGACCGCGATCGCGGCCGCCCGCAGGATATGGGCGGCCGCGTCCGCACAATCAGAAAAACGACGTTGGGGACACGGGATGATGTTGGGGAACCATGGGAGCGTAGATTGACCAGATCGAGCAATACCTCCGAACCTTGGCGCGTCGGGGTCCTCTTTTCCCGCTCGGGCTTCATGGCCCTCATCGAGGAAACGCAGTTGCGGGGCACGCTGACGGCGATCGAGGAAATAAACGACGCAGGTGGCGTGAACGGCAGACCGATCGAGCCGATCTGCTACGATCCGGGTTCGCAGGCCAGCGCCTTCGGCCGCTACGCCAAGCGACTGATGGTGGAGGACGGCGTCAGCACGATATTCGGCTGCTACACGTCGAGCAGCCGTAAGGCCGTGCTGCCTGTTGTCGAACGGCTCAATGGTCTGCTTTGGTACCCAACCCTTTATGAGGGTTTCGAGTTTTCTCCCAATGTCATCTACACCGGCGCCACGCCCAACCAGAACAGCGTGGAGCTCTGTCGCGTGCTCATGCAGACCTATGGCACGCGCTTCTACTTCATCGGCTCGGACTACATCTATCCGCGCGAATCCAATCGCATCATGCGTGAGTTGATCCGCAACAGCGGCGGCAGCGTCATCGGCGAATCCTATATAGGCATGGGCGCCAAGCGCGCCGATTTCCTGCCGGTCATGCGCGACGTCAAACGCGCTCAGCCTGACGTCATTTTTTCGACCGTGGTCGGGGACGGCACTGTCTATCTCTACCAGGCCTATGCCGATCTCGGACTCAATCCGAAGGTGATGCCGATCGCCAGCCTGACCACGACAGAGGCCGAGATCCGCGCCATGGGCCATGATGTCGGCGAAGGCCACATCACCGCCGCTCCCTACTTCCAGGGCGTTGGCAGCGAGCGCAACTCGACCTTCGTGCGCCATTATCAGAAGCGCTATGGCGATGATGAGCCAACCAACATGTGCCTGGAGGCCTCGTACTTCCAGGTCAATGTTTTCGCCAAGACCCTCGAACAGACGGACTCTATGGATACCGAGATTCTGCGGGCGTCGGTGATGGGCTCCGAGTTCGAGGCGCCGCAAGGCGATGTCGTCATCAACCCGCTCTGGGGCCACGCGGATCTGTGGACGCGCATCGGTCGTGCCAACAGAAAGGGCCAGTTCGACCTCGTCTATGAATCGCAGAGCTGTGTTCTGTCCGACCCTTATTTGCTGGGGTACGGCCGAAGCCTTCGCCAGCGAACGCTTGAACTGACCTGACCGACGGCAGCAAGGGAGGACCATCATGCAAGAAACCGTCGACATGAGGAACATTAGTCGCGACAAGTCGGGGCAGGGCGGGCCGCAGCGAAAAGAAGGCGGCGTCTACGCCCAGACAGTCGCATCCCCCGCGGCCAAGTCGCTTTGGGATCTCAAGGTCGCCGTCGTCGTCGAGCGCGACGATGATGGCGAGCGCCTGATACGCGAGCTGCAAAGGCTGCGCTGCCAGATTCACCACGAATGGCCAATGCCGCCGCAGATACCGGCGCACTGCGATGTTGTCTTCTGCGCTCTGTCGGCGGACCTGCCGCAGAGGCTGCCCTGGATACCGGGTGAGCCGGGGGCCGCGCTTGTCGTTGTGGACCGCGGCGACGGTCCGCTCGATCTGCAGCTTCTGCACAATTGCGCAGCGCATGGCGTGTTGCACTATCCCACCACGGCGCGGTCGGTCCAGGCCGTGCTATCACTCGCGCGAAGCCATTTCCTCTACGAGCGCCGCCTGCGCGGCCGTATCGACAAGCTCGACGAGAGCCTGCGTACGATGCGTAGCGTGGAGCGGGCAAAGTCGGTGTTGATGCGCGTGAAGAACATCACCGAGGAAGAGGCCTATAACTATCTTCGCCGGCAAGCGATGGAGCGACGGGTCACGATCGGCGCCGTTGCCAATGCCATTGTTGACTCGCACGATCTTCTCAGCTAGCGTTTTTGAATTGGCGGCAACGATGCCGCTGGCGAAATACAGGTAACGGAACCTCACGGCATTCGCGGAAGCGGAACGTGGGGTTTTTTGTTGCGAACGACAGGGTTCGCGAGCGGCGTCCAGCCGCGCACATCAAAGGCAATGAGGCCTCGAAACGATCTGCTTCCGGCGGATCGCTTCGAGGCCTTTTTTCATTTTCAGGGGAGAAAAAATGAACAAGGACCGTCGCAGTTTTCTGAAGGCCACCGCCGCGCTCGGCACAGTGTCTCTCGTTGGATTCCCGCATATCTGGAACAAGAATGCTTCACTGGCACGCGCGGCCGACGGCCAGATCAAGGTCGGCGTGCTTTTCTCGCTGACCGGCACCACCGCCATCATCGAGGAATCGCTGAACAAGGCGACGATCATGGCCATCGAGGAGATCAATGCCGCCGGCGGCATCAACGGCATGCAGATCGTACCCGTGGTCGAGGACCCAGCGTCCGACCCGGCCACCTTCGCCGAGAAGGCGCGCAAGCTGGTGCTGTCCGACAAATGCGTTTCGGTGTTCGGCTCCTATACGTCGGCCAGCCGCAAGGCCGTACTGCCGGTGTTCGAGAAGCAGAACAACCTCTATTGGTACCCGACGCTTTATGAGGGCCGCGAGTGCTCGAAGAACGTCATCTATACCGGTGCGGTGCCCAATCAGCAGCAGGATGATTTCGTTCCCTGGCTGGTCAAGACGTTCGGCAAGCGCTGGTACCTGATCGGGTCGAATTACATCTATCCGAAGGAAGAGAACAATTACTGCAAGAAGCTGCTGGCCGAGCTTGGCGCCGAGGTCGTGGCGGAGGAATATGTTCCGCTTGGCCATTCGGAATTCTCTTCCGTCATCAACAAGCTGAAGGCCGAAAAGCCTAACGTCATCTTCTCGACAGTCGTCGGCGATTCCGTCGTTGCCCTGCACCGCCAGTACCATGCCGCAGGCCTCGATCCCGCAACCATGCCGATGGCCAGCCTCACCACCTCCGAAAACGAAGTGGCGGCGATGGGCGGCGAGGCGGCGGCGGGCCACTTCACCTCCGCGCCGTATTTCATGGTGTGGGACTCGCCCGAGAACCACAAATTCGTCGACGCCTACAAGAAGCGCTGGGGCGCCGACAAGGTCACGCACTTCGTCTCCGAACCGTCCTACTTCCAGGTTCACCTGTTCAAGCAAGCGGTGGAGAAGCTGGCAGGCAGCGATATCACGCCCAACACCATCCGCGAGGCTGTGAAGGGCCAGGAAATGGTGGCGCCGCAAGGCAAGGTCCGCATCGAGCCGGAGAACCTTCACACCTGGCTGTGGCCGAAGATCGGCCAATGCCAGGCCGACGGCCAGTTCAAGATCCTGAAGCAGTCCGCCGACTGGCTGGAGCCGGTGCCTTACAAGGCCTACCCGAACCAGAAGTGCACGGCCGAAGGCCTCAAGCAGATCTGAGACCGCAACTCGCATTGGCGGCGCCACCCGCGGCGCCGCCCTTTCCAACGGTGTGGCCAAAGGCGTGAAATGGACATCCTCGTATCGCAGCTCATGACCGGCCTCAGCATCGCATCGATCCTGATGCTGGTGGCGCTCGGCCTCGCCATCATCTACGGCGTCACGGGCGTCATCAATCTCGCGCATGGCGAGTTCGTGATGCTCGGCGCCTATGCCGCCTGGGCCCTGCAGACCCAGTTCGGCATGGGGTTGATCGCCAGCCTGCTGCCGATCTTCATCATCATGGCTGCCGTCGGCTGGTTGGTGGAAGTGCTGGTCATCAGCCGGCTCTACGACCGGCTGCTCGATACCATCCTGGCGACATGGGGCATTGGCGTGATCGCGCAGCAAGCGGTGCGCCTGGCCGTGGGCGGCGAGCTCCGCTACGTGCAGATGCCGGAGTCTCTTTCGAAAAGTGTCACCATCCTCGGCGCGACGGACTCGGCCTATCGCCTTTTCATCCTGTTTGTGTCGCTTGCGCTGTTCGGCTTGACCTGGGGGATCTACCGCTACACCAATTTCGGTCTGAAGCTCAGGGCCATTACCCAGAACCGCTCCGTCGCCTCGAGCTGCGGCATCAACGCCGGCCGTATCTATCGGCTGACCTTCGCTTACGGGGCGGGTATTGCCGGTCTGGCCGGCGCGCTGGTCTCGCCGCTGAAGAGCGTCTCACCCGAGATGGGCACCGGCTATGTCGTCGATGCCTTCATGGTCGTCGTTCTCGGCGGCACGCAAAGCCTGATGGGAACGCTGGCAAGCTCCGGCATTCTTGGCGAGCTCTCCGGCTACCTCGCCTTCTACTCCAACGACACGATCGCCAAGGCGCTCGTCCTGCTCGCCATCGTCGTCCTCATCCGCTTCCGGCCGCAAGGTCTCTTCACCGCGCGCGTGCGGACCTGAACCGTTACCGATCAGAACCAGGGAAACAGCATAGTGTCCGGCAAGACAAAAACAGAAATCGCGATCTGCGCGCTGGTATGCTTGGCGATCCTGATCGTGCCCGTCTTCCTCGACGACGCGTTCCTGCTCAACAAATACGCGCGCTATCTCGTGCTCGGCATGCTAGCCATCGCGCTGAGCCTTTCCTGGGGCTACGCCGGTATCCTTAACCTCGGCCAGGCCACCACCTTCGGCCTCGGTTCCTATTGCATGGCAATGGCGCTGAAACTGAAGACCATCCCCGTCCATACCGGTCCGGACGGGCTGCCTGATTTCATGGTCTGGAATAATGTTCCGGAACTGCCGTGGTTCTGGAAGCCCTTCTATTCGATGAGCTTTGGCGTGGCGGCCGGCATTGTCGTGCCGGTGCTGTTCGCGGCACTTCTCGGCTGGTTCATGTTCCGTGGCCGCGTCACCGGGGTCTATGCCGCCATCATCACGCTGGCCGCCATGGTCGTGGTGCAACTCGTCATCATTGATCAGCAGGCCTACACAGGCGGCTTCAACGGCATCACCGATCTGGCCCAGTTCGATGTCGCCGGTTTTGCCTTCGATGCCTATGGCTCGGCGAGCTATTACCTCGTTGCGATCTGCCTGACAGCCTCGCTGTTCATCGCCCTGGCGGTGACCAAGAGCAAAGCCGGCCTCATCGTGCAAGCAATTCGCGATCAGGAAGATCGCGTCCGCTTCTTCGGCTATGACGTCGCGTTCTACAAGATGTTCATTTTCGCCGTCTCAGGCGCCATCGCCGGCCTCGCCGGCATGCTCTACACGATCGTTATGGAGTTCGCCTCGCCGACCTTCATGGGTGTGCCGCTTTCCCTCTCCGTCGTCATCTGGGTTGCCGTTGGCGGCCGCCAGAGCCTGGTCGGTGCCATGGTCGGCGCGCTCGTCGTGGCCGGTATGCAAGGCGCGCTGTCCGAATCGGAGACTTTCCTCGACAGCTGGACGCTCGTCATGGGCCTGCTCTTTGTCCTTGTCGTGCTGTTCCTGCCGAAAGGCATCGCCGGCGCTCTGAAGGCAATCGGAGGCCGCTTCGAGCGCAAGCGCTTGGCAACCACCGAACAGCCGGAGCGCAAGGACGTGGAAAGCAATCCCCGCCATCTGGAGAGCCTGTCATGACCGAGGCCCAGCTTCTGATCGACCAGGCGCGTGTCACCTTCAGCGGCTTCGTCGCCGTGTCGGACTTGACGCTGCGCGTGGCGAAGGGCGAGCTGCGCTGCCTCATAGGGCCGAACGGTGCTGGCAAGACGACGGCGCTGGATCTGATCTGCGGCAAGACCCGGCTGGCGGCGGGTGCGGTGTACTTCCGCGACAAGCCCATCCATCGCCTCAGCGAGCACGCCATCGCCCGCACCGGCATCGGTCGCAAGTTCCAGGTGCCGAGCGTATTTCGCGATCTCAGCGTGCGCGACAATTTGCATATCGGTCGCTCGAGCAGGCCGGGCGTTCTGGCGAATCTGTTCAGTTTCGGCCAGGGCGGTGACAAGGCCGAAATCGAACGGCTGGCCGAGCTTGTCGGCCTCGAGGAGGAACTGGCGACGCCGGCCGCGCATCTGTCGCACGGACAGACCCAGTGGCTCGAGATCGCACTCATCCTGGCGCAGGATCCTTTGCTCATCCTGATGGATGAGCCGACCGCCGGCATGACTCAGCAGGAGACGAAGAAGACTGCCGACCTCTTCTGCCGGCTACGCGGCAAGCACACGCTGATCGTGGTCGAGCACGACATGGGCTTCGTGCGCGACATCGCGCAGACCATCTCAGTCATGCATCAGGGCAAGCTGCTCGCCGAAGGAACGATCGCCGAGGTCGAATCCAACCAGGCCGTGCGTGACGCCTATCTCGGCTCGGGAGGAATCGGCCATGCTTGAGCTTGCCAATGTCGATGGCTTCTATGGTCGCAGCCGTGCGCTGCAGTCGGTGTCGCTGAACGTCGGCGCGGGCGATTTCTTTTCCGTGCTGGGCCGCAACGGCGTCGGCAAGACGACACTGCTGCGCACGATCCTCGGCTTGATGAGTCGCACGACCGGTTCGATCCGGCTCGACGGCGAGGAACTGGTCGACCAACCCACGCACAAGCGCGCGCTGGCCGGCGTCGGCTACGTGCCGCAAGGGCGCGGCATCCTGCCTGGCTTCACGGTGCGGGAAAACCTCATGGTGGGAACGTTCGCCGCCAAAGGCGGCGGGCGGATCGCGGAATGGGTGCTCGAGCTTTTCCCGATCCTCAAGGAATTCCTTGGGCGCCGCGGCGGCAACCTGTCCGGTGGCCAGCAGCAGCAGCTCGCCATTGCGCGCGCCCTGCTGTCAGATCCCAAGATCATGCTGCTCGACGAGCCGACGGAAGGCATCCAGCCCAACATCGTCGAGCAGATCGAGAACGTGCTGATCGACCTCAATCGTACGCGCGGGCTCACGATCGTGCTTGTCGAGCAGAACATCGCCTTTGCCCGCCGCGCGTCGCAGCGTTTCGCCATTCTCAATCGCGGCAGCGTCGCTATCAGTGGCCCGATCGGCCAGCTCAGCGACGAGATGATCCACCAGCATCTGGTTGTCTAGACGGACACCGGCAAACCCAAGGAGGAGTAAGACATGTATCACGGCGATATTTCGAGCAGCAACGACACGGTCGGTGTTGCCGTCGTCAACTACAAGATGCCGCGTTTGCACACGCGCGACGAGGTGCTCGCCAACGCCCGCAACATCGCCGAGATGGTGGAAGGGATGAAGCGTGGCCTGCCGGGCATGGATCTGGTCATCTTCCCCGAATATTCCACCCACGGCATCATGTACGACCAGAAGGAGATGTATGAGACCGCCTCGTCCATCCCCGGCGAAGAGACCCAGATTTTCGCCGAAGCCTGCAAGAAGGCCCGGGTCTGGGGCGTCTTTTCGCTGACCGGGGAACGGCATGAGGAACACCCCAACAAGGCGCCCTACAATACTTTGATCTTGATGAACGATAAGGGCGAGATCGTGCAGAGGTATCGCAAGATCATGCCCTGGGTGCCGATCGAGGGCTGGTATCCCGGCGACTGCACCTATGTCTCGGAAGGCCCGAAAGGCATGAAGATCAGCCTGATCATCTGCGACGACGGCAACTACCCGGAAATATGGCGCGACTGCGCCATGCGCGGAGCCGAATTGATCATCCGCTGCCAGGGTTACATGTACCCGGCCAAGGAGCAGCAGATCCTGATTTCGAAGTCGATGGCCTGGGCCAACAACGTCTATGTCGCCGTCGCCAACGCGGCCGGCTTCGACGGCGTCTATTCCTATTTCGGCCATTCGGCGATCATCGGCTTCGACGGACGCACGCTGGGCGAATGCGGCACCGAGGAAAACGGCATCCAGTATGCGCAGCTTTCGACCTCGCTGCTGCGCGACGCACGTCGCAACATGCAGTCGCAGAACCATCTCTTCAAGCTGCTGCATCGTGGCTACACCGGCCTCATCAACTCCGGCGACGACACCCGCGGGCACGCCGTATGTCCGTACAATTTCTACAAGCAGTGGATCACGGATCCGGAAGGCACGCGCGAGCGCGTCGAGGCAATGACCCGCCAGACCGTCGGCACGCCGGAGAGCCCGATCGAAGGCATCCCCAACAAAGTGGCGGCCCACCGCTGAGGCGATGGCTCCTCCCAAGTGCCGCGGCCTGACGAGGGTCGCGGCGCGCCCGGCTTTGCGACGTGCATCTGGAGACTGACATGAATCGGGGGACGGCAACGCGCGAGGACGATGCGCTGAAGGATTTTCGCATCGCTTCCGAGCCTTATTTCCGACCGGTAGGCAACGAAGTGGCGCTGTTCGAGGCGGCGTTCGCATCGCGCATGCCGGTCATGCTGAAAGGTCCGACCGGATGCGGCAAGACGCGCTTCGTCGAGCACATGGCCTGGCGGCTCGGGCGACCGCTGATCACCGTGTCCTGCCATGAGGATATGACTGCTTCCGATCTCGTCGGCCGCTATCTGCTCGATGCGGACGGCACGGTGTGGCATGACGGGCCGCTGACGCTTGCTGTGCGCACCGGCGCCATCTGTTATCTCGACGAGATCGTCGAGGCCCGCCAGGACACCACCGTCGTCATCCATTCGCTGACCGATGACCGCCGCATCCTGCCGCTGGAGAAGAGGAACGAGGTGCTGAAGGCGCATCCGGATTTCCAGCTCGTGATCTCCTACAATCCCGGCTACCAGAGCGTGCTGAAGGATCTCAAGGAATCGACCAAGCAACGTTTCGCCGCCATCGCTTTCTCCTATCCGCAGGAAGCGATCGAGGCTGAGATCGTCGCAACCGAGTCCGGCGTCGATCGCGCCGTCGCGCAGACGCTTGTGCGCATCGCGCACCGGGCCCGCAATCTCAAAGGGCATGGTCTGGAGGAGGGCGCATCGACGCGCATGCTGATCAATGCCGGACTGCTCGCCCGACACGGCATTGGTTTGGCCGAAGCGTGCGAAGTCGCCTTGGTGCTGCCCATAACCGACGATCCGGACATGCGCGACGCGCTCAAGGCCGCGGTCGCGGCCTGCATCTAGGATGGTCGAGCATGCGCACAGACGCGACATGGCCCATCAGGACGCTTTAAGCCAGGAAGCGCGGAACGCTTTTCCCGGCGACCTGCACCCAGCCTGGATTCGTGCCTGTCGCCGGCTGGCCGGCGCCGGCTATGGCGAGGCGGTGGCCAAAGCCTATGTCCGCTCGTCACCGCGACTTGCGCTGCTCGTGTCGCCGCAGGCGGCTGTCGATCTTGCCGGCGCTGTTTCGGGAGTTGCCATCCGCGCCGGAAGGGTCGCGGCTGAGCTGCTCCCGCAGCAAGCGGTCTCGGTCGCGGAAATGCTCGGAGAAGACGGGTTTCTGCGATGGCTGCGACTTGTCGAGGACGTCGGTGTAAAAGCCTCCGAGTCGCTGGCGCATTTGCTTGAACAGACGCCGCAGCTTCTCACCCAGATAGGCCTGGAAGGTCTGGAAACATGGACGCGCATCGGCATAAGGATGGCCGAGGGAGATAAGCAGCGGCGCCTTCGCTTCTTTCGGCTGGAGGACCCCTCCGCCGTCCGGTGGCTGCAGCGGGCGAGCGGACAGACCGGCTTCACCGATATGGAGTCCAGGCTGCGGCCGTTCCTCACTGCCTTGTGGGGAGACAGCCCGCCATTGCGCGAAACGCCGGCCAACGCCCCCGAGCAGGCACGTCGGCGGGCAGGCTTTGATGGCGGCATCGTGCGTCTGCCGTCGTCTTTCCCAGGCTTCCAAGCCCGCGATGCGGAACACCTGTACCGGGCAGCCGCGGCTCACATAGCGGCGCATTTGCGTTTCACGCGTGACCGTTTTCCGGTCGGTGGATTGAAGCCGGCGCAGGTTGCTCTGGTGTCGCTGATCGAGGATGCTCGCGTCGAGCAACTTGCGATGCTCGAGCTGCCGGGACTGGCGCGGCTGTTCCTGCCCCTCCACAGCGCGCAACCGTCCAGCGCCGTCACCGCACCGGCGCTTTTCGCCCGGCTGTCGCGAGCACTGGCCGATCCATCCTATGAAGATCCAAACCCGTGGATCGCCAAAGCGCGCAAAGCCTTTGCCGGGGAAGAGCTTCATGACCAGCAGCTCAGTCGGCGCATCGGAAATCTGTTGGGCAATGACCTCGGCCAGATGCGCGTCCAGTTCGATCCCAAAAACTACGTCGTGCAGCCGCCCTATCGCGACGACAATCTCGCCCTTTGGGATTTCGGCGACGACGACAGCCAGGCGCAGGATGCCGAGCAGGTCTTGTCATCGGCGCGCATCCGGCGAGAGGAAAACGACGAACATCCCGGTCGCACCGAGCAGGAGAACAAGCCTGACGGCGAGGCGGGGCGTGTCGAGCTCCAGCCGGCGCTCATGGAAGGCGTGCCGGTGGCGCGCTATGGCGAGTTCGATTATGTCACCGGTCGCGAACAGCCGGACTGGGTTTCGGTCAAGGAGTATCCGGCGCAAGCCGCTTCAGCCGGGCAGGTTGCAAGGCTGCGCGACGATAGAACAGATCTGGCCAACAGGGTCACCGCGCTGATCCGTTCCGCGAAGGTGAGTCGCGCCGAGCGCCTGCGCCGGCAGTCCGAGGGCGAGTTCCTCGACATTGACGCATGCATCGACGCCGCGATCGCGCGGCGCATAGGCGAACCGCCCAGCCCACGCATCCATGGCCGTTACGAACGCCGCAGCCGTGACCTCTCTGTGCTTTTGCTGCTCGACGTCTCGCAATCCACCAGCGATCTCGTCGGAAACCGGCGCCACACCGTGCTCGACGTCGAGCGACAGGCCGCGGCTCTCTTGTCGCAGGCCATGTCCGGTCTCGACGATCCTTTCGCCATTGCCGCATTCTGTTCCGACCGGCGCGAGGATGTGCGTTATTTCCGGATCAAGGATTTCGCTCAGTCTTATGACGGTCTCGTGGAAGCAAGGCTGGCGGGGTTGCAAAGCGGCTTTTCGACTCGTCTCGGCGCAGCGGTCCGGCACGCCGGCGCCGACCTCGCCAAACAGCGCAGCTACAGACGGCTGCTGCTCGTCGTCAGCGACGGCGAGCCGTCAGATATCGATACCGAGGACCGCCGCTACCTCGTCGAGGACGCGCGCAGGGCTGTTCAGGGCTTGAGCCGCCTTGGTGTAAACACGTTCTGCGTCGGCCTGGATTCCACCGCGGAGGGCTCCTTGGAACGCATCTTCGGGCAGAGGAATGCCATCAACATTGCCACGGTCGAGCGATTGACGGAGATGCTACCCAAACTCTACCTGACACTTGGGAAATAACTGCGGCTTGATCGCCAGGCGGCACGCACTGGTCTGCCTGTCGACGATATCATCAAGATTTCCGACCCCCCGCATGGCGCATTTCCCGTGTGAATGGCGATATCGAGAACTTCGCTCCCGCGCACTTCGGCTGACAGGTCCAGGTCAACTCGCACGGCTCCGGGACGGCGATGACATTTCGGCAGGCGCGGTGCCAACCGGCGCGCTCTGAACGTGACCGCGGCCATTGCCAACGCCGTCTTCGAGGCGACGGATATTCGCATCAGGGAGTTGTCGATCTGAATAGACCGGGTTCTCGCCACCGCGAGGCTGTCCATGTCGTTCCATTCACCGGTGACGCAGAAGGGCCGCTCGCCGGTCTTGACCAGCGCGCCCTAGTCGCACACCAAAAGGGCCTTGGGCCAATCATCAAAGTCCTGTCCATGCTGCCTTTGCGCTGGATAGACCGCCAGCAGCAATAGCAGCAAATGAATGATGCGCTTCATGCCTGTCTTTGACAGAAAGACAAAAGATCATTGAGATTCCAGCTGGCTTAATGCCGGAATGAAAACGGGTCTTAGCCATGAAGCGGGTCTTTGTCGAAGCCATCGGCAGCAACGTATCAAGTATCGGTTTTGGCTGTGCTTCGCTTGGTTCTCGCATCGGAGTTCGCAAGGGGATCGAGACGCTCGAACGCGCCTACGAAGCGGGGGTAACATGGTACGACGTAGCGCCTTCTTATGGCGACGGGATGGCTGAATCTATCTGGGGCGAATTTGCATCAGGCAAGCGCGATCGCGTCTGCGTCTGCACCAAGGTTGGCATGCGTCCGCCGAAGACCTCCGCCACCATGCGACTGATGAAGCCGTTGTCGCGGATCGCTGTTGCGGGGGCTCCGGCGCTCAAGCGGTATGCCTCAAAAGTGCGCCCCACGCCCTTCAAGGTGCCGCTGTCCGCGGAGTTGATAAGATCAAGTGTCGAGGAGAGCCTGGGGCGCCTTCGCACGGACTATGTCGATGTCCTCGCGCTGCACCGTCCAACCGCGGAGGAACTTGTTCGCGAGGATATCATCCGGGCTGTGGAGCGCGTGGTTCAGGACGGGAAGGCTCGGGCCATTTCGGTCGCAGGAGACCTCGAGGCTGGAATGACGGCTTTCAAGGAATCGCTGCCTTATCGGTTCGTGCAGATTGCCAATACCCCGCTGGAGCCAAACCTCGGGAAGTTGAAGGCGCGTGCTCACCGCCACAGAACGTTTGTAACGCACGGGACATTCTCGGGCCTCGAACGGATCGTCGCGAAGTTCAACGCGCAAAAGGAGATACTGGTCGCTCTCGGCGATCTCGGATACCGCGGCAGTCCCCGTGAAATTGCTGTCTCGTTTCTCGCCGACTATGCATTCGCATCGAATTCGGCGGGCATCACGTTGGTCTCCATGTTCAAGAAGGAACACCTCGATTTCAATCTGCGGCGATTGAAGAACGATCCAACAGCCGAGCGCCTGAATGCCGTCATTGCCGCGCTCGACATGGATGTAAAAGCCTGATCGGCTGGCGGCTTGCCGGGGTTCTCCAATGACAGGTTTGACTGGCGTGCGAATGCCGAACGCCTATACTGGGAAGGTCAGGGGTTCGCGATGAGCAAAGAGTTCAGTGTCGCCGACGCCTATGGTTCGGGCCGCGCCGTCTTCATGGGACTTGAGCTGCTCGTCGCGCCCGGCGCGCTCGTCCCCCGGCCAGAGACGGAATTGCTGGGCACGACGGCCCTCGGTGTCTTGCATCAAATGAATCTGCCGGCGCCGCGCATCGTCGACATGTGTTGCGGCACTGGCAATCTGGCGTGTGCCATCGCCCACCGCAGTCCCACCGCGAGTGTCTGGGCGAGCGACCTCACCGACGGATGCGTCGACGTGGCACGCCGTAACGCCGCCCATCACGGCATGGCTGACCGTGTTTCGGTGCTTCAGGGCGACTTGTTCGACGCGCTCTCGGGCCTCGAGCTTGACGGGACGATCGACGTGATCGTCTGCAATCCGCCCTACATTTCGGAAAAGCGGCTCGAGGGCGACCGCGCGCATCTGGTCGAATTCGAGCCGCGTGAAGCGTTCGCGGCCGGCCCTTACGGCCTGAGCATCCATATGCGGGTGGTGAAAGACGCGCCGCGATACTTGCGGCCTGGCGGCATCCTGCTCTTCGAGGTCGGCCTAGGCCAGGACCGGCAGGTGATGGGGCTGCTGGAACGCAGCAAGGCATACGAGAACATCCGCATTGTATCGAACGAAGCGGGCGAGGGCCGGGTGGTTCTGGGGCAAGCCAAGGCGCAGGCGTGAGCGTGCGGACAGCTGAGCAATTGCGGGACCGCTCCGGGTTTTACGCCGGCGATCAGTTCATCTTGCGGATGATGTACTGCTCGATCCCTTGAATGGAATCGAGGTTTTCAGGCAAGAGCTCGCTGTCTTCGACGGTGATGCCAAAGGTCTCCTCGATAAAGCCGATAATCTCAAGCACTCCCGTCGAGTCGACGATGCCTTGATCGAGCAAGGACGTGTCGTCTACCAACGCCTTCACGTCGCTCACGTAGAAATTCGAAACCAGGAAACTGCGGATCTGCTCGCTGTAGGTTCGGTCCTTGACAGTCAACATGAATTCACCCTCCGTGGCGACACCACCGATTTAGCGACCCCGCCTCATGACAGGGCCGTTTTCTTGAGTTTGCCCGTGTCCGTCATCGGCAGGCTGGCCACGACGACGATGGACTTCGGAACCATGAAGTTCTCCAGTCGTTTCTGGCATTCCATCTGCAACTGCTTTTCGCCGATGGTTCTTCCGTTCTCCATCACGACAAACGCCTTCACCGCCTGCCCAAGGAGCTCGTCGGGAACACCGATGACCGCGGCTTCCCGGACCCCCGGAATATCCATCAGCACGTTCTCCACTTCCTTCGGCGCCACCTTCTCGCCGCGCGATTTTATGATCTCATCACCACGGCCGACGAAGTAGAGGTAGCCCTCCGTGTCCATCCGGCAGTAGTCGCCGGTGTACAGGACCTGCTCGCCGGGCAGCGGGCCGGGTTTGAGCTTCCTGGCCGTCGCTTCGGGCTTGCCCCAATATCCCTTCATCACCGTTGCGCCGCGAATGACGAGCTGGCCGACGACGCCGGGGCCGACCCGCCTGTCATGTTCGTCGACGATCCACATTTCCGTATTCGGGATCGCGATCCCGACACTCAATGGCTTTCGCTTGAGATCCTCCGGCGGCAGATAGGTGCAACGCTTGCATTCGGTGAGGCCGTACATCGAATAGATGCGTGCGCTCGAAAACAGCTCCTGAAGCATGAGAATATGCTTGAGGGGCAGCGCGGCCGCGGTGTTTGTCACGTAGCGAATGCTTGAGAAATCCTGGTCCCTGAGGGACTTGAGTTCGGAGAGCGCCGCAAAGATGGTCGGCACGCCGGGAAACCCCGTAACCCTCTCTTGCCTGATCAGCGCAAGCACCTGCGCCGGGAATGCGAATGAGCGTTCGAGCACCAGCCGGGCGCCGGTGCGAAACGCCATGATCATCTGGTACAGACCGTAGTCGAAGGCGAGGGGCAGGACATTGAGGATCACCTCGTCCTCGGCAAGCTCGAGGTAGGACGCGATAGACGTGCACGCGGTCATCATGTTCCTGTGCGTCAGCATCACACCCTTGGGTTCGCCAGTCGAGCCGGAGGTGTAGATGATGGCGGCAAGATCGATATCGATGCAGCGCCGCGACGGCGGTGCGTCTCCGGCGGCGACCGCGGTTTCCCAGCGCACGGCTTGCGGCAATCGGGAGAGCTCGGTGTCGTCGATCGATCCGGAAACGATCGTCCGCAGAAGTGACGGACAATTGCGCGCCGGCTCGCGGAAGATGGAGTGCAGATGCGCATCCGTGATCAGCGCCGCCGGTCGGCAGTCGTTGAGCAGATAATCAAGCTTGTCGCTCTTGGTCAGCGGGTTGACGATGCACACCACCGCATTCGCCTTGAGCACCGCCCAGAAGCTCACCACCGTCTCGACCGTATTGTCGGCGAAGATCATCACGCAATCGCCGCGCGCCACCCCTGATGCGGCCAGATCCCCGGCGATCGCATTGGCGCGCGCCTCGAGCTCGCCATAGGTGACACGTTGCTTGCCGCACACCAGCGCCACCTTGTCGCCGAGCCGGCCGGCGGAGTGCGCGAGATAGTCATGCAGCAGGGGTACGGCATCATGCAACATGCAAGCGCTCCTCCCGATGTTCGTGGTCGACATCGACGCTCAGCCCATGCACGCGCGCTGCACTGGGACAGCTCGCGACAAACTGCTGGTGAAGGAGTTGGGTCGACAGCACGCCGACGAGCGCCATGTTGTCGGCATTGGAAAGGTCGCCGTCGCCGGTCCTGGCCTGGCATTTGCCGAGCAGGCGTGCGACCGAAGCCGGATCGAAAACATTGGCCTTGCGTATCGCCGTCTCCGAAAGCGCTTCGCGAATATATTCCGGTGCGGTTTCGTCGGCGAAGCAAAGCGCGTTGGGCGCCCGGAATGGCTGCTTCTTGCGGGTCACGATCTCGGCGGGCACGATCGGCTCCGCCACGCGTTTCAGCACGTGCTTCTCATCGAGGACACGCAGCTTGTAGGAAGGCGGAAGGGAATTCGCGAGGCTCACGAGCTCATCGTCCAGGAAGGGGAAGCGCCCCTCGACGGAGTGGGCCATCAGCATCCTGTCGCCCTGCGAGGAAAGCAGATATCCCGACATCAAGGTCTGGACCTCGAGATACTGGTCCTGCGCAAGCGGGCTCCAGCGCGAGAACGCCTCGGGCAGGCCGGCGAGCAATTCGGAAACGGTGTCATGACGCTGGGTTTCGGCGCGCAGCTCCGCGCAAAACAGGCGCTTGATGGCGCTGGTGCCGCGCCAGCGCGTGTCGTGGGCGAAGCCGGGGGCGTCATGGCTCTCGATGCCGCGCCCGAAGAACTGGCGCGCCATCGCCTGCTGTTGCACCGGCGAGCGGGTGAGATAGGGATAAAGGCGCTCCAGCAGCCGCGAGCGTCGTGTCGATGCCGGCTGGTGCCCCCAGAACCGGCGAACCTTGGCTTCGCGAAACAGGTCGTAGCCGGCGAACATTTCATCGGCGCCTTCGCCGGTCAGCACGACCTTGATGCCACGCTCACGCACCAGCTTCGAAAGCAGGAACAGCGGCGCCGGGGCGGTCCTCAGTATCGGGCGTTCGGTGTGGTAGATCACCTCTGGAAAGATCGTGGCGATATCGCTGCGCAAAACCACCACCTCATGGTGCTCACTGCCGGTTGCTTCGGCAACCAGGCGCTGGAAGCGGGTCTCGTCGTATTCGGCGTCGGCAAAACGCAAGGAGAAGGTCTGGAAGCGCCGGCCGGCGAAGCGCCTTCCCAGTGTCGCCACAAGCGAACTGTCCAGCCCGCCGGAAAGGTAACAGCCGACGGGCACGTCGGCGCGCACCATTCGTAGCGCCGTCGCGGCCTCGAGCGCGCTGCGCACGCGGTCCACGGCCTCATCGCACGATCCGGTGAACTCGCCCTGCGGCGATCCGAAATTTTCAGGATAGGAAGGTTGCCAGAAGGCGTGGTCACGAACGGTGCCGTCCTGGTAGGTGCGGACATGCCCTGGCACGAGTTCATGGATGCCCTGAAATACCCCTTGCGGGGGAACGACCGTCCAGAGCGTGAAGGTCTGATCGAGGCCGGCGGGATCAAGAGCGCGCGGGATGGTCGGATCGGCGGCGAAAATAGCCTTCACTTCACTGGCGAAATAAAGCCGGCCCGCATGCTCGCAAAAATGCAGGGGGCAAATGCCGAACCGGTCGCGCGACAAGACGAGACGACCCGCCATTGAGTCCCAGATTGCGATTGCCCATTGGCCGTTCATCCGCTCGAAGGCCGCTTCGCCCCACGCGCGATACGCGTGCAGCGCGACCTCCGTGTCGCTGCGGGTTCGGAAGCGGTGACCGAGCGCAATCAGCTTTTCGCGCAGCTCGACATAGTTGAATATCTCGCCGTTGAAGACGATCCAGGTCGTATCGCCTGTGTCCGCGAGCGGCTGCTGGCCACTGGAGAGATCGACGACAGACAGGCGGGCATGCGCCAGCCCCGCGCGCTTGTCCCGGTAAAGGCCGCGCTCGTCCGGGCCGCGATGCGCCAGCGCGCCCACCATCCGTATCAGCGCCTCACGCGAAGGAGAAGCCGCCGCGGCGTTCAGCGCCACAATTCCAGCGATGCCGCACATCCCCGGTCAATCCTCGCCAATTTCCATGGACAGCAAAGGCCGCGCGTGAAGATAGTGGGCGGCCCGCCGTTTCGCGTCGATGTCCTTGAAGACTTTCTGCAGTTGGAGCTCGGTGAGACCGGCAACCGCCGCGACTTCATCGCTGGCGATCCCATGGTTCAGGCCGTAAAGGCATAGATCCATCAGGTGATAGGGCAGCGCGAAGTAGAACTCCTCCTGGCTTTGCGCCATGGAGAATGTGTCGGTGGTTGGTGGCCGCTGGCGAATTTCCTCGTCCACGCCAAGATATTCCGCGAGCTGATAGACCTGGCTTTTGTAAAGGTGGACGATCGGCATCACGTCGGCGGTTCCGTCGCCCTGCTTGACGAAAAACCCCTGGTCGTACTCCAAACGGTTTGGTGTCCCCGCAACCGCGTATTTGAGGCGGTCGGCGTGGTAATATTCCGTCATCTTGCGCAGGCGCTGTTTGTAGTTGGTTGCCGCGACGATCTGCAGATAGGCGGCTGGCGAAAGACGCACCGTGTCGACCTTGCCCTCTGGATCCTGGACGGTGAGCCGGGTGATGTTGAGGCCGTTGCTGGCGAGCACCGGCTCAATCACCAGTTTGCATTTCCAGCCGTCCCCATAGTCGGGAACGACGGTCCGGATCGCCTCGAGCTGCCGACGGTAGGCGCCGACGGCCTCTACTGCCGGGCCTATGTCTTCCAGGATGTTCTCGATCCCCAGCTGTGCCGAGACACGGCGGCCAAGTCTGAGCGAGTCGCCGGAGGAATCGCGCTCCGGCATGAACAGCCCCAGGACTTTGTCCTTGCCGAAGGCGCGTGTGCACAAGGTCGCGACGACGGAGCTGTCGATGCCGCCGGAAAGGCCGACAACCACGCCGCGACGATGGAGCGTGCCAAGAACCTGCTTGCGCAAGGTGTCAACGATGCGATCGACCTCCGCACGGGCATCGAGCAGCAACGCGTCCTTGCTGAAGTGTGAGATCACGTCGATGACAGATCCTCCCTTTTGCGAGACTCGGCCGCGGAGTAGGTCTGCACGACGGCCGTCTCGATGAGCGGACGGTTGGTGGCAAGATTGGGCTCTATGACAAGGTCGATGTGATTGCCCATGATCGGCACCACGTCCAGATGTGCCAGGGCGCTGTCCCAGCCCAGGGCCCGGGGCATTCCCTCCCGTCGACAGCGGAACAAGGTGCCGGAGATGGGCAGCGCCGGTTTGGGTGCCTCCAGCCACTGGAAGAACGACCGCGCCCGCATGACTTCCTGCAGTTCCAGCTTGGTTCTGAAGCTTGTCGGGCTGAACTCTCCCTTGGCAAAGCGGTCGAGAATCCTCGCGAGATACGCCTCGCAGCCCATGGCAACGGTGATCTTCGCGAGGGCTCGGCAAGCCATGCGGTGGGCGGAAATGCGGTTCGTGCGAATGCGATGGAACGTGCGGGTGAGCGTTCCCCAATGGTTGCTCGGCTCGTCCAGAAGGCTCGTGTCGAGGATACCCAAAAACCTTACCGATCGGCCGGCTGCCAGAAGCCGCGCGGCGACCTCGAACGCAACCGCGCCACCAAGCGAATGGCCGAGAAGCCGCACGGGGCCGGTAGGCTGGGCGCGGTCTATCTGCCCGAGCGCGGCGGCAGCCATGGCGGCGAGACTGTTGTGTCCGTCCAATATCGCGGCGAGGCCAGGATACCGGATCGGGTTCACCCGGGCGACTTTGCCCATGGCGGCTGCGAACGCAGCCAGGCTCGGACCATAGCCGACGGATCCTGGAAACAGGAAAAGCATCGGAGGATGCTGCTTCTTGGCGCGCTGCTCCCCCGCCTGTGCGGACACGACCGCCTCAACCATCTCGTCGAAGCTCATGCCGACGGTGAAGGCCTCGAGGCCCAGTTCTTGCCCGATGGCGCTTTCGATCGCCATGACGCAATGCAGCAGCTGCAGCGAATCTCCTCCCGCGTCATCCCAGTTCCCCGCCGCGGCGCCCGTGTTGAGAACCTGCATCCACGCGTGCTGCACGATTTGCCTTGTATTCAGTTCGCCTCCCGCGGGGAGCGGCCGGGCAGTGGTCGGCTGGGCGACTGGCGCCGTCTTTCTCTCCGAGCGATCCATTTCGGTGAGCGTTGCCAGGTCGACCTTGCCTCCCGGCAGGCGGGGGATCTCGGCGATGGTGTGCAACCGCAAGGGACGCAGCGGCGCCGGCAACGTCGTTCTGACGAGTTGGCGAAGCTCCTCCGCAAAAGCGGCTCCGGCAAAGTGCTGCGGAGCCGCGAATGCGATGAGTTCCTCGGCCGGCGTTACGATTGCCACGGCATCCGCCACCGAAGGCGCGCAGCGCAGGACCCGTTCGAGCTCCGCGGGCTCGACGCGCCGACCATTGATCTTGATCTGGCGCCCTTTGCGGCCGACGATGCGCAACAGGCCATCACCGTCCAGCCGAACGAGGTCGCCCGTCGCAAAAACCCGAACACCGGGATCGTCAGGGTCGGGCCGCGCGGGAACGACGACACCGTTCTCCCAATGACCAAGCAGGACATAGGGGCTTCTGATCAGAAGCTCCCCGCTCTCGCCTGTCCCAACATTGCGACCCGCCTCGTCGACAATGGCGAATGCCATCCCAGGGAGCAGCCTGCCAACGGGGATCGATGCGTCCTGCTCCGGCCAATCCTGCGGCAGGAACCATTGCGAGCCGGTGGTCTCGGTTGACGAGTAGCCGATCTGGATCAGGCACTGGTCCGAAACGGCCTTGCGCAGCAACGCGACGTCCGTCCAGGACACCTTCTCGCCACCGATCCGGGCCACCCGGAGCGACTGGAAGGCGTCAGCGGGGGCCTCGGTCAACAGCGCCCGCAGCAGAGCCGGCACGAGATAGGCGATCGTCACACCTTCGGCTTGAACCCGAGCGCGGACCGCGCGCAGGCCGACCGCTTCCACCTCGAGAAGATGCAACGTGGCGCCTGTCAGCAGCGCCGTAAGAATCTCCCGGCAGCCGGCAATCGTGGCAGGCCCGGTCAGAGGCAGGAAAACGTCATCCGCGTTGATATGGCACGCCTCGACATATTGCCGGACCCGCCACAGCAGGCTGCGTTGGCTGTTGACGATGCCCTTGGGACGTCCCGTGCTACCTGATGTGTAAAGCACCATCGCGGGCGCATCGACGGAAACGGAAGGGAGCTTCGGCTGCTGTGATGCCTGCTGACCGTTCGGTGCGACGCCGGCGGCAATATCGATCCATAGGACTTCCGGCGCCAAATCGATGGGGCGAACGTTTCCAGCGCCTATGATGGCGCCGAGCCGCGCGGCGTTCGCAATCTCGATGATCCGAGAGCCCGGATCTCTCATGTTCAGCGGAACCGAAGGCCGCCCGGCCGCCATGCTTGCCAGTATCGCCACAGCGTACCAGGTCGAATTGGCCTGAAGGATTCCGACCGCCTGTCTTTCGGGAACGACGGCGGCGATACGGTGCGATAATGTCTCGACAGCCCGGAAAAGCTCGGAATAAGTCAGGCGATTGGCACCGTCGCCAATCGCGAGCTTGTCGGGATATTGACTGGTGACGTTTCTGAGGTGATCGAAGACGGGAATGTCCGCAAAACCGGCGCCCATCTGTTGATACCGGCGCCCGAGGGGGCCCCCATCGTCAAGAGCATATTCGGGAATATCTGACCATCCGCGGGTCGTCGTCGGTCGACAATCCAACCGTCGATCTTGATCCACCGCTTCAGACTGCAAATACGCTGAAGACATTCAGGGCCCCACCAAGCTGAAAGTCGACCATCACTTGCCACCGAAATATTTTCATCAATCATTCGGATGATGCCTCGATCTTGTTCAGGCAGCGCTTTCCCGCCCTTGGCCTCCCGGAAGTTCTCTGATTTCCCTGCTGTGACGGCCGTTCGCCCGGGATGCCGACCGTGAAACGTTTAC
Organism: Mesorhizobium sp. 01N446; assembly: GCF_056399285.1. Taxonomy (NCBI): domain Bacteria; kingdom Pseudomonadati; phylum Pseudomonadota; class Alphaproteobacteria; order Hyphomicrobiales; family Phyllobacteriaceae; genus Mesorhizobium; species Mesorhizobium sp. 01N446. The sequence goes on along the minus strand of NZ_JBFTRA010000006.1, from coordinate 360,972 downwards.
CAAGGGCCAATCCCCCGCGTGCCTTCGGCAGCGGATATGAAAGGCCATTCAAATGAACGTTGGTGTGGGTTGTAATCTGGCTAAGCTTTGATTCGCAGACGAATGACTGCTTGTTGGGAGACGGTTGGGCATACCGCCATGATCATCGAGTTGTTTGGACCGCCTGGTGCAGGCAAGACCACACTTCTTCGCGGCCTCTGCCAGGGGATGGCGAAACACGGCATCAACGTGAAGACAGTGAACGGGTATCGCCTGATTGAATATGGGTCGGCCCAGGAAGACGGTCCGGAAGTACGCCATGGCATTGGCCGTATTGGCAAAAAGATTGCCACCTCCGGGCCGGTCCTGCTGTCGACCCTGCCGAAGGATGGTGTCGCGGCCAGGCTGCTGGCGTCAATCCCGCTGCGAAGCCGCACATGGTCATGGCGCATGAAGGTCGACGTCGCCCTGCTGTGCGAATCCTGGCGTCAGGCGCAGCAATCGGAAGGTTATTTCATTTTCGAAGAGGGCTTGATCCAGGCTTTGTGTGCGCTGGTTGTGCTGGCGCGAACTCCAAGCATCGAAGTGGTTCGTGACTGCCTGGCGTTCCTGCCGCGGCCAGACCTGCTTATCCAGCTCGATGCGCCGCAGGAAACCTTGCGCCGCCGTCTTATGGATCGGCATGCGCAGCAACCGCTCCTGGAGGTCCTCCTGTTCGAACTCGGCGTAGACAAAGGCTTGAGGCAGGCCGATATCTCAAGAGAGATCGGCAAGTGTTTGCGCCAGGATGGATGGCCCTTGATGCAAGTCAACGGTGCTGAACCTCACGATCTCGACAAGGTCATCACGCGGGTCTTGGAACAGCACGAGACCGTCCCGGTTTGACCAAAAGCCAAGCCACTGGCCAAACCACTGGCTTGGCTGGCAATCATGAAGTTGGTAGGCACCGCACTTCGGTGAGCAGCAGGTGTGTCGACCATGGGCTTCTGCGGCGTTGCCAATGCAACCGGCCGAGCAATCATTTTGTATCGCGTTGGTCGAGCACTTCAAGCATGGTGGTCAGCATGCTTCCGACCTCTTCCGAGATTTCCTCGAGGCGAATTCCCGCCTTAATGGCGTCCGCCGTCACCTGGTCGGCGAGTCTCGCCGCCAGGGTCGGATCGGAGTTGGAATAGGGTGGGACATTGTCCTCCACCCACTTCTGCAGGAATTCGATGCCCCGAGCGCTCATGATGGACTAACGAGCGTTCGAGAGATTTCGTTCCGCCGGATGTGTTCAAGAAAACGTCAGGCCCCCCATGATCGGGCCTGACGTTCCCCAAGGCTCACATTACGATGAACGAGGACGCCGTCAGCGCAAGGTGCGGAGAAACAGTGGCAAACTGGATCTGGGGTGCGCCGCCCGCGCCATCCGCGTCGAAAGAGAGGGCGCCGGTCGAACTGTTGTAGATAATGTGGTCGTTGCTGTCATGCGCACCCTTGCCGACGTGGAATGCCGAGGTGGGAAGGGCGCTGTAGGTGGGAAGGGCGCCCGGTTGAAGGCCGGTAAACACATTGTGGTCGAGCAGGATCTTGTCCTGGGCTACATTGAAGTCAGTGATCTTGTCGATATTGCTGTTCTTGAGGGCGGAATTGAAGACAAAGACGTCCGTGCCCCCATTTCCCGTGAGAACGTCTTTCCCGCCACCGCCGTTGATGAAGTTGTTGCCGGCATTGCCATCTATGGTTTGGGAGAACTCGTTTCCTTTGAGATTGAGGGGGAGGGTGCCGGACTTGCTCGTGGTGGCGAGATGTTCGATCTCCGAGCCGGCCGACAATACATAACTGACAGATGCCAGCACGGTATCGTTGCCGCCGCCCGGCAGTTCCACCACCTTGTCGCCGGCGTTGTTGACATAATAGGTGTCGTTGTAGCCACCGCCGATCATCGTGTCGGCGCCGGTGGTGCCGTGAAGCACATCCGCGCCGCCCGTGCCATAGAAAGTGTGGTCGCTGGTCGGGGGCACCGTGCTGGGCGGGGGCACGGTGCTGGTGGGCGGAGGCACGGTGCTGGTGGGCGGGGTCACTTCGCCGGTCGAAGGCGCGCTGGTGGTGCTCTGGTTGTGCTGAAGGAAGAGGGCCTGCAGCTCCGGCGAGTTGCCAAGCGCGGTGTCGCCCTGTTGAGAGCCCCACGCATAGGCATAGTCGAAGGCGGGCGATGGCGCCACCTTGGCCCAGTGATCCAGCATGGTCTGCTCCTGGGCGACGCTGGGAAGGACATATTGGCCGCCCGTGTCGGTGGTGTAATTGCCGCCGCCGAACGTCTGGTAGACCGGAACGACCTGGCTGAGCGGGATGCCCGAGGCGACCGCCGCGGCCACGGTCCTGTCGATCATGTTGTAGTCGACGGTGCTTATGCCGGTGCGCACTGGGTAGGGATCCAGGCCGTAATAGTCGATATGCGTGTTGGCGGGATTATAAGTGTTTGAAAAATCTGGATTTTCCGAAGATCCCATGTTCATCATGGTGATGAAGGTCTTGGCGCCGGGCAGGTTGTTGTGGATCCAGTCGGATTCCGCCTTCAGGTTGTCGGCCGTCGCATAGGTTCCCCATTTGCCCGTGGGATCGGGCTCGTCGACGAGGAAGAAGCCGAACACCTTCGGATTGCCGATGAAGGGCGTGACTTTCTGAATGAAAGACGAGGTTGCGCCATTGGCTTCATCGAGCCAGACCAGACCTTTCGTGCCATCCGGCAAAGCGTTGAGTTCGTCCACGGATGAAACATCGACAAGATTGAATCCGGCGGTTGCGACCTCGGAGGCCGACCCACCCGAGGCATAGTGGAGGGTTGTCATGCAAATATCCTTCGTCCAATTCGGTGGTGCCCCGTGCCTGCCTATTGGAAAGGGTATATTAGGGCCAAATCAAATACCGGTGCCCCTTGATAGAATCCTTGATCATGGCAAGGAGAGCCTACGCGACGGGAAGGCTGCCCTGGTCCTGTTACTTGTTGATTGTTTAGGGATATTTCAGCACGGCGACGCAGGATCAGGCTGTTCTCGCCATGGCGGTATCGCTGCCGGATTTGTTGTGGATCCGTCAGGAGGATGCACGAGCATCCTGTCCATTTCAGCTCCGAGAGCGCGAATCATCGGCTATGCGCCGCTCACCACAAACGCTCTTTCTATCAGCGGACGGTTGTGGCTGAGATAGGGTTCAACCAGCATGTCCAGGTGCCCGCCGACGATCGGAATTATGTTCAGGCCGGTGACGAAAGCACTCCAGCCAAGGTCTGACGGAACGCCTGTGCGCCTGCACCGAAACAGGGTGGCGGTAATCGGCAATGCGGGCTTCGGCTGCGCCAGCCACTGACCAAATGCACGCATCCGCAGGATTTCTTCCAGCTCAAGGCGCAAGATGAATCGTATTCTGGCGAAGCTCCTCCATTTCAGCCAGTCGATGCCCCTCGCAAGCACAGCCTCGGCACCAAATTGGGCGAACAATTTTGCCAGAGCCCGCAAAATCATGCGATCCACCGTCACTCGATGCGTGCGGATGCGCTGGGCGGTGCGTGCGAGTCTTTCACGATAGTTGTGCTGTCCAGGCCCGATATTGGTGTCGAGGATTCCCAGGAACGTGACCGACCGACCGGCGGCAACAAGTTTGGCGGCAACCTCGAAGGCGACGCCGCCGCCAAGCGAATAACCGATCAGTTTCACATTGCCATCGGGCTGGACCTGGCTGATCTGGTCGACAACCGCATCCACCATCCGCGGTATCGTGCCATGTCCCTTCAGCAGATCGTTCAAATCCCCATAGCGCACGGCAACAACCCTGGCGACATCGCCCATCTCGGCACCGAAGGCCGCCAAGCTCGGACCATAGCCGATCGATCCGGGCACGATGAACAGAACAGGTCTCGGGTCGGAAACCTCGACAAGCGAGTTGCTTGTGTCTTGCCCTGGAGACGCTGCCCGGACGACATCGGCGAAGCTCATCCCGACGGTGAAGGCGTCCAGGTTGAGTTCCCGCCCCAGCGCCGTCTCAAGTTCCATGACGAATTGCAGCAGCTTCAGTGAATCGCCACCGGCATCGTCCCAGCGGCTGCCAGCCGCCCTTTTGCCCGGGAGTATCCTCTCCCATACGGCCGCCGCGGTGCCCTCGACATCGAGCGGGTTGGCCGCTTGCCGGGCGATAGGCGTGTTCTCTTGCGCGCTCAGCGCGCGATCCAGTTCCCGCAGCGTGACACCGTCGACCTTGCCGCCTTTGAGCCGCGGTATCTCGGCAACACTGTGCAGTCGCGTCGGGTGAACAGCCGGCGGCAGGCCCGCCCTGATCAGGTCGCGCAGTCCGGCAATGAACTCGCTTCCGGCCGGTCTCGCGGGGACGACAAAGGCCACCAGTTCGTTCGCGTCCGTCACCACCGCGACAGCATCATCCACCCGAGGCGCCCGGCGCAGGACGAGTTCCAGTTCGGCAGGTTCGACCCGCCTCCCGTTTATCTTGATCTGGCGTCCCTTTCGTCCGACGATCCACATCATTCCAGTGTCGTCGATCTTGACCAGATCACCCGTTGCGAAGGTTCGAAGCCAGGGGTTGCCGGAGTTCGCCTGAAGAGGGACATTTTCTCCATCCGCCCAGTAGCCGAGCGTGGTGTAGTTGCCTCTGATCAGCAACTCTCCTTCATCGCCCGGGGCGACCTCGCATGCGTCCTCATCCACGATGGTGTATTCGATGCCGGGCAGCACGAAGCCGACGGGCACCGTTGCGCCGCGCTCTTGGTAGCCCCTCGGCAGGAACCATTGCGTGCCGGTCGTTTCCGTGGACGAATAGCTGATCTGGACGAGGCAGGACTCGGGAACGCTGCCGCGAAGCCGATCGATGTCGGACCATAGGATCTTTTCTCCGCCGACCCGCACGATCCGCAAGGAAGAGAATGTGTCGGGCGCGGAACCATTCATCAACACACGCAGCAGCGCTGGCACGAGATAGACGACCGTTACCCGCCATTTCTGAAAATTGTCGCGGGCGGCGCGAATACCGGCGCTCTCGATATCCGAGAGGTACAATGTGGCGCCGCACAGCATCGGCGTCATCATCTCGCGGCATCCGGCGATCGTTGCAGGCCCAGTCAGTGGCATGAATACGTCGTCGGGGCCGAAGTGGCAGGCATCCACATATTGCTGAACGCGTTGGAGGATCGCCCGCTGGCTGTTCACGACGCCTTTCGGCGCCCCGGTGCTGCCTGAGGTGTACAGAACGATTGCAGGTGCATCGACCGACACGTCGGACGGCAACGCAGACAGGCTGCCATCCGGCGTTGCGGCCATGCAACTTGCCGCATCGATCCATTCAAGCGAGGGGGCATCCGGCCAGTCTGCCGGTTTGCCCGGCCCTGGCTTGATGATCGCAGCCAGCCGCGCGCTGGTGGCAATCGCGGCGAGGCGCTGAAATGGATCCCGGGGGTTCAACGGCACAGCGGGCCTGCCGGCACGCATGGCGGCGAGCATGGCCACCGGATACCAAAGTGTATTTCCGATGAGGATACCGACCGCCTTGCCCGGTGGGGCCGAACCTGCAATCGCACTTGCCAGGTTTTGGACTGCGTTGAGCAGTTCCGAAAAGCTGAGGGATGTAGAGCCGTCGCTGATCGCGATCTTGTCCGGGTATTTTTCGACGGTCCGCTCGAGGTGCGAGAACGCCGACTTTTCGGAGAAGTCGTCGCCCATCCGCGGGAAGGGACGGCTGGTTGGTCCGTCCATGTCCAGAGGGCGGGTTGAGGCCCGTTTCCATGTGAAGCCGTCTGGAGGGCTGATGTTGCGGGCCATCACAACATCTTGATCCGTTGTCGGTCCCCCAACGGATGGCAAGGCGCGTGGAAAACGGCTCTCTAAACGCGGGTGCCCCGACGTTTCCAACACAGCCCCCTTGTTTGCTGACTGGATTTGCCGTGTCGTACGCGACCCCGTTGACCGTGGCATCGTTAGAACGAATGAGTTCCAGTTCAACTCATCGATCCGGCGGCCGTTGCCGCTACATCGCCGCATCGCCCAACCCCTTGCTTCATTTAAACAGACGAGGACAACGCGTGAGCCTGCTCCTAGCGTGAAACCTGGGTGTTGTGCGTACAGGGGCGATGAAACCGGGCCATGAAAACAGGTCATAGGGCCAGCGGTTTAGCGCGGTTGGGATTCTGCCGGCATCCAGGAGGGACAGGATGAGTCCGCATCTGGTTTGCATTGGAGGCGAGGATCACCGGCTTAGAATTCCGTTCCTTCTGGCACTGCGTGAAAGGGGCTTTCGGGTCACTGCCGTCTCGAGCGACGCCGGAGACGCCTTTTCACCTTACGGCATTCCGCATCGGCGGTTTGGGTTCGACCGCTTTGCCACCGGCGGTGGAGAATGGGGCGCTGTCGGCGCGATCCGTAAATTGATGTCCGAATTGCGTCCGGACATTGTTCAAAGTTTCGACACCAAGCCCAACCTCCTGACCCCTTTGGCCGTACGCGGGCAGGTTCCGGTCATCCGCACCATCAATGGGCTTGGTTGGACGTTCTCGTCACGGCAACCGCGGGCGTTGGCGCTGCGCCCGGTCTTTTGTGGCCTGCAGGGACTGGCGTCGCTTTGGACAGCCGTGACGGTCTTCCAGAATCGCGACGACCAGGCCTTCTTCGAGCGCTATCGGCTGCTGGGCCGCGGCAAGGGGCGACTGATCCGGAGCTCCGGCATCGACCCGAGCGCATTCTCGACAGCAAGGTATCGTGGTCCTTCGGCCGCCATGATGCGCGAGGCGCTTGGGCTTCAGTCGGCCGAAGTCATCATCTTTGTCGGTCGGCTGACTCGCCAGAAGGGGATTCCGACCCTGATCAAGGCGGTTCCCCGCGTCCTCTCCGAGAGGCCTAATGCACGTTTCGTGCTTGTCGGTCCGCAGGACTCCGAAGGTCCGTTCGCAGTCAGCAGGTCCGATATCGAGCAATATGCCCCTTACGTCGTCGCCTTGGGACCAAGGCGGGATGTTCCAGCTCTCCTTGGCATGGCCGATCTGTTCGCGTTTCCAACACAGTATCGCGAGGGTGTTCCGCGCGTCCTGCTGGAGGCGGGATTGTCGGGATTGCCAATCGTCGCCTCGAGAATGCCCGGCTGCAATGACGTCGTTGAAGATGGCTGGAATGGCTATCTCGTCGCGCCGCGCGATGCCGATGGCCTGGCATCCAGAATAATCGATCTTCTGTCCGACCGCGCCCGCGGCAAGATCATGGGCAGCCGTTCCGTCGGCCTCGTGCGGGAACGCTTTTCGCTGTCGTGGGTCGTCGACCAGTACTGCGATCTGTACAAGACCGTCCTCGGCGGCAAATACCGCGGCAGCCTTGCCCGGTCCGCACCCGCAATCTCCAGGGAAGAGGGTGGGATGGGTCCGCGACTGGGTGAGGCGCGGCAATGATCCGTGACGCGATCCTGGCCATCGGCATCGTGATGTCCTACGCGGTGCAACTCAGCATCCCGGGGCTGCCGTTCGGCTACAGCGAACTGTTCCTCTCGCTCTGGATATTGCTGTCGATCACGCGGGTTCTTGCTGGCGGCCGACTGGAGGTTACGCCGGCCCTCACCAAACTTGCCCTTTTCTGGGTGATCCTGACGCTTGCCCTGGGCGTGGGCTCCATCGTCGGCTTTCTGACGACCACACTGTTCCTCGATCCGTTGTTGCATGACACGATGGCCTACGTGCTGCTGGCCTGCGTCACCTGCCTGGCTGCCGCGGAGCCCAACGCGGCTGTCCGTTTGCGCCGTATCGCCTGGTGGATGATCGCTGTCGCGAATGCTGGCTTTGTCATTCAGGTCGGGGTTGGTTTCGGCTGGATCCATCAGTCTGGCGTCCACCCCTGGTACTGGGACCGCTTCTCCGGTTGGTCTGAAAATCCGAACCAGCTTGCGCTCTACTGCGCGCTCCTCGGTCCTTTGGCCCTGCATCTTGCCACAACCACCAGCAATACCTGGGGAAGATGCCTTGCGCTGTGCAGCCTGATCCTCACCTTCTATGTCGGTCGGCTGACAAAGAGCGATACCTATCTCTATACGACGGTCCTGGCTTGCCTGATCCTTCTGGGACTGCGGGTTCGGGCATGGCTGACAAGCGACGGCAAGGTCAGCCTTTCACGGCAACTTGCCCTCCTGTTCACGATTGCGTTCGTTCCGCTGGCAATCTCCATCGCGCCTTACGCCCTCAGCGAGGCCGCCAGCGCCGAAGACTTCGCCAAGAGCCTCACCAAGGACAAGGGCGGGGAAGCGACCGCGGAAACCGCCGCACTTCGCCTCTACCTTTGGGACGAGGCATTGGACAAGGGAGCAAGATCCGGGTCGCTGGGTCTCGGACCAGGCCCGCACCTTGATCGTCCCCCCATCGTCAACCAGCAGTTTCTGCCGCGGCCTTTCGAGGCCCATAGCACGATCCTCGATCTCTACACTCAGGGCGGCCTGATTTCGGTCCTGGCCCTGCTGTGGATCCTCGGCTCGGCCGGCTGGTCCGCCTGGCGTGCGAGACAGGACGCCCTCGTGGCGCTCGTGGCATCGATCGCTGTCTTCAGTGCACCGCACCTGATCATCCGTCATCCGATCCTGTGGTTCTGTCTGACCCTCTCCCTTGTCGCTGGAACGCCGCAGGCGATCCCCGCGATCGTTCGCCGGAGGAGATATTAGAATGTGTGGGATCGCCGGAATTCTCTTGGCGCCCGATGCCGCCGATACGAACGCGCTCAGGTCGATCGGGCCGATGACGATGGCCCTTCGTCATCGCGGGCCTGACGGCGAGGCATTCTGGACGAGCCGCGAAGCCGGGATCGCCTTCGGCCACCGGCGTCTGGCCATTGTCGACCTGTCGGAGGCGGGTCGCCAGCCGATGCACTCCGCGAGCGGCCGGTATGTCATTACGTTCAATGGCGAAATATATAATTTTCGCGATCTGCGCCGCGAACTGGAAGGGGCGGGCCACCAATTCCGCGGCACCAGCGACACGGAAGTCATGCTCTGCGCGATCGAGAGCTGGGGCCTCGATGCGGCACTCCAGCGCTTCGCCGGCATGTTCGCTTTCGGATTGTGGGATCTGAAGGACCGGATTCTCCACCTCGCCCGCGACCGCATGGGCAAAAAGCCGCTCTATGTCGCCTCGACACGTGAAGCGCTCGTCTTCGCCTCGGAGCTGAAGGCGATCACTTGTTTTCCGGGCTTCAGCCCTGAACTCGATGTCGATGCGGCTGCAATGATGCTTTCGAAAGGGTGGGTGCCGGATGACCGTTGCATCTGGGAGGGCGTGTTCAAGCTGCCGCCCGGTTCGGTCCTGTCGGTGACGGCGGCGGATTTCGCCAATGGCCGCGGTGCCGGAACGCTCGCGCATCGCATTCGCCGCTGGTGGTCGCTGGCCGATGTCGCCGGCAAGGCGCAGCGGGATCCGATCACCGGCAGCGACGAGGACCTTACGACCGAGCTCGACAGGCTGCTTCGCCTTGCCGTCAAAGAACGCATGATTGCCGATGTACCGCTCGGCGCCTTTCTGTCGGGGGGGATTGACAGCTCGGCGGTCGTAGCCCTGATGCAGGCACAGTCCCGGACGCCCGTTCGCACGTTCACCATAGCGTTCGGCGAGAGCGGGTTCGACGAGGCCCCCCATGCGGCGGCGGTGGCGCGGCACCTGGGCACCGATCATACGGAACTTCATCTTTCACCGGCCGCGGCGCTTGAGGTCATTCCGGAGCTGCCGCGAATTTGGGACGAGCCGTTCGCCGATGAGTCGCAGATACCGACGCTGCTGGTGTCGCGCCTCGCCCGGCGACATGTAACCGTGGCTCTGTCGGGCGATGGTGGCGACGAGTGCTTCGCGGGCTATTCCCGCCATTTCCTCGCAACCCGCCTCAGAAGGCAGCATGAGTTGCCGTCGTCGTTTCGCCGGATGTTGGCGGCCGGGGCTGGATTGCTGGCCCAGGCCTCCCAGAAAGACATCTTCGGCAGCCTGCCGCTTTCGGCGACCATGCGGCACGGATTGCGCGGCGACCGGTTGAACCGCCTCGCCCGCCTGTTCGAGGCGGCAAACGAGGACCAACTGCTTCAGCGGCTGACGGAATCTTCGACCAACAAGCTTCTTCATCACAAGCCAGCGGCATCCAAGGCCAGCGCGGCACAACTCGACGACCTGCTGTCACGCCTCCTGTTTGACGACATGACCGGCTATCTCCCCGGCGACATCCTGGTGAAGCTCGATCGCGCCACCATGGCCAACAGCCTCGAGGGGCGATGCCCGATTCTGGACCATCGCGTCGTCGAATTCGCCTGGCGCCTGCCAACCAATGCCAAGGTCCGAAGCGGCAAGGGCAAATGGATACTTCGCCAGCTCCTCGATCGTTATGTACCGCGCCGATTGGTGGATCGGCCCAAGCAGGGTTTCGACGTTCCGGTCGGAGCCTGGCTGAGAGGCCCCCTGCGCGACTGGGCATCGGATATCATTGCCACGACACGCCGCTCCGGAGACGGGGTCATCGACTCTGCGAAGGTCGACGCATGTTGGCGCGATCATCTGCAAGGAAACCAGGATCATTTCCGCGACTTGTGGCCGCTGCTGATGTTCCAGGCATGGCGCAACGAAGCCATGCGGCCATCGGTGCCGGCAACCCGTCCTTCTTACGATATCGAACTGACAGGGGATTGAGATGGAAGGTTCCATAGCCAGCCGCGCCAGGCTTCCGCGTGCAACGCAAATGGCCGTCGCCACGCTCGACACCAATCCGCGGATGAGGCGACCGCCACGCGAGCCCGTGCAGCCGCCGTCTCCCTTCCATCAGCTCGTCGTCACCCTGGCGACGAGAAAATGGCTCCTGCTTGCCGTCGCCCTGCTGGGCGGCATACTGGCCGGCCTCGCGGGCTTTGCTCGCCCGGTGCTGTTCGAGGCGACGACCCAGATCATCATCGACGCCCCAAGCACCGGCACTTCGAACGCCACGGCGACCGCTCAGGACTCGCTGGATTCGAGCATCGATGACCACCTGACGATGCTCTCGTCGCAAGCCCATCTGCGTCGGGTTCTGGCGGCATTGCGTCAACCGCAGGCAGCCRACATCGCCGCAAAAAGCGGCATCAGTGCCGTTCCACCCACCGGAAGCTCGTTCGTGGGCAATCTGCTGAACCGGATCTGGTCGCGGGGCAAGCCCGCGGCGGAAAGTCCGGAAGCCGCGGATGCCGCCGCGTTGAAGACGCTGTGGAGCGGTATGAGGGTCGGACAAGAGCTGCGCTCACGCGTCATCACCATTGGCTTCACCGATGCCAGTCCGGCGCGTGCCGCGCTTGTCGCGAACATATTTGCTCAGGTTTACATCGAAGATCTCGTACAGAAACGGCGTGCGTCGGATCAGCGCGAACTGGAATCGCTGGTCGCCAGCCTGCCGCAAGTACAAAGGGATCTGGTCGACGCGACGGATCGGCTGGAGACGTACCGGCTGACGCATGGCGCTGTCGATCAAAGTGCGGCCAACAACGCAGCCAATGAGACAGCGGAGCTAGGCCGACAGATCTTCTTGTCGAAGGCAAATCTTTCCGCATCGGAATCGCGTCTTCGCCATATCGAGGATCTGCGAAAGGCGGGCGCGCCCGTCTCGGCCATCGCCGAGGAAATCGGGTCGCCCGTGTTGGCCGATCTCGTGGCGCGCCAGTCGGGCACGACTGCGGACGACGCTCTGGGCAAGGCGATCTCCCTTGAAATAGAACAGGGCATCGCGCGCATCGCCGCCGAGGCAAACGTCTACCGCGCCCAGGTTGCGGCCCTCGAGGACCGCAAGAGGGTGCAAGATGCGGCCGTCGCCGACACCGCGAATCAACTTTCCGGCCTGCGTGCCCTTGAGCCGCAGGTGGCCATCGTCACGCAGCACTACAATGAACTCCTTGCACGGCAGCAGGATCTGATACGGCGCATCGCCGCTCCCTCGCCAGGTGTAGCGGTCCTGTCGACGGCATGGCCGCCGTCAAATCCCAAGACCCTGTCGCCAATTTTCCTGATCCCGCCCGGTATGATCGTGTTTGGTCTGATGGCGGCGGTCTTCGTCCTGGTCCGCAACATGTTCAACCAGACCTTGCGCGGCGAAGCCGAAGCCGAAGCCGAACTTGGGATCCCGTGCGTAGGACTGCTTCCCAAGGTTTCCGGGCTGCATGCCAGACAGCTGCGGCATCTGGTTCTGGGTCAGCAGAACTCGCCGTTCAGTCGCGCCGCGACATCCCTTCTGGTCACCGCGGCGCCAACTCAGGGAAGGGGGCAGCCGCCGCATATGATCCTCGTGACGTCCAGCATCCTTGACGACGGCAAGACAGAGTTGGCGTGGAGCCTGGCGCTGGCGGCAACGCGACTGGGAGGAAGGGTGCTTTTCCTCGACCTCGACCGCAAGGACACGCGCCTTACGAACGAGTTTCGTGGCGAATTCGGCACCATCAAGGCTCACAACTCCTTTGGCGACTATGTGAGTGAACGCTGCGTGCTCCAGGACGCAATCACGAGAATGCCGGAAATCGGCATCGATCTCATGGCTGCCCCAGCACCTTCGGATGATCTGCTGACGCTTCTGTCCACGGTCGACAAATCCCAGTTCACCGAAGAACTGCTCTCGGTCTACGACGTCGTCATCATCAACGGGCCGCTGGGACTTGGAGGCCCCGAGACCAGGCTCCTGAAGCGCTGGGCCGATGCGGTGCTTTTTGCCGTTCGCTGGGCCAAGACGAGGCGCAGCATCGCCCGTGGTGTTCTGGAGTCGCTCCGGGCCGGTGGATCCGTCACCGTTCCAGTCGGGAGTGTCCTTACCCAAGTGAACCTGAAGAGGTACGCCGGTTCCAGGTTCGAGGACAACGCAGACCTTCTGTTGGAGAGGGTTTGATGAGGACCGTCGTCTCCGCTCTTCAAAGAAATGCCACAGGGAACCACTGCGTTCCCGCAACTCGGCCTGTCCCAGAATGATCATTGAATTTTTCGGACCGCCAGGGTCCGGCAAAACAACATTTGCGCATACGCTCGCCGAGCAGCTGCGTGGGAAAGGCTATAACGCCAAGGTCGCTCTCAGCTACAAGCCCAGCACCAGGGCCGGGAGCTTCGATCTTGGCATCTTTCTGTTCGTCTCAAGAATAGTATCGGCGCTATTTTCGACCGCCGGAATATTGCTTTCGTCAATCGGGCGACTGGACGATATTTCCGGTTCGTTGTCGATGGTGAGGCTGATACCGCCAAAGAAGCGAATATGGCGCGCCCGAATCTGGCGATATATCCTGCACCTCTCGCGTCGCTGGAATGCCGCGAAGAAATCACCGGAAATTGTCATATTCGATCAAGGATACGTTCAGGCGATTGGATCGCTGGCGATGTTCAATGGAGGCACCGACCGCGAAGCGCTCGAAAAGGCACTCAGCCTCGCGCCGCCGGCCGACCTAACCGTCAGGCTGGTGGTGCCGTCCGCGGTCGTGGAGAGCCGCCTGCGGCAGCGGATGGAGAACGAGCCGCCGGCGGAACGGATTTTCGAGGCCGACCTGAACGTCAACATGAGCTCCTTCGGCGTGTTCGAATCCATAAACGATCTCCTCGCGATTTCTGGCCGAAAAGTCTTTTCCGCCGAGAACGCCGACAGTCAATCAGGCCTCAAAAGTATTTGTAAGGTCGAGAAGCAAATCATTTCCGCGATTTCGCGTATGGATAAGGGATTCGCAGATCCCGTTGCGCACGCCGCGGCAATCGATAGTCGCATGTCTCGAGAGTCTCCAGGCCATCCCGCCGGTGTTCTTCCGACGGCCACACCCCGGCGAAGCAAGGACGTAGGCTCGCGGCTCGCGAGGGCGAGCGTCTTTGCCCTCTTGATCTATATCGGAGGTGCCGGGCTGACCAGCCTTGCACAGTTGGCCATCGCGCGCCTCATCGGGCCCCGCGACTACGGCATCTATGCCTACGTTCTGGCCTGGACCTCCGTGCTCGCCTATCTGGCAACGCTTGGTTTCAATGTGTCTCTGTTGCGTTTTGTGCCCGCCTATAGAGCCAATGGCAGGCTTGATCTGGCGCGAGGGGTGATCAAATTCGCCCTGCAGAGATCGCTTCTTGCCGCGACACTGTTCGGGATAGCCGGTGCTGCCTTGGTCCTCTTCTTTTCAGGGCACGCGCAACCGGATCACACGCAAAGAGGACTGGAGACAAGCATCGTGCTTGGCATGGCGGCCGTGCCCTTGATTGCCGCCTATGCCCTTGGCGCCACGCTGGTGCGTGCCTTCGGCGGCGTCGTCTCGGCGCTGTTGCCGGAGCGCATCGTGCGAGATGGGCTGCTGCTCATACTGGTGGCGATAATGGCCAAGTCCGGATTGTGGGCGGTGCACGCGCCGGAGGTGATGCTGGCGGTGCTGGCAAGTTCCGCCATTACGGTCGGGCTGGTGTTCATCACCGCCAGGAAGCTCGAGCCACCTGGCCTGCGGCAGGCTCAGCCCGCTTACGAACCGAGGGGATGGTGGCTTGCCGTCCCGCCGCTCATGCTCATTACCGGTCTCGATGTTTTCGTCAGTCGCGCCGGCGTTCTGGTGTTGGGCTGGACCAACCATATTCGCGAGGCCGGTATATTCGCCCTGGCGTTGAACGTGGCGATGCTTGTGGGACTTTCCCGCATCGCTGTCGCTACCATGTTTTCGCCTACGGCAGCCGATCTGCATGCCAGGGGCGATCAAAAAGGCCTGCAGCAGCTGTTCGCGCGGGCAACTTTGCTGTCCGCGGGCGGCGCCATCGTGGTGGCCATCCCGATGATGTTGATTGCCGAGCCGTTCCTGGCCTTCTTCGGCGAGGGCTTCGCCGCCGGAGCGCCGATCGCGCGGGTTCTCATTTTGGGCTATGTTTTTGTTGCGCTGTGCGGGCCTCAGCAGAATCTGCTGGCGATGACCGGAAACGAATGGGCCGCGGCAACGACCATGATCGCCGGTGCGGCGGCCAACATCATAGCCTGCGCCGTGGGCGTCGAGATATACGGCCCAATTGGCGCCGCTGTCGGTGTCGCGCTTGCCCTGGCCATCTGGAACGTTGCCATGGCCGTCTATATCGGCAAGCGACTGAAAATCCTGCCTGGTCTGGTGTCTGCCGTGCTCTCGATCAGGCTGAGCGCGATTGGCGGCCAACAATGGAACTGGCTGTTGAGGGCCGGCAAATGAAGCGGCCGATCCATTGATGATGTCTTCGTGACGGCGCCGGCGTATCGATCGGCGCGCGGCCGCTGGTCCCATGCCCTCAGCCGTAAGCCCGGACAAATGAACCGGTGTTGTGCCAGTCGTCCGGCCGTCGTGCCATCGCCTATGCCCGAACGAACGCTTGTCGTTCCCGGTCGAGGGGGCTTGCATGGAAATCCCGATACCATTCCACGAAACGTTGCACGCCGTCCTCGAGTGCCGTCGCCGGTGCGAAGCCGACGGCACGGCGGAGATCGCTGACGTCGGCGC
Source organism: Mesorhizobium sp. 01N446 (assembly GCF_056399285.1). NCBI lineage: Bacteria > Pseudomonadati > Pseudomonadota > Alphaproteobacteria > Hyphomicrobiales > Phyllobacteriaceae > Mesorhizobium > Mesorhizobium sp. 01N446. The sequence continues at coordinate 345,540 of NZ_JBFTRA010000006.1, read as the reverse complement.
GGGTTTTCATGACGTCACCTGGAGGCAGAGGTACGTTGACGCGAAGGGCGCGGCGGCCAAGGGCGGTCTCGATGATCGCGATCAGGCGGTTGATTTCTTCGGGCCGGTCATTGCCGATATTGTAGATCCGATATGGCGCCGAACTGGTGGCCGGATCAGCCGCGCGGCTGTCCCAGTCCGGATCCGGACGAGGTGGCGCGGCGAGCACGCGAACCACGCCCTCCACGATGTCGTCGATATAGGTGAAATCCCGCCATACGCGGCCGGCATTGGCAATCTCGATCGTCCGCCCCTCGGCGATGGCATGGGTGAACGTATAGACCGCCATGTCAGGCCTGCCCCAGGGACCATAGACGGTGAAGAAGCGCAATCCGGTCACCGGCAAGCCGAACAGGTGGCTGTAGGAATGCGCCATGCATTCGTTTGCGCTTTTGGTCGCGGCATAGAAGCTGACCGGATGGCTGGCGCCATGGTGCTCGGAAAACGGTATGTTTCGATTGGCGCCGTAGACGGAGCTCGACGAGGCATAGACGAGATGGCTGACGCCGGCGTGCCGGCAGCCCTCCAGGACATTGAGAAACGCGACTATGTTCGACTGCACATAGGCATGCGGGTCGGCGAGCGAATAACGTACCCCGGCCTGGGCGGCGAGGTGCACGAAGTGCGATGGCTTGAAGTCTGAAAACAGGGCTTTCACCAGCGTCTGGTCCGCCAGGTCCATCCGCATGGGGGTGAACCTCGGCTCGGCACAGAGTTGCGCAAATCGCGCCTCCTTTAGCCCGACGTCGTAGTAGGGCGTGAAATTGTCGACCCCGATGACGACAAGGCCGCGCCGCAAAAGTCGCGACGCGACATGAAACCCGATGAATCCTGCGGCACCTGTGACGACGATCGGCCCCGCGCGCGCAAGTTTCAAGACAGCTCCATCCGACCGCGTACGCGCGGCATCCGCCAACCCGTGGACCGCCGAATTTGTTTCGCCCATGGCAAGTTACTCCAATTGCGAAAGTCCGCGCTCCGCCTGAGTTCGATGGTGCGTCGAAGGGCTGGAGATGGCACCGCGAGTTTTGCCATCAGCGCGACCGCGGCCGCAGAATGTGCAGCGGCGATGCCATGGCATATGTCTCGGTTTGCTGAATTCGGGCGGGTCCTGATGCCCGCCGAAATCGCTATTTCATGGCAGGACCGAAATGCGCCCCAGAAGAGCCACCAGTTCAGCCTGACGCCTTGTCTCGGTCTTGGCGAACAGCGAGGCAAGCTGGGAGCGGATCGTGGTGCGGCTGAGATGCCAGCTGCGGGCGATCTCCAGGGGCGCATCGCCTTGCGCCAGGCGCAACGCCAGCTGCGTTTCCGCGCTGGTCAGACCGAACATCCTTTGCAAGGTCTGAGGGTTGGCCGCCGATGTGTTCTCCCGGTCCAGCAATGCGACGATGCTCGTGCCGTCGGGTGTGACGACGCCCGTCTCATTCAGGATCACGGGCCTGTCGCCTCTGCTGCGGATCACCACCCATGAGAGGGAGCCCGGCTGGAAATGGACCGGAACATTCGCGACCAGCCGCCTTAGCCCCGCGGACAGCTCGACGGCCGTGTCGGCCGCTTCGCCCTGGCGCTCAAGCGTGTCCTGCGCGGCTGCGTTCCATTCGATGACTTTCCGGTCGCGGTCCAGCACGAAATAGCCGCAGCCGATGCGGTCAAGCATGCCGGTTATGGATTCCAAACTGCGTCGCTGCGGTCCGCCAGGTTTGGCGTCCGGTCGATCCGACAGGTTTATCGGACGTGTGTGACGAACATCTTTGAGTACAATGTATTGGCTGGCCGCAACGGTTTCGTTGCGCCTCTCGATCAGTGTCATCGCTTCTACCCCAACCCTAGTTGCTACCGACCCAAGTAAATTGTGCGTAATTTACTTGATTTAAACCCTACATATCGACGAGGAACGCGCTCCCTTAGTTTGAAATTTCGACACAACTGGAGAGATCTGCGGAAGGCTGTTCCGCAGCGTTAGTTGAATATGCCTTCCTGAAGAGCCCTGCCGACCGTGATTCTACTCGCCGGCAAAGGCGTGGCAATCCGGCAGTGGTATTAGGCTGTCCCGGCGAGGCCTAGTCTCGACGAACTAGATAGAAGGTTGTAGTCTGGCGTATGGGCTCCTACCTGCGCTGGCTCAAATCGAACATGTCAAACACCCCGTTGGCTCATGTAGCTTCTCTACTGGTGCTTGCGGCGGCGGTAGTATTTGAGGCAATAAATACAATATATTTTGGCCAGGGCGTAACATTTATTGCGCTAATCCCCATAATTATTGTTATAGTTTATCTTGAAGGACGTTTGGTTGCCATCGCCGCAACGCTTCTCATGGCCGCCGCCGGTCTGTGGATGCGACGCGTCCTGAATGGCCAACTCTCCGCGGAAGATTGGACGAGCGCCATCTTCCTTCTGGTCTCGGGCGGCCTGGTCGCGTCCGTGTTCCACCGCTTGCGACAGGATTTGCAAGGCGCGCTCGAGGTTGCCGAAACGAGGCTCGCCGCCATCGACGCAGCCGAGAGCCGCTATCGTTGGGCGTTCGAGCGCGCGGCCTTGGGTTTTGCAAATGCCAATCGACGCGGCGAACTGTTGCAATCGAACAGGCGTCTTTTTGAGATGACCGGCTACGGAGAAAAGGAACTTGCCCGGCTGAAGCTGGAAGGGCTCGTTCTTCCCGAGGATCGAGATGCCGTGCGGGCCTTGTTGAAAGATCTGGACAATGGCGCCGCGTCGTCCGCGGCCGATATTCGCGTGTTGCGCAAGGACGGCAAGGCATTCTGGGCCCGTATGTCGCTGTCCTCGTCGCGGCCTGACGAGGCATCCACCGAGAGCGTGTTCGTGGTGGTCGACGATATTTCCGAGCGGCGAGCCGCGCGCGAGGCTCTTCGGGCTCAGAAGGAATGGCTCGATCTCGCTCTGTCCGCCGGACGCCTGGGCACGTGGCGAATAGATATCAAGGAGGGGACAGTCGCGGGCTCCGGCAAGTTCTGGGACATTCTTGGCCTGCCCTCCAAGCCCGTCCGCCCTCTGGAGGAACTCTCGGCCGTGATCCATCCGGCCGACTGGCCGAAATTGGCTGCCCCGGCAAAACACTCATCGGCGGTGAACTACGACGTCGAGATTCGTGTCAGGCGGACGGATGGGCACGTACGCTGGGTTGCTCTGCGCGGACGGCAGGAAGAACATGGCGACCGCGCAGTGCGCATCGGGGTGGCGGCCGACCTGACCGAACGTCGGCAGACCACGCTTCTTCGCGCCGCCGTAAAGAAGCGCGAGCGCATCATGCTCGAAGACCGCCATCGGTTCAGCAATTTGTTCCCGGTGATCACGGCCCTGGTAAGGATGATCAATGTTCCCGAGAACGACGTTGCCAAATACAAGGAGATGCTGATCGATCGGATCAGAACGCTGGAAGCGACGCATCTCATCCTGTCTCGTCATACCAGCCTGTCGGGGATGCTCCACGATCTCGTGGCTCAGGAATTGCAGCCCTTCAAGGAGACACGGGACATATCGATCAGCGGCCCCTCACTCACGGTTCCAAGTGGCGTTGCCGAGAGCTTTGCGATGATCCTTCACGAACTGACGACAAACTCCGTGAAACACGGCGCGTTGCGTGACTCTCAAGGCAAGGTCGAGGTTAAGTGGCAATTCGCATCCGACGGCGCAGGCGACGATCTCATGTTCGATTGGGTGGAATCTGGACGTCGGAAGAACGCAAACGTCGTGCGCCACGGGTTCGGGTCCATGATAATCGGCGTGGACGGCACGCCGCTTGTCGGGCATTCCCCGAAATTGGAAATATCGGAATATGGGCTGCGATATTCGTTGCGGATATCGCGGAAGGAAATTGAATTGTAGCGCATGCTGCCCCGAACGACCCTGCTTCGGCGGCAACATCAACTCACATTTCTCGACAGCCAGCTTTGCAGCAAAACGGCTGCTTCAGTCCGGTTTCGCACCCCGAGCTCGCGCAGAATGGCGGCGGCGTGGATTTTCGTTGTCGCTTCGGCAATGTCCAGATTGCGGGCGATCTCCTTGTTCGAGTACCCTTCCGCCATCAGCTTGAGGACGTCCTTTTGCCTCGATGTCAGTCTGCCAAGATCGCTTGAGCCCACGCGCTGACGGATTGGATTTTTCGCCGAGGGCAGGGCGGCATACGATCTCTGGTCGGCAGACGTGCGAGACAAGAGTGATGGTACATAGATCCGCCCCGCAAGGATCTCATTCACCGCCAGCACGACTTCTTCGTCTTTCTGCGATTTGACGATGTAGCCGTGAAGCCCGATCGAAAGAGCGGTCAGGATTTCCGAGCGGGAATCGTCCCCGGAAACGATGGCAAAACGTGTGTCGGGATACGCAGAGAGAACGTCGCTGAGCACCTCCTGGTTAAACAGGCCAGGCATGTTCAGGTCGAGGATCGCGAGATCGATCGATGCCTGCTCCTCCAGAAGATTGACCACAGCATCGAAACACGCGGCCTCGAATATTTCGGCGCTTGGAATTCCAGCCATAAGTGCCAGCCGGAGGCCGCGCCGATACAAGCCGTGATCGTCGGCGATGACGATCCGATACATTGAACTACCCCAACGCGTTACCCGGTTCCCGACGGGAATATCCGCTGGAACCTCCCATTCCTTTGTGATGGTCGGAACCGCGGTGATCCCTGAAGTCGTGGCCTACCGCTGGTCATCGCATCACCGTGATGTTCGCAGCGTCCCAACCCACGCACATCACGAATGACTAATATAATACTAATTTTCGAAAACGCGTCGTTATTTTTTTTAACGCTGGCGTCCCGTGCCTGCCTGCCGAGCGACATCGAGTGCCCGTCGGGTGCGCAGGCCTGTTCCGGCACGTGGCGGATCACTGTTTTTTGATCGCAAGATTCGTTCGGCTTCATTGGTCTCATGGCCAGGTCCGGATGCTTGGGTCGGTCCTTGATCAAGCGGTTATCTAATACCGGAAACGCTTTGGATCGGTACCATTCGAATGCACGACGACAGCCGCCCCGGCTGTCACATACGCTTCAAATATGATGTTCGGATTGCCGCCGAGGGTCGAGCCGGATTGGACGGATGCCAGGTCCAGATGAGCTCGAACACGAAATGCCCGGACACAGCCAACTGCAAATCAGGGAGGATCGGATGAAAGCGGTGATTCAATGTGGCGGGATGGGTACACGCCTTCGGCCCYTCACGTCGGTCCTGCCGAAACCCTTGATGCCGATAGGGGCCAGGCCTGTTCTTGAGCTGCTTCTGAAGTGGCTGCGGCGCAACGGCATCGAAGAGGTCTATATCACGACCGGTTATCTCGGGCATCTGATCCGCAGCGTCTGCGGCGACGGATCGCAATGGAATCTGAAGATCAGGTACACGCAGGAAATGGAGCCATTGGGCACCATCGGGCCTCTCTCTCTGATCAGGGATGAACTGAACGACACATTTGTCGTGCTCAACGGCGATGTTCTCACCGACCTGAGCCTCAGCCGGTTCGTGGCCGCGCACCGCATGCACAAGGACCCGGTTACGATCGCCACGGCCTGCCGTCTCATCAAGATGGACTTCGGCGTCATCGACGAGATCGACAATGCCGTTCAGCTCTTCCGGGAAAAGCCGACGCTTTCCCATCTCGTCAGCATGGGAATTTACTGCATGAACCCGGATGTCCTGCGCTTCATTCCTTCCGGCATCCCATTCGGATTCGATGACCTGATGCTGCAGATGATGCAGGGCGGCACGACCGTGCACGTGTACAAGCATGACGGTCTCTGGCTCGACATCGGTCGCGTCGATGACTTCCAGAATGCGCAGGCGATTGCCTGGGAAGAGCAGTCGACCTCGATCGAGGTCGCGGCCGCGGCCGCATGAAGATCTGGATGTAGAGGCCGAACCCACCGTAAGGATTTTTAGGAGGTCAAGATGCTCTTGGTGAGCGCCCCGATCCTAGGCGTACCCGAGAAGGCAGCCCTGTCAAAGGTGATTGACAGCGGCTGGCTTACCATGGGGGAACAGGTGCGGGCATTCGAACTGGCCTTTGCCGACATGCATGGCGCGCGAGATTGCGTGGCGGTTGGTTCCTGCACCGCCGCACTTCATCTTATCCTGCATGCACTGGGGATAGGACCGGGCGACGAAGTACTGGTCCCGTCGCTGACCTTCGTGGCGACCGCGAATGCGGTGCTCTATGTCGGGGCTACCCCCGTCTTTGTCGATATCGAGTCAGTCGACGTACCGTTGATGTCGCTCGCGGAAGCCGAAGCGCGGTGCACACCACGCACAAAGGCGGTCATTCTCGTTCACTTCGCGGGCTATCTCGCCAATCGGGAACACTGGCAGCGGTTCGCCCGGCTTCGAGGGCTCCATATCATCGAGGACGCCGCGCATGCGCCCGGCCTGAGGGAGGTGGGAACGTTCGGCGCCGCGGCTGCCTTCAGCTTCTACGGCAACAAGAACATGACAACGGCGGAAGGGGGCGCGGTGATCGCCCGTGATCCCGATCTGCTCGACAAGATCCGCCAGGCCCGCGGCCACGGGATGACCAGTGGGACGCATCAGCGGCTGAACAGTCGTACCCCGCAATATGATGTCACGATGCTCGGGTTCAACTACCGCATGGACGAGATGCGGGCGGCGATTGGGCTGGTCCAGCTGCAAAACCTGCAGGAGTGGAACGAAATCAGGCGTATCCTGGCCGTCCTGTACCGGCGCCTCATCGCCGAACACTGCCCGGCCGTGACCATTCCCTTCAGCGAACCCCGCACGTCGGCTCACCACATAATGCCGGTTCTCTTGCCGCGCTACGCGAGGCGGCAGGAGGTTATCGACGAACTGCGGGAGCAGGGGATACAGACCACGATTCATTATCCGCCGGTGCACCAAATGACGTACTATCGCGAGCGTTTCCCCGGCGTTGCCTTGCCGCGCACAGAGGACTTTGCTCAGCGAGAGCTGACAATTCCTCTGCATCCCCAGATCACGTCGCCGGTCGCCGAAGCGGTTGTGGCTGCACTCGCAAGCGCACTCAAAGGCGGCGCCCAAACAGGAACTGCCGCATGAACGCGTTCGATGTTTCCCTTCAGCGGAGCTTCGTCTCAAGCCCCGCTCACGGCTTTGTAAGACGCTCGATCGATCTCGCGGTCGCGGGCGCCGCGACCATCATATTTGCACCGCTGATGCTTTTGATCGCCGGAGCGCTTCTGCTCGAAGGCGGTGGCTCGATCTTGTTCGCACAGACCCGCATGGGCGCTGGCGGCAGACCCTTCCGCATGTACAAATTTCGCAAGTTCGGTGTGAACTGCGATCCCCAAGGCCTCGCACTGACCGTCGTGGGCGACAGCCGCATGACGACGGTGGGCCGGTTCCTCGCGGCAACGAAGTTCGACGAGTTGCCGCAGCTGTGGAACGTCCTCAAAGGCGAGATGGCGATCGTCGGGCCGCGACCCGAGAGCATGGCTTTCGCCGATTGTTTCCGGGGCGGCCTCGAGGCCGTCCTGCAATTCAAGCCTGGCCTGCTGGGGCCAACCCAGGTGCTCTTCCGGCACGAGGCGCATTTCTTTCCCCGATCCACGGATCCGATCCTGTTCTATCGGGAGGTTATGTTCCCCGCCAAAGCCAGGCTCGACCTCTCCTACTATCCGCAGCGTACCATCGTCTCCGACATCGTGTGGATGGCGCGCGGCGTGCTGGCGGTTGTCGGCTGGGTTCCATCGCAGCCGATCGACGTATGAACCCAAAAGGAAAGCGCTCCAGTCAGCCAAGGGAATGCGCAGTCATGAGCTACAACGGCAAGAAAGTTCTGGTGACGGGCGCGGATGGATTTATCGGTTCGCATCTCACTGAAGCGCTCGTCCGCAACGGCGCGGATGTCACGGCTCTGGCGCTTTACAATTCATTCGACAGCCATGGATGGCTTGACGATTTGCCGGACAAGATCCGCAGCCAGCTGAAGCTTGTCCGCGGTGACGTGCGCGACTGCGCGTTCCTGAACCGGATCGTGCGTGGCCAGGCCGTCGTGTTTCACCTGGCCGCGCTCATTGCGATTCCATATTCCTATGCGGCTGCCCAGTCCTATGTCGAAACCAACATCCTGGGCACGGTGAACGTTCTTGAAGCCGCGCGTCAATGGGAGACGGAGCGGGTGGTGCATACCTCCACGAGCGAGGTCTATGGAACCGCCCAGACAATGCCCATCCGTGAAGCGCATCCGTTACAGGGACAGTCACCCTATTCGGCATCCAAGATCGGCGCAGACATGATGGCCGAGTCTTACGCCAGGTCGTTCGATGTCCCCGTGGTCATCATGCGGCCCTTCAACACTTATGGCCCGCGCCAGAGTGAGCGCGCGATCGTGCCGACCATCATCCGGCAGGCCCTCGATGCGAATTGCCCGGCGATCATGGTCGGCGATACAAGCCCGATCCGCGACCTGACCTTTGTCGAAGACACTGCGGCAGCGTTCCTGACCGCGGGCCTGGCCAGGCTCGAATTCGGCCAGGCCTACAATGCCGGCAGCCAACGCGCCGCGACCATCTCAGACGTGTTGGACCTTGTCCTGGAATTGAGCGGTTCCAAGAAACCGGTCCATCGTGACGAAAGGCGTCTGCGGCCGCAAAATTCGGAGGTTCGTGCCCTGCTCGCCGATTCCTCGCGTTTTGAAGGCGAGACCGGATGGCGGGCGCAGACCAGCCTTCGCGATGGCCTGGAGCGAACGATCGCGTGGTGGCGCGCGCGCCTTAGCGAAGGCCGGGTGCGGCGCGAAATGGGCTACATGACATGACCCTGCACCGCCGACACATGTTGGCACTGTTGTTGATAGCCGGTGCCATGTTCCCCAGTATCTATATGGCCGGCGGTCGCGAAAGCAGCGCATCGCAACCGTCGGCCACACTGGTGGCAAAAAACCTGCCGGGTTATCTGAGCGAAACGACGGATCCGTGGTCCGGTATGGTTCTCGTACGGATCACCGAGCCCGGAATTCTCGGCCTCGCGGGTGTCTGCGGGAAGAAATACTGCACCCACCGTTACTCGAGCGCACAGGCCTGGAATGCCGACCAGAGCCTTCTCCTGATCGTCAATGGTTGCGGTGGCATGTGCTTTCTCGACGGGCGCACCTACGTTCCATTGTTCCACCGCGACCGCTCGACCGAATGCGAATGGCATCCCAAAGATCCCGAGCTGATGATCTGCGTTGCTGGCCGGCAGATCTCGACCTGGGCGCCACGCACCGATCACGAAGACGTCGTGTTCACCTCGGCAGCCTACAGCAAGCTTCAGTTCGGGCCCAACAAAGGCAATCCGAGCCGCGACGGCAGCCGCATTGCGGTGCGCGCAACGCGCAATGACGGCAAAGCGGTGGTGTTTGGCTACGACCTCAAGGAGCGGCGGAAATTCCCGGACATCGATCTTACCCAGCTTCCAGGAACCACCGGCTCTTGCTCGATCTCCCCGCTCGGGCTCAACATTGTGTGCACACAGGCTCTGTCGGACGAACATGAGCCGACCTTCATCTTCTCCATCGACGGCGTCTTGCGCCAGAAGTGGATGGAGCACCACCGGCCCGGTCACGGCGACATGACGGTCGATGCCGACGGCAGCGAAATCTCTGTCGGGATCAGCAAATCGGATCCCGACAAATATCAGGTGATCAAGCGCCGACTGGCCGATGGCAAGGTCACGGCGCTGATGAAATATGGCGAGGCCATGCATGCGTCGCTCAGGTCCCTGGACAGGCCCGGCTGGGTGTTTCTGAGCTATGGCGGCACGCCAGCCGAAGTATCGCAGCACCCGGATTGGGCGCCTTACGCGCAGCAGGTCATTGCGCTGCGTCTGGACGGCAGCGGAGAGGTCCGCCGTATCGTGGACACGCAGAACGCCCACTTCGACTACTGGAGCGAGACGCATGGCTCGCCGTCGCCAGACGGCTCACAGGTGGTCTGGTCGAGCAATTGGGGTGTGCCCGGTGGCCCGGTATACGATTTCGTTACCCGTGTCGGATGGCCTTTGGAGCCGGTGCAGAACCAGAAGGAGATTGTCGCAAATGGCCTTCGCTAAACGAACCGTTCTCGCTGCGATCGCCGCGATGTCCATGACATCGATGGCCGCCGCCGGCGAAGCCGAGCCCTATCAACTGTCACCGGGCGATACCGTCGAGATAGGGATAGCGCCAATCCCGGATCGGACCCAGCGTGCCGTGGTCCAGATGGACGGCAATATCGCTCTTCCCGAAGTCGGGATGGTCATGGTCGCAGGCCTGACGGCGTCTCAACTGCAGACGCGCATGCAAGCGCTTTTGCCGACCAAGATTTTTCACGCGCGCCTGGCCGATGGGCGGGGGCAGATGGTCGTCGTCAAGCCAGACGACGTGACCGCCATCATCGTGGACTACCGCCCGATCTACGTCACGGGCGACGTGCTCACCCCGGGACAACAGGCCTACCGTCCGCTCATGACGGTACGGCAGGCGCTTGCCGTCTCCGGCGGCTTCAGCCTCTTGCGGTCACGCGCAGGCCAGACCGGACCCGATCCGGTCGATCTCAGGCGCGATTACGAGACACTTTGGGGGGATTACACCAAAGACTATTTTCACGCTGCCCGTGTCCGCGCCGAACTTCAGGGGCAGGCGGATTTCGACAAGCAGACGCCGCAGGGGTCGCCCCTGTCGCCCAGCGTCGGAGCCTCGATCGCCCAGGCTGAAGCTGACGGGCTGAAGATTGCGCTGAGCGATTTCCAGCAGGAGCAGGCCTTTCTCGAGAAGGGCGAGAAAGATGCGGCGGATCAAATCGAGATTTTGCAGAAGCGCGAACAGGTCGAGGCCGAGAGCGTGAAGGCGGATCAGGAAGATTTGGCGAAGGTAACCAAGGCGTTTGACGCAGGCAATCTGACCAACACCCGGCTCGCCGATGTCAGGCGCGCCTTGCTTCTGTCGTCGAGCGGTGCACTGCAAACCACGGTCGAGCTCATGAGAGCGCGGCGCCAGCAGGAGGACTATGTCAGGCAGCACGAACGCAATGACAATCAAAAGAAGATTGCCTTGCTTACGGATCTGAAGGAAACCAACGCGCGGCTGGCCGATGTCACCGCCAGGCTCCACGCCGCCAGCGAGAAGCTGCAACCGACCGGGGCATCCACCCAGCCATTGCCGATTGCCGGCGAAACAATCCGGGCTCAGGTCACGATCGTCCGCAAGGTCGGCGATGAATGGCGCAAGCTGTCGGCTGACGAAGATACGGTCGTGATGCCTGGGGACACCGTCGAAGCCAGGTTCAGCAGCGATCTGCAAAGCGCGGCGATCGAATAGGCCGCTCAGTCGCAGTCCGAAAAAATGAATGGGGGGTGCTTACTGTTCGACCGGGCAGTCGAACAGAACCGCACGGGAGATACAGGTGAGGCTCAATTCCAGACAAGGGATGAAGCCGGTGCCGCCGACGAACGCGGCTCAAATGGCTCAGTCCGCTTTCGACACGCCTTTGGCAGCGCGATTTTCGCAAGCCAAGCCGCGGAACGGTGAGCCTGGAATTTGGCGGGAACTGACGTCCAACCAGCAGATCCACACGCAGGGCGACCGGGTGTCGGACGACTACAGGGCCAGCCATTGCGCCCCGGGCTACGGCGCGCATTACAACAAAACGCATGAGTCCGGCTATTATGGCGCGCTTTGGGAGAAAATCGAAAAGCCTCTGATCCTGGACGTTCTTCGCCCAATGGGCGGGGCCGGCCGAACCTGCCTCGATTTCGCATGCGGAACAGGCCGCATCGCCAACGTTGCAGCCGTGCTCTTCGGCGAGGTGGTCGGCGCCGACGTTTCCAAATCCATGCTCGACTGCGCGCAGGTTCCGCCCAATGTGAGACTGGTTCACATCGATATGACAACACAGCCCCTCGGCGAGACCTTCGACGTCACAACCGCGTTTCGCTTCTTCCTGAACGCAGAGGATCAGCTGAAGCGGGATGCGCTCAAGGCAATCAATGAGCATCTGAAGGATGGCGGGCGACTCGTGTGCAACGTTCACATGAATGCGACTTCGCCCATCGGCCTGGTTTGCCGGCTGCTCAATCGGTCGTTTGGACGCACAATTCGCCACACGCTAAGCGTAGCGAGGTTGAGCGAACTCCTGACCGCGTCGGGGTTTCTCGTCGAGGAGATGATACCTTACGGCTATCTGCCTCGGCCGGGAAACCTCTTGCCAGGAGTCTGTGAAGCGTTGATGGAACCCTTCGAGAAGGTGTCCAGGACCCTTCGCATTCCTGGACAACTGGCTCAACATTTCCTGGTTGTCGCGAAGAAGCGCCAGAGGGGATCGCTCACTCGAATGGCTCCGTGAAAACGGCCGCGGAGGCGTTTGCGCAAGGCGCGACTCACCCCCAAAGCGACGCCATGGCGTCGCTTTCACGGCCTGGAGCGTGACCGCCAGAACCTTCTTGTTATCCCCTGAAACGGCGGTTTTCCCCTGAATTAATGCGTCAGATTCGTGTTTCTCGGGCTGGCGTCACGATTTCGCTACATTTTGAACGAAGGCCAAGTACGTTAGTGGGGCGTAATATTAGAAGGTAAAGAGGGATACGCTCCTGAAAACCCAAAAATTGTCCGTGGCCAACGGGGCCAGCGAGCTTGCGCAACGATTTCTCACCGGAGGTCGCAAGCGATGAGCTCCAGAGGGATACGTTCGCCCGATCTGCGTGGCGCCATGCTGGGCGCGGTACCCGGGCTGGTAGGCGTCGGCGTCTTCTCGGCGGTCATAAACCTTCTCGCCCTGACCGGTTCCGTCTATATGCTGCAGGTCTACGACCGCGTTTTGCCTTCGCAGAGCGTTCCGACACTTGTCGGATTTACGATCGGAATGCTGGGCCTTTACGCGGTCTACGGATTGCTGGATTTCGTGCGCCTCCGCCTCCTGGTTCGAATAGGCAATCGTCTCCATAAGAATCTGCAGCAAAGGGTGTTTGGCCTCTCGCTGTCCTTGCCGCTTATCGGCGGGCAGGATGCGAACCGGATACAGCCGCTGCGTGATCTGGATCAGATCCGCGGCTTCCTTTCAGGATTGGGGCCGACCGTCATCTTCGACGCGCCGTGGATACCGTTTTATCTGCTGATCATCTATCTTCTGCATCCCGCGCTCGGCCTGCTGGCAACAAGCGGTGCGATTGTTGTCGTGCTGCTCACGGTGATCGCGGAAGTCCTTGGCCGCGCATCCGCTGCGCGCGCGTCCGAGACACTGGTGTCGCAACGCAATCTTGCCGATTCCGGGCGCCGCAACGCGGAGGTTGTGCGCGCCATGGGCCTTTCCGGGCGGCTTGCCCGCCGCTGGAGCGACATCAATCACGCCTATCTCACGCACCAGGAACGGCTTTCCGACATTGTCGGTGCCACCGGCGCGCTCTCGAGGGCGCTGCGCATGGCCTTGCAGTCCTCTGTTCTGGGACTGGGCGCCTATCTTGTGATCGGCGGGGAAGCGTCTCCGGGCGTCATCATAGCATCCTCGATACTGCTGGGCCGCTCGTTGGCTCCGGTTGACGCTGCGCTCGCAAACTGGCGGGGCTTCGCGGCCTTCCGGCAAAGCTATTCCCAACTGGCAACGGCGCTGGCTGCCGTCGGGGGAAATGAGGAACCTATGGCACTGCCGCGCCCGCAGGCGATGCTTGCGGTCGAGGACTTGGCAATAGCGCCGCCGGGCCAGCAAAAACCGACAGTGGCCAATGTCAGCTTTAGCCTGTCCGGGGGCGCGGGAATGGCCATTGTCGGCCCGAGCGGTTCTGGGAAAACGACACTTGTGCGCGCGCTGGTGGGAGTGTGGCAGCCAGCTCGCGGAAGGGTTCGGCTGGACGAAGCCTCGCTCGACCAATGGAGCCCGGAAGAGCTTGGCGCCCATATCGGCTACCTGCCGCAGGACGTCGAACTGTTTGACGGGACGGTTGCCGACAACATTTCGCGATTTGGCGGCAAGGACGACGCAAAGGGTGTGCTGGCGGCTGCCAGGGCCGCCGGCGTCGACAAGATGATCATGCGCCTGCCGAACGGGTTTCAAACACGCGTAGGCGAGGGAGGGGCAGCCTTGTCGGCCGGACAGAGGCAACTCGTCGGGCTTGCCAGGGCACTTTATGGCGACCCGTTCCTGGTCGTCCTCGACGAGCCGAATTCAAACCTGGACGTCGACGGCGACGCCGCCCTGGCCGGCGCGATCCTGGGGGTGCGCCGACGTGGAGGCATCGTCATCATTGTTGCGCACCGTCCTTCTGCCCTCACCAATATCGACAAGGTGCTCGTCATGTCGAACGGGATGCTTCACTCCTTCGGCTCGCGCGAGGAGGTCCTGGCCAATGTGATCCGGCCCTTCCCTTCGCCTGCCGAACGGCCGGCGTCGGTTGTTCCGATGCAGAAAGGGGTGAGTGGCCATGCGTAAGGTGTTGAATCGTGTCTGACGTCACAATGGTTTCATATGCTCCGATCGACAACGGGAGCCGAAGGGCCGAGGCGGCCGAGGCGCGGGATGATATCAGGTCCAACCTGATCCTGGGCGCGGCGGTCACGGCCATGTTGGTTGTCGGCGGCGGGCTTTGGCTGGGTTTGACCAGGATCGCCGGCGCGGTGATAGCGCCTGCCACCGTGGTGGTCGAAAGCAACATAAAGAAGGTCCAGCATCTGACCGGCGGCACGATCGGCGGCATCTTCGCGCAAGATGGGGACCACGTGCGGGCTGGCGATGTGGTGGCCAGGCTGGACGACACGCTGACGCGGGCCAACCTGCAAATAGTCAGTGAGGATCTTGATCGTGCGACCGTCCGGCTTGCGCGGCTGGAGGCCGAGCGGCAAGGCCTGCCGGAAATGCAGCTTCCGTCCGACCTTCAAGCACGGATGGGCGACCCGGAACTGGCTGCACTGGTGAGGGGAGAGCGCACTCTCTTCGAAAGCCGCGCAACGGCGTTGACGGGGCAGAAGGCGCAGTTGCAAAGCCGCTCGAAGCAGCTCGAGCGCCAGATCGATGGCCTCAAGGCGCAGCAGGCCGCGGAAGACCAGTCCGTGGTCCTGCTGGATGGAGATCTTGGCGATGTCCAGGCGCTTTATACAAAGAAGTTGGTGTCCAAGGAGCGACTGAGTAACATCAGACTGGATGCCACCCGGGCGCACGGAGAATCAGGACGCCTCGCGGCGGCGGTCGCTGAGGCACAGGCCCGGGTCAGCGAGACCGAACTGCAAATTCTTCAGCTGGATGAGCAAAGGCGCAGCGAAGTCACGAGCGAACTTCGTGAAACGGAAGCCAAGCAGACCGAACTCAGCGAGCGCAAGGTCGTGGCTCAGGACGAACTGACCAAAACCAACATCCGCGCTCCGCAATCCGGAACGGTGCAGGAATCGGCTATCCATACAATCGGCGGTGTAATCGCTCCGGGAGAGGTGATCATGATGATTGTCCCCGACACCGACAACCTCGTCGTCGACGCGCTGATCCCTCCGTCGCGCATAGATGACGTTCGTCCAGGTCAGCGCGTCTCGATCCGGTTTCCGGCTTTCGATGCCGGCACTACGCCTGCTTGCCAGGGGTCGGTCAAGCGCATCTCGGCGGATCTGATCAAAGACCAGCAAAAACAGCTTTCGTATTTCTCGGCGCGCATCAACGTCGAGAACAAGGCGGCCTGCCTGACCGATGCCAAGGTGCTCAAACCCGGCATGCCGGCGGAGGTTCACATAAGCACGGACGAACGCAGCGTCTGGTCTTATCTGCTGAAGCCTCTCACGGATCAGATGTCCAGGGCTTTCCGCCAATGACGTGACGAACGGTTGGAAGCGAGCCGCAAATACGACCGGCTGGCTCGTCCTCCTACGACGCGGTGAGCGCCCTCCGACGAACGCGGCGAGCCGTACGCGCGGTTCGCTCCGCCGTCACCTGTAGCTTGGCCACATCATTCTTATGCGGCAAGGCGTTCGTGGCGCCATGGAGCCTCTCGTAGGGCAGCAATTCCCGGATCCGGGCGTTGACTGACGCAATTTCGGCCCGCAGATCTTCGCATTCCTGCCGGCGGATATCGAGCTGTATCTGATCGGAGGCCCGCTGCAGCGAAAGCTGTGAGAAATTGGCGGTTATCTTCGAAAGGTTCAGCTTGTCGGTTTCGGCCTCCTTGGTGAGTGCCGCCAACCTTTCGTCCGCCACCTGTTTTTCAGCCACGGCGTCGCTCCATTGAAGCTTGAGCCTGGCGATCTCGGCCGAGGCCTCGCTGTTTGCGTTCGATGCGTGCTCCAGTCGCGAATTGAGGTTCTGAATTTCGGAACGCAATCCTCGTATCTCGGCACGGCTGCGTTCGAGCTCGGCGGCTTTGTCCGCCTCCATGATCCTGGCGGTTTCCGTCAATTCCGACAGTTTCGCCTGGGTGGCCTCGAGCGCGGTGTGGAGCCGTGTCGCTTCCTTTTCGCTCTTGCCGAGCGCACCAAGCATTTCGGAATTTCGCGCGGCTTCGTTGGCATGGAGCGTGGAGAAGGCGTCCAGCCTGTGCCGCGCCTCGTCCTCCCGTTTCAGCGCCTTTTCCAGGTCGATCGACAGGCTGACATTCTTTTCACGCAGCTGCCTGTTCTCTCGCGCGCGCCTGTCGGCCTCGACGGTTGCGGCGGCAAGCGTGTTTGTGAGGTCTCCGAATTCCGCTTCGTTTTTTGCGTTGGTGTTCGCAGCCTCCACGAGTTCCAGCCTTGCCGCGGCCAAGGCGCTACGAAGCGCCTCGCCGTCCTGAACCAGGCTTGCCTCGCGCTGCTGCAAGGCCTCCACCATGCTTTCACGCTCATACTGCTTCCGGCTCAGATCATTGAGCTTGTCCGACAGGCTCTTTTGCTCCGCCGTCAGGTTTAGATTCGCCAGCTCCAGTTCGTTGGCGCGGAGAATGTCGGCATGAAGGATGTGAAAGAATTCAAAGGTCAGCTGATGTGTGCTCGCGATCTCGGACAGCTTCGCGCTGATCTCCTCGAAATGGGGCTTCGCATCGCGAAACAGCCCGTCAAAGGAACTCAAGGCAGCCATGCGGCTCTGCGTATGAGAGGTCAGCCGTCGCACGGGTTCGGGAGTGCGGGCGTCGTCGGTGCCCGCATCGTCCTCGGCTTGCGCACCGTGGTCCTGTTCGCTGTTGTCGTCTGGGATTGGCGGCTCGTCCGCGACATCGTCCATTGCCAGCGCTGACAGGTCCTCCAGACCAAGGCACTCGTCGACGGCATTAGCCAAGTCAGCTTCGAGATCCTCGAATGACCTCTCCACATTGTTGTCGGCACGTCTGATCAGATCCCGGAACTTCATGCCCTGCATCCCCTTTCCGCATGCCTGGACCCAGAAAGGCGCGGACTGAGCTTCCTTCTGTATCGAGAGATCGGATCCGCGTCTTCGTGCAATCAAACGATGCCAGGTGATGGCAATTCAGTGCTTTAGCGGTAGCAAGTCGTCTGTTTGGCGGTCGCCGGTCACCGAGGATGGCTTTTGCGTTGGATGGTCCCTCTCGTGTTCATATTGACGTCTTTTGCTGCCTGGACCCCAGCGCCGCTCGCTTGTCGGCACGCGAGGCAGTCAGGAGCGCTTTCGCGTGCAAGCCTCAGACAGATCAAGCGGCCCGACAGCCTCTTGTAGGGGGGCATCAGGCGGCCGGGCCTAACCGGCTGTTGGGTGTGTTTTGGTTTGCCGGCTGCCTCAACATGCGCCCGGGCCGACGCAAGCGCATCATTCGAACGAACTGTTCGTCGGGGGCTTCACGCGGCCAACGACGCAGACTCGCCAGCGCCGGACGCACGCTCTGCAGGATCACTTCGCAAGCACGACGAATGACGGCAACGCCGATGGTCTTTCATCTCGTCGAAGGGACGATCGACAAGAGCCGCAGTCACTTATCAATGCCTGCGGGATCGCCCGCGTCAGCTCACCGGTTGTTATTATGCCGCGGTCTGCATGGCCGCTCTCAGCAGCATGCCATAGAGGTCGCGCGGCTCGTCCGGATCGGCCAGCAGATCGAGCTCCTCGTAGAGGCCCGTAGCCTGCAGCTGATCGCGCACATAACGCAGCGCCGAAAAGTCCTCGATGGCGAAGCCGACGGAATCGAACAGCGTGATCTGTTTGGCGTCCCGGCGGCCTGGCGTCTTGCCGGCAATCACTTGCCAAAGCTCGGTCACCGGATGGTCGGCATCCAATTGCTGGATCTCGCCCTCGATGCGTGTCTGGGGAGGGAACTCGACGAAAATGTCGGAGCGCAGCAGGATGTCCCTGTGCAGTTCGGTCTTGCCGGGGCAATCGCCGCCGACGGCGTTGATGTGGACGCCGGCGCCGACCATGTTGTCGGTGAGAATGGTGGCGCATTGCTTGTCTGCGGTGACGGTCGTGATGATCCCGGCCCCTTCGACCGCTTCCTGCCCGGTTTCGCAGATGGTGATGTCGAATCCCATGCCAGCCAGGTTCTTGGCGCATTTGTGCGAAGCAGACCGATCGATATCATAGAGTCTGAGCCGGTCGACGCCGGTCAGTGCTTTGAACGCGATCGCCTGGAATTCCGACTGCGCGCCGTTGCCGATAATGGCCATGGTGCGCGCTCCGCGCGGCGCCAGGTACTTGGCCGCGACGGCCGATGTGGCGGCGGTGCGCAGCGCGGTCAGGATCGTCATTTCGGTGAGCAGCATCGGATAGCCGCTGCCGACATCGGCAAGCACGCCGAAGGCGGTGACCGTCTGCAGACCCTGGCGCATGTTCTTGGGATGGCCGTTGACATATTTGAAGCCGTAGAGCCGCCCGTCGCTCGTCGGCATCAGCTCGATGACGCCGTCATGGCTGTGCGAGGCGATGCGAGGCGTCTTGTCGAAAAGCTCCCAGCGCTGAAAATCTTCCTCGATGTAGCCGGCGAGCTCCGTCAGGAAGCGCTCGACGCCGATGGTGATGACCAGCTTCATCATGCGGTCGACGCTGACGAAGGGGACGATGTTCAGTTTTGCCGTGGTCATGGTCAAAAGCTCCCGGAATGGCTGCGGGTCGGGCGGTCCATGATGCGGCGGCCCATCAGGCTCGCCGTCAGGTCGACCATAAGCGTCGCGGTCCGGCCACGCTCGTCGAGAAAAGGATTCAGCTCGACCAGGTCGAGGCTGGAGACGAGGCCGCTGTCGGACAGCATCTCCATCACCAGATGCGCCTCGCGGAACGTCGCACCGCCGGGAACCGTGGTGCCGACAGCCGGTGCAATCGACGGGTCGAGAAAGTCGACGTCGAGACTGACATGCAGCAGCCCATTCTCATCAGACACGCGCGCCAGGAAGGCGCGCAGCAGCGGCGCGATGCCATGCTCGTCGATGGCGCGCATGTCGTGCACGGTCACGCCCGCCTGGTTGAGCGCGCTGCGCTCGGCCGGGTCGACGCTGCGCAGACCCATGGTGCAGATACGCTTGGGGTCGACCGCCGCCGGCAGGTCCGGAAAGTAGCCATGGAAACCGGGCTGGCCGCTGGCATAGGCGAGCGGAACGCCGTGCAGATTGCCGCTGGCGGTGGTGTCCAGCGTGTGGAAGTCCGGATGCGCGTCGAGCCACAGCACGAACAGTGGACGCCCGGCCTCAGCGGCGCGGCGGGCGAGACCCGACACGGTACCGGCTGAGATCGAATGGTCGCCGCCGAGAAAGATCGGCATGGCGTCCTCGCTCGCCGCATAGGCGGCCGCTGCGATGGCTGATGTCCAGGCCGATATTTCGGGCAAGGCCTTCAGGGCGAGGTTGCCATGCACGACGCGCTTCACCGGCATGGCCTGAACGGCGCCCATATCCTCGACGACATGGCCGAGGCCGGACAGCACCTCGGCAAGCCCTGCCGTCCTCAGCGCACTCGGCCCCATTTCGCAGCCCATTCTGCCAGCGCCGTCCTGCACCGGCGCCCCGACGATCTTGCAACGCATTGTCTTTCCCGCGGCCAAAGTTCGAATGGGCGACAGCAGACCATGGCGAGCCGGCAATATGAACAGGTAGAATTGGCAATCCGCGAAGCATCATCTATCATAATGGCGGAAGAATTTATCAAAATGGTAATCCCGATGGATGCATTGGACGAACGGCTCGTCACCTTGCTGCGGCATGACGCCCGGCGCAGCGTATCCGACCTCGCCGTCGATCTCGGCGTCTCGCGCGCCACGGTGCGGGCACGCATGGAGCGGCTGGAACGTTCGGGCGACATCATCGGCTACACGGTGGTCCTGCGCGCCGACGCCGTCGATCAGCGCATCCGCGGCATCATGCTCATCGAGATCGAGGGCCACGCCGCCGACCGCGTGGTCCGGGCACTGGGCGGCTTCCCGGAAGTCTCGACCATCCATACCACCAATGGCCGGTGGGATCTGGTGGTCGAACTCGGGACGGCCTCGTTGACCGATTTCGATGCCGTGCTGCGGCGCATCCGATTGATCGCCGGAATCACGGGCAGCGAAACGAGCCTGCTCCTCGCCACGCCGCGCACGACGCGAGCACGACTGACGTAGGCACGTTCAATGACGTTCGGATGCCGAGGACGCGCAGGAGTGCTTGAGCGCGCGTCGACGCGATGAACGAGGGACGACGCGACTTCTGAGATTAATGGCGAGCGTCAGCCGAGAAGCTCGGCGGCGACTTCGAGCGTGTTTCGAAGTGACGTCTCGAGATGATTCTCCATCGCCCGCGCGGCGGCCTCGGCATCGTGGAGCTTCAGCGCGTCGAGAATGGCCTGGTGCTGCTCGATCGTCTGTTCGCCATAGCCGGGCTTGGGAATGGCGAGATAGCGGCCGCGGTCCATCTGCGCCTTGGAGATGTCGACCGCCCGCCAGATCATCGGCAGGCCGCAGATCTCGGCAATGGTGCGATGGAAGACGTCGTCGAGCTGGATCGCGGTGGCAAACCTTCCGCGCGCTATGGCGAGCTTGTGCGCCGCCATATTGTCCTCCAGCAGTTCGGCGGACGCCGGGGTCAACTTGGCGGCGGCGCGCCTGGCGCTTTCCATCTCCAGCGCCCTGCGGATGACATAGGCTTCTTCCAGGTCGGCGCGGCTGATCGGCGCGACATAGGTGCCGGTCTGAGCCAGGATTTTCACCAGGCCTTCATCGCTGATGCGCTTGACCGCTTCTCGCACCGGCGTGCGCGAGACTCCGAGCGCTTCGGCGATGGCCACTTCGTTGATGACTTCACCCGGCTTCATCTGTCCGACGACGATCAGATTGCGGATCTTGTGATAGATCTGATCGCGCAGCGGCAGCGCCCGATTTAGCGTCGAAGGATCCAGGTCCATGTCAAATCCATATCTTCGTTCGCCTGAGATCACCAAATTATATTAGCAAGGTCAGCGCAAGCCTCTCACCTTGGTCAGGATATCTTCCGTCAGCGCCGAGACGAGTGCCTTGTCGGCGCCCTTGCTGGGGATCAGGACGAATTCCACATCCTCCAACGGCGGCAGGCGCCCCGATGGGATCTCTTTCAAACCCGAGGGCGACATGCTTTGCGGTTGCACCAGAACCCCCATGCCGGCGCGGGCGGCGGCTGTCAGCCCGCTCAGGCTGCCGCATGTGCAGACAATGCGCCACGGCATGCGGTGCCGTTCGAGCACTTCCAGCGCAATGCTGCGCGTGACGCTGGGCGCCGGGAAGGCAATCAACGGCAAGGCCGCGAGCGACAGGACGTGTTCCGGATCGCGGGCGAGCCAGACAAGCGGCTCGCGATAGACGAGCCGGCCACGGCTGTCGCCCAGCCGGCGCTTTGCCAGAACGAGATCGAGCTCGCCATTGTCCTGCATCTGGTAGAGCACGCCGCTGAGCGCGACGGTCAGTTCAAGATCGACGGATGGGTGAGACCGGACGAAATCCTCCAGCACCAGCGGGAGCCGGCTCGTCACCAGGTCCTCGGATACGCCGAGCCTCAAGGTGCCCCGCAGCCGCTGCGCGGTGAACAACGCCTGCACTTGCCCCTCTATGGACAACAGGGTCCGGGCATGGCCGAGCAGGGCTTCGCCGTCCGGCGTCAGCATCACCTTGTGCGTATCACGGGCAAGCAACTGCCTGCCAAGCGCGGCCTCAAGCTTGCTGATGTGCTGGCTGACGGTGGATTGCCCGAGCCCCAGCCTCTCGGCCGCGAAGGTAAAGCTTCCCATCTGCTGGACGGTGACGAAGCTGCGCAGTTGGACCAGGTCGAGCATTGATATCCCAAAATGCGATAACTGTTATTCGTTGTATCCGGTTTCGCGATGCGCGAGAAGACGGCGCCGCCATTCTGGAGCGAACATGTCATGCGCCGCTTTCTGCCGGACACCTTTCTGATCCTCCTGTTGTGCACAGTCGCGCTTGCGTCGGTGGCGCCCGCGACTGGGACATTCGCGGGATGGTTCGCGATCGCGACCAATCTTGCCGTGGCGCTGCTGTTCTTCCTGCATGGTGCGAGGCTCTCGCGCGATGTCGTCGTCGCCGGCCTGATGCATTGGCGCCTGCACCTGGTGATCCTTCTGACGACCTTTGGCCTGTTCCCGCTGCTGGGCATGGCGCTTGGCTATCTGCCTGCTTCGATCCTGCCCAAGCCGCTCTATCTCGGCATTCTGTTTCTCTGTGTCCTGCCGTCGACGGTGCAGTCCTCGATCGCGTTCACCTCGATCGCCGGCGGAAATGTCCCCGCGGCCATCTGCTCGGCTTCCGCCTCCAACATCTTCGGCATGTTCCTGACGCCCCTGCTCGTCGGCCTGCTCTTCTCCATCGGTGGTCACGGCGGATTTTCGTGGGATTCGGTGAGCCAGATCCTGGTGCAGCTGCTCCTGCCCTTTGCGCTCGGACAGTTGCTGGAACCGCGGATCGGCAACTGGATACGCGCCCGCAAGACACTGTTGATGCCTGTCGATCGCGGCTCGATCCTGATGGTCGTCTATCTGGCCTTCAGCACGGCGGTCGCCGAGGGGCTTTGGCACATGTTCTCGCTGCGCGACATTGCCGTGGTCGTCGTCGCCGACATGGTGCTCCTCGGCCTGGTGCTTCTGTTGACGACCTATGGCAGCCGGCTTCTCGGCTTCGACAGGGCCGACCAGATCACGATCACCTTCTGCGGTTCGAAGAAGAGCCTGGCAAGCGGCGTGCCGATAGCCAACGTCATCTTCGCCGGCCAGGGCGTCGGCGCSATCGTYCTGCCGCTGATGCTCTTCCACCAGATMCAGCTSATGGYCTGCGCCRTKATCGCCCAGAAATATGCCAGTGCGGCGCGCCGGTCTTCCGTACCGCAAGCCGAGCCGGCGGCTTCGGTGGTTTAGTGCCGTCGGGCGAAAGTCTCGGCGATCGCGAGGACCGCGGCGTGAATCGGTCCCGCGGTGAGCCTGGGCATGATCGACGCGTCCACGACAAAGACATTGTCGAGCGCCTTCAGCCGTAGATTTGCATCGACGACGGCGTCCGGGTCCTTGCCCATCCTGCATGTACCGCAGGGATGATGGTGCGTGATGACCGACCGCGCGATGAAGTCGTCGATCTCGGCCGCACTGTTCAGGCTGCCTGGCAGGAGTTCGCGCTCGCGCCAGCCTGCGAGTTCCTCTCCATGCCCGATTGTCCGTGCCGCCTCAAGCGCTTGGCGAAACAACTCGCGGTCGCGGCCGGTTTGCAGGTATCCCGGATCGATGATCAATCGATCGCCGAGCTCAGGCCCGCTTATGCGCACGCTGCCGCGGCTCGTCGGATGGGTGATGCCGAACAGCAGCGAGTATGCCGTGCCGGCGGCGGGCGCCCGAAAGCATTCCGACACGATCGGCGCGACACCGCAGCCAACGACTATTTCAGGCTGCCCGGCAGCGGTGAAGCTGTCAGCCCGCATATAGGCCATCGATTCCGAATGCTGGAGGCGCGATGGCGGCACCGGCTTGCGGGCCGCGTAGAGGTTGCCGGCGCCAAGCAGGTGGTCCTGCAGGTTCCGACCGATGTCAGGCATATCGATCAGGCAGCCGACGCCTGCCGCATCGAGCACATCGCGCGGACCGATGCCCGAACGCATCAGCAAGGCCGGACTTTCCAGCGCTCCGGCGCAAAGGACGACTCGATCCGCCAAGATCTCGACCGAGCCCTGTCGCCCGACGACCTCGAGGCTGCGGACCTGATTGCCCTCCAGCTTGAGCCGCCACACCCGGGAGCCCGTAAGGATGGTCAGGTTCTTGCGGCCGCGAACCGCCTCTGTGAGCCAGGCGTCCGCCACTGTGACCCGCCGCCCGTCGCGAATATTCAAGGAGTTCGGGGTGACGCCRATCATCTCTCCGCTATTGTGGCCCTCGAGGCGAGGCAGGCCCAACGATGCGCCGGCCTCGATGAAGGCACGGGCAAGCGGACTGACTTCGTCCACCGGTAAATGGACAGGCAGCGGCCCGCCTTTGCCGTGAATGCCGTCGCCACCAAGCGGGTGGTCTTCGATAGACTGGAAAACCGGCAGCAGTTCATCCCAGCTCCATCGGCGATCCCCGGTCGCGTCGACCCAGGCCTGGAAGTCGGCAGGATGCCCGCGCATATAACCCATCGCGTGCAGGCAGCTCGAGCCGCCGATCAACCGCCCGCGCGCCCAATGATGCACCCGGCCTGCGGTGCCGGCCTGCGGCTCCGTGCGATAGTCCCAATCGTAGCTGCGGCCCTGAAGCGCCGGCCATGCGGCGGGGTTCCAGATGTCGGGATCCGTCGCCTCTTCGCCTGCCTCGATCAGCAGAACGCGACTGTCCGGATCTTCACTCAGTCGCGCGGCAAGCAACGATCCGGCCGACCCGCCGCCGACGATGACGATATCGCAATTCGGTCTACGCTCGACATCGGCCCTGGTCATCATCACTCCATCTGCCATTTGCCGGCTTCGATGGCCGGCATGTCTGACACCGACATGAAGAAAGCCGCGCACCGATCTGCGTTCGGCCGATCCGAAAACGTCATGAAGGACGTCGAGTCTTCAGACGGAACAACAGTCGATCGAAGAACTCAAATCCCGTGGTCCATGGATATCTTCGCCGCCGCTTTCGCCCTCAGGACGTGATGTTTCGAGGCTTTGCGGGCGGCCTTCTCGTCGCCAGCGGCGATGGATTCGAAGATCTCCCTCATCTCCGCCAGGCTGCTTTGCGCTCTACCCTCCAGGGACATCGACCGTCCTCGAAAGAAGCTGATCCTGGCCACCAGACCGCGATGGACTTCCTCCAGGATCGGATTGCCGCAGTTCGCCAGTATGATCGAATAGAAGTCCGCGGCGGTCATGACCTGCGCCAGGCTGTCATTGCTCGATGCGGCCTCTTCGAACGCCGAAAGGGATTTCTCGAGTTCACGCAACTGTTCCGGCGAAATCCTCAGCGCGCATCGTCCCGCCGCCTCGACTTCCAACAGCTCTCGAACCTCGTAGATGGCGGTTGCCACCTCCCAGGAAAGCGCCGGTATCGACGGCCCGCGGTTGGGCACGATCTCGATCAGGCGTTCGGCCTCAAGACTGCGCAAAGCCTCCCGCAGCGAGGGGCGGCTGATGCCGAGTTGTGTGCACAGTTGACTTTCGATGAGGCGGCTTCCCGGCTGAAACAAACCGGAGAAGATCGCCAGCCGTAACTTGTCGACGGTCTCCCGTTGCACGGTCCGTGGCGAAATTCGCAAATTCAAATCTGGGGGCATAGGTAACGTCTCATGGCCTTTGAGTCGCAAAACTGAAGCAGCATACGCCACGCCATGGAAATTTGACAGCAGGATAGACAGATTGTCAAATCCGAAGATTGCAAGAATGTCAGACAATCTACTTGACGAGGCCACGGTCTGTATGATCCTTTTGCTGGAGACGGGCAGCGGAGGAGAGGATCATGGACATGGCGGCAGAGGGTGCTTCCGACCACTTCATCTCGCGACGCGTCGACATCGGCCGCATCGCCTTGAACGTGCGCCAGAGGGGCAGCGGCCCGTTGATGCTGTTCTTCCACGGCATCACCTCCAACTCCGCCGTCTTCGAGCCGTTGATGGCTCGGCTCTCGGACCGGTTCACGACGATAGCGGTTGACCAGAGGGGGCATGGCCTCAGCGACAAGCCGGAAACCGGCTACGAGGCGAATGACTATGCCGACGACATCGCCGGCCTGATACGCACGCTCGATCGAGGCCGTGCCATCCTCGTCGGGCATTCGCTTGGTGCTCGAAATTCCGTCACGGCCGCGGCGAAATACCCGGATCTGGTGCGCTCGGTCGTCGCGATCGACTTTACGCCTTATATCGAGACCGAAGCGTTGGACGCGCTGGAAGCGCGCGTGAACGCGGGGAGCCAGCTTTTCGACGATGTCGGGGCTGTCGAGGCATACCTCGCCGGCCGCTATCCGAACATTCCCGCCGACGCCATCAGGATCAGAGCTGAAAGCGGCTATCAGCCGGTCGACGGCGGATTGCGTCCATTGGCCTCGCCCGCGGCGATGGCGCAGACCGCCAGGGGCCTGCGAGCGGACCTGGTGCCGGCCTACCGCGACGTGACGAAGCCCGTCCTCATCGTTCGCGGCGAGTCGAGCAAATTGGTTTCGGCGGCGGCGCTGGCCAAGACAAGCCAGCTGCGGCCCGATCTGCCTGTCGTCGTCATCCCGGGCGCCGACCACTACGTCAACGAGGTCTCTCCCGAGATCACGCTGAAAGCCATCACCAACTTTATAGACGCCTGACGGCCAGACGCGCCGTCTTCTTGTACGCAGCATCAGGATAGAAAATGGCCAATGTAAACAAGACTCTGGGCAAGACGCGACGTGCCGAGGTTGCCGGCGGCGGCTTTGCCGGCCTGACCGCCGCCATCGCTCTCAAGCAGAATGGCTGGGATGTCAGGCTGCACGAAAAGAGCTCGGAACTGCGGGCGTTCGGCGCGGGCATCTATCTCTGGCACAATGGCCTTCGCGTGCTCGAAGGGCTGGGCGCCCTGGACGATGTTCTCCAGGGTTCGCACACGCCTCCGACCTATGAGACCTGGATGCACAACAAGTCGGTTTCCAAGGAGACGTTCAACGGTCTCCCCTGGCGCATCATGACCCGCAGCCACCTGCACGATGCCCTGGTCAACCGTGCCCGTGCGCTTGGCGTCGACATAAGCGTCAATTCCGAGGCCGTCGCCGCCGATCCGGAAGGGCGCCTGACGCTTCAGACCGGAGAGGTTCTCGAAGCCGACCTGATCGTCGGCGCCGATGGCGTCGGCTCCAAGGTCAGGGATTCCATCGGCTTCAAACAGGATCGCTGGGTTTCGAAAGATGGTCTTATCCGGCTGATCGT
Organism: Mesorhizobium sp. 01N446; assembly: GCF_056399285.1. Classification (NCBI taxonomy): domain Bacteria; kingdom Pseudomonadati; phylum Pseudomonadota; class Alphaproteobacteria; order Hyphomicrobiales; family Phyllobacteriaceae; genus Mesorhizobium; species Mesorhizobium sp. 01N446. The sequence goes on along the minus strand of NZ_JBFTRA010000006.1, from coordinate 318,310 downwards.
CCCGCGCATGAAGAAAGAGCTTGGTCATGGCGAGTGGGACAACACCATCGACATGTGGAACTTCTGGCCGCGCGTCCAGCGCATTCTCTATTCGCCCTGCAATGAGAACGAGCTCTATCTCGGCCTGATGGCTCCGGCCGCCGATCCGCGCGGATCGAGCGTGCCGATCGATCTCGAAGTCTGGGTCGAGATGTTTCCTTTCCTGGAGCCATGCCTGATCGAGGCGGCCAAGCTGAAAACCGCCCGGTACGACAAGTACGAAACAACCAAGCTCGATAGCTGGACAAGAGGCAAGGTCGCCCTCGTTGGAGACGCCGCGCATGCCATGTGCCCGGCTCTTGCCCAGGGTGCCGGTTGTGCGATGGTCAACGCCTTCAGCCTGTCGCAGGACCTGGAAGAGGGTTCTTCGGTCGAGGATGCGCTCGTCGCGTGGGAGACGCGCATCCGCCCGATCACCGATCGCTGCCAGGCCCTGTCCGGCGACTACGCGGCAAACCGCTCGCTCTCGAAGGGAAACATGTTCACGCCGGCAGCACTGGAAGCCGCCCGCTACGACCCGCTGCGCCGTGTGTTCTCATGGCCGCAGTAGCGTCGGGCAAACCGGCCAACGAATTAATCGGTGCGTGCGGAAACAGCGCGCGCCTTTCAGGAGATAAAGATGAATTATTCCAGTGAAGTCGAACGGGACTATGATGTCAGGGGATGGTACGCCTGCGTCCAGGAAAGCCGGCATGACGGCGGCACGCCTGGCGAAACCCTTGTCAAAGTCGCGACTGGCGTTGTCATACGCAATCCCTTCGCCGGAAAGTTCGTCGCCGAACTGTCTGATCTGACCAATCCGAGCGCAGCGATCGGTCATGCGCTCGGCGAGAGAGCCGTGGCGCTGCTCGGCAACAGGCCGGTCGAAAGCTACGGCAAGGGCGGTATCGCGGGTACGTCAGGCGAACAGGAGCATGTCGTCGCCTGCATCACCACTGTGTTCGGCGATCCGCTGCGCCAGCAGGTGGGCGGTGGCAAGGCCTGGATTTCGTCGGTCAGCAAGGTCGCTGTCGCCGGCACGACCATCGACATCCCGCTTGCCCACAAGGACGAGCTCTACATCCGTTCCCACTATGACGCCGTCACCTTTTCCGTGCCGGATGCCCCGCGCCCGGACGAGCTTCTAATCTGCGTCGCCGTCGCATCGGGTCCGCGCGTGCACCAGCGCGTCGGCGGCAAATCCGTCGCCGACCTCAAGGCCGGCGTCTAGCTCGATCGAATTGCTGAAAGGACGAAAATTTCATGCCTTTGAACATCAAGGACCTCAAGATCACGTCGGCGGATTTCAAGCCGCTCGGGAAACTGCGCGACGAACATGCCGGCGACAAGGGCAACGTATTGCCCAGGCTTACCGTCAGCGGCGTCCCGGCAGGGACGAAGGAACTCGCGATCATCTGCCACGATCCGGACGCGCCGCTCGCCAACGGCTTCACCCATTGGGTGGTCTACGGCATCGATCCCTCGACGACGGATCTTTCGGACGCGCAGGAAAAGTTCCGCGTCGGCCCCAACGGCGCCGGCGGCAAGCAATATTACGGACCCCAGCCGCCCGCTGGCCATGGAGAACATCACTACTATTTCTGGGTCTATGCCCTGGACACTAAGGTCGAAGGGACGCCCACCCGGGAGGAGTTCCTGCAGAAATATGCCGGCAACATCATCGAGCAGAATCGGATTGTCGGCATCTACGAAAACAAGTGAAATCCGCGGCCCTGGCGACCGATAACAACAACAAGAATGGTCGCCATCGCCGCAATGGGAGAATTTGGAAATGACAGACAACAGCCCGGTACACCAGAAGGTTTTCGAGGAGCTGGTTACAGCGACGAAGATACTTCTGAACGAAGGCATCMTGGATACGTTCGGGCACATCAGTGCCCGTGATCCCGAGGATCCCGCAAGCTTCTTCCTGGCGCAGAAGCTTGCTCCAAGCCTGATAACGGCCGGTGACATGCAGCGTTTCAACCTCGACGGCGAAACGTCGGACAACCGGCCGTCCTATCTGGAGCGCTATATCCACAGCGAGATCTACAGGGCGCGGCCCGACGTCCAGTGCGTGCTCCACACCCATTCCCCTGCCGTGCTGCCCTATTGCTTCGTCGACACGCCGCTTCGGCCGGTCACCCATATGGGAGCTTTCATGGGCGAGTCGGTTCCAGTCTATGAGATCCGCGACAAGCACGGCGACGAGACGGATCTCTTCGGCGGTGGCCATGATGTCTGCGCGGATATCGCCGAAAGCCTCGGCGACAGCACCGTGGTCCTCATGGCCCGTCATGGCGTCGTCAATGTCGGCAACTCCGTGCGCGAGGTCGTCTTCCGAGCCTTCTATCTCGAGCAGGAAGCGAAGGCGCTTACGGCCGGCCTGCAGATCGGCAAGATCAAGTATCTGTCGCCAGGCGAGGTCAAGACGGCGGGAAAGCTCGTCGGCGCTCAAATCGACCGGGGGTGGAACCACTGGTCGCAGCGTCTGAGAGAGGCTGGCCTGATCTAGAGCCGGTCGCCTTGTGGAATACCTAGATGGTCCCGGCCCGTGCCGGGATTTCCAGGCCCGGTTTTCAATAGTTCCCTGACGCCACGGCGTCAGCCGAAGGCAATGAAACGCACCATGCCGCACGCTGAAAGCTACGATTACATCATTGTTGGGGCCGGCTCGGCCGGTTGCGTGCTCGCCAACCGGCTGAGCGCCGACCCGGGATGTTCGGTGCTGTTGCTGGAGGCCGGCGGCTGGGACCGCGATCCGATGATCCATATACCGCTTGGATGGGGCAAGATCCTGACCGAGCGTCGCCATGACTGGATGTATTTCTGCGAGCCGGAAGACAATGTCGGCGGACGCCGGGTCGAGTGCGCGCGCGGAAAGGTTATTGGCGGATCCTCGTCGACCAACGCCATGGCCTATGTGCGGGGCAATCGCGGCGATTACGATCGCTGGGCAGGCACGGGGCTCAGCGACTGGTCGTACGACAAGGTGCTGCCGTATTTCCGCAAGCAGGAAAGCTGGGAAGGCGGCGGGAACCAGTATCGTGGCGGCAACGGCCCGGTCAGCACCCAGTTCTGCCGCTACAAGGACACGCTGATCGACGCCTTTGCGAAAGCCAGCGTGGACGCCGGCTATGCGCAGACGAACGACTACAACGGCGAGCGGCAGGAAGGGTTCGGCCGCCTCCAGATGACGATTTCAAAAGGTCGGCGCGCCTCGACCGCGTCAGCCTATCTGCGGCCGGTGCTGAAGCGGCCCAATCTGACCGTCCTGACGGAAGCGAGCGCAACGAAGATCGTGCTGGAGGGTACGCGCGCCACTGGCGTCACCATCAACCATCGCGGCGGCGAACGCAGGGTTCTCGCCCGCAAGGAAGTGCTGCTTGCCGGCGGCGTGATCAACACGCCGCAACTCATGATGCTGTCGGGCATCGGGGCGCAGGATGAGCTTGCCGCGCACGGGATCCAGACGCGGGTCAACCTGCCGGCCGTCGGCAAGAACCTGCAGGATCACGTCTCGGTCATCCTCATGTACCGGCGCCGGGCTCCGGGCGGCCCTTTCCTGCGCAACATGCGCGCCGATCGCATCGGCTTCGATTTCGTCAAGACCTACCTCACGGGACGCGGTTTTTCCGGCGATGTGCCCGGCGGTGTTGTCGCCTTCCTGAAGAGCGGTCCGGCGCGGCCGTTGCCGGACGTGCAATTGCTCTTCACGGCGGCGCCGCTCGCCGCATGGCCCTATTTCAAGCCGTTCAAGGCGCCGTTTGCGGACGGTTTCGCGACGCGCATCGTGGCGACGCAGCCTGAGAGCCGGGGAGCGGTGAAACTGGCGTCGGCTGATCCCTCGGCGGCGCCGCTGATCCACCAGAATTTCCTCGCGTCGCCGAAGGATTGGGAGTCGTTGCGGGCCGGTTTCCGGGTGGCAAGGGATCTGGCCGCGCAGCCCTCCATGCAGCCGTTCATCGAGGCGGAATTCTTTCCCGGTCCGAAGTGCCAGAGCGACGACGAGATCGACGAGCATATCCGCAAGACCTCCATCACCGTGCACCATCCGGCCGGGACCTGCCGGATGGGGGCCGATGCGGCCTCGGTCGTTGACCCGCAACTGCGGGTTCGCGGCGTCGACGGCCTCAGGGTGGTGGACGCGTCCGTCATGCCCGACCTGGTCTGCGGCAACATCAACGCGGCAGTGATCATGATTGCCGAGAAAGCCGCCGACCTCATCGCGAGCTCAAAACAAAGCGGGGCAGTCCAATGATCCGAAATATCGCCATCATCGGTATGGGTACGATGGGGCCGGGCATGGCCGCGCGTCTCGCCAGAGGCGGCCTGCAGGTGGTCGCCTACGATGTCGCCCCGGCAGCGATCGAGCGCGCGCGATCCATGCTGGGCGTGGCCGAGACCGTTCTCGACGCCTTGGGTATCGCGCCACCGTCGGCTGGCACCGGAACGGTCCGCTTCACCGATGATATCCGCGATGCGGTATCCGGGGCCGACCTCGTCATCGAGAACGTTCCCGAGAACATTTCGGTCAAGGCCGATGTGTATCGCACGATCGATGGCCTTATAGGCTCCGATACGATCGTCGCCTCCGACACGTCTGGTATCCCGATCACCAAGCTGCAGGCGCATATCTCGCATCCCGAGCGGATGGTGGGCATGCACTGGTCGAACCCGCCGCACATCATCCCGATGATCGAGGTGATCGCCGGCGAGAACACCGCGCCACAGACCGTGGCTGTTATCCGCGACCTGATCCGCTCGATCGGCCTGCTGCCGGTGGTGGTGAAGAAGGATGTTCCGGGCTTCGTCGAAAACCGCGTGCTCTATGCGCTGCTGCGCGAGGCGGTCGACCTCGTCGAGCGCGGCGTCATCGATCCCGAAGATCTCGACACCTGCGTGTCCTGGGGCATCGGTTACAAGATCGCCGTGATCGGACCGATGGCGCTTCTCGATATGGCGGGGCTGGATATCTACAAGTCCGTCTCCTCCTTCCTCAACGCCGATCTCTCCAATCGCGACGACGTCGCGCCGATGGTGCTGGAAAAGACCAACGCGTCGAAGCTCGGCATCAAGTCGGGCGAGGGCATGTTCTCCTACACGCCCGAGCAGACCAAGGCGCTGCAAGGCGAAAGGGCGCGCAAACTCGTCGCGGTGCGACGCATCCTGGAGGGCCGAGAGTAGCCGTGCGCATGGAACCCATTCGAGCAGCAGGTGGTCGGCCAGCCCATATCCGCCACGATGACGATCTGATTTCCGCCAAGGGCGTTTCGGTGGTCATGGCCAAGCAGCTGGTTCTGCAGAATATCGATCTTTCGGTGCCGAAAGGGTCGTTTGTCTCGCTTATTGGCCCGTCCGGTTGTGGCAAGAGCACTTTGCTCAAGGTCCTGGCCGGACTTGTCAATCCGACGAGCGGCAGCGTTTCGATTGCCGGGCTTTCGCCGGTCGAGGCGGCGCGCAAGCGCATGATCGGCCTCGTCTTCCAGGACGCCAATTTGCTTCCCTGGAAGAACGCCGTCGACAACGCCTCGATGCTGCTTGGCATTGCCGACAAGTCGCTCTCGCGCGCTGAGTTGCGGGCGCGCGGCCAGCAGATGCTGAAACTGGTGGGGCTGGGCGACAGCGCCCACAAGCGCCCCCATGAATTGTCAGGCGGCATGCGCCAGCGCGTCGCCATCGCGCGGGCCCTGGCGCTCGATCCGGCGGTGCTTTTGATGGACGAGCCGTTCGGCGCGCTCGACGCCATCACCCGCGATGCGATGGGCCAGTCGTTGCTGGAGATCTGGCAGCGCACCGGCAAGACCATCGTCCTCGTCACCCATTCGATAGACGAGGCCATTCACCTGTCGCGCCATGTCCACGTGCTGGGGATCAAGCCTGGGCGCATCACCGAGAGCCTCGACATTGGCCTGCCGTATCCGCGCGACCTGTCGGTCACGGAAGATCCGGAGTTCGTCAGGCTGGTGGTTCAACTGCGCACCATGCTGCGCGCCAGCCACCAACCGGGAGGCGCGTCATGAGCGATCAACCCTTCACCAATTTCTCCGAGTCGCGGCCTGAGTCGCGCTTTGCCTCGACCTGGGGGGCGGCGACAGGCAGCTGGCTTCCGGCGGTCATCCTTCTGTTGGTGACGATCGTCGTGTGGGAAGCCGTGGTGCGGATTTTCGCCATATCCGCCTTCATCATTCCCGCCCCGTCCGAGATCGCGCAATCGCTGGTCGCGCAATGGGGAACGCTGATGCAGGCGACGCTGGTGACGGCGGGCGAGATCCTGTTTGGCTTCCTTGTCTCCGTCGTGGTTGGCATTGCCATTGCGCTGGTCATCGTGCGCTTCGACTGGCTGGGGCGAGCGCTCTATCCGCTGGTGGTGCTGTTCCAGAACGTGCCCAAGGTGGCGCTGGCGCCGATCTTCATCCTCTGGTTCGGCTACGGGCTTGCGCCCAAGATCGGCCTGATCCTGGTCATCGCCTTCTTCCCGGTGACCTTGTCGATGCTGGCGGGCATGCAGTCGGTCGATCGCTCGCTGCTGTCGCTGATGAATTCGGTCGGCGCCAGCTCGACGCAGATCCTGTTCAGGATTCGCGTTCCGCATTCGCTGCCCAACCTGATGGCAGGCACCAAGATCGCCGCGACGCTCAGCGTCATCGGCGCCATCGTCGGCGAATTCGCCGGCGCCTCGGATGGGCTCGGCTACGTCATCCAGTTCGCCTCGACCCAGCTCGACACCGCGCTGGTCTTCGCGGCCCTGCTCCTCGTTTCGGTGCTGGGCATCGCCTTCTACTACGCGGCCGAAATTCTCGAACGCATCGTGGTGCCGTGGGCGCCGAAATTCAGCCAGTCCTAGGTCCGCTCTCAACCAATGAAAAAGGGAACAAAAATGCTCAGACGCTCACTCATCAAGGCAGCCGCGCTTGCGGCGTGTGTCGGGACACTCGGCTTCTCGGGCGCGGCCCTGGCGGCGGACAAGGTCAACGTCCAGCTCGACTGGGTGGTGCGCGGCAACCACGCCATGTTCTTCGTCGGCAAGGAAAAGGGCTTCTTCGCCAAGAACGACATCGACGTCGCCGAAATCCGCAAGGGCTCCGGCTCGCCGGACGCCATGCGGCTGGTGGGCAATGGCAACGCGGATTTCGGATTCGGCGACCTTCCCACGCTCGCCGTCGCGCGGTCGCAGAATGTCCCGGTGGTGGCGCTTGCCGCGGTCAACCAGCACTCGCCGCTGGCGATCATCTCGCTGGCGAAGACGATGAAGCTCGCCAAGCCGGCGGATCTCAAGGGTCTCACCATCGGCATTCACCCGGCCGGTTCGACCTACATCTTCTTCAAGGGCTTCCTGGCGGCCAATGGCTTGACTGAGAAGGACATGACGCTGAACAGCGTCTCGCCGCCCTATGAAAGCTATCTGCTTCTGGGCCGGGTCCAGACGGTGGTCGGCTATGTCGACGCCGAGGTCCCCGAACTGGAGGCCAAGGCGGGCGGTCCCGGTTCGCTCAGCATCATGATGGGCTCGGATCATGGTTGGAAGGCCTATGGCTCCGGCCTGTTCACCTCGCAGACAATGATCAAGGACAAGCCCGAAATCGTCGCCCGCTTCGTAAAGGCATACAGGGAGGCCTTCGACTATGTCGTGGCGCACCCCGAAGAGGCCGCCGAGATCACCGCCAAGGCCGCACCCGGCTATGCCGACAAGAAGGATGTGCTGCTGGCGCAGATCAACGCCGACATCGCGTCGACCTTCACCAGCCCGGACACCAAGGAACACGGCCTTGGCTGGATGACGAAGACGCAGTGGGAGGAAACGCTGAAGACGCTCACCGATCAGGGCGTGCTCAAGGCGGCCCTGTCGGCGGACGACGTCTTCACCGACAAATTCCTAGCCAAGGAGTAGGTCGCGCCATGTCGCGGGCCAACGGATCGATGAGCACCTATCGGCATGCCAGCCGGTCCTGCTCCACGCCGCAGGACACGGCGCGCGCTCCCTTGGCCGCGTCAGTGCGGTCGAGCGTGATCTGCACCCGTGTGGCATATGCGCGGCCCGACAGGCCGCACCACAGCCGCTCGACCGGCAGGTTCTCGCGCTTGTCGTTGAGGATCGTGAACGTGCCGCTCTTTCGGTCGAACCAGAGCTCGACGCGGGCGCTCTTGCCCGGCTCGACCGTCGCGATCCCTGCCGAATACCAGTGGGCGAAGTCGGCATTGCAGGACAGCCCTTCATTGCCCGCATTCGAAATCGTCAACGGCACCATGGCAAGCCCGTCGGTGCCCTTGCGGACGATGACATGGTGCAACTCGACCGCGTTGGCGAAGGGTGTGAACGCCAGCATCACCGGAAGGACATAACGAATCTTCACTTTGCCCGATCTCCATGGGTAGATTTTCATCGGGCAGTCTATCTCGCTTCTGCGCAATAACAATAAGAATATTGATTGGGAAATCAAACAGAGAGGGTAACATGTTAAAGATTCTTAAGAGCAGTGTCAGTGCAATTATACTGAGCAGTGTCTTGTTGGGTGGCGCGCTTGCCGGCGAAGTCAAGTCGATCGCCATTCTGACCCCCGAAGAAGGCACCGACTACGGCTGGAACCAGCAAGGCATCGACGCCGCCAAGGCGGCGGGCAAGGCCGCCGGCGTCGAAGTGGTCGTGGCCCAGGGCCTCGGCTACGGCGATGTTCGCCCGACCTTGCGCGAGCTTGCATCCGACGGCGCCAGCCTGCTGATCGCCCATGCCAGCGGTTACAACACCTCGGCGCCTGAAATCGCAAAGGAACTGAAGGTTCCGGTGGCGATCGTCGACACGCCGAACGGCCTGGAGAAGGGCCTCGTCGCCGACTACACGCTGAGCGGCCACCAGGGTGCCTATCTCGCTGGCCGTCTCGCCGCCAAGATGTCGCGTTCCAAGTCGGTCGGCATCGTCGTCTCGGGCGAACCGCCATCGTGGAATTCGCAGTCGGCGGCTTTCGCGCAAGGCGTGAAGGCGGAGAACCCGGACGTCAAGATCACCTATGCGGTGATCGGCCCGGCCGCCTACAGCGACGCGGCCGGCGGCAAGCGCGTCACCGAGAGCGTGATCGCGTCGGGCGCCGACATCATCTTCGGCCAGGGCAACGGTTCGAGCTTCGGTATGCTGCAGGCGGTCGAAACGACCAAGGCAGCGGATGGCGGCAAGGTCTATTTCATCGACGTCATCGGCGACAAATCGCCGATCGACAAGGGCTTCCTGCTGTCGTCGGTGGTGTGGAACATCGAGCCTGTCTATGCGGCGATGATCGCCGACCTCAAGGCCGACACGTTCGGCACCAAACACTACACGATCGGCCTCAAGGACGACTCGGTGAAGCTGCTGAAAACCGCTGCCATTCCGGACAAGGTCTGGACGGAAATCCAGGCGCTGCGCGAGGACGTCATTTCCGGCAAGATCAAGGTCGATCCGGTCTATGACGCGGCCGCCGTCAGGGCATTGATGACCAGCGTCGCCCAGTAAGGCGATCGCGGTCGGCTGCCGGAGGGGTGATCCGTTCACCCCTCCGGCTGATAACCATTTTTGGCGCAGGCATTCATGAGCAGTTCTTCATCATCGTCCGTTGTCGGGCGCGACATTGTCGCGCTTGAAGCCGTGACCAAACGCTTTCCCGGCATCGTCGCCAATGACAGCGTCGACCTGTCGATCCGCCCCGGCGAGGTGCATGTTCTGCTCGGCGAGAACGGTGCTGGAAAATCGACATTGATCGGCATGCTGTCGGGCCTGCAGCAGCCGGACGAAGGACGCATACTGGTCGACGGCAAACCAAAGCCGATCACCTCGCCGCGCCATGCACTGGCGCTGGGCATCGGCACTGTGTTCCAGCACATGATGCTGGTGCCGACGCTGACGGTGGCGGAAAACCTTTTGCTTGGCGGACCGTGGTGGCAACGCCCCCGGACCGAGGAGCTTGAGGCGCGCGTCGCCGAGATCACCCGCAGCCTCGGCATCACGGTGAAGCTGCATGTCAAGGTTTCGGAGCTTTCGCTGGGTGAGCAGCAGCAGGTCGAAATCCTGCGCGCCATGGTGCGCAACAGCCGGCTGCTGATCCTCGACGAATCCACCTCCATGCTGACACCGAAAGGCATCGATGAACTGGGCGCGCTGATGCGCCGCCTTGTCGAGCAGGGCCTGGCGATCGTCTTCATCACCCACAAGCTCAAGGAGGCGGCAGCCTTCGGCGACCGCATCTCGGTGCTGAAGCTCGGCCGCAAGGTCGGCGAGATTCCACCCGAGCGGTTTCGCGCACTGGGTGAGCAGGCGATCATCTCTGAGATCGTGGAATTGATGTTCGGCAAGCGGAAAGACGATCCGGAAGCTGTCGAGCGTCCGGTCCGTACAGTCCAGGCCGATGCGGCGCCGCTGCTTCAGGTCGCGGATCTGGCGGTCGCGCCGACGGACAATGCGCCCGGCCTCTCGTCGATCTCCTTCGACATCCGCCCGGGCGAGATCCTGGGCATCGCCGGTATCGACGGCAACGGCCAGAAGCAACTGGCGGAAGCGCTGGCCGGCCAACGCGCGGCGACCGGCGGTTCAGTGCGGCTGGAGGGCATTCCCATCGAGGCGCTGAGCGTCGGCGAACGCCGCCGCCGCGGTCTGCGCTACCTGACCGATGACCGGCTGGGCGAAGGCACTGTCGGCACCTTCCCGGTATCGATCAACTTCTTCCTCAAGCAGGTTGGCGCGGCCCCGTTCTGGCGCCACGGCGTCGAGCAGCGCGGCGAGATCGACAGGCGCGCGGCAGAGCTCGTGCGTGAATACGACGTGCGCACGCCAAGCCTGAAGACGCCGGTCGCCCGGCTGTCCGGCGGCAACATCCAGAAGGTGCTGCTGGCACGAGAACTGGCGGAGGGTGCCAAGGTGGTGATTTTCAACAAACCGACCTATGGGCTCGATCTCGCCAACACTTTGGCGTCACGCCAACGCATCCGCGATACGGCGGCCCGCGGCCTCGCCGTGCTGCTCATCTCCACCGACCTCGAGGAGTTGCTGAGCATGTGCGACCGTGTTGCCGTCATCGCCAATGGAGCGCTGGTCGGCACCGTCGAGAACACCGACGACGCCCGCACCAGGATCGGCCGCCTGATGATCGGACTTGCCGCATGAGCATCGACACCGCACCCACGGCCAGTGCCACCGCGCTCGATGCCACGAGCGCGGCGACGACGCGCCGCGACATCCTGCACCGGCTGCTGATGACGCTCGGCCCGATCCTCATCGCTCTCGTCATCGCCGGCTGCATCCTGCTTGCCGTCGGCGTCGACCCGCTCGCCTATTACGGCTTCGTGCTGGAGAAAGGACTGTTCTCGCCGCTCGGTATCCAGCAAACGTTGACGCGGATGGCGCCGCTGCTGTTTCTTGCCGCCGGCCTGATCGTCGCCTTTCGCGCCGGCATGTGGAATCTCGGCGGCGACGGCCAGTTCCTGCTCGGTGCGGTGACGGCGGCCGCCAGCGCTCCGGTGTTGGTGGAGATATTGCCGGCTTGGCTGGCGCTCATCTGCTCGTTCCTCATCGCCATGGTCGTGGCGATGATCTGGTCGCTGGTACCGGCTCTGCTGCGTGCCTATCAGGGTGTCAACGAGATCATCACCACGCTGATGATGACGTTCCTCGGCACTTCGCTCGCCAACGTGCTGGTCAAGCTCATGTTTCGCGATCCCGGCACGACCGTGCCGCAGACGCGCACGCTGCCGGTGGAAGACCGGCTGCCGCGCCTGTTCGAAACGACCATCACCAGCGGCCTGCTGCTTGGGCTGGCGGCGATCATCATCGTGCATCTGGTGATGACGCGCACGGCGTTCGGGCTGAAGCTGCGGATCGTCGGCGCCAATCCGCGCGCGGCGATCCATTCGGGCCTGGGCGTGCCCGGCCTGACCGTCGCTGTCTTCGCCATTTCAGCGGGGCTTGCCGGCCTTGCCGGCGCCGTCGACATCATCGGCGTGCAGGGCAATGTCCGCGCCGACTGGAACCCCGCCTACGGACTTGCCGTGATTCCCGCGGTGTTTCTCGCCCGCATGAATGGCTTTGCGGCCATCGGCTTCGTGTTCCTGCTCTCGGTGCTGTCGATCGGCGGGGAGAGCGCGGCCCGGCGGCTCGGCGTGCCCAATCATTTCACGCTGGTTCTGGTCTCCATCGTGCTGATCGTGCTGGCGCTCGCCGAATATGTCGACCATCGCTACAACCAGTCGAGAAAGGCTTAGGGCATGACCGGGCTCTTCAGCGAAGTCTTTCTCAGCGCGTTGCTGTTCGGGGCCGTCACCGCGGCCATCCCGCTGCTGCTTGCCGGCCTAGGCGAGCAGATGTCGGAAAAAGCCGGCGTGCTCAACATCGGCATCGAAGGCATGATGCTGGCCGGCGCCTATCTCGGTTTCGTCGGCGCCTTCTATTCCGGATCGCTGTGGCTCGGCTTCCTCACCGGTGCCGCCGGCGGCGTCGCCGTGGCGCTGGTCATGGCGCTGCTTTGCGTGCGCATCGGGCTGAACCAGATCGTCATCGGCATCGCGCTGACGCTCGGTCTCGAAGGCCTGACGGCGCTGCTTCATCATTTTCAGTTCTCGCGCAGCTATCCCCGTCTGCCGGCGGCGGAAGCCACCGTCATTCCGCTGCTGTCGGATATTCCTGTCATCGGGCCGGCCTTCTTCAAGCATCATCTGATCGTCTATCTGGCGGTCGCGCTGGTGTTCGCCATGGGCTACCTCTACCGGCGCACGCAGCTTGGCCTCAATCTGCAGGCTGCGGGCGACAAGCCGGCCGCGCTCGACGTCGCGGGTATCGACGTCATCAGGACCCGGACCATCGCGGTGCTGACGACCGGCGCGTTGGCCGGGCTTGGCGGCGCCTATCTCGCCAATGTCGGGGCGGGCCTGTTCATTCCATTCATCACCAACGGCGCCGGTTTCCTTGGCATCGTGCTGGCCATGCTGGCGCGCGGCCGTCCGGTCTGGGTGCTGTTCGGCGCCCTGCTGTTCGGCGTCTGCCTGTCGCTGACGACGGCCATGCAGGTGGCCGGCATCAACATACCGACCGACATCATCCAGATGCTGCCGTTCCTGGCGGTGATGATCATGCTGGTGCTGTTCGGCCGGCGCGCCAGCCTGCCGGCGGCACTTGGCATTCCATACGAGCGCGGCGCGCGCTGACAACAATCATGCGCGGATGGGACCCGCGTCAAAAAAGGAGGCAAGAATGTCTGATACCAAGGTCTACCTGCTCGACGGCGGCTCGCTCGTTCTCGACGGCTACCATGTGTTCTGGAACCGCGGCCCTGGCGGCGAAGTGCGCTTCCCCGTCTATTCGATCCTGATCGAGCATGCCGAGGGCCGTTTCCTCATCGACACCGGCTACGACTACGATCATGTCATGAAGGTGCTGCCCTTCGAAAAGCCGATTCAGGAAAAACACCAGACCATCCCTGGCGCGCTTGGCCTGCTCGGGCTCGAGCCCAAGGATATCGACGTCGTCGTCAATTCGCATTTCCACTTCGACCATTGCGGCGGCAACAAGTATTTTCCGCACGCCAAGAAGATTTGCCATCGCTCGGAAGTGCCGCAGGCCTGCGATCCGCAGCCTTTCGAGCATCTCGGCTATTCCGACCTGAGCTTCTCGGTGGAGGCCGCCGAAGCGCGTGGCGCCACCGCGCAACTGCTGGAAGGCACGACGCGCGCCAACTCGACCTTCGAGGGCATCGACGGCGACGTCGATCTCGCCAAGGGCGTAAAGCTGATCTCGACACCAGGCCATTCGATCGGCCACTACAGCCTGCTGGTCGAGTTCCCCAAGCGCAAGCCGATCCTGTTCACCATCGACGCCGCCTACACCCAGAAGAGCCTTGAGACGCTGTGCCAGGCGGCTTTCCACATCGATCCGGTGGCGGGCGTCAATTCGATGCGCAAGGTGAGGAAGCTCGCCGAGGACCATGGCGCCGAGCTGATGTACTCGCACGACATGGACAACTTCAAGACCTACAGGACCGGCACGCAATTCTACGGCTGACCGCCGCCAATCCGGAGACAAGATGATGCGCTATCCCGAACACGCCGATCCCGTCATCACCCTGACCGCGGGGCCGGTGAATGCCTATCCAGAAGTCCTGCGCGGCCTCGGCCGAACGGTGCTCTACGATTACGATCCAGCATTCCAGCTCTTCTACGAGGGTGTGGTCGACAAGGCGCAGAAGGCGATGCGCCTGTCGAACAAGCCGGTCATCCTGCATGGCGAGCCGGTGCTCGGCCTCGAGGCGGCGGCAGCGTCGCTGATCACGCCAGACGATGTCGTGCTCAACCTTGCCTCCGGCGTCTACGGCAAGGGCTTTGGCTTCTGGGCGAAACGGTATTCGCCGCATCTGCTGGAGATCGAGGTCCCCTATAACGAGGCGATCGAACCACAGGCGGTCGCCGACATGCTCAAGGCGCATCCGGAGATCACCATCGTGTCGGTCTGTCATCACGACACGCCGTCGGGCACCATCAATCCGATCGACGCGATCGGCACGCTGATCTCGGCGCATGGTGGCTACCTGATCGTCGATGCCGTCTCTTCCTTTGGCGGCATGAAGACGCATCCAGACGACTGCAAGGCCGATATCTATGTCACCGGCCCAAACAAATGCCTGGGCGCCCCTCCCGGCCTCACCATGATGGGCGTCAGCGAGCGGGCCTGGGCCAAGATGAAGGCCAACCCCCTGGCGCCGCGGTCGTCGATGCTGAGCATCGTCGACTGGGAAAATGCCTGGTCGAGGGACAAGCCGTTTCCGTTCACGCCGTCGGTCTCGGAAATCAACGGGCTCGACGTCGCGCTCGACCTCTATCTCAATGAGGGGCCGGAGGCGGTGTGGGCGCGCCACGCGCTCACCGCCAAGGCCATGCGCGCGGGCGTCACCGCGATGGGCCTGTCGATCTGGGCCGCCAGCGACAGCATCGCGTCGCCGACCACCACCGCCGTCCGCACCCCCGAAGGTGTCGACGAGCAGGCGCTTCGCCAGGCCGCGCGCGCCCGCTACGGCGTGGTGTTTTCGTCGGGGCGCGGGGAGACATTGGGGAGGCTGACGCGCATCGGCCATATGGGGCCGACCGCCCAGCCGATCTATGCGATCGCCGCACTCATGGCGCTTGGCGGCGCCATGAACGCGGCCGGTCAGAAACTAACGATCGGCAAAGGCATCGAGGCGGCGCTGGCCGTTATCGATGCCGACGCCTGAACCGACATCACCAGATCACGGATTGAGGGAGCATTTTCATGACTGAACGGCTTGCGGGAAAGACGGCCCTGGTGACGGGCGCCGCACAGGGTATCGGCAAGGCGATCGCGGCGCGGCTTGCCGCCGACGGGGCGACCGTCATCGTCAGCGACATCAACGCCGAAGGCGCCAAGACTGCCGCCGCGGCGATCGGCGGAAAGGCGAGGGCGATCGCCGCCGACATTTCCGATCCGGCCTCGGTCAAGGCACTCTTCGCCGAAATCCTGGCGCTGACCGGAGGCATCGATATTCTGGTCAACAATGCCAGCATCGTGCCGTTCGTCGCCTGGGACGACGTCGATCTCGACCATTGGCGCAAGATCGTCGACGTCAATCTGACCGGCACCTTCATTGTCAGCCGCGCCGGCACGGACCAGATGCGTGCGGCGGGCAAGGCCGGGCGGGTGATCAGCATTGCCTCCAACACCTTCTTTGCCGGCACGCCGAACATGGCGGCCTATGTCGCGGCCAAGGGCGGCGTCATCGGCTTCACCCGGGCGCTGGCCACCGAACTCGGCAAATACAACATCACGGCCAATGCTGTGACGCCCGGCCTGATCGAGAGCGATGGCGTCAAGGCGAGCCCGCATAACGAGGCGTTCGGCTTTGTCGAGATGCTGCAGGCGATGAAGGGCAAGGGCCAGCCCGAGCATATCGCCGATGTGGTTTCGTTCCTGGCCTCCGACGATGCGCGCTGGATCACCGGCCAGACGCTGAATGTCGATGCCGGGATGGTCAGGCACTAAGTCGGAGAGCGACTGCTCAGCCCCGCAATGCGACCAGCGGCCGTATCATAGCCGCCTGATCGCACTTGCCGGGTCAGGCGGCAGACCTTGCAATCACGCCGGGTTGTCTCGACCACTGGGCATACCAGCTGTCGAACAATTTGAGCTGCGCCTCGGCATAGCCGCGCTGGCTGTCGGTCAGGGCGTCCGTCTCGTTGAAGTGCAGCTTGTATTCGGGAGCGCCCTTCAGCACCATCATGTGCTTGAAATAGAGCACCAGGTCGGGACCTTCGTCGAACGAGGACAACACGGCGAGCGCGGCGTCCAGCTCCAGCGCGCGCTGGCGGGCCTCGACGTCGCCCTTGGCTGCCGCCTGGCTCAAGCCCACAAGGTGCAGCACCTCCTTCGGCAGGACGTTGCCGATGCCGGTGATGGCACCGGACGCACCGCAATTGACGAAACCGTGGAAGACGGCGGTGTCGACGCCGATCATCAGGGCCACCTCATCGTCGCGGCTGGTGATGTTTTCCGCTGCGTAGCGCAGATCCGACGGTCCGCCGAACTCCTTGAAGCCGACCAGGTTGGGGTGTTCGGCGCGCAGCGCGAAGAACAGGTCCGCGCGCGTGGCAAAGCCGTAATAGGGGCTGTTGTAGATGACCGCCGGCAAGTCGGGCGCGGCGGCAAGGATTGCCTTGAAATGATGGCGTTGCGCCGTCACCGAGGGCCCGCGCGACAAAACACGCGGGATCACCATCAGGCCCCGGGCGCCGACCTTCTGGGCGTGAGCGGCATGCGCCACGGCCTTGGCGGTGTTGACCGCGCCGGTTCCCACGATCACCGGCACGCCGGCCTTCACCAGGCGCTCGACACCTTCCATGCGCTGCTCGTCGGTCAGGAGCGGCCAGTCGCCCATCGAGCCGCAATAGACGACGGCCGACATGCCGGCCGCGATTAGCTCGCGTCCCTTGCGCACCAGCGCGTCGAAGTCAGGCTGGCGGTCCTGCGTGCACGGGGTCATCAACGCCGGCATGCAGCCGGAAAAAACATTAGGGGTCATTTCGGATTCTCCTTGAGGCTGGCACGCGGATTGATCAGTTTGTCCCGAAGCAGCACGGCTTGCCAAGCAAAATAGTCGTGGCCGCCAGGGACCAACGCAGGAACAGCAATGCGCAGCAAAACCAGCATTCATGTCGTCGGCTGCCATGCCGAGGGCGAGGTCGGCGACGTCATCATCGGCGGCGTGCTGCCGCCGGCGGGCCGCACGATGATGGACAAGATGATCACGATGGAACGTGATCACGACCATATCAGGCGCATGCTGATCTGCGAGCCGCGGGGCAGCGTCGCGCGCCACGTCAACCTTCTGGTTCCCTCGACGCGCGAGGATTGCGTCGCCGGCGCCATCATCATGGAGCCGACGGAATACCCGCCAATGTCCGGCTCCAACACGATCTGCGTCGCCACCGTGCTGCTGGAGACCGGCATGGTGCCGATGCAGGAGCCCGAGACGCGCTTCAAGCTCGACATGCCGGGCGGCGTCATCGAGGTGCGCGCCGAATGCCGCGACGGCAAATGCGTCTCGATCACCCTGCGCAACGCGCCGGCCTTTGTTGACCGCCTCGATGCCAAAATCGAGGTTGAAGGGCTTGGAACGCTCATCGTCGACATCGCCTATGGCGGCATGTTCTACGCCATTGTCGATGCCAAGGCGCTCGGCTTCTCGGTCGCCCCCGACGAGGCGCGCGAGCTGGCGGTGGCCGGCGAGAAGATCAGACGGGCCGCGCGCGAGCAGCTCGATGTCGTCCATCCGGAATTCGACCATGTGCGCGGCGTGTCGATCGTGCAGTTCGCCATGCCGTTCCAGGGGCCGGGCAATGTCACGCGCAACACCTGCATCGTCTCGCCGGGACGCTCCGACCGCAGCCCGACCGGAACCGGCACATCGGCCCGCATGGCCGTGCTGCAGGCGCGCGGCTTGATGGGCGTTGGCGATGTGTTGATCCATGAATCGATCATCGGCTCGCGCTTCACCGGCAGGATCGTGAAACTGACGGAAATTGCCGGGCGCAAGGCCATCGTTCCGGAGATCACGGGCCGGGCATGGATTACCGGCGAGCACAGCTACTATCTCGACCCGACCGATCCCTATCCCCAGGGCTACGTGCTGTCGGATACGTGGGGCACTTCCACCTCGGTGAAACAGTAGGCCGGAGCCGGCAATTCGCTGGACTGGTGGGTTCCCGCCGAGCCAGAATGGTGCCAATGGCGGCATACGTCGGTCCGCATCTGGTGAGAATTTCATCCATGAACATAGATGGTATCTGCGATCCGCGCTTTGCCGCCGTTCGCCAAGCTTTCGCCGAGTGTTTCGCCCAAGGGTTGGAGCATGGCGGCGGCGTGTCCGTCGTCGTCCACGGCAGGACTGTCGTTGACCTGTGGGGCGGTCATGCGGATGCCGCGCGAACCCGTCCGTGGCGGCAGGACACGCTGATCAATGTCTGGTCCTGCACCAAGGGCGTCGTGGCGCTGGCGATCGCAATGTTGGTGGAGCGCGGCAAACTGGATTATGCCGCACCCATTGCCCGCTATTGGCCGGAATTCGCGGCTGGCGGCAAGCAAAACATCACGCTTGACCAGGTGATGTCGCACCAGGCCGGGCTGAATGGTCTTGCCGTGCCGATGGACGAAGCGGGCATGTTCGCGTGGACGCCCTTCGTCCACGCGCTCGCGGCCATGTCGCCACTCTGGGAGCCCGGCAGCCGCTGCATCTATCACGCGCTTACCTATGGCCACCTTGCCGGCGAGGTGCTGCGCCGGGTCGACGGGCGAAGCATCGGCCGCTTCATCGCCGAAGAGATCGCTGGCCCGCTTGGAGCCGACTTTCATGTCGGCCTGCCGGACCGCGAGGATTCCAGGGTCGCCGAGACGATCGAGGGCCCTGGCGCTTCGGACTGGGTCGACGACGTCCGCGCCTCGCCATTTCCCCATGCGGGCGACAATCCGGCGCCCCGTGCATTGGCCCCCAACGACCGCGCCTGGCGCGCCGCCGAGGTGCCGGGCGGCAATGGCCAGTCGACGGCGCATGCACTGGCACGCATCTACGGCATGATGGCGGCCGGCGGTGTCTGGGAGGGCAAGGCTCTGATCAGCCGCGCGGCGATAGAGGAAGCAACGCATCCGCGCTTTCGCGGCATGGATGAAAGCTTCGCGGTTCCAACGGCCTTCGCCGCCGGCTATCAGATGGAGGATCCGGTCTATGCTGACCGCGCGTCGCCGCAAACCTTCGGCCACACCGGCTGGGGCGGCGCCATCGGTTTCGCCGATCCCGGCGCCGGCGTCGGTTTCGGCTACGTCACCAACCGCATGCTGGGTTTTGACGACATGGACCCACGCCGCAAGGTGTTGATCGACGCCGTTTACGACTCGCTCTGACTGAGTGGGCGAAGGCCAGCCGGGACACTGCACGCCGGAGCG
Source organism: Mesorhizobium sp. 01N446 (assembly GCF_056399285.1). Lineage (NCBI taxonomy): Bacteria > Pseudomonadati > Pseudomonadota > Alphaproteobacteria > Hyphomicrobiales > Phyllobacteriaceae > Mesorhizobium > Mesorhizobium sp. 01N446. The sequence goes on along the minus strand of NZ_JBFTRA010000006.1, from coordinate 298,836 downwards.
AAAAGTGATCCTGGTCCGCACCGTCGGCTTGCCGCCTTCGGGTCGTTCGAGACGCGTAGCTCTCGCTATCTCCTGGCTCTCCAACAAAAGCTGTGGCTAATCCCTGTCGCGCGCCTTCGCGAATATCCGCATCACGCTACCATCTGTAGTAGTCTCAATTTGAAAACCCCGGTTGAGAATCAGCCGGGTGGCGGGTGGTTGATTGTGGCGACACTCAACGCGCAGGTTCTGGATTTTTTCGACTGGTGGCTCGATGAGCTGCGAGGGGTCTGGGCGCGGGTCGTCCCCGGGAAAGGGCAAGCCGCCACCAGCGACTGGATCGTCAGCTTGGCGGATGACGGCATTCGTGTGCGCGAGGCCAAGGCGCCGGAGTTCCAGTCGATCCCGCTGGCGCTGACGGCTTCCTCCGACGAGATCCTGGCGCTGCTGCAGGGCGGGTCCCGGCGCCGGCGGCCGAGCTTCGATATCGCGGTCCAGCCCGGCCTGTTCCTGACCCGGCAGCTCGCGGCGCGGCGTCTGCCGGTTCGGCAGGCGCGCGACATGGCCGAACTCGACCTTCTGGCCGCAACGCCGATCGACCCGGCGCAGGTGCATATCGTCTTCGCCGCGACGGCGGAACAGGACAGCGCCTACCACGTCGTCAAGTCCAAGACGCTTGCCGCCGTGCTGGACGCGGTCCGGCGCGCCGGCGGCTCGGTCCGCTGCCTGGCGCTGTCGCGGCCGGCCGGAACGCTGCGCGCCGATCCGCTCAGCCTCGCCGCCATCTGGCCGCCGACGGCGCGTGACCGGCTTGCCAGGACTGCCTGGATTGCGGCTCTGTCGGTGCTGGCCGGCGCCGTGCTGGTGACCTTCGCGCATGCGCATTGGCGCGCCTGGCAGGCCGAGGCCGAACTGGACACGCAGATCGCCGATGCGCAGGTGCTGGCCAAGGCGGCGCGCGCCTCGCTGCAGAAGCGCCAGGCCGGCATCGAGCGGATCGAAAAGATCCGTCAGGAAAAGAAGACGACGGCGTCGCTGGTGCGCGTCTGGGCCGAGCTGACGCATCTGCTGCCCGACACGGCCTGGCTGACCGATCTCTCGGCCAAGGGCGACGACCTGACCATATCAGGCTTCTCCACCTCGGCCGCCGAACTGATCCAGCCGATCGACGCCTCGCCGCTGTTTTCGGCGCCTGAATTCGCCTCGCCGGTGGTCAAGGTTCCCGGTCAGGACGGCGAGCACTTCACCATTTCGGCCAAGATCGGAGCGCTCTGACGATGCTCTCCGCCATCCTCAACATGAGGCCGACGATCCGCCGCCTGATCGCGCTGGCGATCGCCGCGGTCACGGCCTGCGTGCTTGCCTGGGTGGTGTTCGCGGCGTTCGACAGCGTCGCGTCCGCGCAGGCCGGGATCGAGGAAAAGCGCGAGCTTCTCGGCCAGCTGCAGAGCGTGGCCGCCCTGGCAAAGCGCCTCGACAGCGCTGCCAGTCCGGAGGCGGCTGCCAATCCCGAATTTCTCACCGGCGGCAGCGAGGCGGTCATCCGAGGCGGGTTGCAGACCCGGCTGAACGCGATTGCCGCCGCCAATGGGGTGAGTGTGCTGTCTGCCGGCAATGCACCGGTGCTCAGCGAAGCCGGTGTCGATTTCATCGGGCTGCAGGCCAACCTTTCGGGACCGCTGGAAGGCATCCACAACGCCATTCTCGCCATCGAGACGTCGCTGCCGGTGCTGTTCATCCGCGAGGCCACCTTGCGCACCACCAATGTCGGGCCGGCCGCGGGACGGACCGGCGATCCCGAGCTTTTCGCCGAGATCCTGTTTTACGGGCCGCTGCAGACGCAGATGGCGCCGGCCGGGGCCAAGCCATGACCGGGAAATTCGCAGGCCTCGCGATCGCGGCTGTGATCGCGGCCCTCGCTTTGGTCAATGTCGCGCTCTACGATACCCCCGTCGACATCACGCCCGTCGCCTCCGGCAAGGGGCATGATGGCGGGCCGACTTCAGTGGCGGGATCGCTGGAGTTTCCCGAGGCTGGCGATTTCAGCGAGACGTTCCAGCGTCCGCTGTTCACGCCGACACGCCGAAAATTCGTGCCGCCGCCAGTCGCCCCGCCGCCGCCAGTCGAGGTTGCGGTCGCGCCGGTAAAACAGGCGCCACCGCCACCACCCGAAGCCGCACCGGCCGTCGCGCCATCGCTGCTGGGCATCAGCATTCACGGCGGTGCCGCGAAGGCGTTGCTGCGTGTCGCCGGCAGCGAGAGCGCGGTTTGGTATGGCAATGGCGAGACCGTCGACGGCTGGACGGTGTCGGCGATCGACAAGGATCAGGCCGTGCTGGAGCGCGACGGCAAGGTGGCGCGCATACCGCTTTATCCGCCCTGGAAAAATGTCGCGCCAACCCCGAATGCCCCGGAACTATGAGCGACCGCGCCCCTCATGACAGCGCAAGTGCAGCGGACGAAAGCGCGAGCTCCGGCTTTTCGCTGGTCGCCGTGCTGGTGTTCATGCTGATCGTCTCGGCGATCGTCGTCCCCTTCGCCGTGACGGCCAAGACGCGGCTGATGATCGCCAACAGCGAGGTCGAGCAGGAGCGCCTGTCGCTGCTTGCCGAAGGCCTCGGCAATGTGGTCGCGAGTGCATTGACCGGCGCCTCCGATGGGCAAAAATTTCCGCTGGATTCCACACCGGCATCATGCCGCTCGGGAGAGTTGAGCTTCGCTGTGCGCGTCCAGGATCATGGCGGGCTGATCGATCTCAATGCCGCCGATGACAGCCTGCTGGGGCTTGGCTTTGCGGCGCTCGGCTTCGAGCAGCAGACATCGGCCGAACTGGCCAAGGCCACGATCCGGTTTCGCGACAGCGCCAAGCTGTTCGCCGACCTGCCGCGGTCGAGAAGCGCCGTCGGGCCGCCCGAGGACAAGCAGGCGCCGTTCGAATCGGTGTCCGAGCTGCAGGAGTTTCCGGCACTTGCGTCGATACCGCTGCGGGCCTTGAACGGCGTTTTCACGGTCAACTCGAAGCGTGGCACGGTCAGCGCCGATCGCGCGCCGAGCCGGCTGCGCGCCGCCCTTGCAAGCGGCTCCAGCGCTTCGGTGGTTCAGGCGCTGGCCGATGCATCTGCCTACACGGTCGACGTGGTGGTGAGACGGGACGGCTCCGGGATTGCGGGCGAGGCCGGGTTCATCATCGAAAAATCTCCGACAGGCGCGGCGTTCTCCCGCGTCTCCCGCAGCCCGGTCGCCGAAGCCGGGGCATTGCCGCCAGTCGCCGGCACCGCCGGCTGCGAGGTGCTTTTCGGCACCGAGGCGGCGCGGCTCCTTGGGGGGTTGAATTCATGAACGCTTCCGCCCAGACGAAGGGGATCGAGGCGTTTCTCGCCTTTCTCGAGGGTGAGAAAGTGCTGACCGCGCATGCCGCTCAACGTGCGTTGGGGGCATCGCGAACATCGGGGCACCCGTTCGATACGGTGATGACCGAACTCGGGCTGATCGGCGAGCAGGATCTGGCCAGCAGCCTCAGCCGCTATCTCGAAGCGCCGACGCCGGTCGAGATCCCCGAGCAGGTCAGCCCCGAAATGCTGGCAAGCGTGCCACTGGCGTATCTCAAGGAGAACGCCATCCTGCCGCTGCAGATGGACGCCGAGCGGCTGGTCGTCGCCGTGGCCGATCCTTTCTCCTCGGCCACCATCGATGCACTGGCCTTCCACTATGAGCGGACCCTGGCGCTACGCATCTTGCCAAGGCGCATGATTGCCGAGTGCATCGACCGCATCGAGCAATCGGCGCTGGCTGCCGTTTCGAACGGCGGCGGTAGTGGCGAAACCCTGGATTTCGGCCCCGACGACCTCGAGCGCTTAAAGGATTTTGCCCGTGAGGCGCCGATCGTGCGCTTCGTCGCCGAGACCATCCACAAGGCGGTCGATGCGAGAGCCACCGACATCCACATCGAGCCGCTTGAGGACCATGTCCGCATCCGTTTCAGGCATGATGGCATGCTGTCCACCGTCGACACCGCGTCGATCGCGATGCTGTCCGGCATCTCGACCCGCATCAAGATCCTGTCGCGTCTCAACATCGCCGAACGGCGCCTGCCGCAGGACGGACGCATGCGCATTGCCGTGCGCGGCAGGGATGTCGACCTGCGCGTCTCGGTCATTCCGTCCATTCACGGCGAGGCCATCGTGCTGCGCATTCTCGATCGCGCCGGCGTCGAACTGAAGCTGGAGAAGCTCGGCTTCGATGGCGCCGCGCAGGCCAAGATCCGCAACATGTCGCAATCGGCCAACGGCATCGTGCTGATCACCGGGCCGACCGGCAGCGGCAAGACCACGACGCTCTATTCCATCCTGGCCGAGCGCTCGCGGCCGGACGTCAAGATTTTCACGGTCGAGGATCCGGTCGAATACCGCATGGCCGGCATCACCCAGCTGCAGGTCAATCCGGCGATCGACCTCGACTTCGCCGCAGCCCTGCGCTCGATCCTTCGCCAGGATCCCGACATCATCCTGCTCGGCGAAATCCGCGACCGCGAGACGGCGCAGGTCGCGGTCCAGGCGGCGCTCACCGGCCACCTCGTGTTCTCGACACTGCACACCAACAGTGCCGCGGGCGCGCTGACGCGCCTTCGCGACATGGGCATCGATGGCTATCTGCTTGGCGCGACGATCCGCGGCGTCATCGCGCAGCGGCTGTTGCGCCGTATCTGCCCGACCTGCCGGGGCGCGGAGCAGACTGGCCCTGCCTGCCGCACCTGCAACGGCTCCGGCTACAGCGGCCGCACGGTAACCTATGAAATGCTGCAAGTGTCGCCGCGGATCGCCGAACTCATCGACCAGGGCGCCGGCGAAATGGAGATCGGCCGCATTGCCGCCGAGGACGACCTCGTGCCGATGTCGGCCCACGCGACCGCCCTTGCCCGGTCGCAGGTCACCACCATGGACGAGGTCCGCCGTGTCATCGATCTGGCGGGAGGTGACTGATGCCGGCGTTCGCCTATCGCGCCTACCTGGCCGACGGCTCGACGGAAGCCGGCGTTCTCGATGCGTCGACCAAACAGGACGCAGCGCGGAAATTGGCGCAGCAGGGTCGCCGATCCTATCATCTTGCGCCCGTGAACAGCGAAAGGCCGCAGCTTCGCCTGCCGGGGCGCAGCGCGCTGACGCTGACCCGCAAGGTCGACCTCAGCCGCTTGTTCTCCGAGCTTTCGGTTCTCCTGAACGCCGGCTTCACGGTCGACCGCGCCTTGGGCGCGGTCATTTCCGGCGAAGCCAACCGGCAGCGGCGCCAGCAACTGCAATCGGTGCTTGACCTCACGACCGGCGGCCGGCCGATCGCCGAAGCCTTCGCCGCTCTGCCGGGCATCACGCCGGATGTGGCCGCTTTGCTTGCCAGCGGCGAGCGCAGCGGCAAGATGGCCTATATCTGCCAGCGGCTGGCGGACACGTTCGAAGCGACGGCCAAGCGCCGCGCCGCGATCATCGAGGCGCTGGCCTATCCGGCCTTCCTGCTCCTGGTCATGAGCGGGGCGTTGGTCATTCTGGCAACGGTTCTGGTGCCGGCACTGGAGCCGATCTTCGAGGGCTCATCCGCTCCGAAGCCCTTCACCATGACCATGCTTTCCGCCTTCGGCACGGTGTTCCGCGACTACCCCTTCGTTTTCCCGCTGGCGGCGGTGCTCGGCCTGCTGTGCTATCTCCTGGTGTCCCGTTCCGCAGGCGCCAGAAGACAGCTTTCGCATGGGCTGTTGAAGGTCCCGCTGATCGGCGGGCTGGTCAGGGACGCGGTGATCGCGCGCTATCTTGAAACGCTTGCGCTGCTGCTCGGCAATGGCGTGGCGATGACCGAGGCGCTTGGCCTTGCCGCCAATGTTTCCAGGCAGAGTTCACTGGCGGCGAGCTTCGCATCGATCGAAGACAATGTCGCCAATGGCGCGCGCCTGCACGGCGCGATCGTCAAGGCAGGGATATTCGACCACGCGACAATGTCGCTGGTCTCCCTTGGCGAGGAGGCCAATGCGCTTCCCGTGGTGCTGGATCGCGCCGCCAGGATGCTTCAGCTGACGCTGGCGCGGCGGATCGACACCGTGCTGAAACTGCTGACGCCGGCGCTGACCATTTCGCTCGGCTTTCTCGTCGGCAGCCTGGTCATTTCGGTGATGACCACGATCCTCAGCATCAACGATCTGGCGCTACAATGACCGCCGCTCGCGGAGTCGACACACAGGCACACGCAACGGCGGGGTTCACCCTGGTCGAGATGCTGGTGGTGCTGGCGATCATGGCGCTTGTCGCGGCCATCGCCGCGCCGGGGCTGGTCAGCCACTATCGCACCAAGAGCCTGGAGACGGTGGCCGGCGAGATCACCATGCGGTTGCGCCTGTCGCGCACATCGGCGATCGCCACCGCCCGGCCGACGCAGGTCGTTGTCGATCTGGGCAACCGTCTCATCCGCTTCGGCGAACGGGACAGCCTGGCCTTGCCGGACGATGTCAAGATGACCGTCATCACCGGCCAGGAGACTGTAGTCGCCGACCGGCAGACGCTGCTGACCTTCCTTCCTGACGGCCGCGCTTCCGGCATGGACATCGCGCTGCAGCAAAAGGGACGGACCGCGCGCATCGCGGTCAACTGGCTGACAGGGCTCCCGACATGGCGAACCCTGCCATGACGGCGCCGGCGCCCCAATCCTCGTCCGAAGCCGGCTTCTCGATCCTGGAGATGATCGTCGCCATGACGATCCTGGCGCTGGTGCTGGGCATCGCCAGCCAGTCGATCGTGCTGGCCAGCCGCAGCATTGCCGCGGCCAAACGCCAGGTCGAAGCGGCCCGAACGGTTCGAATGATGCTGGCCGACTACGAGGCCCGGGTACAAACCGCCGCGCAACCCGGCTGGACCCTGAAGACCCGCACGATAGATGTCGCCAAAGCGAAGGTGACCGCCGTTCTCATCGAGAAGCCGGGCGGGGCGTTTCCAAGCGGGCCGTTCCTGACCTTTGTACCGGCGCAAGGCCCGGCCGCGCCATGAGTTGGCTGCTCTCCCGCGTCCGGCGGAGGGTCCGCGCCGTTCGCCGCCGTCTTGCAGGCGCGGCTTCGTCAGGCAGCAATGCGCATCCGGAATCCCCGGCATCGGTGGCGGGTTTTGCGCTCATCGATGTGCTGGTGGGGCTGGCGCTGATCGGCGTCATCACATCGCTGATGATGGTCTTTCTCGGCCAGGCCCGAACGATGATGCGCATCGAAAAGGCGACCGAGTTCCAGATGGAGGTCGACGCCGCATCGCGCTTCCTCGAGACGGCGATCAGCCACGCCGAGCCCTTGCCGCTGTCGAAATCGTCGCCGGACCAGGTGCTCTATCTCAGCGGCGATGGTGCCCTCATCGAGTTCAATGCCGTTCAGGCGATCGGTTTCAAATCCTCCGCATTGCGCGAAATCGTGGTTTCGCTTGCCGATGGTGGCCAGGCCGGTGCCGCCCTGGCCATCGTCCAGAAAACGCGGCGCGGCAGCAAACCCGGCGCATCGGTCTCGAGCGAACCGGTACGGCTGATCGGCGGCGTGAGCGCCATGAAATTCGAATATCTCGACAACGCGCTGGCACCGCCATCGTGGCTGCCGGGCTGGAATGCGCCGCGGCGGCTGCCCGCCGCCGTGCGCTTCACTCTCTCGGTGGTGCGCGATGGCGCGGCCTATTCATCGCGGGGTCTTGCCCGCCTCGATCTGGCCGGCACCGCACCGCCTCGAACGAATTGAGCGCGCGCTCTTCGACCACCGTCAGTTGGTGACGTCCTGGTCCTCGCCGGTTCCGTCGGGCTTGCCGTCCTTGCCGAGGCTGCGGATGACCACACCGCTGGCATCGGCCTTCACTTCGTAGGAGTAGGGCCTGCCCCATGGATCCTTCAGGCCGGTTGTCCCCTTGAGATAAGGCCCGTTCCAGCGCGTTTCACCGGCCGGCTGCGCGACCAGGGCGTTGAGCCCCTCTTCGGAGGTCGGGTATTTCGCATTGTCGACATAGTAGAGTTCGAGCGCGCTTTCGATGTTGCGGATCTGCGCCTTGGCCGCATTGGTCCTGGCCGCGCCGAGATAGCGCAGCACTTGCGGCGCCGCCAGCGTGGCGATCAGTGCGATGATGGCGAGCACGACCAGAAGCTCGACCAGGGTGAAGCCGCTTTCGCGATCGTCGCGGTCGCGGCCCGGTTTCTTGGAGAATTGAAGAAAGCGCATCATCAGAGCAGTCCCATGTCCAGACCTGCAAATTGTTCCAGCGCCCAGCTCGAGCCGAGGCCGATGGCGATGAACGGACCGAAGGCGACGCGGGCCCGTGCCGCCGCCGGCCCTGTCGCGACCACCTGTCCGCCGACGAACAGCAAAGCGCTGGCGCTGGCGATGAACAGCAGTACCGGCAGGAGCAGCGGGCTGATCCAGCATGCGGCCGCCGCCAGCATCTTGACGTCGCCGAGGCCGAGACCGACGCGTCCGGTCATGAGGAAATGGCCGCGCCGCAGCAGCCAGGCAGCAGCGAAGGTCGCGGCGGCGAAGAGGATCTGCACCGGCAGACCGTTTGCGTCCGCCGCCAGCTGATAGAGAAGGCCGATGCAGGCGAGCGCCAGGTTGAGCCCGTCCGGGATGATCTGCCGGCGGAAATCGGTGATCGAAATGGCGGCGAGAACGGCCGCCAGGGCGATCGTGGCGGCAAGCACGAGAGAGGGGTGCGTGGCCATCGTCAATACGCCAGCCTCTTCAAATCCTGCTGCAGCTTGGTGCCGCCGCGCCGCTTCTGGATCGGCGTCTGCAGGCTGATCTTGCCGCGGAATTCGTCGGTCACCTCGCGGGCCTCATTGATATCACGAACGACATGCGGCCGGATGAAGATAATCAATTCGGTCCGCCTGATGGAATCGTCTTTTTGCTTGAACGCATTGCCGAGAATCGGGATGTCGCCGAGGATCGGCACCTGGCTGCGGTCGACATTGTTGTTCTGCTGGATGAGGCCGCCCAGCGCCAGGCTCTCGCCGTCATTGACCAGCACGCGCGTCTGGATCTTGCGCTGCTGGATGGTTGGCGAGTCGATATCGGAACTGTCCGTCTTGGTGACGTTGCTGACCTCCTGCTGGATGTCGAGCATGACCCTGCCGGCATTGTTGATGCGCGGCGTCACCGTCAGGATGACGCCGGTATCCTTCATCTGGACCGAGTTGATGATCGGCGCGCTGCCGTTGCCGGTGTCCTGCGATTGCTGGGTCAGGATCGGCACCTGGTCGCCGACCTGCAAGATCGCCTTCTGGTTGTTGAGCGCCATGATGGTGGGCGCCGAAATGACGTTGACGTCGGTGACCTTGGAAAGCGCGTTCAGCGTCACCTGGATGTTGTCGGTTGCGTAGCTCCAGTTGAAGCCGGGCAGGGTGGCGGCCGCGGCGGCCTTGGCCAGGTCGGTGACGGAGACCTTGGTGCCGCCATTCTCGAAGAACCAGCGCAGGCCGTATTTCAAATCGTCGTTGAGCGTGACTTCGGCGATCACCGCTTCCAGCATGACTTGCGTCGGCAGCACGTCCACCTTGGTCAGGATCTGCTCGATGCGCTGGTAGTCGCGCGCCGTGGTCTGGATCAAAAGCGCATTGTTCTCGACATCGGCGACGACAGTGGCATGGGCGGGCGCCTCATTGTCCTGCTGAGGCAGCGAGGGCGAGGGCCCGGTCAGCGGCGCCGGCGTGACGCCGTCCGACTGCATGGCGATCGGCGTTTGGTCGGGCGACACGTTCGAGCCGCCCGATTGGCCTTCGGTCTTCACCGCGGTGCCGAGAACCGAGCTCAACACCGTTGCCAGCTCCTTGGCCGGCCGGTTCTGGATCTGGTAGACGAAGAGCTGGCTTTCATTGGTCTCGGCCAGCCTGTCGAGCTTGTTGATCCAGGTCGCCGCGCGCGCCAGATAGGCCGGGCGCGAGGTGATCACCAGCACCGAATTCAGCCGGTCATTGGGGATGAACTGGATGAGCTTGGCGCCTGGCCCCTCCTTGGTGCCGAAGATCGAATCGAGTTCGGCGGCGACCGCTTCCGGCTTGGAGGTCTTCAGGGGATGCAGCGCCACCGACATGCCGCGCATCCAGTCGACATCGAATACCGAGACCGCTTCCCGAATGGCGTTGAGGTCGCTGTCGCTGCCGGCGACGGTGATGATGTTGCGGGTGGAATCGACGCGCAGCACCGAGCCCTGGCGGGTGATCGGCTCGAGAATGGTCTTCATCTCGTCGGCGGCGATGAATTGCAGCTGCAGCACCTGCACCTTGACGCCGGGCCCGGACGGCGAGGTCGACGGCACGCTGACCGGCGGCGTCGAGGCCATGATCTCGGACAGCGGCACGATCTGGTAGGTGCCGCCGCGGCTGGTGATGCCGGCGGCATTCACCGCCAGCGCCGATTGCAGGATGTCGACCAGCGCATCCTGCGACACCGGCTGCGAGGTCTGCAGCGTCACGGTACCCTGCACGCGCGGGTCGACGATGTAGTTGAGGTGCAGCGCGTCCCCCAGCACTGCCTTGGCCGCGTCGGCGATCGGCGCGTTGACCAGATTGAGCTCGAACTTGCCGGAACCGTCGCCCGTCACCTTGGTGACCGGCGCCCCCGACGACACGAACTGGCCGGTGCCCTGATATTGCGCGCCGTTGAAGCGCTGCGCCGCGCCCGACGCCGAAGTGACGGCGGCAGGCCCGGTATAGCCCGCCCGCAGGGGCGAATTCTTGGCATGCAGGCTGTCGATGGTCTCGGTGAAGAAGTCCTTGCCCGGCGCGGAGGTGCAGCCGGCAACAGCCAGCAGCGTGAACAACACGACGCAATGACTCAGCTTGCTCGACATCCACCCGATTCCCCTGGGGCTTCAGTCTAGGGCTTCTTGCAAGCCGATGTCGGGAATGATGGCGGTGTTTGGGGTCTATCCACAGGGTAGGTGGGGGAGGGGGCGGGTTAGGATGGGAGCGCTGGATATTGGTGGAGGACGGGTGTTACTTCAGGAGACGTGATCTCGCTCAGGACTGCCCCTTGGGCTACAGAGGTGGCGTGGCTTTAACCGTCAGGGAAAAGTGCACTGTCACCGCAATTTGTAGTCTTCGGCGCGAAGAACATTTGAGTGCGCCCATTGCCGCGCTGTGTCACGTGGTGCGGCAGACCGGGAACGACAATGCGGACAAGGCGAGCCATGTGGTCAATTTATACGCAGCGGCAACCATGTGAACAGAGATAAAAGTGCACTGTCACCGTAACTTGCGATCGGATCGCGCCTTCTCAAATGTTTCCAGCGTATCGGATTCCAGATTAATAAGTCTCGCAAGATGATCGATGTCATCAAAGTAGTCCCACAGAATCATAAATCCTTTGTTGTGCGCCATGGGATGAATTTTGAAATCAGCGCCCAAATTCGAATCAACAATGTCGATTTCATCAAAAGACTCAGCGCTCAAACCAAGCATACCGTCTTCAAATGCATAGAATACGGCCCTAGTTCTAAGCCCGAAATCTTCCGATGTGTAAACTGCTATCGCGTACACGTCGTGTGTATTGTGGCGGCCTTTATTACGGATTTTCATCTTAATACGCCCCTGCAGCGTCAAATGGGTTTAGAGATGTTTCTCGAAGGGCTGTATCAACTATGCCCAGCGCAACACCTAGATGAATAGCAGTGCTAGACCAGAATCCCTTGGATTGGTCTGCAGCCCTGTTTATCGATTTTACGTCCGCAACCGCCCCTGTCCTTGTATTGTATTGGTAATGTACCTCAACTGTAACATCATCTGAGCTTTTTGTCTTCATAGACATCTTTTGCCAGCCATCTTCTGCCAAAAAATTCTTATCGTTGTTCATCCCGGCAAGTGGAGTTCCATTCTTCGGATTCTGTCTGGCCTCATTTGACAAGATTCGTTCGATGAGGTTCTCAGGTTTCTGATAAGTTCCCTTCTTCTTGTCGGCAGTTGAGATACCTTTGTCATTAGCAGCCTTGATCCCGGGCAAGCTATCCTGCGCGGCTTTTTCGGCGCCTTCGCCTAATGCCCTTTCGGCATCCTTCGCGACGCTTCGTTCAGCACCTCCTAGCAAGGCTCTACCTAGTGCTGTCAGCGCTCTACCGATTTCGCCGAAGATATGCCCATTCGGATCACTCTTGTTGACGGGATCATTGTTTGCATAGGCATACCGATTGGTACCAACGCCTTCCTTGGTCGGATCCCAATCATCCGGCGAAATAAACCGCCCCAGCACCGGATCCATGTACCGTGCATTGAGATAGAGCAGTCCTGTCTCGGCATCGAAGCGTTCGCCGATATAGCCCTTCAGCGTCTGGAAGCCGGTGTTGAGCTGCTCGCCATAGGTGGCGTAGGTGGTGCCTTCGACCACGGCGCCCGACATGTCGGTGACCAGCCGCACCGAGGCCAGATGCTCGCGGTGCAGGAAGTATTTTGCCGTGCCGACCACCTTGATGTCGGGATGCGGATAGCGCGTGTAGACCTCCGCGCCCGGCATCGCCGGATTGATCTCGACATTGGCGTCGGGATAGAGCGTGGTGGCAAAGCTCGATGATTTCTTGGCGCGCGCTCCGTCCGGTCCATAGGCGAGGTTGACGGTGTTGGAGGCAAGGCTGACGGTCTTCAGCCGGCTGGCCTCGTCCCAGGCGAGCGTGCGGCTGCCATCGGATGTGAGATTGCCATTGGCATCATAGGCCATCGCATTGGCGCCGACGGTGAGCGGCGCATGCGGACGGGCTGCACTCGCCGCGGGATAGACATAGGTGCCGGCGACACGGCTGCGTGAGACCATGTTGTCGTTGGCGGCATAGACGAAGGTTTCGTCCAGCGTGTTGTCGCCGAGATTGTCCGCCGAGATCAGCCGGTCGGCATTGTCATAGACATAGTTCCAGCTGCCGGGCGCGGAGGCGCCGACGATGCTGGTGATGCGGCCGAGGGCATCGCGGGTGTATTGCCGGTCCATCAATGTGGCGGCGCCAAGAGCCGTGGTGATGCGCGTCAGCCAGCGGCGTGTCGGCGAATAGGTGAAGGACGTCTTCACGCCATTGACGTAAGTGATCTCCCTGGTCTGGCCATCGGCCTCGTAAATGATCGAGGTGATGTAGCCGGGTGCCGAGGCAAGCCTGTTGCCGGCGGTGTATTGCAGCGGGGCGGCAAGCGTGCCGAAATCGAGCTGCATTGGCAGATACTGTGTCGCCAGTGTTTGCCCCGAGGCATCGCGCACGCTGGTCGTGGTGTGGGTCAGTGTGCCGATGGTGGCATCCTGGCGGGCGACCTTGCCGAAGCCGTCATATTTGTAAGCCTGCGTGGCCGCTGCATTCTGCGATGTGGTCAGCTGGCCTATGTTGTAAGAGCCGGCGGCTGACTGATCGTAGCTGTTCTGCGTCAGCGTCACCGGGCTGCCGCCAGGAGCGGTGGCCGTCTTTAGCGTCAGCCGGTCCATCTGGTCGTAGCTGAGATTGGTGACGGTGCCCCTGGCATCGGTCTGGCTGATCAGTCGGTTGGCGGCATCGTAGGTGTAGGTCCAGGTGCCGAGATCGGGATCGGTCGCCGACAGCCGGTTGCCGAGCAGGTCGTAGGTGTAGGACCAGGTCGAGCCGCCGGGATCGGTCACCCCGATCAAGCGGCCGAGCACGTCGTAGCTGCGCGTCTCCATCAGATTGAGGCCGCCCACGTCGCGAACGATGACGGCGATATCGCCATGCGTCGACCATGCCGTCCGGGTCTGGTGGCCGAGCTCGTCGGTCATCGTCGTGCCGTTGAGCCGCGGGTTGACGAGATCGACCGTCGCCAGGTTGTGCGCATAGGAGCGCTGGCTGGCATCCGGATTGACCGTCAGCACCAGCCGGTCGGCCCAGTCATAGCTGTTGGTGGTCCACTGCGCGGTATCGCCGACAAAGCGCGGGAAGGCGGTGCGCAGGACATTGCCGCGAAGATCATAGTCGGTGTCGGCAATGCGCCTTGGTCCGGCCCCTGTCTCTCCGGGCGTTTCCACGCGGTAGACCCGGCCAAGGCCGTCATACCAGGAGCGGGTGAAGTCTTCCCCCGCACCATTGGGCAGCGGTGTGTATTTGACCAACGCCTGTGTCGCTGGATTGCCTTCGTTCTCGAAGCGCGTCTTGGCATAGGCGCCGGTGACGCTCTGCGAGACCTGGTAAGGCCGGCAGAACGGATCGTAGGCGAAAGTCTTCACCAGGCCGTTGGGATCGCTCTTGGTGGCCGGCAGGCCGCAGACGGGATTGTAGGTGGCGCTCGAGACGAAGCGCGTGTCGACTGTCTGGCCGCCCGTCGCAAAGTACCGAGGCGCCCGCTCTGTTGTGGGATAGAGATGATAGGTGGCATCATAGTCCCACTCGGTCTTGTGGCCGAGGCTGTTGGTTGCCGAGACCTTGTTGCCGTAGGTGTCATAGGCAAAATACTGGGTCACCGCATTGGTCAAAGCGCTGAAGCTCTGTACCTGGGTCAGATTGCCCTTGGTCGGCACCGCCCACACGTCGGTCGTGTTGCCGTCATAGAAATTTTGCTTGTAGGCGACATAGGGGTCCGTGACATTGAGCCCGGCATGGGTGCGCTCGACAATCGGGGCCGAGACGATGTAGGCCGAGGTGTTGGGCGAGAAGAAGCGCTCCGTCCAGGTCTCGTCGCCATCGATATCGGTGCGGCCATAGTCCTTGAGGCCGACGATGTTGTTGTAGGCATCGAAGCCCCGGAAGACCCTGAGCGTGCGCGAGACATTCTCGGTCAGCGTCGTGTCGGTCACCGTGTTCTGCACCGTGTATGGCTTGCTCGCCGTGTTGACCGCATAGGTCTCGGCCACCTGCTTGTGCACGACACCCGCGCCATCCTTCCATACCGTCAGCGACGGCAGGCCGTAGCTGGCCAGGTCCTGGCGATAGGTGGTTTCGATGGTCGACGGCGCCGTCTCGCGATTGGCCAGCGGTCTGGTCTCGACAATCGAGGCGAAGCCCAAAAACTTGCGCGCCGCCGGATCGTACTTGCCGCCGGCATAGGCATAAGTGCTCACCGCCGTCTGGCCGCGGCCATCGCTGACCGACAGCTTCGTCACCGCATGCACCACCTGCGGCAGGTAGTTGTTTGTCCATGTCGAGGACGGCGTGTACTCGACCGCGACCGTGCCGCCGAGCTCCGTGGTGATCTGCTTGACGAGGTTCGGATTGCCCGTCCCTGCGTTCGAGATGAACATGTGGCTGTAGTCAGTGAAATCCGGCAGGCCATCGCCATTGAAGTCGCCGATCAACGTGCCTGCGCTCATGGCTGCAGGCAGCGTGAACTGCACTGGCGTCATAGAAGTCGAGGACGGCTGCAGTGAGAAAATCCTAACCGTCCCTGTCCTGCGAGAATAGGCCGTTGGGGTTCCATCGATGGTAACGACATCCAGCCTTCCATCATTGTCGAAGTCGCGCAGAACCGCCGACGTGCCTGCCGCCGATGAAGTCCAAAAGTTCTTAAAACCAATGCCGGTCGAAAGCCACAATCCGACGCTGCTGTTGTTGCCGTTGTAGCGCAGAATATCCGTTGCCCCGTCGCCATTGAGGTCGCCAAGAACGCAAGTACCTGGCGAAGTTTGGGTTGAGCAGTTGATCTCGAATGGTGTTCCGCTGCTTTGCCATACACCATTCGAGAGCACGCCCTTCTTAACGAACGTTCCCGCTGTATAAAGCGGTAGCTGCCTGCCATTGCCCAGGAAGTCCCCCACGCCAACGGGCTTGGCCGTATTGCTGTCGACATTGACATTATCAACGCCGTCGCCGTCAGGATCGGCAACAAATGTTGGCGCGTCGGGAGGCGTAGTAAAATTGGCGCCGTATGGCAAAGCACTGCAGACCGACTGATAGCCGGCAGGTGGTGTCGGATTGCAGTTCGATTTGGTCATTGCGAGTTGTGCGTCTGTCACAAGCAACGACCCAGACGCCGAAGAGCCGGCGTAATGGTAAAATACAAAATCCATTGTATTTTTGGTGGGAATAAAACGCCCAGGTTCCGAGAAGTCAAAGTCACCAATAGTCCATCCGCCAGTCTCTGTGGTCTTGGTGTCTGCCACACCTCCGGTGAAATCGAACTTGATTATTCTCTTGTATGTCTTGCTTGAGGCGGTGTTCCCTATTGTTTTCTGCTCGGCGTAACGTCCAAAGACTTCGTCCCGACCGTCAAGGTTGAGATCGCCAACCTGGCTTGGTCTGGTAATTACACTTTGACCCCATACGAGTGGCTGATCATAAATAGCTGAGTTCACTGTCCCATAGACGCCATCGGCATTCTGATAGGTCATCTGACCGAGCACCTTCGCCGTTCCTCCTGATATGGTGCCGTCGGCGGCGACAGCCGCATCCGTGCCATAGCGGGTGACGGTTGTGAGTCGTGAGGTGTTGGAGAACGGCGCCTGGTCGTAGGTGAGCTTGTAGGCGCCGCGCAGTGTTCCGCTCACTTTGACCGAGATCGTCTTGATGCGCTGGCTGGTCTCGGAGATATCGCGGCCATTGCCCATCAGGATCAGGTCGGGCCGCGTCTCATAGTAGAAGGTAATGCTGGTTCCGTTGTAGGTGACGGCCGCCGGATAGCACGTCGGGCTGGCCGGGCAGCTATAGCTGTAGGTGACGGTATTGCCGTTGGTGTCGGTCACCGAGGTCAGCAGCCACCGATAGTTCATGGCAAGATCATAGGCCGGTGTGCCGGCGGTGGGCGTCAAATTGGCAACCGCCGCCACCGAGCGGAAGGTCGAGACCGTGCCATCCCGGTCCGTCACCTTCCATTCATTGGTGGCGCTGTTCAACGCGATGCGGCGGTAGCTCTCATTCTCGGTCGCATGCGTGCCGCCGGTCGCGCAGGAGGGCGAGACCATGCCGGCAGTGCAGGCCACCATCGCCTGGCCGTCGAGCAGATAGATGTCGTTGGCGTCATAGGCAGGCATGCCATAGCCGGGTGTCGCCCGCTCGATGACGTCAAAACCGTCGAGACCCCAGCCATAACCGAGCCAGCCCTGATAGAGACCGCCGGTCTTGGTCTTGCGCGAGGAATTGTAGTTCAGCGCGATCTGCGGCTCGATGCCGTGGAAGGTGGGAACGTCGATGCCGATGGCATAGCCGAGATTGCCGTTGCCGGCGGCCTTTGGCAGATCCACCTTCGGCGTGCCGATCGCCTCGGGATCGCCGCTGTCGGTCGTCGTGGCCGCTGCCGCCATTGCCTGCGCCGCCGGCTCCTCGGGGGCGGCTTCGGTTTCGCTGGTCTTGGCCGCCTTGCCGGTTGCCTTCGTCGCGGCGGCAGTCTTGGTGCCATCTGGAGTGCTGGTGCCGTCGGCAGCTTTGGCATCGGCCGGCTTGGCGCCGACCTTGGCGGCGGCATCCGGGCCGCCGGTCGCAGATGAACCATTTTCGGTCGACTGCGAAGAACTGGGTGGGTTGCCCGCGGCCTGTCCGCCGGCTCCCAGCGCCGCTCCACCATTGCCGTAACCGGCGGCGGAGTTTCCTGCAGTCGCGGAAGAGCTTTGGCTCTCCTGCGCAAGTGCTGCAATCCCCGCGCTTTCTCTAATATAAGAGACAGCAGAAATATCCGCGCCAACGACACTCGCGGCAAGCACTGCCGCGCCAACAAGCAACCGTTTCATGAGTCCCCCGAGCCAAGTTGCTTATCGTTACTCACCTTTCATTTAGCCGATACGACAGGCTCTCGTCGCAGAGCCAATATCCACAGACATATTTTTGGAGGAGACAAAAGAACACTGCGCAAGGACAGTGAATGCTGGACGGATCGAGCATCTTTCGAATGATGCGATCCACGGTGCTGCATCGCCGGCATGGAAAGGTGGCGGAGAATTCATGGTGTCGAGGCACTGTACTCGGCATTAGCCGAGGGTGGGCACGAACAACTCTTCAACGGCTCCATCGCTTCGGGAGACGATGATCCATGCGCGCGTCAAAGGGTAGCGTGGTCATATGCGCCTCGAGCAATCGCGCGGCCGCTGCGATGTCCTGTCGTGCGCTTCATCGGTTCATGCAAGCTTCGGCTGGCGGTCGAAACAACCGGGCGCCTATACCGGTTCCGTCTCGTCCATCATCTGTTTGACGGCATCGGCGGCCCTGCTCATCCCCGCTTCGTCGATCGCCCAGCCGGCGAAGCGTTCCAGCAGGCGAGCGAACTCCACCAGTTCCTGCTCATCCCATTGCGCCAGCGCCCCGGCGAAAATCCGCCATTTGGTCTGGCGCACCGCCATCACCAGGCGCTCGCTCTTGGCGGTGGGTTTGAGACAAATGCGTCGGGCATCGAGCTGCGAGGCGACGCGGAAGGCGTAGCCACGCTCGACGAGGTCGGCCGAAATGCGGCTGGCGCGGGAGGGGTCGATCCCCATGCGCTCGGCGATGACGCCGACCGTCACCTCGTCCCTTGGGGTGTCGCCGACGACCGCGCTGAGCGCGATGATCGCGTCGAGATGGCTCACTTCCAGCGAGGGATCGATGCGCGCCAGAATCAAACGACCGAAATCCCTGCGCTGGACCGAACGGCGCACCTTGCTCATCACCGCATCGATGGCGGCGACGGCGTCGGCGGCCGCTTCGGACATGCCATTGCTGCGCGCCAGATCGGCAAGGTCCTGATCGCCATGCGTTTGGTGCAGGGCGGAAAATCGGTCGGGCTTGCCCGGCTCGGCATCGCTGCTTCTCATATTACAGCGCGCTAACAAAAATACATGCCGATGTCAATTGCATGCTGGTAGCATATATTTGATATTGACATATATCTGCCACTGGCACATAAACCGCGCCCAGCCTGCGGAGATCCCCATGACTCTCGACTCGACCCTTCCGGATGCGGCGCCCGCGGAGGCGGAAGCCAGGCCCGACCTTACGACGCTGATCGTCTATTCCGGTGCGCTGATCGCCATGTTCATGGCCACCATCGACATGCAGATCGTCGTCACGGCCTTGCCCACCATTGCCGGCGAACTCGGCAATCTGCATCTGTTCGGCTGGGTCGGCGCCGCCTATCTGCTGTCGACCGCCGCCGTCGCGCCCTTCTACGGCAAGCTCGGCGACATGTACGGCCGCAAGAACGTGGTGTTGACGGCGATCGCCCTGTTTCTGGTGGGTTCGCTGGTCTGCGGCATGGCCTGGTCGATGGAGAGCCTGATCGCGGCGCGCGTCCTGCAAGGCATCGGCGGCGGCGGCCTGATGGTCTCGGCCTTCGCCATGATCGGCGAACTGTTCGGGCCGCGCGACCGTGCCAAATACCAGGGTTACAGTTCGGCGGTGTTCGCGCTGTCGTCGGTCCTCGGGCCCTTGGCCGGGGGCTACATCACCAGCCTGTTCGGCTGGCGCTGGGTGTTCCTGGTCAATCTGCCGGTTGGCATCGTCGTGCTGGCGATCCTGGCATTCGCCATGCGCAGCCGGTTCAACGAGAAGCGGCATAGCATCGACTATCTGGGCGGCTTGCTTTTAGCCATCGGCACCACGGCAATCGTCTATTGGGGCTATCATCTGCTCGACCCCGCCGGGCCGGACTTGCTCACTTTCGCGCTGCCTGTCGTCGCGCTGGTGGCAATCGCCGCGTTCATCCTGGTCGAGCGGCGCGCCGAGGAGCCGATCGTGCCCTTGCGGCTGTTCGGCTCCTCGACGGTGCGCATCGTCTCGGGCGTGTCGGTGGTCGCCGGATCGGTGACGCTCGGCATGTTCTTCTATTTCGCGCTCTATATGCAGACGCTGACGGGGCTCAGTCCGGCCGAAGTCGGCTTCCTGTTCCTGCCGGCTTCCCTGACCTCGATGGTCATCTCTATCGTGGCCGGGCGGGTGATTGCCGCGACCGGCCGCTACAAATGGATGCCGGTGGTGGCGATGGGCATCGGCGGGCTGCTGATGATTGGCTTTGTCTTCATCAATTCGCACACGCCGATCTGGGTGCTGGCGGTGATGATGGGCCTGTTCGGCATCAGCATGGGCCTGCAGTTCCAGGTGCTGATCGTGGCGATCCAGGCGGCAGCACCCCTGCAGGATATCGGCGCGGTGACGTCGCTGATCACCCAGGCGCGGACCATCGGCGCGTCGCTGGGACTGGCGCTGAACGGCGCGGTGATGACCTGGGCCCTGAACGGGCAGACTTCGGAGCTTCCCGCCGATGCCGCCGCCCTGCTGCCGGAGGGCCTGACCGGGCTGAACCCGCATCTGGCGTCAAGCCTGCCGGCCGCGATCCGCGACGTGGTGCTCGCCCACTATTCCAGTGGTTTCAACGTGATGTTCATCTGGGTGGCGGCGCTCTATTTCGTCGCCATGGCGCTGACGCTTCTGCTGGAGGATGTCCAGATCCCGAAGCGGGGCTAGAGCAGTTCCAGGAAATGCGCGCGGCGCTTTCCCTTGGAAATTGCGTCAAATCAAAGAGTCGGAGCATTTCACCGTTTCCATGAAGCGGTGAAATGCTTTAGTCGGCCAGATGGTCGGCGGCCGGGCGGCGCCCGTCGATCCACAGCGCAAGCAATGTGCAGGCGGCACCTGACAGCAGATAGGCGCCGGCGGCGATGAGGCCGAAATTGCCGGCGAGCAGCAGGGCGGCGAGCGGCGCGAAGCCGGCGCCGAACATCCATGCCAGATCCGAGGTGATCGCCGAGCCGGTATAGCGATGCCGCCGGGAAAAGCTCGAGGCGACGACGCCCGACGATTGTCCGAAGCTGAGCCCCAGCAGGATGAAGCCCAGCACCATGAACAGCGCCTCTCCGACGGCGCCGCCGTCCAGAAGCTGCGGGGCAAAGCCGCTGAACGTCGCGATGGCGATCGCCGAACCGCCGAGCAGCGCACGGCGTCCGACGCGATCGGCCAGCGGGCCAGACGCAACGATGGCCGCGATACCGAACAGCGCGCTCACCGCCTCGATCATCAGGAAGCGCGCCGGCCCCTCATTGGTGAACAGGAACACCCAGGAAAGCGGAAACACCGTCACCATGTGGAACAGGGCGAAGCTCGCCAGCGGCGCGAAGGCGCCGATGACGACGTTGCGGCCCTCTGCCCGGATCGTGTCCCTTATGCGTGTCGGTTGCAGGTCGCCGCTCTCGTAAAGTTTCGAGAATTCAGGCGTGACGACAATGCGCAGCCGGGCGAACAGGGCCACGACATTGATGGCGAAGGCAACGAAGAAGGGATAGCGCCAGCCCCAGGAGAAGAAGTCGTCCGCCGACAGATTGGCAACGAAGAAGGCGAAAAGGGAACTCGCCACGATGAGGCCGATCGGCGCCCCGAGTTGCGGGATCATGGCATAGAAGCCGCGCCGGTTCTGCGGCGCGTTCAGCGCCAGCAGCGAGGGCAGTCCGTCCCATGTTCCGCCGAGCGCCAGCCCTTGGCCGATACGGGCAAGCGCCAAGAGCCACACCGCGATCGCACCGATGTCGCCATAGGCCGGCAGGAACGCAATGGCGACGGTCGACGTGCCGAGCAGGAACAGCGCGATCGTCAGTTTCGCGCCGCGGCCATAGGCGCGATCGATGGCCATGAACAGCACGGAGCCGAACGGCCGCGCGACGAAGGCCAGCGCGAAGATGCAGAAGGAATAGAGCGTGCCGACGAGCGGGTCGTGCGTCGGAAACACCAGCTTGGGAAACACGATGACCGACGCGATCGCATAGACGAAGAAGTCGAAGAATTCCGACGTCCTGCCGACGATCACGCCGACCGCGATATCGCCGGCGCTGACCTGGCCATGATGCGAGCCGATCAGCTCGCTGTTGGTTTCGGCAGTCGAAGTCTGAGCCATCTTATCCGTCGCCACCGCGTGGAATGAACTGTCCAGGACCCAATTCTGGGGATTCCCCAAGGGTTCCATTGTGCACTGCACACTGCGCCAAAGCCATGCCGGCTGGGCATTGGACAAATTGTCCAATGTTACCACAGCGTCGCGAGCAGTAGCCCTTGATCGATACCGCACTGCAACATGAATGGTTGCCGCGGTCCATCGAGGGCAGCGTTTGATGAAACGATTTGGAGCCTTGCTTCTGTTCCCCCTGGCCGGGCTGTTGAGCGGCTGCGATCTGGTCGTGCTGGCACCCGCCGGCGATGTCGCGGCCCAGCAGCGCGACCTGCTGGTGGTCTCGACCCTGTTGATGCTGGTCATCATCATCCCGGTCATGGCGCTGACCGTCTTTTTCGCCTGGCGCTATCGGCAGTCCAACGCCGCGGCGACCTATGCGCCGGACTGGGATCATTCGACGAAGCTGGAACTAGTGATCTGGGCGGCGCCGCTGCTGATCATCATCTGCCTCGGCGCGCTGACCTGGCTCGGCACGCATCTGCTCGACCCCTATCGCCGGATCGATCGCATCGAGCCCGGCCAGCCGGTCACTGAAGCGCACAAGCCGCTGCGGGTCGAGGTCGTGGCGCTCGATTGGAAATGGCTGTTCATCTATCCGGACTACGGCATCGCCTCGGTCAACGAACTGGCGGCGCCGGTCAACCAGCCGATCGACTTCCGCATCACCTCGTCGGCGGTGATGAATTCCTTCTACATCCCAGCCCTTGCCGGGCAGATCTATGCCATGCCGGCGATGGAGACGAAGCTGCACGCCGTCATCAACCGGCCGGGCACCTATAGCGGCTTCTCGGCCAATTACAGCGGCGCTGGTTTTTCCGGCATGCGCTTTGCCTTCCACGGCCTGTCCGGCCAGGCCTTCGACCAGTGGGTGGCGCAGGCCAGGAGCGCGACGGCGACGCTCAGCCGCGACAACTATCTCGAACTTGAAAAGCCGAGCGAGAACGAGCCGGTCCGCCACTATGCCTCCGTCGATCCCGACCTCTATGGCGCCATCCTCAACCTGTGCGTCGAGCGCGGCAAGATGTGCATGAACGAGATGATGTCGATCGACGCCAAGGGCGGCCTCGGTCTTGCGGGCGTGCGCAACACGCTGCCGCTGCAATACGACAAGCTCGCCCGGCGCGGCGCGGTGTTCGGCAACGATCCGTCCTACGTCGCCAGCATCTGCACGGCGGAGGAGGCGGCTGCCGCCGCGCGCGCGGCCAGCGCTGCCGCGCCGACCGATTGGCCGGCCAAAAATCTTTCCCCGCTGCGCGGAGCAGGGCTGCTCAGGCCCGGCACCGAGAGCCGTCGCGCCGAGGCGGATACGCCGTCGCTCGGCCTGCTGCGGCAAGAATTGTGAGTGACAGAAGATGCCCGATACGCTGACCAAATTCATCTTCGGCCGCCTCACCTTGGACTCGCTGCCGCTGCACGAACCGATCGTCGTGGCCACCTTCGTCGCGGTGGCTCTCGGCGGCATCGCCCTTCTCGCCGCCATCACCTATTTCAAGCTGTGGACCTATCTCTGGCGGGAGTGGTTCACCAGCGTCGACCACAAGAAGATCGGCATCATGTACATGGTGCTTGGCCTGGTCATGCTGCTGCGCGGGTTCTCCGACGCCATCATGATGCGCCTGCAGCAGGCCATCGCCTTCAACGGCTCGGAGGGCTATCTCAATTCGCATCACTACGACCAGATCTTCACCGCGCATGGTGTGATCATGATCTTCTTCGTGGCGATGCCCTTCGTCACCGGGCTGATGAACTTCGTCGTGCCGCTGCAGATCGGCGCGCGCGATGTGTCGTTCCCCTTCCTCAACAATTTCAGCTTTTGGATGACGGTCGGCGGCGCCATCCTGGTCATGGCCTCGCTGTTCGTCGGCGAATTCGCCCGCACCGGCTGGCTCGCCTATCCGCCGCTCTCCGGCATCGGCTACAGTCCCGATGTCGGCGTCGATTATTACATATGGGCGCTGCAGGTGGCGGGCGTCGGCACGACGCTGTCGGGCATCAACCTGATCTGCACCATCATCAAGATGCGCGCGCCCGGCATGACGATGATGCGCATGCCGGTCTTCACCTGGACGTCGCTCTGCACCAACGTGCTGATCGTCGCTTCCTTCCCGGTGCTGACGGCGGTGCTCTCGCTCCTGGCGCTCGACCGCTATGTCGGCACCAACTTCTTCACCAACGACTTCGGCGGCAACCCGATGATGTATGTGAACCTCATCTGGATTTGGGGTCACCCGGAAGTCTACATCCTGATCCTGCCGCTGTTCGGCGTCTTCTCCGAGGTCACCTCGACCTTCTCCGGCAAGCGCCTGTTCGGCTACACCTCGATGGTCTACGCCACGGTGGTCATCACCATCCTGTCCTACCTCGTCTGGCTGCACCACTTCTTCACCATGGGCTCCGGCGCCAGCGTCAATTCCTTCTTCGGCATCACCACGATGATCATCTCGATCCCGACGGGAGCGAAGATATTCAACTGGCTGTTCACCATGTATCGCGGCCGCATCCGTTTCGAACTGCCGATGATGTGGACAATGGCCTTCATGCTGACCTTCACCGTCGGCGGCATGACCGGCGTGCTGCTCGCCGTGCCGCCGGCGGACTTCGTGCTGCACAACAGCCTGTTCCTGATCGCGCATTTCCACAACGTCATCATCGGCGGCGTGCTGTTCGGCCTGTTCGCCGGCATTGCCTATTGGTGGCCCAAGGCCTTCGGCTTCAAGCTCGATCCGTTCTGGGGCAAGGTGTCGTTCTGGTGCTGGGTGGTCGGCTTCTGGTTCGCCTTCATGCCGCTCTACATACTCGGCCTGATGGGCGTGACGCGCCGCATGCGCGTCTTCGACGACCCTTCGCTGCAGATATGGTTCGTCATCGCCGCCTTCGGCGCGGTGCTGATCGCTGCCGGCATCGGCGCCTTCCTGATCCAGATCTTCGTCTCCATCCGCAAGCGCGAGGCCTTGACCGATCCGACCGGCGATCCCTGGGACGGCCGCACGCTCGAATGGTCGACCTCTTCGCCGCCGCCCGCCTATAACTTCGCCTTCACGCCGGTCGTGCGCGACAACGATGCCTGGTGGGACATGAAGAAGGCCGGCTACGTCAGGCCGCTTTCCGGCTTCAAGCCGATCCATATGCCTGAAAACACCGGAACCGGCGTCATCCTGGCGGCCTTCAGCGTGGCGCTCGGTTTCGGCCTGATCTGGTACATCTGGTGGCTGGCCGCGCTGAGCTTCGTCTGCCTCATCGCCACCGCGATCGGTCACACCTTCAACTATATCAGAGACTTCCACATTCCGGCTGCCGAGGTCACGCAGACGGAGGAGGCTAGGACGACGCTCCTCGCCGCCCAGGCTAGGGTATGAGCATGGCTACGACAGCAATCACGGCCGGCCCTGAGCCGGTCTTCCACCTGGAGGAAGAGCACGTGCACGCTGAAGGCAGCAGCACCATGCTCGGCTTCTGGCTCTATCTGATGAGCGACTGCCTGATCTTCGCCATGCTGTTCGCGGCCTATGGCGTGCTCGGCGGCAATTACGCGGCTGGACCCGCGCCGAAGGACCTGTTCGATCTCGACCTGGTGGCGATCAACACCACCATGCTGCTCCTCTCCTCGATCACCTATGGCTTTGCCATGCTGACCATGGACAAGGGCCGCGTCGCGGCGACGCAAGCCTGGCTTGCCGTAACCGGGCTGTTCGGCCTGGCCTTCCTGTCGATCGAACTCTACGAATTCACGCACATGATCCATGAAGGCGCCACGCCGCAGCGCAGCGCCTTTCTGTCGTCCTTCTTCACCCTGGTCGGCACGCACGGCCTGCATGTCACTTTCGGCATCGTCTGGCTGGTGACGCTGATGACGCAGGTCGCGCGGTTCGGCCTCACCGAGGCCAATCGCCGCCGGCTGATGTGCCTCTCGATGTTCTGGCATTTCCTCGACGTCGTCTGGATCGGCGTTTTCACCTTCGTCTATCTGATGGGGATGTTGCGATGAGCACTCATGATCACGCCGAAGGTCACGGCCACGCCCATGGCGGCGCGGCGCACGGATCGTTAAAGGGCTATCTGACCGGCTTCGTCCTGTCGGTGATCCTGACCGCCATCCCGTTCTGGCTGGTGATGAGCGGCGCCATCGACAACAAGCAGGTCACGGCCATCGTCATCATGGCCTTCGCGGTGGTGCAGATCGTCGTCCACATGGTCTTCTTCCTGCATATGAACACTGCCTCGGAAGGCGGATGGTCGATGCTGGCGCTGATCTTCACACTGATCCTGGTCGTCATCGTGCTGACCGGCTCGCTCTGGGTGATGTACCACCTCAACGCCAACATGATGCCGGGACTGCACGACATGCGCGAGATGCCATGAGCCCGGCGCCGGGCGCGGGGAGGGCTACTGTCGAAGCCCGGATCGGGCAGGCCGGCATTGATCTGTCCGCCGCGCCAGGAAAGGACGCCGACAGGTCGCCCGCGTCACGGCTTTTCCTCGTATTGCTCGGCCTCCTCGGCGTGCTGGTGTTTGTCGGGCTCGGCATCTGGCAGCTGGAAAGGCGGGTCTGGAAGCTCGACCTGATCGCCCGCGTCGAGCAGCGCGTTCATGCTCCCGTTGTCGATGCGCCCGGCCAAGTGGACTGGAGCGGCATGACCGCAGCCAGTAATGAATACCGCCATGTGCGACTGGCTGGGCAATTTCTGAGCGGCAAGAACACTCTGGTGCAGGCGGTGACGGAGCTTGGCGGCGGCTATTGGATGCTGACGCCGATGCGAACCGATCGCGGCTTCATCGCGCTGGTCAATCGCGGCTTCATTCCCCAGGAGCGCAAGCCCGAGTTCGAACAGGAGAGCGGCGGCTTCGGTTCGTCGACCGTCATTGACGGGCTGTTGCGCATGAGCGAGCCGGGTGGCGGCTTCCTGCGCAACAACGATGCGGCGGGCAACCGCTGGTATTCGCGCGACGTCGCCGCCATCGCCTCCACGCGCGGCCTGACGGACGTCGCCCCCTATTTCGTCGATGCGGAGGCATCCGGCGTTGACGGCTGGCCGCGCGGTGGCCTGACCGTCGTGACGTTCCGCAACAGCCACCTCGTCTATGCTTTGACCTGGTTCACGCTCGCTGCGATGCTTGCCGCGGCCCTGGCCGCGCCGATGATCGGCCGCCGCGGGCGGCGAGGACCGGCACGATGAGCGCCCCGACGCAAACGCTTCGCAACGACAAATCCTTCGCGGTATCCCTTGCGGGCAACGGCGGCACGGTCTCGGATCCCGACGCGGCGAACAGGAAGAACCTGCTTCTGCTCATCCAGCTGCGTTGGCTAGCGGTGGCGGGCCAGGTGCTCACCATTCTGGTGACGGAATACTGGTTCGATATCCCGCTGCCGCTGGCGGAGATGGCCGGCGTGGTGCTTTTCCTGGTCGGGCTGAACATCTTCAGCCTGCTCGCTTCGCGCGGCCAGCGCTCGATCAGCAATGCGCAGCTGTTCGTCGCGCTCATATTCGACATGGCGGCGCTGACCACCCAGCTTTACCTGAGCGGCGGTGCCTCGAACCCGTTCGTGTCGCTCTATCTCCTGCAGATCACCCTTGGCGCCGCGCTCTTGACACCCTGGTCCACCTGGATCCTGGTCGCCGCCGCGTCGGCCTGCTTCGTCTTCCTCACCTTCCAGTTCCAGCCGATCGCCATTCCGCATCACGGCGGCAGCGACCTTTTGGCCCTGCATATCAGGGGCATGTTCATCTGCTTCGTGCTGGCGGCCGGCCTGATTGTCATTTTCATGACGCGCATCAACCGAAATCTGCGCGAGCGTGACGCCTATCTCGCCGATCTGCGCCAGCACTCGGCAGAGGAGGACCACATCGTGCGGATGGGCCTGCTGGCGTCGGGCGCGGCACATGAACTGGGAACGCCGCTGTCGACCATCTCGGTCATCCTGTCCGACTGGCGCCAGATGCGCAGCGTCACCCGTAATCGCGAACTGGCCGGGGACGTGGCCGAAATGCAGGCGCAGATCGAACGCTGCAAAAGCATCGTGTCGGGCATCCTGATGTCATCGGGCCAAGCGCGGGGCGAGGGCACTATCCGCACCAGCATCCGCCATTTCCTCGACGATCTGGTCCAGGAGTGGCGTGTCAGCCGCCAGCCGCTCAATCTCGAGTACGAGAACGATTTCGAACCCGACGAGCAGATCGTCTCCGACACGGCGCTTAAGCAGGTCATCTTCAACGTCTTCGACAATGCGCTGGAGGCATCGCAGACTTGGGTCGGCGTCACCGCCGAGCGGCAGGACGACAAACTGGTGATTTCCGTGCGCGACCGCGGGGCGGGTTTTGACGAAGGTATTCTGGCGGCGCTCGGCCAGCCCTATATGTCGAGCAAGGGACGGCCTGGCGGCGGCCTAGGCCTTTTCCTCGTCGTCAACGTGGTTCGAAAGCTGGGAGGCGACTTTTCGGCGCGCAACATGGAGCAGGGCGCCTGTGTTACGCTCTCGCTGCCGCTCGCGGCGCTGACCGATGGAGATGATCATGAAGCCTGATCGATCCCTGTTTATCGTCGAGGACGACGCCACCTTCGCCAAGACGCTGAAGCGCTCCTTTGAAAAGCGCGACTACGACGTCGTGGTCTGCCACGGCAGGGAAGAATTGCTCCGCGCCCTCGAAACGACTGTTCCGGCCTACGCGGTCGTTGATCTCAAGCTTGGCGCCGGCGGCTCGGGGCTGGAATGCGTGAAGCTGCTCAGCGCGCGCGATGCTTCGATGAGGATCGTCGTGCTGACCGGCTTCGCAAGCATCGCCACGGCGGTCGAAGCGATCAAGCTTGGCGCCTGTCACTATTTGGCCAAGCCCGCCAACACCGATGACATCGAAATCGCCTTCGGCCGGACCGAGGGCGATGTTTCGGTTTCGGTCAGCAACCGGCCCACCTCGATCAAGAATCTCGAATGGGAGCGTATCCACGAGACGCTTGTCGAGACCGGTTTCAACATCTCCGAAACCGCGCGCCGGCTTGGCCTGCATCGGCGCACTCTGGCCCGCAAGCTCGAAAAACGCGTGGTGAGATAGCCAGGGTTCGGCGCGCGAAGCCGCAATGTCGGCGGGGGGTTCCACCATCGCTCCTTGGCATCATGACGCGGCAGGTCTGTTCCGCAGCCAACCCTCGGCGGCAGCCCTGAAAAATGCAACCCACGACCTCTCCGATGGTACTCCCTTCACCGCAGCGGAGCGTCGGCCGGTTGCGTCAGTCACCGCGGCCCAATCAGGAACGAGTCCCGGCTTGTGACGTTCCCGTGTCATGTCGGTGCCTGGCTTGGCATATGGGCCGTTGGGTCACGGGTGCATGCATGTCTGCGTGGATATGTAGCGGCTGTTTGCCGAACCGTCACCGTGGGCGACACCCTGGATCACGCGTGTCCTCCCTCGGATTGAGAGGCTGGTCGAAGCGCGGGCAAAACAGACGGTCTTCACGCGTTTCGTGCCCGCGCAGAAACCGGGGCGGGGTGTTGGCACATGGAAGCGCTACTATGAGCGCTGGGCCTCGATGGCGATCGACAATATCGGCCCGGAAATGGTCGAGCTGCTGCCGTCATTGGCCGCCTGCTGTCCCCCGGCGGCGGTCATCGACAAGCATATTTATTCGCCCTGGTTTGAAGGCCGTCTTCGAGCCTTCCTGATGGAACACGAGATCGATACGCTGGTCGTCACCGGAGGTGAAACCGACGTGTGCGTCCTGGCAACGGTGCTTGGCGCCATCGATTTTGGCTATCGTGTCGTTCTGGTCACGGACGCGCTGTGCAGTTCTTCCGATGCGACTCATGACGCGCTGCTCACCGTCTATCACCAACGTTTCGCGCAGCAGGTCGAAACGGTCGAGATGGAGACGGTTCTTTCGAACTGGACTTGATGTCACCAGGCGCCGAGGAGGCAAAGGCATCAGGTGCTTCTTCGCGCGAGCTGGGATACCTATCTGTCGAGACAAGACAGACACCAGACACCGGAACAGGCAACCGAATTGGCGCAACGATCGGGCAGTGCTGATCTTCCACTTCACGGCGGGCGCGTGCCGAAATGGCTGGGCGACCGCATGACGCGCCTTGGCGCGGTCATGTGCGAGGCGATCATCCATCATTATGGCCGCAACGAATTGCTGCGGCGGCTGGCGCATCCGTTTTGGTTCCAGTCGTTTGGCGCCGTCATGGGCATGGACTGGCACTCGTCCGGCATCACGACCAGCGTCGTCGGCGCCTTGAAACGCGGTCTGGCGCCGCTGTCGGGCGAACTCGGCATTCACGTCTGCGGCGGCCGCGGCGCGCATTCGCGCAAGACCCCGCATGAGCTTGCCGCTATCGGCGAGCGCATCGGCTTCGACGGGGAGCGCCTGGCAACCGTCAGCCGGCTTGTCGCCAAGGTGGACAGCGCCGCCGTTCAGGATGGCTTCGACCTCTATCTGCACGGCTTCATCGTCGCCGATGACGGCGACTGGGTGGTGGTGCAGCAAGGCATGAACGGCGACAGCAAGGTGGCGCGCCGCTACCATTGGCTGTCCGAAGGTCTGAAGAGTTTCGTCGATCAGCCGCACGCCGCCATCGAGGGCGCCAATCAGGGCGAGATCGTCAACCTGACCGACCGCCGCGCCGAGGCCTCGCGCCAGGGACAGCTGGACCTGCTTCAGGACCTTGGCCCGGACCGCATCCTGCGCGAATTCGCTGCCCTGGATGCCGGCAAGGCAACGGCTCCGGAGCAACCGCTGCTGCCGCATCTGGTGATGCCGGCCCACCATGATGTCCGCGAAAGCGATGTCGTCATGCGCCGCCTGCATGGCAACATGGCGGCGGCCGCCGAACGCGGTCCGGCGGATTTCTCCGAGCTTCTGCTCGTTCCCGGCGTTGGCGCGCGCACGGTGCGCGCATTGGCCCTCGTTGCCGAAGTGGTGCACGGCGCGCCGTGCCGTTTTTCCGATCCGGGCCGGTTCTCACTCGCCCATGGTGGCAAGGACAGGCACCCTTTCCCCGTTCCGCTCAAGGTCTATGACGAGACGATCGGCGTGCTGAAGTCCGCGGTGCAGAAAGCCAGGCTCGGCCGCGAAGGGGAAATCGGCGCGTTGAAGCGGCTCGACGATCAGTCGCGGCAGGTCGAGCGATACGTCACCGGACCCAGCCTGAAGGAAATCGTCGCCGGAGAATTCGACCAGTCGCACCTGCTTGGCGGCCGCAGTGTCTTTGGCTGGGAACCGGCGTCGGACCAGGCGCCGGCGGAGTCGGGCAAGAAAGCATGAAAGGCCGCCGACCTCCGCGTCATGCCACGCGGCGGTAGCTGTAGTGATCGCGGATGAATGCATTGAAGAAGCGGCCTTTCGAGGCAGCCTTCCTGAAAGCGGCATAGGTTGCCGGGGAAACGTCCGCATAGTCATAGTGATGGCCGCTCGGCACGAACCAGACGGAAAGGGTTCTGGTCGCGGGATCGTATTGGGTGTTTCGGATCGCGGTCGATGGCATGTTGGCAACCTGACTGCTCAGCCAGATAAATCCGCCAGAAATGGTCCGGTTCCCTGCCTTAGCGACCGCACGATCTGCCGCGCAAGCAAGCGCGGCTCGATATTGCCTTACCGTTCAGCCTTCACCATCTAGGCGGAATGTCGCACCTCAAACCGAAAACAACCGGCAGCACCTTGGCATTCCAGCATGATCTGTTTGGTGA
The DNA here is from genome assembly GCF_056399285.1 of Mesorhizobium sp. 01N446. Classification (NCBI taxonomy): domain Bacteria; kingdom Pseudomonadati; phylum Pseudomonadota; class Alphaproteobacteria; order Hyphomicrobiales; family Phyllobacteriaceae; genus Mesorhizobium; species Mesorhizobium sp. 01N446. The sequence continues at coordinate 267,382 of NZ_JBFTRA010000006.1, read as the reverse complement.
TCCCGAGGATTTGCCCGAAGGTTTTGCCTATCAGCCCGGATTGATCACCCCGCAGGAAGAGACCGAGCTCGCCCGGCAGCTTGAGGGACTGCCGTTCCAGGCGTTCGACTTCCATGGCCATCTGGCGAACCGGCGCGTCGTCGGGTTCGGTCTGCGCTATGATTATGACCGCCGCCAAGTGGTGGAGGCGGCGCCGATCCCCGACTTCCTGCTGTCCGTGCGCGAGAAGGTCGCGGCCTTTGCGCGCCGGCCTGTCGAGGCTTTCGCGCAGGTGCTGATCAATGAATACCAGCCGGGCGCCGGTATCGGCTGGCATCGCGACAAGCCTCATTTCGAAGACGTCGCCGGCGTTTCGCTGCTTGCGCCCTGCAGCTTCCGCCTGCGGCGAAACAGCGGCGACAAATGGGAGCGCCGGACCGTCGTCGTCGAGCCCAGGTCAGCCTATCTCATGACCGGGCCTTCGCGCACGGAGTGGGAGCACAGCATCCCGCCGCTCGCCGAGCATCGCTACTCGATCACCTTGCGGACGCTGCGCTCTCGAAATCCCTGAGGTCGAGCCGATCGCCTAGGCTCTACTTCACGCCGATGCCGGCGGTCAGGCCGCCGTCGATCTTGTAGTCGGCGCCGGTGCAGAAGCCGGCCTTGGACGAGCACAGGAAAGCGATGAGTTCGGCCACTTCCTCCGGCTCGCCGATGCGACCGAGCGGATGGGCCGCGCCAAAGCGTCTGTAGGCCTCCTCGACATCGGCATCGCTGCCACCGTCGCCGCGCGCGGCCTTCTCCAGGATCGGCGTGCGGATCGAGCCCGGGCTGACCGAATTCACTCGGATGCCTGATGCCGCATAGTCGAGCGCCAGCGAGCGTGTCAGCGTATGGATCGCACCCTTGGTCGTGGCATAGGCGGCGACGTTCTGCTGGCAGGCGAAGCCTTGCACCGAAGCGACGTTGACGATGGCGCCGCCGCCGCGCTTGATCATTTCCGGGATGCCGAAATGCGCGGTCAGGTAGATCGATCCGACATTGACCGTCATCGCCCGGTTCCAGGTTTCCCAGTCGGTCGTCGTCGCGGTTCCGTAGGGATGCACCGCGGCGGAATTGACGATGACGTCGATGCCGCCGAATTTCGCGACGCCGGCCGCGACCGCGTCGCGAACCTGATCGGAAACGGACACGTCTACCGTTTGCACCAATGCATCCGCTCCGGCCTTGGCAAGGCTTTCCTGCATGGCAGCATTGGCGGCCCAATCGATGCCGCAGGCGATGATCGCCGCACCACCCTGCGCCAGCCGCCTTGCGGTGGCGAGCGCGATGCCGGTCGTCCCCGTCACCAATGCCACCTTGCCGTCGAAATCCTTCATCGCGGAAGCTCCTTCATGCGCCATAAAAACGTGGTTCTGAGTTTGACACTCATTGGTGTCAAACAATAGGTTGCCGGTCTCTCGCAAAAAGGAAAGCGGTAATGGAACAGTGCTGGCGCTGGTATGGTCCCGATGATCCGGTGACGCTCGATCATGTCAAGCAGGCCGGCGCCACCGGCGTGGTCTCGGCGCTTCACCACATCTACGATGGCAGGGCCTGGCCCGAGGCCGATGTGCTCGAGCGCAAGCGCGTCATCGAGGCCGCCGGCCTGACATGGTCGGTGGTCGAAAGCATCCCGGTCCACAATTCCTTCAAGATCGGCGCGCCCGAACGCGAGCGCTACGCCGGCTACTATCGCGACAGCATCCGCACGCTCGCCAAGGCTGGCATCAAGACGATCTGCTACAATTTCATGCCGGTGGTGGACTGGACCCGCACCGACCTCATGTATCGCCTGCCGACAACCGGCTATGCCTTGCGTTTCGACGCCATCGATTTTGCCGCCTATGACCTTTTCGTGCTGCAGCGCAAGGATGGCGCGGCCAGCTATACGCCGGCGCGGATCGCCGAGGCCGAGAAGCGACTGAAGGCGTTGACGCCAGAGCAGGTCGACCAGATCGAGCGCAACCTCATCGCCGGCCTGCCGGCGACAGAGCGCAAGTATGACCGCGACAGTTTCCGCGAGGCTTTGGCGGACTATGACGGGATCGGGCCGAAGGAGTTGCGCGACAACCTCGCCTGGTTCCTGCGCGAGATCATTCCAGTTGCCGAAGAGGAAGGGGTGCGCATGTGCATCCATCCGGATGACCCGCCCTTTTCGCTCTATGGCCTGCCGCGCGTCGTGTCGACCGCGCAGGATGCCCGCTTCATCCTCGACGCCGTCGACAGCCCGGCCAATGGGCTGACCTTCTGCACCGGCTCCTACGGCACGCGCGCCGACAACGACATCGTCGCCATGGTCAAGGAATTCGCCGACCGCATCCATTTCGTCCATCTGCGCAACATCACCATCGAGGAGGACGGCTCGTTCTACGAAGCTGAGCATCTCGAGGGCGGCACCGACATGGCGCATGTCATCCTCGCTCTGATGCAGGAGGAGACGCGCCGCCGCAAGGAGGGCCGCGCCGACTGGCGCATCCCGATGCGGCCGGACCATGGCCACCTGCTCGCCGACGACATCGGCAAGAAGAAGATCAACCCCGGCTACTCGTTGATCGGCCGCCTGAAAGGCCTCGCCGAACTGCGTGGCATCATGCGCGCCGTGGAGCAGTTTGGGTTGGCTTGACGAGCCTGTCCCTCAGTGGAGATGCTTGAGCTTGTCGGGATTGCGCACGACATAGATGGCCACGATCTTGCCGTCCTCGATGTCGAGCGCGGTGGTCTGGAGTTCGCCATCGGCTTCCAGGGTGACAAACCCCGGCAAGCCGTTGATGAAGCCGAAGCGGACAAGCTTCGAGCCATGCGTGCGCAACCAGGCCGCCACACGTTCGTATTGCGTCATGACGGCATCGAAGCCGAGGGCCGGCTGCGTGGCCGCCGGACGCTTGCCGCCACCGTCGGCATGGGCGACGACGTCGGCGCTCAACATCGCGCCAAGCGCCTTCATATTGCCGCTGCGCGAGGCCGTGAAGAAAGCCTCGGCAAGCTCCAGACCGCGTTGCCGTTCCACCGTGAAGCGGGGCCGCGCCTCGCGGACATGGCCGCGCGCCCGGGCAGCGAGCTGGCGGCGGGCCGCCGGGTCGCGCTCGATGGCGGCCGCGACCTCGTCAAATCCCAGTCCGAACACATCGTGCAGCAGAAAGGCCGCCCGCTCGAGCGGAGACAGGCGCTCCAGCACCAGCATCAGGGGCAAGGTGACGTCTTCCACCTCGTCCTCTTCCACCACGGGATCGGGAAGCCAGGGGCCGACATAGGTCTCGCGTTTGTGCCGTGCGGATTTGAGCTGGTCGAGGCACAGACGCGTCACCGTGCGGCGCAGGAATGCTTCGGGTTCGCGCACCGAGGCGCGGTCGGCCTTCATCCAGCGGATGAAGGCCTCCTGCACGGCATCCTCGGCGTCCGACACTGAGCCCAGCATGCGGTAGGCGACGCGCATGAGCTTGGGACGCAGCGGGGCGAAGCCTGCTGCGTCGTCGTCGGTCGCCGTACTCGTCATCAGGCTGCGGCCACCCGGRCGGCCTTCACGGCAGCTGGGTCGGCATACAGGCCGAAACCGACGGCAATGCGGTTCCAGGCGTTGATGATGTTGATCGTCAAAGTGAGCTTGATCTGCTCTTCCTCCGTGAAGTGTGCCTTCAGCTCTTCATAGGCGCTTGCATGGCTGCTACCTTCCGAGAGCCGGGTCAAGGCCTCCGTCCAGGCCAGTGCGGCGCGTTCACGGTCGCTGTAGCAAGGGGCTTCGCGCCAGGCCGGTAGCAGATAGATGCGCTGCTCGGTTTCACCATTCTCGCGCGCCTCGGTGGCGTGGAGATTGATGCAGTTGGCGCAGCCATTGATCTGCGAGGCGCGCAGTTTCACCAGTTCGGTCAGGCTGTGCTCGAGGCTGGCGGCGGCGGAGAGCTCGATCGAGGAACGCTGCCAGTTCTTCATCAGGGAAGGGGCGGCGGCGAAGAGGTCGATTTTTGCGGTCATGATGGGCTTCCTTCTGTTGGTGCCGACCACATGACGAGACAACATCTGCCAGTGTGACATGCACGCCAGGATTTTTGTCCGCCATGCGCCGTTCCCTCAGCGGCTCCAGCACGCTTTGCGGCGTCGACCAGTCACCTTCGACCGTTCGCCACTGTCGATGCACGCCAAGCGGCGGCCACCCATCCGCTTCAAAGCGTCGTTACTTGCGCGATATCTAATATAAGAGCAGAATTGAAGGCGTTTGAAGGAGAACGGCTCATAAGCAACAAATTGGGAGGAAACCATGAATACCATGAGCCTCACCACGCTTGAAGGCGGCAAGGCGACAGTCGACGCCACAACCATAGAAGCGCTTTCGGCACAATTACGCGGCACTCTGCTTCAGCAGGGGGATGCTGCCTACAACGAAGTCCGTGCCATCTGGAATGCCACGGTCGACCGGCAGCCGGGGCTGATCGTGTGTTGCGTCGGCGCCTCCGACGTCATCCGTGCCGTGAATTTCGCCAGGGAAAACAGGCTTCTCGTCTCCGTGCGCGGCGGCGGCCATAACATTGCCGGCAGTGCCGTCTGCGATGGCGGCCTGATGATCGATCTGTCGCCGATGAAGTCGGTGCGGGTCGATCCCGCCGCAAGGCGGGCATGGGTCGGCCCCGGCGCCACGCTCGCCGATGTCGACCGGGAAACGCAGGCCTTTGGGTTGGCGGTGCCGACCGGTATCAATTCGACCACCGGCATATCAGGCCTGACCCTGGGCGGCGGCTTTGGCTGGATCACCCGGAAATTCGGCCTGACTATCGACAATCTTGTCTCCGCCGATGTGGTCACCGCCGACGGTAAGTTGCTGCGCGCCAGCCAGACGGAAAATCCGGACCTGTTCTGGGCGCTGCGTGGCGGCGGCGGCAATTTCGGCATTGTCACGGCATTCGAGTTTCAGCTCCATCAGGTGGGTCCGCAGGTTCTGTCGGGGCTTGTCGTCCATCCTTTCGCCGATGCCGAGAAGGTGCTCGAGGCGTATCGCAACGCGCTCGAAACGGCGCCCGACGAACTGACCTGCTGGGTGGTCATGCGGCAAGCGCCGCCGCTGCCCTTCCTGCCGGCCGAGTGGCACGGCAAGGATGTCCTGGTGCTGGCCATGTGCTATTGCGGCGATCTCCAGGCAGGTGAAAAGGCGACGAAGAAGCTTCGCGCTATCGGCTCGCCGATTGTCGATGTCGTCGGCCCCAACCCGTTCACCGGCTGGCAGCAGGCATTCGACCCATTGCTTACCCCCGGCGCCCGCAACTACTGGAAGAGTCATGACTTCACCAAGCTTCCCGACAGGGCAGTTGAGATACTCACCGAAGCGATACGTGAGCTGCCTGGCCCCGAATGCGAGATATTCATCGGCCATGTCGGTGGTGCGGCGGGCCGTGTGGCGCAGGACGCGACGGCGTTTCCGCAACGCAGCTCGCACTTCGTCATGAATGTCCATGCCCGCTGGCGCGAACCGTCAATGGACAGGGCCTGCATCGGTTGGGCGCGCAGCCTCTATGAGGCGGCCAAGCCCTATGCTGCCGGCACGGCCTATGTGAACTTCATGCCTGAGGACGAGGTCGACCGCGTCGAAGCGGCCTATGGCGGCAATTACCAGCGGCTTCTGGAGATCAAGCAGCGCTATGACCCGCTGAACCTGTTCCGCATGAACCAGAATTTGCGGCCTAAGCAAAGTCAGCGCGCGGCCTGAGCCGCCCGGGTGGCAGTGAAAAGCCCGCGCCTCCGCCAGGGGCGCGGGCTTTCGCGCGGCCATGGGGCAGTGCTCTTTCACGGCTCAGTTCAAATGGGCTGCCACAGCGTCAGGCGCCTGTGCTCACGAAACTGCCTCCGTCTCACGCGCGAGCAGTGCCGCCGCCAGCCGGTCGGCCCACTCCTCGATACCGGCCTGGTTCGCCAGCAGGTCCTGCCGGACCTCAATGAGGACGGCGGGGATGCCGCGATCGTCGCCATGGACAGGCACGGCGTAATCGGCGTCGCGGCTGATCACATAGGGCACGTTGGCCGCGACGTTGAGTGCCGCGTCGGTGCGCAGGCCCGAAAGGATCGCTTCGGCGAGATCGGCGGCACGGTCATGCAGCACGCCCGCGTGCCATGGCCTGGCGACACCGAGGAACACCGGCGTGAAGGAGTGGATCGTCACGATCCGCGTCGGCCGCCTCTCGGTCACGCGATGATCGAGATGCGCCGCCACGCGGTCATGGAACGGTGAAAACATGATCTTCTCGCGCCGGTCCCGCTCCGCAGCATCGACACCGACATTGCCGGGAATGTCGGTGTCTTCCGACAGCACCGGAATGCTGCCGGGGGTGCCCAGCGGCCTGTTCAGGTCGATCAGCAGCCGCGAATAGCCGCTGAGGAATGCCGGTGCATCGAGCCGTGCCGACAACAGCCGTGTCACCGCCGCGGCGCCGATATCCCAGGCGATGTGGCGCTGCAGATGGCTGGCGTCGAGGCCGAGCTGGCGATATTCCGCCGGCATGTGGTTGGAGGCATGCTCGCACAAAAGGACGATGTCGCTGCGGCCGCGCTCGTTGAGAACCTCGACAGCATCGGGCCAATCTTTTTCAGTCAGCACGGTCATCAATAAAGCGTCCGGTAGAGGTCGCAGATGGCGGCCGGATCGAGGCCGGCCAGCCGCTCGACCTCATGCCGCTTCAGACCCACGAAGGTCTCGATGAAGACCGGCGCGAACCATCCCGTCACGGTCTTGTCGGAAAGAAGCGCGTCCAGCGCCGCCGGCAAGGTTTCCGGCAGCCGCACCAGGCCGAGCTCCGCCCGTTCCGCCTCGCTCATCAGCGTCGGGTCGCCGGTGACCAGCGGCGGTGACGACAGGTCCGCCTTCAACCCTTCCAGTCCCGCGCGGATGATCGCCGCCAGCGACAGGTAAGGATTGCCGGTGGCGTCGGCGGCCCGGTATTCGACATTGTACTGCCGTGCCGGATCGCGTCCGCCGATCGTTACTGTCGGACAGATGCGCAGCGACGCTTCGCGATCGCGGTCGGCGAGCCAGGTGTAGGACGAACTCCAGCTGTGCGGCTTCAGCCGGTAGAAGGACGACACGCTCGACGCCGTCATGGCGGTGATCGCTGGCAGATGACGCAGCACGCCGGCACAGAAGGCGCCGGCCCTGGTGGAGAGACCACCAGGTTGCGCCGCATCGTAGGTCACCGGCTTGCCGGCCTCGTCGACGAAGCTGAAATGGATGTGCACGCCGTTGCCGACGGCATTGGGCGCGGTCTTGGGCGCGAAGCTCGCCCGCCAGCCGGCATTGCGCGCCACTTCGCGGGTGATTTCGCGGATGGCGACGGCGCGGTCGGCCGCCGTCAGCGCATAGGCCGGCTCATGCGTCACTTCGAACTGCTCGTCGCCGAACTCGGCGATGACCACTTCGGGGCCGACACCAGCTTCCTCCAGCGCCGCCATCAGATTGGGGGCGAAGGGATCGGTGCGGCGCAGCGCGGCGAAGGACATGGAATGCGCCGGCGCGAAACTGCCATCGGCGATGTGGAACTCATGTTCGAAGGCGGCGATGACGGAGAGGCCGGTCGCGGCCTTTAGCTCAGCCAGCGCATCCCTGAGCATGGTCCGCGTGCAGCCGAGCCAGGGGCTGCCGTCGAGCTCGACAATGTCGCCGGCGACCATATCGAACGGCGTCGCCGATCCAGTCCGCTCGGTGCGAAAGCGCGCCTTGAGATCGGGGATCAGCCGCAGATCGCCCGACGAGCCCCAGGGATTGGGCACGACGATGGAATTGAACGGCGTCATCGACAGATTGGCCTGCAGCCAGCCGACACCGGTCGTGGCGGTCTTCTGCAGTCTGCTTTCGACAACGAAGCGGCCCCGCGTGATGGCGCAGAGATCTGTTGTGACGACGGCAACGAGGGGCTCGACGGTCGATGTCATGCCGTTTTTCCCAGCGCGTTGAAACGGTCGACGACGGTGTCGGTATCAGTGACCCAGCAATAGCCGCCGAAGGCTTTCAGAGCGATGTCGTGGCGCTCCTGGGTGATGGTGGCGCAGGCGTCCGACACGCAGGTGACGAGATAGCCGCGATCGGCGCCGTCGCGCACGGTCATGTCGACGCACTGGTCGGTGAGCACGCCGACCACGACGAGGTAGCGGATGCCGAGGTTCTTCAGGAGGTAGTCGACATTGGTCGAGTTGAAGACGCCGGACGAGGTCTTCGGCAGCATGATCTCGTCGCCGACCGGCGCCAGCGATGCCACCGGCAAACCTTCGGGAAGGCTCGGCGCGATATGGATCGGCGTCAGCTTGTGGTCGAGCGAGCGGTCACGGCCGTCCTCGGTCAGGCTCTGGATGATGGTATGCAGCACTTCGACGCCATTGGCGCGCGCCGCCGCCAGCAGCCGCTCCTGGTTGGGGATCGTCTGTGAGGATGTCTGCCGGTAGAAATAATGGTCGGGGCCGCGCTCCGGATGCGAGGGGTCGGCGCCCGGCTCCAGCCAGATGCGCTGCATGTCGACCAGCAGCAGCGCCGTCTCGCCGGCACGGAAGGCTTCGTCTCGCTTCGGCAAGGCTTGGGTCATGCTTGGTCGTCCTGCTTTGCTAATTTGGGTCCGGGTGTCTTGCGTGGTCCAGCTGCCTGGGGCGCGCCGTTCGCTTGCGGATCGCTGTCGAGCGTCACCGCATTGGCGTGCCGCACCTTCTCGATCCTCTCGATGCGCGCCCGGGCATCGTCGCCCAGCGTCGAGACGATGTGGGCGGTCAGCGCTTCCATCTGCGCGATCGCCGGCGCCAGCGTGTCGTACGGCGACGCGACTTCCAGCGGGCTGACGATGGTGACTTCGGCGAGATCCGATACTGGCGACAGCCATTGGTCGGTGAAAAGCAGGATGCGCACGTCGAGCGCCGCCGCCTGGCTTGCATAGGCCATCACGTCGAGTTGGTAGCGGCGATAGTCGAAGACGACGAGAACGTCGCGGCGGCTAAGGTCGGCCAGGGTGTCGAATACCTGGGGGGAGAGCACGCCGAGGTCGCGGACCCCGGTGCGGAACTGCACGAGATACCCGGCCAGCATGCCGGCGATGTGGCGGCTGAACCGGCCGCCGACCAGCACGATCTCGCCCTTGGCCTCCATCAGCAGGCGGGCGGCCCGCTCGTAGGTCCGCGCCGGCGTCGCGGTAGCGGCTTTCTGCAGCGCGGCGGTGACGGAATCGAGATAGGCAAGCACGGCGCTGTCGCTGGAGCCGCTTTGGCGCTTCGCCTCCATCATCAACAGCGGCGAGTGCAACCTGGCCTCGACCTCGGCCAGCAGCTTTGCCTGGAAATCCGGAAAGCCTTCATAGCCAAGCTTGACGACCAGCCGGACCACGGTCGGATCGCTGACGCCGGCGCGCCGGGCAAGCGAAGAGGCCGTGCCGAGGCCGGAGGTCGGATAGTCCGTCAGGAGCAACCGGACGATCTTCTCTTCCGACGGCGTCAGCGCCAGATCCCCGCGCATCAGAACATCGCGTATCGCCATTGGCCTCCCCGAAACAGGTGTTGGGCTCTCCGCCTCTTGTGTAGAGTCTATTACAGTGATTTTAAATAAGGTCAACAATGAAGAGATATCGACATTGTGCGATCGGCGCGCTGCCGGCCCACAAAGCGCTGCTCGGCATCGACAAGCTCCGCTTTTACGACAGCGGTCGCGCCGCCGCCAGGAAAGACCCCCGCAACCTCGCCTGTCTCGGTTTCGACGTGACCGCCTCCGCCACCGCCCAGGAGGCCGCCGAGGGCGCCGACACCATCACCGCCGTCATATGCTGTTGAGGGCGGCCCAGCCGGGCTGCGGGCGATTGGGCGCGTCCAGCGCCGGTCCGATCGCGATCATCATCCACTTGCCCTCGTGAATGGAAAAATTGTTCGTCGCGGCCGCGCCGAAGGACCGATCGTTCCTTTCCCGGCAATCCGAAGTCGCGGAGACTTGCGCGCATGGATCGCGGCCATGGTCGCTGAAATGTGCCTGCATGTTCAATTGGCCGGGTTTTTCGGACGGAATTTCAAGCAACATCCGAAAAACACTGGGAAAGGAGCTTGATATGCCAAGAATTGTGCCCGTGCTCGATCTGAGCCGCCTTGAACAAGGCGCGTCTGAACGCCGGACATTTCTGGCGGATCTTCGTTCCGCTTCGCGCGACATCGGCTTCTTCTATCTCGCCGGACATGGCATCTCCTGGGCGGAGATCAGCGAGGTGCTCACCGCATCGCGTCGGTTCTTTGCCTTGCCTGAGGCCGACAAGCTGGCGATCGAAATGGTCAAGTCCTCGCAGTTTCGCGGCTATACGCGTGCCGGCGGCGAACTGACCAAGGGCAGGGAGGACTGGCGCGAACAGCTCGATATCGGCGTCGAGCGCCAGGCAATCGCGCAAGGGCCGGGAATTCCCGCCTGGACGCGGCTGCAGGGACCGAACCAGTGGCCCGCGGCGCTGCCGGATCTCAAACCGGCGCTGCTTGCCTGGCAGAGCAAGGTGACGGCCGTGGCGATACGGCTGCTGAAAGCCTTCGCGCAGTCGCTCGATCAGCCCGAGGATGCCTTCGACCCCATCTACAGCAGCGAGCCCAACCATCGCATGAAGATCGTGCGCTACCCCGGCCTTGACGCGGCCGGCGGCGATCAGGGTGTCGGCGCGCACAAGGATGGCGGCTTCCTGACGCTGCTGCTCCAGGATGACAATAAGGGGCTGCAGGTCGACTATGACGGCAGTTGGGTGGACGTGGACCCCATTCCCGGCACGCTCGTCGTCAACATCGGCGAATTGCTCGAACTGGCCTCCAACGGCTATCTGCGCGCGACCGTGCATCGCGTCGTGACGCCGCCCGCCGGCGTCGAGCGTATTTCCGTGCCGTTCTTCTTCGGCGCCAGGCTCGACGCGACGATACCGCTGCTTGGCCTTTCCGAGGAACTGGCGGCGCAGGCGCGCGGGCCGGCCAGCGATCCGGACAATCCGCTGTTTCGCGATGTCGGAACCAATGTGCTGAAAAGCCGGCTGCGCTCGCATCCCGACGTCGCCCAGCGCCATTATGCGGATCTGCTCGAGCCGGAGAGCCGCATTGGCTGAGCCCTTGCGGCAAGAAAGGACAGGATTTTTGCAGTTCTGGCCGATTTTTAGAAAACAGTTCGTCGTATCTGCCCACGAATCGGTTCAAAAGAGAAAAATCCGTTCGGTGTTTTCCTCCCATTTCGCCGAGCGGTGTTCCCCTCTGAAGGTTATGACCTTCTTTTTGGCCGGGCCGGTTTCGCGCCCGGCCTTTTTCTTGGCGTCTAGCGCGTTGCCGTCGCCGCGCCGATCCGGCAAGTTTCAACACTGCTCATTCGCCGGCCATCGACCGCGGTCCTGTGGAAACAAGGAGAGGTTTCATGACATCCAAAGTCGCAATCATTGCCGGTGCGGGCTCCGGCTTGAGCGCCTCGCTGGCGCGCCTGCTCGCGAAGGAAGGGTTCCGCGTCGTCCTGGCTGCCCGCAACGTCGAGAAACTCGCTGCCTTGCAGGCTGAGACCGGTGCGCAGGCCGTGGCGACTGATGTCTCCGATCCCGCATCGGTGGAGCGTCTGTTCGATGTCGCCGACAAGGTCGGTCCGCTCTCGCTGGTGGTCTTCAACGCCAGCGGACGCGCCCGCGGCCCGATAGCGGAACTCGATCCCGAGGCGGTCCGTCAGGCTTTGCTGGTTGGGGCTTACGGCGGATTCCTGGTCGGCCAGCAGGCCGCCCGCCGGCTGGTGGCTCTGGGTTCGGGTTCGATTCTCTTCACCGGGGCGACGGCCAGCGTGAAGGGGTTCGCTGGGTCCGCCGGTTTTGCGATGCCGAAATTCGGCTTGCGCGGGCTGGTGCAGTCCATGGCCCGTGAGTTGGCGCCGAAGAACGTCCACGTCGCGCATTTCATCATCGACGGCGCCATTGCTTCGGCCGCGTCCGGACAAGAGGCCGGGCCTCAGGATCGCCGGCTGTCTCCGGACGCGATCGCCGAGGCCTATCTCTCCATTCATCGCCAGCACCGCAGCGCCTGGACCTGGGAAATGGAGCTCAGGCCCTGGGTCGAGACCTTCTGATGGTGCTGGAGAGGTGCGACGTTCCGCATCCCTGCGCAAGATCGGCGGGAGTCGACATTGCGTGGGGATATCACTATATAGCGGCGGCTTCGACCGGCGCGCCCCAGTGCAGCCCTCCGGAGCGACTGTAAAAATGTGTTACGCATTGCGCCATCATTTGTGACGAAAAAACGGCTGGAAAACCGGAAAAGCAAATAGAAACAGTGGCGCGAGGCTGGGTTGATCCAGCTCACGGAAGCAACCCTCCAGAATCAGAAATGTGCTTGAACCCTCGATTTCCTTCGGCTCTGTGGACCCTGCACGGCATTGACTTGCCGGCTGGCCGCGACTCGGCTGGAATGGCAGGATGCATCCTTTGCGGGATGCCGACGTTTATGATTACCAACCGGCTTTGCCGCCAGGGAACAGCAGTATGAGTGAACACGCGATCGAGTTCTTGCGGGGATGGATCGGCGAAAAGGTCCATTGCCAGTCCCAGGCCAGGATCGACAAGCAGGCCGAGACCTTGGCCCGGGAATGCGCCGCCAAGGCTGCGGAAGTCGGTATTCCCTTGGAGGATATCCAGGAAGAAGTCGGCGACATCCAGGAACTCATTGCCTCCCGGCTCGAGGAGGCCGCCGAGGCCGACGAGCACCAGCAGGCGGCCAGCAAGGCCGCGGAATAGATTTTACCGGAACGTCTGTTTGTCTGAATGCGCGGGCTTCTTGGCCCGCGTTTTCGTCTCAGCCGAACTTTTCGTTCAGCCCAAACTTTTCTTTCAGCCAAACCTTCGGCAGCGCCGGCACGAAGTTGCCGTCGCGCCCGGTCATGTCGTCATTGGCGACCAGGGCGTTGAGGATCGATTCCTCCACCGCCTGGATCACGGCGTCGAAGAACGGATCGATGTCGGTATCGGGAATGAAATCGGCCTTGGCGATCCGGCCCGACGGCGCCAGTGCGGCGGCAGGATTGGCGGTCGAGAAGGCGAGAAAGATGTCGCCCGAGCTGTGATAACCGAAGCCGCCGGTCATGGCGACGCCGAGCGGCACGCGGCGAGCCAGCCGCTTCATCTGGTGCGGCAGGAATGGCGTGTCGGTGGCGACAACGGCGATGATGGAACCCTTTTCGGCGCGCGGCGTCCCCTCGCGGATCGCCGGCTCCGCGAGTTCGGACCCGGCACGCAGGCCACGCAGGGTAAAATTGCGCCGTTTGCCGAAATTCGACTGCACGAAGGCGCCGACCGTGTAGGAATGTCCCTGCCACGCGACCATGCGCGACGCCGTGCCCGAACCGGCCTTGAAGCCGAAGGTGATCATGCCGGTGCCGCCGCCGACGCTGCCTTCCTCGATCGGGCCGCCGGCCGCGCTGTCCAGCGCTTCAGCAACATGCTCCGATGTCAGATGGTGACCGTTTATGTCGTTGAGAAACCCGTCATAGGTTTCCGCCGCCACCGGCAGGCCCCAGGCGCTGTCGACCGCGGCCGGCAGCACCTGGTTCATCCAGCGCAGCGTGCCATCGCGTGAAACGCCGCAGGAATGCGTGTTGGTGATGGTGATCGGGAAGTTGAAAGCGCCGGTTTCCTCGATGATGTGCGAGCCGGTCAGCTCACCATTGCCGTTCTGGCTGAAAATGCCGGCGAAGACCGGCGTAGCCAGGTCGGCTAGCGGTCTTGGCAGGATCGCGGTGACACCGGTGCGCACCGGTCCCTTGCCGACGACCAGCGCGCCATCGCCTGAAATCAGCGTCGCATAGCCGACCGCGACGCCCGGCACGTCGGTGATCGCGTTGAACGGCCCGGGCGTTCCGTCGAAGCCGATGCCGAAGCTGCGCGCGCGAGGCTTGCCCGATGGCGTGGCCAGATGGTTCGGATTGTCGGTCATGGTCAGAACAGCGACCCCTGATTGCCGGGTTCCTTCGCCTTGGCCGCCGGCCTGGCAGCCGGCTTCGGCCTTGCCGCACCGCTGGTTGCCACCGCATCCGCCGTGCCGTCGGCGAACTCCAGCGAAAGCGCCATCCCCGATGCCACGTCGGCCGCCTGCTTGATGACGGCGCCGTCGGCATCCTTCACCAGCGCGAAGCCGCGCGCGAGCACGGCCTTGTGCGACAGCGTGGTCAAGAGCCGTTCGGCCTGGCTCAACTGGCCGCGCAGGCGCTCGAGCCGCAGCGAGATGACCCGATCCTGCCGCCTGGCGAGGGCCGCCAGAGCATCCCCTTGCAGTTTCTGCCGGCGTGCGATCGGCGCGGGCGACAGCCGCGTCGCGGTGCGCGCGAAGCGTGCGCGCCGTTCGCGCACAATGGCAAAGAACGCCGCCTGCGCGCGGGCAAGGTCACGCCCGGTCAGCGTGCGGGCCTCGTTGATGCGCCGCGACAGCGTCGCCGGCGTCAGCCTTTGGCCCTGGAGGCGCGCCCGCTTGCGATCGACGCTCACGGACAGGCCGCGGCCGAGCCTGGATGTCGCCTCGTCGAGGCGCCGGCGCGGTAGTGCCAGCAATTGATCGGGCGAGGGCAGTGCGCGCGCCGCCGCACGCGCGGCCTGCCGCTTGCGTTCGAAATTGCGCAGCACAGCGGCCTTGAGCCGCGCGCCGAGGCTGGCCAGCGTCGCTTCGAGGTCGGCCTTCACCGGCACGGCGATTTCGGCCGCGCCCGTCGGTGTCGGCGCCCGCACATCCGCGACGAGGTCGATCAATGTCCAGTCGGTTTCGTGACCGACAGCCGAAATCACCGGAATGCCGGAGGCCGCGACGGCGCGGGCCAGCGCTTCGTCGTTGAAGCCCCAGAGGTCCTCGAGGCTGCCGCCGCCGCGCGCGACGATCAAGAGATCGGGGCGCTGGATGGCGCCATCCCAGGCCAGCGCGTTGAAGCCGTTGACGGCATAGGTCACTTCCACGCCTGACGTCTCGCCCTGCACACGCACCGGCCAGACCAGCACATGCAGCGGAAAGCGGTCCTTGATACGGTGGATGATGTCGCGGATGACGGACCCGGTCGGCGAGGTGACGACGCCGATGACGCGCGGCATAAAGGGCAGCCGGCGCTTGCGGCCGGCGTCGAAAAGCCCTTCCGCCTGCAGCCGGCGCTTGCGCTCTTCCAGCAGCGCCATCAGCGCGCCGGCGCCGGCCGGCTCCAGATTGTCGATGACGATCTGGTAGTTGGACTTGCCGGGGTAGGTGGTGAGCTTGCCGGTAGCGATCACCTCCATCCCTTCCTCGGGGCGGAATTTCAGCCGGCTCATCGTGCCCTTCCACACCACGGCGTCGAGCCGGGCGCGGTCGTCCTTCAGCGCGAAATAGGCATGGCCGGAGGAATGCGGGCCGCGATAGCCGGAGATTTCGCCGCGCACCCGCACATTGCCGAAGACGTCCTCGACCGTGCGCTTCAGTGCGCCGGAGATCTCGCTCACCGTGTATTCGGTGGCGTTGGTGCGTGATTCGGATGCTGCTTCGCTCATCGGTCGATTGGGGGCCGGTTGGCGCCGCACGTCAAGGCGCCGGCGTCGCCCGCATGTCATAACGCAATCTTATCGCGATCTTAAGCCTAGTTTAGTTGACTGCCGCGCAACGCAGCTGGCCAAGGAAGCATGAGCACACGCGCACATCGGAGCCCATTGACGTATCAGGTCACGCTGACCGTGCTGGCGCTTGCCGCCTTCGCGCTTGTCATGTTCGTGGGATTTGGGTTCTACGCCGCCGTGCAGGCTGACCACGTTTCGCTTGAACGCCAAAAGGTATTCTTCGCCAATGGCTTGCAGGACCAGATCGCCGCCGTCGAACGCGAGCAGGAGAGTGTCTCGGTCTGGGACGATGCCGTCACCAATGCCAAATCAGGCAATCAGACGTGGATGGCCGAAAACCTCAGTGTCTGGATGTACTCCTACTACGGCCACAACCGCGTCTACGTGCTGGATGATGCCAACCGTCCCATCCACGTCATGCGTGAGGGAAAGGTGGTGGCGCCGGACCTCTATGCCGAGGACGAAACCGCCTTGCGATCCACCATCGAAAAGCTGCGTGGCCTGATCGCCCGGCCGCCGGAGGAGACTGGGGGCGGCGGTCCGGTCAAGATGGTTGCCGAGGATCTAATATCGCTCGGCGGCAAGCCGGCCATCCTCAGCATCATGCCGCTGATACCGAGCTCCGACCGCGTCACCCAGGCGCGGGGCAGCGAATATCTTCATGTCTCCGTCGAGTTCATCAACGACACGGTTATCGACAAGATCGCCCGAAAATATCTGCTGGATGGCGCGCATCTCCTGTCGCTGTCGCAACCGACAGGCTCGGCGGCCATTCCGCTGCTTGATTCGCGTGGCGTTATCCTGGGCTATATCGCTTGGGATCAGGAGCGACCCGGCCTGACGCTGATACGCAAGGCTGGCCCGGCCTTGATCGTCGCGATGCTCCTCGCGGCGGGCGTGCTGGCATTTCTACTGCGGCGTCTGCGCCGCGCATCCACGGCGCTGCAGACCAGCCGCAACGAAGCCCAGTATCTTGCCTTTCACGATACGCTTACAGGCCTGCCCAACCGAGCGCTGTTCGAGGACCGGCTGCGCCGCGCCCTGCTGATCGCCGGCCATGATGCCGCCAAGGTCGCGCTGCTCTACCTCGATATCGACCGCTTCAAACATGTCAACGATACACTCGGTCATCCGGCTGGCGACGAACTGGTGCGCCAGACCGCGGCCAGGCTGCAACGGACCATTCGCGATGTCGATACCGTGGCGCGGCTTGGCGGCGATGAGTTCGCCGTCATTCTCATCGACATCCACGGCGTGCGCGATGCCGAGGATGTGTCGGAGCGACTGCAGCAACGGTTGCGCGAACCGTTCAAACTGATGGACGACCAAGTCTTTGTCAGTGCCAGCATCGGCATCGCCTTGTCGACAGGGCCCGAGGCCGACGCCGACGATCTCTTGCGCAAGGCCGACATCGCGCTTTACGAGGCCAAGAAAAATGGTCGCGGCCGCTACCAGGTCTTTGCCGGCGACATGGACGATCTGCTGCTGCGCAAGCGCAAGGTCGAAAGCGAACTGCGCAAGGCGCTGATCGGCGGCACCGGTATCAAGCTCAACTATCAGCCTGTGTTTGCCGCTGACGGCCGGGCGATCCTTGGCGCGGAGGCACTGATCCGCTGGAGCCACGAAGTCCATGGCGCCCTACCGGCGGCGCAGTTCATTGCCATCGCCGAGGAACGCGGCATGATCGGCGAACTCGGCAAATGGGTGCTGCTGGAAGCCTGCAGGTTCGCCGTTCGCACGGCGCTACCATGGGTGGCGGTCAATGTGTCGCCGCTGCAACTGCGCGACGCCGGGTTTCCCGCAATGGTCGCGGCGATCCTTGCCGAGACCGGCCTCGCGCCGGCACGTCTGCAACTCGAGATCACCGAAAACGTCCTCCTGGAAAACAGCGATATGACCGCGGCGGCCCTGGCGGCTCTGCGCCAGGCCGGCATCGGCATCGTGCTCGACGATTTCGGCACCGGCTATTCGTCGCTGAGCTATCTGCGGCGCCATGCGATCGACAAGCTCAAGATCGACCGTTCCTTCGTGCGCCTGCTCGGCACCGAGGGCAATTCGACGGCAATCGTCAATGCGCTGATCGACCTTGCCATCGCGCTCGACGTCGATGTCACCGCCGAAGGCGTCGAGACCGAGGAGCAGAAGGCATTGCTCGTCGGCATGGGTTGCCATCAATTGCAAGGCTACCTGCTGTCACCGCCGCTCGAGCCGGTTCAGTTACTTGGCCTGCCGGGCCTGGCTTTGCCCGGCGAGCAGGGCGGTCAGGCCACTGCCCGCGCCTGAGACCCGCCTACCAGCCCGGCAGGATCTGGTTGGCCTTTGTCCGCCTGATCTTGGCGTAGGCAAGTGCCGCGAAATCGAACGTCCCGGCTTCTTCGACGAGCGGCACCGAGATGTTGTCCAGGCTCTCCGAGATGTGGCGGGCGAGCGCGTCGACGATCTCCGGCCGAGAGGTCTGGCCGCGCATGATGCCGATGCGGCAGTCGGGCAGGGCGCCGAAGCCGTCGGCCTCGCCCAGCACCCGCATGCCGGGCCGGAGCGCGCATTCCGGCAGCACCGAGATGGCCAGGCCCGAAAGCACCGCGGCGGTGATCACGGTCGCCGAGAAGCTGGTGAACAGGATGCGGTAGTCACGGTTCTGCTGGTCCAGCACATCGACGGCGGCGCGCCGCCAGATGCAATTCGGCCGGCCAAAGGCCATCGGCAGCGTTTCCTGTTCATGTGTCGCATGGTTGGCCGAGGTGACCCACAGCAGCGGCTCGCGCCGCACCACTTCCGACTGGCCGCGCACATCATTGTGCGTCACCAGCGCCAGGTCGAGATTGCCGCGCCTGATGTGCTCGACCAGCCCCGGCGTCGGCTCGCAGATGACGGTCAGTTCCACGCGCGGGTTGGAGCGCGTGAAGCGTGCCATGATCTCCGGCAGGAAGCGGTCGGCATAGTCGTCCGGCGTGCCGATGCGGATGGTCCCTTCGAGCCGCTGGTCGTCGAAGGCGGCGAGCGTTTCGCGGTTGAGGTAGAGCAGCCGCCTTGCGTAGGAGAGCAGCTTGTCGCCTTCCTCCGTCAGCTTGTTGTTGCGGCCCTCCTTCTCGAACAACGGCTTGCCGATCCGCTCCTCGAGCCGGCGCATCTGCATCGACACCGCCGACTGCGTGCGAAGCACCTCTTCGGCTGCCCGCGTGAAGCTGCCGGTATCGGCAATTGAAATGAAGGTTTGCAACTGATCGAGATCGAGTGGCGCTTTCATTGGTCCAATCCATCATTGATGTTGATGCCTAGGATTAAAAACATTCGTTGGATTAATCAATCGGCTGATGGCAAATTGCCGACATCCACATGAAGGCATGTGAATCGAAGCCGGAACGGACGCTGTCGCCAGCGCCGACCGCTTGGCTTTGTTCGTTCGAAACTGAAGGAGACCGACATGACCACGATCGATTTCGCCACCGAGACCTCGCGCATCACCTCGCGTCCGGCCGTTGCGATGCGCGTGGCCAATACCGTCTTCAATATCTACCGCGCCTGGAAAAACCGTCGCGCCTTCTACCGTCTTGGCGAGATGTCGGACGCCGAGCTCGCCGATATCGGCCTGACGCGCGCCGACCTCCACGTTGCCATCGACGTGCCGTTCGGCCGCGACCCGACGGCGATGCTGCGCGAAATCGCCAGCGATCGCGTGGAAACGATCGAGGACATCGCCCGCAAGGTGGCCTGATCGGTTGATTTTCGGTCCTGCTGAACCTTTTCAGGGTTCAGCGCGACCAAGGTTCTGCAGGCTCCCCACTCCCTGCCGGTTCCCCGCCGTCCTGCCTGCACGTTGCCCGGTCCTCCCAAGGACCGGGCTTTTCTTTTTCTGGTCCACTCGGAAATGGCCGTAGCCCAGTTGAATTACCGCCGATCCATGTCCCGCTTGAACTGGTCGAAGATGTTTTCGACGCCCTTCTGGTACTCGTCGCGCTGCTGGGCGCCGGTTTCGAACATCTTGCCAAACAGATCGTCGAACGGGTTTCTTGGCCGGCCGCTCGGATTGGTCTGTGACTGCGGGGCCTGGCGCTGCTGTGGTGCCTGCGGCTGCGGCGCCGGCTGTCCGCCGGGCATGCCGAAGCCGTCACCGCCGCGCAGCATCTCTTCGAAGATCTTCCCGAGCGGGTTGTCGCCGTAGGGGCTCTGCGTTTGCTGGGGCTGCGGCTGCGCCCCGCCTTGCGGCTGTGGGGTACCACCGCCGAACATGTCCTGCAGCACCTTCCCCAGCGGATTGTCGCCATAGGGATTGGGGGCCGGCTGGCTTTGCGGTTGCGGTGCGCCGCCGCCAAACATGTCCTGCAAGACCTTGCCGAGCGGGTTGTCCATCGGGTTCTGGGGCTGCGGTGCCTGGCGCTGCTGTGGCGCCGGCGCGCCCATGCCGCCGCCTTGCCGCATCATCTGCTCGATGATCTCGCCGAGCGGATTGTTGCCGCCGCCGAAACCGCCGGCGGCCTGCATCTGGCTTGTCGTCTGCTTGAACAGCCCGCCCATGACCATCGAGGCGATCGCCGGCAGCATCTGCTGCAGGATCTGCTGGCTCACGCCGCTCGCCTGCGCCGCCTGGCTGGCCACGGCGCGCGACAGGTCTTTCGAACCGAACAGGTGTCCGAGAATGCCATTGCCTTCGTCAACGCCTTGCGGCGAGAAGGCGCGGGTCGCATCCTCGAAATATTTGGCGTGCTGGCCGCTTGCCATCGCCGTCATGAAGGCGCCGAGCCCATAGGGATCGGCGGTGTTGCGTTGCAGCCCCTGCGAAAAGGCCGGCAGCAGCGCTCCGACCGCTGCCTGTGTCTGCTGCAGCGAAAGCCCATATTGCTGGGCAAGCGCCTGCATGCCGTTGCCGTTCTGGGCCTGCGTCAGCATGTCGAACAAGGTGGGCATCGGCGTCTCCTCCTGAATTCCTCGGGGAGGGAGCCTAATTCGTTTCAACGGTCGATTGAAGCGGCTTTTGCCGCTCCTTAACGCGCTGGGTTAATAGGCGTATTCCATGAACACCGGCTCGATCGAGCCACCCCAACGCGTGTGGTAGGCCGAAAGCATCTCCTCGGCGCTGGTCGTGCCGCGTGCGACCACCTCGTCCAAAGTGTTGAGGAACGAGGTTTCGTCGTAGCCGTCGCGGTTCTTCTTGCCGCGGTTCTTCAGCCCGGTGCGCGAAATGGCCAGCACGTCGCGTGCGATCTCGCGCAGCGTGGCGTTGCGGAAGGGCGCGGCAATGCCGAGTTCCGGCACGGCGTTGCGCATCGCCAGCACTTCCTTGTAGGTCCAGCTCGCGGTCAATGCCTCGGCCGCGTCGAGCGCCGCCTCGTCATAGAGTAGCCCCACCCAGAAGGCCGGCAGCGCGCATATGCGCCGCCACGGGCCGCCATCGGCGCCGCGCATTTCCAGGAAACGCTTCAGCCGCACGTCGGGGAACAGCGTCGACAGGTGGTTCGCCCAGTCGCCCATCGTCGGCAGCCCGTCCGGCACTTCGTTGCGCGCGGCGCCCGCCATGAACTGGCGGAAGGTTATGTGCGTCATGTCGTGATAGTGGCCGTCGCGGATGACGAAATACATCGGCACGTCGAGCGCCCATTCGACATAGTCGGCGAAACCGAACTCGGGCGAGAAGCAGAATTCGAGCAGGCCCGAGCGCTGGTTGTCGGTGTCGCGCCAGATGTCGCCGCGCCAGCTCTGCAAGCCGTTCGGCCTGCTTTCAGTGAAGGGCGAGTTGGCGAACAGCGCCGTCGACAGCGGCTGCAGCTTCAGCGAGACCTGCATCTTGCGGCGCATGTCGGCCTCGCTCTCGAAGTCGAGGTTCACCTGGATCGTGCAGGTGCGGTACATCATGTCGAGGCCCTTGGTGCCGACCTTGGGCATGTAACGCGTCATGATCTCATAGCGCGACTTCGGCATTTTCGGCGTTTCGGCCAGCGACCATTTCGGGCTGCCCCCGAGGCCGAGGAAGCGGATGCCCATCGGCTCGGCGATCTCGCGCACCTGCGCCAGATGCGCATTGCCCTCGCGGCAGGTCTGATGGATCGTCTCCAGCGGCGCGCCGGAAAGCTCGAACTGGCCGCCCGGTTCCAGTGAAATCGCGCCCTGGCCTGTCGGTTCGACCAGGCCGATGATGCGGCCGTCGTCGATGATCGGGTCCCAGCCAAGCTTTGACTGCATGCCTTCGAGGATGGCGCGGATGCCGCGCTCGCCGCCATAGGGCACCGGCGCGTTGCCATCGACATAGAAGGGGAATTTCTCGTGCTCCGTGCCGATGCGCCACTTGTCGCGCGGCTTGTTGCCTTCGGCCAGGTGCTCGACGAGTTCGTCGATGCCTTCGATCGGCCGGAAATCGGTTGTGTCGCGCGCCATGATCAAGCCCTCAGAGGCGGTCGGGCGACCGCCGGCGGTAAATGGACGAAATGTCAGTAGCCGATCAAGCGAAAAATCCTGAGCCACAGGTCAAGAGGAATTGAAGGCCACGATCCGGGCGGCCTCTTGCAAGACGTGACGTCCTACCAGTCTCCAACAGTTGCCTGCATCACCGCAAGTGCGGCCACGGCCGCCGTATCGGCGCGCAGGATGCGCGGGCCGAGCGGAATGGCGGTCACGAAGGGCAGGGCGCGCAGCATCTTGCGCTCCTCATCCGAAAAGCCGCCTTCCGGCCCGACCAGCAGCGCAAGCTGCTTTTCCTTTACCGCTTGTAAGGCAAGCAGCGGATTGTTGGTCGAAGCGTCCTCGTCGCAGAAGACCAGCCGCCGCTCCTTGTCCCAGCCGGTCAGCAGGCGTTCGAATTTTTCCGCTTCGCGCACTTCCGGAACCGCCAGTATGCCGCATTGTTCGGCGGCCTCGACGACATTGGCACGCAGCCGGTCGATGGACGGCTTGGCCACTTGCGTGTGCTGGGTGATGACGGGTTGCAGGATGCCGGCGCCCATCTCGACCGCTTTCTGCACGAGATAGTCGAGCCGCCCCTGTTTCAGCGGCGCGAAACAATAGATGAGATCGGGCAGGGGCGGCTGCGGCCGTTGCAGCGCCAAAACCTTGAGTTTGACCGCTTTCTTCGACTTTGCCGCGATGGCCGCCGACCATTCGCCGTCCCGGCCATTGAAGACCAGGATCTCGGCGCCTTCGCCAAGCCGCAGCACATGCATGAGATAATGGCTCTGCTGCCGGTCGGCATCGAACTCGGCATCCGGCCCGAGGTCGTCAGGCACGAACAGACGTTGCATCTTGTAATTGGCGCGCATCGCCGAGGAATGAGCGAGCCGGCCGCCTCCGTCAAGCCTCGGCGGACGGATGCCACACCGGTCGAAAGCCACGCCTCAGGACGGCAAGCGTTGTCTCCGGGGTCAGCAGCATAAGCGCCGTGTCTTCCAGTTGGCCAAGGCCGGCGGGTGGACCATATCCGGCAAAGGACCATCGCAACGCCTTGCCGTGACGCAAGGCATAGGCGTTGCCGCCAGTAGCGACCACCGCGCCGTCGGGCAGGCCGGCCAGATCGTGCATTGCCACAGCAGGGCGTTTGCCACCCGACGCCAGCCGCTCCTTGTGCAGCCTTTTGTCGACCTGCGGCGCGCGCGGCTCGGCAATGCCGAAGGCTTCGCCGAAGCGGCCGACAAAATCCCTGGCCCGTTCTCGCTGGCAAAAGAAACAGGGGCGATGACCGGCGGCCAGCGCCGTCACCTCGTCGAGGAAGAACAGCTCGGTCCAGCCGGCTTTGCCGCCAGGACGGTTGCGGCCCATCGGCTCGCGCCGCACATTGCGGAATTGGCACACGCAGATGATCCAGGCCTGAAGCGCCCAGCGCTTCTTCAGCAATGTTCTGGTCGCGGGGTCGTGGATGATGCCGCGATTGCCGGTGAACAGGCCGCGCTCGGGCACGGCGTGGATGGCGCCGAACGGATCGACCCGGTTCTGCAGTGGCATAGTTTTCTCTCCGAACACGCTTCTTGGCTGCGATACGGATGGCATGATATCGCTCGTGCCATCATTTTCATGTCAGCAGGGTTTTGCGATGCGGGTGCTGGTGGTCCAGAACTACGACAATACCGGCCTCGGCCAGGTCGGTGCGGCTCTTGCGGAAGCCGGCGCCGATCTCGATGTGCGCCTGCCCTACAAGGGCGATCCGCTGCCGGAAGACGCGACCGGGCACGATGCGATGGTGGTGCTCGGCGGTGGCCAGAATGCGCTGGCCGATGACGAATATCCTTATTTCCCGGCGCTGCTCGAACTGACCCGCGATTTTGCCGGCAAGGACCGCGCCGTGCTCGGCATCTGCCTCGGCAGCCAGTTGGTCGCCCGCGCCTTCGGCGGCGAGAACCGCATCGGCGGCGCCAATGAATTCGGCTGGCGCGGCGTGTCGCTGACGCCGGACGCCAAGGCCGATCCGGTGCTGGGCGCCCTGCCGGAAAAGTTCCCGATCTTCCAGTGGCACGACGACACGTTCGAACTGCCGCAAGATGCCGTCCGGCTCGCCGGCAACGAAGTCGCCGAAAACCAGGCCTTTCGTGTCGGCCGCGCCATCTATGGCTTCCAGTTCCATTTCGAGGCCGACCGGCCGATGGTGAAGGACTGGAGCACCTCCTTCGCCTCGACCATCGCCTCGCGGCATCCCGACTGGGCCGACAGGCTCGATGGCGAAATGGCGCTTAACGGACCCGACGCCGATGCCGCCGGTATTGCCATTGCCCGCGCCTGGGTCGCCACGATCTAAGCGTCTGCCCCCGGGTCATCGCGTGACATAATTGGCACGCCGCCGTGAAACCGGCTGGGGAAAACCCCTTTCATCCTTGGCTTGTGTCCGACCGCCATCCTAGAAGGCGCGCGCTCTGCATCGGCTGTGCAACCGGGAATGAACCTTTTGTGTGGCCCGTGCGACACACCACCGATACAGAACGCGCCTAGAAGCGCGAAATCGTCGAAACTTTGAAGCGAATTCTCCGTTTCAACGCATTGGTAACCGCCTGGTGCACAGATGCACGAAGCTCAACAAGAGATGACGTCCGTGAAAGCAGCGCTTCTGTCCTTTGCCATGTTGTCCGCCATCGTGCTGTGCGGTCTGGGCATCTATTCCGCCGATGCCGCCAACAACCACAACGCCGTCGACGGCTACGGCGTCACCGCCTCGCTTCGCTAAAAGCCGGCTCGCTCGCGACGCATTCCTGCGACGCGGCTGGGCTCAGGCTCCCTTTATCGCCATTTCCAGGATGCGTTTGTCCGCGCCGTCGACGACGAGCGCGGTCAGCATGCCTGATTGCCAGGCAAGCGTGTCGACATTGACGCGGTTGGCCATCACTTCCGCCTCGGGCACGGGTGTGTGGCCATGCACCACGATCTTTGGGAACAGGCCGGTGTGATCGTGGAAAACGTCGCGGATCCAGATCAGGTCCTGCGGGTTTTGCTTGTCCAGCGCAATGCCTGGCCTGATGCCGGCATGGCAGAAGAAGAAATCGCCTGAGGTCACCGAGAACGGCAGCGAGCGCAGGAAGTCGACATGGCCGGGCGGCATTGCCTCGAGCAGGGCCTGATGTCCGCGTCTCATCGTCTCCATCTTGCCGAACCAGCTGGCGTCGGCGGTGAGGGAAACGCCATAGGACAACGCCGTCTGGACGCCGCCAAAGCGCATGAAAAGCCCCTCCGGTTCGGGGGTTCTGAGAAAATCGAGAAAGCCGATGTCGTGGTTGCCGGCCAGCATCAGATGGCGCGGATCGCGTTCGCGCGCCGCGATCAGGAAATCGATGACGCCCTTGGAGTCCGGTCCGCGGTCGACATAGTCTCCGAGGTGGATCACCCGCCAGTCCCGAACCTGGTCTCTCGCGATCTCGGCCTCGATCTGCCCGTGCATGGCGGCCAGCAGGTCGAGCCGGCCATGCACGTCGCCGATCGCGTAAAGACGCACACCCTCCGGCCCATGCGCGTCGAGAAAATGGATGCCGGGTTCCGCCAACGCCTCGTGGTCTCCGTGGTCAGGCTGTCACCGGACGCTAGCGCCGGAGCTGGTCCTTGCCCATGTCGGTGACCAGACGCTTTCCGCACAGARCCAGCGTGATGTCCATCTCCTTGCGGATGATTTCCAACGCTTTGGTAACCCCTTCCTTGCCGAGCGCGCCCAAGCCGTAAAGAAACGGCCGGCCGATATAGGTGCCCTTGGCGCCGAGGCAGAGCGCCTTCAGCACATCCTGGCCRGAGCGTATGCCGCCATCCATGTGCACTTCTATCCTGTCGCCGACCGCGTCCGCGATTTCCTCCAGCACCATGATCGAGGACGATGCGCCGTCGAGCTGGCGTCCGCCATGGTTGGAAACCACGATCGCGTCGGCGCCGGTCTTGGCCGCCATCAGCGCGTCTTCCTTGTCGAGGATACCTTTCAGGATCAGCTTGCCGCCCCAGCGCTCCTTGATCCAGGCGACGTCCTTCCACGACAGCTGGGGATCGAACTGCTCGTTTGTCCAGGACGACAGCGAAGAGACGTCGCCGACACCCTTGGCGTGGCCGACGATGTTGCGGAAGGTGCGGCGCTTGGTGCCGGCGATGCCCAGGCACCAGCGCGGCTTGCTGGCCAGGTCGATAATGTTGGCCAGCGTCATCTTGGGTGGCGCCGAAAGCCCGTTGCGCACGTCCTTGTGGCGCTGGCCGAGAACCTGCAGGTCGAGCGTCAGGACCAGCGCCGAGCATTTCGCCGCCTTGGCGCGGTCGATCAAATCGCACACGAAATCCTTGTCGCGCAGCACGTAGAGCTGGAACCAGAACGGTTTCGTCGTCACCGAGGCGACATCCTCGATCGAGCAGATGCTCATCGTCGACAGGGTGAAAGGCACGCCGAATTCCTCGGCGGCCTGCGCCGCCAGCATCTCGCCATCGGCGTGCTGCATGCCGGTCAGGCCGGTGGGCGCCAGCGCCACGGGCATCGACACTTTCTGGCCGATCATGGTCGATTCCAGCGAGCGGTTGCTCATGTCGACCAGCACGCGCTGGCGGAACTTGATCTTCTGGAAGTCTTCCTCGTTGGCCCGGTAGGTGCTCTCGGTCCAGGCGCCGGAATCGGCATAGTCGAAGAACATCTTGGGCACGCGCCGGCGGGCGAGATCCTTGAGGTCTGCGATGGTGAGAATGTCGCTCATGCTGGTCCCCGCTTGATCTTGCTACTAGGAGCGCCTGCGCGCCGGTTCGGTATCGCCGGCTTCCGAACGCTGCCGCAGCCGCAGCCGTGACACGCGTTGCCAGTCGCCGCTGCGCTCGGCTTCGGCCATCGACCGCTCGACATAGGTCATGTGATCCATTGCCGCGTGCCGGGCAGCGTTGGGATCGCCGGCCTTCACCGCGGCATGGATTGCCTTGTGCTGCGCCAGCAGCGCCTCGCGCGCGCCGGGCACGGTGAAGACCAGCAGCCGGTTCTGGAAGACGCCTTCCGACAAAAGCCGGTAGCACGAGCGCAGCGTGTGCAAGAGCAGGATGTTGTGCGCGCATTCGCAGATCGCCTGATGGAACTCGACGTCGATCTCGGCCTCGTCGTCGAAATCGCCGGTGCGATGCGCCTCGTCCATGCGCGCCATGATGCGGTCGAGCAGCGCCAGATCTTCCGGGGTCGCGCGCCGCGCCGCATATTCGGCGGCTATGCCTTCGATCTCGCGGCGGTATTCCAGATAGTCGGTCACCGCCTTGCGATGCATCGAGATCAGGTCGGCCACCGGCTTGGTGAACAGCTGGCCGATAATGTCGGCGACATGCGTGCCGCCGCCGGCCTTGGTCGTCAGCAGCCCGCGTCCTTCCAGCGCCTTAAGCGCGTCGCGCAGGATCGGCCGCGACACGTCGAACTGGCGTGCCAGCTCGCGCTCGCCCGGCAGCCGGTCACCGGTGCGCAGCACGCCTTCGAGGATGAGGCTCTCGATCTGCTGCACCACCTCGTCAGCGGTGCGCGAATGCTCGATCCTGGAAAAAATGTCGCTCAACAGCTGTGCCTGGGAATTGAACCGGTGTCGCGCAGGATAAAGCCTGGGTCGCCAACTGGTCAAATTATTTATCCAATTGGTCGAAGCACGTCGGTTTCGCCACGCGATGCCATATCACCTTCGGCTAAACTTTGCTGTTTGCGTCATCCGCCTATTGGCTCTAGAGGGACGCGACTGCCAAAAGGTCAGAGAAAGAGGGTCCAGAGAACCCCGGGGGACAAGCCGTGTCAGACGACCCGTCCAATCTCGAATTCCAGCCGCGCGCCAAGGGCAGCGTCATGGGTTTCCCCGCGCATGAGGGCCGGCCCGGTGCGCTGGGCGAGGTCCATGCCAGGCCGCATCCGCTGATCGAGAAGCCGCGCGTCCTGGTGCAGCTCGCCTTCATGACCGAGGGCGGCTCCGGCGTCGACCATGCCGTGCTTTCCGAACTGTCGCGGCGTCTCGGCATCGCCGCGCCCGACCGCCAGGCCCGCCATCACGCCATGAAATGGGGCAAGGGTTCGCTGCGCTGGGAACGGCATACGGAATTCTCGACCTATCTCTGGGAAGGCCCGCTTTCCGAAAGCGGCAGGGCGCAGGAGGATACGCCCTTCGGCAACGGCTTTTCGCCGCCGGGCACCGTCATCTCGGGGATCCGGCTGGAGATCCGCAAATGGACGCAGGCGAGCGAGCGGCTGATCGCGGCTTTCGACCCGACCAGCCTGTGCTACTCGCTGGTCGAGCGCGGCAATGCGGCCATCGTCACCGATTTCCGCCAGGATGGCGACGGCATGACCCGCATACTGGTGCTCGACCGCGGCCTGACGGCGGCGCGCACCGGGGCGCTGTCACAGCGGCTGATCGACATCGAAACCTACCGGACGCTCGCCATGCTCGGCCTGCCGCTGGCGCTGACCTTGTCGGGCCGCACCCGCCGCATCGAGGACAGGCTGGCGCAGACCACCCTGGAAATGAAGGTCGCCGAAACCCGCGACAGCCAGACTTTGCTCGCCGACCTGACCGAACTTGCCGCCGAACTGGAGGCCGACGCTGCCTCCAGCCTCTACCGCTTCGGCGCCAGCCGCGCCTATGACGGCATTGTCGTCGAGCGGCTGGAAGCACTCGAGGAAGAGGCCGTGCCGGGCTACGACACCTGGGGCGGGTTCCTGCAGCGCCGCGTTGCGCCGGCCATGCGCACCTGCCGCTCGGTCGAAGAGCGGCAAGCCAATCTGTCGCGCAAACTGACCCGCGCCACGACGCTGCTGCGCACCTGGGTCGATGTCGAGGTCGAAAAGCAGAACCGCGACCTGCTCGCCTCGATGAACAATCGCGCCCGCCTGCAACTGCGCCTGCAGCAGACCGTCGAAGGCCTCTCGGTCGCCGCCGTCTCCTACTATGTCGTCGGCCTCATCGGCTACGTTGCCAAGGGCGCCTCGATCTTCGGCCACACCTTCGCGCCGGAAGTCGTCACCGCCGCCTCGGTGCCGGTCGCCATCCTGCTGGTCTGGTGGGGCGTGCGCCGCGTGCGCCGGATGCATTCCGAACCGGCGAAGCATCCCGGCGGATAGCGGCAGATTGCCGCTGCGGAAGCTTGTCCCAACCTTGATGTCGGAGGCTGCATCACCGTAGCGTTTGCAAAGAATGCGCCTCACTGGTAAAAGATTTTGACCAGTCAAGCAAAGTGAGGCTGCAGATGTCCGGCCTGGCCATGCCGAAACCAGACGACGCCACGATGCGCCGGCGCGACGAGATCGTCGCCGACATGCGCATCATCGTGCCGGGCGAGGGCGTGGTCGACGCGGCCAATGCCATGCGCGCCTTCGAGAGCGATGGCCTGACCGCCTATCGGCAATTGCCTCTGGTCGTCGTTCTGCCCGAGACGGTGGCGCAGGTCTCCCGCGTGATGAAATACTGCAACGACCGCAACATCCGCGTCGTGCCGCGCGGTTCCGGCACCTCGCTGTCGGGTGGCGCGCTGCCGCTGGAAGACGCGGTGCTTTTGGTCATGAGCCGCTTCAACCGCATCCTGGCGATCGATTTTCCCAACCGCATCGTCGTCGCCCAGCCGGGCGTCACCAATCTCGGCATCACGTCAGCCGTCGAGCAGGAGGGCTTTTATTACGCCCCCGATCCATCCTCCCAGATCGCCTGCTCGATCGGCGGCAACGTCGCGGAGAATTCCGGCGGCGTGCACTGCCTGAAATACGGCCTCACCGCCAACAATGTGCTCGGCATCGAGATGGTGCTGATGAATGGCGAGGTGGTGCGGCTGGGCGGCAGCCATCTCGATGCGGAAGGCTACGACCTGCTCGGCGTCATGACCGGTTCGGAAGGACTGCTCGGCGTCGTCACCGAGGTCACGGTCCGCATCCTGAAGAAGCCGGAAACGGCGCGCGCCCTGCTGATCGGCTTCCCAACCAGCGAGCAAGGCGGCCAGTGCGTCGCCGACATTATCGGCGCCGGCATCATTCCCGGCGGCATGGAAATGATGGATCGGCCGGCGATTCATGCGGCGGAGGATTTCGTCCACGCCGGCTATCCCCTCGATGTCGAGGCGTTGCTGATCGTCGAGCTCGATGGGCCGGGCGTCGAGGTCGATCATCTCATCACCGCCGTCGAGGCGATCGCCATAAGCAACGGCTCGACCACCTGCCGAATCTCGCAGTCCGAGGCGGAGCGGCTGAGCTTTTGGGCCGGCCGCAAGGCGGCTTTCCCGGCGGTCGGCCGCATCTCGCCCGACTATTACTGCATGGACGGCACCATCCCGCGCAAGGAACTGCCGCGCGTGCTCGCCGGCATGCGCGAACTGTCGGAGAAATACGGTCTCGGCGTCGCCAATGTCTTTCATGCCGGCGACGGCAATCTGCATCCGCTGATCCTCTACGATGCCAATGTTCCCGGCGAACTCGACAAGGCCGAGAGTTTTGGCGCCGACATATTGCGCCTCTGCGTCAAGGTTGGCGGCGTGCTGACAGGCGAACACGGGGTCGGGGTCGAGAAGCGCGACCTGATGCCGGAAATGTTCAACCAGGTCGATCTCGACCAGCAGATGCGCGTCAAATGTGCCTTCGACCCCAACCATCTGCTCAACCCGGGCAAAGTCTTCCCGCAACTGCGCCGCTGCGCCGAGCTTGGACGCATGCATGTGCACCGGGGGCAGGTGGCGTTTCCGGACATTCCGAGGTTTTGAGGGGATGCTGTTCCGGAGCCAGATCCTTGCGGCCATTGCGTCGGGCGAAGTGACGCTCGCCTTTCGCCGCTGGAGGCGGCCGACGGTGAAGGCCGGCGGGCGGGTGAGGACGGCGTCGGGCGTCGTGCTGATTGGCCACATTGCGGTCGTGGATATGCACGCACTGACCGAAAAGGACGCGAGCGCGGCCGGCTTTCCGACACTCGCAGCCCTGAGTGAAATGCTTGGGTCTGATGACGGCACCCCGGTCTACCGCATCGAACTCAACGGCATCGAAAGCGACGAACGGGTTGGCTTGCGCGGCGAAGCCTCGCTTTCCGATGCGGATTGGCATGCCCTGACTCTGCGCTTTGCCCGCTGGGACAAGGCGGCGCCCGGCTATTTCCCGTCGATCCTGCAAGCAATAGGCGCCCATCCGGAAATGCGGGCAGCTGAGCTGGCTGCGGCGGCCGGTGTCGAAACGCTGAAGTTCAAGCAGGATGTCCGCAAGCTCAAGGAACTCGGCCTGACCGAGAGCCTCGATGTCGGCTACCGGCTGTCGCCGAGGGGCGAAGCCGTGCTCGAAAAGCTCAGGGAGCACAGGCTTTGACGACTTTCACCCCGGCCACGTCAGACGAGGTTCTGTCCACCGTCGCCTGGGCGGTGGGAGAAGAGACACCGCTCGAGATCCTCGGTCACGGCTCCAAGCGCGGCATTGGCCGGCCGCTGCAGACGGAGCACACGCTCGACCTGTCGAAACTCACCGGCGTCACCCTCTACGAACCTGCGGAACTGGTGCTGTCGGCAAAAGCCGGCACGCCCTTGACCGAGATCGAGAAGCTGCTGGCGGACAACGGCCAGCAACTGGCCTTCGAGCCGATGGATTACGGCCTATTGCTTGGCGGCGAGCCCGGCAGAGGCACGATCGGCGGCGTGCTCGCCGCGAACCTCTCCGGTCCGCGCCGGCTGAAGGCGGGTGCGGCGCGCGATCATATACTGGGCATCAACGTCGTGTCCGGCCGCGGCGAGGCCTTCAAGTCGGGCGGCCGCGTGGTCAAGAACGTCACCGGCTACGACATGTCGAAGCTGATGGCCAACAGCTGGGGCACATTGGCCGTTTTCACCGACGTGACCTTCAAGGTGCTGCCATCAGCCGAGACCGAGGTGACGCTCGCCATTCGAGGTTTGCTCGACGATGCCGCGGCAAGCGCCATGGCGTTGGCGCTCGGCTCCAGCGCGGAAGTGTCGAGTGCTGCCCATTTGCCGGAACGCATGGCCGCGCGCGTTGCCGGCGGCGCGCTCGGCAGCGATGCCGCCACGCTGCTGCGTGTCGAGGGCTTTGGCCCGTCCGTTGCCTATCGCATCGCCGCGTTGAAGATGCTGCTCGGCAAGGCCGGGCGGCTGGAGGAGATTGGCGGCGAGGTTTCGCAACTGATCTGGCGCGATGTCCGCGATGTCAGGCCTTTCGCCGACGGCACCGAGAAACCGGTCTGGCGCGTGTCGATGGCTCCCTTTCACGCGCATCAGATGGTCCTGACCTTGCGCATGCAGGCTGCCGTCAGCGCTTTCTACGACTGGCAGGGCGGGCTGGTGTGGCTGCGCATGGAAGAGGGCGATCCGGAAGCCGCCCTGCTGCGCGGGCTGTTGCGCAAACATGGCGGCGGCCATGCGACGCTGGTGCGCGCCGCCCCCGCCCATCGTGCCGCCCTGCCTGTCTTCGAGCCGCAGCCGCCGGCATTGGCCGCGCTCAGCCAGCGGCTGAAGCGGGAATTCGACCCGAAGA
This sequence comes from Mesorhizobium sp. 01N446, assembly GCF_056399285.1. NCBI lineage: Bacteria > Pseudomonadati > Pseudomonadota > Alphaproteobacteria > Hyphomicrobiales > Phyllobacteriaceae > Mesorhizobium > Mesorhizobium sp. 01N446. The sequence continues at coordinate 234,940 of NZ_JBFTRA010000006.1, read as the reverse complement.
ACATCCTCAATCCCGGCCGTATGGCTTAGGACTTCAAGATGCAGACGAATTTCTCATCCGCCCAGCTTGCCGACCCGCATGTCGCGGAATCGGAGAAGATCCTGCGCAAGTGCGTGCATTGCGGCTTCTGCACCGCCACTTGCCCGACTTATGTGACGCTCGGCAACGAACTCGATTCGCCGCGCGGGCGCATTTATCTGATCAAGGACATGCTGGAGAACGGCCGTCCGGCCGACAAGGAGATCGTCACCCATATCGACCGCTGCCTTTCATGCCTTGCCTGCATGACCACATGCCCCTCGGGCGTGAACTACATGCATCTGGTCGATCATGCCCGCGCGCACATCCAGGAGACCTATAAGCGGCCGTTGCTCGACCGCCTGACCCGCGCCATGCTGGCCTTCGTGCTGCCCTATCCCCAGCGCTTTCGCGCCGCGCTCAAACTGGCGAAGCTGGGAAAGCCCTTCATCGGCCTGTTCGAAAAAGTTCCGGCATTGAAACCGCTCGCCGCCATGCTCAAGCTCGCGCCGGCCTCGATCCCGGTAGCCTCGCCGAATGCGTTGCCGGGCGTTCATGCCGGGCAGGGCGCCAAAAAGGGCCGCGTCGCCATCCTCACCGGCTGTGCGCAATCGGTGCTCGATCCCGCCATCAACGACACGACGATTTCACTGCTGACACGCCTCGGCGTCGAGGTCGTGGTGCCGCCGGGCGAGGGCTGCTGCGGCGCGCTGGTCCATCATATGGGGCGCGAAGAGGCAGCCCTTGCCTCGGCAAGGCAGAATGTCGATGCCTGGACGGGCGCCATGGACCAGGGCGGGCTCGACGCCATCATCGTCACCGCGTCCGGTTGCGGCACGACGATCAAGGACTATGGCTTCATGCTGCGGCTCGACCAGGCCTATGCCGACAAGGCCGCGCGCGTCTCGGCGCTGGCCAAGGATATCACAGAATATCTGGCCGCTCTTGATATGCCGGAGCCGGTGCGCAAGCCGGGCACGGTCGTCGCCTATCACTCGGCCTGCTCCATGCAGCACGGCCAGAAGATCATCCGACAGCCGAAGGAGTTGCTGGCCAAGGCCGGCTTCGTCGTGCGCGAGCCGCGCGAAGGCCATCTGTGCTGCGGCTCCGCCGGCACCTACAACATCCTGCAATCCGAGATTTCGGCCAGGCTGCGCGACCGCAAGGTGAAAAACATCGAGGCCACTGGCGCTTCGATCGTGGCCACCGGCAACATCGGCTGCATCACGCAGATCGCCTCCGCGGCGAAGCTGCCGGTGGTGCACACGATCAAGCTGTTGGACTGGGCCTATGGCGGGCCGAAGCCGGATGGTGTTCCTGAAGAGAGAGGTCGCGGCTGAGTAAGGTCCGCGTTGCCGCCCTGAGATCGGCGGCGGTCCCCCTCATCCGGCGGCTGCGCGGCCACCTTCTCCCCGAGGGGAGAAGAGGAAGCGCGCCGGCGTTGACAATCTCCTCTCCCCTCGGGGGAGAGGTCAGCCGAGCGAAGCGGAGGCTGGGTGAGGGGGCTTGGCGCCGCCCTGTCCTATTCCGCCGCGAGCCGGTCCGCCGTGCCGTAGGTCGCCTCATAGAGCGCACGCTGGCGGCTGAGCGCCACCATGGTGTTGCGCAGCAGGATCGCCACCGTGATCGGGCCGACGCCACCCGGCACCGGCGTGATCCAGGAGGCCACGTCTTTCACGCTGTCGGTGTCGACGTCGCCGACGATGCGGCTCGTCCCATCGGGTCCGATCTCGGAATTGATGCCGATATCGATGACGGCAGCTCCTGGCTTCACCATGTCGGCCTTGATCAGCCGAGGCTTGCCCACCGCGACGAACAGCGCGTCGGCGCGGCGCGCGTGTGCTGCGACCGAGCGCGTCATGTGGTGGCAGACCGTCACCGTCGCGCCTTCGCTCATCAACAGGAAAGCAATCGGCTTGCCGACGATTTCCGAATGGCCGACGACAACCACTTCCAGTCCCTTGAGGTCGAGCCCGGTTTCCTTGAGCAATTCGACGGAGGCGGCCGCCGTGCAGGGCGCCAGATCGAGCTGGTTGTAGACGATGTTGCCGATAGAGGCCGGGTGCATCCCCTCGACATCCTTGAGCGGATGCACCGCCGCCTGCAGCGTCTTGACCGAAATATGCGCCGGAACCGGCCGCTGGATGATGATGCCGGTGACGCGCGGATCGGCGTTCAGGCCATGGATGGCCGCTTCCAGTTCACCCGAGGTGATGGTGGCGGGAAAACGCCGCTCCTCGAAATCGATGCCGGCAAGCTGGGCCTTGGCGCGCTGGTTGCGCACGTAAACGTCAACCGCATCGGTATCGCCGACGGTGATCGAGATCAGCTTTGGTGGAAAACCCTCGGCCTTGGCAATCGCCGCATCCTCGCGCACGGCGGCGATGATGCGCTGGGCAACCGGGCCGCCCTTCAGATAGCGGCTGTCGTCGGGCAGGGACATGGGGATGGGCTCTTTTCTTGCGTTGGCGCCGACATAGCAAAAGACCGTCGAAAATGGCAGTATGAAAGCGAAGCGCCATGCCTTCTGCGCGACGCAACGACGCGGGCTTTGTCGCAGCTACGGGACGCCGATCAAAAAAGAAGGGCAGCGCGGTTTCCCGCGCTGCCCTTCTTGACCGACCGCATCCCCATACGGCCCGTCCCCCGTTATTCCTTCCGGCTTCAGGAAACGATGTGTTTCCTGACCAAGTGATTCGCTGACGCTATTATATCACCTCGACCGTGGTTCCGACATTGACCCGCTCGTAGAGGTCGACAACGTCCTCGTTGCGCATGCGGATGCAGCCCGACGACACCGCGCCGCCGATCGTCCATGGCTGGTTGGTGCCGTGGATGCGATATTCGGTCGTGCCGAGATAGAGCGCCCGGGCGCCGAGCGGGTTCTCGATACCGCCGGCCAGATAGGTCGGCAGATAACGGCCCTTGGCGGCCTCGCGCTTGATCATCTGCGCCGGCGGGCGCCAGTCAGGCCACTCGCGCTTATTGGTGATCTTGTGCGTGCCCGACCATTCGAAGCCGGGCTTGCCAGTGCCGACGCCGTAGCGCCGTGCCTTGCCGTTCTTCTCGACCAGATAGAGGAAATTCTGCGTCGTATCGATGACGATGGTACCCGGCTTCTGCGGGCCGTCATAGGCGACTTCCTGCGGCAGGTAGATCGGGTTGATCTGCGGGCGCATCGCCATGCGCTTTGCCGGCTGCTGCACGGCCGCCGTCTGCACACGGTCTGGCTGCGCCGGTTGCGCATAGCGCAGGCGCGGCTGCTGCACGGCCTGGCGGTTCTGCCGCACGATGCCGGGCGCATTGCCAAGCTGCAGCACCCAGGGGGCGGAAAGGTCCGGGCTCACCATCACCGGCGGCCTGTCGGCATAGCGGTCGCCAGCGGCCGCGGGTGTGACGCCGGCAAACAGAGCCGCGGCGCCGAGCACGGAAAACAAAACTCTCTTCATCGGGAACGCACCTTGATCGTCTGATACAACCGGGTGGAAACGCTCCCCGGCTCGGGGGATCATTGGCGCGCAAGCAGCAACCGAAACATGAATCGGAATGCGTAAAATGCGGTTCTGTCAGTAAACCTTTTGGTGTGGTTACCGCCGGGTTCAGGAATCTGGTAAAGCCGCGGTAAAGGCAGCGCAAAAGCGCGTTAACGGATGGATTTTTCGCTATGAGCAATGAAAACACCGGCCTGCTTGCCGGTCCCGACGGGGTCGCCCGCTGCTTCTGGCACGGCAACCTGCCCGACTATCTGCACTATCATGATCATGAATGGGGCCGGCCGGTGGCCGACGACCGCAGGTTGTTCGAAAAGATCTGCCTTGAAGGTTTCCAGTCGGGCCTGTCGTGGCTGACCATCCTGCGCAAGCGCGAGAATTTCCGCGAGGCCTTCGCCGGTTTCGATTTCGACAAGGTCGCTGCCTTCACCGACAAGGATGTCGAGCGCCTGCTCGGCAATGCCGGCATCATCCGCCATCGCGGCAAGATCGTCTCGACCATCAACAACGCCAAACGCGCTCGCGAAATGGTCGACGAGTTCGGCTCGCTCGCCGCCTGGTTCTGGAAGTTCGAACCCGGCAAGGCGGAGCGGCCTGAAATTGTCGACCTCGCCCATCTGCGCGCCAATCCGACGACGGCGGTCTCGGTGCGGATCTCGAAGGAACTGAAGAAGCGCGGCTGGAGTTTTGTCGGGCCGACCACGGTCTATGCCTTCATGCAGGCCATGGGGCTGGTCAACGACCATCTCGAAGGGTGTGTCTGCCGCAAGCAGGTCGAGAAGGAACGCAAGGCCTTCAAACGGCCGACGTAGGGTTCACCTCTCGAACCGTCCCTTATGCCCGCTGCCATTGATGTCCCACACCAGGCTGCCGCCGGAAATGGTCAGCACCAGGCCGCTGAAGCCGCTGTCGTCGGGCGTGTGATGTGTCGATGCCGAACTGCGGCCGGCCGGGATGACCTCGACGGTCGATCCCTTCTTGACCCAGCAGCCCTTGCCGTATTGGTCATTGGCGCCATAGGCGAGCATGAATTCGAAGCTGCCGTCCTTCTTGAGCAGCAGTTCGGAGCCGACCTCCATGACGCCACGCAGATAATAGTGGCCGGCACGGCCCGCATCGCCRGGCTTGCAGCCAGCGGCACCGGCCGGGTTGGCCACCGCGAGTAAAAATGCGCAGCCAAGTGCGTATGCGTAGCCCAGTCGCATGCTCAATCCCCCGATCAGAAATATGGTACCCGGCGAGGCGGGCAGTTTCAGGTGCCGTTGACGCTGGCCAGGAACAGCCCGGCAACGATCGCCACCACCGTTGCAACCGTCGGATAGATCACCAGCAGGCCAGTCACCAATGCGTCGCGCATCGAGGGCCCCTTGCCGGTGTCGGCCGGCACGTCGAACGGCCCGGCAGCCTGGCCAATCATTTTCGGCGCATGGGTGCCGGCCGGGCGCAGCCGCGCCGGCAATTCGCTGGCGTCGCTGTTGGCATGGAATTTCACTGCGCTGGTCATGTCCCGAACCCTTTGAGTCCTGCGCTATATCGGCTCCGATTGTGTCGGCACGATGCCGCGCCCATGGCGGGATTGTTTCATTTTCGGTGCGTTTCTGTTTCAGAGAGGTTCGACTTCTCCCGATCCTCGTCGGGCGTCATGCGAGGTGCCTACCCTTGCCGCTATCGGCAGCATCGGTTAGGAAACGCGCGCTGCGGAATAGGAATTTCCTGTCGACGCAATGCTACGAAACACCGGGTGCCCATCTCATGGCCGATAAATCCGAAAAGACGAAAGCGCGGCTGCCACGCGGTTTTGCCGACCGCAGCGCCGAGGACATCCGCGCCGTCGAGAAGATGATGGCGACGATCCGCTCGGTCTATGAGCTCTACGGTTTCGAACCCGCCGACCAGCCGCTGATCGAATACACCGATGCGCTCGGCAAATTCCTGCCCGACCAGGATCGGCCGAACGAGGGCGTGTTCTCCTTTCAGGACGATGACGACCAGTGGCTGTCGCTGCGCTACGACCTGACCGCGCCGACGGCGCGTTTTGTCGCCGAGAATTACGAGCGCCTGGCAAAACCCTACCGCACCTACCGCTCCGGCTGGGTGTTCCGCAACGAGAAGCCAGGCCCCGGCCGCTTCCGCCAGTTCATGCAGTTCGACGCCGACACGATCGGCACGCCGGGCGTCGCCGCTGACGCCGAAATGGCGATGATGATGGCCGATGTCATGGAAGCGCTCGGCATCAAGCGCGGCGACTACGTCATCCGCGTCAACAACCGCAAGGTGCTCGACGGTGTGCTCGAGGCGAYCGGCCTTGGCGGCGAGGAGAATGCCGGCCGCCGGCTGACCGTGCTGCGCGCCATCGACAAGCTGGACAAGCTCGGGCCGGATGGCGTGAAGCTTCTGCTCGGCCCGGGGCGCTGGGATGGCGGCAAGGAAGGCGAGGGCGATTTCGCCAAGGGTGCCGGGCTGAACAACGGGCAAGCCGAGGCAGTTCTCCAGGCAACCGCGAGAAACGCGCAAGCCGGCCAGGATTCCATGGTCAATTCGAACGCGACCTATCAGGAGGGCGTCGGCGAACTCGCGACCATCGAAGCCCTGGTCAGGGCGGCGGGGTATGGCGAAGACCGCATCGCGATGGACCGCTCGGTGGTGCGCGGGCTGGAATATTACACCGGCCCGGTCTTCGAGGCCGAGCTGTTGGCCGAAATCCCCAACGAGGACGGCCAGATCGTGCGCTTTGGCTCGGTCGGCGGCGGTGGCCGCTATGATGGCCTGGTTTCGCGCTTCCGCGGCGAGCCGGTGCCCGCGACCGGCTTTTCGATCGGCGTGTCGCGGCTGATGACGGCGCTGAAGAACCTAGGCAAGCTCGACAGCGCCGATGTTATCGCACCGGTCGTCGTCCTGGTCATGGACAAGGACACCGAAAGCCTCGGCCGCTACCAGAAGATGGTGAGCGAATTGCGCGCCGCCGGTATCCGTTCCGAAATGTATCTCGGCGGCGCCGGCATGAAGGCGCAGCTGAAATATGCCGACCGGCGTGGTTGCCCAGTCGCCATCATCCAGGGCGGCGACGAGCGCGCCAAGGGCGAGCTGCAGATCAAGGACCTGATCGAAGGCGCGCGCATGTCCGCCGAAATCACCGACAACGCCGAATGGCGCGCCGCGCGCCCGGCGCAGGTGACGGTGGCGGAAGGTGAATTGGTTGCGGAGGTGAAGAAGATCCTGGCGGCGCAGGCTGCCGACCGCGCGAAATAAGAGCGCGGCCAGTGACCTCCCGCTTCCCCGCCATCGCAGCCGACATCTCAAACCTCTTCGCGGCGCGCAACACGCATGCGGTCGAGGTCGCCGTCCTGCAGCCGGCGGACCCTTTCCTCGACATGGCCGGCGAGGATTTGCGCCGCCGCATCTTCCTCACCGAAAGCGAGACCGGGCAGACATTGTGCCTGCGGCCGGAATTCACCATTCCGGTCTGTCTCGACCACATAAGCTCGCAGGCCGGCACGCCGCGCCGCTATTCCTATCTGGGCGAAGTGTTTCGCCAGCGCCGCGAAGGTGGCAACGAGTTTTTCCAGGCCGGCATTGAGGATCTCGGCGACCGCGATACTGCGCAAGCCGATGCCCGCTCCGTGGCCGACGCGCATGCGCTGCTTTCGCTGGTTCTGCCCGGTCGGTCGCTGGCGGTCACACTGGGCGATCAGGGCATCTTCGAAGCGGTGCTTGCCGCACTCGGCCTGCCGCGCGGCTGGCGCATGCGGCTGGCCCGTGCCTTCGGATCGGCGCCGATGCTGCAGGCGGCACTCGCCGATCTCGCCAACCCGCCGCGCAACGGCCAGCTTTCCGGCGAAGTCGCCGCCCTTGTCCTCGACGGTGATCTCGAAGGTCTTTCGGCGCACATCGCCGGCGGCATGGAACAGGCCGGCCTGTCGGCATCGGCCGGACGCTCGCCCACGGACATTGCGCGGCGGTTGATCGAGAAAGCCGAATTGCGCAGCGTGCGGYTGTCGAACGAGGCCTTCGCGGCGCTGAAGAATTTTCTGGCGATCGACGTGCCGCTCGATGGCGCGGCTGGGGCGCTGGAAAGCTTTGCCGCCGGCGCCGGGCTGTTGCTGGGCGCCGCGCTGGAGAAATTCGCCGCCCGTGCCAAGGCGATCGAGGCGCATGGCTTGCCGGCTGAAAAAATCCGCTACGACGCCGCCTTCGGCCGTCCGCTCGATTATTACACCGGCGTGGTTTTCGAAATCGCGGCGCAAGGCGGCGATCGTCCCCTGGCCGGCGGCGGCCGCTATGACCGGCTGCTGACGCTGCTTGGCGCCAGGACGGCGATCCCCGGCGTCGGCTTTTCCGTCTGGCTCGACCGCATCGAGGCGCTGCGGGAGACGGCACCATGATCACGCTGGCGATCCCATCGAAGGGCAGGCTCAAGGAACAGGCGCTGGACGTGCTGGCCAAGGCCGGCCTCGCCATCAGCCTGCCCGGCGACCAGCGCAAGTATCACGCCCGCGTCGAAGGCTTGGACAATGTCGAGGTCGCTTTCCTGTCGGCTTCCGAGATTGCAGGCGAAATCGGCCAGGGCGCCGTCGATCTCGGCATCACCGGCGAGGATCTGGTGCGCGAAAATCTCGCCGACTGGGAGGCCCGCGCCGAAATCGTAGCCCGACTCGGCTTCGGCCACGCCGATGTCGTGGTGGCGGTGCCCGAGATCTGGCTTGATGTCGATACCATGGCCGATCTCGACGATGTCGCCGCCGATTTCCGCCAGCGCCACGGCCGGCGGCTGCGCATCGCCACCAAATACTGGCGGCTGACGCAGCAGTTCTTTTCGCAGAAACACGGCATCCAGGTCTATCGCATCGTCGAAAGCCTGGGCGCCACCGAAGGCGCGCCTGCGGCCGGGCTGGCCGACGTCATCGTCGACATCACCACCACCGGCTCGACGCTGCGCGCCAACCATCTCAAGGTGCTGGGCGACGGTGTCGTGCTGAAGTCGCAGGCCTGTCTGGTCGCATCGAGCAAAGATCGTTCGACGGCGGATGAGTCGCTCCTGCGCGAGATCGCTGCGAAGATGGCTTCCATAGCCGCGTAACGTCGGCGCCATCCCCTCTGCAGAGCAGTCGAGTGAATCGGGGACGGAGGCGGTTCCTCCGTGTCTTCACGACCATCGACAGGATTTCCACTGCCGTGCCGGGCTGATAGACTCGGGCGCGGCCTGGGAGGAAACAGCGATGCCGGTCAATCTCGACGAGCTGAAGAACGCCACCAATCTGCGCGGCCGCGGCGCGCGCGCCGGCAGCGTTTTCATCGCACCTGTCGACGGCAGGGCGCATGTGTCGGGCGAGCGCAAGGTGCCGCTGCTCGACAAGACCATTCCAGCCCTTTTCTCCGACACCGCCAGCAGATACGCCACGCAGGATGCCGCCGTCTTCGTCGGCCAGGACAAGCGCTTCACCTGGAGCGAGCTGTCGGACACGGTGGATGCGCTCGCCGCCGGCTTCCTGGCGTTGGGCCTCGAGAAAGGCGAGCGCGTCGGCATCTGGTCGCCCAACCGTTGGGAATGGCTGGTGACGCAGTTCGCCACCGCCCGCGTCGGCCTGATCCTGGTCAACATCAACCCGGCCTACCGGCTGACCGAACTCGAATATGCGCTGAACAAGGTCGGCTGCAAGGCGCTCGTCACCGCGGCCAGCTTCAAGACCTCGGACTATCTCGGCATGATCGAGACGCTGGCACCGGAAATCGCCAAGGCCACGCCGGGCAAGCTGAAGGCGCAAAAATTGCCGGCGCTGAAAATCGTCATCCGCATGGGCGAGGACAATTCGCCGGGCATGTTCAATTTCGCCGACGTGCTGGCCATGGCCGGCCGCGACGAGCATGACAGCCTCGACCGCATTTCCGAAGGGCTGAAACCAAACGATGCGATCAACATCCAGTTCACCTCGGGCACGACGGGCGCCCCCAAGGGCGCGACGCTGACGCACCACAACATCGTCAACAACGGCAATTTCGTCACCTCGGCGATCAAACTCACCGTCGACGACCGGCTCTGCATCCCGGTGCCGCTCTATCATTGCTTCGGCATGTCGATGGGCACGATGGGCTGCGTCACCAAGGGCGCGACCATGGTGTTTCCGGGCGAGGGTTTCGACCCCGGCGGCACGCTGAAGGCCGTGGCGCAGGAACGCTGCACGGGTCTCTATGGCGTGCCGACCATGTTCGTCGGCATGCTGGACCATGCGGATTTCCCGACCTTCGATCTCTCCAGCCTGCGCACCGGCATCATGGCCGGCTCGCCATGCCCGATCGAGGTGATGAAGAAGGTGGTGTCGCTGATGCATATGTCGGAGGTGACCATCGCCTACGGCATGACCGAGACCAGCCCGGTCTCCTTCCAGAGCGGCGTCGACGACCCGCTGGAAAAGCGCGTCTCGACCGTCGGGCGCATCCATCCCCATGTCGAGGTCAAGGCCATCGATGCCGATGGCGCCACTGTCGCGGTCGGCGCGCCGGGCGAACTCTGCACGCGCGGCTATTCGGTGATGAAGGGCTATTGGGACGACGCCGAAAAGACCCGCGAGTCGATCGACGCCGACGGCTGGATGCACACCGGCGACCTCGCGACCATCGACGCGGAGGGCTATTGCAACATCGTCGGCCGGGTCAAGGACATGGTCATCCGCGGCGGCGAGAACGTCTATCCCAGGGAGGTCGAGGAATTCCTCTACCGCCATCCCAAGGTCAGGGAGGTGCAGGTGTTCGGCATTCCCGACCCAAAATATGGCGAGGAGCTGTGCGCCTGGATCGTGCTGAAGCCCGGCCAGATCGCCACGGAACAGGAGATCAGGAACTTCTGCGCCGGCCAGATCGCCCACTACAAGATCCCGCGCCACATACGCTTCCGCACCGAATTGCCGATGACGGTGACCGGCAAGCCGCAGAAGTTCCTGATGCGCCAGGCGATGGTGGAGGAATTGGGGCTGGTGACGCAGAAGACGGCGTGAGGGGTGGGCGCCTTGATCTGTCGGTGCGTGAATGCCGCCAAGGTCGCAGAAGCGCACAGGGGCTTGAATGACTGGTTTCGGACGATCGGCGATTTCCTACGCGATGCCCCTCGCCGCGCTGGCGATGGCTGTCGCGGTCAGAGCCAGCGGGCTGTCGGTGGACCAGGGTGCGCTGAACGCCAGGATCCTTGTCGGCGCGCTGTCGTGTGCGATCATGTTCGTCACCATTTTCGTGGTGCTAGACCACGCCGAGGCGGTAGCTCGGCGGGTAGGGGAGCCGTACGGCACGCTGGTGCTGACGTTTGCCGTCACGGCAATCGAAGTGTCGATCATTGTTTCCATGATGCTGCATGGAGAGAACAACCCGACGCTGGCGCGGGAGTCCGTCTTCTCGACGGTGATGATCGCATCCACCGGCGTTGTCGGCATGTGTCTCGCGCTTGGCGGCTGGCGTCATCGCAAGCAGGCCATCGTGCGGCAAGGGACCAGTGCCTATCTGGCGGTTCTGATCGCGCTGACCGTCATGACGCTTATTCTGCCGACCTACACCCAGGCCACGGATCCCGGCACGTTTTCGGCGGCCCAACTTGGTTTCGTCAGCGTCCTCTCAGTGCTGCTCTATGCAAGCTTCGTGTTCGCGCAGACCGTCCGACACCGGGAAGACTTTATCCAGGGGCAGCCACACGACGTCTCTGTGCGCGCCGCGCCTCACGAGAACATCTCCGCCAGCGCTCTGCTGCTGATGGCCGGGCTGATCGGAATTGTCATGCTCGCCGAGCAAGTCGCGGCAAGTGTCGAAGATACGCTCGTTGCCTATCAGGTTACCCAGGCTGACAGCATTGTGGGGGCGATGATCGCGGGGCTGGTGTTGATGCCGGAGGCCATTTCGGCGGTGCGCGCTTCACTCAACAACGAGCTGCAGCGCGGTTTGAATGTCGCGATGGGTTCGGCTTGCGCCACGATCGGCCTGACCATACCGGGAGTCGCGGCCGCCAGCCTGCTGACGGGGAGGGGACTGACCCTGGGGCTGCCGGCTGCCGATGCGGTCCTTTTGGTCCTGGCGCTTTTCATATGCAACGTAAGCTTCAGCACTGAAAGAACGACGTTTCTGACCGGAATGGTCCATCTTGTCGTCTTTTTTACCTATGTGTTTCTGATATTTATACCGTGAGAGCCTGGTACAAGTGACCAATCGGGCTCCGGCATCCTTCGCTATCTCAGATCCCGGATTTCAGGTGGTCGATGAAGGCGCGCAGCTTCGGCAGGATCTGGCGCTTGCCGGGATGATAGAGGAAGACTCCCGGCGTCGTCGCGGCGAGGGTGTCCAGCACCGGCTCGAGTGTTCCCTGGCCTATCGGACCCCCGGCGACCGGTCGAGGGATCTGCGCCAGCCCAATCCCACGCATCGCGGCCCCGAGCAATGTCGGGTAGTCATGCGCGATCAGCGGACCTGAGACCATCGCTTCGATCGCCTCGTTGCCGTCGACGAACGTCCAGGGCGCGATCGCGCCGTTCGAACGGCGCAGGCGCAGGCAGGCGTGGTGACGCAAATCATCGACACGCTCGGGGCGGCCATGGCGCTCGAAATAGTCGGGACTGCCGACGACGACAAACGAGAAGGACGGGGTCAGCCGCACCGCCACCATGTCGGTTGCGATGAACTGGCCAAGGCGAATGCCGGCATCGAAGCCGCCGGTCGCCAGATCAACCATCTCGTCGCTCGCGGCGATCTCCAGTTCGACTTCGGGATAGGCCTGGCAGAACGATGCGATCACCGGCTCGAGGATCAACGGCACGACGGCGCGCGGCACCGACAGGCGCAGCAGGCCGGTCGGCCGCTGGCCGACATCCCGCGCGGCCTCGCCGGCCGCGACGATCTCCTCGAAGGCGGGGCCGGCACGGTCGAGGAAACGCTGACCGGCCTCGGTCAGACCGACGCTGCGCGTCGTGCGGACAAACAGCGCCGCACCGATGCGGGCTTCCAGCGCGCGCACCGCCTGGCTCACGGCCGACGGCGTCACACCGAGATCGGCGGCGGCGCGGCGGAAATTGCGGCGCCTGGCGACAGCCAGGAACACCTCGACGCCCTCCAGCGCCCCGTGCCGCATTGTGTAGTTCTGCTTCATGGCTTGTTGTGATTACAGCGGATAGTCGAACGATGGAAGCGGGTCTAGATAATCAGAAGAAGCCAGGGGCCGCGCGTCAGCTGCCGACAGGAGGTCAAAATGCCTACGGAAATACTGTTCCAGACCCATCTCGTTCTAGGCTATATCGCATGGCTGCTCTGCTTCGGCGCGTATGGCCTGCCATGGCTCAACTCGATGGATCGGATGGCGGCGCAACGCGCTATCGCCACGCTGCACAGTTTCCGCTTCTTCGGACTGGTCTTCATGCTTCCGGGCGTCGTCAGCCCCGATCTGCCGGCCAGATTCGCCACCTTTGCCGCCTATGGCGACTTCGCAACCGGGGTGCTGGCCATGCTGGCGTTGCTCTCGGTGCGGATACGCCAGCTCTTCTGGCCGTTCGTCGTCGCCTTCAATGTCGTGGGGATGGTCGACCTCATCGTCGATTATTACCACGCCATCCAGGCCGACCTTCCTGCCCATGCAGGATTGTTTGGCGCCACCTACGCCATCCCGGTCATCTACGTGCCGCTGTTGATGATCACGCACGTCGCCGCGTTCTATTTTCTGCTACGTCCCCACCAGGAAGCCACTCGCGCCATGGCAGGTGATGCGGCTGCTTCCTAGATCATCGGAGGTCCGATGGACGCGCCGCAGCCCGCCATTGCTTGCTAACGCCGTCCGCTCTGCATCTCCGATGGCCGCGGGGCCGAGCCCGGCTCCTGCACGAGCGGTCCGAGCAGCACCTCTCCGAACAGCGGCTGGTAGCTCCTGCGCACCGCCGGATCCTCCTTGAAGGACAGCGCATATTGGCCGATCTGGTGGAAGTAGGTGATACGCGCCCTGACCAGGCTTTCGTCCTCGGGATAGCCCATGGCGCGGAAGGAGCGGATCAACAGCGCGATGCGCAGATCGTCCATGTCCTTGACCTCCTGCGCCAGCTTCTTCGACGTTCGCGACCAGTCGCGTATGGCGAGATCAAGCAGCGGGCTGAACGGCGCCTCATCGACCCAGACATGCACGATGTCGGTGAAGAACTGCAGGCCGTCTATGTCGTGGATGTCGCGCATCGCCCAGAAGGGTGCACAATTGGTGTTTCGCCATTCCTGCAGCAGGCCGTCGCGAAGGTCGGCCAGGCTGGCGAAGTGGAAGTAGAAGCTGCCGCGCGTCACCTTGAACTGGTGCGCCAGGCGGTCGATCTTGACCTCGCCGATGCCGCGCTTCTCCAGCACCTTGCGCGCGGCCGTGATCCAGGCCTCGCGGCTGAGCGTCTGTCGCGCCGGCTTCGCAGGCGGAGCGGCCTTGGTCGGTCTTTTGGCCCGGGCCGGGGCAGGGTCCGCTTTCATCTGATCAAGACCTTCATCGCCATATGCGACGCCTGCAACCCGTTCGCCGGCTTCGATGCGCTTCGCGATTCTTCAAGCGCTCATCTATCGCGGAAGGCGCAGCTCAGGGCAATGCGCTGATCCGCTCCAGCATGAGTTCGAAGAACGGCGCCGGATCGATGCGTCGCAGGACGTTGCAGTTCTTCCGCCGGCCGGTGACATGCCACCAGTCGACGACGGTCATGCCGATCGTCTCCGGCGAGACGATGTCGACCGTCACCGCGCACTGGCGCTGCTCATAGATCTGCGGCGCCAGCAGATAGCCGGTGACGCAGGCATCATGGATGGGGCGCGCCGGCGTTTCGAATTTGTGCGTGCCGTACTGGCGATAGAAGTCGGCCAGATTGGCGGCCTCGATCGCCGCCCGGCTGCCGGTGGCGCGCAGGCGGTCGAGCCATTCGGGCGTCATCAGCGCGGTGTAGGTGCAGTCTATGCCGGCCATGGTCACTGGCACGCCGCTGTCGAACACTTTGTGCGCTGCATGCGGGTCGACGAAGATGTTGAACTCGGCGGCCGGCGTGGCGTTGCCGCCCTGGAAGAAGCCGCCACCCATCAGCACGACTTCGCGCAGGCGGGGCACGATCCTCGGCTCCATGGTCATGGCCATTGCGAGATTGGTCATTGGCCCGAGTGTGCAGACGGTCAACTCACCCTCCGGCGCGTCCATTATCGCGCGCACGAGATAATTGACCGCGTGTTCGTCCTGCAGCGGCGTCACCGGTTCGGGAAGGTCGGCGCCGTCGAGGCCGGTTTCGCCGTGGACATATTCGGCCGTGATCAGCTTACGCACCATCGGCGCCGGACATCCCGCGTGGACCGGCACATCGGGCCGCCCGGCAAGCTCCACCACCTTCAGCGCGTTCTTCGACGTCAGGGCAAGCGGCACATTGCCGCCGACCGTGGTGATGCCGACCACGTCGAGTTCGGCCGGCGAGCCCAGCGCGAAGAGGATGGCGAAGGCGTCGTCCTGGCCCGGATCGGTGTCGATGATGATCTTGCGTGGTGCCATGTTTCAGCGCTCTTCCTTTTGCGATCGAAAGCCTATTGATGAGGCCGTTCGGATGTGTAGAAATACAGTACTGTATCTTATGTTCAAGACAGGGTGTTCGAAAATGGATGCACAAGAGCGCGGCGATTTTTCCGAAATTCCGATCCTCGACGTTTCGGCGCTCTATGGCGACGATGAGGGGGCGATCCGGGCGACGGCGGCGACGCTGCGCCGCTATCTCGAGACGGTCGGCTTCCTCTATGTCACCGGGCATCCCATTCCGCGCGCCGATGTCGAAGCCGTGCGCGAAGCCAGCAAGCGCTTCTTTGCCTTGCCCGAGGAGGAAAAGGCGAAGCTGAAGATCGACAAGAATTTCCGAGGCTTCCTGCCCTTTGCCGGCTCGACCATCGTGACCTCGTCGGTGGCCACCGTCAGCAAGCCCAACCAGAGCGAATCGATCTTCTTCATGCACGAGGTCGGCGCCGACGATCCTCGGGCCCTGGCCGACAAACCCTTGCAAGGCCCCAACCAGTGGCCGGACGAGACGGCGCTTGCCGGCTTCAGGGAAACGATCGAGCGCTATGTCCAGGAGATGGGCACGCTCGCCCGCAAGATGGTCCGCGCCATCGCGCTCTCGCTCGGGCTGCCCCCGGACAGCCTCGACCGCTATTTCGAGCAGCCGACGACATTCCTGCGGCTGCTGCACTATCCGACGCAGCCCCAGGAAGAGGGGCTCTTCGGTTCGGCGCCGCACACCGATTACGGCTTCATCACCTTGCTGGCGCAGGACAATGTCGGCGGCCTCGAGGTCAAGAACAAGGCCGGCGACTGGGTTCCGGCACCGCCGGTCCCGGATTCCTTCGTGATGAATGTCGGTGACATACTGGCGCGCTGGTCGAACGACCAGTTCGTCTCGACGCCGCACCGGGTCATCAACCGCTCGGGACGCGAGCGCTATTCGCAGCCCTTCTTCTTCGATCCGTCCATGGACGAGACGATCGAGGCGCTGCCGGTCTGCGTGCCGGCCGGCACGCAGCCGAAATACGGGCCGGTGCTCTACGGCGACTATCTGATGGAGCGCATCGACAAGAACTATCACTACCGCAAGAAGAAGGCGGCGGAAGCCGCCGGCGCATAACGGCAAGCAAGCAAAAGAAAGGGGAACAGCAATGAATGCATATCTGCGAATGACCGGCCTTGCGCTGGCGATATCCACCATGGCCTGGGGCGGGATTTCCCGGGCCGCCGAGGTGCCAAAATCCTCCGACGTCAAGCAGAGCGGGACGCTCGCCGTCGCCAACACGCTGGACTATGCGCCGTTCGAATATCTCGATGCCGACGGCAAGCAGACCGGCATCATCATCGAGCTGGCCGGCGAGGTGGCCAAGCTCGTCGACGCCAAGCTCGACGTGCAGCGCACGCCGTTTCCCTCGATGATCCCCGGCCTTGCCGCCGGCCGCTTCAAGATCGCCTGGGAGACGTTCTCGGCCACGCCCGAGCGGCTGAAGCAGGTCGATTTCGTCATGTTCCTCAAGGCGGGTCTCGCCGTCTCGACGTCGCCGGACAAGAAGGCGAGCTTCAGCGGCGACACCCCGCTCTGCGGCAAGCGCATCGGCGTCTCGGCCGGCAGCGCCTCCGACTTCCTGGTCGACAAGCTAAGCAAGGAGTGCACCGACAAGGGCCAGGCGGCCATCGCGAAGTCGGTCTTCAACTCCTCGACGGATATCGTCCAGGCCGTGCTGTCGGATCGTGTCGACGCCCGCATGGACGATGCAACCGCTTCGAGCTATTTCGAGGTGACGAGCAAGGGCCAACTGGTGGTGCTGCCGACGCTTTACGATGTCGCGCCGCTCGGCATGGCGATCGCCAAGGACGACAAGGAGACCGCCGACATGATGGTGGCAGCGCTCGCCGAACTGTTCAAGAACGGCACCTACAAGGCTATCCTGGAAAAGTACGGCATGGGCGCCTACGCGATCAAGGAACCCTACTTCGTCGGCACCATGGACGCACTGCGCGCCGAATAAAAAATTCCCCGGCGCCTGGTCCAGGATCAGGCGCCGGCCACAACCAGGAGACCATTGATGGGCATGGCCCACCAAACCGAGATCGGCGTCGAGCCGAGCGTTGCCGCCGCCGTGTCACGGCTGACCGTCGTGCCGCAGCGCCGCTATGGCATCTGGATCGGCACGGCGTTCGCCTTGCTGCTGGCCTTCCTGATCATCCGCGCCTTCGCCGGCAACCCGGCCTTCGCCTGGGGCACGGCCGCCGGTTATCTCTTTCACCCCTCGATCATGCGCGGCCTAGGCAACACGCTGGTGCTCACTGTCATCATCATGCTGCTGGCGATCGTGGTCGGCACCGTCATTGCCATCATGCGTGTGTCGCCAAGCCCGGTGTTGCGTGGCTTCGCGGGCGTCTATGTCTGGTTCTTCCGGGGTGTCCCGGCGCTGATCCAGCTGATCTTCTGGTTCAACCTGTCTCTGCTGGTGCGCGAAATCTCGCTCACCCTGCCTTTCCTGGGCACGCTGTTTTCCGTGCGCACCAATGATTTCATGACGCCGTTCTTCTCCGCGGTCGTCGCGCTTTCGCTGTGCGAGGCCGGCTACATGGCCGAGATCATCCGCGCCGGCATCAAGTCGGTGCCCTCGGGCCAGTCGGAAGCGGCGAGCGCGCTCGGCATGCCCTACCGCATGATCCTGAAGCGCATCACCCTGCCGCAGGCCATGCGCTTCGTGCTGCCGCCGACCGGCAACGAGGCGATCAACCTCTTGAAGATGACGTCGCTGGTGACCTTCATTGCGGTCGATGACCTGTTCTATACCGCGCAAAGCATCTATGCGCGCACCTTCGAGACGATCCCGCTCCTGATCGTGGTCGCCTTCTGGTACCTCGCCGTGGTCAGCATCATGTCGGTGGGGCAGCATTTCCTGGAGCGCCATTTCGGCCGCAGCGACACGCGCCGCGAACCCGTGACGATGCGCGCCTTGCGCAATCTGATCAGCCTGCGCGGCGTTGCCCGATGAGCGATGTGAAGTCCGAAAATCGCGCCCGCTTCGGCGTGCCGGCCGATTCCATGGTGTTCGCACGCGGCGTGCGCAAAACCTATGGGTCGCTCGAGGTTCTCAAGGGCGTCGACTTCGACGTGCCCGAAGGCTCGGTGGCCTGCATCATCGGCCCATCAGGATCCGGCAAGAGCACGTTCCTGCGCTGCATCAACCATCTGGAAAAACTCAGCGGCGGCATCCTGCTGGTGGACAGCCAGTTCGTCGGCTACGACCTCCGGGGCGACAAGCTCTACGAGGTCAACGACGATCTCCTGTGTCAGCGCCGGGCCGAGATCGGCATGCTGTTCCAGTCGTTCAACCTGTTCTCGCACATGACGGTGATGGAGAACCTGATCGAGGCGCCGACGCAGGTGCGGCGCACCCCGGTCGACCAGGCCAAGGCCGAGGCGGAAGTCCTGCTGCGCCGCGTCGGCCTCGCCGACAAGGTCGACCGCTATCCGCGCGAACTGTCCGGCGGCCAGCAGCAGCGCGTGGCGATCGCGCGTGCCATGGCGATGAAGCCGAAGGTGCTTTTGTTCGACGAGCCGACATCGGCACTCGACCCGGAACTGGTCGGCGAGGTTCTGCAGGTGATGCGCGATCTGGCGGAGAGCGGCATGACGATGGTCGTCGTCACCCACGAGATCGGCTTTGCCCGCGAGATCGGCGATCAGCTGGTCTTCATGGATGGCGGTGTGATCGTCGAACGCGGCGCGCCGCGCGAGATGATCGCCAACCCGCAATCGCCGCGCACCCGCGAGTTCCTGTCCCGGGTTCTCTGATGCTTGGCTTCAAGCTGCCAGCATTGCCGCGCCCAGCCCGCGGATGATCTTGGCGAGTTCGACGCATTCGCCATGCCTTGCACTGTTCCGCCGCCAGGCGAGGCAGATCATGCGCTGCGGCATCGGCTCCTGGAACGGCACGATCTTGAGGTCGGGGATGGTGCCGGCGGGCCCGGTCGCCATTTCCGGGATGAGCGTGACGCCGAGCCCATGCGCCACCATCTGCAGGAGCGTGGTCAGGCTGGTGGCGCCGTAGCTGGCCATGGCCACCGGCCGCACATTGCCGCAGACGGCGAGCGCCTGTTCGCGCAGGCAATGGCCTTCCTCCAGCAGCATCAGCCGTTCCAGCGCCGGACTTTCGGGCGGAACCGGCGGCGAGGCGAAGGCCGGATCGCCGGCCGGCACGGCAAGGAAGAACCGGTCGGGAAACAGTGCCTCGGTGACCAGGCCGGGATGGTCGAGCGGAAGGGCCGCGATGAAAGCGTCGAGCTTGCGCGAGGCGATGTCCTCGACCAGCGAGGCGGTGACCGCCTCGCGCAATTCGAGCAGCAAGGCCGGGAAATGCTGTTTCAGCCCGGGCAGGGCGCGCGGCAGGAGATAGGGCGCGACGGTCGGAATGATGCCCAGCCGGAAGCGCCCTTCCATGGCGGTGCGGCCGCGCCTGGCCGTCGTTTCGACATCGCGTATGTCGGCCAGGATGCGTTCGATGCGCGGCAAAAGCGCGATCGCTTCGTCGGTCATGCGCACCGATTTGCCGCCACGTTCGAACAGCCGGCAGTTCAGCCTCTGTTCCATCTCCGCGATCTGCGAGGACAGCGCCGGCTGGCTGACACCGGCCAGTTTTGCCGCACGCCCGAAATGCAGCGTCTGCGCCAGCGCCTCGAAATAATGCATCTGGCGAACTGTCAATCCTATCATAAGAAAATCCTATCGAAATGAACAGGAAAGGCAATTTGTTTTTATCAACAATGCGGCCTAGTCTGGAATCATTCCAGTTTGGTGCGGTCGCTGGCCGGCCCCAAAATCCTGGCAAAAAATCAAATCAAACCTCGGCAAAATCGGAGACTGAAGATGGACGCGAACACCGATGACAAAAGCGCGGGCAAATGCCCGGTCGCGCACGGAGCCGTTGGCAGGACCAACCGTGACTGGTGGCCGAACCAGCTGAACGTCCAGATCCTGCACCAGCAGTCGTCCCTGTCCGACCCGATGGGCGAAGCGTTCGACTATGCCGAGGAATTCAAGAGCCTCGACCTCGACGCCGTCATCAAGGACCTGCATGCGCTGATGACGGATTCGCAGGAATGGTGGCCGGCCGATTTCGGCCATTACGGGCCGCTGTTCATCCGCATGGCGTGGCACAGCGCCGGCACCTACCGCATCGCCGACGGCCGCGGCGGCGCCGGGGCCGGCCAGCAGCGTTTCGCGCCGCTGAACAGCTGGCCTGACAACGTCAACCTCGACAAGGCACGCCGGCTCTTGTGGCCGATCAAGCAGAAATATGGCCGCAAGATCTCCTGGGCCGACCTTCTGATTCTCACCGGCAACGTCGCGCTGGAATCGATGGGCTTCAAGACTTTCGGTTTCGCCGGCGGCCGCGCCGATGTCTGGGAGCCCGAGCAGGACGTCTATTGGGGCCCCGAAGGCAAGTGGCTGGCCGACGAGCGCTACAGCGGCGACCGTGACCTGCAGAACCCGCTCGGCGCCGTGCAGATGGGCCTGATCTACGTCAATCCGGAAGGSCCGAACGGCAATCCGGATCCGCTGGCCGCGGCGCGCGACATCAGGGACACATTCGCGCGCATGGCGATGAACGACGAGGAGACGGTAGCCCTCATCGCCGGTGGCCATACGTTCGGCAAGACCCATGGTGCGGGCGATGCGAGCCTTGTCGGTGTCGAGCCGGAAGGCGCCGATATCGAACAGCAGGGCCTTGGCTGGGCGAGCAAATTCGGCACCGGCAAGGGCGGTGACGCCATTGGCAGCGGTCTGGAAGTCATCTGGACGACGACGCCGACCAAATGGAGCAACAACTTCTTCGACAATCTGTTCGGCTTCGATTGGGARCTGACCAAGAGCCCGGCAGGCGCGCATCAGTGGACGCCGAAGGGTGGCGCCGGCGCCGGCACGGTGCCGGACGCACACAACGCGGCCAAGCGCCACGCACCCTCCATGCTGACCACCGACCTCGCGCTGCGTTTCGATCCCTCCTACGCAACGATCTCGAAGCGCTTCCATGAGAATCCGGATCAGTTCGCCGACGCTTTCGCCCGCGCCTGGTACAAGCTGACCCACCGTGACATGGGCCCGGTCGCCCGCTATCTCGGCCCGTTGGTTCCCAAGGAAGAGCTGCCCTGGCAGGACATCATCCCGGCGGTCGATCATGTGCTGATCGACGAGCAGGATGCCGAAGCGCTCAAGGCCAAGATCCTGGCTTCCGGCCTGTCCGTGTCGCAGCTGGTTTCGACGGCGTGGGCTTCGGCCTCGACCTTCCGTGGTTCCGACAAGCGCGGCGGCGCCAATGGCGCGCGCATCCGCCTCAGCCCGCAGAAGGACTGGGCCGTCAACCAGCCGGCCGAACTCGCCAAGGTTCTCGGCAAGCTCGAGGCGATCGCCAAGGACTTCAACGCTTCGCAGACCGGCAGCAAGAAGGTCTCGCTTGCCGACCTGATCGTTCTCGGCGGCAACGCGGCAATCGAGAAGGCCGCAAAGGCCGCCGGCCACAGCGTCGACGTTCCGTTCTGGCCAGGCCGCATGGACGCCTCGCAGGAGCAGACCGACATCCACTCCTTCGCGCCGCTGGAGCCGACTGTTGACGGCTTCCGCAACTATGTCAGCGGCAAGCAGCGGCTGACCGTCGAGGAGGCGCTGGTCGACCGGGCGCAATTGCTGACGCTGACGGCGCCGGAACTGACCGTCCTCGTCGGCGGCCTGCGCGTCCTCGGCGCCAATGCCGGGCAGTCGAAGCACGGCGTGTTCACCAAACAGCCGGAAACGCTGAGCAACGACTTCTTCGTCAACCTGCTGGACATGAGCACGGAGTGGAAGGCGACGTCGGATGCCAAGGACGTGTTCGAAGGCCGCGACCGCAAGACCGGCGAAGTCAAATGGACCGGCACCCGTGCCGACCTGATCTTCGGCTCGCACTCGCAGCTGCGCGCGCTGGCCGAAGTCTATGCGACGGCGGACGCCAAGGCGAAGTTCGCGAAAGACTTCGTCGTGGCCTGGACCAAGGTGATGAACGCCGACCGTTTCGACATCGCCGGCTGATCCAGACAAAGCTCTATCCAATAAAAAAGGCGCGGGCCATGGCCCGCGCCTTTTCGTTCAGGCTTTCGAGATCAGTCCTTCTCGAAGACGCGTGCCTTGGCGACGACGCCGGCGATGGCGCCGCCGATCAGCGGGGCGACGATGAACAGCCAGAGCTGGCTGAGCGCAGCGCCGCCGGTGAACAGCGCCGGGCCGATGGAGCGGGCCGGATTGACCGAGGTGCCGGTGACCGGGATCATGGCGAAGTGAATGCCCGCCAGTGTCAGGCCGATGACCAGGCCGGCAAACGCCGTCGAGTGCTTTTCAGCGGTCACGCCCAGGATCACCGTGACGAAGGTGAAGGTGCCGATCAGCTCCCACAAGAAGGCCGAACTCATGCCCCATTTCGTTTCGTCCCAGCCATTGGCGCCGAAGCCGGTGGTGTGACCGCCGGCCTGGCCGGAAACGATGACCCACAGCGCCAGCGAAGCCAGGATGGCGCCGATGATCTGGGCGATCCAATAGGGGATGACGTCCTTGGCCGGCAGCCGTCCGGCAAGGAAGACGCCGAGCGTCACCGCCGGATTGAGATGCGCGCCCGAAATCGGGCCGATCGCATAGGCTGCTGCGATGAGGCCGATGCCGAATGCCAGACCAATACCTTCCTGGCCGAGCGGCAGCGCGCCGCCGAAGCCGCCCGTCACCACCGACGCCGTGCCGATGAACACCAACAGAAATGTGCCTAGAACTTCCGCCAGATAAGTTTTCATTGCCCTCTCCTCGTAGCGATCCGCCGGTCCGCGTTTTCCACGCCGCGAATCATGGTGTGAAGAGTATTCCCAACGGAAAAACTTGGAAAGCAGAGCGGTTGCGCCACAGGCCGTGCTTGCGTTCGCCAGTTACGAACATTAGAGACCTTGCATCTATTAATCGATGTGCTGTCGCCAGCCCGCGATATTTATGGATCGGACAGATTTCAGGCTGCCTCTTCGTCGCTGGATGGACCGGGGTTCAATCCGGAAGCGAAAGGCTCTAAGAGCAGGCGATAGATCTCGATTTGATGGAATGACCGATGCGACTGGGCGGACGGCTGGCTGCGGCCATCGAAGTGCTGGAGGACATTGGCCGGCGTCACCGGCCGGTGGCCGATGCGCTGAAGGATTGGGGCCTGTCGCATCGCTTCGCCGGCGGCGGCGATCGCGCGGCCATCGGCAACATCGTCTATGACGCGCTGCGCCACAAGCGCTCGGCCGGCTGGCTGCTCGGCGAGGACACGCCACGCGCTATCGGCTTAGGTGCATTGCTGCTCGAATGGGGCCAGACGGCGCAGTCGCTCAACGACGCGCTCGACGGCGACAAGTTCGCGCCGCCGCTGCTCAGCGCCACCGAATTGCAAACGGTCGCCGGTCGCCGGCTTGCCGACGCGCCGCCCGCGGTGCGCGCCGACATCCCCGACTGGTGCGAACCGCTTTTCGAACGGGCCTTTGGCGAGGCATGGGTCGGCGAGGGGGCGGCACTTGCGACCCGCCCGCCGCTCGACATCAGGGTCAACACGCTGCAGGCCGATCGTGCCAAGGTGCTCAAGGAACTGGCCGATACGGGCGCGCAGCCCGCGCGGATCGCGCCGCTCGGCATTCGCATTCCGCCCATCGACGGCGACGGCAGGCATCCGAACGTGCAGGCCGAGCCGGCCTTCCAGAAAGGCTGGTTCGAAGTCCAGGACGAGGGCTCGCAAATAGCGGCGACACTTGCCGGCGCCGAGGCCGGCATGCAGGTGCTCGACTTCTGCGCCGGCGCCGGTGGCAAGACGCTGGCGCTGTCGGCCGCGATGGACAATCGCGGCCAGATCTTCGCCCATGATGCCGAAAAGGCCCGCCTCGCGCCGATCTTCGACCGCATCCGCCGCTCCGAAAACCGCAATGTGCAGGTCGTCACCAAGCCGGCCGAACTCGCTCCGCTGGCCAATCACATGGACATCGTGCTGGTCGACGCGCCCTGCACCGGCAGCGGCACCTGGCGCCGCCGTCCCGATGCCAAATGGCGACTGACGCAAAGGCAGCTCGACGCCCGCAAGGGTGAGCAGTCGGCGATCCTCGATGCGGCACAAGCCTATGTCAAACCCGGCGGCCTGCTGGTCTACATCACCTGTTCGGTTTTCGACGAGGAGAATGGCGAGCAGATCGCGGCGTTCCGCAAGCGCAGCAGCGGCTTTGCTCCGGTCGAACACCGCGCGTTGTGGGATCGCCATTTTCCGGGTCATGAGGCGGCCGTGCGGATCGGCGCTGGCGGAGATATATCGCTGTCCCCGGCACTGAGCGGCACGGACGGGTTCTATTTCTGCGCCATGCGCAAGGCGCGTTGACCGCTGCCGTTGACAGGCAGCGATCGTGCCCCAGTTCCAGTTGCGCGGCGCCGTGCCGCTATGGGGTGGGATTCTTGAAGAAATATCTGTCGCTGTCGCTGTTGCTTTTCCTTGTCCTGGTGCTCGGTGGAGGCCTGCTGATCGGCTACGCAACGTTGCCGGGCGCCTGGTATGCATCGCTGGTCAAGCCGCCCTTCAATCCGCCCAACTGGGTCTTCGCGCCTGCATGGACACTGCTCTATGTGCTGATCGCGGTGGCCGGCTGGCGGACTTGGGTGCGCGAGCCGACGGGTAAGGCGATGCAGATCTGGGGCGTGCAGCTCGTGCTGAATTTCGTGTGGTCGCCAACCTTCTTCGGCGCAAAGATGATGGGATCCGCCTTGGTCGTCATCATGCTTCTTCTTGCCAGCATCGTAGCGTTCATCGCCAGCGTCTGGAACCGTGACAGGCTTTCCGGCTGGCTGTTCGTGCCTTACGCGGCATGGGTAGCCTTCGCCACCGTGCTCAACGCTTCGCTTCTCCTGCTGAACTAGGACCCCAATGTCGTTTTGTTGCAGTGCAGCAAAAGCATTTGCCTGCCGCCCGTGCCTCTGCGATAAGCTTTCCCGGCAAAACTGAAGGCAATTGCGATGGCAGCAAAGATCGTACCGGCTCCGGATTATGAGGATCGCGTCAGGGCGTCCTTCGCGCGCCAGCAGGCAATGGCGACGATCGGCGCCGAACTGACGCTGGTGACGCCCGGCATCATCGAGATCGAGATGCCCTATTCGGCGGCGCTGACCCAGCAGCACGGCTTCCTGCATGCCGGCGTCATCTCGACGGCGCTGGATTCGGCCTGCGGCTATGCCGCCTTTTCCCTGATGCCGGAGAATTCCGGCGTGCTGACCATCGAATTCAAGGTGAACCTCCTGGCGCCGGGCAGGGGCGAGCGGTTCCTGTTCCGGGGCTCGGTGACCAAGCCCGGCCGCACCATCATCGTCGCCGACGGCCAAGCCTATGCCTTCGCCGCCGATGGCGAGGCCAAGCTCATCGCCACCATGACGGGCACAATGATGACGGTTGTTGGCCGGGATGGGATTGCTGGCTGATGGCAAACACGACTCGAATTGGCGGCAAGGATGTCCTCTTCGTCATGGCGGCGCACGCCGAATATGGCCCGCATCTGCAAAAACTGTTCACGCCGCTGATGACGGGTGTCGGACCGGTCGAAGCCGGTGTCCGGCTCGGCGCCGAACTCTCCTGGCTGAAGTCGGAAAAGGCGCTGCCGGACCTCATCGTCTCGCTCGGCTCAGCCGGCAGCCGGACCCTGGAACAGACGGAAATCTATCAGGCCGTCTCGATCAGCTATCGCGACATCGATGCCTCGCCCCTGGGTTTCGAGAAAGGCGCGACGCCGTTTCTCGACCTGCCGGTCACCGTGCCGCTGCCGTTTCGTATTCCCGAAATCAAGCAGGCCACGCTGTCGACCGGCGGCGCCGTCATCACCGGCGCGGCCTATGACACTATCGCGGCCGACATGGTCGACATGGAAACCTTTGCCTGCCTGCGCGCCTGCCAGCTGTTCGATGTGCCCCTGATCGGGCTGCGCGGCATTTCCGACGGCGCCGCCGATCTCAGGCATGTCGGCGACTGGACCGAATATCTCCATGTCATCGATGAAAGGCTGGCCGACGCCGTCATGCGCCTCGAACAGGCGATCGGCACGGGCCTGCTGCGGACCGCTCCGTCCAATGACCAGCCCAGGCCAGTCTGAAAGTCAGGCTACTCAACCCATTGCGTCGACTCATTTCTTTCTCTAAACGCTCGCCATGAAAACAGCCAATCATCCCGACACCGTCCTGATTGTCGATTTCGGCAGCCAGTTTACGCAGCTCATCGCCCGCCGCATCCGTGAGGCCGGCGTGTTTTCCGAGATCGTGCCGTTCCAATCGGCCGAAGCCGCCTTCAAGCGCATCAATCCCAAAGCCGTCATCCTGTCGGGTGGTCCGGCCTCGACATCGGATATCGGCAGCCCGCGCGCGCCGCAGATCGTCTTCGATGCCGGCGTGCCGGTGCTCGGCATCTGCTACGGCCAGATGGCCATGTGCGTGCAGATGGGTGGTGTCGCTGAAAGCTCCAACCACCGTGAGTTCGGCCGCGCTTTCGTCGAGATCGAGAAGGACAGTCCGCTGTTCGACGGCCTGTGGGCCACCGGCCAGCGCCATCAGGTCTGGATGAGCCATGGCGACCGCGTCATCGCCCTGCCGCCGGGTTTTCAGGTTTTCGGCAAGTCGGAAAGCTCGCCCTTCGCCATTTTCGGCAATGTCGAGCGCAAGATGTACGGCATCATGTTCCACCCCGAGGTGGTGCACACGCCCGACGGCGCCAGGCTGCTCAGGAATTTCGTCCACAACATCGCCGGCATCGAGGGCGACTGGACGATGCGTGCCTACCGCGAGCACGCGGTCGAGGCGATCCGCAAGCAGGTCGGCAAGGGCAAGGTCATCTGCGCGCTGTCGGGGGGCGTGGATTCCTCGGTCGCGGCGCTTTTGATCCACGAGGCGGTCGGCGACCAGCTCACCTGCATCCTCGTCGACCATGGCCTGATGCGCAAGGATGAGGCGGCGGGCGTGGTGGCGATGTTCCGCCAGCACTACAATCTGCCGCTGATCCTGGTCGATGCCTCGGAAAAATTCATCTCGGCGCTGGAAGGCGAGGTTGACCCGGAGAAGAAGCGCAAGACCATCGGCCGGCTGTTCATCGAAGTGTTCGAGGAAGAGGCCAAGAAACTCGGTGGCGCCGACTTCCTGGCACAGGGCACGCTCTATCCCGACGTGATCGAAAGCGTCTCCTTCACCGGCGGTCCGTCGGTGACCATCAAGTCGCACCACAATGTCGGCGGCCTGCCCGAGCGCATGAACATGCAGTTGGTCGAGCCGCTGCGCGAACTGTTCAAGGACGAGGTGCGGGCGCTCGGCAAGGAACTCGGCCTGCCCGAAAGCTTCATCGGCCGCCATCCGTTCCCGGGTCCGGGTCTCGCCATACGCTGCCCGGGCGGCATCACCCGCGAGAAGCTCGAGATCCTGCGCGAGGCCGACGCCATCTATCTCGACGAGATCCGCAAGGCCGGCCTCTATGACGCCATCTGGCAGGCCTTCGCCGTGCTCTTGCCTGTACAGACAGTCGGCGTGATGGGCGACGGCCGCACTTACGAATTCGTCTGCGCGCTGCGCGCCGTCACTTCGGTCGACGGCATGACGGCGGATTTCTACCACTACGACATGGCCTTCCTGGGCGCCGCCGCTACCCGCATCATCAACGAGGTCCGCGGCATCAACCGCGTCGTCTACGACGTAACGTCGAAGCCGCCTGGTACAATCGAGTGGGAATGATTCAGGCCCACTCAGACGCCGCCGAAAATACGCCAATCTGCGACGTAACATACTGAAAACAAAAATAAATCCTTTCAGGGACAATCAGCGACAATCGGTGCGCTAGGATTTGCTTTGACGGACCCCCTGACGGACCTTCCGCATATTGCCCGCCCGATTTTTTCTGAGTACCGTCAGAGTCAATGGGCTCGTGACGGTACTTTTTTGTGCCTTAAGGCATTGAAGAAAAAGGGAATTTCCTGCCGCGAAGCCTCTAAATTGTCCTGACGGTACTTTTCAGGAGGCAATGGGAATGTTGACGGACATCGCTCTTAAAGCGCTGAAACCAAAAGATAAAATCTACAAGATTGCTGATCGTGACGGCATGTACGTCCGCGTCATGCCCAGTGGCGCGATCTCGTTTCGGCTGGATTACAGGCTGAATGGACGCCGCGAGACGGTCTATCTAGGCAGATATGGGAGAGATGGAATCTCGCTCGCGTTGGCGCGAGAAAAGTGCCTCGACGCAAAGCGCGCTATTGGCGATGGCCGATCGCCGGCGATCGAGAAGCAGCGCGACAAGCGTCGCCTGAAAGAGGCGAAGAGCTTTGGCGAGTTCGGGGAGAAGTGGCTCACTGCCGCACCGATGGCCGACAGCACCCGCGCCATGCGGCGCGCCATCTTCGAGCGGGAGCTTCTTCCGATCTGGCGCAATCGCCTGCTGACGGAGATTACGCCGGATGACCTGCGGGCCCATTGCGGCGCTATCGTTGAGCGTGGCGCCCCGGCGACCGCCATCCATGTTCGAGACATCCTGAAGCAGATCTACGGCTTCGCGATTTTGCACGGGGAGAAGGTGGCCAATCCGGCTGATGAAGTTGGGCCCGCGTCAATTGCTACTTTCGTGCCGAAGGACCGCTCGCTTTCGCCCTCGGAAATTCGCGTGATGCTGAAGCAGCTGGAGCACGTCGCCACAATTCCCACGATCCGTTTGGGAATGCGGCTTTATCTGCTCACCATGGTGCGCAAGAGCGAGCTGCAGGACGCGGTGTGGGACGAGGTCGATTTCGAGAATGCGGTCTGGACGATCCCGAAGGAGCGGATGAAGCGCTCGAAGGCGCATAACGTCTACCTATCGCGTCAGGCTCTCGACATCATGATTGCCCTGAAGACTTGTGCGGGAAATTCGAGATACCTTCTTCCATCGCGGTACRACGCGGACGCCCCCATGTCGCGCGCTACGTTTAATCGGATCACTTACGCGGTCGTCGAACGGGCGAAGGCGAACGGGCTGCCTCTGGAGCCGTTTACGGTTCACGACCTGCGGCGAACGGGCTCGACCCTATTGAATGAACTTGGCTTCAACAGCGATTGGATCGAGAAATGCCTGGCCCACGAGGACGGGCGCTCGTCGCGTGGTGTCTACAACAAAGCCGAATATGAAATGCAGCGCCGCCACATGATGCAGGAATGGTCAGACATCATCGATGCCTGGGTCGGCGGCAAGAAGTTCGTCCCGACGCTTATCCCGCCGATGATGCCACTGCTGGAGCCTGATCCGGCTCTCTGAGCGGTCGAACTCGGCGCTGCTTAAATTGGTCCTGGGCGGCGGGCCGCGTGTCTGGCCAAACTCGCAAACGTCTCTTGGCACTTTGGCGAGTAAACTGCGGGTGCAACGCTTGGAGTGCTGCGGCATACCGAGTACCAAATATGTACGAGCATGATGATAGCAGGAGGAGCAGAACTTGAAGCGAGCGATAGGGAGTTGGAGACCCGGCTATCATGCACTTGTGCGTAAGTTCATCGCCCTTCACTTCGGTGACGCGGGCGGTATTACCGGCCTTTTTCCCTACATGAAACGGGATTTCAAATGGAGAGACGACTCTGTCACACCCATTGATGCGCGCACGATCTTAAAGAACAACATCGAATATCACGGCCTCGAAAGGCATGCGCGTCAATATCACACGACAGCACAATATGAATACGCCTATCACCACTGGCTTATCGCAGCGACTTGGCGACGCGAGACTATGGAGGCCAATCTCTTCGAAGATGAACGGCATCAGGCAGCTGTCGAATTCGACCTGCGAAACGCTGAATATAACAAGGCTCTCGATCGCTGGCAGAAGCACAGGCGCAAGGGCATGCCCACACCTGAAGAATTCGGCTTGGATCCTGAAAAGGTAGAAAGAATGGTACGCACTGCTCAGGCCGAAATCGACGCCGTTTATGCCGAGATCTCCTCCGAGGTAGAAGAATAGCTGCTTCACGAATTCGCTTCTGCAAAGCCGTGAATGCAGCATGCGTGGGGCCTGGCCGGCCTTTCGTGATGTAGCGGAGGCGTGCCTTGGGCTCGAACTTCAGCGCCCTACAAATCGTAATAGTTCCGCCGGTCGGACGTAGGCCGCTTCATCGCGGGATTCACTTTGGCGGAGTGTTCTTCTTCTGTCACCGGCATGCAACCCGACAGCAAGTCACGATCAATCCCTACGAGGTCGAAACTCACGCCTCGTGCGAAAGGTGGAGCTGCTTGCAGCGGTCCCGCGTCGATATCGCGCAGTGATGTGCAAGGCTGCCGGATGACGCAGAAATGGTCGGATATCGTCGAGACCTTGGGTCGGCGGCAAGACCTGCCTCCCGACGATCATCCCACCGTTGATGCTGATCCTGCAGCCCGATCTGGCTCTCTGACTAGACTTGCTCGGCGCTGCTTCAGGTCGGGTTTGGGCGCGCGGAGTATCGGCTTTGAGCGGCGCGCCGCAAGCCAGGCTTGAACCTCGCTCAGATCCCAAACGACGCAGCGCGGGGTCAAGGCGAAGCGTCGAGGAAATGCCCCCCGCTGCTCCATCTCGTAGATTGTGCTGTCGGCCAGAGGCACGATGTTCCGCAATTCCTTACGCCGAATGGCCCGACTCATTGTCGCGTCTTTCTTTGAAATCATGAAAACCTCCTGTCCGAGCGTTCGAAGAGTCTGGATTCAATCGATCATTAAGAAAAGGCGCATTTGGGAGACGTCGTGGAAATGGCGAAAATTGAGTACAGACAGGACATACACGCGTCACCGAGCACTCCGCTGCGTCCTCTTCCTGGTGGTCGAAATGCATGGACTGGCCGCGCATTATCGCCAATGTCAGGCAATTGCCGGAGCGGACCGCCGCGGTCGGGGACAGTCGGTCCCGCGTCCCGGCCTGCGGCCGTCGCTATGCTGACGCTCCTACGGCTGTCCCGTTAACCGCCCGCGGCGGGGGCGAATTTCCTCCGTCCAACGCGCGACAATTGTCCGCTATTGCGGACGCGCGCAGGACTGCGGTTTATACGCCACTTTTGTTGGGCGCCGACTGTCGTCGGCGCGGATCGCAAGAACGCTGGCCAGCCTGTCAGAGCAAGCGGACCCGAGATCGATCCTCTTGTGGTACCTCCAGCCAGGACGTGCTTACGTTGTCGAAAATGGGAGGACGACATGCTCAGGCTCGTACATGAAATGAAAGCCAAGAAGGCGGCCCAGAAAATGCTGGCCCAGATCGTGAAGAATTCCGTCCCCTCTCAGGGTGCGGTGAACGTCGGCTTCAGAGGTGGCAACGTAGATCGCGAGGTGTTCTCGCATGGCGAAGGTGAACTTTGGGCTTCGATCAGCCGGACACCGGACAATGCCGAGATTCCGAAATTCTGGAATGCGTTTGGTATCCTCGCCGAACGGCCCGTGCAGCACATCACCGTCGAGATAAATGTCCCCGCCCCAAGCAATAGCTGGCAAGTCGCCGGAGCCTTTGCCGAAGACGAAGAGACAGGCGACATCTACCTGATGCATGACGGCGCGGTTGGCGGAGGCCGAAAGGGGATCGGAAAGAACGCCTTTCTCCTCTGGTCACGGATAAGAATGGTCGACGTCCTCTGCGAAGACGGAAGAGTGCGCGAGGCAATTCCGGTTGGAAACATGGCCGACGACGACTTCGTTGGGCGACTGTCGCGCTTCGCCACCAAAGTTGCGGACTTCAAGGCTGCGGTGAAAAGCGGCGAGCTCAGCACCCCCGCATTCAAAAAGAGGATAGAGGAGGACGATCGGTACAACAGAGAATTCTCAGGCACGAAGCGCGGCAGCCGAGGTCGGACGCTCACTTACGAGACGTACCACGGCGACATTGTGGATAAGGTAGTTGCCGAACGAAGAGCCGCCTGCCGGCCCGGTGAGGAAGTCTTCAACACCAAACTGATCGACTGCTACGTAAAGCTAGCAGGGCGGGTGATCGAGGTTTACGAGATCAAGACGGGTGTCGGACGACAACAACTCTATACCGCGATTGGACAACTTGTGACCCATGCCGCGACCAGCGGTGCCACTAAGATACTTGTTATCCCCGCAGGTGAGGACATACCGAGTGGCTTCGACAAAGCTATCGAGACACTTGGCGTCAAGGTTCGCCGTTTCAAGCTATCCGGAAGCAAACGAAGGCGGGTGATCGAACTGGTTTGATCATGGCGTCACTTCCAGGCGGAGTACAGCGCGTTCTCGACTACTTCGAACCTTTGGAAACCCGGCCTCGCCATAAACGAACTCACCGTTGCCACGTGGTCTCCTAGCGTTCGTGTCAACTCTGCTCGGGTAACGGTACAGCGGTGTCCAAGAATGACTTGTGCCAACTTCATGCGTTCCGAAAACGGCAGGAAATGGAGACCCGTCGCCGGGTCTTTCTCCTCGAGTTCGCAGAAGGTCCGATACTCGGTTTCGTAGCACCAAGCGTCGAACTTTCGGTACAGAAGGCGGGTCTTCAACTCCTCTTCGGTGAAGTCGTCCAGACTGGTCCGCCCGAGATCAGCCAACTTGGGACGAAGCGCATCGTATTCGACTACCCGGAGCGACCCATCATCGACGACATCGAACCCGAGAGCCATTCCCTTGTATTTATCTGCGTAGTGGCCCCAAAGAAGAGGGTGGGTCCAGTCGACACTCATGCAGACGATGCCATGGCGCGCATCCATCTGCTTTTTCCGCGCATTCAGCACCCTCCGGTCAGACCGCTCGACATCAAGGCCGAGAAATTCAAACGGGTCATTAAGTTGGCTGATACGCGCGATTTTCAGGCGGCTATCGCGGATCGCTGCGAGGCCGTACTTCTGTGACGTGAAATAGTACAGTCTCATGGTGATCTCCTCCCGGAAGTGGTCATCATATGGGATTACCGCAACCAATACCCTTGCATGCCCAGTTTGATGTAGTCTCCGCGAATCGATAGCCATTTGCAGAGCAACGATGACCAAAATGCCCTTGCCACCCCTGCGCCGAGTGTCTGAAGCCACGCAAAAGACAATTGAGGCGTTGAAGGAACACCGAAAAGCGAACCCGACACCCTTGTCGCCGTGCGTCGGCCAAACAGTGGCCGACATAGAGTCCTACTACCGCAACCAGCCGGAGGGGGCCCTTGCCGTTGTACGCCAAACACAGGGTGGCATGCTCCTCTACACATTGTCGACGATCGAGCTTCGCAGGACACGCAGCGGCCGCATTAATGTCCCAGGGTTCGGCGACTTCACGATGAAATCCGGCGTGAACTGCTACTACCCAAAGGGCCAAACGACGCTAGTCGTGCCGACGGACGAGGTCGTGGCCTGGGCCAAGGAGCATCCGCGCGGCGAACTTGGCTATTCGATCTACCCCGCGAGAGACTGAATCGATCTCAGCCAGCCAGTTCCCGCGAATCCGATGTGGTTGTGCCGCCTTTGTAGAGTCCCCAGAAGCCCTTGCCCCTATTCTGGCGCCGTCGAACTCGGGGTCAATCGCTCCCTTTCCGCATTGTCTCGACAGTGAGCGCCCCCTCGGGAAGTGACCGGAGCAGTTCCGCCTCTTGTTTCGTCAAATTAATCCAGGCCGCCCAATCCGATGGCTGCAGGACGACTATTTGACGATCGTGAATCGGGGGCGACGTCTGGGCCGGGTTCGGTCGTCAGCATCGTGAAGGCGGGCGGATGATTGCCTTGGCCCTCACGCCAAAGGCCCGCGATCTCCATGAATGGGGCACCCGTCAAAGTGAACCGGTGCTTGGCTTTTGGGTATTTCTTGCCAGTGAATTCGAAGAAAGCGCTGAGGCAGGTCGAGTTCTGTCTGTTGCGCGGGGATGCCGAGTTCCAAGTCCTGCATCATCTAGCAGTATTCGGCCCACCGGATGTGTTGCTCATAGTCGTTACACATGACCTTCAGCTTAGCGACTTTTCGTCGTTTTCGAAGGCCTATCAGGGCGACCCCGAGGGGCTGGGCAGCCGGCAAAGCTGAAGCCTCGCCCGCGACGGGTCTTCACCCATACAACGAGACGTGGCGACGAGAGAGAGAGTGCGGACCGGGTTTGCCGTGACGGGTTGAAGGTCGGGAGAGAGGCTCCTGGCGCCCGTCGCGG
Source organism: Mesorhizobium sp. 01N446 (assembly GCF_056399285.1). Lineage (NCBI taxonomy): Bacteria > Pseudomonadati > Pseudomonadota > Alphaproteobacteria > Hyphomicrobiales > Phyllobacteriaceae > Mesorhizobium > Mesorhizobium sp. 01N446. The sequence goes on along the minus strand of NZ_JBFTRA010000006.1, from coordinate 200,767 downwards.
AGAACCGCGATGCCCAGAACCGCTAGCGCCCGTTCCGGCAATGACCGGCCAGGCCTCTATCAGGAAATCACCGACAAGATCATCGCCGAGTTGGAAGCCGGACGTATCCCGTGGGTACAGCCCTGGGGGACGGCGGCGGCAAATGCGCCGCTCGCCATGCCGGAAAACGCGTCGACCCGCCGGCGCTACTCCGGCATCAACGTCCTGATCCTGTGGGGCGCGGTCATCGAGCACGGATTTACCGGCCAGAGCTGACTTACATTCCGCCAGGCGCTCGCCCTCGGCGGTAACGTCAAGAAGGCGAGCATGGCACGACCGTCGTCTACGCCGATCGCTTCGTGCCCGACGATGAGCGCCAGCGAGCCCTTGAGAGCGGGGACGAGGCACAGGCGATTCCATTCCTCAAACGCTTCACAGTCTTCAATACCGATCAATGCGAGAACCTTCCGGAGGACATCGCCGCCGTCGCACCATCGCCTCCGCCCGACATGATCGAACCGCAAGCAGAGGCGCTGATCCGGGCCACAGGCGCGGATTTTCGGATAGGAGGCAGCCGCGCCTTCTACAGCCCAGCGTGCGACTTCGTGCAGGTCCCTCCGCCAGCCGCCTATTTCGAACCGATCAATTGGCACCGCACCGCATTCCATGAACTGGGGCATTGGTCGGGCCATTCCTCCCGGCTCGGCCGTGACATGGCCGGTTCCTTCGGCTCCAAATCCTATGCGCGGGAGGAACTGGTGGCAGAGATGGTGGGGGCCTTTGTCTGCGCTTCTCTCGCCATCGTGCCGACGGTGCGCCATGCCGACTATATCGGTTCATGGCTCGACGTTCTGCGCGAGGACAATCGCGCCATTGTCCGTGCCGCCGGCGCCGCGTCGAAGGCCGCCGAGTTCATCCTCGGTTTCCAGCCTGGCGTCGACCAGTAGGCGACCGCGGCAGCAGCGAATGACAAACGGGAGGCCGCGTGATGGGCCACACCGAGCCGGAGTAGGACCGCGCTTCGCCGGCTTCCCGGTTTGGCGGCCAGGAGAGTGAGAGGGGTGCCGGTATTTCATGACGGGTTTGGGTCGAGAGAGAGGCTCTCGGCGACCGTCGCGGAGAAAACACCATGGCTACTGCCGTCCAAAAGATCACCTTGTCGTCCTCGCGCGACATTCCTTTCAACAAGCTGGTGCTCGCCCAGACCAATGTCCGGCGCATCAAGGCCGGCGTCTCGATCGAGGATCTGGCAGCTTCGATCACCCGCCGGGGCCTGATCCAGAGCCTTCATGTTCGTCCCGTGCTCGATGCCGGCGGCGAGGAGACGGGCATGTTCGAGGTGCCGGCCGGCGGCCGCCGCTACCGCGCTCTCGAAATGCTCGTGAACCAGAGGCGGCTAGCCAAGACCGCACCCGTTCCTTGTGTCATGGGCAGCAACGCCGTCCTGGCGGAGGAAGTTTCGCTGGCCGAGAACATCGATCGCGCTCCACTTCATCCGTTGGATGCCTATCGCGCGTTCAAGGACATGCGCGACAAAGGCATGTCGGAGGATGAGATTGCCGCCGCTTTCTTCATCTCCGTCACCATCGTCAAGCAGCGCCTCAAGCTCACCGCCGTGTCGCCGGCGCTGCTCGATGTCTATGCCGACGACGGCATGACGATCGCCCAGCTCGAAGCGTTCTCGGTTAGTGACGATCACGCGAGACAGGAGCAAGTGTGGGAGGCGATCAAGAACAGCTGGTCGAAAGAGCCATACCAGATTCGCCGCATGTTGACGGAGAACACTGTCCGCGCTTCCGACAAGCGTTCCGTGTTCGTTGGGCTCGATGCCTACGAGGCAGCTGGCGGCCAGGTGCTGCGTGACCTCTTCCAGTCCGATGACGGCGGATGGCTCCAAGACGCGCTGCTGCTCGACCGTCTTGTCACCGAAAAGCTCTACTGGCTGAAGGTCGACGAGGTCTACAAGAACGCGGCCGACAAGAAGCCGGACTGCTGAGCCCCGCGAGGTTGCCGGTCGGCCATCGCCTGCCGGCAGCCCGGGAATGTACTGCCCCGGCTGCGCTTGCGCAGCCTGGACCCAACAGGAACTGATCAATCAAGCAAGCCGGGGCGCCGCCACCGGCGCAGGGAGGTTTTTGCCATGAACACCGTAAGGATCGGAAACGTGCGGCTGGCATTCGCCGGCGCGACGGCATTGCTCGCCATTGCCGTCGCCATGCCGGCACAGGCTGCAGACGGCCAGTGCAAGCCGGGCACCACCAAGCGCATCGCCTTCATGATGAAACAACAAACGGCGTTCCGCTACCTGCATGCCGACATGCCCTTCTTCAAGAAGACCGCGGAGGCGGCGGGCTACGAAGTTTTGGTGCAGTCGGCCGAGAACGATGCCCAGGCGCAGGTGTCGCAGGCCGAAAACATCATCACCCAGGGTGTCGACGCCATCGTCATCAACCCGGTCGACTTCAACGTCGCCGCGCAGATCGCCGAGATGGCGTCCACCGCCCACATCCCGCTCGCCTCCTACAACGACCTGATCACCGGCGCCGATCAGGTCGCCTATATCGGTCGCGACGCCAAGGAGGGCGGAATGATCGCCGCCAAGGCGATCCTGGCCAAGGTGCCGAAGGGCAACTACGCGCTGATCGGCGGCGACCCGGGCCAGACCGGCGCCACCGATATGCAGGCCGGCTACCACGAGATCATCGATCCATCGGTAACCAAAGGCGACATCAAGATCGTCATGGACCAGTTCGCCAAGGGCTGGAAGGCCGAGCCGGCGCAGGCTTTTGCCGAGAACGCGCTGACACAGACCGACAACAAGGTGCATGCCTTTCTCGTCTCCTATGATGGCGAGTCCCTCGGTGTCATGCAGGCGATCGAAGGCGCCGGCCTTGCCACGGGCTCGATCCCGGTGACCGGTCAGGACATGGAGCTTGCAGCGATGCAGGCCATCGTCGACGGCAAGATGGATGGCAGCGTCTGGCCGGCGCCCGACGAGATGGGCACCGCCGCCGCCCAGGTTGCCATCGCCATGGCCCAGTGCCAGCCCATCGACGCCAAGGACACTATCAACAACGGTGTGCGTGACATGCCTTGGGTGAAGACGCCGATCTACTATGTGGATCAGGCCTCTATCGCTGATTTCGTCTGCAAGCACGACTACTGGCTGTCGTCGGACGAGGTTTACAAGAACGCTCCGGACAAGAAGCCGAGCTGCAAATGATCGCAGCGGCACATCCGAAGGCGCGGGCTAACGATGCCATGTCGGCTGAAGTCAGGCTCCTCGATGTGCGCGGGTTGACCAAATTATTTCCGGGGGTGGTGGCGGTCGACAACGTCGATCTCGACATCGCCCCCGGCGAGATTGTCGCCCTGCTGGGCCAGAATGGCGCCGGCAAGTCGACGCTGATCCAGGTGCTCTCCGGCCTCTATCCGTTTGGATCCTACAGCGGCGAGGTGATGCTGGACGGTTCGCCGTTGCGGTGCCATTCGGTGGCCGAGGCAGAAGCGGCCGGCGTCGCGTTCCTGGCGCAAGAGATCAATGTCGCGGCGGACCTGACCGTTGAGGAAGGGCTTTTCCTCAACAACGAACCGGAGCGGTTCGGTCTGATAGACCGGCCGCTCCGGCGCGCCCGTGCCAAGGCGGCCTTGGCTGACTTCGGTCTCGACATCGAACCGACCCTGCCGCTCGGCGACCTCGATCTCGCCTCCCAGCAACTGGTGCTGATCGTGCGCGCGCTGTCGAAGAATGCACGGTTGCTGATTCTCGACGAGCCAACGGCGGCTCTTACCGACCGAGAGACGCAGCGTCTGTTCGACAGCATGCGCAGGCTCAGCGCGCGCGGCGTCGCCATCATCTTCGTCTCGCATCGGCTGGCTGAAGTGTTCGAGGTATCCGACCGCATCGTCATCATGCGCGACGGCCGCATCAGCGGTGCGTTGCGCACCGCCGAAACCTCGCGCGACCAAGTGGTCGACCTTATGATCGGCCGCAGTGTCTCGCGCCACCACCGGAGCCGCGGAGGTGCTCTTGGCGAGGTAGCGATCGAGGCGCGCGACCTGGTGGTGCGTGATCCCGCCGGCAGGGAACTGGTCAGCCACCTCGATATCGCCGTGCGGCGCGGCGAGGTCGTTGGCCTGTTCGGCCTGCTCGGTTCCGGCGTCGTCGAAGCCACCATGGCACTGTTCGGCGCCTGGCGCGGCGAAACGGCGGGCACCGTCCTGGTGGCTGGCGAGAAGGCTTCGATCAACCAGCCGGCGGATGCCGTGCGGCTGGGTATCGGCTTGATCGCCCAGGACCGGCGCGACGGACTTTCAGGCGAACATTCGATCTACGACAATGCTGTGCTGGCCGATCTCGAGGCTCTCAGCCGGCACGGCTTCGTCGATCGGCCTGTAGCGCGGCGCAAGGTCATCGATTTGTTCGACAGGTTGAAGATCAAGGCCGGCGATATCGATGTCCTGGTCGGCACGCTCAGTGGCGGCAACCAGCAGAAGGTTCAGGTGGCGCGCTGGCTGGCCGCCGGCGTGCGCATCCTGCTGCTGGTCGACCCGACGCGCGGCGTTGATGTCGGTGCGCGCACCGAGATCACACAGATCTGGAGCGAGCTGGCGGCTGCCGGCTGCGCCATCCTCCTGGTGTCCTCGGATGCCGAGGAGATCGTCGAAATCTGCGATCGGGCAGTGGTGCTGCGCAATGGCCGCATCGCCGGAACCGTCACCAGGAACGAACTGAGCGAAGCGCAGCTGCTGAAACTGGCAGCCGGTGTCTAGAGCGATTCCAGGAAAAGTGTGAAGCGGTTTTCCGTCCGGAATTGCGTCAAACCAAGAGACAGAGCGGTCAACAGGAAGAGAGTGATGAGCCAACCTTCGCAAACCATCGCGGCGCCCGTCGCGGCCTCATCGGCCGTGGCACGGCTGTTGTCGAACCGGTCGCTCAGGGACTCCACACTGTTGCTGGTGCTGGCTGCAATCTGGCTGTTTTTCTACTTCGCCACCAACGGCACCTTTCTCACGCAACGCAACCTGATCCTGCTGGCGCTGCAGACGGCAATCGTCGGCCTGGCGGCGATCAGCGCGGTGATGCTGATCGTCACCCGCAACTTCGATCTCTCGGTGGGATCCGCCGTCGCATTGATCGGCGTTGTCGTGGCTCTGCTGACGGTAAAATTCAATGTCGATCCGATCATCGCCGTGCTTGTCTGCATCGGCGTTGGCCTGCTGATGGGCGCCTGGCAAGGCTGGTGGGTCACCAGGATGAAGGTCTCCTCCTTCATCGTCACCCTTGCGGGCATGCTCTATTTCCGCGGCATCTCGATGATCGCCACCAATGGCGCCACCGTTGCGCCATTGCCACCTGCGCTCAAGCAGATCGCCACCGGCTTCCTGCCGCCGGATGTATCCATCGTGCTGATCGTCGCGGCATTCGGCCTGTTTGCGGCGTTCAACATCTTCGAGCTGCGGCGCGGCCTGGCGCTTGGCATCGTCAAGAACCCGAAGGGCGAGTTGGTCCGTGCGCAGCTACCGGCACTCGTCGCGGCCACCGCCGCCATCTGGCTGGCCTCCTCCAAGGGCGTTCCCTATCTCATCGTGCTGGTCGCGGTCTGCGCCATCGCTGCCGACGTTCTGATGCGCCGGACCCGCTTTGGCGTGCAACTCTATGCCATAGGCGGCAATCCGGAGGCAGCCCGGCTGTCCGGCATCAATGTCGATCGCATGATCTTCATCAACTTCCTCATCGCCGGGCTCGGTTACGCCATCACCGGCGTGGCGCTGACGGCCAGGGTCAGCGGCGCGATCGCCGGCAGCGCCGGTCTGTTCCTCGAGCTCGACGCCATCGCCGCTGCCATCATCGGCGGCACGTCGCTCAGCGGCGGGCGCGGCCGCGTCTTCGGCGCGCTGGTCGGGGCGCTGTTGATGGGCAGCCTCAACAACGGCATGAGCCTCATGAACGTGCCGACCTTCTACCAGGATACGGCGCGCGGCATCGTCCTGCTTCTGGCCGTCGCCATCGACCAGCTCAGCCGGCGCCGATCGACGGTGGTGCGCTAGCCCGTCGCTGCCCCTCAGTCAAAAGAACTCCATTCGTGAGGCATATCTCCATGCCCTATATCCCTGCCGAAAACCGTTACGAAAAAATGATCTACAATCGCTGTGGTCGCTCCGGCCTGAAGCTGCCGGCCATCTCGCTCGGGCTATGGCACAATTTCGGCAACGACACGCCGCACAAGACCAAGCAGGCGATCGCACGCAAGGCCTTCGATCTAGGCATCACCCATTTCGACCTCGCCAACAATTACGGTCCGCCGCCCGGCTCAGCCGAGACCGCCTTCGGCGAGATCCTGCGGACGGACTTTGCCGGTTATCGCGACGAGCTGATCATCTCGACCAAGGCCGGCTACGAAATGTGGGCCGGACCCTATGGCGAATGGGGCGGGCGCAAATATGTGCTGGCCAGCCTCGACCAGAGCCTGAAGCGGATGGGTCTCGACTATGTCGACATCTTCTATTCGCACCGCTTCGATCCCGACACGCCGCTGGAAGAGACGATGGGCGCGCTCGACCATGCGGTGCGCTCGGGCAAGGCACTCTATGCTGGCATCTCGTCCTACAATTCGCAGCGCACGCGTGAGGCCGCAGACATCCTGCAGCGGCTTGGCACGCCTTGCGTCATCCACCAGCCGAGCTATTCGATGCTCAATCGCTGGGTCGAGGAGGACGGGCTGCTAGATACGCTGGAAGGGCTCGGCGTCGGCTCGATCGTGTTCTCGCCGCTGGCGCAGGGCATGCTGACCGACAAATATCTCGGCGGCATTCCGCAGGGCAGCCGGGCATCACAGGGCAAGTCGCTGCGTCCCGCCTTCATCAATGACAAGACCATCGCCAACATCCAGGCGCTGAATGCGATCGCCGGCAAGCGTGGCCAGACGCTGGCGCAGGTGGCTTTGGCCTGGGTGCTGCGCAAGGGCCGGGTGACCTCGGCGCTGATCGGCGCCAGTCGGCCGGAACAAGTCGAGGACTGTGTAGGGGCGCTGAAGGTGCTCGAGTTCAGCGACGCCGAACTGGCCGAGATCGACACTTACGCACGTGAGTCCGACATCAATTTGTGGGCAGCCTCGGCAGAGAGGTAACCGCTAGAAGGATGGTAAGGGCCAATGATTGTTTATAGAGACCACTATGCTGTGATGACTCTGGCGCGTGAATTTCGCGGTAGCGAAAAAGCGGTCAGACAGAAGAGGCCCTTATTCTAGTCCGCCAGCATTTCAAGGTTGAGTACCATTTGCAAAAGCGGCTTGCCGCTCTCATCCCTGACCTTGAATGCCAGTTCACGGTAATCCTGGTCGTGCAAAGCGACTCTCGCAATCTCAATGAGCGCCATTGCTGTTTCTATTTTTGCAGACTCACAATCCGGAAGCTCTGTTCCATAACAGTCTGGGTATGCTTCGCCAGTGTCCATGAAGTCGAAGAAATAGCGTGGCATCGACCTAAGTTCGCGCGCTTGCAAGAAATTCCGGGTTTGTATCCATCACCTGCATGATTGAGGAGATTGAAAGATCAAGGTGGTTTTTCATTGCCACTGCCGCCTTCTGGGGGTCGCCGGAGCGAAGCCCGGCGACGATTGCTTTATGTTCCTTGATCGGCTCTCGCAGCCGCCCCGGCAATTTTATCGACAGGTGCCTGGCGCGAATGATCTCGCCCATGACGCGCTGCAGCATTTCGGCCATTGTGGAAAAGCCACTGGTCTTGTGGATGAGCCTATGGAACTCACTGTCAACGCTAATGTTGCGCATGCCGTCGTCCATATTGATTGTCTCGTCCTGCTCAGCGATGAGCTGTTCGAGCTGTCGGCCGATCACCGGGGTAAAATGTCTGGTTGCCTCGGCTACCGCAGCGCACTCGAGCGCCAGTCGTATCTGGCAGGCCTCATAGACCCGTCGGGGATCGACGAGCGCCACTGAGGTGCCGACATGCGGCACGATCTCGATCAAGCCATCTCCTGCCAGCCGCCGGATCGCCTCGCGGATCGGAGTTCGCGACACCCCCAGCCATTCGCTGAGGCGACGTTCATTGATCGATTCGCCGGGCCTCAGTTGTGCCGTCTGAATTCGATCACGCAACAGTTCGTAGACCTGCCGTGGCACGCTTTGAAAGCGATCAAACTCAATCGTCACCTAATCCTCCGTTCAAGGTCAATGCGCGGATAGCATTGTGTGGAGCTTGAAACCTCTGTCCGGCCTCTTGCAAGAGCGTTGCCTGTCCTTTACTGGTTCTGTGGTATACCAGCAAGCCACAAAAGGTGGCAGCTACCATAGGGGCTAGGGAGGCCCATGACATGAACAAGCACATTCTATCGCTCGTCGCCGCCAGTCTCTTGGCACTCTCGCCGATGGCCGCTGATGCTGCAGACAAGATCAAGATCGGGTTTATTCCTGGCACCGTCGACCCGTTCTACCAGGTTATGCAACTCGGCGTGGAACAGGCAGCCAAGGATCTTGGCGTCGATGTCGTCACGCAGATTCCAGCGACCTGGGGTGTTGAAGCGCAGACCCCGATCCTCGATGCGATGGTCGCCCGCGGCGATCTCAACTACATCATCACTGCCGCCGTAGACAGCCAGCAGATGATTGCCCCTCTCCAGGCCGCTTATGAAGCCGGGATCAAGATCGTTGGCGTTGATACCTTCATCGGCGACGGCGACTACGCCAATGGACCGGTCAAGTTCCCGATGACCTATATCGGTTCGGACAACAAGGCGGGTGGCGCCTTTGCGGCCCGTGGACTCGCGAAAGCGATAGGCGACAAGGGAACCGTCTATATGAACTCGGTGAGTCCGAACATCGCGTCCGTCGAACTGCGCATCAAAGGCTTCCAGGAGGAGATGGCCAAGCACCCAGGCATCAAGGTGATCGGGCCAGATTATAATGATGACGACCTCAACAAAGCGACGCAGCAGACAGCGGCGGTGATTGAGCAGCACCCCGATCTTGCCGGTGTCTTCGGGTCTAATGTTTTTAGTGCCCAGGGAGCGGGCAACGCTGTGATAAACGCAGGACTCGGCGGCCACGTCCAGGTCGTCGCCTATGATGCGACCAAAGACGCCGTCGAAATGATGAACCAGGGCGCCGTTTCGATGGCCCTGGCCCAGAAGCCCTTCGACATGGGCTACCTCGCGGTAGAATTCGCGGTTGCCGATCGTGCCGGGGTCACGAGCCTGCCCAAGCGGCTTGAGACCGGATTCGCGATTATCGACAAGACCAATGTCACCGATCCGAACTTCTCACGCTTCGTTTACAAGGTCCCCGGACAATAGGGCTGCTTTTCCCAGAGGCAGCTCGGATGGGAGCGCTTCAGGGCGTTCCCATCCCATCTCAACGGGGTAAATCTTAGCATGTCTGGGGTTCGTTCTTCCGCTGCATTGGGCTTTGTGCAGGCCACGCTTCTCAGGTTTGCGGTAGCAGCCAGTCGATTGTGGGCGTGGGGTTTTCTCGCGCTGATGATAGCGTTTTTCGTCATCACCGTACCGCTGTTTGGCGGCGCTACGTTCTTCACGATCCGTAACTCCCAGAATATTCTGGTCGCCATCACACCCATCATTCTTCTGGGTCTTGGACAGACTTTTGTTGTCATTTCCTCCGGCATCGACCTTTCTGTCGGCTGGGTCATGAGCCTCGGCTCGGTACTCGCCGCCCTCGCCATACGCGCGGCATTTGACGCAGGCGCCCCGCTGCCCATCGCGGTCATTGCCGGCTTCCTTGCTGGCCTCATTGGCTGCGGTTGCGTTGGGCTGCTAAACGGCCTCGTCATTGCCAAGCTGAAGGTCCCGGCCTTCATCGTGACGCTCGGCTCGTCGTTTATCGTTCGTGGGTTGGCACTCCTGTTTAGCGAGAACACCACAGTAATCGGACTCCCGCCGGGTCTCCGTGATTACGGCAATGAGTCCCTGCTGTACCTGATTGGTGGTGCCGACGGCGGTATCTACTTCCTGCAGAAACCCGACATTGCCGGCGACGCCTTGCGCCAGCTTAACCGCATTTTGCCTTGGCCGGTTGTGATCACCGCCATCGTTGTGGTGCTAGCCATGTTCCTGCTGAGACGGACCCAGTTTGGACGGCACACATACGCAATAGGTGGCAATCTCCAGGCGGCGCAACGTACCGGCATTCCAGTCGACAGCCACATAGTCAAGCTCTACATCCTGTCAGCCGCGACCGCCGGCATTGCCGGGTTCCTGTCGACGCTACGGTTCACAGCGGGCTCTGCCGTTATCGGCGATCCGCTTCTGCTGTCCTCGATCGCGGCCGTGATCATCGGCGGCGTCAGTCTGTCCGGCGGTGCCGGAACCATCGTGGGAACCGTGATCGGCTCGCTCATAATAGCCGTGCTGACAACCGGCCTCGTCATGCTCAACGTTCCCGCATTTTGGCAATTCATCGTGGTCGGTGTCGTTGTCATCCTTGCCGTTCTGATCGATCAGTCACGAGATCTGTTCCTTGGCCGTATTCGATCCGGGAGAGGCACATGAGCGAACCCGTGCTTTCTATCCGTCATCTGGCTAAGCGCTTCGGTGGCCTGACTGCGGTCGATGATGTCAGCTTCGATATCGCGGCGGGCGAAGTGGTTGCCTTGCTGGGCGACAATGGCGCCGGCAAGTCGACATTGATAAAATGTGTCTCTGGCGTTTATCAGCCTGACGGCGGCGAGCTCTGGTTCGGCGGCAAGCCACAGATTTTCTCAAGCCCGATTGCCGCCCGCGACGAAGGCATTGAGACCATCTACCAGGATCTCGCCCTTGCCCAGAACCTTGATGTGCCGGCAAATATTTTCCTCGGCCGTGAGGCAAAACGCCAGCACCTCGGCGGTTTGATCGCGACGCTCAATGAGAAGAGGATGCTAACCGAGGCGAAAGCTGGCCTGGAGGCTTTGGACATCCGCTTCCCCAGTCTGACGCAGCCGATCGAGAGCTTGTCGGGAGGGCAGCGGCAGGCAGTCGCTATCGCTCGCGCCATCTACTGGAAGGCGCGGTTGATGATAATGGATGAGCCCACCAACAACCTTGGTGTGCCCGAGCAGCACAAGGTGCTCGAACTGATCGGCAGACTGCGCGACCAAAATGTGCCAGTTATCCTAATCACGCACACGATGCCGGACGTGTTCGCGGTCTCCGATAGGCTGATTGTCATGCATCGCGGCCGCAAGGTTACAGAGAAGCGTACCGCTGATACGACTCCAAGCGAGCTCGTCCAATACATGGTCGGCGCGCTCAATGATTTCCCGAGAGTTGATGCATGACGACGAGCAAGGTTCGCCAAAGGTCGAGCGCGGAGCCCTTCCCATCACGGGATGAGTACGATTGATCCCGAGGTCGCCCGGCTTTCGAGTGCGTGATGGGCTTGAGCTGCCTCGTTCAGGGCGAAGCGTGCGCCGATCTCTACGTTGACTGCGCCTGCGCCTACAACTGTCATCAGGTCCTCGACATTCTCCGCCAAGGCCTCTCGTGTGGCTATGTGTGTGGCAAGCGTCGGACGGGTCAGATAGAGCGATCCTTTTTTGGCGAGCAAGGCGACATCGAAAGGCTCGATCGCCCCGCTGGCATTGCCGTAGCTGACCATAGTGCCACGCGGCCGCAAGCAATCGAGCGATCTGGCGAAGGTTGCCTTGCCCACCCCGTCATAGACAACGTCCACGCCGTACCCCTTGGTGATGTCGCGGACGCGCGCGGCAAAGTCCTCCTCTTTGTAGAGGATCACCTGATCGCATCCATTGGCAGTCGCGATCGCCACCTTCTCCAGGCTGCCGACGGTGCCGATCACCTTGGCGCCAAGGTGCTTTGCCCATTGCGAGAGGATCGAGCCAACGCCGCCAGCCGCCGCGTGGATCAGGATGGTGTCACCTGGCCCCACGCGATAGGTCTGGCGAAGCAGATAGCGTGCCGTCACCCCCTTGTTCAGCATAGCGGCCGCGGTCTCGTCAGAAATCTCATCCGGCAGGGCGAACAGCGCGCTGGCCGACACCGTGCGCAGGTCGGCGTAAGCACCAGGGCTGACGGCATAGGCGACACGCTGGCCAACCCGCAGGCCGTTGATGCCAGATCCGAGCGCCTCGACGATGCCGGCTGCCTCAATCCCCAAGGTCGCCGGCAGGCCGCCTGGTGCGGGATAGAAGCCAGTTCGCGTGTAGATGTCGACGAAGTTGACTCCGATAGCGGTCTGACGAACAAGCACGTCGCCCGCGCCGGGCTGCCCCGGATCATAGTTCTCAACGCGTAGCACTTCTGGGCCACCAAGCTCGTGGATGCGCACTCTCCTGGCCATGCTCAGTCTCCTTTCCTGCGGCTCACGCCACCTCGAAGATTGCTTCGATCTCGAGACTGATGCCGAAGGGCAGGCTGCCCATGCCTACTGCCGAGCGGGCATGCTTGGCTCCGAACACCGCTTCGAAGAGATCCGAGCAGCCATTGACGACCTTCGAATGCTCGAGAAAATCCGGTATAGCGTTCACCATCGCGAGGATTTTTACCACGCGGCGCACGCGGTCGAGGTCGCCAACTTCTTCCTTGACGATGGCTAGGAGATGCAGGGCTACCAGCCGGGCGTGCTCGGCTGCCTGCTCGGTCGTGAAGTCGCGCCCCACTTTACCCTTCGGGACTTCCCCATCGAGCGTGACGGGTACGGCTCCTGAGCAGTAGATGAGATTGCCGACACGCACGGCGTTGGCGTAGTTCGCCGCAGGCGCCTTGACAGCCGGAAGCTTGAGACCGAGTTCGTCTATGCGCTGTGTGATCGACATCGTGCGTCATCCTCCGAAAGAAGGGCGGACCACGGGGCGCTCGCTGATTGCTGCTCTCGTGGCCGCCGGATTTCTATTGCCTTCTCAGAATGAGGGGAGGATGCTTATTAGTCCAATCGATGGAGATGATATTGGATATCGATCATGTCAATCTTGGTCGCATCGACCTGAACCTTCTGAATTCCTTTGACGCACTCTTCATCGAGCGCAGCGTCACAAGGGCAGCTGAACGTATCGGCATAGGTCAATCTTCGATGAGCCACGCATTGGGTCGATTGCGCCGGTTGATCGGGGATGACCTGTTCGTGCGCATCCCGGACGGGGTGAAGCCTACGCCCCGCGCATTGGCGCTGGCGCCAAAAATCAGGGAGGCGCTCGACCTTGTGCAGCAGACACTGCTGAGAGCGCCGGAATTCGACCCGCGGAATGCTGACCGGACGTTCTTCCTCGGCATGCCTGACGCCATCGAGGTGCCGTTGTTGCCGAAACTGATGGCCTTTCTCCAGCAAGCCGCTCCGAGTATTCGGCTTCGCACACGCGGTATCGATCGCTATGATGTCCTTGAGCAACTCGACCGTGACCGGTTGCACCTGGGAATTGCCGGCCTGCTAACCGAAGGAGGCTTACAGCACAAGCGGCGCAAGCTCTATCAGACGGGGTATGTCTGCCTTTACGACCCCATTCATCTCAAAATCGAGCCGCCTCTCAGCCTGGAAGACTACCTGTCGGTCCCCCACGTCCTTGGTTCGCCGCGCGGCGACGCTCACGGCGTCGTTGATGATGCACTTGCAGCCGCCGGCGGGCTGAGCCGGACCATCGCGGTCGTGACGCCGCATTTTGCTGCCATACCATTCCTTCTGAAAGGCTCGCGGCTCATATCCACCATACCGGACAGACCTGCGCGGATGTTTGCGCGCCAGTTCGGCCTGGCGACATGTCCCGTTCCTGTTCCTCTCCCGGACTCGGACGTCGCCATGATATGGCATGCATCCTATGACAGCGACCCTGCCCACAGATGGCTGCGTGAATCTGTGCTGCGGCTTGCTGCTGATCTTTGATCGCTCGGCCATCACCGTTGAAGTTAAATTAGACGCCTGACGCTGCGGCGTCTGTTTGCGCATGATTTGCCAAAGCGTAGGCGAGTCATGGTCGTCGCAACAATCGATCGATCCTGAGCAGGGGTCCTGGTGCGGTGGCATATCCTCCGAGATCAATCAGACAATCTGTCAAAATCTGATTGACGGCGTCGAGCTGAATCTGTAGCGTTTGTTACAAAGGCCGAGGGAACAGGCCGACAACAAGGTCAAATGGGCGCAGTGACGAACGCCTTCGCTTTGTCGGCCTTACTGGCCTTAAATGGAAGGGGTGAATATGCCGCGTGCTCAGCATTCGGTCGAGTCAATGCATGGCGCGGCTCCCGCCGAGCGGTCATTGACAAGGCTTGCGAATGAAAAGCGGTTGCGTCGGGCGGCCGGATCAGCTGTCCTTCTCTTCGCACTGGTCGTCATCCTGACGCTCCCCTTTGCCTTGGTGAGCGCGTCAGCGGAACGCGTAGTCATGCTTCTGCTGATTGATATGTGCGCTGTTGTTGGCTTGTCCATCTATACGGGCAATTCAGGTATCCTGACGGTCGGCCACGTTGGCTTCTTTGCGGTGGGGGCGTACGCAACGGGCATCTTGACGACCCCGCCCGACCTGAAGTCGGATATGCTGCGCCATCTTCCCGGCTTCCTGATGCAGATCGATTTGGGGCTGCCGTCCTCCCTGGTCGTCGTTGCGGGGGTTTCGCTGCTCTTGGGGATAGTGACCGGATTGCCGCTGTCGCGCTTGCGTGACACGTCCGCAATTCTGGCGACCTTTGGTTTGCTAGTGATTGCCGACAATGTGCTGAAGGGTGCAACCAACATCACCAACGGCACCAAGGGTTTCTATGGCGTTCCGTTGCTCGTGAATCTGCCGATTGCCTACCTCTTCGTATTCCTGATCCTTGCAATAGCTTTTGCATTCAAGGAATCGCATTGGGGCCTTCAGCTCAGGGCCTTTCAGGACAACGAAGTTGCGGCCGCATCTTGCGGTATCGAGAGCAACAAACGTCTCCTGCAGAGCTGGTCGGTCAGCGCCATGGTCATGGGACTGACAGGCGCATTGTTTGCGCATGTGATCGGCGCGTTCCAGCCCCATGATTTCTATCTCGACCTGACGTTTGCGTTGGTCGCAATGCTGGTCGTCGGCGGCAAGCGGTCGATCACCGGGGCGGTCATCGGCACCATCATCGTCTCGGCGCTGGTCGAATTTGTCAAACCGTTCGAGAGCGGCATTTCGATCGGATCCTTTCGGTCTCCGCCAATCTGGGGCGCGACACAGATCCTTCTGAGCCTGATGATCCTTCTGGTGATGTACAGGCGCCCGGCAGGCATCATGGGTAGCCAGGAGCTGACATTCGATCGCTTTCAGCGACACGCGCACCTTGCCGATACTTCGGTCGACCAAACCGGCTTGGAAACGCCTGCTTGGCACCCCACCAAGACGACGCTCAAAGCTGAGGCCCTTAGCATCCAATTCGGCGGGCTGCGGGCACTCAACAACGTCTCGATCAGTGTGGCTTCCGCGAAGATCGTCGGCTTGATCGGGCCCAATGGCGCCGGAAAGACCACCCTGATCAACGCCTTGACGGGCGTGCACCGCCCGAGCCGGGGGACTGTGTGGTTGGGTGAAAGCGATGTCGTTGGTTGGTCCCCGAGCCGCATCGCTCGAGCAGGCCTGGCGCGAACCTTCCAGAACATCCGTTTGTTCGGCGAGATGACCGTTCTTGAGAACGTTGTAGCCGCCGCCGCCGCCCGAGGCCACGGCGTGGCGGGTATCGAGACCTATGCCAAGGGTCTGCTCGCCCAGTTCGCCCTTCTGGATGACGCGCAGCGGCTGGCTTCGACCCTCTCTTACGGCAGCCAGCGGCGCCTGGAAATTGCCCGTGCGCTCGCGCTGGAGCCAAACTTCCTGCTCTTGGACGAGCCTGCCGCCGGGATGAACCCAAAGGAGTCCGAGCAGCTGATCGCGGCTATCCTGGACATCCGCAGGAAGTATGGGCTCGGCATCCTCATCGTCGAGCACGACCTCCACCTGATCATGCGGCTTTGCGACGAGGTCTTTGTCCTCAACAAGGGCGAGTTGATCGCATCGGGAACCGCCGCCCACGTTCAGAACGATCCATTGGTCATCGAGGCTTACCTCGGGACCCGTGACGTATTGGCAAAACGTCCGGCGCGCCGGGCGTCGGAAGCATCAAACAACAAAGGAGAGGGAAATGTCTGATATCGCTAAGAGCCTGCTGCAATACGGTGTGTCCCGCCGCAGCGTGATTACGACCATGCTTGGCGCTGCCCTGGCAGGGGCCGGTGGCTTGCGGCCGGTGTTCGCGGCTGAAGGAAAGGTTCGCGTTGGATTGGCGCTGGCGCATACTGGGTGGGCGGCGGCCTATGATGTCCCGTTCGCTCACGGAATGCAGATGGCATTCGATGCTGCGAACGCCGAARGAGGCGTATCGGGCAAGTTCAAGATCGAAGTTGCCGAAGGTATCGACACGGCCTCCAGCTCCGTAGAGTCGATCAAATCCGCCGATGCCTTGATCGAGCAGGGCGTCGACGTCCTTTATCTGAGCTGCGACGCCACCAGCGCAACCGCTGCCGGACGCAGCGGCCAGCAAAAGGGCGTCCTCATGTTCGCGGGAACTTCGACACAGCCCGATGTCACCGAAAAGGTGGGTGACTGGATGTACCTCGCCAATTTCAGCGACAATGTCAGTGCGGGCTCCACCGGCGTATTCGCTGCAAAAGATCTGGGCATCAAAACAGCTTATCTGCTGAAGTCTTCCGACAACACATACACGGAGAACGTGCCGGAATACTTTGCGGCAACGTTCGAGAAGTATGGCGGAAAGGTTGTAGGCAAGGGGAATTTTACCTTCAACCAATCGGACTTTGGCAACATTATTGCCGAGATCAAGTCTCTGCCCCAGGAGCCAGACGCAATCATGACCGCGGCGTTCGAGCCGGATCTTCCAGCGTTCCTGCGCCAGGCCCGGGCCGCCGGCATCAAGTCGAAGATCGTCGGGGCCGATGGTATCGATTCTCCGTCCTTCTTCGCCATGGGAGACCTCGTCGAAGGGGTGATCGTCATTTCCAACCGCTTGCCGCAGCCGGGAAGCAAATATGACGAACTCGCGGCCGTTTTCGGTGCCAAGTACCCCGACGAGGTGGGCAATTCCGCTTGGATCGTGGGATACGATGCCGGTCTGGCGCTGATTGAGGCCGTCAAGGTCGCTGGCGCCAGCGACTCCAGTTCAATTCGTGCCGGTATGGACAAGATCAAGGATTTTGAAGCCCCGAATGGAAAGATCACATATGCGGGATTCAATCGTCGCCCGCTGGTGCCGATTTCGTTCCTTGAACTTCGTGGCGGCAAGGGCGTCTATCTGAAGGCGGCGACGATCGACCCGGCTGACATCCCGGCTCCGCTCTGAGGTGATGGTCATGCTCCGCGTCGACAATCTCGTTATCCGCTACGGACCGATCGAAGCCGTCAAAGGCATCAGTTTCGAGGTGCGGCAAGGCGAGATCGTCTCTCTCCTTGGTCCCAATGGCGCCGGCAAAACATCGACACTGTCAGCGCTGATGGGCCTGACAACTGCACGATCGGGTACGGTTGAATTGGATGGAGAGATGATTTCCGGCCAAGGGACGGCGCAGATTGTTCAGCGGGGCATGACCCTCTCGCCTGAAGGGAGGCGCGTGTTCCCTAGGCTCAGTGTGGAAAAGAATCTGCTTCTAGGCGGGATAACCCAGAAGGATTGGCGCAATCCGGTTGTCCTTGGACGAATGTATGAGCGGTTTCCGATCCTGGCGGAACGGCGAAACCAACTTGCCGGCACATTGTCTGGTGGCGAGCAGCAGATGCTCGCCATTGCCCGGGCGCTTATGGCCTCGCCGAAAATGCTGTTGCTTGACGAACCTTCTTTGGGCATCGCCCCGAAGATCGTCGCCGAGAACTTCGAACTGATTGAACAACTGAGAGACGAAGGGCTGACGATCCTGCTCGTCGAGCAGAACGTCTTTCAGTCGCTCTCGATATCCGATCGTGCCTACGTGCTCGAAAACGGGCGCATAGCCGCCAGCGGCAATTCTTTTGACATGTTGAACAGCGAACTGGTCAGGCACTCCTATCTCGGAGTCTCCGATCCGCTGGCCGCAGCCTAGGAGGCGAGGGTGGAACTTACGATCCAATACATCATCAACGCCTTGAGTCTCGGCGGCGTTTACGCCCTCATCGCGCTCGGGCTGGCAATCGTCTTCAGCATCTTCGGGTTCATCAACTTCGCCCATGGCGAGCTTCTGACGCTGTTTGGCTACGTCCTGTTCTATGCCCTCTCGGCAGGTCTGCCGTTTGGCGTGGCTGTTGTCCTTGGGCTGATGTGCGCAATGGCATGCGCGGTGTTGATGGAGCGGGTGGCCTTTCGTCCGCTTCGTGGTGCCAATCCGATGACACTTCTGGTAACCAGTCTTGCGATTTCAGGTGCTTTGCAAGTGATTTTCCAGATCGGTTTCGGGTCGCGACCCAAGCCGCTGAACTTGCCGGGTTTCCTGACAGGCGCTTTCAACATCGGAACGATCTACATAGGCTCCGCGCAGATCATCTCGATCGTGGCTGTAGCTGTACTGGCGATCGGATTGAATCTCTTCCTCAATCGCACGCGATTCGGGCTTGCCCTGTTGGCGTCGGCGCAGGATTTCGATGTAGCCAAGCTGATGGGCATTCGCGTCAACGCGATCTATGCGACCGCATTTGCAATCTCGGGTCTGCTGGCCGGCGTCGCTGCATTGCTGTGGATTTCCATGCGCGGCTCTGTCGAGCCCACCATGGGGTTCACTCCGCTGGTCAAGGCGTTTGTGGCCACCATCGTTGGTGGCATGGGAAGTCTGACCGGCGCCGTTGTGGGTGGCTTCTTTCTTGGCGCATTCGAAGTGGTGCTGCAGATCATTCTTCCGCCCGACTATCAGGTCTTCCGCGATGCGATCATTCTCGCAACGCTGATCGGATTTCTGCTCTTCCGTCCGCGAGGATTGATCCCTGCCGCGGCGATGCCAACGAAATAGCCGCCGTTCGTCAGGTTGAGGCCAGGATCTCGGATTTTGCGCAGATGCCGACAACGCTTTTTGATCTGCTGATCTGAAGCGCAGTACCATCAGGCGTTTTCAGCGACGCTGTTCATCATCAGCATCTCGGCGTCTCCGCCGAGAGCAACATACGCATGCGGCTGGTCGGCATCGAAAAGTATGCTGTCGCCTTCATCCAGTGCCAGCGGCTCATAGTACATCGTATGGAGTTCCAAGTGTCCTGAAAGAATGTGCAGAAACTCCTGACCCGGGTGCTGCCGCCAGCCGCCGTTTTCTTCAAAGCTGCGTGCTGTAATGCGAACCTTCCAGAAAAGGTTCTGCTTCTCCTTGAACTCCGAGCAAAGGACCTCCATCCGCATGCCAGGATTTTCGTAGATGTCGGCGGCCCCTTTTTTGGTGATTGACCGTCTTGCTTTGGGTAGTGGGGCCCGCTCTGTGAGAAACACCGCAGCGGGCACCTTAAGGACGCCGGCGATCTTGATCGCGGTTTCGACGTTCAATTTCGCCTTGCCGGATTCAATTTTCGAAAGCTGAGAAGGAGACATTTCCAGCCGTTTCGCGAGTTCTCGCAAGCTGATCTTCTGAAGCGTGCGGTAGTGCCGGATTTGTAAATTCGCAGACGTCACACCCAACTCCCGAGCAAAAGAATCGCCCGCTTTCGTAGCGGATTTGGCAACATGTGTCCATTTGGCAGGCTTTCGGGCTTCCACATACTGGCTCAAGCTGATGAAAAAGCAGGCAAAAAACAGCTACTTGCCGGGTTTGGGGATGCTACTGGTTCTGAATTACCCTTCTGTTCGTTTCCAAAATGGTTCTAAAAACGAAACAAATGTCAAAATATGACTTGTTAAGCCACCCCTGTCATGAAATCATCTGATTTAGGAAACGGTTGAACATCCATTGCCAACCTGGAGGGCCTAGCCGTGAAGGGTTGCGACTTCGGCGATGAATGAGCACTCAAGGGCACAAACCGGGTTGCCCCTGTCCTTGGTGACGACAGGCGAGCGCCGACGATCAGCGCATTTCAAATTACGGACTGACCACATGAAACTCGGTATCCTGCAGTGCGACCATGTCCCCGACGAGCTGGTCGGCAAGCATGGCGACTACAACCAGTTCTTCATCGATTTGCTGGCGGACGATCGGCTTGAATTCATCACATTTCCGGTGGTCGACGGGATTTTTCCGGAAGATCCCAATGCTGCGGACGGCTGGGTCATCACGGGCGGACGTTCCTCGGTATCGGACCCTGATGACTGGATAGCGCGCCTCAAGCAGTTCGTTCGCGATGCCTATCGCGCGAATGCGCCAATGCTCGGCGTCTGCTTCGGGCATCAGCTTATCGCGACTGCCTTGGGCGGCGCGGTAGGCAAATCGCGAGCCGGTATGACAGCAGGCCCGGTCGAATATCAAAGAGCTGACACGCAAACGGGTCATGTTGCGCTCACCTGGCATGAGGAGGAGGTCATATCCCTTCCCGATTCCGCCAGGGTCGTTGGTGCGTCCGAAAGTTGCGACTATGCAATCCTGCGCTACGGCGACACTGTTCTTAGTTACCAGGGCCACCCGGAGATAAAGCCGGACTTTCTGATCGATCTTTTGGCGGTCATGGGCGACAGGCTTCCCGGGGCCGCTCGAGAGAATGTGCTCCGCTCGAACCATTACCAGCCGAGCACCAATGCCTTTGCTCATGAGATCAAGGAACTGTTCCTCGACGGCAAGACTGTCAAGACGGCAGCCTGTTGACGTCTGGAGAGGATCGGGTCGATGTCGGGAGTGGCGATAGAAATCCAGGGTTTATCGAAATCCTATGGGGCAATTCGCGTCGTCGATGACGTCTCATTGAATATCATGCCCGGCGAGTTCATCGCGCTGCTCGGCCCGAGCGGTTCCGGGAAAAGTACTCTGTTGATGAGTGTCGCTGGCTTCGTCCGGCCCTCGTCGGGGTCGATCAAAATCGGTGGCAAGGACGTAACGCACATAGCGCCCAGGCAGCGCAACATCGGCATGGTGTTTCAGAAGTACGCGCTTTTCCCTCATATGACAGTCAGGGAGAACATTGCGTTTCCACTTCTGCAGCGGCGCTTGGCCAAGGATGAAATCGCCAGACGGATTGCGTCGATAACAGAACTGGTCGGTCTCGGCGATTTCGAGGGGCGGCTGATACCGGACCTTTCCGGCGGACAGCAGCAGCGTGTGGCCCTGGCCCGGGCCCTGGTTTACCAACCCCCGGTCCTGTTGATGGACGAGCCGCTCGGTGCGCTCGACAAGAAGCTTCGGGAGCATCTCCAGCAGGAGATCAAACAGATACAGCGGATAACGGGCACGACCGTCATTTTCGTCACGCACGATCAGACGGAAGCCTTGGCAATGGCGGACCGGCTCGTTGTCTTCAGGAAGGGACGGATCGAGCAAATCGGGACGCCGAGCGATCTGTACGACGCACCGCAAACGGCTTTCGTCGCCGACTTTATCGGCGAAGCAAACATTCTGAAGGGCACCGTTCGCGAGATCAATGCCCAACACTGCCAGGTGCAGTTGGAGAGTGGCTGCGTGATCGCCGGAAAGCATGTGGGGGACCCCGCACCTGTTGTCGGCAATCCGGTCGATATCGTCGTGCGGCCCGCCCATATTTTCACCGGTCCCTGCGACGGGTCGGGTCTACACGGCACAGTCATCGCAAGATCCTATCTCGGCGAATCCGTAAACCTCCGTGTTGCCCTCAAATGCGGGGACACGCTTGCCGTAAAGGAGCCGCCCGGATCTTCCCGCCAGCCAGGGGAAGAGGTTTCGCTCAACTGGCATTGCCAGCACGCGAGAGTGTTCAAAACAAACGAAAGGGGAACATGACAATGACGAACGACCAAGTCACGCGACGCTCAACGCTGAAACTGATTGCCAGTGCGGCCGCCACCGGCATGATGACAACTGCCTGGAAAGGGAGCGCCTGGGCGCAGGAGAACCTGAAGGGCAGCGGCCAGGTCGTGGTGTTTGACGGCGGGGGCGCTTTCGGCGCCGCCCTCCACGGCGCATATTTCGAGCCATTCAAGAAGGCCACTGGGATCAAGGTTGTTCCGGCCGCCAACATGCCTCCCGGTGCCGTCAGGGCAAGCATCCTCGCTGGAGCCCCAGCGTTCGATGTCATGGATTTTTCGGGTGGTCAGATCGACGCACTGATCGAGGATGGTCTTGTCGAGAAGATCGATTACAGCCTGTTCCCACCCAAGGACTTGCTAGCCTACTCGCCCATCAAGCCGAACGACTACATGCTCCCGTCGCTGTTCTTCTGCTTGGCGCTGGCCTATGACAAGGAAGCGTTCGGCGCTAAGCCGCCGCAGACCTGGGCTGACATGTGGGATGTCCAGAAGTTTCCGGGCAAGCGCTCCCTGCACAATGCCGGTGACGATGTGCTGGCGGGCTGTGTCTTCGAGATCGCCATGCTCGCCGATGGCGCCGATCCGAAGAATGTTTACCCGATTGATTTCGATCGGGCCTTCAAGTCACTCGACAAACTCAAGCCGGATATTCTTCGATTCTGGTCGGCTGGCGCCGAGCCGGGCCAGATGCTGTCGGATGGCAGCGTAACCATCGCATCAGCCTGGAATGGCCGTATCTCGGCCTTGAAGGAAAAGAGCGTTCCGGTCGATCTCAGCTGGAACCAGGCTATCCTTCAATGGGACTGCTGGGCTGTCCTCAAGGGCACGAAGAACAAGGAAAATGCCATGAAGTTCCTGGCCTTTGTTGCCCAGAAGGAAGCGCAGGCGAAGTTCTCCGAACTGATCGAATATGGCCCAACGAATTCAGAGGCGTTCAAGCTGATCGCTCCCGATCGTGCGGCGCGGCTTCCGGGCAATCCAACCAGCGTCCAGACCCAGGTGGTCCAGGATTACAAATGGTGGGACGAGAAAGACGCCGCGGGAAAAACCAACGTCCAGAAGGCCACGGAGCTCTGGCAGAAATGGGTCACGAAGTAGCGTGGGGCCTAGTTTAGAGTCATAGGAATGCGGAACATGCGTAACCGGTTTTCTCTCCGTTACGGCACCGAACAGGATTCGCTCGGCATGCTGACGGTTCCGCTTTCCTTTCTGACGCTGTTTTACATTCTACCTCTCTTGGGGGTCGTCGCCGCAAGCTTCCTGCCCGGCGGCTCCCCCTCGATGAGTGCCTATTCCGCTCTTTTCGAGAGCGATACATTTCTCTCCATTGTGTGGCGTACCATTCGCCTCAGCCTCGAAGTCGCGATTGTCAGCCTGGTTCTCGGCTATCCCTACGCTTATTTGCTGAACAAGGTGCATGGCTGGAAGCGTCAGCTACTGACGGTGGCCGTCATCATGCCCTTCTTCACCAGCGTCTTGATCAGAAGCTATGCCTGGGTCGCCATACTGGGAACGCGCGGCATCGTGAACAAGGGACTGATTGCCGCCGGGATAATCGATCAACCGCTCATGCTCGTCTACAACGAGATCGGGGCGATGGTCGGCATGACACAAGTCCAACTCCCGCTGATGGTCCTCACGCTCTACGGATCGATGCGAAGGATCGACACGCAGCTCGTTCGTGCCGCGGAGGGGCTTGGCGCCCATCGTCTCGTTGCCTTCTCGAAGGTGTTCCTGCCACTGTCATTGCCTGGCATCGTCGCTGGGTTCGGTCTCGTCTTCACAAGCACATTGGGCTTCTATGTCACCCCCGCGCTGCTTGGCGGTCCGAGCGAATACATGGTGACACAATCAATATATGTGCAGCTCAACAACTTGAACGATTTCAGCGGCGCCGCTGCGCAAGCGACCGTCCTGCTGGTGATCGTCGTGATACTGCTATCATTGCTTCGAAATGCAATCGGAGCCGACGGCGGATCCGGCACCAAGGCGAACGCGCAAGGGACACGGATCCTTGCCGGGATGCCCGAGAGGCTTGTGAGCATCCTCGGTGCCGCTGCGGATCCAATCTGTACGTTGCTTTCCGGTCTCGTCTATCTCGTCGTCGCCGTCGACGTTGTTTTCCTGATGATCACGATGGTTACCGTCATTCCGCTTGGCTTCAGTTCGGATGAGTATTTGAGATTTCCGCCGTCGGGCTTTTCCCTTCAATGGATGCGGAGCTATGTCGGCAGTGCGGATTGGCTGGAGTCGACTTGGTTCAGCCTGTGGATCAGTGCCTGTGGCGCGGCGGTGGCCACGTTCTTCGCGTCGATCGCCGCCTATGCAGTGACGCGGCTGCAGAGCGCGCGCGCGAAGCCGATCCTCGAGCTAATTTTCATTTCTCCGATGATCGTGCCGCAGTTCGTGGTGGCGCTGGCGCTGTACTTCATCTTCATCAAGCTTGGATTGGTTGGAAGTGCGCTCCCCTACATCATTTGCTATGGGGTGTTCGCCTTCCCTTACGTGTTCCTGGTCATGCGCGCGGCGTTTCAGCGTTTCGATGTATCCGTCATGCAGGCGGCAGCTGGTCTGGGCGCGCGTTCAACCACGATCTGGCGAACGATCGTCATTCCACTTTTGTTGCCATCGTTTGTGAGCGCCGCCGGCTTTGCCTTCCTCACCGCGTTTGATGACCTGGTAGTGGCTCTCTTTTTCAGCAGCGCCGGGCAATATACTTTGTCGATGCGCATGTGGGCGGACATCAGAAATGAGATCAGTCCGCAGATCGCCGCGGTAGCCGTCGTATTCTTCTCTTGCACTCTATTGGCCGTCGCAGGCGGCAGGATTGCGCGCAAGGTCACCGTTGGCCGCAGCCTGTTACAAACGCGACTCGTGCCGAGTTCGCAGACCTAGCAGAGCGTCATTGGCTCTACAGATACCGTTCCTCTGTTGACGATGGGAACCACCGTGCAATTTCCACTCTCTGAATACGAAAATCGACTCGTGCGTCTTCGAAATGAAATGCGCTTGCGAGGCTTGGATGCGGTGCTTTTGGACGACTCAGAAGCCATCGCGTACTTCTTTGGGTTCGACACGTCTTTGTCCTACTATCGGGCTGGCGTCATAACTGCATCGGGTGAAGCCTTCTTTGTGCTCAGGTCACTGGATGGCGGACCGATGAAAGAGCGAACCTGGGCTACGGATGTTGTGGGCTACGCCGATTGGGAAGACGCGGTCGGCGTGCTTGTCGCAAAAATCAAAAGCTCCGGATTGGCAAAAGCGCGTCTCGGCGTGGACTTTGCCAGCCATGCCATGACTGTCCAAACCTATCAGCGCCTCAAGCAGGCTTTGCCCGCAGCCGCCTTGTCAGACCTCAATGGCCTTCCCTGGCTGATGCGCCTCATCAAATCGTCGGCCGAAGTGGAGAAGATTCGCAAGGCCAGCGCTATCGGTGATGCGACGATAAGTGAGATCGTGGCCAAGACGCGCCCGGGAATGACCGAGCGTGATCTCGCGCGATTGGCTGGCGAGGTATATGTCCGCGAGGGTGGAGATCCCGGGCATCCCGGCATTTTCGGAACCAGGAAGAACAGTGATCTGGATTTCCTCCATGGACACCTCCATGACACCGGCTTCGGCCTCCCAGAGGTTCTGCACCTTGAGATCAATCCGCGTTTCGAGGGCTACGGCGCGCGAATGATGCGAACCCTTTCCCTTGGAGAACCGCCGCAAGATCTCAATCAGATCATATGCAGGATGGTCGAACTGCAAGATCGACAGATGATGGCCATGAAGCCAGGCGCTCTGGCCAGTGACGTCGATCGAATAGCGCGAGAGGGAGCTATAAATGCCGGTTTGAGAAAAGACTACACAAACGTCACCGGCTATACCATGGGCTACTATCCGGACTACATGGTGCGTGCGAGTGACTTCACCCGGGTCTTTCTTCCAACGTCGAACTGGCTTCTGGAGGAGGGTATGGTTTTCCACCTCTACATGTCCGCAGCCGGCGTTGGAATTAGCGAGACAGTTCTAGTTGCCAAGGATGGATGCGAACGCTTGACCAAAACCGACAGGATTTTGTTACGAACTTAGCACTGGCGGCCGATCTGGGACTGGAAGTCTCCGAGGGCATTTCAAAAGCGAAGACACGGACGAAGCCCGACGAGCCCTACCTGTCGACTACACAGCGCTTTGTGTTATTCGGATTGACCAATATCGAGATCCTGTCACCCGGAGAGATGGTCTCCACGTCAGTCCGCCCTGACGCCAGATGTCTCGCGCTCCTTTCATGATTTCCGTCAAAGTAGGAGACGTCAACGAGCGCGAACACGTTCTTGCCGGAGGTTTCATAATACGCCGCGTCCACGCGAGCATCTAACTTCACCCACTTTGCGCGCCGCCATCGATGAAGACAAAACGGCGCCAAAGCGGCTGCGAACGCAACAGCGAAAAACAAGGCAAGTGGGAGATAGTCTTCCATCGTCGCCTCACATCCGGATATTGGCGCCTGTCGATGCCATCGCGGTTACGACGTGCACATTCGTCACAGAGTGGTCGAGCGCAAATCTCACTTGCCTTCCTTGAAGGCCTCATAGCGAGCCTTGTTTTCCGCATTCGGTGGGTAGAGCCCGGGAAGAGCCGTTCCTTTTTCGACTTCGCCCATGATCCAGCCCTCAAGCCTCTCCTGTTCGATGCCCTGTTCGACCACCTCATCGACAAGCTTGGCGGGGATCAGCACGGCGCCGTCGTCATCGATTACGATCAGGTCGTCCGGGAAAACCGCCACGCCGCCGCAGGCGATGGGCTCCTGCCAATTGACGAAAGTGAGACCCGCCACCGAGGGCGGCGCCGCGACACCGTTGCACCATACAGGCAGGCCGGTCGCCAAAACACCGTGCACGTCGCGCACCACACCGTCGCTCACGAGCGCGGCCACGCCTCGCTTGACCATGCGCGCACAGAGAATGTCGCCAAAGATGCCAGCATCGGTTACGCCCATGGCGTCGACCACGGCGATGCAGCCTTCAGGCATCGCCTCGATTGCCGCGCGAGTGGAGATCGGCGAGGACCAGCTTTCCGGCGTTGCGAGATCTTCACGCGCCGGCACGAAACGGAGCGTGAAGGCACGGCCGACAATACGCGGTTGGCCGGTCCTGATTGGCTTCGCGCCGCGGACCCAGACATTGCGCAGCCCCTTCTTCAGAAGGATAGTGGTCAGCGTCGCTGTGGTTACGCCCTTGAGCGCTGCGATGGCTTTCTTCTCGTCATAGGGTAGCGTCTTGTCGGTCATGTTCGTTCTCCAAGGGATCAGATGCTGGCGATCAGTCCGCCATCCACACGGATGACGCTGCCGGTGATGTAGGCCGCGCGGGCGCTTGCCAGGAATGTCGCAGCGTCTCCATATTCCTCCAGTTCGCCATAGCGACCCACGGGAATCGTTGCGATGCTCTCCGCCGAGACGTCTTCGACGTCGCGGCCCTCGCGCTTGGCTTTCTGTTGGTCGAGAAACGTGATGCGTGGGGTGGCGATGCGGCCGGGAACGATGACGTTGGCCGTGATTCCGTCGCGCCCGATCTCGCGCGCCAGCGTTTTCGACCAGCCAACCAGCGACAGCCTTAGCGCATTGGAAATGCCCAGGTTCGCGATCGGCGCCACCACGCCCGATGAGGTCGAGGTGATGATGCGACCCCATTTCTTCTCGCGCATGGCAGGCAGGACACGATCGGTGAGAGAGATCACGGACAGGACCATTGATTGGAAATGGCTCGACCACAGGCTGTGATCCTGGCCCGCCGCGGTCGACGGCGGTGGCCCGCCCGTGTTGTTGACGAGGATATCGATCGAGCCAAAGGCCCGCTCGGCCTGCGACACGCGGCTCTCGATGGCTGAGAGATCGCCGAGATCCCAGGCTAGCGGCAGTGCCTCTCCGCCGGCCTTGCGGATTTCATCTGCCGTCCGCTCTGCCCCTTCGGCAGAACGATTGCCGACCACGACGCGCACGCCCTCCCGCGCAAGCGACTTCGCGATTGCGCCTCCAAGTCCGCCGCCAGCGCCTAGAACCAGCGCCGTTTTCCCTTTGATGCCAAGATCCAAGATGCTTATCCTTCCGCCAGTATGGCGCTATCAGCGGCTCAACTTGCCGCAGGCTTCCTCGATGCGCTCACAGGCTGAGCGCAGCTTGTCGGTTGCCGTGGCGAATGAAATCCGAAAATACGGCGCGAGCCCAAAGGCTGATCCCGGCACGACCGCGACACCCGCGTCCTCGAGCAGGAAAGTCGCGAAATCGACGTCGGTCTCTATGGCTCGACCATCTGGCCGCTTGCGGTCGATCATTCCGGCGCAGGACGGGAACAGGTAGAAGGCACCGTCCGGCGTTCGGCAACTCAGGCCCTCGATGCCGTTGAACGCGGCAAGGCACAGATCGCGCCTGGTCTTGAACACGGCATTGCGCTCGGTGAGGAAGTCCAAGGGGCCGGTAAGCGCGGCCACGGCCGCGGCCTGGCTGATCGAACTGGGATTGGTGGTGCTTTGCGACTGCAGCGTCGCCATCGCCCGAATAAGTTTTTCAGGCCCGCCGGCATAGCCGATGCGCCAGCCCGTCATGGCGTATGCCTTGGAGACGCCATTGCATGTCAGCGTGCGGTCGAGGAGCCTTGGCTCGATGGCGGCGATTGTCGAGAACGCCCAGCCGTCATAGCGGATATGCTCGTACATGTCGTCGGTCATCACCATCACATGAGGATGGTCCAACAGAACATTGGCGAGTGCCCTCAGGTCGGTGGCGGAATAACCGGCGCCGGTCGGGTTGCTCGGAGAATTGAGCACCAGCCATCTTGTCCGGGGCGTGATCGCTTCACGCAGACGCTCCGCCGTCAATTTGAACCCGTCTCCTTCGCCACAGGCGACGATGACTGGTTTGCCGCCTGCCAGACGGACCATGTCGGGATAGGAAACCCAATACGGCGCCGGAATGATCACCTCGTCGCCATCATCGAGCGTGGCGCAGAACGCATTGTAGAGCACCTGCTTGCCGCCTGTACCGACGCTGATCTGCGAGATATCGTAGGAAAGGCCGTTTTCACGAGCGAACTTGCCGACAATGGCCCGCTTGATCTCCGGCGTGCCATCGACATCCGTATATTTGGTCTGGCCGGTATCGATCGCGGCCTTGGCCGCTTCCTTCACATGCTCCGGCGTGTCGAAATCGGGCTCACCTTGCGACAGGCCGATAATGTCCCGTCCCTGGCGTCTTAGCTCGTTCGCCAGCCTGGTGATGGCAATTGTCGGTGAGGGCTGCACTGTCATCATGCGTCGGGACAGGGAAAAGTCTCGATTGGAGCTGGTCGAATAAGCCGCCGGCATGTTCATGAGATACATCCTCTCGACCCCAGCATCGGGTAGGGGCAACTGTGTCCGGGCTATACAACACCAAGCGCACCCCTTAAGAGAATATGTGTTTCTTCGCTTTCATTATTCAGGAAAACTGTCGATGGAAACGCGCTTTCTCAGCACCTTTCTGAGCGTGGTCAAAACGGGCTCTATCGCGGAAACTGCGCGTCGGCTCAACATCACGCCGTCAGCCGTCACCCAGAGGATGAGAGCCCTGGAAGACGAGATCGGCCAGCCGCTGGTCCGTCGTTCCGGCCAGGCGATGCAGCCGACCTCTGCAGCCAACGCTATTGTCCGGGATGCCGAACGCATCCTTGCCCTGGAAAATGATCTCAAAGCGGCCGCGTCAGCCGATCAGGAGACGGGGCTGTTGAGGATCGGTGTGATCCAGACCGCTTTGACCGGCCTGCTCCCCGATATCCTGCTTCGGCTTCGCCAAAATCGCCCAGGTATTGAACTCTACCTTGTTCCGGGCACATCGGGGGATCTGTATGCGCTGGTGACTGAAGGCGGCCTTGACGCAGCCTTTGTCGTGAAGCCGCACTTCGTCCTTCCGAAATCGCTTRATTGGGCCCAACTGCGTAAAGAACGTTTGCTGCTTATCACAGCGTCTCGCCAGGAAGTCCGAGACCCGCAATCGATCCTGCGGCGCGAGCCCTTCCTTCGCTATGACCGCAACCATTGGGGTGGACGCATCGTCGATCAGTATCTTCGCCGGCAACGCATCCGCCCAAACGAGCAATATGAACTCGATTCCCTCGAGGCCATCGTCATCATGGTTTCTCGCGGACTGGGGGTCGCCATCGTGCCGGACTGGGCTCCGCCTTGGCCGCAGGGCGTGTCGGTGGAGCGCGTCCCGCTCCCGGATGCCCCGATGCGCGAGATAGGCGTCATCTGGCAGCGAACATCTGTTCGTCTGCCACTCATCCGCGCATTTGTCTCGGAGGTGGTGCCGTAGCCGTTGCCCGTATGACGGCACTGACAGCTCACGACGCGATTCTAGTCGCAATGGTAAGATTGTCTGCGTGCACGTCAGAAAACCCTTGACGCCTCACACAACTGTCAGCAGATTACGATTCTGTAGCGGATGCTACAAACCGACTTGCGGATCGCGAACAGCCGGCAACCCGCGCTTTCGGTCAAGTATCTCATGGTTGGACGGAGGAATCTAATGACTGCAGTGACCAAGAATATCAAGACCGTGCCGACGAGCGATTATGACGCCGTCGTTTCGCAGGTCATGAAATATGTCGACGGCCTGGAAATCGGCAGCTCGAAGGATGTTGCGGAGGGCTTCCACAAAGAAGCGGTGATGTACGGTTTTACCAACGGTCAGCTGCTTGGCGGGCCGATCAAGAATCTCTACGACTTTGTCGATTCAAACGGCAAGGCACCGGACATCAAGGTTCGCCTGGACATTCTGTCGATCACGCCATCGACCGCCGTTGTCCGGGTGGACATGGAAAAGGACGCGATCGGCGCCGACTACACCGATTTCCACACCCTTCTCAAGCAGAACGGAGAATGGAAAATCATTGCCAAGGTCTTCCATATGTATGAAGGCTGATCCCACCGGCCGCAAGGTTGACCGGGTGTTGTGGCAGAACCCGAACCTCATGCGGACGCGGCGAGCATGCCGCTCCGTATGAAGGCGAAGCGGACTGGCAGCGCCGGGGCTTTCAACGGAATCCGTTGGTCGGCACGATGTGGATTGGCATCCGTGACCGGGGGCGGCACTCACCAAACAGGGCAAGTCTTGAGCGGTCCTGGTCGTCGATCTGATCACTATTGGCGATAATTTCGACGTTGCAGCCTAACAGAGCATCCTTTAGATCGGAGTTTCGGCGGAATCGACAGCGTGTAATCATATGGCAACCATTGTTCCTCACCGCAGCAAGGGACGGCCGCGAAGCTTCGATCGCGACGCAGCTCTCGACCGGGCTTTAAGTGTGTTCTGGCAGCGGGGCTATGAGCCGGCGACGATCGCTGATCTTTGCACTGCCATGGAGATCAATCCGCCAAGCCTGTACGCGGCCTTTGGCAATAAGGCGCAGTTGTTCATGGAGGCCGTTCATCACTACGAGACCGTCTTTTGGGACGCGACGTGGGATGGGATGGATCAAGGGGCTGATGTCACGGAGGCTATAAGTGGCTTCTTCCATGACGCGGCCCGCATCCTGACCTCTCAAGATGCGCCATGTGGTTGCCTTGTCATTCTCGCGGCCACGAACGTGTCGGCTGAAGGCCGGGAAGTGAACGAGGCCCTAAAGGCGCTTCGCCATGAAGGTCGTAACTGCTTCCTCACACGGCTTGAGCGTGCAGTTGCAGACGGGCAATTGCCAAAGGCTACAGACACTGATGCGCTGGCGTCCACTCTCAACGCGATGTTGGAGGGGATGTCGCTGCTGGCGCGAGATGGAGCGTCGCGAGAGGAGCTGGATCGCATTGCGGCCACTGCGATGGTCTTGCTCCCGGCATCGCCCAGGCACTAACGCTCTTAGGAAACGCGAAGCAGGGACCAGCTTCCCTGCCGGACGGAACATTGGTTCTTGTGCCTCGCAGGCGCAGGACCAGCTGCCGTCGGCTTAGTCAGGTTCAAAATCTGGACTGGCCGGCTTGCGCCAGTCTCGAACGGCCAGATTTGGCGCCGTTCGCAATGGGAAATTGCATTTCACCTTCTCCCTCCGCTGAGTTTCTCCTCCCGTCGCCGTTTAAGGCTTGACTGTCAGTATCGTTCGCTACACAAATGAACTGTAGCAATCGCTACGGTTTGGGAGGTTCCGCGCGGCCTGGCTGACACCCGATTCGGGGAACTGGCTTTCAAAGCCCGTTTCGCGATCGGACGTGGACGGCTTTGTCCGAAGTGGGGTTCGGATGTGTAGGGGATGGAGATGGAGTTGAAAGACCAGGTAGCGGTGATCACCGGTGCCGCCAGCGGCTTCGGCGAGGCGATCGCTCGCAGGTTCGCTGTCTTGGGAGCCAAGGTGGTGGTAGCCGATATCAATGGCGACAAGGCGCGGGAGGTTGCCGCCTCCATCGGCCGATCCGCGATTGGCGTGAAGGTCGACGTTACGTCAAGCCAGGACATCGAGGCGATGGTTGGCCAGACAACCGCGCACTTCGGCGTTCCTGACGTGGTTGTCAACAATGCGGGCTACACACACCGCACCTGCTCGGTGCTTGATGTCGACGAAGCCAGTTTCGATCGCGTGTTCGATGTCAATGTGAAATCGATCTTTCACATGGTTCGCGCGGTCGTGCCTCTGATGCGCGACAATGGCGGCGGCGTGATGCTGAACATAGGTTCGACGGCAGGCATCCGTCCTCGACCTGGCACCACCTGGTACAACGCTTCGAAAGGTGCGACCAACCTGGCCTCCAAGGCACTGGCGATTGAGTTGGCGCCTTGGAAAATTCGGGTGAACGCCATCTGCCCGGTAATTGGCGCCACTGCCATGCTGGAGCAATTCCTGGGCGCTCCGGACACGCCGGAAAACCGAAAAAAATTCATCGACACCATTCCGATGGGGCGCCTGAGCGAACCGAGCGATGTCGCCGAGGCAGCCGTTTATCTCGCGACCGCGGACTTCATCACGGGCGTGCTGCTGCCGGTGGATGGCGGCCGCACCATCTGAGACCATGTCGCGTCTGGCGGAAATCGCCGCGCTACCGCTTTCCAGCAACGAGACTAACGAGGAGACCCATCATGGATACATTGCAAACATCGGCGACAGCCGATTTCGCTGCTCCCTATGGCCTGCTGATCGACGGCAAGATCGTCGTATCCAACGATACTTTCGATGTCCTCAATCCGGCCAACAACGAAGTCCTGG
Organism: Mesorhizobium sp. 01N446; assembly: GCF_056399285.1. NCBI lineage: Bacteria > Pseudomonadati > Pseudomonadota > Alphaproteobacteria > Hyphomicrobiales > Phyllobacteriaceae > Mesorhizobium > Mesorhizobium sp. 01N446. The sequence goes on along the minus strand of NZ_JBFTRA010000006.1, from coordinate 167,752 downwards.
CCAAGGCGCCCGACGCCAGCACCGATCAGTTGAATGCCGCCGTCGCCGCGGCCAAGCGTGCTTTCCCAGCCTGGGCCGCGCTGAGTTGGGAGCAGCGCGAGGCCTTCCTCGTCAGGCTTTACGAAGCACTGGACGCCCAGAAGGAAGAGTTCATCACGCTGCTGTCGCTGGAGCAGGGGAAACCGCGCCACAGTCAGGCGGATTTCGAGGTCAATCTGGCAAACCCGTGGATCCCCAAGACGGTGAAGAGCAGGCTTGATGTTGAGGTTATCGAAGATACCGATGAGCACCGTGTCGAGGTCCGGCGTACGCCGCTTGGCGTGGTCGGAGCCATCATTCCCTGGAACTATCCGTACCTCCATGTGCTTTGGAAGTCGGTTCCAGCACTGATCACGGGCAATACGGTCGTGTTGAAACCTTCACCCTATACGCCTCTGTGCGCCCTCAAGATCGGCGAAATCGCGGCAAAGATCCTGCCGCCAGGTGTCTTCAACATCGTCACCGGGGGCAATGATCTCGGTAAGCTGCTTACCGAGCATCCAGATGTCGGCATGATTACGTTCACGGGTTCGACTGAAACGGGCAGGCGCATCATGGCTTCGGGCGCAGGCACCGTTAAACGGATTACGCTTGAGCTCGGGGGCAACGATCCCGCGATTCTTCTTCCTGACGCGGATTGGAAATCGATCGTGCCGAACGTGTTTTGGACCGCATTCGGCAATTCGGGCCAGTGGTGCATTGCCGCCAAGCGCATCTATGCGCATCGGTCCTTCCACGACGATTTCGTCAAGGCGTTCGCCGAATATGCCAGCCAGCAAAAGGTGGGCGACGGCATGGATCCGAGCAGCGCGCTTGGCCCGGTGAACAACCGGATGCAGTTCAACAAGCTGGTCGACATGTTCGCGGATGTGAAGGCCAATGGCTACAAGATCGCGGTCGGCGGCGACATCGACCCTAACTCGAAAGGGAATTTCGTCCCCGTTACCGTAATCGACAATCCTCCCGAAAACAGCCGCATCGTCCAGGAAGAGCCTTTCGGTCCGATTGTGCCGATCATCGCCTACGAGAGCGTTGAGGAGGTCATTGCCAAGGCCAACGACACGCCTTTTGGCCTGGGTGCCACCATCTGGGGCCGGGACCGCGTACAGGCGCAGGCCGTCGCCAATCGGATCGACGCGGGCAATGTCTGGGTCAACGAGGGGCAGAACCACCCGATCAACGCGCCATTCGGCGGCCATAAGCAATCCGGTCTCAGTGTCGAGCACGGTGGCGAAGGGCTTGCCTCCCACACCAACAGCAAGACCGTGATGATCCACAAATAGGGCGGTTGCGGCCGCCAGATCCAGGATCGGGCTACGCCGCTGCCCAGGTGAGACGATAGTTTTCCAGCGAAATCCAGACAAGGGAGAGAGTTATGCATCTGGAAGGGCAATGTAACTGCGAGGGGGTTCATTATCACTATGATGGTGAGCCGGATGTTGTCGGCTTTTGCCACTGCAAGGCCTGCCAACGCCAGGCCGGCGGCAGCGGCTCGATTTTTGTCTGCGTTGACGATGACGATCTGAAGATTGTCGGCGATACCATCAAGAAGTACATCACGCGCGCCGACAGCGGGCTCGACGTCAATCGCTTCTTCTGCGGGCGGTGCGGTTCGCCAATCGTCAGCCGTTGCGTTGGATTCCCTGGCAAGGCTTTCATCAAGGCAGGCACGCTAAACGACACCAGCATGCTCAAACCCACCGTGGAGGTGTGGTGTGAAGAAGCACAGCCATGGATGCCGCAGATTTCTGGCGTCGAACGCTTCGAGCGTGGCCCAGGCTGATCAACGTTTTCGCGGGCGGCGTCCACCCAGGGACGCCGCCTTAGGATAGCTGCCAAATCAGTTCGCTGATGCCGCGAGCCTGTCGCTGATTGTCAGATCAGCGAACAGGCCCTTGGTTCAGCCACGGGACGTCCGGACATTATGCAGCGAGCAATCGTTTTCCCCGCAATAGCGTGAAAAAAGCAATGAGTGGGTTCCAGAAGCGGCAGATCGGGACAACCGGTGTCGAAGTGACGTCGATAGGGCTGGGCACCGTGCCGCTGTCGGGATTCAAGACAAAAGTCAGCTATGCCGAATTCGAAGACGTCGTTGACACGGCTTTCAGGGGCGGCGTCAGGTATTTCGACTGCGCTCCGATGTATGGTTTCGGCAAGGCCGAATACTATCTCGGTCATGCGCTGCGGGAGCTGGGCGTCAGGAACGACGTCGTCATCAGCACCAAGGTCGGTCGCGTTTTGAAGCCGGTCAGCCGGGTCAAGAAGGTTGACACGGTCTACGGCATCGAGTGGATCGATCCGCTGCCCTTCCTTGATACTTACGACTACACCTATGACGGCTTCATGCGTTCGTTCGAGGATAGTCAGCAACGGTTGGGGGTCGATTATATCGACATCCTGCTCGTGCACGACCTCGGCCGCGCCTGGCACGGAGACAATGCTGACACTTACTGGCGTCAGATCCGCGACAGTGGCTACAGAGCGTTGGAGGAGTTGCGCCGCACCGGCGCAGTTTCGGCCGTGGGCCTGGGGGTGAACGAGACCGAATCGGTGGTAACGGTCGCCCGGGAATTCCGGATCGACTGTACGCTCATCGCCGGGCGTTACACGCTCCTCAACCAGGTCCCGCTGCTTGCCGATTTTGCCGAGTTGCAGGAAAGGCAGGTGTCCGTCCTGGCTGCCGGCGTTTTCAATTCGGGAATTCTTGCCGCCGGAACGAAGGGAAGCGGCAACACCTATGACTACCAGGCCGCACCCGCGCCGGTGCTGGACAAGGTCAAGGCAATTGAAGCGGTCTGCGACAGGCATGGCGTCGATCTTGCCTCCGCCGCGATCGACTTCGTCAGCATGCATCCAGCTGTCACGACCGTTGTGCTCGGCGCGCAAGGCGTGAAGGAGATCACCCAGAATTTAGCGACGGCATCGAAGAAGCCGCCGAGAGAGTTCTGGGTCGATCTGAAGGCCGCAGGCATCTTGCCGCAAAACGCGCCGGTTGACGCGCGCTGACTTCTGCCGGGGGCTGCTCTGGGGCAGAGCGAACGCCCAAGCGGAAAAGTGGACTCCTGTTCGGCGGGCATGGCTGAGTCAGTTTTATGATTGACAGATTGTCTGATAGGTGTTGAGTCTGGCGCTGAGGATCATAAGCGGCCCCCGCGCCTGGCGCTGGGAAAATGGCATGGATGAAAAACTGATGGATTTGCGGGGTAAGGTTTGCATCGTGACCGGGGGCGCGAGTGGCATCGGGCTCGCCACTTCGATGCTGTTCGCCAAGAACGGCGCCAAGGTCGCCATTGCCGACGTCAATCTGGAGACCGCCAACGATGCCGCCCGGCAAATCGGCGGCGATGCGTCCGCCTTTGCCTGCGACGTGTCGCAATCCGGGCAGGTGTCGGCGATGGTCGATGGCGTACTCGCCAGGTGGGGACGTATCGACGTCCTGGTCAACAATGCCGGTTTCGGCTTCACGGGCACCGTGGTGTCGATCGCGGAGGAGGATTGGGATCGCCTGATGGCGGTCAACCTCAAGGGCATGTTTCTGTGCAGCAAGTTTGTCGTGCCGATCATGCAGCGGCAAGGCGGCGGTACAATCGTCAACACCACGTCGTATACGGCGGTTTCCGCCATCGCCAACCGCGCCGCTTACGTGGCGTCGAAGGGTGGTGTTTCCGCACTGACGCGCGCAATGGCGCTCGATCACGCCAGGGACAATATCAGGGTCAACGCGGTCGCGCCCGGAACGATAGACTCGCCCTATTTCACCAAGATATTCCAGCAGGCCTCGGATCCGGAAGGCCTGAGGAAGCAATACGACGCGCGCGCCGCAATGCAGCGCATGGGTCAGGCGGACGAGGTCGCCGAAGCCATCTTGTTCCTGGCCAGTGATCGTTCGCGCTTCGCGACTGGAAGCATTTTAACAGTGGATGGCGGCTCCTCAATCGGCAATCATTTCGTCGCTTGATGCCCGGGTTGCCATCAAGAGCCTGCTCGTTTGAAACAGCCATCAAGGCGCTTCTATCCTCCCCAACTCAGGCGCAGGCGCAAGCCTGCGCCTTTTTTCTTTATCCGGCAGGGGACGAGGATACGTTTCGGCTGGGATCCGCGGTGCGCTGGTGGGAAGGTGCGAAATGACTTCGAAATGGCGCGTTGTGGCGATCAGATATGCAACCGCGCAGCTGTCGGCAGCGCATCTGGAGCTTGACCCCGATATTCACGATGCGATCGGCGCGCTCGACTACTTTATCTGGGTCGCTACCAAGGATGACAAACATGTCATCGTCGATACGGGCTTTGAGCCGGAGGAGGGAGCCCGTCGCGGCCGCAGGCTGATAATGCACCCCGTCGATTGCCTGCGGGAACTCGGCATCGATCCAAAAGCTGTGTCTGACGTGATCCTCACGCATCTTCACTACGACCACGCCGGCAATCTCGATGCGTTTCCGAATGCCAGGTTCCATCTGCAGGATGCGGAAATGCGCTATGCGACCGGGCGGTGCATGTGTCACCCCCGGATGCGCCGGCCCTTTTCGGTCAATGACGTCACCCGGGCCATTCGCCTCGTATATGACGACCGCATGGTTTTCCATGACGGCGATTTCCAGTTTTCCGCCGGCCTCAGCGTCCACAAGATCGGGGGACATTCGCGTGGACTGCAAGTGGTTCGCGTCGAAAGCAAGTCACGGGCTATCGTCATCGCCTCGGACGCCCTGCACCTAGAGCGTTATCTCGATGACGGCAAGGTCTTCCCGATGTTCGCCGACTATGAGGACGTCCTGGAGGGCTATCGCAGCCTGCGGCAACTCGCCGGTGCGACCGGCCTTATCCTGCCCGGCCACGATCCAGGTGTGATCTCCCGTTTTGTTCCCGTTCGCCGGGGCTGGGCCGACGCGGTGGAGATCGTCTGACGGGCGCTGCTTACAGACACGGTGATCGCGCAGGCCCATCCAGCAACGCGTGAATCCCAACTGAGGCAGATCCTAAAAAGGCTAGGCCGTCGATACCGACATTGACGCGGTCTGTAGTATACGATACAGAAAATTGTCGGATTAGCAGTCAATCTTACTAAGTCATTCTTCTCGCCCGCGATTGCGGGTCGGGACGGGCTCTGCTTACCGCCAGGGATGGAGATGTCTTTCGCGCCGCCGGCTGCGAAGGCAAAAAAGGAGGAATTTCAGATGAAGAACATGATCCGGGTGGTGCTCCTGGGCGCCGGTGCAGCGCTGCTTGCGGCACAAGCCAGCGCCGGTACTCTGGATGAGGTCAAGAAGAAGGGCTTCGTGCAATGTGGTGTCAGCCAAGGCACTGCAGGCTTCTCGCTACCGGATGCGCAGAACAACTGGGTTGGGCTCGATGTCGACTTTTGCCGTGCCGTGGCGGCCGGGATTTTTGGCGACGCGACGAAGGTAAAGTTCACGCCTTTGTCCGCCAAGGACCGCTTCACCGCATTGCAATCTGGCGAGATCGATATTCTCTCGCGCACGACGACCTGGACGATGAGCCGGGACACCTCGATGGGGTTCCTCTTCGCCGGCACGACCTTTTACGACGGCCAGGGCTTTATGGTGCGCAAGTCTTTGGGTGTGGATTCGGCGCTGAAGCTCGACGGCGCCGCGGTCTGTGTTGCGCCCGGCACGACGACGGAACTCAACGTCACCGACTATTTCAAGGCACATCACATGAACTACAAGGGCGTTGTCATCGAGGATCAGAACCAACTGCGCCAGGCCTATGACGAAGGCCGCTGCGACGTCCTTACCACCGACAGTTCGGTCCTCTACTCAGAGCGCAGTGCGCTGAAGTCTCCTGACGAGCATATCATCCTGCCTGAGATCATCTCGAAGGAGCCACTGGGGCCGGTGGTGCGACAGGGTGACGACGCCTGGTTCAGCGTCGTGAAATGGACCTATTTCGCACTGCTCGATGCCGAAGAGTTCGGCATCACTCAGGCCAATGTCGAAGACATGAAGAAGTCCGAAAATCCGGAAATCCGCCGCGTTCTCGGCGTTGCCGACGAGGGTGGCTCAGCGCCGGGCTTTGGTCCGGGAATCGGGCTCGAAGAAGATTGGGTCGCCCGCATCGTGAAGGGCGCCGGCAACTACGGCGAGATATTCGCGCGTAATGTCGGCCCCGGCACGCCGCTCAACATTGCACGCGGCGTAAACGCCCTGTGGAAGGATGGCGGCCTGCAATACGCCCCGCCAATCCGCTGAGAAACCATTCTGCGAACCCGAAGGGCGGGCCCTTGGTCTCGCCCTTCGTTCCGCACGCCGGCGGTACCCGGCGGCATGAGCCTTGGACATAGCCGGGGAGGGATCGAAAAATGGCGGATGTGGTCGAGGCTGATCGTCCTGGCGAAAAAGTACCGATCTGGAACGATCCGAAGGCAAGGGCCTTCCTGATCCAACTCGCCGTCGTCGCCGCCCTGTTGATACTGGGCTGGGGAATCGTCCAGAATACGATCTCGAACCTTTCACGCATGAACCAGGGCTTCGGATTCTCGTTTCTGGGCAGGAGTTCCGGATTCGACATCGTGCAGACGCTGGTGTCCTATTCCAGCAGTGCGAGCTACGGCCGGGCGCTTTTTGTCGGGTTTCTGAACACCGCCCTGATCGCTATCCTTTGCATCGTCGCATCGACGATTCTCGGCTTCGTGGTCGGCATCATGCGCCTGTCGAAAAACCGGCTCGCGGCACGCGTGGCGACGGTCTATATCGAATTCTTTCGCAACGTTCCCCTGCTGCTGCAGATATTCGTCTGGTACTCGCTTGTCGTCCTGCAGGTACTGCCGGCACCGCGCAATGCCTACGGCGTCGCCGATCTCTTTTATCTGTCCAACCGCGGCCTGATGCTGCCGCGGCCGATCTTCGGGGAGGGGGCGTCCTACGGACTGATCGGCCTGATCCTCGCTGCGGTCGCCATCCTGGTGCTGCGGCGCTGGGCGCTCGGACGCCAGGACGAAACGGGGCGACCCTTTCCGGTCTTCTGGACGTCCATGGCGGCTCTTGTTGTGCTGCCGCTCATCGGGCTCCTGGTAGCCGGCTTTCCCGTGACCTTCGAATTTCCGACCAAGACCGCCTTCAACTTCTCGGGCGGTCTCGTCGTCATGCCAGAACTCATTGCGCTCTTCCTGGCGCTATCCATCTACCAGGCGACCTACATCGCCGAGGCAGTGCGCGCCGGCATCAAGGCTGTGAAGCAGGGGCAGACGGAGGCCGCGGAAGCGCTTGGTCTGAGCCGACACCATACGCTGTCTCGCGTGGTCGTACCGCAGGCCATGCGCGTCATCATTCCCCCGCTCGCGACGATCTACATGGGCGTGATCAAGAACTCTTCGCTGGCCGTTGCGATCGGCTATCCCGATCTGGTCGCGGTGGGCGGCACGGTGCTCAACCAGACCGGGAAGGCTGTCGAGGTCGTGTCGATCTGGATGCTGGTCTATCTGTCCATGAGCCTCGTCACGTCGGCATTCATGAATTGGTTCAATGCTCGCGTGAAGCTGGTGGAGCGATAGTCATGGACAGACCTCACGGCCCGCCTGCGTTCGTGCGCACCGAAGAGGCGCCGCGCCTGCCACCGCCTGGCGAGATGACAGGCAAGTGGCGACAGCTTCAGCAGAACTATTTCAGCTCGGTTGGTAGCGGCATCGTCACAGTGCTGCTGGGTGGGCTGATCCTTCTGCTTGCCTGGCGCACAATCGAATTCGCGCTGATCGATGCTGCCTGGTCTGGAACAGACCGCTCGGCCTGCCTGCCCAACGAGGGCGGAGCCGCCGGCGCTTGTTGGCCTTTCGTCGCGGAGAAGATCGGCCAGTGGATCTACGGGTTCTATCCGATCCCGGAACGTTGGCGCATCAATGTATGCATGTTGGTCGGCGCGATCCTGCTCGTCCCCATGCTGATGCCAAACCTGCCCTACAAGTTGGCAAACGCGCTGGTCCTTTTGATCGCGTTCCCTCTGTTCACGTTCGTGATGCTAACGGGGGGGAATTTTGACTTCGCGCCGGCGAGCTACGCATCTGTGGTGGCCGTCATGCTTCTGGCCGCCGCCTTGATCCCGTTTTCCGCGTTGGGAATCGAAAAAGGCTTTGCCTCCAACAGGCTCGGCCTGTTGTTCGCGGGGATCGCCGCGCTCGTGTGGCTTGCCTCATACTTTGCCGGGCCGGCTTCGACATCTGGTGTGTCAGGGGCGGTGTCGCGATGGTCCGTATTTGCCTTGCTGAGCACATCCGCGTTCTTTTCGATCCGGGCGGCGATAGCGGCAGGCGGACGTCCCGGCAAAGCCCGATCCATCGGCTGGGGCATGCTGCTTGTCGGCGTCCTGGCGGCCATGCTGGTGCTTGAGCTGGATTTCGGACTGCTACCGGTCGGGACGTCGGAGTGGGGCGGCCTCTCGCTGACACTCGTGGTCTCAGTCACGGGTATCACAGCCTCGCTGCCTCTCGGTATCTTGCTGGCATTGGGGCGGCAATCCAGAATACCGATCCTGAGGATCGTCTCGGTCACCTTCATCGAGCTCGTGCGCGGCGTGCCGCTGATCACCGTCCTGTTCATGGCCAGTGTCATGCTTCCGCTGTTCCTTCCACCTGGGGTGAACTTCGACAAACTCCTGAGAGCGTTGGTTGGCGTGGCATTGTTCTCCGCAGCCTACATGGCCGAGGTGATACGCGGCGGGCTCCAGGCCATCCCCAAGGGACAGGAGGAAGGCGCCATGGCCCTCGGCATGTCCTATTGGCAGACGATGACCCACATCACCTTGCCGCAGGCCCTTCGGATCGCCATTCCCAACATCGTTGGCAACTTCATCGCGTTGTTCAAAGACACGACCCTGGTGCTGATCATCGGTCTGTTCGACCTTCTCGGCAACGCCCAGGCCTCATTGCGCGATGCCGCATGGGCGACGCCGGCGACCGCCCCGACCGGCTATCTTGTGCTGGCGCTGATCTACTGGGCGATCTGCTTCGGCATGTCACGCTATGCGATTTTCACGGAGCGCAGGCTCCACACCGGTCACAGGACGTAGAAAGTCATGGCAGAGCCAACCAAAGTCATTGTCGAGGGCGGCGACATCGCGGTTCAAATCTCTGGAATGAACAAGTGGTACGGCGCTTTTCATGTCCTGCGGGACATCAATCTCACTGTCAATCGGGGACAACGCATCGTGGTCTGCGGGCCGTCTGGCTCGGGCAAGTCTACGCTGATCCGCTGCATGAACCGTTTGGAAGAGCACCAGCGGGGAAGCATAGTGGTCGACGGCATTGCGCTGACCAACGATGTCAAACGCATCGACGAGGTTCGTCGCGAAGCCGGCATGGTCTTCCAACACTTCAACCTCTTTCCGCATCTGACGGTGCTCGAGAACTGCACGCTTGCCCCCATGCTGGTGCGCAAGATGCCGAGGAAGGAAGCTGAGAACACCGCGATGGGCTTTCTGTCGCGCGTGAAGATCCCGGACCATGCGCGGAAGTATCCTGGCCAGCTTTCGGGTGGCCAGCAGCAGCGCGTCGCCATCGCTCGGGCACTGTGCATGAACCCCAAGATCATGCTCTTTGACGAGCCGACATCGGCGCTTGATCCCGAAATGGTCAAGGAAGTTCTGGAAACCATGGTCGATCTCGCGCAGACGGGGATGACCATGCTCTGCGTTACGCACGAGATGGGCTTCGCGCGGCAGGTGGCGGACCGCGTCATCTTCATGGACCAAGGCCAAATCGTCGAGGAGAACGCCCCGGACGCTTTCTTCCGCAATCCCGGGACGGAACGTGCCAAGCTGTTCCTTAGCCAGATCCTGCATTGAGTCTGGCATCCGCTGAACAGCCATCATGAAACGAGCTCTCGTTCTACAGCATGCGACCTGCGACCATCCCGGCCGCTTCCTGGACTTCTTTGCGGAGGATGGAATCCTCCCGGAAACGGTCCGCCTTTGGGAAGGGCAGCAAATCCCCGGCTTGGCCTCGTACGATCTCCTCTTTGTGCTCGGTGGCCCGCAGGATACATGGCAGACAGCCGAATACCCCTGGCTCGCGGCGGAAAAGCAGGCCATCCGTGAATGGATTCTGGATCGAGCCAACCCCTTTATCGGCGTCTGCCTCGGCTATCAGCTCATGTGCGACGCGCTGGGCGGGCAGGTCGCCCTTGCCAGCGAGTCTGAAATCGGAGTTTTCGACATCGAGTTGACTGAGGCTGGCCTCGCTCATCCGCTCATGCGCGGCGTTCCGCAGAAACAAAAGGTAATTCAGTGGCATCTGGCCGAGGTCACTCGACTGCCCCCTGCTGCCGTTGGGCTTGCTTCGTCCCCCCGATCGGCCGTGCAGGCGGCGGCCGTCGGCAATCATGCGATCGGGACGCAGTTCCATGCCGAAGTCTCGCCTCAGACAATGGCCACCTGGGCGTCCATCCCGAATTATGCCGCGCTTCTAGAGAACTATGGCGGCCCGGACTTTTACCGGCAGTTTCTTGCCCAGGCTTATCCTCAGATGCCGCAGATGAATGCAGTGAGCAGGCGCATCTACGACAATCTCCTCAATGCCTGCGGTTTGAGAAAATAGCGCCGCAGGCAAACCTGCCCGATCAACAAGCGCGGCGCCGGGCCCATGCAACGGCCCGGCAATCCAGACCAAAGTGCGGGGTGCCCGCCGTCAGGGGTTGCCGTGAGGAAGCAGGATCTGCCGGATGACCTCCGCCCGATCGAGTCGATCGAACACGGCGTTGATATCCTCCAGCGGACTCGTGCCCGACAAGAGTTTTTGCACAGGGAGCCTGCCAGCCTTGAACATGCCGATATAGCGCGGGATATCGCGCGATGGGACGCAGGACCCCATATAGCTTCCCTTGATCGTGCGTTCTTCGCCGACAAGCGGCAGGGGTGATATCTCGAACCGGGAATTGACGTTGGCGAGGCCGGCGGTTGTCGTCATGCCGCCGCGGCCGGTAAGCCGGTAGGCAAGATCGAAGGCCCGGGCCGAGCCCGCCATCTCCAGGACATAGCGCCCCCCTCCCCGCGTGGCCTCCTTGACCTTCTCGACAATGTCCGGATCCGAGGCGAGAAAGGCGTGCGTGGCGCCAAGCTCCCTGGCGAGATCGAGCTTCGCCGGCAACATGTCGACTGCTACCAGCGGGGATGCACCGATTGCTGCGGCGCCCAGGATTGCCGCCAAACCCACGCCGCCCAGACCGACCACCACGGTGCTGTCGCCAGGCCTGATCTGACAGGTGTTCATCACCGCGCCAACCCCGGTCATGACAGCGCAACCGAACAGAGCGGCGTGCACCAGATCCAGATCCGGATCGATCTTGACGACTGATTTTCGAGACACGACAGCGTATTCGGCGAAGGCGGAGACACCGGAATGATGGTTGATCTCCACGCCTTCGCAGACGATGTGGCGCCGACCTGACAGAAGTGTGCCGGCCGCATTCGCCGCGTAGCCTGGTCCACACAGGCTGGCTCGGCCTTCGGCGCAGGCGGAGCACTCGCCGCAGATCGGCAAGAAGGACATCACGACGTGGTCGCCAGGCGCGACCGAGGTGACGCCCGGGCCGACTTCCTCGACAATGCCGGAGGCTTCATGGCCAAGGGCGACGGGGAGGGGCCGCGGCCGATCACCGTTGATGGCTGACAGGTCCGAGTGGCATACGCCGGCCGCCATGATTTTCACCAGCACCTCGTCGGGGCCGGGGGCGGTAAGCTCGACCTCGACGAGCTCGAGCGGGCGGGAGTCGGCATAGGGCTTGGCTAGGCCGGATTGGCGAAGGATGGCGGAGCGAATTTTCACGTCAAAAATCCTGTAGTGGCCGTCAAGCGGCGATCAGCTGCATTGAAGAGGGGAAGTAGCGGAAGCCGTCGCCTTCCTTGGCGACGTGGCCGGCCCCCGGCCAGGCGAAGTGATACGACATCACCTGGATGCCGTCGGTCGCCAGCATATCCAGCACGCGTGTACGCGACCGCGCCGATAATTTGGGGTCCATGTCGTATTTGAACTCCATCCACGGCCGCTCGAACAGCAGCACGTGATGGTGCGTGAGATCGCCCAGGAAACAAAACTGCTCGCGCCCGGATGTCACCAGGAAGCAATGGTGGCCCATGGTGTGACCGGGGGCATGGATGGCCTGCACGCCTGGCAGGAACTCCTCCGCATCTTGATAAAAGACGATACGATCACGAACGGGAAGCAGATTGCGTCTTGCATTTTCGACCTGGACGCGAAAGCCATCGCCCAGGGAGGAGCCGTCGGTCCAGTCCTCGAAATCGCGCTGGCTGATGTAGATTTGCGCGTTCGGGAAATTGGGCGTGCCGTCCTCTGCACAAACGCCACCGCAATGATCGATGTGGGCGTGAGACAGGACCACGGCGTCGATCTCGGCTGGATCTATGCCCGCTTCCCGCATGCTCCTCAGCAGGCGGCCCGTCGTCTGGCCGAAAATCTTGGACGTTCCCATTCCGGTTTCGAACAAAATGGTCCTGCCGTTCATCTTGATGATGGGCGCATTCTGTTCGAGCACGACGGTGTCGGTTCTGAGAAAGTTGCGCTTGAGCATGTCCTTGACGGTTGACGACGTCACACCGAGGAAGTTTTGCCCGGGGTCGCCAAGCTCCAGCGGCCCGTCTGAAACGACGGTGACTTCGGCGTCTCCGAACTGGAACGGATAGTAGTAGGGCAGCTTCGCTGCGTGCGGATCGCTATGTTCAGGTGGCAATTCTTCCTCCTCCTCAGACTAACCGAGCGTTGGCGAGTTCAGTTCATTGCCGAAACGGGAATTGAGCTCCTCGGCGGCTTTCGAAATTTTGACTCTCAGCCCGTCGCTGAGATTTTCGGGCGATTGAAAATCGGCGTCGGTCGCGAAAATGCCGGTAGGCACAATCCAGGAGCCGAAGAATGCAAAAAGCGGCCTGAATTGGTGATCGATCATCAGTGCATGGTGCGGCGCCTTGCCCGTGGCGCAGACAATGATGGGCTTGCCCGTCAAAAGCGTTGGTTCGAGCAAATCGAAGAAATGCTTCAAAAGCCCGGTGTAGCTGGCCTTGTAGACAGGAGAGCCGACGACGATCGCATCGCAAGCGGCAATCTTGTCCCAGATCGAGCGGTGCTCGGGCGCGGCGACCTCCTTGGAAAAGGTAGCGCCAAGTGCGGGGCCGGCGTCCAGCACGTCGAAACATTCGCTGCGCCAACCGCCGCGCGATACGACTTGCGAAGCGATGGCTTCGACCAGGACGCGCGTCCGGGACGGTCTATTGAGGTTGCCGCTCAGGCCCACGAGCAATCGCACTAAGAGTTCCTCCCAATTGGTAGGATTGTCTGATTATCGACCGAAAGGCAAGAGTCTTGTGGGCGTATGGTGTTGTCCTGGTCTAACAGTGTCGACCAGCGGACGGCCCCTGAGGCTTGCGCTGCAACTCGACAAGACCTCCTGGCACCTGGCGCGAAAGCCAGGTTCAAGATATCCCGCAGTCCCGGGGGGCGGGCCAGCCGGCTTTGCGATCGCCGTGCTTGCCGCCATCAGTTTCCAGGATTGGCGAGATATTCAATCAACGCTTTGCGATCATCGTCCTTCTTCACGCCAGGAAACGCCATCATTGTCCCCGGCACCATCGACGCTGGCCGCGTGAGGAACCTGTCCAGATTCTCCGGCGTCCAAGCCACGCCAAGCCCTTTCATTGCGGAGGAATAGCTGAAGTTGTCGATCGACGCAGAGTGTCGACCGACGACGCCAGCGAGGCTTGGTCCGATCTTGTTCTTTCCTTCTTCGACACTGTGGCAGACGCTGCAGTAGCGTTTGAAGATGGCAGAGCCGGAATCCGCGAAAGCGGCCGGGACAAACATGAAGCAGGCTAGCGTCGCCAACATGGGCGATGTCAACGAACGAGAATTGCGAAGGGACATCAGAAGCACTCCATTCCATCAAAGAACTCCGCCGGTGCAAAGCAGCAACCGGCGGAGGGGTCATCAATAAGAGATCCTAGTTCGGCAGCGCCAACACTATGACCGTGGGGTCGCCCAATTCACCGAAGGTGAGGCGGGAAACGTTGCCCGAGGTGAAGGCAACATACTGCTTCCCTTTGATGGAATAGGTGATGACGCCACCGGCGATCATCCCGGGAGTTTCCTGCGTGTAGAGCGGTTTGCCGTTTTCGCTATCGAATGCGAAAAATTTGCCCGACGTGTCGCCGGCGAAAACCAGGCCGCCGGCTGTGGGCGTGATGCCACTGACAACGGGCTTCTCGGTCTTGTACTTCCATTTGACCTTGCCATTGCTCGCGTCGACGGCGGTGACCCAGCCGGCTGCGGCTTCGTCCATGACTGCCTCGCCGCCGAAAAACAGGTCACCCTGAATGTATTTGGCTGGTCCCTTCTTGAAAACGGAACACCAGTCCACGGCGCCCGCGAACAACGTGTTCTGCTTCGGGTCGTAGCCGAGGCCATTCCATTCGACGCCGCCGTTGAGACCGGGGCAGACATGGACACCCTTCTCGGTAGCCACCGCGTCGATGTTCTCAACGGTGGTTACCGGGGTGGTGTAGATTTTCTCCTTTGTATTGCGATCGAGCGCGACCAGCTGCCCATCCTTGCCGGCATAGGCGATGATGTCACGAATGTTGGGATCGCGGAAGACTGTCGGTGCGGCACTCATGTCGTGATCGATACTGTCGTTCTTTTTGTGCTGGTGATGCCAAAGGAGTTTTCCGGTCCGGGCATCCAGCGACACGATCGAGTTCGTGAAAAGGTTGTCGCCGGGTCGATACTCGGCATTCATATCCGGAGCAGGGTTGCCGACCGGGACAAGAAGTTCGCCCGTGCCGACATCGAGCGTCATGGTTGACCACACGCCACCCCCGCCGGTCAGGGCCGATTTGCCGTTCTTCCAGGTGTCGGCGCCGAACTCGGAGCCAGTGGGGATGGTGTTGAAACGCCAGACCTCGCGGCCGGTTTCGGCATCGAATGCCATGATACGTCCGCGCACGCCCCAGTCGCCACCCGCGATGGCCGTGAACACCAATCCGCCCCAGGCTACCGGAGCAGCCGATACGAATTCGCCAATCTTGGAATTGCCGATCTGATCGATCCAGAGCTGCTTTCCTGTTTCGGCATCAATCGCGAAGAAAGCCCCTGTCGTTGTCCCCCGAAAGAGGCGGCCATTAGCGTAGGCGACGCCTCGATTGTTGGGAAAAACATCGTCGTCGGCCGAAAGGAACTTGTTGCGCCATTTCTCTTTGCAGGTTGCGGGATCAATCGCGACGGTGTCGCGCGCCGTCGTCACGTACATCGTGCCGTTCACAACGATTGGCGAGGCCTGAAACGCCCCACCTTCCTGGACTTTGATGGAGCAAACCTCCTTCAGGTTCGCCGCATTGGTCTTGTTTATCTCCTTCAAGGGCGAGAAACGCTGACCGAGCAAATCGTTGTTGTAGAACGGCCAGTCACGATCGACAGTCACCTCGTCTTGCGCCATCGCCGGCGCAGCCAAGCCGGACATCAAAAATATGAGCCCGGCGCTGAAGCCAAGAAAACTCTCTATTCGCCTAGAGTGCATCGGAATTCCTCCCTGTTGGATAATGGATGCTGGCAGTTTTTGTCCATCAAAGGTCATTTAATACAGCGGCGACGAACATAGATTCGACGAATACTGGACTGAATGCACTCAGCATACAGGCCAATCGCGGATCTTTTGCAGGTGTGTAGAATTGAACTGAGAGCAGGTCTCGTTTGCTTTGTGAACTGCCGACAGAGACTCCCCCGTTCGTTGACGCTGGGCGCAAAATGGATTATGTCTGATTTGCTGTCAATCTGATTGGCTGTGAATCAGACAATCTCAAAAGTTGACCACTGAAGTACGTCCTTAAGGAGGAGAAAACATGAAGCGTTGGACCAAGCCCACTGTCTGTCCCGTAGCCGCGGGATTTGAAATTTCGCGCTATCTGCCGGCTGAGCTTCCCGTTCGCCGATAGCTTTGCAATTACCCGCCCCCTCTATCGGGGCGGGTAATCTGCTCGGTGCCGCAGGCGCACAGTGCCTTCTGYGGCACCGTGAGAGTGCGTGGCGGCATTCCAAGCTTGGCTTCATCGACATCACACATGTTCGAGATGGCCGCGAGGCTGGTCTCGGTTGTCACCCCAGCCAATGTGCCAGACCAGCGGGGTCTGCGATGCCGCTCAACCCTTCCGCCGATGGTTCAAGATGGAGGACTGCGATGTTTCGGCTGTTTCTCGCGCTGCTGCTGACTCTAATCCCAGTTGCAGAAGGTTGGGCTGCCGAGACTATCCGCGTCGGCACATTGAAGTTCGGAACCGTCAACTGGGAGCTTGACACGATCAAGAAGAATGGTCTCGACGCCAAATACGGCATCGACCTCGAAATTATCCCGTTCGCCGGTGAAGACGCCTCAAGCATAGCGTTGCAGGCCGGTGCGGTGGACATGACGGTATCGGACTGGCTGTTTGTCTCGCGCCAGCGCAGTTCTGGTGATGATCTTGCGTTTGTGCCCTACTCGTCTTCAGTCGGCGCCATTATGGTGTCGCCCAATTCCAGCATCGAGAGCCTCGCGGATATCACCAAGAAGAAAATCGGAGTTGCCGGCGGCCCGCTGGACAAGAACTGGCTGCTTATCCAGGCGTGGGCAAAACGGGATGGATTGGATCTGGCGGCCGCCAATGAAGTCGTCTACGGGGCACCACCGCTGCTTGCCGAAAAACTCAGGCAAGGTGAACTCGATGCAGTGCTGAATTACTGGCAATTCAACGCTCGCCTCCAGGCTGAGGGATATCGCCAGGTCGTCAGCGCCCAGGACGCCGCCAATGCCTTGGGAGCAAGTGGGCCAGTCTCGGCGATAGGCTATGTCTTCCATGAAGCCTGGGCGAAGCAGCACAAGGACGCGGTGCTTGGATTCGTCAGAGCATCGCGCGATGCCAAGGCTCTTCTGAAAAATTCGGACGAGCAATGGCAGCGGCTGCACGCCGACGGCTTAATCCAAGATGAAGGCAAGTCGCTCGAGGCGCTGCGCGAAAACTATCGCAAGGGTATCCCATTCCGCCCGATCGCGGAGGAGGAGGGGGATGCGGCCAAACTCTACCGGGTGCTCGCCGCACTGGGCGGCGAAAAGCTCGTGGGCAGCGCCAAGGCCATGGCGCCCGGCACATACTGGGTAGAGCTGAAGCATGGCCTTTGAGCACCCCAAGCCTGAATCTAAGGCTTCGACGGGTGCTTTCGGGCCATCGTTGGTCGTCTTGCTTGCAGTTTGGTTTGTCGCCGCCCGTCTCGTGGATTCGCGCGCCCTTCCCGGACCGGAAGATGTCGCTTCTTTCCTCGTGCACGAGGCGATTGCCGGCCCGTTGTTCTCGGAATTGGGAGTGACGCTGCTTCGTGTCGCCGTTTCATTCGCCATATCGATGGTGATCGGCTCGGCTCTAGGGATCCTGCTCGGCCTCTTTCCCGCGGTCAATCTTTTCTTTGACCCGTGGCTGACGGTGCTGCTGAACATACCGGCCGTCGTTTTCATCGTACTGGCCTACATCTGGCTCGGCCTGAACGAGACCGCGGCCATATGCGCGGTCGTGTTGAACAAGTTTCCGAATGTTGCCGTCACCTTGCGCGAAGGGGCTTGTGCGCTCGATACCTCCTACTCTGATATGGCAACAGTGTTCCGCTTTTCGCGGCTCAAGACGCTGAAGCACGTCATCCTTCCGCAGCTCGAGCCGTTCTTCGCCGCCGCTACACGCTCCGGCATAGCGTTGATCTGGAAGATCGTTCTGGTCGTTGAACTGCTCGGCCGATCGAACGGCGTTGGATTTGAGATCCATCTCCATTTTCAGATGTTCGACCTGTCAGCCATTCTCGGCTACACGATCGCCTTTGCCGTCGTCATCCTAGCAATCGAATTCTGGGCAGTCAAACCCATGGAGCGCCGCAGCCGGCGTTGGCGTGGACGGCATGCTTGATGTCGACATCCGCGAAAAAACATTCGCCACCGCGCACGGCGTGTCCTTGCCTGTCATCCGCGATCTTGCTTTCCGAGTTGAAACGGCTCGCTTTACCTGTCTCGTTGGCCCGTCCGGTTGCGGCAAGACCACAACGCTGCGCCTGATACTTGGCCTGGATCGCGCCTTCGCGGGTTCGATCAAATTGGCCGATGGCGATGGCCGCGTCGCCGCGGTTTTTCAAGAGCCCTGCCTGTTGCCATGGCGCTCAGCCGAAGCCAATGTGCGTCTGGCATTGCCGGATTCGCTGAAGGACAGCGACCTGCAGCTGCTTTTTTCAGCCCTTGGCCTTGATGGTCTTGAGCGCTTGTTTCCAGGAGAGCTCTCGCTGGGATTGGCACGACGTGTCGCCATTGCACGCGCCTTTGCCATTGAACCTTCCTTGCTCGTGCTGGACGAGCCCTTCGTGTCCTTGGACGATCCAACAGCGAGTCGTTTGCGAAGTCTGTTGATCGACTTATGGAGCGCGCGTCCAACCACCGTTCTCATGGTGACCCATAACCTGGCTGAAGCCGTCGAGCTGGCGGACGAAATCGTCGTGCTTACCGCGCGGCCCACCACGGTGGCTGGCGTCGTGAAGCTCGATACGCCGCGCTCCCAGCGCGACCAGGCGATGAATGCTGAAGCTGTGCAAGCAATCCAGCAAAGCTACCAGCTTGCCTCCGAGCCCAGGGTTTCTGCACCATGATCGCTGATTTTAGAGACGCCGTCGCTGTCGTGCTCATGTCCATCGCCTGGTCGTGCATGACGGGGAACGGCGCCTTTGCCCAATCATCGGCGCCGTTGGCCGAAGTCCACATCGGCTATCTGCGTACCCATGCGCCAAAGCTGGCTCTTTCGTTGCTCGACATCCCGCCTGGTGATGAAGGCATTGCAGGCGCCAAGGTTGCGATTTCCGACAACAACACGACAGGCAAGTTTCTCGGTCAGCATTTCACCCTCGATGAACGCCAGGTGGGACACGACGAAGGTGTCGCCGGTGCATTCAACGAACTGGTCGCGGCTGGAAATCGATACATTGTCGCTGACCTTCCAGCGTCCCAACTGCTTGCGATAGCTGATCTCGCGCGAGATGATGGTGTCCTCGTCTTCAACGTCGGCGCAACAGATGACAGACTGCGTGAAGAAGAGTGTCGCATCAACGTTTTCCATATCGCGCCGACACGCACCATGCTTGCGGACGCATTGGCCCAATACCTCATCTGGAAGAAATGGCCGAATTGGGCGCTGCTCTATGGCTCGCATGATGACGACCGATCGTTTGCGGATGCGCTACGCCGCGCAGCCACCCGCTTCGGCGGCAATATCGTTGCGGAAAAGGAATTCACGGACATTGGCTCAGCCAGGCGAACCGACACCGGGGTCACGCAAATACAACAGCAGATCAGCACTTTCACGCAGGATCTCCCGGACCATGACGTAGTCCTGGTTGCCGACGAAAGTGAGGTCTTCGGAAGCTATGTGCCTTATCGCACCTGGATGCCGCGTCCCGTTGCCGGTACCGCCGGCCTGGTGCCGTCGGCATGGCACCCTGCCAGCGAGCAATGGGCAGGTCTGCAGATGCAGAATCGCTTCGCGAAGTCTGCGGGGCGGCAGATGCTGTCGAAGGACTGGGCCGCCTGGACGGCAATCCGCGTCGTCGGCGAGGCAACCACCCGTACCCTAAGCACAGATGCCAAGAAGGTTGGAGACTATATACGCTCCGACGATTTCTCCGTGCCCGGCTTCAAGGGCCAGAAGCTGACATTCCGCAAATGGAATCTGCAACTGCGTCAACCAATCTTTCTGGGCGATGCGAAGTCGGTTGTATCGGTCTCCCCTCAAGAGGGCTTCCTGCACCAGTCCTCGGAGCTCGATACGCTCGGTGTCGACCAACCCGAAACAAAATGTGAGCTCAAATGATCTTGCGAGGAGGGCTGTTCGTGCGGAATGCCATGTTTTTGCTTGCCGGCCTGGCTGCGGGACTTTCATCCCCCGCGTCGGCAAACATGATCTATGTCTCGAATGAGAAGGACAACACGGTCAGCGTTGTCGATTCGACGACGATGAAAGTCCTCAAGACGGTCGAGGTTGGTCAGCGCCCAAGAGGGATCGACATCTCAAAGGATGGAAAGTTCCTCTACGTTGCAGCCAGTGATGACAACACAATCCACGTTGTCGACACCGATACGCTGCGCATTGTTGGCGACTTGCCTTCGGGAGACGATCCGGAGCTGTTTGCGGTGTCGCCAGACGGATCGTCGCTTTACGTGACGAACGAAGACGACAATCAGGTTACGGCAATCGATCTTTCGACGAGGAAGGCAGTCGCCGAAATCCCGGTCGGCGTCGAGCCGGAGGGCGTCGCTGTCAGTCCTGACAACAAGACAATTGTCAGCACCTCCGAAACGACAAGCATGGCGCACTTCATCGATGTGTCCTCCCAGCAGGTGACGGCCAGCGTGCTTGTAGGGTCGCGTCCGCGCTTCGCCGCATTCACCCCCGATGGTTCGCACGTCTGGGTGAGTTCGGAGGTTGGCGGAACCGTCAGTGTGATCGATGCAGCCAGCCATTCGGTCGCCAAGACGATCAAGTTCGAGATCGCTGGGTTGCGCTCCGAAAAGATCCAGCCAGTTGGGATCAGCATCACCAACGACGGCAAGAAGGCCTATGTGGCGCTAGGCCCGGCAAACCAGGTCGCGGTCGTCGATATCGCCAACTATAGGGTTGAAAAGTATATTCTCGTTGGCCAGCGGGTGTGGCACCTCGCCTTCACGCCGGATGAAAAGACGATCATCAGCGCCAACGGAAACTCGAACGACATCACCTTCATCGATACGGCGACTGACGAAGCCGTGCAGTCCGTCACCGTGGGCAAACAGCCTTGGGGACTGGCCGTCTCCCCAAATTGAACGCCTGTTGGGAAACGATACGGGATCGCGCCGAGATCCCTGGGGCGTCGACCTTGCCAGCCCGGGGTATTGATCTTGACTTTGTGGAGGTTCAGTTGACGCATGCCGCGGAACAGGTGTCAGCGCTGGAGGTTCGCTCCCTGAGCCACCTCTACGGCGCGAAATCCGTCTTGAACCAGGTGTCGTTTTCCGTTCCGCGAGGCAGTTTCACTGTGCTGCTCGGCCGCAACGGAGYTGGGAAGACGACTTTGTTTTCGTTAATAACAAGGTTGTTTTCGACCAGCCAGGATGCGATCCGCATCTTCGGCATCGATGTAAACAGGACACCGTCCGAGGCTCTGAAGCGTCTCGGCGTGGTTTTCCAGGCTCGGACGCTCGATCTCGATCTAACCGTTCGCCAGAACCTTGCCTATCACGCGTCGCTGCACGGGATCGGACCGGTCCACGCGAAGTCCCGCATTACCGAGCTTTTGCAAATTGTGGAAATGAGTGATCGCCGGAATGACAAGGCGCGCAGCCTGTCGGGTGGTCAGATGCGCCGTATCGAGATTGCTCGCGCCCTGCTGCATCGGCCGCCGCTGCTGTTGCTCGACGAGGCGACGGTCGGCCTGGACGTCCAGTCGCGTGCCGGCATCCTCGCAACGATCAGGCGTCTCGTGAAAGAAGACGATATCGGGGTGCTTTGGGCGACCCACCTGATTGACGAGGTGATTGAGAGCGACAGCGTCGTCATTCTGGAGAAGGGCGACGTCCTGGCCAAGGGCGCGGTTTTGGAGGTCGTTCGTCAATCGGGCAGCAAATCCATAGGGGAGACGTTCTCACAGTTGACCGGCATTTCTCAACCGCGGAGCGTGACGTCATGAACTCCCCGGTGTCTGTCGCCGCCCCGCAAGCCGGCGTAAGCGAGAGCTTCACGCCGCTGCAGTATTTCACTTGCCTGAAGGGAGTTTTGGTCCGCGAGTGGCTGCGCTTTCTGCATCAGCGTGAGCGTTTCGTCTCGTCCCTGGTGCGGCCTTTGCTCTGGCTCTTCATCTTCGCCGCCGGTTTCCGCCAGGTGCTGGGTGTGTCCATCATACCCCCATACAAGACGTACGTTCTCTACGAGGTCTATATCACCCCAGGTCTTTGCGGCATGATCCTGCTGTTCAGCGGTATGCAGACATCGCTGTCCATGGTCTACGACCGAGAAATGGGCAACATGCGCATCCTGCTCGTCAGCCCTTTTCCACGGTGGTTTCTCCTCATCTCGAAGCTGCTGGCCGGCGTTGCTGTCTCGATCGCACAGGTTTATGTCTTCCTGCTGGTGGCCTGGCTGTCAGGCGTCAAGGCACCACCCTGGGGATACCTTACCGTTCTTCCGAGCTTGTTGCTGGCCGGCCTGATGTTGGGCGCCCTCGGCATGCTGTTATCATCCGTGATAAAGCAGCTTGAGAACTTTGCCGGCGTGATGAATTTCGTGATTTTCCCGGCCTATTTCGCTTCAGCCGCCCTCTATCCGCTGTGGCGCGTTCAGGAAGCGAGTCCGCTGCTCTATAGAATCTGCCTGACCAATCCGTTCACCTATGCCGTGGAATTGATCCGCTTCTCCTTCTACGGCCAGATCGACTGGGTCTCCCTCGCGGCCGTTTTGGGTTTCACCGGCTTGTTTCTCGGTGGCGCTGTCGTTGCTTATGACCCAGTGCGCGGGCTGATGACGCGTAAGCATGAGGGAAATGGCTAGTCTTTTTTGCGTTGACGCAAAGTGAGACGACGCGCTAGTCTCGGCAGACAATCAGACGATCGTACAAATGACGGTTAGCGACGCCTCTGGAAGGTTGACGAATGCGTGCCAAGGTAATCGGATCCGCCGCGGGGGGCGGTGTTCCGCAATGGAATTGCAGATACGATTTCAGCCAACGGGCGCGTGAAGGCGATCCAGCCGTTGCGGCCCGCACGCAAACCAGCCTTGCCGTCTCGGCGGACGGGACCGATTGGCTGCTGCTGGATGCCTCACCCGACATCAGGCAACAAGTCGCCGAGAACATGGAACTGTGGCCTGCGGCAACGGGTGCTCCGCGCTCGACGCCGATCGCAGCGATCGTAATCACCAGCGCCGAGGTCGATCATGTCGCTGGGCTGCTCAGCCTCCGCGAACGGCAAGCATTCAATTTGTACGCCACGGAGCAGACGCTGGCGACGCTCGAGGCGAACGCGATTTTTTCCGTTCTCGATCCTGTCCTGGTCAAGCGGATTCCCCTGCCGTTGGGCAGCCCGGTCGAAATCATGGGGCCGGATGGGCCTCTCGGGCTGACTGTGCAGGCTTATGCGGTGGCCGGAAAAGTAGCCCTGTATCTGGAGGGCCAAGCTGCCGATGGTGAATTTGCGTCCGACGACGGCACGATAGGCGTCCGTGTCAGCAGCGGCGAGAAAGTCATCCACTATGTCCCCGGATGTGCTCATATCGACGATCAATTGAGGGCCAGGATCGACGGCGCCCAATGCCTGTTCTTCGATGGCACGGTCTATACGGACACCGAGCTTTTCGACGCCGGCGTTGGATCCAAGACCGGGCGGCGCATGGGCCATCAACCGATGTCTGGCGCGGATGGGTCAATCGCGGCGCTGGCAGCGACGCCGCTAGGCCGGCGCATTTTCCTGCACATCAACAACA
This sequence comes from Mesorhizobium sp. 01N446, assembly GCF_056399285.1. Taxonomy (NCBI): domain Bacteria; kingdom Pseudomonadati; phylum Pseudomonadota; class Alphaproteobacteria; order Hyphomicrobiales; family Phyllobacteriaceae; genus Mesorhizobium; species Mesorhizobium sp. 01N446. Next base: position 144,211 of record NZ_JBFTRA010000006.1, on the reverse strand, counting down.
CCAACCCTGTTCTTGCAGCTGATTCATCAGCGCGCGCCGCCGTTGGTTCGGCCGGTTGGGAGGTCGCCCACGACGGAATGGAGATCGTGCTGTGAACACGCATCCCACCATTGGGCTTCAACTGCTGTCCGCAGCGGAACTGGAAAACATCTTCCACGAAATAGGGCGCGAGCGTTACCACATCAGGCACCCGTTCCATCGGTTGATGGTATCTGGAGCTCTCAGCAAAGGGCAAATGCAAGCTTGGGCCTTGAACCGCTACTGTTATCAGGCGGTCATTCCCCGCAAGGACGCGATCATTCTCTCCCGGTCGCAAGACAGGGAATTCCGGGTTGCCTGGCGGGCACGAATCTTCGACCACGATGGTGCGAGCGGGCAGGAGGGTGGCCTGGAGCGCTGGATGGGGCTGGCGACCGCCTTGGGTCTCGACGATCCGGCGGTGAGGTCGGAAGCGCTCGCGCTGCCGGCCACACGCTTCGCCGTCGGAGCCTATGTCTCACTTGCGCGAGATTGCTCCTTGCTGGAGGCGGTCGCCTCGTCGCTTACCGAGCTCTTCTCGCCCGCGGTGATTGCGGAGCGCGTACCCGCAATCCTGGCCAAATACGACTACATCACCGAAGATACACTCTCCTATTTCAAGCCGCGCCTTCACCAGGCACCACGTGATGCCGAATTCGCGCTGGCATACGTCAAAGAGCATGCGACCACGATCGAGATGCAGACCAAGGTGATTTCCGCGCTTGTTGCCAAGTGCGATATCCTGTGGTCGATGCTCGACGCGCTTTATTTTGCCTATGTCGATCCGGGCTTTATTCCGCCTGGTGCGTTTGTACCGGCGGATCACCCGGTATGAGCGACGCGCGGCAGCGAACTGTTATTGATGGTGGATCACGGCCTCGTCTGCCGCGACATGTTCGCCTCAAGTTTGATCAGTTGCGGGTCCGCTATGCCGTGCTGTCGCCGGAAAAGGTCTTTTGGCCTGACGATACAGCTCTCGAAATCCTGCAGCTTGTCGACGGCACACGCACTGTCGCCGACATCGTCGACACCCTTTGCACCACCTACGACGCGCCACAGGAGGCGATAGCCAGTGACACCATCGAGTTCCTTCAGGATTGGTGCGACCAGTTGTTGATCCGCGCATGACGGCACCAGGCCCTCCCATAGGCATGTTGGCGGAGTTGACCCATCGATGCCCTCTGCAGTGCCCTTACTGCTCCAATCCCTTGGAACTTCTGAAGGCAAATTCCGAACTCACCACGGAGGAATGGTGCTCGACATTCGAGCAAGCCGCCGAGATCGGGGTGCTGCAKGTCCATTTGTCCGGCGGTGAGCCGACCCTTCGGTCCGATCTCGAACAGATGGTTGGAGTGCTGGCAAAGCGTGGCGTTTACTCCAACCTGATTACGGCCGGTGTGACGCTCACAGCTGACCGGATACGGGCGCTCGCGGAGAGCGGCCTGGATCATGTGCAGCTCAGCTTTCAGGGAGCGTGCGCCGAAACCACCGATCGAATTGGGAAAATGCGGGGCGCCCACGCAAAGAAGCTGAGGACAGCTGAATTCGTTCGGGAAGCCGGCCTTCCGCTTACGGTCAATGCTCCCATCCACCGCGACAATATTCATGAAGTTCCGGATTTCATCGAATTGGCGCTTGCGCTTGGTGCGGAGCGCCTGGAGATCGCAAACACGCAGTACTACGGCTGGGCATTGCTCAACCGCGATCGTCTGATGCCGGATCGGGATACTGCGCTGCGTATGGCCGATTACGTCCAGCAAGAGCGCGCACGGTTGGTAGGGGTGCTTTCAATCGACTTTGTCACACCGGACTACTATGCCGAATTCCCCAAACCGTGCATGGGCGGATGGGCGCGTGATGCCTTCATGATCACCCCGGACGGGAAGGTGATGCCTTGTCATGCGGCGGCCACCATTCCGCATCTGACGTTCGACAATGTTCGAGATGTTGCCTTGGGCCGAATCTGGGAAGAGTCCATTGCCTTCAACGCCTATCGCGGCACAACTTGGATGCAGGAGCCCTGCCGAAGCTGCGAGCGGCGCGAGATCGATTTTGGCGGCTGTCGCTGCCAGGCACTGGCGATCACTGGAGAGGCTGGCGCGACGGATCCAGCCTGCTCACGCTCGCTGCATCATCAACGCATGCTTGCCATAGCTGAATCTGCTTCCGCCGCCGGCGGAAAGGGTGACTACAAGTACAGGCGGATTTCCTAGCCGATTCCATACCGCCAGCCGCCCATGGAGCCAGTGGTGCGCCAGGCGCGCGCCGTCTATGGGTCGGCATGTCCCATTGTTTTGGCGACGCACGAGGCCGCAACGAGCAGAGGTGCTTGCGCGACGAACTGGGGGCATCGCGATCTGGCAAGCTTGGCGCGCTGCGCGTTAGCAGGCTTTGTGCCAAGGCACGGCGTTACGATAAATCTCTCCCATTGGCCTGCGCATTCCGAAGGCGCCGGTTGATGGAATCCTCAAAGGCTTGTATGATTGTCGCACAGGTTGTTCGACTCATCGCGCTGCGAAGATCTTATCGCGCGAAACAAGTCTCTCCCAAAAGCAATTGCTCACGGATTTTTGCAATGAACGAACATGATCTTCATATCCCGAAGCAAAGCGCCACACTTCGCATGGCGGTCGAGGAAAAGATTCGGCAAGCCATCGTTTCGGGCGTGTTCAAACCCGGCCAGCGTCTTGTCGAACGGGAACTCTGCGAGATGATCGGCGTCGGAAGGACCTCGATCCGTGAAGCTCTACGGCAGTTGGAAGCCGAAGGGCTGATCACGACCTATCCGCACCGCGGGCCAGTCGTGAGTGCGATCACCTATGAGGAGGCTGAACAACTCTACAAGGTTCGCGCGTTGCTTGAAAGTTTCTCCGGCCAGGAGATGGCTGAGAAGGGCTCGCTCGAAGACATTGCCAAGTTGGAAGCGGCGGCATTGGCGTTCGATCAGGCAGCGCGCGAGAGTGACAAGACGGTTCTGATTGAAGCCAAGACACGGTTCTACGGCTGTCTTATGGATGGCGGTGGCAACATGTTCGTCCGCCAGATGCTGACACTGCTGCACAACCGGGTCACGATTCTTCGCGTAACCTCGATGACCCAGCCGGGACGGCTGCAGCACAGCCTTGAGGAAATCAAGGATATCGTTGCCGCCATAAAAGAGCGCAATGGTCCGCGCGCAGCGGCTGCCTGCAAATACCACATCGAGATGGCATCCAAGACCGCGCTGGAATATCTGCGCAAGCTTCCTCCGTCGACCGAAGCATAGAGCTCGACATTTCCGCTTCGCGAATGCGAGGCTTGAATTGTCAGATTGTCTGAGACATAGTCTCCTTCACGGYGCGGCCTGTCGCTGCCCGTGAGAGGAGTGAATTGTGACCCAGCAACCGCAAGCACGCACCCTAGCCTTTATCGGCCTTGGTCAAATGGGACTGCCGATGGCGCGAAGGCTGCTCTCGGCTGGGCATGCCGTCCGAGGCTTTGACGTATCGAGCGAAGCCAGGGCGACCCTTGCGCAGGCAGGCGGGGTGCCTTGCGCTTCGGCCGCTGAGGCGGCGTCTGGTGCCGACGAGGTCATAACGATGTTGCCGAGTGGCGCAATCGTGCGCGCAGCGCTTTTGGGCGACAATGGAGCGCTCCTCTCGCTAGCCCAAGGCGGGCTCGTCGTTGACATGAGTTCCTCGGCGCCCACGGATACTGTCGCGCTGGACAAGGATTTGCGGAGCCGCGGCTATCGGCTCGTCGATGCGCCGGTTTCAGGCGGCGTTCGGCGCGCCATCGACGGGTCGTTGACGATCATGGCGGGTGGCATCGCGGACGACATCGAGGATGCGCGTCCGTTGCTGGAAGTGATGGGATCGAAGATATTCAAGACTGGCGGGCCTGGTACTGGTCACGCGATGAAGGCCTTGAACAACTATGTATCCGCCGCAGGTGCTGTCGCCGCCATGGAAGCGGTCATCGTCGGCAGCCGGTTTGGCCTTGATGCAGAAACGATGGTTGACATACTGAATGTGTCGACGGGCCGAAACAACACGACCGAGACCAAGCTGAAGCAGTTCGTGCTTTCGGAAACCTGGGGTTCGGGGTTCGCCCTGGCGCTCATGGCGAAGGATGTCGGCATAGCGGCCGGGCTTTCACGCGCCCTCGATCTCGAAACCCCCGGGTTGGCGTCCGCAGCTCTCCTCTGGGGCAAGGCCGCGCAGGCGCTCGGGCAGGGCGCGGATCATACCGAAATCATGCGCTTCCTCCAAAGTCAGTCGCGCGGCGTCGATGACTGATTGGGGTGTCCGGCAGCGCATACTCCGGCTGACACGAATCCATGGAATATGAGGCTACGATGTCGACGACCACTGATGACCTGCGCCGCAGGATGACCTCCGCTCTTCAGGATGGCGAACTCGTCCGTCTTTCTCCGGGTCTTGAGACGGCAGTCGTGATAGCCGTCGGCGGGGAACAGTTCAGTCTGGTTTTCCGTGACGGGGGCGCCTTTCTCGAAGCGGAAAAGACTGCTGAACTTCGTCTTTCCGCATCGGATGACGCGTGGGCGCTTACGCTCTCGTCGCCGCCGCCGCCGCGATATCACGCCTTTACGGCCTTCCAGCTTGCAAACGAGGAATTCAGCTTTGCTGGCGATCCCAAGTTATGGGCGCAGGCGCGTCCTGCGCTGGAGCGCCTGTTCGAACTCGTGGTTGCCTGTCCACCTCACGCAGCACCGTTCGTCCAGCGAGACCTTTCCCATATCTCCGGCCGCTACGAGACCATCCATGTCGAAGGGATCGCATACGACGTGTTTTGCGAGGAAGCGGGCCAGGGCATTCCTGTGTTGTTTCTCCATACGGCTGGCGCGGACGGGAGGCAGTATCTCGGCCAACTCGCCGATCTGGAACTGGCCAAACGCTTCCGTCTGATTGCGGTCGACATGCCCTTCCATGGCCGATCCCTGCCACCGCGTACCTGGCAGGGGAACCCCTACAAACTGACCACCGAACTTTATCGGAGCTGGTGTTCGGCGATCCTCGACAAGGTCGTTGGCGAACCCGCGATCGTGGTTGGTGGGTCGATGGGCGCGGCGATCGCAATGGTGCTTGCAGCCGACTGTGCCGAGAAGGTGCGCGGCATCGTCGCGGTCGAACCGCCTTACCGCTCCAAGGGACGGCGCAACCCGTACCAAAATCATGTTGAGGTCAATGGCGGCTTGCACAATTCGAGCTTCGTGCGGGGACTGATGAGCCCAACCAGTCCCGAGGCGGACCGGCGCAGGGCAAGCTGGATCTACGCGCAGGCGGCTCCCGGCATCTACAACGGCGATCTGTCGTTCTACAGCGACGAGTTCGATGGCGAACTGGTCGCGCCGCGCATCGACAGTGCGCGGACACCGGTCGCTCTTCTGTCTGGAACATACGACTATTCAGCCACTCCGGAAGACGGGGCTCGGCTGGCGAAGTTGATCCCGGGCTCCCTGTTCGTGACGATGGATGGCCTGGGGCATTTCCCGATGTGCGAACATCCCGATCTCTTCCGTGGGTATCTCCTTCAAGCTCTCGATTTCATTCTCAAGGCGGGCAGGCACTAGCCAGCCCAATTGGTAACCGACTGTCCTTACGCTGTCCGTAGTATCCTACCCGCCCCGTCGGAAGCGATAGCGGCTCACACACACCAGGCCGAAGGGTGGTGAAGTCGGGGTATTCGACGTCATGATCAGCTGCCTGGTTCGTGTCAGGTGCATTGGCCGGGCTCTATGGCGAGCAATCGCGTGAAGGGATGTTCCCGGCCGAAAGCTGAGCGATTTGGGCTGCTTCAAATCTAGCGATGGAGGCGCGCGCAACCGTCCCGGCTATCGAACCCGAGACGGCAGTTGCAAGTTAAAATACCACGTGGTATCTAAAGTACTTATGGTATCTCAGCGATGTTGGAGATGCTGATCCGAGGGGAGGAATCAGTGATCAATCCGAAGTACGGCTCCACAAGTTAATTCGGGGCGCCACGGGCGCCGCAGCGATCAAAGTCGTCCAGTCGAACCGGAAGGGGATCGCATTTGCCGATCGCTCGAGGGTTTTGGTTTCGGCGGCCGACAGTCGTTGCCGGTCGTAGCTCCAGGGGACGAAGGTTCTTTTTGAACGGCAAAAAATGACAGCAGCAGGGACATCAAGTTCCGGCTGGCGGTGAAACTTTGTCTGGCGCCTGCCTTCTGAAGCGCGGCCATTCGCAACATCTACCAGGGGAGGAAAAATATGGTTCTATCGATGAGGAATGGCCTGAGCGTCGGGGCGGGAATGCTCATGACGGTCGTTGCAGCGCACCAGACGGCCAGCGCTGCGGAAAACGGCCTGACGCACTATCCCGTGGGCGTCAACACCATCCTTCCAGGCATCCTGCCAGCGCCGGGCGACACCGAAGTCTACAGCTATACCAAGTACTATCAGTCCACGCGACTCAATGGCGCGAACGGACAGTCGATCGACCCCACATTCGATCTGAGCGTCCTGGCCGAGGCGGTCAAGGCTGTTCATACATGGGACTATACCGTTGGCCCGTTCACCCTTTCCTCATCCGTGATCGTACCCTTTACCTACGTCAATATCACGGCGTTCGGCTCCCGCGGTACCAGCTTTGGCATGGGCGATCCGGTGATCTCTCCAGTCTACCTCGGTTACGCCAGCCCTGACCACAAGTTTTTCTCCTTCATCGGCGTGGATATTTATGTGCCGCTCGGAAAATACGACAAGAACGACATAGCCAATAATGGTCTCAACTACTGGACCGTCTCACCTAGCATCAACGTGACCTATATGCCGACGCCGCAATGGGAGATCTCGGGCACGGCGCTTCTCGAATTCAACTCGGAAAATCCAGCAACCAACTATCGTTCAGGCACGGATTTCATTTTCGATGGCGCGATTGGCTACTATCCCATGCCGCAGACAATGCCCAAGCTGAAGGTCTCGCTGCAGGGCTATGCGCTGCAGCAACTGAGCGATGACACGCAAAACGGCGTCTCTGTCGGAGGCAGGGACCACGCATTCGGCATCGGTCCACAGGTTTCGTACGACATCATTCCAGGCGGTGGGCTGGTGCTGAAATACCAGCGCGACTTCGACGCCAGAAATCGCCCCGAAGGCGACAGTGCATGGCTTCAGTTTGCGATGCCCTTCTAGACAGAGAATCTTGCGGACCGGGCGTGAACCCTGCGCAGCAAAGCCGCGCAGGGGGCTCCCGTTGCTCCGAAATGTTCTAGTGACGAAACAACGTTCGGCAGGGTCGCACAGGCGCGCTGCATCGCCTGCTCGTCGGTTGCGCAACCGGCTAGACGAACCCTATTCGTAGATGAGGCCCTTGCGCTGCAAGCGCTGGCGCATGTCGTTGACGTCGAGACTCAACTTGCCCGCGGCATAGAGGCCTCGCTTTTCTTCTTCCATCGACTCGCGCTTGCGGGCGATTTCGAGGATCTTTGCAGCGGATTCGCGCGGCACGACGCACACGCCGTCGTCATCGGCCACGATCACGTCGCCCGGCCGGATGTGGGCACCGGCGCAGACGATCGGCACCTGGACGTTGCCGAGCGTCTCCTTGACGGTTCCCTGTGCGCTGATCGCCTTTGACCAGACCGGAAAAGCCATGGAACGCAGGGTCGAGACATCGCGCACGCCCGCATCGATGATCAGGCCCCTGATGCCTTGCGCCTTAGCCGACTCGGCCAGCAGGTCGCCGAAATAGCCATCCTCGCAAGGCGAGGTCGGGGTGACGACAAGGATGTCTCCCGGCCTTGCCTGTTCCAGCGCGACATGGATCATCCAGTTGTCGCCCGGCGCGACTTCGCAGGTCAGCGCGTTCCCTCCGATCCTCGCGCCGTCGTAGATCGGCCGCAGCCGAGTGGCGAGCAGGCCTGTCCGGCCCTGTGCCTCGTGGACCGTGGCCACGCCAAGCTGGCCAAGGGCCTCGCAGGTCTCGATCGGTGTGCGCTCGGTTCTCGTGACGACTCTGGCCATGGTTTTTCTCCTGGAAAGATGAGGTGCCGCGTTTGGCCCCACGTCCGAAGGGTGCTCACTGGGTGGCCTAGCGCCCTTGCGCCTTCAGCCGCCTGTCGAGCCTCGGATAGACCTTGCGGGCATTGTCCTCGAACACGGCCTTCCGCTCTGCCTCGCCGAGCGAAAGCGCCTCGATGTAGCGCCGCGTGTCGTCGAAGCTGAAGCCGGTCTCTGGGTCGATGGCCTTGACCGCTCCGAGCAACTCGGACCCAAACAGGATATTGCCCGGGCCAACGACGCGAAGCAGCGTGTCGATGCCTGCCTGGTGATAGACGCAGCTGTCGAAGTACACGTTGCGCAGCAGATGCTCGCCCAGTCCGGGCCTGTCCAGCATCATCGCCAGGCCGCGATAGCGACCCCAGTGATAGGGCGCCGCACCGCCGCCGTGCGGAATGATCAGCTTGAGATCGGGAAACGCGCTGAACAGGTCGCCCTGGATCAACTGCATGAACACCGCGGTGTCCGCGTTGATGTAATGCGCGCCGGTCGTATGCAAGCATAGGCTGCAGGAACCGGAGACATGGATCATGGCCGGCACCTGCAGCTCGACCAGCTTTTCGAAGAGCGGATACCAGTAGCGGTCGTGGATCGGCGGCGCCGACCAGAAGCCGCCGGACGGATCGGGATTGAGGTTGCAGCCGACGAAGCCGAGTTCGACGACGCAGCGCTCAAGTTCTGCAAGGACCGGTTTCAGGTCGCCGCTCATCGATTGCGGCAGCTGGCAAACGCCGGCGAAGTTGGAAGGGAACATGTCGACGATACGGGCGATCAAGTCGTTGGAGATGCGCGACCACTCGGCATTGGCGTCGGCGTCGCCGAAATGGTGGCCCATGCCCGAAGCCCGCGGCGACAGGATGGTCAGGTCCGTGCCTCGCTCGCGCTGCAGGCGCAATTGGTTCTGTTCGATCGTTGCCCTCAGCACCTCGTCTGCAATGCCGGGATAGGCGGGCATTGCGTCCCGCGTGCCCTCGACGAACTCGACCTGAGCCTTGCGAAAGGCATGATGGTCCTGCGGCTCGCTCGTGTAGTGGCCGTGGCAGTCAATGATCATTTCGGTTCTCTTCGCGACGCGATCCGGTAAGCGTCGGACTCTGAGGTCCGCCGATGCCGATTTGCTGTGCCTACGGTTCGAGCACGTAGTTGGTGAAGCCGCCGTCACCGGAAGCGACGCCGTTGATGGCCTCGTTGATCTGCTCGAGGGGATACGTCCTGGCCTCCAGCACCGAGAGATCGATCGTGCCGGAACGAACCATCTCGGCGATCTCCATGCCCTCGGCCGTGGTCAGCCAGGCCGAGCCGATCAACTCCATCGAATTGTCCATCCACCACTTGGTGTTGAACAGCATGTCGCTGCCAGTGCCGCCGATGTTGACGATGCGGCCGCCGCGCCTGACGCCCATCATGGCGTCCTTCATGGCATTGACGTCGGCGACCGCGCCCAAGCAGTCGAGCATGAAGTCGGCGCCAAGTCCGTCGGTCTGCGAGCGGACCCAGTCTGCGACCTTGCCGTCCTGATTGGAGAAGGTCTGGATCCGGTTCGGGGCAAGCTGTTTCAGCCGCTCGAGCAGGGGCTTGCCGCGGGCCACCGCGTAGACCGTCGAGACGCCCATGGCGAGTGCGAAGAGGGTGGCGCCGACACCCAGCGTACCCGTCGCGCCGTTGACGATCAGCGACTTGCCGGTCGGTATGCCGAACTTCTTGATCGCGGAATAGGAGGTGCCGAGGTAACCCATACGGGCGGCCTGCGGAAAAGTCATGTTACCGGGGATCTTGACGATCGCATTCTGCGGCGCGCGCATGAACTGGGCGAAGCCGCCTCCTGGATAACGTTTGTAGATTTCAAGGCTGTTCGTGTTGAAGCCGAAATAGCCATTGAAGGTGAAGTACTCGCACTTGGCCTGATGGCCGCTGACGCAGGCATGGCATGCGCCGCAGGAGCGCAGCGGATTAACGTAGACGCGGTCGCCGGGCTTGATCGCCACGACCTGGTCGCCGACCTGGTGCACGATGCCCGCAGGGTCGAGGCCGAAGATTGCCGGCTTCATCGGCAGCGGCTGATGCGGATACCAGGTTTCCCAGTTGTTCAGCACGTTTGCGAGGTTGGGCACCATCCCGCAGGCCTTGACCTCGACGACCACATCCGTGCCGGACGCCACCGGCTTCGCCACGTCTTCGACACGCATCGGCTCGTTCACGGCATGCAGCCGCGCCGCCCGCATCATGATCGTCATCGTCTTTTCCTCCCAATATGTCGGTTCGGGAGACGCCTCATTGACATTCCCATTGGACTACAGATACCGTATAGTATCTGGATTGGATGACGCAAGAGCGATTTTCACTGACGACAGCATTTGCAGGAGATCTCGGCGCACACTGTGCCGGTTGCGATCCTGCGACGACCTTTCGCCGCACGAAACTTTCGATCGCTGAGCGTCGCTCCATCCAGCCAATAAGGGCAGATGACGGCATCGACGGCTCGTTCATCGTCCTACAGGGAGGGATCAGTGCCGGAGTTTACGCTAACGCCAATCGATCTGCTGCGCATTCTTTGTGGGCTCTGGTTTCTTCCGCATCTGGTCGGAAAGATCAGGAACTTCGAAAAGGCGACGAAGACGTTCGAGGCCGCTGGGCTGAAGCCCGGAAAGCCCTTCATCGTGTTGACACTTGCGCTGGAGTTTCTTGCCGCCGTTGGAATGGTGTTCAACATCCATCCGCGCTGGGCCGCAGCATGCGCCGTGGCTGTCTTGCTGGGGGCGGCCTTTGCGGTGCTGCGCATCAATGGCCCGCGCTGGCGCTGGCAGCTGATGGGTCCCGAATACCCGATTTTCTGGGCGCTTGCCTGTGTTGTTTCGGCCTTCTAACCTTTGCGCGATTCGGATACCAAAGGTATCCTGATAGTGGACTGGAAGGACAGCAGATGGCACGACTGACACGCGAACAGAGCCAGGCTCTGACCCGCGAGAAGCTTTTGCTGTCGGCCAGCGAGGTCGTGGCGCGTGACGGCTACTCGGGTGCGACCATCGAACGCATCGCGGAAGAAGCCGGATATTCGAAGGGCGCCTTCTATTCGAACTTCGCCACAAAGGAAGAGATATTCCTTCAACTGCTCGAGCGCCATGCCGGCGGCGACGTGGTCGAGCTTACTGGCCTTCTCGATGGCCATGATGACCCGAAAGAGATCATCGACGCGATGTGCAATTGGGCCAACCAGCGAGCGAAGGACAAGCGGTGGGGAACGCTTGCCATCGACCTACTGCGGATCGCCCGCCGGGACAACACACTGGAAGAGCGGCATCTGCGCCTGTTCAAGGACCAGTGGGTGGGTCTGGGCAAGTTGCTGTCCGGAAAGCTTTTCCCCTACGGCGGTTCCGATATCGAACCACTCTACGTCGGCGGCGTGGTTCTGGAACTCATTTACGGCGGCCTCTCCAGTTTCATGAAGGACGACTCGCCGGGCGAAATGGTGAGGGCCACGCTCACCTCGATGCACGAGGCGCATCTCTACAGGCACATGAAGCAGCCGGCCGCCCGTTGACGGCGCCTGCGGCTGTCGCGCGGCGTCACTGCAGGAAAGCCGGCACCGCGAGCCCCAGCCGAACGGCCGCATCGGCTAGATTCCCCGCAGTGCCCTTTGCCAGCGGGATGCCATTGGCCATGCGCTCTCGCTTGGTCTGAAAGCCGCGTTCGCCGGGTAGTCTCACGCCATCGGAGCCGGCTGCCGGATCGAGCGTATGGATCGCGCCGGCGAGGCTTTCGACCGAGGCGAGAAAGGACGGTGTGTCGCCGAAGGCCGCCGGATTGATGGCAAGCATGAGGCCATTGAAGCCGCCTTTCTTCTCGCCCCGCAGGAACGGCGCGATGATGGCGTTGCCCACCAGCACGCTCGACAGAACTTCGATCATCAACGACAGGCCGGATCCCTTTGGGCCGGCCATGGGCAGTATGGCTGCCACCTTATGCGGATCCTGCGTTTCGACGCCGTTGGCGTCGATCGCCCAGCCCTTGGGGATCGGGTTGCAGGAATCCTTCGCAGCCATGATCTTGCCGAGTGCGACAGCGGCCGTCGACATGTCGAGCACGATCGGATCGGCGCCATCAGGCCGCGGAACGGCGACCGACAGGGGGTTCGTCGACAGGGCCTCGCCCTTGGCGCCGAAGTAGCTCATGAGCGGCCGCGACGCGGTCATGGCGATGCCGATCAGGCCGCGGCCGGCCAGTTGGGTGGTGAAGTAACCGATTGCGCCGGCATGCGATATCGCGCGGGCGCCGCACCAGCCGATACCGAACGTTTCCGCCAGATCGCCGGCCTTGCCAGCCGCGTGCATCATGGCGACGGCGCCCGGCGCCTTGCCGTAGTCGAAGACACAGGTCGCTCCGAATTCCCGGATCAGCTTCGGCTGTTGCCCGGTCCGGACGACAGCCGTCTTGATCATCTCGATGTAGCGCGGGATCCTGAGAACACCGTGCGACTCCGCGCCGCGCAGATTGGCCCACACCAGCAGCCGTGCGGTCTGTGCCGCCTCGTCCGGCGTGTAACCGGCGGCGTGCAGGAGCGCAGCGGCAAAATCGGTCAGTTCGGTTTCCTGGGCGACGGGCATGCCTGATGTCTCCTGGTCTGGCTGCGCTGACCTCAAGCGGCCGGGGTCGCCGGGAAGAATTTGTCGAGCCAGCCCTTGATCATCACCTTGGTGCGCGGCGCGTCCTCCGGGGCGAGCGGGAAGTGGGCAGTGCCCGTGATCAGCATCAGCTCGGCTGGCTGCCCCGCCTTCTCGAACAGGCGGATGGACTGTTCGGTCGGCGTGATGATGTCGTCGGCGGTGTGGAAGAACAGGGCCGGCCGCGGCGCGATGTTGGCCACCACGTCATCCGCCCTGAAGTTCATCATGCTCCATGCCGTCTCGGTAGGGATTTCCATGATCGCCTTGGGCGACAGGTTCTTGCGCAATTTTTCCGGAATCGGCACGGCGTCGAAGCGCGAGATCCACAGGCTCTCGCCCGTCGTGCGTTTGTGCTCGCGTCCCTTCTCGAGCAGGCCCATGAACCGCTCCCAGGCCTCGGGCGTCGGGTGCTGGCCACGGAACTTCCGTTCACCGTGACCCCAGCCGCATGAGGAGATGACGCAGGCGAACCGCTCGTCGACCCCGGCCGTATAGACCGAAACCGCGGCGCCGAAGCTGTGGCCGGTGATACCAATTCGCTTCGTGTCGATCTCGGGACGTTTGGCGAGGAAGGTCAGCGCGTTCTTTGCGTCAGCGACCTGATCGAAGCAGCGCACCTGGGCGCGCTCGCCCTCGCTCTCGCCACAGCAGCGGAAGTCGAAGCGCAGCGCGGCATAGCCGAACGCCTCCATCATCTCCGCCTGGATTTGGGCGTGCGACTCGTCCTTGGAACCGACGAAGCCGTGGCAGACGATGAACGCCGGCAGCTTCTGTCCCGGACGGTGACTGTCGGGAATGTGCAGAATGGCCGACAGTTTCAGGCCGTCGGATTCGAAGGTCAGTTTTTCCTGCATGGCAATCTCCTATCGGAAGCAGCGGCCCCACTCGGTCGAGCTGCTTTGCCTCCTTGCGCCGAAGCGCGACCTGATCAGTTGACCCTGGCGAAGGGAAAATGGTGCTCGCGCCATTCCTGGGGGGCGGGAGACCCCCAGACATTCATCTGGCGGACGTTTCCCGGGCGCTCCAGATTGGTGATGACGTTCGGCACGAAGTGGGCATCGTCGGCGACCGTGTGCATGGCGCCGGAGCACTCGACCATCGCTCCGCTGGCATCCAGGTAGTAGGCGTAGGTGTTGTCGCCCGGACGATGGCGGCCCGGCCCCCAAAGGACCTGGCGGTCGAACCCGTCGAGAATGTCGCCGAGCCGGCAGTAGTCGCTGAAGTGGCTGAATTCGAAGGAATAGTGGTGAAGCCCGATCGGGCCCTTCACCAGACCCAGGATGTGATGCTGGCGGTTGCCGCCATGCATCCAGCTCAGCGCTTCGTTGACCATGCGCTCGGTGAGCTGCATGCCGCAGATCGCGGAAAGCTGCCGCCTTGTGACGACCGGGTCGGGCGTGATGAGATTGATGTGGTCGAGCCGCCGCGGCTTGATGCCGTTAGTCGGGTAGCGCGGATTGTACATGTCGTCGCGCGCCGGGGTATGAACCTCGAAGCGCAGTCCTTCAGGCGTTGCGAAGGTCACGCCGGCATCGCAGCAGGCCAGGCTGGGTTCGCGCGAAAGAATCCGGCAGCCGGCGCCCTCCACACGCGAGGCGGCTTCCACGACAGCCTCGGCGGTCAGGGCTTCGAGCCCGATCGTGTGGCAGGAATTCTCATCGGATTGGAGAAGCACGAGTTCGGCCTTGCGGCCGTTGGAGCTTAGCCATGTCTCGCCCGCCGGCTGCCTGGTGACGCGCAGCCCGAGAATCTCCGTCGAGTCATGGATCACGGCCCCTACGTCACGGACATTCAGCTTTATGTGACCGACCCCATACACCAGGTGCATCACTATCCTCCTCTTGCGGTCGCAGCATGGCCTTGGCGACCTCCTTAGAGCAAACTCGGCTTGACGGCAACAATTTTCGAAAAAAAGATATTATTACGAAATCTCTTCCGAATTGTCCGCGACCACTGTGTTTCGCAGCGTTCCAATACCCAGGATCTCGATCTCGACCTCATCGCCAGGGAATAGGAACTCCGGCGGATTGCGGCTTGCGCCGAAGCCCGACGGCGTGCCCGAAACAATAACGTCGCCAGGGTCGAGTGGAGCGAAAGTCGAGATGTAGGAGATCAGCCAGGGGATGTCGAAGATCATGCGGTCGATCGCGATCGACTGCTTGGTGACGCCGTTGACCCGGCTCTCCAGAAAGAGCCGCGCCGGGTCCGGGATCTCGCGCGTACAGACCATCCAGGGGCCGAACGCGCCGCTTTGATGGAAATTCTTGCCGGGCGTGAACTGGCTCGAGTGTTTCTGCCAGTCGCGCACGCTCCCCTCGTTGAAGCATGCATAGCCGGCGACGTAAGCCATCGCTTCGGCGCGCGCTATCTTGTGCGCGCGGCGCCCGATGATCACCGCCAGCTCGCCCTCGAAATCCAGCTTCTCGGAAACTGCCGGTTTCAGGATGGAACTGCCGTGTCCTGTCTGGGCTTCGGCGTGACGCGTGAAAAGGAGCGGGAACTCAGGCACGGGCTTGCCGTCCTCATGGAAGTTCGTGGCCACGCAGAAGATCTTGCCCGGGTTGGGGATCGGAGGGAGCAGGCTGACTTCGGCCAGCCGCACGACTTCGAGATCGCGCCCGCTGGGCGCGAGGTTGGGAAACCGGCTGCCGAGATAGGCCTTGAGATCCGGCGGCGCCCCGGGACCGGAATCCAGGCGCAGGATCGTTTCATCTTCGACGATTCCATAGCCGGCACCGGAGCGATCAACGAAAGAAGCGAATTTCAAAGGCTCACCCATTTGGGACGTGCCATGAAGGCAGGCACCTCTGGCCCAGAGTAGATCGGATTTTCGAAAATGCGCAAGCCATCGGAAGGCGGGGCAAAGCGAACCGATCCCAAAAAGGAATTGGCCTGATCATTGGTTGGGAACATGGTGCTCGATTTCGTTCGTCAAAGTTACGAAAAATGATTGATATTTCGAAAAAAATGTGCGACCACCGACTTGGCCTCGGGAGGAGGCCCAGGTGTGCGCCGAAAAGCTCGGCATGCACTGGTTCGAGCGAACGGGAGGTATCGACGTGACAGCAATTCCGCAGACGATGAAGGCCGCACGCATGCACGAGATCGGCGGCCAGCTGATGATCGAGGAAGTGCCGGTCCCAAAGCTTGGCTCGATGGATGTTCTCGTGCGAGTCCGCTCGTGCGGCATCGTTCCGAACCTGGCCAACATCCTGGCGATGTGGCCGACCTGGTTCCCCCACATGCCGCAACCGCCGCTGCCGGCGATCTTCGGCCTCGACCCGGCCGGTGAGATCGCGGCGGTTGGCAGCCAGGTCCATAATCTGAAGCCCGGCGATCGCGTCTATGTCAATCCGGGGCGCTCCTGCGGTTCTTGCCGCCATTGCCGGCGCGGCGACACCATCTCCTGCCGCCACTACGCCTTCCAGGGCTATTTCGGCTTCAGCCACGACGCCCTGCAGACATTCGAAGACTACGCGGTCGGCGGCATTTCCGAGTACATGGCGGCGCCGGCATCGGCGATCGTGTCGCTTCCCGACAACATGAGCTTCGACCAGGCGGCACGGCTCGGCTACATGGGCACCGGCTATTCCGCCCTGAAGAAGGCGCAGGTCGGCCCCGGCGACACGGTTCTTGTCAACGGTATCTCCGGCACGCTCGGCATAGCGATCGCGGTGTTCGGTCCGTCCTTCGGGGTCAAGAAGATTCTCGGCACCGGTCGCGACAGGAAGCTGCTGAAGGAGATCGAAGCGCTCGCCCCCGGCATCATCGAGACGCATTCGCTGGAGGACGGAATGCCCGACGAATGGGCCCGTTCCAGGACGGCGCATGGCGAGGGGGTCGATGCCTTCATCGATTGCAACGGTCCCGGCACGTCGCATGAGCCCTTCCTGGCGGGCCTCAAGGCACTGCGCCGCGGCGGTATCGCCGTCGACATCGGCGCCGTCATGGGAGCGGTTTCCATCGACGTGCACACAATGATGGATCGCAACCAGCGGCTGATTGGTTCGGCATGGCTGACGACCTCGGAGGGCCAGGAAATGGCTGACCTCGTCGGGATCGGCAAGGTCGACCTGGGCCTTCTGGAAACCCATTCGACACCGATGGAGAAGGTCAACGAGGCGATTTCGGGCATCGCCGTGCGTCATGGCGGCTTCTCGAATTTTGTGATCCATCCATAGTTGAATGCATCATAGTATGCTGATACCGAATGGTATTCGAATTTGTTCAGGGAGGATAGAAACATGAGCACTCGCCGCGTCGTCACCGGAAAGAACGCCGCAGGAAAATCGGTATTCATCAGCGACGGCACCTCGCCGCGCGAGATGGCGCTGCAGCACACGCCCGGTTTCGTTTCTGCCCCGCAGTGGAAGGTCGACGGGACACCGGATCTGGCCAAACGGGATGGTGCCGATCCGATGGCGAGCGAGGGCACGATGCTGGCTTCGGTCGGGGGATCGGTGTTCTGGATGATCACCTTTCCACCGGATAGCGTGATGATGTCGCCCGACTGGAAGCCTGAATTGGCGGGTCCGGAGCATCTGAAGGCCGCGCCCGGTATCGCCGAGTGTTTCGAGATGGACAGTCCCGGCATGCACCAGACGCCGACGGTCGACTACGTGACCGTCGTCAAGGGCCGGCTTGTCCTCGAACTCGACGACGGCAAGACCGTTGAGCTGAAGCAGGGCGATACGGTCGTGCAGCAGGGCGCGCGTCATGCCTGGCGCAATCCCTTCAACGAGCCCGTGACGGTCTCGGTCGTCATGCTCGGCGCGAAGGCGGCATAGGCCGCGTCGCATACCCCGCCCACCGGCACTCCGTTGGGCGGCGCCAATTTTTTCGCGCCGGGCCTACTGTCGGCCCGGTAGGTGGTCGCCTCTTCCTGCCTCGTGGTCGTCCCCGCCGCCGAGGTTTTTCTCGGCGACCTCGGCCAGTATCTGGCGGGCCCAGCGGTGCAGTCCGGAGTGGTGCGTACGCTCGGTCCAGTAGATGTCGACCTGGATGAAGACCTCCATCGGGAAAGGGCGCAAAGCGAGCCTGTCAGACAGGCGCCGCGCCAGCCGATACGGGATTGTCGCCACCAGTTCCGAGCCTGGAATAAGCCGCTCCAATATGTCGTGGCTCGACACGGTGACCTCCGGCTCCATCTCGATGCCCTTTGCGCGCAACGCGGCGAAATAGAGCGCCTCCCAGCGTCCGTTGTGCGTGACCGCGACATGCCGCGAGCCGCAGTAGCGGTCGAGCGTCAGCTCTCCCCCCGCCAGCGGGTGCGCCGGGTCCATGACGCAGGCGTAGTGATCGGTGAACAGTTTCCTGCGGTAGTAGATGTCGCCGAGGATCGCGACCGGGCCAAGCACGATGTCGCATGTGTTCTGCTTCAACTGCTGCTTGCCGTCGACAGCGGATTCGAAGATGTGGATCGTCGCTTTCGGCGCTTCCTTCTGTGCCCGGCGCACGAAGTCGGGGATGACGAACATGCGCTCATGGTGGTTACAGGAGACCGTCACGCTTCCCTCGGCCGTGGCCGGGTCAAAACCCGACGGCGAAGAAAGTGCGGCCATCTGCTCAAGGATGCCGCGCGCCTGCTGGGCGAGCTGTTCGCCTTTATCGGTTGCCACGATCGAATTGCCCTGGCGGACGAACAGCGGATCGTTGAAGGCATTTCGCAGCCGCTTGATGGCGTAGCTTATGGTGGACTGGTTGACGCCGAGCAGTAGCGAGGCGTCGGAAAACGAGGCGCGGTCCTGCACTGCGACAAGCGTCTGCAGCGTGGCGAGGTCTACACTGGCAAGTTCGTCGGAGAGCATGACCGTCACCTCCATGCAAATTTTCGATGACCTCTATCTAACCCATCGCATTGCTGAATACACGTCGATTTCGTACCTCGTCTGCCGACAGGGAGGAAATCATGAGCGAAGCGGTGAAAGTGGTCGACGACGTTGCGTTCGAAGAGCTGCTGGCCAATCCGTATCCGGTCTTCAAGCGCGTTCGCGACCTCGGGCCGGTCGTCAAGGTCGAGGCGGCGAACATCATGATGGTGACGCGCTTCGACGACATCATGGCAATCGAACGCGACCCCGAGACGTTTTCCTCCATCAATCCGCAGTCGCTGCTGAACACCGTGATCGGGCCGAACCTGATGCGCAAGGACGGCGAGGACCATGCCCACGAAAGGGCGGCGATGGATCCGAGCCTGCGTCCCGGTATCGTCAAGCGGTGCTGGGCCGAGCCCATGCAGGCCATCTGCGGCGACGTCATCTCGCAGATCGAGCACAAGGGTGAGGCCGAGCTTTTCGAGGACCTCGCCGCGCCGATCGCGGCGCGCGCGCTGGCCGACATATTGGGTTTCGACGGCGTCGACTGGCGCACGATGGCACTGTGGTCGCAATCGCTCATCGACGGTTCCGGCAACTATTCGCACAACCCGGAAATCGCGCGCAAGGCGAAGGAGGCAGCCAGCGGCGTCGAGAGCGCCGTCGACAGGATGCTGCCCCATCATCGTGAAAATCCAAATCCTTCGATGCTGTCATCAATGCTCCAGGCTGATCCTGCGCAGACGGTCGAGCAGATCTACGCCAACATCAAGGTCGCGATCGGCGGCGGGCTGAACGAGACCCGGGACTCGATCCTGACACTGATCCTGGGCCTGCTGCAGAACCCGGACCAGCTCGCACGCGTTCGCGCCGAGCCTTCTCTCTGGGGGCAGGCATTCGAAGAAGCCGTGCGCTGGATCTCGCCGATCGGCATGTATCCTCGCCGCTTGACCCGCGATGTCGAGATCTCGGGCACGCTGGTCCACAAGGGCGAGCAGGTGGGTCTGTGCGTCGGCGCCGCCAACCATGACGACCGCCGTTTCAGCGATCCGGAGAAGTTCGATGTCTTCCGGGAAAAGAAATCCCACCTGGCGTTCGGCGCCGGATCGCATTTCTGCGCCGGCACTTGGGTGTCGCGCGCGCTGGTGAGCCAGATCGCCGTGCCGATGGTGTTCGAGCGGCTGCGCAATCTCCGGCTCAAGGATCCGGAACTCGTCCGCGTTCGTGGCTGGGTGTTTCGTGGCCCCACGCACATGCCTGTTGTCTGGGACGCTTGAGGGAGAGAGTCATGCCAACAATCAGGTTCCTTTCCGCGGACGGTGCGGAGCTCACCGTTGAGGCCCAGAACGGCCGCACCTTGATGGAAACCGCGCTTCAACACAGCGTTCCGGGCATCATCGCCGAATGTAATGGCTCGGCGGCCTGCGCCACATGTCATGTCGTGCTTCCCGAGGAAATCATGGTGGCGCTCGGACCGATCAGCGAGCATGAAAACGACATGCTGGACTTCGCCGACGCGCCGCGCGAACCCGGAAGCCGGCTGAGCTGCCAGATCAAGGTCAGCGACGCGCTGGACAATATTTCCGTCCGCGTTCCGACCGCCTAGCGGTTGAGCCTGATCATGTCCCTTGACGCCGATCATCCCGCCGCGGCCAAGCCTGGCAGCGAAAGCAGCATCGTTATCGTCGGTGCCGGACAGGCCGGCCTGTCCACGGCCGAGAAGCTGCGGGCAAACGGCTTTTCGGGATCGATCACTCTGATCGGCGAGGAGCCGGATGCTCCCTACCAGCGTCCCCCGCTGTCGAAGGCTTATCTTCTCGGCGAACTCGAGCGCGACCGGCTGAAGCTGAAAGCGGAGGACTGGTACGCAAAGAACCGGATCGCGTTGCGATTGGGAACGCGCGTTGCATCCATCGAGCGTGCACGGCGGCGCGTGTGTCTGGCAGATGGCGCCATGCTTGACTACGATCGGCTGGTGCTCGCAACCGGCGCGACCGCCCGAAAGTTGCCGCCGGCGATCGCGCGCGGCCTTGCGGGCGTCTTCACTATCCGCACGCTCGCCGACATCGATGCATTGCGGCCGACGCTCGAAAACCACGGCAAGCTCCTTGTCATCGGCGGCGGCTACATCGGGCTTGAGATCGCCGCCGTCGCATGCGGGCTCGGCATGATGGTGGATGTGGTGGAAGCCGCCGATCGCCCGCTCGCCCGGGTGGCCTCGGCGCAAACGGCTGAGGCAGTCGCAGCGCTCCACCGCTCCAGGGGCGTGACCTTTCATCTCGGCAAGGCGGTGAGCGAGTTGCTCGGCGCGGACCGCGTTGCCGCCGCCAGGCTCGGCGACGGCACGATCGTCCAGGCCGACGTCGTCGTGGCGGGAATCGGCGGCATGCCGGAAACGGCGCTGGCGGCTGAGGCAGGTCTCGCCATCGACAACGGCATCGCCGCCGACGCCTATGGGCGCACGGACGACGCGTTCATCTGGGCCGCAGGCGATTGCGCGAATTTTTCCTTGCCCGAAGGCGGGCTGCGGATGGAGAGCGTCGGCAACGCCATCGACAGCGCCGACCTGGTCGCCCGCAACATCATGGGCGCGCTTCAGCCCTACAGGCCGAAGCCGTGGTTCTGGTCCGATCAGTTCGATCTCAAGTTGCAGATCGCCGGCCTGTCCAGGCCGGACGATACGGTGGTTATCAGGCAGGGCGCGGGACCAGGTCGTTCGCATTGGTACTACCGCGAAGGGCAGCTCGTGGCGGTCGATGGGCTGAATGCGCCGCGCGACTACCTGATCGGCAAGCGCCTGCTCGCCATGTCGGCCAGCCCCGATCCCGCTCAGGTCGCGGATCCGGTGCTGGCACTCGAGGCTCTGGCCAATGCCGCGAAATGAGGCTGTGCGTGTCGCCTGCGGCGGACAAACAGGACAAACCGGCAGGCTTCTCTCGGTGTTGACATTCGTAAGAGTATTTGCATACTATAAAGTATCTTAAATGATGCAGTGCGGAACCGGTTTTCCGCAGTGCGACCAAATCAGCTACGTTCGGGGGCCCACGTCGGCACCCGAGACCGTCACGAATATCGTCACTACGAGAAAATAACGAAAATACGGAAGTTTACGAAATTCGCTGGATCATCGGAGGAAAATGGCCTAAGCAATTTCGCTAGGGGATCGGTCGACCAACTCGCTGGGAGGCGAGGGGAGGCCAACAAAACCAGACCTGGGAGGAATTTCGATGTTGCGACGCAGTTTCAACGCACTCATGCTTTCGGCGGCCCTGGCAGCCGGCACGTTCAGCACGGCCTTTGCGCAGGACCCGGTCAGGATCGGGGTGAGCGCATCCAAGACAGGACCGCTTGCGGGGGGCGCGTCAGGTGTGCTCTGGCCCAACATCAAGCTGTGGGCCGAGAAGGTGAACAAGGCCGGTGGCCTCAAGGTCGGCGATCAGATGCGGCCGATCGAGATCGTCGAATATGACGACAAGTCGTCGCCGGAAGAGGCGGTCAAGAACATCCAGCGTCTCGCCACCCAGGACCAGGTCGACCTGATCATCCCGCCCTATTCGACAGGCCTCAATCTCGCGACCGCTCCGTTGATCGCGAAATATGGCTACCCGCAGATCGTCTCCACCGGCAATGCCAACGATCTCGATCAATTCGTCAAGCGCTGGCCGAACACCTTCTGGCTGCTCGGCCCGGCGCAGGGCATCGCCAACGGCATAGTCGGCACGCTCAAGGATCTGCGCGACGCCGGCAAGATCGGCAACCGGGTCGCGGTGGTCAACGTTTCGGATGCCTTTGGCCTCGAGATGATCAAGACCGGCAAGCCCGCACTCAAGGAGGCCGGCTTCGATATCGTCTACGAGACCTCCTATCCGCTCGGCAATCAGGACGTCGCTCCGGTGATCGCCAGCGCCAAGGAGGCCAACCCAGACGCCTTCATCGCCTATTCCTATCCGCCGGACAGCTTCGCTCTCACCGAGCAGGCGCAGGTGCAGAAGTTCGACGTCAAGGCGTTCTTCGTCAGCGTCGGCGGCAATCTCGACGAATATGGAAAGCGCTTTGGCGCCGCTGCCAACGGCATCCTGATCATGGGCGGCGTCAATGCGAGCGATCCCGTCTTCCAGGCCTATCGCAAGGAGCATATCGCGGTGACCGGCCAGGAAGCCGACTGGTGGGCGAGCCCGGTGGCCTATGCCAGCCTGGAGATCCTGCAGCAGGCCGTCGAGCGGGTCGGCAGCCTGGACAAGCAAGCGCTCAACAAGGAAATCCAGTCGGGTACCTTCAAGACCGTGCTCGGCGATATCCACTTCGAAAACAACATCAACAACAACAACTGGACGGTGGGCCAGTGGAGCGATGGCGTCGTGCACGGCGTCAGGGCGACAGGGAATATCCAGGGCGCGCAGCCGCCGGTGCTCAAGCCCGCCTGGCCCAGCAACTGATCCGATCCTCCCCAGGGGCCTGGCGTCCTCATGACGCCAGGCCCGTGACTGCGAGAGTACAATGCTCATCCTGCTGACAGGCTTGCTCCTTGGGGGCACCTATACGCTCATCGCGCTCGGGCTTACGCTCCAGTACGGCGTGGCGCGGATCATGAACCTCGCCAATGGCGAGACGCTGGTTGCGGCGTGCTTCGCTACCTTCTGGCTGTACACGGGCTTCGGGATCAATCCGCTGGTGGGGCTGCTGGTGATCGGCCCCGGCGCCTTCGTCGTCAACTGGCTGATCTATACAAGGCTGATGCAGCCTCTGGTGAAGCGGGCCAGGAATCGCGGCATGCTCGAGGTCGATTCCATCCTGGCGACCTTCGGGCTGTTGTTCCTGTTCCAGGGCCTGATGCTGCAGGCGTTCGGCGGGTCCTATTTCAACTACGAGTTCCTCGCCCAGCCATTCACGATCATGGGCAACTCGTTCGGCTTGAACCGGGTCGTGGCCTTTGTCGCCGCCGCCGCAATCGCCACGGCTCTCTACATTTTCCTCTACCACACCGACCGCGGCACGGCGGTTCGCGCCGTCGCCGTCGATCCGCGCGCTGCAAGGCTGGTGGCGATCGACGTGCGCAAGACCGCGGCGTTCGCCTTTGCGCTCGGAGGAGCGATCACGGCCTGCGCCGGCACGCTGCTGTCGACCTTCTACACGTTCAACACCTCGATGGGCGTGATCTTCACCATGAAGGCGCTGATCATCGTCATCATGGGGGGCGTCGGCGACGTGCGCGGCGCGGTTCTCGCCGCTCTCGTCCTCGGCGTGACCGAGACGCTGGTTGCCAGCCTGCTGGATCCCGGACTGACGCTGGCGTCCAACTACGCCCTCTTCATCGTCGTTCTGCTGTTCCGGCCGCAGGGCATTTTCGGAAAGCGGCCGGCATGATGAACATCCCGCGCAACGAACTCCTGGCTCTTGGTGCCGGCCTTGCCGGCGCGGCTGTGCTGGCCTTTCTCCCTCTGGTCACCGAAGGGTTCTGGCTGTCGCTCAGCGTGAACATCATGCTCTATGCCGCCATATGCACGGCCTGGGCGCTCTTTTCCGGGCCGACGCATCTTGTCTCGCTGGCGAGCGCCGCCTTCTTCGGCGTCGGAACCTATTCGGTCGCGACCTTCATCGACGTCCTGCCCTTCCCGGCGCTTATCCTCATCGCGGTCGTCGCCGGCGCCTTGCTGGCCACACTGGTCGGATTGGCGACCCTCAGGCTCTCGGGGGTCTATTTCGTGATCTTCACCCTCGGCCTTGCCGAACTCCTCGGCCAGATCGTGACCTGGGTGCAGACCAATTTCGGCGGTACGATCGGGCTCTACGTCTTTACCGATTTCACCGAGGCGCATCTCTACTGGATGCTGCTGGCGCTGACGGTGATCGTGTTCGTGACCGGATGGCTCATCAACAGATCCCGGCTCGGCCTGGCCTTGCGCATCATCGGCAATGACGAGGCCGTGGCGCGCCATGTCGGCGTCGATACCGCTCGCACCAGGGTCATCCTGTTCGCCGTCTCGGGAGCCTTCATTGCCGTCGCTGGCGCCATCATGGCACCGCGCTACGGCTACATCACGCCGGACGCGGCGTTCAACCCGATGACGTCGTTCCTCGTGGTCATCATGGCATTGCTCGGCGGGACTCGCCGCCTTTGGGGCCCCCTGGTCGGCGTTGTTCCTTTCACCGTGGTGATGGACTTTATCTCGGGCCACTTCCCGAACCAGACGGCAGTGATCATGGGGCTGGCATTTCTGGCGATCGTCTATGTGCTTCCTGACGGCGTCACGGGCCAGCTGGAAACCCTGTTCCGCCGCCGCCGCTCCAGCGACAAAAGCCCGCTGGCAACGACCGCCGAGGAGGGCAGATGAGCGTTCCTCTGTTGACCATAGATCGGGCGCGCAAGGCCTTCGGTGGTCTTGTCGCCGTCAACGACGTGAGTTTCGAAGTCGCCAAGGGTGAGTTGCTGGGACTGATCGGACCGAACGGCTCGGGCAAGACCACGATGCTCAACCTGATATCGGGGGCGCTGTCGCCGACATCGGGCAATATCCTGCTGTCGGGTCAGAATATCAGCGGACGCCCGGCCCACAAGATCGCCCGCATCGGGGTCGCCCGAACCTTCCAGCTGGTGCGCGTCCTGCCGTCGATGAGCGCGCTGGAGAACGTCGTCGCCGGCGCCGTCTTCGGGCACAACCGGCTCTGGGGCGCCGAGGCGCTGGCGCTGGCCCGCGATCTGCTGGAGCGGGTCGGGTTGAAAGGCCGCGAGGAGGTTCCCGTCGCGGCGATGACCTACATCGACCAGAAGAGAATCGAGCTCGCCCGGGCCCTTGCGGGAAACCCGCATGTGCTGCTGCTCGACGAATGGCTCGCCGGCCTCAACCCGAGCGAGTTGAGGGGCGGCATAGAACTCATCCGCGAGATCAGCGCACAGGGCCGGACGATCATCATGGTCGAGCACGTGATGGATGCCATCCGTTCGCTTTGTTCACGCTGCGTGGTGATGAACTCCGGCACGAAGATCGCCGATGGCAGGTCGGCCGATGTCCTGGCCGACCCGGAGGTGGTCCGCGCCTATCTGGGAGACGACGATGCTTGAGGTGTCCAATCTCGGCGTCCGCTACGGACGGCACGTCGCGCTCGACGGTGTTTCCGCACGCGTTTCCAAGGGCGAGATCTGCGTCATCCTTGGCGCCAACGGCGCTGGAAAATCCAGCTTCCTCGGCGCCGTCGCCGGTCTTGTCGGGACGGAGCCCGGCACCAGCATCGTCATGAACGGCAAGGATGTCACCAAACTCGACGCCCATCTGATGGTGGAGGAGGGGATCGCGCTGGTTCCGGAAGGCCGAGGCATCTTTGGCGAACTCACCGTGGCGGAAAATTTGCGGCTTGGAAGCCATGCCAGGCGCGCGAAGGCCGATGCGCGCCGGATGCTCGACTTCGTCTATGGCCTGTTTCCCCGGCTTGCCGAACGCCCTCGCCAACTGGCGCAGACCATGTCCGGCGGCGAACAGCAGATGGTCGCGATCGGCAGGGCGCTGATGTCCAAGCCGGATATCCTGATGCTGGACGAGCCCTCGCTCGGGCTGTCGCCGCTGCTGTCCAAGGAGCTGTTCAAGTCACTGGCCATCATCGCCGGCGAGGGCTTCGGCATCCTGCTTGTCGAGCAGAACGCGCGCCTGAGCCTCAAGACCGCCGATCGCGGTTACCTGATCGAGACGGGAAGGATCGTCGGCGAGGACACCGCGCCGAACCTGCTCAACGACGCAAAGGTCATGAGCGCCTATCTCGGCGCCGTCGCGCATTAGCGCGCTGCCGCACCCCAAAACATAAATCTGGTCCAGGAATGAGGATGCTCCATGCGCTTGCTTGAAACCGAGATCGTCATCGACGCGCCGCCGCAGACCGTGTGGGCCGTGCTGGACGACATCGGGCGCTACCCCGAATGGAATCCGGCCCTGCCGGCGCTGCGCGGGCGCACGACCGTCGGTCAGCGGGTCGTCGGAACGCTGCGCCAGCCCAATGTTCCCGAGCGCGAGGTCACGCCGACCATCACCCGCATCGTCGGGGCGCGGGAACTGCGCTGGCTGAGCCAGGCGCCCGGCGGCGTGTTCAGTGCGGAACATATTTTCATCCTGGAGCCGACCGGGAATGGCGGCACGCGGGTGCGCCACAACGAGATCTTCGATGGCCCGATGGCAGACGAGCGCTGGCCCAGCATCGATACCAATTTGCGAACCGCCTATCTCGACTTGAACCGCGCGCTGAAGGCGCGGGCGGAGGCCTTGCGCAACGAGACGGCGGTGCTGCACCCGGCCGTCGAAAGAGGTGCATCGGCTGCGCCGGTCGGGGCATTCACCGCGCGTTGCAAATGTGCCAGCGAGCCGGTGGAGATCGCGGTGGATCAGGCTGTGGCGCACAACCACCTGTGCGGCTGTTCGAAATGCTGGAAGCCTGCTGGTGCCGCCTTCGCGCAGATCGCGGTCGTGCCGGCGGGCTGCGTCGCGGTGAAGGCGCATGGCGACAAGCTCGAGGCCGTGGACGCCACGCAGAAGATCGAACGCCACCGCTGCCGGTCCTGCGGGACGCATATGGTCGGCAAGGTGTCCGATCCGGACCACCATTTCTACGGCCTCGAATTCGTGCATCCCGAACTGGCGACGGATGGGCACCAGCCGAAGATCGAGTTCGCGGCCTTTGTGTCTTCGCTCGTCGAGACCGGGACGCCGGCGACCAGCATGGCCAGTGTGCGCGGCGCGCTGGCCCAGGCCAGGATTCCCGCCTATGACGCATTCTCGCCGGAACTGATGGACATCATCGCCTGGCACAAGGTGAAGCTCGCGAAGCCGGCCGTCTAGCGGTCGCCGTGCCGCGAGCTCTGGAGAACCGGCCTGTCGTCGCAGGCCAGTGTCGATCGAAATTGGAGAACACACATGAAAACCCGCGCCGCTGTCGCTGTCGCTGCTGGAAAGCCGCTGGAGATCATGGAGGTTGACCTCGACGGTCCGCGCGAAGGCGAGGTGCTGGTCGAGATCAAGGCAACCGGCATCTGCCACACCGACGAGTTCACGCTATCGGGCGCCGATCCCGACGGCCTGTTTCCGGCCATCCTCGGTCATGAAGGCGCCGGTATCGTCGTCGATGTCGGCAAGGGTGTCACATCGGTCAAGAAGGGCGACCACGTCATCCCGCTCTACACGCCAGAATGTCGGCAGTGCCCGTCCTGCCTGTCGCGCAAGACCAATCTGTGCACCGCCATCCGCGCCACGCAGGGCCAGGGCCTGATGCCGGACGGCTCGTCGCGCTTCTCGATCGGCAAGGACAAGATCTTTCACTATATGGGCTGTTCGACCTTCTCGAATTTCACCGTGCTGCCTGAGATCGCGTTGGCCAAGGTCAACCCGGACGCCCCCTTCGACAAGATCTGCTACATCGGCTGCGGCGTCACCACCGGCATCGGTGCCGTCATCAACACCGCCAAGGTCGAGCAAGGCGCGACCGCCGTCGTCTTCGGCCTCGGCGGCATCGGCCTCAACGTCATCCAGGGCCTGCGCCTCGCCGGCGCCGACATGATCATCGGCGTCGACCTCAACAACGACAAGAAAGCCTGGGGCGAGAAGTTCGGCATGACGCATTTCGTCAATCCGAAGGAGATCGACGGCGATGTCGTGCCGCATTTGGTCAACATGACCAAGCGCGGCGCCGACCAGATCGGCGGTGCCGACTACACATTCGACTGCACCGGCAACACCAAGGTGATGCGCCAGGCGCTTGAGGCGTCGCACCGCGGCTGGGGCAAGTCGGTCGTCATCGGCGTTGCCGGCGCCGGCCAGGAGATTTCGACACGGCCGTTCCAGTTGGTCACCGGCCGCACCTGGATGGGCACCGCCTTCGGCGGCGCGCGCGGACGCACCGACGTGCCGAAAATCGTCGACTGGTACATGGACGGCAAGATCGAGATCGACCCGATGATCACCCATACGCTGAAGCTCGAGGACATCAACAAGGGCTTCGACCTCATGCATGCCGGTGAGAGCATTCGCAGCGTTGTGGTCTACTGATCGTCCGAGCCACGCGTCGCGTTGAACGCTCCCCCAAAACGGTGCTTCCCGGACGACCTGCCACGCGGGCATTGCTGGCTATCCGTTGGTCGGTCCACCAAGCTTGCTGCGATCACAAACGCTGCGTAGATAGCCCGGCCATGGTTCGCGTTTGGCGGAGAAGGAAGACATGCCGCAACAGATGAAGCTGATTTCCGCCGCCAAATCCCATGGCGGTATCCAGGGTGTCTATTCCCACGCTTCGGATGCCTGCGCCTGCGAAATGACGTTTGCCGTTTTCGTACCCCCTCAGGCGGCGCAAGGTCCGCTGCCTGTCGTCTGGTACCTGTCAGGGTTGACCTGCACCCATGCCAACGTGATGGATAAGGGCGAGTACAGGCGCATGGCCGCCGAACTCGGCCTGATCGTCGTTTGCCCTGACACCAGCCCGCGCGGGGCCGACGTTCCGGATGAAAAAGACAACTGGCAGTTCGGCTGTGGCGCCGGCTTCTATGTCGATGCGACGCAAGAGCCCTACGCCTCGAACTATCGCATGTATTCCCATGTCACCGAGGAATTGCCGGCATTGATCGCACGGGAATTTCCCGCCGACATGACGCGCCAGGCGATCTTCGGCCATTCAATGGGCGGGCATGGCGCCCTGACGATTGCGCTGAAGAATCCCGCCCGCTTCCGAAGCTGTTCGGCGTTCGCGCCGATCGTGCAGCCGACCACCGCCGGCTGGTCGCGGCCGGCGTTCGAAAAATATCTCGGCGGCGACGAAACGGCATGGCGCGGGCATGATGCCTGCGCGCTCGTCGATGACGGTGCGCGCTTCCCGGAGTTCCTGGTCGACCAGGGCACAGCCGATGGGTTTCTGCAGGACGGCCTGCGGCCGTGGCTGTTCCAGGCGGCGTGCGACCGGGCGGGCATCAGCCTCGTCCTGCGCATGCAAGAGGGCTACGATCACTCCTACTTCTTCATTTCGACCTTCATGGACGATCATCTGCGCTGGCATGCCGAGCGCCTGTCGTCCGTCCGCTAAGTTCAATACGTCCTGTTCTTCACCTGCCGGACGGTGGGTACCCGCTACAGGTTTGATTATTTCGAAAATCCGCAGTAATCTCCGCGCTAATTCAAATGCGGAGCAGTATGCATGAGCACCACCCTAAAGCCCGCCGGAGAGACACGCGCCGGGGATGTGCTGGCGCGCATGCGAAGCGACATCATCAGCTGCGCCTTGAAGCCGGGAACCAAGCTGCGCTTCGAAACGCTGAAGGAGCTGTATGAAGTAAGCTTCTCCACCTTGCGCGAGGCCCTCTCGCGGCTGGTGGCCGAAGGTCTGGTTGTCGCGGAGGGGCAGCGCGGTTTCCTGGTCGCGCCGGTCTCGCTGTTTGATCTGAATGATCTGACGGATGTCCGCGTGCTCATCGAACGGCAATGCATCAAGCTGGCGATCGATCGTGGCGACGATCGATGGGAGGCGGACATTATGGCCAACTTCCATCGGATGGATCGCCTGCAGAGCCGGCTCGGCGCAAGTTACTATCTCTCCGACGACTGGGCTGCGCTGCACGGTGCGTTCCACTTTTCCCTGGTCGTTGCATGCGGCTCGCCGAACCTGCTTGAAATCCGCCAGAAACTCTTCGAGCGCGCCCATCGCTACCGCAGGATGTCCTCGCAGTTTCGCCCGCAATGGCGGGCAAAGGATGTCGAGCACAAGATGATCATGGATCGGGTCATCGCCCGCGACACGGCCACGGCCCAGGATCTGGTCGACCGTCATATCCGCGAGACGACCGAGAATGTCATCGCCCATGCAAGCCACCTTTTTGCCCTAGGTGGCGTGGGCGATCCTTTCAAGCGCACGGATTCCGTGGCGGCCGAATAGCCACGGCAAGTCTCTCCGGCGCAATCCGTCGGCGAGAACTTCTCAATTGGCCGGAAGGAGGCGGACCGCGCTGATGCGCTCCGCTTCTCGCCATTGTGCGGAACCGAGGTGCCTGTCGCCTGCTGGGAAGGTCACCGTTGGCTTACGAACGGGCACGTCCTTCAACTTGAATGACGAGGCTCACATCGTCGCCGATCATTCCAAGCGCGGCTTTCATGCCGAAGTCGCTGCGTTTGATCGACGTGCGCGCGCTGAAGCCGACAACATGGCTCTTGTCCCACGGATTCTGGCCTTCCTTGTTGAAGGTGACGTCCAGCGTGACGGGTTTGGTGACACCGGCGATGGTGAGATCGCCAGATATCGTGCCGGTCTTGGCGTCGGCCGCCTTGAATTCATGCCCGACAAAAGTGATCTGCGGGAACTCCGTTGCATTGAACCAGTCGGCGCCCTGGATGTCGCCGTCCCTCTGGCTATTGTTGGTCGAGATGCCGGCGACTTTCACCGCAACATCGAGGCTGCTGTCCGCCGGCTTCGTTGCGTCGAACTGAAACGACCCCGAGAATTCCTTCGCGACCCCGATCACCTGTGAGAAGCCGAGATGGTCGATGAAGAAAGCGATCCCCGAATGGACGGGATCGATATCGAATGTCCCGGCCTCCGCTCTTTCTGCGGTCAGCGACAGCCAGGCAATGGTGGCGGCAAGCAAGGTAGTGCGCAGTAACTTCGACATGGTTGTAGTTCCTCCCTGTTGATGGTTTTGACAGTCCTTGCCCGGGTCATACCGGGAAGCTTGAGCCGTACCGCGCAATCACAGTCGCCACGGATGCACCCACGGGCAGCAGGCAGATCCCGACAAAGGCGGCGAGTTGAACGACCTTGTTCGTGGTACGGACCCGGCGCAGGACCGGATCGACGACAAAAGGCGTGACAAAGACCACGGTGAGCACGGCCAGCGCCAGCATGTCGGTCTTGCGCGTGATCAACGTGACGGTTTGCGCGGCCGCGATCATGCCTCCTGCTCCCCCAAGGAGGGATGCGGAGCGGAATCCGAAATCCGGATTCGAAATATTGGCAGCGACGATGGCCGCGATGGCGGCTGCGACAAGCAGGCTGAGCTGGAAGCTCGAGGACGACGCTCCCAACAGTGCGATCGGCGCGAATCCGGCGCATGCGATGCCGAGCAGGGTAGCGCGCCTTGTGCCGGATTCGTCCTCGGCCTCGCCCGTCCCACGGGAAAGGCCATACATCACCATTAGGCCCCATAACGCAGCCGCCGCCACTTCCGGTAGCGCATCGGGCAGGCGGGCCGTTCCTATATAGGCGGCGGACGCGATCGGCTGGGCAAGGACAAGCGCGCGACCCAGCCCGCCACGGCTGAAGGCCTCGACCAGGACACCGAGCGCCGTTCCGATCACGGCCACGAAGAAGATCTTGTTGACCGCGCCCACCGGCGGGAAAGACGGCACCTTGTTGTAGGTGAGCCAGTAGGCGACAAGGAAGCAGGCCGGCACCAGGAGGTCTGTCCAGACGCGCCCGGGGCGCAGCCAGCGCAGCAGCCCGGCAGCGACAAGCGCCAGCAAACCCGCCGCAACCATGCCCAGGATCAACGCTTCTTGCGGCGATCGCGCCAGGCCGCTCATGTCAGCAACCCCGCGGCGCTTCGAACCGCCGGCCGCCGGCGATCCTCTTGGCAATGCGCATAGGTCCTCCCTCTCGGCTCGATGCTGCATCAGCCGATTCACCGATCGATATATTGACATACCGATGGTTATTTAGATACTACTTAGTATCTAAATATGATATGTCTGTCAATGTGGATGGCGACACGGTCGCGGCATTGAACCACATCTCGCCAGCCAGATAAGCAAGCCGGAGCCTGCGCCGGGCGTTTCAAGGGAGGATATCGTCATGACCGATCTGGAAGCTGGCCTCGCCGATCTTCGGCTCGCGGGCGGTGCGCAGGGGTTCAACTGGCTCCCTGTCTTCGTTGCCGACGAACAGGGCCTTTTCGAAAAGCACGGCGTCCGCATCGTCTACAAGCGGATGGGCAGCGTCGAAAAGGCAACCGCGGCCGTTCTCGATGGCGAAACGGACCTGGCGATCACGCCACCGGAAGGTGCCGTCGCCGACTTCGTCCGGGGCGGAGAGTTGCGCATCGTGGCAGCCAACGCCGTGCGCCTGCCGATGTCCATTGTGGTGCGCCCGGGTATCAATTCGCTCGCCGAACTCAGGGGCAAGAAGGTTGGCACCTCCTCGCTGACGGAAGGCACTGCGATCTACACGCAGATCATGCTGGCCGCGGAAGGGCTGCACTATCCCGGCGATTACGAGTTTGCCCTGGCCGGCATTCATTCGAAGCGGTGGGAGGCGCTGCAGGCGGGCGAAATCGACTGCGCTCCGCAGCCCGCGCCATGGAACTTCCTCGCGCAGGACCAGGGCTACAACCTGCTCGGCGAGGTCAGCACCGCTATCCCCGAGATCCTTTTCACCGCCATCATCGGCAAGGCTTCCTGGCTCGGCGCGAACCGCGATGTGGTGACCAGCTTCCTCAAGGCGCTGATCGAAGCGCATGCGCTCACCAACGACGCGGCGAACCATGGCATCACTCTGCCGATCTTCCAGCGCATCACCACGCCCGACAGCGAATCCTTGGCGCGGCGGGGGTTGGAATACATGCGCGGCATGGGCATGTGGCCGGACGGCCTTACCGTGCCGGACAAGGCGCTCAAGACGACGATCGACCTGATGGTCAGGGCCAACCTGCTCGACGAAGCGAGGCGCGACGCGGCGGAAGGCGTCTTCGACAGGCGCTATCTGGAGGGCGCCGACTGATCGGCGGAGGCACCGCTCAAATAGACGTGCCTATGCGTTCGACGATCGGTAGGCGATTGCGGCAGGTCGCCAAGTGCCTCGTTCCTCC
The DNA here is from genome assembly GCF_056399285.1 of Mesorhizobium sp. 01N446. NCBI lineage: Bacteria > Pseudomonadati > Pseudomonadota > Alphaproteobacteria > Hyphomicrobiales > Phyllobacteriaceae > Mesorhizobium > Mesorhizobium sp. 01N446. Next base: position 110,886 of record NZ_JBFTRA010000006.1, on the reverse strand, counting down.
AGCCATTTCGCCGTGTTCCTGATGCCCCCAAACGGAAAGACGTGGAACTGCTCGATGGCTGAGCCGGGATTGGCCTGCACGTGGTCCTCGACGGGGCCGACGAAGCTCTCAGGCGAATGGCTGGTGGCCAGAGCCGCCAGCGATGCGCTGCGCTTCTTCAGGAAGTTGAGCGAATTGCCGACGCCGCACAGCGCCGCATATTTCAACAGCGTGGTGATCTTCGCGGGACCGGTCACACCCAGGTGGACGGGCAGATCGATACCATGGGCACTCAGTGCGTTGGCCCAGGCGATGAACCTCTCGGCGTCGAAGCCGAACTGAGTGACGATCCTGACCTTCGCGCCGGTGCGTTCGCCCCAGGCCCGCTTGAGCCTAAGGACCTCGTGCGCGGCCTGCTCCGAGAAATCCCGGCTGCCTTCCGGATGGCCGGCCACGCCGACATGTGTGATGCCGTATTTGTCGAGGAGGCCGGTCTCGAGCACATCCATCGATGAGGCGAAGGCGCCGAGCGGATGCCTGATGTCACCACCGATGACCAGGACATCGCGCACTCCACCCTCTTCGGCGCTCGCCTTCACCCGTTCCTCAAGTGCTGCCCGCGTCGTCAGCCGTCGCGAGGCGATGTGCGGCACTGGCGCGTAGCCGAGATCGGTGATGCGTCGCGCCGCCTTGACCAGCGTGGTAGTGTCGTCGGCGCCGATGTCGGTGATGTAGACCCGTACGCTGGGTGGAAAAAGGCCCGGCAAATCCGGCGAGTCGATCGCCTGCCTTGCCGCCATTTCGATCGATGCAGGGAGAAAGAGGGCGCGGCTGTTGCCCGCAGGCACTGTTGAGTTCATGGGTTGTTGGCTCCGGTGTCAGGCAAAAACGACCGTCTTGCGCCCGTTGAGCAAGACACGGTCCTGAAGGTGGAAGGCGACGGCGCGGGCGAGCACGCGGCGTTCGATGTCGCGACCCTTGCGTACGAGGTCGTCCGGGCTGTCCGCGTGGCTTACATGCTCGACGTCCTGGCTGATGATAGGCCCTTCGTCGAGATCCCCAGTGACATAGTGCGCCGTCGCTCCGATCATCTTCACGCCTCGTTCGTGGGCCTGATGGTAGGGCTTGGCGCCTTTGAAGCCGGGCAGGAACGAATGATGGATGTTGATGCAGCGGCCGGAGAGATAGGTGGAGAAATCGTCCGACAGGATCTGCATGTAGCGGGCCAGCACGACGAGTTCGGCGCCGCTATCTTGGATCACGCCCCTTATCCGGTTCTCCTGCTCGGCTTTGGTGTCGCGGCCGATCGGAAAATGATGGAAGGGGACTTCAGCATCGAGCGTAAGATTGAGCGCCTCGCGCGGATGATTGGACACGACGCCGACCAGGTCCATCGGGAGTTCGAGAATGCGCCTGCGATAGATCAGGTCGACAAGGCAGTGATCGAATTTCGAGACGAGGATGACCACCTTGCGAAGCTGGCTTGTGGGTCGCAGCGTCCATTCCAGGTCAAATCGCGTGGCTTCCTCGGCGAAGCGTCCGGTGAAATCCTCGATCGCCGCTCTCATCGTGAACGCCACGCGCATGAAGAAGCGGCTGGTCTCGCGGTCGTCGAATTGTTGAGCTTCCGTGATATCCCCGCCATGCGCTGCCAACTGCGAGGCGACGGCTGCAACAATGCCCGGCCGGTTCCTGCAGCGAAGCGTCAGGAGATACTCTGTCATGCGTCGGCTCCGCGGTCCCTCTGCGCACGGCCATCTCGTTTGCGGCCTCGATACTGAGGCCGCATTCCAAGGTGATCCGGCGATGTTCGGTGGTCGGAAGAAAGCGCTTCGATCCGCGCCTGCCGAGGCCGGTCAGCGTGTCAGTGCCTGCCGGTCTTGATGACCTTGTCGAAGTAGGGTGCCGGCGCGACCTTTGCCCTCATCTCGCGAACTTGATGCTTCTCCACCGTATTGCGGCGCGTCTCCGGCTCGCCCCAGAGAAGCGTGACCTCAGTCCCCGGTTGCGCATGCTCGAGGTCGACAAGCCCCAGCGAGATGAAGCGGTTGGCATTCGCCGTGAAGGCCGGCCAGGTGGAAATGCCGGCAACCTTGCCCTTCCTCATGACGGCGTCGACCTGGAATGTCGCGTACATGGGCATCGGCATGTTGAGGAACTTGGCGGGCATCCCGTTGGCCGGGAAGATGGAGTCCTGCATCACGGCGGCTGCATCCTCGTCGTTCCACTCAAGCGTTACCTTGGTGCGGCGCTGGTTGTTCGCCTTCTTGAGCAAGGCGTCGCGGCCGATGAAGTCGCGGCCGAAGTCGATCACGTTTTTGTATCCGAGTTCGATTGGATCGACGTAATAGTCCGTGATGTCGTCCGACACGAAACTGCCGCCGAGCGAGGCGACCGACTCCAGGTAGTAGCTGTTGAGCCACTCGCGGTAGGGCTTCATTTGGTCGCCGTGATAGATGGCTGGCAACGGCATCGGCACCCAGCCGGACTCCTGTGCGGTGGTCGAGTAGGCGAGCGCGCCGATCTTGCGCAGGCCGTATCTCTCCCCCGACTTTTCAAGCGCCTCGCGCACCGCCTGCTGGTCGTCCCAGGCTCCGTAGATCTCGAATCCGGGTTCGCCGGCCATGCCGTGCCGCAGGGCACGGACGGGTTTTCCCGCGATCTTGAACTCACCGATGTTGAAGAACTTGATCTCGGGGAGACTGCCGCCAGTTACGTCGCGCATTAGTGCGAGGGCGTTCGGTCCCTGGATCTGGACGCGGAACACCTCGCGCGTGCCAGAGCGGATCGAGAAATTGTCGTCCTTACTGGCCTCAACGTCGTAGTTGCTCTTTTCGGCGTTATAGAGCACCCAGTCGCTGGCGAATGGTGCGCCGACGATGCGGAAAAAGTCCTCGGCCTCCCGGAAGATGATGGCGTCGGCGATGTAGTATCCGTCATGACCGGCCAGCACGAGTTGCTTGGCGCGCAGGACAGGGAACGGGTCGAACTTGTTGACTGCGATCTCCGACAGGAAAGGGATGATCTGAGATCCGCGCAGGTGCAGTTCTGTCATGTGGTAGGACTGTTCGAGCAGTGCGCAACCGTCCTTCCAAGCGCGCACTTCGTCGCGCCAGTTCGTGAACTCAGGAGGAATGACGGGAAAACGGTAGGGGCCGAGGTTTGACCCGCGCAGCAGGTTTACCGGTCCACCCGCCGATCTCAGGATGGTCTCGAGGCTCTTCGGTGCCGCGTTAGTCGTTGTCATATCGGTTCCTCCATTTGTCTTTGTCATGTACCCGGCTCCCCGAACGCTGGCGTGCAGTTCGGCAAGCTCGCCTGAGAGCAATGCCGTGACCCTTCTGCGACGGCGTTTTCCAGCGCAAACATCCGCCGCGGCGCCAGGATGGCGCTCGCTTCGCGAGGCGATAGGCCGTGCGGGAAGCCGAGATATCCTCCCGAATGAGCGTCAACTAGGCTGGCTAGATCCGGTCGTGGGCTTGCGTCGACAGGATCCAGAGCTTGGAAACTCACTCAGATGCCATAAGGTATCCAAAAACTGCACGGAATGTCAATGTGCTATTTTGGCCGTCTGCCGCGCAGTTCGCTTGTTCTTTGGGTGGCATGACCCGGTAGCGCTACGGCGGACGCATGGTTCGGCCAGACGGTGGATCCTGACAGTCGACAATAGAGCCTATTATAGTGTTGACTTGTCACCGTCGGCGAGTGCCACCTCGACAATGTAATGTCCACGCGATGTTGTCCGAGATGGATATAGATCGACCATGGCCCCTTCGTGCGGGATCAGGATGCGCTTGGCGTCACCGGAGACATCGTTGAGGATCCGGTCCGTGGCCAGGATGATCTTTGTGTAGTCACCGAATGAGAGACCGTTGGGCAGGATCTTCGGGTCGTGGGGCTCACCTCCATGGAGGTTTTCAAAGCGATAGATCAGGTCGCCAGTGTAGATGTAGCGGTCTTCGCTGTTCGGCATGCCATCATTGCGGACAATGATGTATTGCGATCCAACAGTATGGGTGTCGCGAGCAAGGCGGACGTCGATCCCGGGCAGAACGTCGTCCTGATCGCCATCGATGCCGATCAAACGGCCCTCGCGGGCAAGCTGAACCGCATGGATAATGTCGCCAGGGTCGGTCGCGCCCATGAGCCACCGGAACTTGCGGTCCATCGTCATGACGTTGACCCAACCGGCGAGTTCCTCCTTCTGGATCAAGAACTTGGCGTTCGGAAACAGTTCCAGTCCTCCCATATGATCGAAATGCGCGTGCGACAGGATCACATGATCGATCTGCTCGGGGGTGACGCCGACTTCGGCCAGAACGTCACGAGGATGAGCCCAGTTCGAGACATTGTATTTTTGCACGAATTCCAGGCCGTGTGCGGCGGCATTCAGCCCACAATCGAATAGAATCGTATGTCCCCGGCCACGCAGCAAGGTGTAAGCGTATGGGAGCTTCTCGGTGCCGGCGTTATGGCGCCCGAATATGAGAGAACTCGTCGGGGCGTCGGGGACGCACGCAAACTCAAGAATCCATATCGAGTAATCCGCCATTGAAACCTCCCTGGTTTTCGGCAAGGCGCGCCTGATGCCAGGCGCAGCATGACTGTTTGAAATCCACCGTCTCGAATCCGGGAAGCGCGCGCGATGCGGCTTCCATATGCGACCAGGCGGCGCGCAGAACCGCGAACGGATCCGCCCCCGCTTTGCCGGCAAGTTCCGCGTCCGTCGCGGCAAACGCCATTCGCAGATCATCGAGCCCACGTTGCAGATGGAAATGGAAATGCTCGACCCGCGGTGTCGGGACCAGGGAAGAGAACAAGTCGCCGGCGCTTTGCAGTGATTCCAATGCCGCTGCTCTCAGCGGAAGGTCCAGCATGTGCCGCGACCCCATCGTCGCCGCGATGAGCAGTCCGGCAAGCCGAAACGCAGCATCCCGGCCGGCCTCGAAGGCTGGTTGGGCGGCCGTGGCGTAGCGCGCGGAAGCATCGTTCCAACGCTGCCCCATGGTGCTCATGCCGCCGAGAATCGCTGCTCGAGCATGGCCCCTTGGCCCCGTATGATCATGTCGGCACCCTTTTCGGCGATCATCAACGTTGATGCGTTGGTGTTGGCCGACGGCATGCTTGGCATGATCGATGCGTCGATCACTCTGAGATTCTCGATGCCGTGGACACGCAACTGATGGTCCACCACGCTGTCTGACCGCTCTGCCGGCCCCATCCGCGCCGTGCCGATCATGTGATACACCGTGGTGCCTTTCTCGCGGGCAAATGCCAGCAGTTCGTCATCGGACTGCAAATCCGGTTTCGGCGAGGTTTCGGCCTCCACATATTTCATCAACGCCGCGGAACGGAATAACCGGCGCGCCACACGCATCCCACCCAGAAGGGCGCGCTGGTCGATCTCGCTGGTCAGGTAGTTGGGCTGGATTTCCGGTGGCGCGAACGGATCCGAGCTGCGGACATGCGCATAGCCGAGGCTCTCCGGGCGCTGCTGCCAGACGCCGAGCGTCAGGCCGGGGTGGACATCGAGCAATCCGACCACGCCTTCCCGGAAGCTTGCCGGCGCGCAGGCAAATTCAAGGTCGGGCCTGTCCAGTCCAGGATGGGACCGACAGAAGAGATAGACGAGTGAAGGACTGATCGCGAGCGGACTTGGCAGGCCGACCAGCCAGCGCAGGACCTGGATCGAGAGGGCAGGTCCCTGCACCAGATTGTTGATGGTCTTGATGCCCTTGATCCTGGAGACCATCCTCACGGCGTAGTGGTCGCGTAAATTGCTGCCGACGCCCGAAAGCGCGTGGTGCACCTCGATGCCGGCCGCGCCCAGAACGTCGGCAGGGCCGATGCCGGAAAGGTGGAGCAGTTTCGGCGTGTTGAGGGCGCCCGCTGATATGATCACCTCGCGGCGAGCCAGCACTTGCCCACGACGGCCGTTGCGACCCCCCTCAAAGTACGCAACACCGGTTGCCTTCTTGCCTTGCATGATAATCCGGGTCGCGTGCGTGTTGGTGCGGATAGACACATTGGGTCGCTTGCGCGCCTTGGTCAGGAAGGCTTTTGCCGCACTCACGCGCCAACCCCGGTAGATGGTGCGCTGAAAGTAGCCAACGCCTTCCTGTGTCTCGCCGTTGTAGTCAGGATTGCGTGGAACACCGATCGACTCGGCGGCATCGACGAGCGCGTCACTCACCGGGTGATGCCAGTCGAGATCGGTAATCGGCAATTCCCCCGCTGTGCCCCGGTAACGGGAATCGCTCTTGCCGACACGGCGTTCCGAGCGACGAAAGAACGGCAGTATCTCCTCATAGGACCAGCCCGGGTTCCCCGCCTGCGCCCACTGATCGTAGTCGATCGCCTGTCCCCGCACGTAATTCAGTCCGTTTATGGAACTCGATCCGCCGAGAACCCGTCCCTGGGGCAGGGAAAATGAACGGCCGTCCACGCCGCGTCCGGGTTCGGACGTGAAGTTCCACGTCAGCGTCTTGGAGTAGATGTTCTTGATGTAGCCCGCGGGGATATGGATCAATGGATTGATATCGCGCGGCCCTGCTTCCAGAAGGCAGACCGAGTACCCAGCTTCGCTAAGGCGGGCTGTCAGGACGCATCCCGCGGTGCCGCCTCCGACGATCACATAGTCAAAAACGTCCGCATTGTCAGGCTTTGCCATTCTCGCTCCCAGCAAACCTGTGTCCGGGCTCTCCCCTGCTCGGGGTGAGGCCGAAGCACAATTCTTTCACCAAACAGTCCCTTGGCCAGCGCGAGTACCGGAAAGCACAAGTGCCGAGGGTCGGACCGGCGTCAGGAAGGTCGAAGAGGTGGGGCACGTTGCCGCTTAGGCCACACTCCTGCACGGGCGCTTGACTCCTCGACAGCTGATGTCGTCCATAATGAAACTATCAGACAATCTGTCAATATGAGAAAAAGATATTGACAGATTAGCAGACAATCTGCTTTTTAGGAGAAAGCAATTTAGCTCTGGGGAGGAGCAGGTGCACGACATCGCGAGTGGCGATCTGGTGGCTGACTTCAAGCTGGCGATGCGCCGGCTGACATCAACCATATCGTTGATAACGACGGCCCACGGCGGTCGGCGGATCGGCATGGCCGCGACCGCCGTGCAGTCCGTCACCGCGGATCCGGCAACCCTTTTGGTCTGCATCAACAAGAGCGCCAGCATCAGTGCACCCCTGCAGGACTGCAAGCGGTTTGCGGTCAATCTTCTCCATCTCTCGCATGCGGATCTGGTGCCCATCTTCAGCGGCAAGCTGAAGGATGAAGCCAGGTTCGATCATGGGGCCTGGGAAGATTGCGACGGCATTCCGGTCCTCGCGGACGCACAGGCGGCGCTGGTATGCGATGTATCCGGAATGGCGACCGTGGGGTCCCACGACGTATTTTTCGGGCGCGTCACGAGTATAGCGGTTCGAAGTGAAGTCTCGCCGCTGCTCTACGAAGATGGCCGGTTTGCACGCTCAGCCAATCTACCTGGAAAGATCCATGCCAGACCCGTTCCGTACGATGATTGGCAATCAATATTCTTCTAAAGGAGTACCTAATGACGACCAATGCGAAGATCAAATCGCCCGATGGCCTGGAACTGTCTGAACGTTTTTACAATGGCCTAAACACAAGACGCGAGGTTTTGGGCGGCGCTTATGTGGACGCCTCAATCGCCAAGGCCACTCCTTTCAACTGGCCAATGCAGGAACTGGTGACGGAATATTGCTGGGATGCGGTCTGGAACCGTCCAGGGTTGGAACGCAAGCAACGCTCGCTTCTCAATCTGGGGATGATCTCAGCGCTCAACCGCCCCCACGAGCTGAAGCTCCACGTTCGCGGTGCGCTGACCAATGGGCTCACCAAGGACGAAATCTGCGAGGTCTTCCTCCAGGTGTCGATCTACTGCGGTGTTCCTGCGGCGATCGACAGCTTTCGTGTGGCGCAAGAGGTGTTCGCCGAAATGGATTCATAACGGCGGGGTATTTTGAGAGAACTCTGGAGTAAAAAATGGATATTCAAGATCATTTCCGCGAAGCCGGGAATCCGATGTTTAACGACAACGCGCTAAAACTTGGCGTGTTCGGAACAAATTGCTCGGGTGCTTGCGCCATTACGATGGCCGAGACGACTTTTGAGCCGACCTTCGATCATAACGTGAAGATCGCGCGCCAACTGGAGGCGGCCGGCTGGGAATGCATGGTGCCGATCGCGCGCTGGCGCGGCTTCGGCGGGCCGACAAACTTCAACGGCACCAATATGGACACGTTCACCTGGGCCGCGGCCCTGTCGGCCGTGACCACGAACCTCCAGTTCTTCTCGACGACCCATGTGCCGACCTTGCACCCTATCGTGGCAGCAAAGATGGCAACGACGATCGACCACATCTCCAAGGGTCGTTTTGGCCTCAATCTGGTGACGGGTTGGTTCACGCCGGAGATGGAAATGTTCGGTCGCCCGATGATGGAGCACGACACCCGCTACGACTATGCAGATGAATGGATGAGCATCATCTCCGCGCTGTGGCAGCGCAATGGGGTCAACTTCGACGGCAATTTCCTCAAGGTGAACGACGCTTTCAGCGAGCCCAAGCCCTACAACAAGGCCGGCCGTCCGGTGCTGATCTGCGCCGGCGCTTCCGGCAAGGGGCTGGATTTTACCGCCAAACACACTGATTTCAGCTTTGGTTTCATGCAGGACATGGAGATCGGTGCCGCCTGGGTGAAGAAGGCCAAGGATCTCGCGTTCAAGGAATACAAGAAGAAACTTGGCACGTTCACTGCCTGTCCGGTCGTGGTGCGGGAGACGGAGAAAGAGGCCTGGGACTACTACGACTACTACGTCAAGCAGAAGGGCGACTGGGAAGCCTGCGAGAACATCGCGACCGTTCTTCAGGTGCAGTCGCAGAACCACTCCGCCGAGATGTACCAGAAGTTCAAGGAGCGGTTCATCGCCGGTTGGGGCGGCTATCCGTTGGTCGGCAACCCTGAACAGGTGGCCGACGGCCTGGTCAAGTTGAAGAAGACCGACGTCGATGGCGTTCTGCTGACGATGGTCGACTACAATGAAGAGCTGCCCTTCTTCAACGAACGTGTGATGCCGCTGCTCAAGCAGGCTGGTCTGCGCAAATAGGCCGTCGGGACCGGGGAGGCGGCCGAGAGGTGCCTCCCTGATTTCCACAACAGGGGAGGGTCCAATGTTGGTCGATATCAGCCGGCTGCTAGATGCTGCCCGGGCCGACTTCGAATTCTGTCGGGAGACCCGCTACTTGAATGGCACCCTGTCGGTGACCATCGGCGCCGATACGACGACGCTGAAATTCCAGGACGGCAAACTGACCGGCATAGGCGGCCCGCCTGGTGGCAAGCATGTCATCTCCGCAGGTGGAACCATCGAGCAGTGGGACGCCCTACTCGCAGACAGGCCAAAGCCCTTTTATCAGTGTCTCCAATCTGCCGCCGTTCGTCACGGAATGGCGCTGTCGAGCACGGACGAGACTTTTGCCTATCTGCCAGCCCTGAACCGTTTGACGACGCTGATGCGTGCCGTCAAGAGCGGGAGGAGCTGAGCCATGGCAAGGCTTGATCCCATCACCGGCCGCTATGTTTACCTGACCGTCGAAGGCATCGAATACCGCGTCTACTTCGAGGAAGCGGGCGCCGGCATCCCGCTGATCGTCGGCCACACGGCCGGCTCGGACGGCCGGCAGTATCGCAGTCTTCTTTGCGATCCCGAGGCCACCAGGGACTTCCGCATCATTGCCTTCGACCTGCCATACCACGGTAAGTCACTGCCGCCGCATGGCGTCAGGTGGTGGGAAACCGAATACAACATGACGAAGGCCCGGATGATGGCGTTTCCCAATGCGCTGTCAGAGGCGCTCGGGCTTGAGCGCCCGGTGTACATGGGCAGCTCGATGGGCGGCCATCTCGCGGTGGACCTCGCTTCGAACCATCCGGATCGCTACCGCGCGACGATTGCCGTCGAAGGCGCACTGCGATCGGCAGCCGCGTATGTCGAGGTCGGCATGGCTGGCATTCGCAAGGAATTCGACAACCCGAACGTCAACCGCACTTCGATTGGCGCCGCGATGATGCTGAACATCTCGCCCTATTCGCCTGAAGCCAATGTGCGCGAAATCCAGTGGGAGTATTCCTGCGGGGGGCCTGGGATATTCGCGGGCGATCTCTATTACTATTACTACGATCACAACGTCTCCCATGATGAGGCGCGTGCGATCGATACGTCGCAATGCATGCTCTACATGCTGACCGGCGAATACGATCCCAACACGTCACCCGCGGAAACCAAGCAATTGGCCGATCTGGTGAAGGGGTCAAAGTTCTGGGTGATGGAAAAGCTTGGCCATTTCCCGGTGACCGAGAACTACGTCGAGTTCCGGAAATACCTGCTGCCGATCCTGGCAGAAATCAAAGCAAAATCAAAATGAGGAGAGGAGAACTATGATGAGAAAGCTCGCCATCATTGCGGCTCTCGGCGCCGCGGCCCTGCTTGCAGGGCCAGTATTCGCCGCGGGCCTGGATGAACTTCCGGCCGATCAGCAGGCCGTTTACAAAATGGTCGACCCACAAACGCCGATAGGCGTAAGCCCGTTCCGCGACTTCGTGCCGAAGAAAAAGGCGCCGTGGAAGATCGGCTATGCCTCGACCTACGCCGGCAACACTTGGCGCAAGAACGTGCTCGAGGAATTCAACAACGTCCTCTTGCCTGCCTATCAGAAAGCCGGCCTGGTGTCGGAACTGGTGGTGACCCAGTCGGACCTCAAGGACGCGACGCAGATCCAGCAGATGCGGCAGATGGTCGATGACGGTGTCGACGCGATCATCATCTGCTGCTCAAACGTGACGGCGATCAACCAGACCATCGAATACGCACACTCCAAGGGCGTCCCGGTGTTCTCGTTCTCCGGTTATGTCACGTCGCCATACGCCATGACCGCGTCTGAAAATCAGACCCAGGGTGGCTACACCTCCGCCAAATGGTTGGCGGAAAAAATTGGCGGCAAAGGCAACGTGCTTCTGGTTTCGGGCATTCCGGGTTTTGCCTCCTCGGACAGCTTCGACATCGGTGCCAAGCAGGCTCTGGGTGAATATCCGGGCATCACGCTCGCCGGCAACGTCAACGGAAATTGGACCGACCAGGTCGCACAAACAGAAGTTCAGAAATTTCTTGCGACCAACCCCGGTCAAATTGACGGCATCGTTGTCCAATCGGCTTCCGAGAACGGCGTGGTCAACGCTGTTTTGCAATCTGGCCGTCCGATGATGCCAATTGTACTGGGCGGGGAAGCGTCGGCGGCTTGCTACTGGCGCAAGAACCCTGACTTCATCGACAAGAGCTTCCATTTCTGGCCGCCGCGCGCCGACGCGCGTCTGGTCTGGGATGTGATGATGCGCACCCTCGAAGGGCAGGGACCCAAGATGCAGTCCATCCTGCGTCCGGTCATCCCCTACACGATCGACGACGTTAAGGCGCAGTTGCCGGAGAATTGCGATCCCAATTCGACGGATTGGGTGGAGCCACTCAACAATGCCTGGTGGACGCCTGAAGCGGCCGCCGCGCATTTCGACCGGCCCGAAGATCCGTTGGCCTGGAAGCAGAAATAGGACCGGACTGATGACTTTGAGGGCCGACCTTTCCGGTCGGCCCTCGCGGTTTTGTCCGCAAGAGGAAACGGAAATGACAGATCAGATCGTTACCGTTCGCGTGAAATCGGTATCGAAGTCCTTCGGTGAGACCCGCGCTCTGCGAGCAGTCGATTTCGAAGCGCGGGCGGGCGAGGTTCACGCGATCGTTGGAGAAAATGGTTCGGGCAAGAGCACTCTGGCAAAGATCATGTCGGGGGTGCTTATCGCCGATCAGGGTGACGTGACGATTCTCGGCCGCGCTCCGCGCACGCCTATCCAGGCGCGGGATGCCGGTCTTGCGACAATCTTCCAGGAAATCCTTGTCGCCGATGGAGCCTCGGTCTTCGACAACCTCTATGTCGGCCGCGACCGGCTATTCCGCGCCACCGCGCGCCATGCTGACCGGGTCGCGGATGCTCAGGATCTGATGGATCGCTTTGTCGGCGCGCCGGTCGATCTGCAGGCGACGGTCGACCAGTTGCCTTTGAACATCAGGCAATGGATCGTCATCGCCAGGGCCATCCTGTGCAAACCGAAGGTGTTGATTCTCGATGAGTCGTCGGCAGCTCTCGATCTGGATGCGACGGTGCGGCTGCATGCCGAGATTGCCCGGCTGCGCACCGAAGGTGCGACCATCCTGATTGTCACGCACCGGATCGCCGAACTCGTGCGCATCGCTGACCGCGCAACGGTCCTGCGCGACGGGGAAGCCGTCGGTGTGCTGGAGAAGGAAAGCATCACCGAAGAGAATCTTGTGACCATGATGACTGCCAGCAACCGCCACGCAGGGCATGCCGAAGCCGTCACCCAGATGAAGCGCAAGGCCGCCGCTCCGGTTGTTTCCGTCAAGGGCATCGAGCTGTCCAAGGGAACCGCTCCGATCAATTTCTCCGTCGACGCGGGCCAGATCGTGGGTGTGACGGGTCTCGACGGACACGGCCAGGACGATTTCCTGCGGGCGCTTGCGGGAATTCGTCCGCCGCAAGCGGGCGTACCCAGCATCATCAGCCAGGACAACCGTGAACAGCCGCTGGCAAGTCTCGGCGACGCGGAGCAACTGGGGGTGGCCTATGTTTCAGGCGACCGCAAACGCGAGGGCATCTTCCCTGACCAGAGCATCTACGAGAATCTGGCGATCGGTATCTACAGGCAGAATCTGGGGCCATTCGGAATTATACGCCGTTCCGGCCTGGCGCAGTCGTTCGACCGTGAGGTCAAACGACTGCGGATCAAGACAGGGCCGCCCTCCAACAAGATCACATCGCTGTCCGGCGGCAATCAGCAGAAGATCCTGATCGGCCGTGCCTTCGCGCGCAAGCCACGCGTGATCATCCTGAATGATCCCGCTCGCGGCGTCGACATTGGGACGAAGCGCGATCTTTACGTCGAACTTCGGCGCTTTGCCGACGAAGGCGGCGCCGTGGTTTATCTCTCCTCAGAAATCGAGGAGTTTGTCGGCTTTGCCGACAGGGTCGACGTCTTCGTCGATCACACTATTTTCAGGTCGCTCTCCGGTGCGGCCATCGCCGAAGACGACATGCTGGCTGCGATGTTCGGGCAGGCGCGCGATGCGCATGTGTCGTTCGAGATCGAGGAGGCTGCCCAATGACCCGCGCGATGACGAACCTCTTGTCGCAGAACCGGTATCTCACCGTGCCGGCCGCGCTTTTTGTCGTGCTGATCATACTGGCCATAATCCGTAGCCCCAACCTGTTCGCCGTCAGCGGCCTGGCCGGAGCAGTACTGGTCGCCGCCCCCCTTATCCTGTGCACCATGGCGCTGACCCCGATCGTCATGGCGGGTCGAGGATCGGTCGATCTGTCGGTCGGGCCCGCCATGGGCTTCATCAACGTAACGCTGGTCATGTGGCTGTCGAAATACGGCTTCACCAATCCGCTTGCGATCTTCGGCTGGGCGATTGCGATGGGCGCCCTGTGGCAGCTTCTGCAGGCTCTCGTAATTCTTTACGTCCGGGTGGCTCCGATTATCGTGACCCTGTCGGGATACCTGATCCTGTCGGGCGTCAACCTCATGATCACGCAACGTCCCGGCGGACTGGCGCCGGACTGGATGATGAGCTGGGGCGCCGGCACCACTTTGCTCTCACCCGTCAGCTTCATCCTGCTTGGAGCTTTCGTGTTGTGGTTCGTTTTCAGGCGCTCCAGGTTTCACAGCCATCTTCGGCTGACGGGCGCGGACGAACGCATGGCCTACACTGCGGGTGTGCCAACTGAAACAGTTCGCATTGGCGCGCATTTGCTTGGCGGCGTTTTCATCGGCCTCGCGGCTGTCTGCTATACCGCGCTCATTTCTTCTGGCGACCCCACCCAGGGCGCCAACTATACACTGCAAGCCGTGACGGCACTGGTGCTCGGAGGCGCGAGCCTCGGCGGCGGCCGAGGCGGGGCCGTTGGATCGGTTCTCGGCGCGCTCAACATGTTCCTTATCGCCAACCTCCTGGCGACCTTCCGGTTCGAAATGATTTCGGGGTCGGCTACGAAGATGGCCTTCGGGGTGATCCTGGTCGTCTCTCTGCTTGTCAACGTGCTGGCCGTCAGCCGCGCTTCCACTCGATAGGACCGCAGTCATGACCGATACAATCAGCGTCAACGAACCTTCGGCCTTCGGTTTGCGTGCGGTCGTCAAGGCGAACCGGGCGATCGCCATCGGCGCGGCGCTTCTGCTTTGCCTGCTTGTCGTGGGTTCGGTGCTGGTTCCTGGATTTCTGTCGGTCCAGAACGCACGCTCGATCCTCCTGCTTGCGGCGTTCCTGGGGCTTGCATCGATGGGCCAAACCCTCGTCGCGCTGCTAGGCGGGCTGGATCTGTCCATCCCATTCTTGATCGGATCGGCCAATATCCTGCTTCCAAAGCTGATGAACAACGGCCTGCCTCCCGCGGCAGCGATCATCATCATCGTGGGGCTTGGCCTTGCAGTGGGGTGCATGAACGGGCTTTTCAGCCTGCGCTTGCAGGGGCAATCCCTGATCATGTCGCTTGGAGTTGGTTTTGCTGTCGTCGGCGCGACGGAAATCTACGTCTCCTATGGATCCGAATTCGGAGGGACCAGTTTCGTTGCGGTTCCCCCTTGGCTGACCAATCTCGCTGCCTTCAACGGCAAGACCTTCGGCATGCCGATACCGCCCGTCGTGATCATCTGGCTTGCCGCAAGCGCCTTCCTGATCTGGATGATGAAGAACACATGGTTCGGCCGCGGTGTCTATGCGCTTGGCGGCAGCCGCACGGCCGCAGCCCGGCTGCAGGTTTCGGAATGGCGCACCTGGATGTGGTTGCATGGCATTTCCGGCGCCATGTCCGCGACCACAGGCATTCTCCTGCTTGGGTTCTCGGGCGGCGGTTATGTCGGCGTCGGCGATCCCTATCTATTCAGCACCGTCGCCGCCGTGGTTATCGGAGGCACTTCGCTGCTTGGCGGTGCGGGCGGCTACGGCGCGACTGTGATTGGCGCGCTCGTCCTGACTGTCCTCACGTCGCTTCTGGTCGGTATGGGCCTTGGATTTGCCGCTCAGCAAGCGGTGATCGGACTGCTGATCGTCCCGATGGTCGCCGTCTATGCGCGCCTACCGCATATCCGCAATCAGATCTGACTTCTCCAGAGAGTGATCATATGGCTATCGCACGATCCCTGCTCGATCGACTTGCCGACAAGGCTCTTGTTCAGGAAGCTGCCGCCGTCGCCGGTTCATGGGTCGACGCCGCCGAGAGTGGCGGAACGTTGGATGTCTACAATCCGGCAACAGGCGAGCGGCTGGCTACGGTTCCAGATTGCGGAATCACCGAGATTCGGCGCGCCATCGAGGCGGCGCATGCCGCGCAGGTGGCATGGGCAGCGCGTGCAGCCAAGGAACGCGCTGCCGCGTTGCGTCGGCTCTACGATCTGATCATGATCAATCAGGCCGATCTTGCCACGATCCTGACGGCCGAGATGGGCAAGCCGCTGGCCGAAGCCAAAGGCGAAGTTGCCTATGGCGCCGGCTATGTCGAATGGTACGCCGAGGAAGCCAAGCGCGTTTACGGCGATATCATCCCTGGCCACCAGTCGGACAAGCGTATCGTCGTGCTGAAGCAACCGGTTGGTGTCGTCGCCGCAATCGCGCCCTGGAATTTTCCGAATGCGATGGTTGCACGAAAGGTGGCGCCGGCTCTTGCCGTGGGCTGCGCGGTGGTTTTCAAACCGGCCGCCGAAACCCCGCTCTCGGCCCTGGCGCTGGCCGTGCTCGCAGAACGGGCCGGCATTCCGCTGGCGCTGTTTAGCGTCCTGCCAACCACCGCTGCGGCCGCTTTCGGCCGCGAGGTCTGCGGCAACGATCTCGTGCGCAAGCTGACCTTTACCGGCTCCACGCAAGTCGGGCGCAAGCTGATCGCGCAGGCCGCCGACAAGGTGCTCAGGCTGTCGATGGAGCTTGGTGGCAACGCTCCCTTTATCGTCTTCGATGACGCCGACCTTGAAGCGGCCGTTGAAGGGGCGATGCTATCGAAATATCGCAATGCGGGTCAGACCTGTGTCTGCGCCAATCGTATCTATGTGCAAGCCGGCATCCATGATGCCTTTGTGCGACGTCTGACCGAGAGGGTTGCTTCCCTCGAGGTCGGTGATGGCTTCGCTCCCTCTGTCACGATTGGTCCTCTCATCAACGAAAAGGCCGTCGGCAAATGGCAAGAACATCTCGATGATGCCGTCGCCAAGGGGGCCAAGGTTGTCGTCGGTGGGCAGCGCCATGCGTTGGGCGGCACATTCGTCGAGCCCACGCTGCTAACCGGGGTGACTTCGAACATGCTGGTGGCCCGCGAGGAGACCTTCGCTCCGCTCGCGCCAATTTTCCGATTCGAGACGAATGAAGAAGTAATCAGGCTCGCCAACGACACAGAGTTCGGACTGGCCGCTTACTTCTTCGCCAAGGACATGCGCCAGATCTGGAAGGTCGCGGAAGCGCTTGAGTACGGCATGGTCGGTGTCAACACCGGGCTGATTTCGACAGAGGTCGCACCATTCGGGGGCGTCAAGCAATCGGGCTTTGGACGCGAAGGCTCGCGTTACGGTCTCGATGACTATCTGACGATGAAATATGTCTGCCTCGGCGGAATTGCCTGACGCATGACAAACTGGAAAGGCTCGGCGAAAGCCAAGACAAAGGAGATGACGATATGCTGAAGGGCGGATGCCATTGCGGACAGGTACAGTATGAGGTGGCGGCGATCGATGGCGGCTTGTGGCATTGCCATTGCCAGACCTGCCGCAAGACCCATGCCGCCCAGCGCAACACCGCCGCGCGCGTAAGTCGCGAGAATTTCAAGCTGACGGCGGGCGCCGACAAGTTGACCGCCTATCAATCCATTCCGGGCAAGTTCAGGCATTTCTGCTCAGGCTGCGGCGCGCATATTTATGCCGAATATCCCGACCGTCCCTTCGTCGTTCTGCGTGCCGCCACGCTAGACGATGATCCAGGCGTCCGCGTCACGATGAACGTATGGATGTCGCACGAACTGCCGTGGCTCACGGATGACCCGACTGTTCCGCAATATCAGGAAGGTCCACCGCCTGCTTGAAAGTGGGCCGCGGCAGGAACGCCTCAAGTCGAAATCGCGTCGCTTTTGTCGGTGCATGCAGTCCGCTGTCTTTCGGCACGGCGTAACGTTCAAGGGCGAGTGATGAAAACCCAAATCGTGGTCGTTGGTGGTGGGGCTGGTGGGCTCGAACTGGTTCGACGTCTGGGGGCAAAGCTCGGCCGCCAGGCATATGATGTCATACTCATCGAACAGAACCACACGCATATCTGGAAGCCGTTGCTCCATGAGGTTGCTGCCGGGGCTCTTGATGCGAACCTCGACGAAGTCGGCTATCGCAGCCACGGGCATCGTTGGGGCTACCGGTTCTTCTATGGTTCGCTGGAGTCTGTGGACCGGGCTGCACGCAAAGTCACGATCGCGCCTATTCTCGATGAGGACGGATCTGAGCTGATCGGGCGACACTTTGTTCGCTACGATTATCTGGTGATCGCCGTCGGATCTGTTTCGAACGATTTTGGCACTCCAGGCGTCAAGGAAAATTGTCTCTTCCTCGAAAATCGTGCCCAGGCGGATCGGTTCCGGCTGAAGTTGCTGAACCACTGCCTTCGCGTGTCGAGGACTATGTCGGTGACCCCCTCAACGGAAGCGTTCGTTGACGTCGCCATTGTGGGTGCAGGTGCGACGGGCGTGGAACTCGCGGCAGAACTCTACAATTCCGCATCGGCGCTCAAGCACTATGGGCTCGAGGTCTTTGACGAGACCCGCCTTAGGGTAACCTTGATCGAGGCAGGCCCGCGAATTCTGCCAGCCCTGCCTGAAACCTTGGCGAAAGCGGCTCACAAGGAACTTGAGGCCCTTGGGGTTCGAGTTCTGCCCAATACGGCCGTGAAAGAGGCGACCGCGACAGGCATGAGGACCGCGTCCGGGCAAGAGATTCATTCGAACATCAGCGTCTGGGCTGCTGGGGTACGAGGACCAGGAGTTCTACACAATATCGACGGGCTGGAGGTAACGCGCAGCACGCAGCTTGCGGTACTTCCCACGCTTCAGACGACACGCGACGAAAGGATTTTCGCGCTCGGAGATTGCTGCTTCTTCAAATCCCCCGGACAGGACCGGCCGGTGCCGCCGAGAGCCCAGGCCGCACATCAGATGGCATCGACCGTGTATCGCAACATCCTCCATCTGATTGCGAAGAAACCCCTGGAGCAGTTCGTTTACCGTGACAGGGGGTCTTTGGTGTCCCTGAGCCGCTTCTCGACGGTTGGCAGCTTGATGGGGAACTTGGTCGGGGGGCGCATGGCGGTTGAAGGGCGTTTGGCCAGAATGGTCTACATGTCGCTCTACCGGATGCACCTGCTGGCCATCCACGGCCGGCTGAAGGGATTCGCCCTCATTCTGGTTGGCCACGTCAACCAGGTCGTCCGACCAAGACTCAAGCTACATTGAGCGGCTGGCAATCAACTTCAAACCTCTACGAAAGTTGAGGTTGTTTCCCGCAGAGGCAGCGGCCTTGAGTGGCAAGGAAACAGAAGCCATCCGCCCGTCTCCCAAGACGCTCGTGCCTATCGGATACCGTCAAATCCGGGGTGGGAAGCGGACCGATAGCTTTTGCGTTATCTTCCCAGTGAACTGCCGCCTCCCGAGTTTATTAGCTAGTCTTGTCGATTTCCTCGATGAACGCCAGCATCGCCGACGCGAGGGTGGCTGGCGCCTCCATGGCGATATAGTGACCTGTATCCGCGATGGTCTGCGTCCTCAGCTTACCCGGCGCAGCGGGAGCAAACGACAGGGCAGTGAAATTCGAACCGTTCTGGTCGATTGCCAGCGCAGGCATTGCCAGCGGATTCGCGGCAACCAGAGCCTTGTACTCCTCGACCTCACGCAGATTGCTGTTGTAGATGGCCTGAGCGCCGTTCCAGCCGCCGGTTCGAGCATAGCCACGGACGAATTCGGCGATATCGACTGCACCGATGGCCGTGGAAATTGTCGTGGGCGGGGTGAAGATGAACTCGGTCAGCAGTTCCGTTTCACGCCCTTTGAAGAAGCGCTCGGCCGCACCCTTCTTCGCGAGCGTGCCAAAATACCAGGCGATTATCGGATTGGCCAATGTTTCCAAGCCAAAGCCGGGCAGGCCGGTTTCTACGGCAATGAAACTTAGCAAATCCTGCGGTTGCGTGGCTGCAAGCCGGAAGGCCAGCGGACCCGAGAAGTCCTGAGCCGCCAAATGGACCGGACCATGGCCGAGATGCGCGATCAGCGCATGCAGGTCTTCGGCCATGGTGGCGCTGCTGTCCCCGGGTTGGGCAATGTCGGATGCGCCGAAGCCACGGAGATCAACGGCAAAGACACGGTGGGATTTGGCCAGAGCCGGAATGACCTTATGGAAGGTCCACCAGGTTTCCGGCCAGCCATGGACCAACAGGATAGGTGAGCCAGCATTGCCGGCAGAGACGTAATGGAAGTTCGTGCCTTTGAGAGACACTTGATGGTGGGCGACCTCGGGGATAGTCAATTGCGTCATTTTCATATTCCTTTATGGTCAACTTGGTTGTCTTAATCCCAGATAGACACCTAGGTTGTCGATTGTCAATAAAAATCGACATGCTGGTTGTCTTTTTATCCCGATCGTGGCAGTGAAATTGCATGAGCAGGAAAGGCGCTGATCTCGCATTGCTTCTTCTGGGCGGCTTCCGTCAGTTGGCGGACAGCGCCGGGGCCGAATTGATACGTTGTGGATATCCAGAGCTTCGGCCGAGCCAGGAGTTTGCCATGCGGGCTATCGCCGGCGGAGCCAATAGCGCGTCCGATTTGGGACGCCGCTTGTCGATCTCCAAGCAGGCGGCCGCCAAGGTTATCGGTTTGCTGGAAGAGCGGGGTTATGTAGCGCGAATGGAAGATGCGACAGATTCCAGGCGAAAACTGCTGACTGTCACGCCCATGGGCCACGAGGTTATGCAGCAGGGGGAGGTAATCTTCGAGCAACTGCGCGCCGCCTGGGCCCGGAAAATCGGTGGGCCGGCGTTAGATCGTCTGCAGCAGGACCTTTTAGTCCTAGTAGGTGACGCACCCGTTGATCTAAATGCACCGGGTTTGACAGGGCTCGAAGAAGATTAGCTTCGAGCAGGTCAGCTTTTGGGAGGGCTTATCCGTCTCCGATGTCTCAATTCGGGTCGTGCAAGGTCGCTTCGACCCTCACGGCAAACCCCGGTTTACTCAAACCCTGCGGCCTGCCGACACTTGAACCGGGTGCCGGCGAATCCATGATCTGCTTCAGTTCGCACGTCACCACCAGATCAGGCCCGTCATTGATAGCACCTACGCGCTTGCCGACGTTCACGCGGCGCTGGATCGCCTCGAACATGGAGCCAATTCGGCAAGATCGCGATCCGTATCGATTGAGCGATGGAAGACGTCCAGCTGTCTTTAGGAGGTCAGAAGTTCTCTTGGGCTGCCTCGTGCGACGGCGACAAGATCGATTCACCTCGCGGTTCGCCATCGTGCTAGCAAATCCCGGACGTCGAAATGAGCCAAATTCGCAAACGGGACCGTAGCCCACTGATGGGTTTCGGGGATCGCTTTAGATCAAGGAATGTCGACGGCAATGTTGAAATCCTCTCATATTGCTCGCGTCCTGCTGCCACTAAGGTCGATCAACATGCCATCGTCTATGTGCTTTTGATGCAGCAGACTGCGCGCCCCAAGGCCATTGAGCGTGGCCGAGGAAGAGGGGCCGGGCTCTCAGGGTTGCTGAAGCCTCAAAAAACAAGTCCGCATTCTTGATGCGACGTGGCGTGTTGCGCCGAGGGGAAAAGCTCTAGTCGCACCGATAGCCGTTCAACCGGCGCGGTAGGGGCGAGATAGGTAGCCAGCAAACCAAATAGAAGATTAGTCGCCATTGGGAGGGATATATGTCTAGTGAGGTAGTCGGCGAAGATAACCTGACGCACCTGTCGGGAAGTGCCAAACATCAAGTTGAGCGGTTGCGTAAGAATACGCTTGGGACGAAGGATATATTCTTCTCGGTTATGGCGATGAATGCGCCGCTTTTCAGCATAGTCGTGGTGGCGCCGGCCATCTTCGTGTTCGGCAACGGCATCGGCGTTCCTGGAGCGTTTGTTCTGATCGGCCTGCTATATCTAGTCTATGCCTCCGGCTTTACGGCCATGAGCCGCTTCCTTGGCGGTGCCGGCGGGTCCTACACCTTCATAGCAGCCGGCTTGAACCGGACCTGGGCCGGTGCTGGGCTCATTCTGATGATCGCATCGTTCCTGATTGCGAACCTCTCATCCGTCGGCAACTTCGGCATCCTGTTCAACGACATGGTCGTCCAATACGGCGGGGCCAACGTACCGGCTTGGGTCTATTCGATCGCGTTCCTCCTCGGCCTCTATCTTTGCGGCGTGCGCAAAATCGAATTCGGGGCCAAACTCCTAGGGATCTGCTTGATGGCCGAAATCGCCATCCTATTGCTGATGGTCTTCGTGGTTGGCGGTCACTCCGTTGTCAGCGGCTCGCTGGGCGCGGCATCCTTTTCGCCAAGCCACGTTTTTGCGCCTGGGGTGGGTATTGCATTCGCATACATCGCTCTGTGCTACGTGGGCTTCGACATCACCGTGACATACCGTGAGGAAACGCGCGATCGCGAACGCTCAATTCCACGGGCAACATATCTGGCAGTCATCGTTATCACCCTCGTGTTCACGGCCTCGACCTGGGCGATCTCAAGCTACTACGGGGAAAAAGGCTTGGCCTCATTCCCGGTAGACAGGCTGCTGTTCATGATCCCCGATCTCTTCAACGCCAAGCTCGGACCGGTCGCCGGAATTGCGTTGAACCTTCTTTTGATGACAAGCTTGTTCGCAACATGCCTGTCCATCTTCAATGCACTCAATCGCTACATCTATGCGCTTGCACGCGACGGTTTGTTGTGGCGCGGCCTGACGAAGCTGCACCCCGCGCACAACTCTCCATACTACGCTGCAATGATGCAGACGTTGCTGGTCGGGTTGGGGATGGTGTTCATTTGGCTGTCGGGTGCGGATTTCTATCTCGTGACCGTGCAGTGGTTAGGTCCTTTTTACGGCTTGGGCGTTCTCCTTACGCAGGCTTTGGTGTCGCTCGCCGTCATTATGTATTTCTGGCGGGATGCACGAGGGGTTGGTGCCTGGTCGCGGCTAGTCGCTCCGAGTCTGGCCGGCCTCGGATTGATCGGCTGCATTGGCTTGCAAATCTGGCAGATGGACCAATTGACCGGCGTGAGTTGGGGTCTGTCCATGCTGTCCCCAGCAGCCGTCGCCGTGGTTGCCTTGAGCGGCATGCTCTTGGTGCACTGGGTCAAGCTCAACAGCCCGGAAAAGTACAATCGGCTCGGGCAGATGTTCGAATGACTTGAGCCACTTTCGTTCAAGTGCGGATGAATACGCACTTCGCCGACTGATTTGACACAAGGATTGAAGTTCGGCGGCGGGCCGAGCATCGGGCGCCGTTCCAGGCATTGCGAGGCATGATGTCAGGAACGGCTGCTGCTCAATCCGCCGAAGCGTTGCGGGCCTGTCAGGAAGCGTTGCGGGCCTGTCAGCAAGGGCCGCAAGAACTAGGACCTTAGGTTTCGGTTGTCGTGATTTGCGAGCCTGGGTGCGAGCTCTCGGGAGGTTGTCAATTCGGACCTGGCCCGAGACTGGAGTTACCACGATGCTCCAGCATCCATCGGAGTGTCCGAATGAGCATTCACAAGAATGCCCGTCTCATGCCACTGCGTCGAGAGTAAATGGTGCCATCGGGATAGAAGGCGCTTTTCGAAAGCCCACGCCGCGCTCGTCCATGAGGTGTCGGCCAAGATCGTGGCACGCACGCATTTGAGCCCCAAGCTTCGTCTTAAAAGGCAAGGGATTTGATGAATGCTGCCTGCGTCGGTGTTACAGTTTTGCCTTTCCGCGTGATAATCCCACAATGCGATTTTGAGAACAGGGCTGTTGGCTTCAGTTGCCTCATTTCTCCTCTGGATACCCAGTAATCTGCGTAATAATCCGGGAGGAAGCTAAGGTATTTTCCAGATAAAACAAGCATCGCTGCCGCCTCAAGGTGATTTGAAACGATATAGCTGCGATCTTCTGGCCTATTAATCGCACTATGAGAAACATAATCTGAATATATCAAATCTCCATCCAATATATCATTTATAGATAGCGCTCCTTCATCTGCGCTAAATAAGTTATGCTTATTGCCACAATATACATAGCTGTACTCGGTGAACTTCTCTTCATATTCTAAAGTGGGTAGTTTGCGAATTATCGGTGAAAGACCGATATCGACCTCTCCGTCAATCAATTTAATCTCCATTTCATTCGGAGAAAGGATGAGAAGATTCAATTTGACGTTGGGGGCCACTTGTAAGAAATTGGTTATGCTCTCAACCAGTTTTAAGCTGCTATTCCAGATGTTGTTGTCGGACAAGGCAACCGTCAACTGGCCTGTGAGGTCATCATTCAGCGTGTTGATTTCGCTCGTAAAATGATCGAGTGAGTCCATCAAAGAACATATCGCGGAGTATACCGCCGATCCGGCGTCGGTCAGAGCGAAACCGCCGCGACCGCGTTCACACAAGCGCATGCCAAGCCTTGTCTCGAGATCAGACAGATGAGTGCTTATCGTCGATCGGCTGATCCCAAGTTCCACCTCGGCGGCAGCCAGGCCTCTGGCATCGACGATCACCTTGAACAAGCGAAAAAGCCTGATGTCGGTGTCGGTAACGCGGCCGAGCCGCACTTTGCGATGCCCCATTGGAATCCTTGTCGAGTAGGCCGCTTCAGCGAAAATTTGCCGGCTGGGCGTCACGAAGTGGATGCTACCAGTTTTGCCAGGCGCACTGCAAACGGTTGCTAATGTTCGGGGTTTGYCAATCGTCACGTGGAGATCAATGGATCGACAGGCGACTGGTCGGTGGCCAACATCCCCTATGATCGCTTGTGCGGGGCGGTTAGCGAGGGGACGGATCCGCTATACATAGAGATCCGCTCGATTGGGAGGTCATATTGACAAGGGCGGAGCCGTCTGCAGTAGGCATGGAAGGGCTTTTTGCGCCGATACCTATCGCTTCCGCTTTGCGGTCCGGGTGGGCGAGGATCGAGCAGTCGGCGGGTTCGCTGGAATCTTTCGGTGAGTCCAAATTGACCCATTTCAAGCTCCAGCAACCAGGCCAGTGTGTCTCGCAAACCTGGGGTATGATCGACCCGTACGGCAGGCTGTCGTTGACGCCGTAGATTCAAGAACAAAGCGCTGTGCGGATGTCGTCCGGTGCTGGGTATCCCGTGCCATAGGCAAAGCTTAAGGCGACGCTGGTTGCCGGTGCAAATGCTGCCAGCCGCAACATTAACGAGCGCATTTCCGAGTCAAAAAGGACCCGCCCATGTCATCTCCAGATCAACATAAACTTGGTGCTGCGAGCCTCATCTTTTTCGTGATTGCCGCGGCAGCCCCCTTGGGCTTCACCGTGGGCACGATACCACTGGCGCTCGGCAGAGGCAGCACGGCTTATGCCTTGGCGATCATCGTGACGGCCGTCGTTCTCGCGATCTTCGCCGTGGGCTACGTGACAATGGCGCGCTATGCGAGCCAGCGAGGCGGGCTTTACGAGTTCGTGCGGGAGGGCCTGGGGCGCCCCGCCGGCACAGGCGCGGCATTCGTCGCTGTGCTTACCTATGCAGTCGCTGGCACGGGAGCCATCGGCGTCTTCGCCTTGCTGGCGCAATCGTTCGCTGCAGAGACACTGCACATCGACGCGCCATGGTGGGTATGGGCGTTCCTCGGCACCGCGACGATGGGCGTCATGGGCGTGCTCAACGCTGAATTCAACTCGCGGGTCTTGGGCGCTGTCATCATTCTGGAGGTTTCCGTTCTCGTCGTTGTGGCGGCGGCCGTCCTGCTCAAGGGAGGGGAGGCGGGACTCACATTTGTTCCTTTCGAACCCTCGACGCTATTCACCGGTTCCGTCGGGACGACATTCGCCCTCGCGGTCGTTGCCTTTGCCGGCTTCGAGGCGACTGTCATCTATTCGGCGGAGTCGGAAGACCGACATCGGACGGTTCTGCGTGCGACGGTCGGATCGCTTGCCCTGATGGCTGTCCTGTATGCAGTCATAAGCTGGGCGATCGTGGTCGGGCTCGGACCCTCGAAAACGGTCGAATTGGCGCAAAGCAATCCGCTAGGCCTCTTCTTCGCAGTCACCGAAACTTACGTCGGTGCTTGGCTCGTACACATAACGGAGTTCCTGGTGATCACGAGTTGGTTTGCCTCGGTGGTCGCATTCCACAATGCCACTGCTCGGTACCTTGCATCCATGGGTGCCGACGGGATTCTGCCCCGGTGGTTCGCCGGCAGGAGCGCTCGTACTGGTGGACCCGTGCGCAGCAGCCTGGTGCACACTGCGATCACGGCAGGTGCCGTTCTGCTGACCCTCGCATTGCACGCTGATCCCTATTTTGACTTATTCGTGCTGGGAAGCACGCCTGCGGTGATCGGTATACCTGCCCTGGAAATTGCAGCGAGTATCGCGATCGTCTTCTATTTCGCCCGCAATCGCCGCGGGCACAGCGTGTGGGTCGTTATGGTCGCGCCCGCTGTCGCGGCTGTTCTGCTCAGTGCATTGCTCTGGCAGATCATCGCTCAGTTGGAGCTCTTCACTGGTCGCGGACCGATGGTCAACGATACGCTTTGGGGAGTGATCGCAATGGTCTTCATCATCGGGTTTGTCCGAGGGCTTGTCTTAAAGGATGCCGGCGAGCCAGTGGATGTCACGCAGTCAACTGCGGCCGAGGTCCGGTAGCAACCCGCGGGCTTGTTTTGAATGGGCTTGCCAATGACGGTAGGCACTTTTTGAAGAGCCCGACGTCGGCATCTCACAAGTATTTTCCATGACAAACAGAGAGTGGCAGAACATGAGCAGCAACCAACTGTGGACGCAGGTGCGCAGCACCCGTTCGGTGACCATCGCCCGGCCATACGCGGTGGTGATGGAATACTTGAAAGACCCTGTCCGCTTCTCGCAATGGGCAGTTGAGTACATCACCAGCCCTGTAACCAAGATCGACGAAGACACCTATCGCATGCAGACAACGATGGGACCCCGGCGGTTTCGTGTCGTAGCAGACCTCGAGCGTGGCGCAATCGATCTCTATATAACCGAGCTGGACAAGCCCTTCAGCTATGCGCTTCCGATCCGGCTGCTCCGCAACCAGGATGGGGTCGACGTGCTCTTCACATTGGCGCGAGAAGACGTCTTGTCGGACGAGGAGTGGGTCTCGTCTTTGGGAATGCTGGAAAAGGAACTTGCGGCACTGAAGCACCTCCTTGAGAGCGACCGCCAATAGCCAACTGATCTTGGGGCCTCAGATCGTCTATGCGTGAGGCAAGGCCGCCCTCCATCGCGAGCTGCACAGTCGCCCGCCCCCGCGCGGCTGCTTTCCCCGACATGGCCGCTCCGGCAGCACCCGTTAGGTTGATGAATGCCAAAGGTAACATTGAAATATCTTCATATGTTTTTCCGCCGGCCCGGCTACCATCAGTCCAATGTAAAATTCACCTGCCGCAGAATAAAGAGTCGAACTCGTAAGATCGATCTCTTCAGCCTCTCGTAAATGACATGCGAAGAATTGCCGGTACAAAGTGTTGAAGGTAGGCCAACCGAGAGTAAATGGCCTGCTTGGATTGCCGTTGTGAGTGAGAGAGCGGGGCGCCTTTCGATCCCGTCGTGAGCTTTCTGTAAGGGCGCTATGAAATCAGAGACGACTGTTCCGGAGAATGCCATGGGTCTATGGCAGCGCGATTCTATAGTATTTGACGGAGGGCGCTGCGACGCAGAAACCCAAGTGTTTTGGGCCCAAACCTCCTCGATCTTTATCGATTTGAGAATTCCAGCTGACCGCCCAGGCTTCAAGTCCAATGATCTTACGCTGTTAACGGAAAATGAGCTGTGTGTTCTTGGGGAGCAGAAAGGGTTTGCGGGAAGACTCTACGGTGAAGGGCACCATTTCACATGGAAAAGGGAAATAGACTTCCGGCCGCCAAATCCTCGCTCGGACAATGGTATCATAAAAATTATTGGCGACAATCTCTATGAGGAGGGCGATCCTACAGCGATCCTTGGAGAGCAGTATAAAGAAATTTATACAAGGCGACAGACTGGCGATCATAGAAGAATTGCCTTGGAGTTAATGCAGCATTCTGGCGCGCCATTCTGTGGATCTGCTGCGAAGGAAGCATTTCTAGTTATCATTGATGATTCTTTCATGTTTGCGCGGTCGCGACCCAATACCCTACGCCAGGCAGAAACATTGAGCGAGTTGCTGGTTGAAGCGAGGCGAAATGGAACGCCTGTCGATCAACTCATCGACTGTCATATAGTTAAAGGGCAGATATCAAACGAGCTGGAATTTGAAATTCTACTATCAACTCATCCTTGGACTGAGGGAAAAAATCTATTTGAGATCGCTTCGGCAGAAATAGATGGTGAGAAGATAACTTTGGATCATGCCTCATGCTCCAGCGTGTGGAGAATACACGACTCAAATATTTCGCATCAAAAGTTGTCTGAAATATTCAAATCATCGCTTGATAAGTAAAAAATAGAGCAAGATGGCGAATACGCCAGAGAATTAACCAAACTGGGGAACAACAATGAT
Organism: Mesorhizobium sp. 01N446; assembly: GCF_056399285.1. Taxonomy (NCBI): domain Bacteria; kingdom Pseudomonadati; phylum Pseudomonadota; class Alphaproteobacteria; order Hyphomicrobiales; family Phyllobacteriaceae; genus Mesorhizobium; species Mesorhizobium sp. 01N446. The sequence continues at coordinate 83,052 of NZ_JBFTRA010000006.1, read as the reverse complement.
AATCAGAGCTTTTCTTCTCGGGTCAGCTGCAGCTTTGCTCTCGCTTTCTGCCGCGCGTGCCGCGGACGCCGAACCTGAGCCAGCAGAATATGTCAAAGTCTGCGACGTATACGGCGCCGGCTATTTCTACATCCCGGGCACCGAGACCTGCCTGCGCATCGGCGGCTACCTTCGCTACGACGCTGGCGTCGGTGACGTTGGCTCACTCGATGGAGTGAAGACGAACGATCATCTCACTGGCGATCCGCAGCACACATACTGGAAGCGAGCCCTTTTCGGGCTGAGGACCTGGACCGGTCAGGAGACGGAATACGGCACGCTGAAGACTTATACTGAAACCCGCTTCTTCTTCGGCAATTTGCCCTTCGGCTCAGCAATTCCGAGCAACGGCGTCACGCAAAACTTCGCATGGATCCAACTCGGGGGGCTACGGATCGGCAAGGATGAATCCGCCTTCGATACGTTCATCGGCTATGCCGGCAACGTCGTCCAGGACACGCTGGTTCCCTATGGGGGCTTCGATACCAATGTCGTCCAGTACAACTTCGACGCCGGCAACGGCTTCTCGGCCGTCCTCTCGCTCGAAGAAGGCTCCGGTGATGCTGGCGCTGCGGTTACGGATGGTGGACGGTACCTCTACAATGCAACTTCTGGCAATGACACCATCGACAGCTACGTGCCGCATGTCGTCGGCGGGGTGAAGTACACCCAGAGTTGGGGTGATATCATTGCGGTCGGCGCCTATGACAGCACCTGGGAAGAGTGGGTCGGCAAGGTGCGCCTCGATGTGAACGCAACCAGCGAACTGTCGCTGTTCCTCATGGCCGGCTACGGAACGGACGACAACGTCGACCGCAATTTCTACAAGCAGTGGGGCGGTAACTGGGCGGTGTGGGGCGGCGGCACCTACAGGTTCAACGAGAAGACCTCGTTCAATCTGCAGGCATCTGCCGACGACGACAAGAACTATGCGGTCGTTGCAAACGTCGCCTACACCATCGTTCCCGGCTTCACTGCCATAGCTGAAGTTGACTATGCTCACGATGGCAGGTTTGGTGATGTCGACAATCGCAATTGGACAGGTGCAGACAAGGAAAACAGTGTCGGCGGCGTCCTGCGCCTCCAGCGCGACTTCTAGTCGATCGGGCCGCGATGAACCGGTGCGGTGCATCCTGACGATTGGCGGGCGCTGAAGCACGGCTGATGTCGCCCGCCGTGCTCGGTCCGAGGTCACCCGATCGGGCCTTTGGAACTGGAGGTTCCGAAGGTTTCGATCAGGCGATCGACAGTATTCGGCAGGTCTGCAGCCAACCACCGAAGCCGTGGAAGGCGGCCCCTATCCGCAGCGACCGGCCACGTGGAAAAGCCTGATCGACGATGGCTGCCAGGTGGCGGTACGACGAGGGAATGTTTCAACAATCCCCAAGTTGGCTTTGGCAATATCTGATTGATGCGGTTTTATTTGCGTCGCAGAATTCCGCAACCAGGGGAAATAGCGAGCCAAATATTCGCTAAGAATTCGGAGCATACATGTCACCTTCAGTAGCGAAAACGCGGCCAGTGGATATTGGCGTATTCGTCCCAAATCACAATGGCGGTTGGATTGCTTCGCAAAATTCCCCAGAAATACCTGGAACGTACAAATCCATTCTGGAGATAACCCTGCTCGCCGAGCAAATGGGATTCGACTTTGCCCTGACTCCATCCACATGGCGAGGTTATGATGGCGAAACCAGGTTCTCGCAGGTCTCGCTCGAGTCGGTGACTGCCATGGCCGGCCTTGCCCAGGCAACATCTCGGATCAGGATATGGGCGACCGTCCATATGATGATCTGGCCTCCCGCGATTGTGGCCAAAATGATTGCCACTCTAGATCAGATTGCGCCAAAGCGGGTCGGGCTGAACCTTGTGACCGGTTCCAATCCCAAGGCACTCAGCCATATGGGGTTGTGGCGTGATCTCGATCATTCGCAACGCTACGAACTCGGCGAAGAATGGATCCAACTCGTGCGCCGCCTATGGGCGGAAGACCGCGTAACGCACAAGGGTGCATATTACGAAACCGATGACTGCATGTCTTACCCAAAACCGATCATCCCGCCAACGGTGGTCTGTGCGGGGATGTCCGAGCGCGGCTTCCGCTTCACCGTGGAGAATTGCGATGCCGCATTCATGACGGCCGATGACAACGAGAAGTCGATTTCGCGGGCACGCCGGGCCAAGGAAATCGCACAAGAGCTGCGGAAACCTGACTTCAAAACATATGGCTTGGTTTCTCTGATTCCAGGGGCGACCGACCGTGAGGCGGAAGAGAAGGTCAGGTTCTACAATGAGGGTGGTGATCGCGTCGCATTGTTGCAACAGCGTGACGAATACGCCTCGGATGTCAGTGCAAAAGTAAACAGTGCCGCGCGGCTGTTTATTGATCAGGGCAACGAGCTTAGCGCAATATTCCCGGGTACGATGACTGGCTCTCCTGAAACGCTAGCGCGTCGTCTCAGCGCGACCATAAGCGAAGGTCAACTGGATGGAGTCATGATAATCGTTCCCGATTTCATCAATGATTTGAAGACCTTTGGCGAGCAGATCGTGCCGCTGATGCAAGAGTTTGGTTTGAAGTCCAATATTCGAGCTGTAGCATAGCGACGGATTGCGCGCCCGTGGTGTGCTAGGCTTCGAAGCCGACGAGACCGTGACGTCGGCCGAATAAATAGTAGCCGACCGCTTGATCCTGTCGGCAACATCTAACAGCCAACGTTGATCAAGCTTGCTGCGCCACGCTGGAAGCGAATGAGCGCGTGACGCAGACCAAACGCGCTTCGGCCAGCGGTCTGGCTGCTGTTGCCAAGACAAGGCGTTGCCTAGTTCTAGTTTTGCCAACAATCACTTGGAGATGATTGCATCGACAGTTCTTCGGCGCAGAGTCATCTTGCCGGCGTACTATTAAGGCATGCGAGCGGAGGAGCGATCTAGCAACGTCTCGCTGTTGTTCAGATGGAGGTTGATTTGGCGAATTCTCGGCTTTTGATTGTTGGCATAGGCGGCACCTTTGCACCTATGTCGTCCACTGAGCAGGCACTCCGCTCGGTCCTGGGAAAAATTGAAGACATGGGCGCCCGTACCGTGTGTTTCGGCTCAGCGGAGTTGACTGAGCTGCCGCACTATCAGTCGGGCCAATGCGGCGCAGGCGCCCGGAAGTTGCTCAGCGCGGTCCGCGAAGCTGATGGCATCGTTCTCGCATCGCCGGGATATCATGGGTCCGTGTCCGGACTGATGAAAAACGCCATCGATTACCTGGAGGAAACGTCCAAGGACGATCGCCCCTATTTCGATGGATTGCCTGTCGGCGCAATCGCCACTGCTCACGGTTGGCAGGCGGCCGTCAGCGCGCTCGCTTCGCTGCGGACGATGGTGCATGCGCTTCGCGGTTGGCCGACGCCGCTGGGAATGGCGATAAACAGTTCCGTGACGAAATTCGCGGCCGGCGCGACAAGCGACGCCGGCGTCGATGCCAGCCTATCGAGAATGGCCACGCAGGTGTTCGATTTTGCCCTGCATACCAGCAGCGGTTCGACGGCGGTCAGCAGTTCGACAGCAGTTATCCCACTGCGAAAAGCGCAGCAAGCGGCCGGCTAGTCTCGCCAATGTCAGGACGCCAGTCATCTCATCCCGTCCATTCGCTGTTGCTCGCTCGCTGGTCGCCAAGAGCCTTCGACCGTAGTGACCTGGCGGAACTCGATATGGAGACGCTCATCGAAGGCGCGCGCTGGGCGCCGTCGGCCTTCAATATGCAGCCCTGGCGGTTTCTCCCGGCCTATCGGAACAGAGCCGGGTGGGAAGACCTCCTCGGCTTGCTGCTTCCATTCAATCGCGCATGGGCCGGCGACTCGTCGGCATTGGTGGCGTTCATCTCCTTGCTGGACCTGGAAGACAATTCGGGCGGCCGCACGCGATGCGAAAGCCATAGTTTCGATACAGGTGCGGCGTGGGCCTGTTTCGCATTGCAGGCGACGGCCATGGGGCTGTCGTGCCACGCAATGACCGGCTTTGATGTCGCAAGGGCGCCCGCCGTTCTCGGGATCGCCAGCAACATGAAGGTTGAGGTCATTGTTGCGGTAGGCAGGCAAGGGGATCCAAGCCAACTGCCGGAGAAATTACAGGGCAAAGAGCGCCCCAGTGGCCGAAATCCTGCCCGGTCATTGATTCTGGACGGCGCCTTCGGAAGGTCGGGCGACGTCGACCGCGGTGGCCTTTGATCGTCGTGCGGATAGCTCTGCCAAGGCCAAAGGAACTCGATGCTCTTCCCCATTGTTCGGCGCCGGCCATGCAACGCACCCCCGCCTTGTGACACGAGGATAACCCAATGAATGCGCCGTCCAGACACCACCATGTTCAAGCTCCGAAGCTATGGTCCTGGGAACAGCAGGACCCCATAGCCCCTGCGGTCAAGGTCGGGAATTTGATCTTCGTGGCGGGCCAGATCGCGCTTGATCCTGAAGGCAACCTGGTTGGCAAGGATGACCTGGCGGCGCAGGCCGACAGATGTTTTCAGAACATTCAAGAGGTCCTGGCACGGCTCGGCGCGGGAATGAGCGATGTGGTGAAGCTGACAACCTATTTCAGCGGACATCTCGATGAGAGCCTGGCCAAGGAATATTGGCGGGTGAGGGAAAGCTATTTCGGCGCCAACGGTCCGGCAAGCACCGGCGTTTTGGTCGCAGGCCTGATCCTCCCGGAGTGTCTGCTTGAGATCGAGGCGATCGCCGTGGTGGACAACAAGGATCCGGTAAATTGACCGAGTTTTTCAAACGCGGCGAGTTGTGTATCGCCTTCGACCGCTCTGGCGCCGGCCCTGTCGTCGTCTTTTTGCACGGCATCGGAGGCAACAAATCCAACTGGTCTACGCAACTGGAAGACCTGTCGGACGAGTTTCTCTGTGTCGCCTGGGATGCCCGCGGCTATCTTGACAGCAAGTCAGTCGACCAGCCGTTCTCGATCGAGGCGAGCGCTGACGACCTTTGCGCTCTCCTGGACGAACTAGACGCTCCAAGGGCCCATATCGTGGGCCTGTCGATGGGCGGTTATATTGCGCTGGAATTTTACAATCGGTACCCGAACCGAGTCGCAACACTTACGCTGGCGGGTACGGGGCCGGGAAGCGTCGTTCTCGACAGAGAAGAAGCAGAGGAGTTTCTAGCGATCAGGCTTGCGCCGCTTGATAGCGGAGCCACGATGGAGGACGTCGCGACCAGCGTCGTTACAGCCCTTGCCGGGAGAAACACCACCAAGGAGATGCGCGCCCAGCTTTGGCGTTCGACGGCATCGGTTCCGGTGGCTACCTATCGGCAGGCACTGATCGCGGTGATGGACACAGACTACCTTGCGGTTCTGCAAAGGATCGTCGCCCCCACATTGATCATCGTTGGAACAGACGACCGGGTCATTGGCCAGGCGGAGACGGACGCTCTCTCGAGCGGCATCAAAGACAGCGAAGTCGTCATGCTTCAAGGGGCGGGACATCTCTGCAATATCGACAGCGCGAGCGAGTTCAATTCCGCATTGAGGCGCTTTCTCATGCCCTATCGACACATGCAGTAGGAATAGCACGCACTCGACGCCTCAGAGCTGGGCTGCGCGGCTGCGGTTGCAAGATCACACATTTCAGTTTCAACCGCGGGGAGCCGAGGAATGCTTGGGCCGTCAGTACACAGCGACACCTTCGCGCGCGACAACCTGCCGCCACACGATGAATGGCCGGATCTCGAGCTCGAAGGCTTTCAGTATCCGGAATACCTGAATGCGGCCGTGGAGTTGACCGATCGGATGGTCGAGAGAGGGTTCGGCGATCGCACAGCATTGATCGGCCACGGGCGACGCCGCACCTATAAAGAGCTATCCGACTGGACCAGCCGTATCGCCCACGCTTTGGTCGAGGAGTATGGGCTAAAGCCCGGCAACCGGGTGCTGATACGCTCGGCAAACAATCCGGCCATGGTTGCTTGCTGGTTGGCCGCCACCAAAGCCGGCGCGGTAGTCGTCAACACCATGCCAATGCTGCGCGCCGGCGAACTCGCCCAGATCGTCGACAAAGCGGAGATCGGCATAGCCCTCTGCGACACACGGCTGATGGACGAGATGGTGGCCTGCGCCAAGGAAAGCGGTTTTCTCAAGAAAGTGATTGGGTTCGATGGCACCGCCAATCACGATGCCGAACTCGATCGCTCAGCGCTCGACAAACCAGTCCGCTTCGATGCTGCGCAGACAGGGCGCGACGATGTCGCGTTGCTTGGCTTCACCTCCGGGACCACCGGCGTGCCGAAAGCGACGATGCATTTCCACCGCGATCTACTCATCATCGCCGACGGATATGCGAAGGAGGTTCTTGGTGTCACACCAGACGATGTCTTTGTGGGCTCGCCGCCGCTTGCCTTTACCTTCGGTCTCGGCGGACTGGCGATCTTCCCGCTACGCTTCGGCGCAGCCGCGGCCCTGCTGGAACAGGCGACGCCGCCAAACATGATTGCCCTCATCGAGGCTTATAAGGCGACAGTATCCTTCACTGCGCCCACCGCCTACCGGGCAATGTTGAGGGCGATGGACGAAGGCGCCGATCTATCCTCGCTGCGCGTGGCCGTCTCGGCCGGCGAAACGCTGCCGGCGCCGGTCTTCGAAGAATGGGAAAAGAAAACCGGTAAGCCGATCCTCGACGGCATCGGTGCCACAGAGATGCTGCACATTTTCATCTCCAATCGCTTCGACGATCGCAAACCAGGGTCTACTGGCAAGCCTGTGGGCGGCTACGAGGCGCGCATCGTAGACGAGGAGATGAACGAAGCGCCACGCGGCACTATTGGCCGTCTAGCGGTGCGTGGTCCGACCGGCTGTCGTTACATGGCCGACCAGCGACAGCGGAACTATGTGCGCAGCGGCTGGAACCTTACCGGGGACACATTCATCCAGGACGAGGACGGCTTCTTCCATTTCGCGGCACGCTCGGACGATATGATCGTCAGCGCGGGTTACAACATCGCCGGGCCCGAAGTCGAGGCCGCACTCATCACCCATCCGGACGTTGCTGAATGCGCCGTGGTCAGCGCACCTGACGCTGACCGTGGTCAAATTGTCGAGGCGCATGTCGTGCTGGTGGAGGGGGTTGCTCGCGATGAACTGACGATCAAGCGACTGCAAGATCATGTGAAGGCTACCATTGCGCCCTTCAAGTATCCTCGTTCGGTAAGGTTCATCGACGCACTCCCAAAGACCCAGACGGGGAAGGTCCAGCGGTTCCGGCTGCGTGACAACGACCGAGCCTGACATCAGGCTCCTGTGACTTATTCGAAGCAGGCGCAGCCATCGCGATGACTGCCGCTGCCGGCGCAGCAGTCCGGCTGGAAGAGGTAATGGCATGCGTATTGTTTGTATCGGCGGCGGGCCGGCCGGTCTCTACTTCGCTGGCTTGATGAAGAAGGAGCACCCCTCCCATCACATCACCGTGGTGGAGCGCAACCGTCCCTTCGACACTTTCGGTTGGGGCGTGGTGTTTTCCGACGCCACCATGCAGTCCATGCGCAAATGGGACCCGGAGACGGCGGCCACCATCGAGGACGCGTTCAATCACTGGGATGACATCGAGCTCGTTTTCAAGGGCCGCAAGATCCGTACGAGCGGTCACGGCTTCGTCGGCATTGCCCGCAAGAAGATGCTGAACATCTTGCAAGAGCGCTGCCTCGAGTTGGGCGTCGAACTGGTATTCGAGCGCGAGGTCATGGGCGACGAGGAATTCCCAGAGGCCGACCTCATCATCTCCTGCGACGGCGTCAACTCGCGCATCCGCCACAAATACGCCGATGTGTTCAAGCCGGACATGCTGATGCGGCCGAACCGCTTTATCTGGCTTGGCACAAACAAGCGCTTCGATGCCTTCACCTTCGACTTCCAGCGCACCGAGCATGGCTGGTTCCAGGCGCACATCTACCGCTTCGACGACACCACCTCGACTTTCATCGTGGAGACCACCGACGACGTGTTCAAGGCGCACGGTATTGATGAGATGGACCAGGACCAGTCGATCGCCTTTTGTGAAAAGCTGTTCGCGCAGACGCTCGAAGGCCACAGCCTGATGACCAATGCGCGGCATTTGCGCGGTTCGGCCTGGCTGAATTTCGGCCGGCTGATCTGCGGCAAGTGGAGCCATTTTAACGGCGACAGTCATGTCGTTTTGATGGGGGACAGCGCCCACACTGCGCATTTCGCCATCGGCTCCGGCACCAAGCTCGCCATCGACGACGCCATCGAACTGACCAACCAGTTCAACATCGCTGGCCACGATGCGAAGAACATTCCAACCGTACTTGCAGCCTATGAAGAGGTCCGTCGCATCGACGTCGCTCGTATCCAGAATGCTGCGCGCAACGCCATGGAATGGTTCGAGGTGGTTGGCACCCGGTATGCCGACACGCTCGAGCCGGAGCAGTTCATGTATTCGATGCTGACGCGCTCGCAACGCATCAGCCACGAGAATTTGCGGCTGCGCGACAAGAACTGGTTGGAGGGCTACGAACACTGGTTTGCTGAGCGCGCTGGCGCGCCGGCGCAGCTGAACGGCAGGCCAGTCCCTCCCATGTTCACCCCTTTGCAATTGCGTGGCGTGACGCTGGCAAACCGGGTCGTGGTCTCGCCGATGGCGATGTACTCGGCCAAGGAGGGCATGCCGAGCGACTTCCACCTCGTCCATCTCGGTTCGCGGGCGATGGGCGGCGCAGCGCTTGTCTTCCCCGAAATGATCTGCGTTTCACCCGATGCGCGCATTACGCCCGGGTGCCTGGGGCTGTGGAACGAGGAGCAGAAAGATGGCTACAGACGTATCGTCGACTTCGTCCGCAAAGACACATCGGCCAAGATCGGTATTCAGCTCGGCCATGCCGGCCGAAAAGGCGCCACCAGGCTAGCCTGGGAGGGTATCGACCAGCCGGTAGAGGAGGGCGGTTGGCCGCTGATTTCGGCTTCGGCCATCCCCTATCTGAAGCACTCGGCGGTTCCTCGCGCTGCCATTCGCGAGGACATGGATCGCATCAAGGCCGATTTCGTGCGGGCGGCAAAATGGGCGGACGAGGCCGCCTTCGATGTTCTCGAACTGCATTGCGCGCATGGCTATCTGTTGTCCAGCTTCCTTTCACCGCTCACCAACATTCGCGGCGACGAATATGGCGGCGGCCACGAGAACCGCGCCCGCTATCCGCTCGAAATCTTCAATGCCCTGCGCGCCGTCTGGCCGGCCGACAAGCCGATCTCAGTGCGCCTTTCCACCACCGACTGGCACGAGGGCGGTAATACACCGGACGATGCCGCGATCTTCGCCGCAATGTTCAAGGAAGCCGGCGCCGACCTGATCGACTGTTCGTCGGGCCAGGTGGTGAAAGAGGAGAAGCCGGTGTACGGGCGCCTGTGGCAGACGCCGTTCTCGGACAAGATCCGCAACGAGATCCAGGTTCAGACCATCGCGGTCGGGGCCATTTCGGAGGCCGATCACGCCAACTCAATCATCGCGGCTGGGCGAGCCGACCTGTGCGCCGTCGCGCGCCCGCATCTGGCGGATCCTTCCTTTGTCATGCATGAGGCGGCCAAGATAGGCTATGCCGGCCAAATCTGGCCGAAGCAGTACTATTCGAGCCGCCAGCAATACGAAGCCAATCTGGCACGCGCCGCGACCGCCGGCGCGCCTGCAGGCAAGCCGTGAGCAGGCGCCATGGGCTGGTCACCGGCATTGACCGGGAATTGGCGATGGTGACGACCATGATGGTCTCGCGAACCTCGATCGAAACTCGCTTGGAGACACCAGATGCATGACATTTTGCAGCCAGACGGCTGGTCCAAACCCAACGGGTACGCCAACGGCGTCGCCGCGCGCGGGCGAACAATCTTCGTTGGTGGCCAAATTGGATGGAACGCACAGTGCCAATTCGAGAGCGACGACTTCGTCGCCCAAGTCCGTCAAACGCTGGAGAACATCGTCGCCGTCCTGAAGGCGGGCGACGCGGATCCGAAGCATATCACGTCGATGACCTGGTTCCTCACCGACAAGAAAGAATACATCGACAACCTGCGCGACGTCGGTCTCGCCTATCGCGAGGTGATCGGGCGTAGCTTCCCGGCCATGGCTGCAATCCAGGTCGTCGCACTGATGGAGGAGCGCGCCAAGGTGGAAATTCAGGCCACTGCCGTGGTCCCGGAGTAAGCCGGTGACGGCTCTGCAATTCTCCGCGAGCGTATCGGGTGAGGTTCGAGAGGCCATCATGGTCGTCACCATCGCCAATCCCCCGGTTAATGCCATGTCCAGCCACGCACGCGCCGGACTGATTGCCGCGCTCGATTATGCGGCGCAACCCAGAGGCATCAAGGCCGTAGTCTTGACAGGGGCGGGCAAGGTTTTCGTGGGCGGCGCCGACATCAAGGAATTCAGTCAAACGCCGTCCCGCCCGAGCCTGATCGAAGTGGTGGATCGTATTGAAAACTTTGCCAAGCCGGTGATCGCTGCAATCAATGGTGCGGCGCTCGGCGGTGGTTGCGAGATCGCGCTGGCTTGTCATGGCCGCACGGCGGGGAAGACGTCGAAGCTGGGGCTGCCGGAAGTAAACTTGGGAATTGTGCCTGGCGCCGGTGGAACCCAGCGACTTCCACGCCTCGTCGGCATACTCGCTGCGATAGACATGATCGCTTCGGGACGCAGTGTAGCACCGGATGAGGCGCTTCAACTTGGCCTGATCGAGTGCATTTCCGAGAATCCGGTGGCAGACGCCATAGCTCTGGCGCATCAGATGAAAAGGCTGCCGCTCAAGCGCACCGGCGCGCTGGTGATCGCGCCGGAGGACGCCGCGGCAATCGACCTGGCCGCGAACAAAGTACTCTCCCGGGCACGCGGCCAGACAGCGCCCGCCGAGGCAATTCGGCTCGTCAAGGCAGCATCTGGCCTTTCGCTTGAAGACGGCCTTGCCGAGGAGCGCGCCACCTTCCAACGCCTGCGGAATTCGCGCGAGTCGGCGGCGCTTCGCCACGTCTTTTTCGCCGAGCGCGCGGCCGCCAAAGTCAGCAAGCTCGAGGGCGTGGAGCCGCTCAAAGTGGAGACAGTCGGCATCGTTGGACTCGGCCTGATGGGCTCCGGTATCGCGGTGGCGGCGCTTGCCGCGGGCTATCGCGTCGTTGGCGTCGATCGGACGCGGTCGGCAGTGGATGAGGGCATAAGGCGCATCGCCAGAATACTCCAAAAGACAGTGCAGTCCAGCGGCCTGTCGGGAGTTGCCTTCGACGACGCTCTTTGCCGGCTGACTGCCATTACCGACATGCATGCGCTTGCTGATGCGGACCTCGTCATTGAGGCGGTGTTTGATGACCTTGCCGTGAAGGTGGACCTGTTTCGATATCTCGACGGCATCGTGCGGCCGGACGCGATCCTGGCGACCAACACCAGCTACCTGAACCCGGATGAGATCGCTGGCGCGACTACCCGGCCCAAGCGTGTGGTCGGAATGCATTTCTTCTCGCCGGCCAACATCATGCGGCTCGCCGAAGTGGTCGATTGCAGGGCAACCTTACCGGAGGTCCTGGCCACCGTGCTGACCTTCGCGAGAAAACTCGGCAAGCTGCCGATCGTCTGCGGCGTGACGGAGGGGTTCATTGGCAACCGGATCTATTCGGCCTACCGCCGTGAGGCGGAGGTCATGGTAGAGGACGGCGCTGCCGTGGATCAGGTGGATGCTGCCCTGGAAGGCTGGGGTTTCCCGATGGGCATCTTTGCCGTCAATGACATGGCAGGTCTTGAGATCGCCTGGGCGCGACGCAAGCGCCAGGCTGCTAGCCGCGACCCGAGTGAGCGGTACGTTGAGATCGCTGATCGGCTCTGCGAAGCCGGCCGTTTCGGCCGCAAGAGCGGGCGCGGATGGTACGACTACACAAATGGTGTGCGCAGAGTGGACTCGGAAGTTGCGAAGTTAATTGCGGCAGTGCGCGCCGCCAGAGGAATTGCGGCACGCGATTTCACGGCCGAGGAGATCGTTTCACGCCTGCTGAAAACTATGGCTGACGAAGGCAAGGTGCTGTGTGCAACCGGCATCGCTGCGCGCGCGTCGGACATCGACCTCGTAATGATCAACGGCTACGGATTCCCAGCGCACAAAGGCGGGCCGATGTTTCATGCAGGGATTGCATAGGCGCGATTTTGCCAAGGCAGGTGACCTGCAACGAAATCAGGATATTGAAGGAAGAAGATCGGTGGTAGAGGCCTATATCTGCGACTACATCCGCACGCCGATCGGCCGCTTCGGCGGCTCGTTGTCATCGGTGCGCGCGGACGACCTCGGCGCCATACCCCTGAGGGCGCTGGTCGAACGCAATCCCGGTATCGACTGGCAGGCGGTCGACGATGTCGTCTATGGCTGCGCCAACCAGGCCGGCGAGGACAACCGCAATGTGGCGCGCATGTCCCTGCTGCTGGCCGGCCTGCCGAAGGAGGTTTCCGGCTCGACCGTCAACCGCCTCTGCGGCTCGGGCATGGATGCCGTCATCATCGGCGCGCGCGCCATCAAATCCGGCGAAGCCGAGCTGATGATAGCAGGCGGCGTCGAATCGATGAGCCGCGCCCCTTTCGTCATGCCGAAAGCCGACACGGCGTTTTCGCGCAATGCCGAGATTTACGACACCACCATCGGCTGGCGCTTCGTCAACCCACTGATGAAGAAGCAGTATGGCGTCGATTCGATGCCGGAGACCGGTGAGAACGTCGCCGAGGATTTTTCCGTGTCGCGCGCCGATCAGGATGCCTTTGCCGTGCGCAGCCAGGACAAGGCGGTCGCGGCACAGGCCAATGGCCGGCTGGCGAAGGAGATCACCCCGGTGACGATCCCGCAGCGCAAGGGCGATCCTGTCATTGTCGAGAAGGACGAGCATCCCCGCGCGGGCACGACGGTCGAGTCGCTGGCGAAGCTGCCGACGCCGTTCCGGCAAGGCGGCACCGTCACCGCCGGCAATGCCTCGGGCGTCAATGACGGCGCGGCGGCGCTGATCGTCGCCTCGGAAGCGGCGGTGAGGAAATACGGCCTGACGCCGGTCGCCCGCATCCTCGGTGGCGCTGCCGCTGGCGTGGCGCCACGCATCATGGGCATCGGCCCGGCGCCGGCGACGCAAAAACTATGCGCGCGGCTCGGCCTGACCCCAAAACAGTTCGATGTCATCGAGCTCAACGAAGCTTTTGCCTCCCAAGGCATCGGCGTGCTCCGCCAACTCGGCATCGTCGAGGACGCGGAGCACGTCAACCCGAACGGCGGCGCCATTGCACTTGGCCATCCCTTGGGCATGTCGGGCGCGCGCATCGCCGGCACGGCGGCGCTGGAACTGCGCGAGCGCGGCGGCCGCTATGCGCTGGCCACCATGTGCATCGGCGTCGGCCAGGGCATCGCGATCGCGCTCGAACGCGTATGATCGGATCCTGTACGGACCGCGGTAGCCATCCGTGCCAATTCAACTAAGCCGAGACTGGTTGGGACGAAATGGTATCAGCCGGCTATCCGAGCGCTGAGATCGTTGTGTACTTTTCGCCGTCGGATTCGAGGCTACGAATCGCCAAGTGGCAACGCCGGCGCGGGATCGACGCTGGCAGACGCGCTCTCGATCGGCATCCAGGTAGTCAATCGTCTGGCTGTCGGGCACGGACACCTGTTCAATATCGGCGGGGCAAGAGCGTTTGAGACTGCATTGGGACACTGTCTCACCCGCCAACCGACACCTGCGGTTGGGGTAACTCTGAACAAGAGTGCAGTCCGACAACCTGCGCGTCTCGGGAATGTCCCATCAATCCCAACGTCGATGTTGAGAAATGCGTATCGACACTTGTGGCGGTGTCAGCAACTTTCCATCGAAAGCAGAAAAAAGGAAGCTTCTCATGCCCGCCCACACAGCACAGCCCCGATCCGTGGAGATAGGGGTATTCATTCCCGTTGCCAATGGCGGGTGGATAGCGTCGAGCAATTCGCCGAAAATATCGGGTTCCTACGAGTCAAATTTGAGGGTGACCCAACTGGCTGAGCGTATGAATTTCGATTTCGCCCTGAGCATGGCCTGCTGGCGCGGCTTCGACGGTGAAACGAAGTATCTTCAGCACTCGCTGGAGTCGGTCACCTGCATGGCGGGGCTTGCCCAGGCGACATCGCGCATCAACATCTGGGCGACCGTCCACATGATGATGTGGCCGCCTGCGATCGTCGCCAAGATGATAGCAACGCTCGATCAGATTGCTCCCGGACGAGTTGGTCTCAATCTGGTTACTGGATCAAATCCCAAGGCACTTGGACATATGGGCCTCTGGCGCGATCTCGACCACACGCAACGCTACGAACTTGGCGAGGAATGGATCCAGCTCGTGCGTCGCATTTGGACCGAGGATCGGGTGACGCACAAAGGTGCCTACTATCAGACCGACGACTGCATGTCGTATCCCAAGCCGGTGGCACCTCCGACCGTCATATGCGCAGGACAGTCGGAACGGGGCTTCCGATTCACGGTGCAGAACTGCGATGCGGCCTTCATGGCGGCCGACGACACCGAGGCGTCGCTAGCGCGAGCGCGGCAAGCCAGGGCAATCGCGAACGACCTGCAGAAGACGAATTTCAAGACGTATGGCTTGGTTTCGCTCATTCCGGGGGAGACTGACGAAGATGCGAATGAAAAGGTTCGATACTACAACCAAGGCGTCGACCATGTCGCACTCGAGCAGCAACTCGAGGAATATGGCGCTGACGTTAGTGCAAAGCAGAATAACGCCGCCCAAATGTTCATCAGCCAGAGCAAAAACCTAAGCGCCATTTTTCCGGGCACAATGGCGGGTTCTTACGAAACCCTGGCTCGCCGTGTTAGCTCCATTGTGAGAGATGGCGACCTGGACGGGATCATGATCATTGTTCCGGACTTCATCGAAGACATTAAGGCGTTCGGCGCCAGGATCGCGCCAGCAATGGAAGAATACGGCGTGATCTCGAATGTCAGAGGCGAATCTAAGTAGGGATTTGACCGAAGGCAGAGGCTCCGGATCAGCGATCCGGGGCGCGTCGATGGGGGCCGACGGTTTTTGGCAAACCCGTTGTGAGAGCGATCGCACCTGTAAACATACCGTGGGGACTGGAGGCCGGTCTTTCGATAGTCGTCCTTGCCATAATCCTCGATCGATCGCTAAAGGTTCGCCGCCACTAGCCATCAGGCGGAAGGTCAATGTGGCAACGCTGCCGCCCTGGGCTACCAGCTTCGCTTGCCGAATATGCGCTCGATGCCGGCTCGGAGATGGGCGGCCATGCGTTCGGCCGCGAGGGCGGCATCGCCAGCTTCGATCGCCTCCAGGATCAGCCTGTGTTCCTGCGCGACGCGGCGGGAGGTGACGTCAGGCGGAATCGCCCGCAACTGCCGTCCCATCTGCAAACCCATTAAGATGTGCGGCATCAGAAACTCGAGCGTCATTGCCGGGTAGCGGCTTCCGGTGGCCCGCGCCACGGCGAGGTGAAAGGCCATGTCGGTTTCGGCGACTGCACTGTCGCGCGACGGGCAGTTTTCCATCGCGATCACGGCCTGGCGGATTTTGGCGATCAGGTCAGGATCGCCGCGGCGGGTCGCGTCGGCCGCTGTGGCGCTTTCGATGATCGCCCGGAAGCGCAAACAATCCTCGAGATCCCCCAATGTCTCGGGACGCCCATAGGAGAAGGCGGTTGGCGGCGGCTTGAGGACAAAGGTACCAGAGCCGCGCCGCGCCTCGATTGCTCCCTCCTTCTTCAGCACATCCAGCGCCATGCGCAACACTGGCCTCGATATGCCAATCCGCTCGGCGAGTTCGGTCTCCGGTGGTAGGCGGCCGCCTTGTGAAAAGGCTGGGAGCGAAAGCATCTCGCGCAGCGAGGCGGTCGCATGTGTCACGAGCGGAGAATCCATGGGGCGGCACCATTTCGACGGTAAGTTGTAAATATTAGTAAATTCGGCCCAGGAAAGCAACACAAAAATATCTAAATAATATCAATAAGTTAACAAACATATTCTGCTGCGACAAGAATTTTAATATTGACTAATTTGGATAGTTTGTGCCTTTTCCTCCGTGTCGACGGAGGACGCCAATTGCAAATCATCGGTCTTGAGACCATCCAGATGCTGGAGGCTGGGAACCTTGTGTGGGTTCGGCTCTATACGGATGAAGGGTTGGTCGGACTTGGCGAGACGTTCCGCAATCCGGAGGCAGTGATTGCCTATCTACATGAGACATGCGCACCGGCACTGATCGGCAAGGATGCTTCGCGACGCACCGCCCTCTCGCATGATCTGGCTCGTCGCGTGGGCAATCACTTCAATGGCTTCCCCAGCCGTAGTGTCGAGATCAGCGGCAATTCCGCCGTCGATCTCGCGCTCTGGGATTTGTTCGGCAAGATGTACGCACAGCCCCTTTACCGCCTCCTGGGCGGCGCCGTCCAGGATAGCGTGCGCATCTACAATACCTGCGCGGGCAGCCGGTACAACAACCGCATCCGACATGGCTACAACACCGAGCTGATCAGCCGCGACGATCCAGCGCCCGCCAGCATCGAGCCGCTGGATGATCTGCTGCTTCAGGTTTTTGAGCCGGCGCGCCTGGCCGAGGAGCTTCTTTCACAAGGCATCACGGCCATGAAGATCTGGCCGTTCGATCCATTCGCGTTGCGCAACCGGGGCCAGGAGATTTCGACGGAGGAATTGCGCAAGGCAATCTGGCCGATCGAGCAGATCCGGCAGGCCGTCGGCGACAAGATGGACATCATGATCGAGTATCACGGCCTTTGGCGGCTGCCGGCGGCGCTGCAGATCGCCGAAGCGCTCGCCGACCATGACATCTACTGGCACGAAGAGCCGGTCTGGATGCAGAATTTCGACGACATCGCCCGCTACCGCGACAAGGCGCGCGGACGCGTGGCGGGAAGCGAGAATTTCGGCACCGTGCCTTGGTATCGCGAAGTGTTCTCGCGTGGCGCCGTCGACGTCGCAAATTTCGATGTCGCCTGGATCGGCGGCTTGTCGGAAGCGCAGCGCGTTACCCATCTGGCCGACGCATACGATCGCAGCATCGCGCCGCACGACTGCACCGGGCCGGTGACGCTTGGCGTCAATGTCCATCTTCTCGTCGCAAGCACCAATGGCCTGATCTGCGAGACGGTCCGCGCCCATACCCAGGGCTTCTATGCAGAGATCGTCGATGAGATCCCGCGCATCGAAAACGGCCGGATCCATGCGTCCGACCGGCCTGGCATTGGCATGGAACTCTCCGAGCAATTTCTGGCGCGCCCGGATCTGCGCAGGCGGTTGAGCGGAAAGGCACTGCGATGAACATCGGTTTAGGCGCAATACAGCCAGCCGGGATCTGCGACGCGCACATGCATTTCTACAAGGCCGGCGCGCATAGCGGCGATACCCCGTTCGTGGTGCCGCAGGCAACGGTCGGCGATTATCGCCGGCTGATGCATCGCCTGGGGATCTCGAAGGTGGTGATCGTGCAGTCCATGCTTTACGGCGCCGACAATCAGGCGATGCTGGACGCCCTGGCAGAGCTTGGTGTGGAGTGCGCTCGCGGCATTGCCGTAACCAAGGCCGATGCGTCCGACGCGCTCTGGGACGACCTTGAGGCTCAAGGGGTCAAAGGCCTTCGTGCTTTCATGCTTCCCGGTGGCGTGTTTTCCTGGAATGAACTTCCCAGGCTTGGTGGGCGGCTTGCCGATCGTGGCTGGCAGCTTCATCTGCAGCTGGACGGCCGCGAACTGCCGAAGCGCGCGGCTGTCCTTTCCGCTTTGCCGTGCCCGCTGGTCATCGACCATGTCGGCAAGTTCCTCACGCCCGTCGCACCCGACGATGCCGCCTTTCTCGCGCTTCTGCGACTGGTCGAGAAAGGCAATAGTTGGGTCAAGATTTCCGGTTTCTATGAAACCTCGGTCAGCGGCGGCCCGGACTATGACGACGTCGCCAATCTTGCGCGCATCATCATCGACACTGCTCCGGAGCGCGTGCTCTGGGCTTCGAACTGGCCGCACCCGAACGGCCGGCCGGCACCGGATGATGGGGCGCTACTCGAACTGGCGCTGAGGCTGGCTCCCGACGAAAGGACGGCAGCGAAGCTCTTCCGCGAGAATGCCGTGGATCTCTTCGGGTTCGGGCCGTCCGCCGCTTCGCCCGGTCTCCAAACCGAGGGAACTGTGCAATGAGCCTCTTGGGCCGATCCTATATCGTGACTGGCGGCGCCGGCGGCATCGGCCTTGCCACGGTCCGTCTCTTGGCCGGCCAGGGCGCGCGAGTGACGATGGCTGACCTCGCACCGCCGCCGGCAGAGCCGCTGGCCGAATTCGGCCCGGCGGTTCGTTTCCGCCGCTGCGATGTGACCAAGGGGGCCGACGTCGAGGCCGTTCTAGATGCCGCTACAGATGCCTTCGGCCTACCGGACGGCCTGGTGACTTCGGCCGGCATCGATCGCCACCACGATTTCCTTGCACTCGACGCTGAAGAGTTCGCGCAGATCCTTGATGTCAACGTGCTTGGATCGTTTCGCTTCGCACAAGCTTGCGCCCGGCTTTGGGCGAGGGCGCCGCGCGCCGCACCGGATTCCTATGCCGTCGTGCTGCTTTCCTCGGTGAATGCCGTGATCGCCACGCCGACGCACACGGCTTACGCCACCTCCAAAGGCGCGATCGCGCAAATGGTGCGCGTCCTTGCGGTTGAACTCGCCGGTTACGGCGTCCGCGTCAACGCGATGGCGCCTGGCACAGTGCATACCGCAATGCTCGACCGCCTGATGACCGATCGGCCGGACGCCATGCAAGCCATCTTGGCGCGTACGCCGCTTGGGCGGGTTGCCGATCCGTCGGAAGTGGCTGCGGGCATCAGCTACCTGCTCAGCGATGCCGCCAGCTATGTGACCGGACAGACGCTCTTCGCCGACGGAGGGCGAACCGCTCAGAATCTATCACTTTAACATCCACGGGAGGATATCTATGAAACATGCTATGCATCGACTGGCTCTTGCCAGCGCCCTGGCCTTCGGACTGGCGGTGCCAGCATCCGCCGAGGATGCCACCAAGATCATTTTTGCCATTCATGGCGCGACGACGAACAGCTTCTTTCAGGCGGTGAAGCTCGGTTTCGAGGATGCCTGCAAGAAGATCGGCGCCGAGTGCCAGATGGTGTTCGCCCAGACCGACGGTTCGATACCCGATCATGTGGCCAATCTGGACACCGCTATCTCGCGCAAACCCGACGCCATCATTACGACGATCATCGACAACCATGCCTATGACGACGTCATTGCCCGCGCCCGCGCGGCCGGGATCGTGGTGATCGCCACCAATGTCGACGATACCGAAGGCGCCGCCGGCAATGCCCGCCAGGCCTTTGTCGGACAGGACTTCAAGTCCGCCGGCTATGCGCTGGCACAGGACCTTGCCAGCAAATTCCCGGCTGACGGGCCGCTGACCTTCATCCTTGGGGTCAATCTCCCCGGGGCGAATTTCTCTGAACAGCGGGCAGCGGGCGTCGAGGCCTTTCTCAACGAGTACAAGGCCTCACATGCTGGACGCAAGGTCGACATCATCCGCATCGACGCCGGCATTGATCCGGCAACGACCGCCGAGCGCTTCGCGACCGCGCTTACCGCACATCCCGAAATGACGGGTTATTTCGACACCGTCAACAACGACGCCGCCGCTGCCCGGGTCTTGCGCGATCGTGGCGTACCGGCCGGGAAGATCCTGCTGGCAGGTTTCGACCTGGTTCCACAGGTCATTCAGGAACTCGAATCCGGCTATATCCAGTCGCAGGTCGACCAGCAGCCTTACATGCAAGGCTTCATGCCCGTGGTCATGGCGGACCTTGCCAAGCGCATCGGATTGGCGCCCGCCGATATCAATACCGGCAAGGCCCTTGTGCATCAGACCGACGCCAAGGCCCTGATGGAGCTCTCTCGCAAAGGCCTGCGTTGATGAATGGGCTGTCGACAAAGCCAGGGCATCCCCTGAAAGGGGATGCCGGCACGGCTTCGGAGTGGAGCAGGTCGCGGCTGAAGCACTATCTGCAGAAGCCGGAAATGGCAGGGCTGGTTCTGCTTGTCCTCCTGGTCGCGCTGTTTCAGGTGCAGTCGAGCGGCGTATTTCTCTCCCTCGACAATCTACGCGGCGTCATCGCGCTGGCGCCGGAGATCACCATCGTGGTCATCGGAGTCACCGTGTTGATGATCTGCGGCGAATTCGATCTCTCGGTCGGATCCGTTTTCGCGCTGACGCCGATGTGTCTCGCTCTGCTGCTTGATGCTGGCTGGGCATTCATTCCGGCAATGCTGGTCGCAGTCCTTGTCGCGCTGACAGTTGGAATCCTGAATGGGGTGCTCACCCTGTTCAGCGGCATTCCGAGCTTCATCGTGACGTTGGGCATGCTTTACATGGCCCGATCGATCACCATCGTGCTGTCGGGCGGGTTTCCTCCGCTGCTGCCGACCGACATGCCAGATTGGCTGTTCGTCGCACCACTTTGGTCCGGCAGTCCGTTGCGCATGTCCCTCCTGTGGTTTCTGGCGATCGCCGTCGGTGTCGGTCTGATGCTGGAGCGTTCGAATCTCGGCAATTGGATACGGGCGACAGGTGGGGGACGCGAGGCCGCGGCTGCTATGGGCGTGCCCGTTGCCAAGGTGAAGCTGTTCGCCTTCGCGCTCTCTTCGCTGCTCGCGGGCTTTGCCGGTATCATCCAGGTGCTGCGCCTGAGCTCGCCCTTTCCGTCAATTGGCGAGGGGCTGGAGTTGCAAGCCATTTCCGCCGCCGTCATCGGTGGAGCGGCCCTGACTGGCGGCATCGGGACGGTGCTC
Source organism: Mesorhizobium sp. 01N446 (assembly GCF_056399285.1). NCBI lineage: Bacteria > Pseudomonadati > Pseudomonadota > Alphaproteobacteria > Hyphomicrobiales > Phyllobacteriaceae > Mesorhizobium > Mesorhizobium sp. 01N446. The sequence goes on along the minus strand of NZ_JBFTRA010000006.1, from coordinate 62,165 downwards.
GGCGCTATCGTTGGCGCGCTGCTGATCCGAGCCATCGACAATGGAATGGTTCTGACTGGCATCGACGCAAACTGGTTCAAATTCGCCGTCGGCTTCCTGACCGTCTTCGCCGTGATCGCGAATGGCTGGCTGCGCCGCAAGGCCACCAACATGAAGGTGACGCGATGAGCGCGGCCATCTTTCTGGAATTCGAGAACCTTAGCAAATGGTATTCGGGCGTCGAGGCCCTGAAGCGCGCCAGCCTGGCGATCCGCGACGATGAGGTGATCGGCCTCGTCGGCGACAATGGCGCTGGCAAGTCGACGTTGATCAACATCCTTTCGGGCAAGCAACGCGCCGATGGCGGCAAGATCCGCGTGGCAAGCCGCGACGCGACGATCCGCAACCCGGCGGATGCAAGGCGCCTCGGGATCGAAACGATCTACCAGTACAATTCGACCGTGCCGACCATGACGGTGGCAAGAAACCTGTTCATCGGCCGCGAGCCGCTACGATGGCAGCTATTCGGCCTTGGCCCCATGGACCGACGCAGCATGGAGGCCGCCTCCACCGAGGCGCTCGCTGATGTAGGACTGCATCTTCGCTCGCCGGATGCCCTGGTTGGCGAACTCTCCGGCGGTCAACGCCAGGGCGTCGCCATCGCGCGAGCCATGCATTTTCGCTCCAAGATGCTGATCCTCGACGAGCCGACCAATCATCTGTCGGTCAAGGAGACCAACAAGGTCATCGATTTCATCAAGAGCCTGCGCGGGCAAGGGAAGTGCGGGATATTCATCAGTCACAACTTGCATCACGTCATGGAAAGCTGCGACCGCATTGTCGGGATGGCGCGCGGCGAGATCGTGATGGACAAACCCGTGGCCGAGACGTCGATCGACGAGATCCACAGCATTCTCTGACAAAGGCGAGCCGACGCTCCGCAAGAGGACTTTTTCATGACACAGGCTACGATCCGATTGACGATGGCGCAGGCTCTGGTGCGCTATCTCACGCAGCAATTCATCGATGACGAAGGCACGGAGCGTCGGCTCTTCGCCGGCGTGTTCGCGATTTTCGGCCATGGCAATGTCACCTGCCTTGGTGAGGCGCTTGCCGCCGCCGAAGATGTTCTGCCGACATGGCGCGGCCAGAACGAGCAGTCGATGGCGCTCGCCGCACTTTCCTACGCCAAGGTCAAGCGGCGCCGCCAGATCATGGTCGCCGCTTCGTCGATCGGTCCCGGCGCCACCAATATGATCACGGCCGCAGCAGCCGCTCACAGCAACCGCATACCTGTGCTTTTCCTTGCAGGCGATGTTTTTGCCGCGCGCCGGCCCGATCCGGTCTTGCAGCAGGTCGAGAATTTCGGCGATCCGACGCTCACGGTCAATGACGGCTTCAAGTCGGTCTCGCGCTATTGGGACCGCATCACCCATCCCGCGCAAATCCTGAATTCTCTGCCTCAGGCTGTCTCCGTCATGCTTGATCCGGCGACGGCAGGTCCGGCGTTTATCGGCCTCTGCCAGGACGTTCAGGAAATGGCCTTCGATTATCCGGAGGCTTTCTTCGCACGCACGGTACATCGCATTCCGCGCCCGCGCCCCGATAGGGCTTCGGTCGCGGATGCTGTAACGGCGTTGTCAGCGGCAGAGCGGCCACTGATCCTCGCCGGCGGCGGCGTGCGCTATTCCCTAGCCGAACGTGAGGTTTTGGATTTCGCCCGCCGTCGGGGAATTCCGGTTGCCGAAACCATTGCCGGCAAGGGGACGTCCGCCCATGGCGATCCACTTTCGTTGGGTGTTCTCGGGGTTCTGGGGACTGCCGCAGCCAATGCCGCCGCCGGGCGTGCCGACGTGGTGTTTGCTCTCGGAACGCGGCTGCAAGATTTCATTACCGGCTCGTGGACCGTCTTCTCGCCGGAAACGCGTTTCGTTTCGCTCAACACGGCTCGTTTTGACGCCGTGAAGCACCGTGCTCTTGCGGTCGTTGGTGATGTGCGCGAGGGCCTCGCTGACATCGATGCAGGTCTTGGCGCGTGGCGGGCGAACCCGAATTGGTTGGCGCAAGGTCAGGCCGACATGGCCAATTGGGACGCATTGATTGATGAACTCCAGGCCCCTGACAACGCCTTCGTGCCATCTTATGCGCAGGTGGTCGGCGTCGTGAACCGGGCGGCGGGTGCGAAGGACATGGTGCTCGCCTCGGCTGGCGGCATCGTCGGCGAACTGACCAAAGGATGGCGGGTCACCGGCACCTATGGCTTCGACTGCGAAATGGGCTCATCGACCATGGGTTATGAGATTGCCGGCGGTTGGGGCGCGGCCATGGCGCGCGAAGATGGCGATGTCTTCGTCATGCTCGGTGACGGCTCTTACATGATGATGAATTCCGACATCTATTCGAGCGTTCTGACAGGTCACAAGATGATCGTCGTCGTTTGCGACAATGGCGGCTATGCGGTCATCAACCGTCTGCAGACCTACAAGGGCAATCGTCCGTTCAACAATCTGATTGCCGATTGCCGTGTCAAGGAGCCGTTTTCCGTTGATTTCGCGGCACACGCGGAAGCGATGGGTGCTGCGGTGCGGCGGGTCGAAGCCCTTGCCGACCTGTGCGCCGCGGTCGCATGGGCCAGGGAGCAGGATCGAACCACGGTCCTTTCCATCAAGGTTGCGCCCGATCGCTGGACGCCCGGTGACGCGTGGTGGGACGTCGGCGTGCCCGAGGTCAGCGAACGCTCGGAGGTGATGGCGGCTCGCGAGGATCATCAGGTAGGGCGGAAGCGCCAGCGCCAAGGAGTCTAGCATGCTGAAACCCGGCAACGCTTTCAAACGCGGCCTGGAAGAGCGCCGCGCCCAATCTGGTCTTTGGGTCAGCCTCTGCTCGCCGGCATCGGCCGAGATCGCCGCTCATTCGGGTGCGGATTGGATCCTCGTCGACATGGAACATGCCCCAAACGAGGTGTCGGGCGTCGCGGATCAGCTTCGCGCCGCCGAGTCCGGCTGCGCAGTCATCGTGCGGCCACCCGAATCCAGCCAGGTTATCACCAAGCGGCTTCTCGACATCGGTGTCAAAACTCTCATGTTCCCGATGATCGACACGGTGGAACAGGCAAGGGGGGTGGTGAGTTGGACCCGGTATCCCCCTCATGGTGTGCGTGGGGTTTCAGGCGTCATACGGGGCAATGGTTATGGACGCGACAAGGGCTATCGCTCTCGGTTGAACGACGAGATCTGCGTCATTGTCCAGGCAGAAACGCCGCAGGCGCTCGCCAACATCGCCGAGATCGGCGCGGTCGAAGGCGTCGACGCGATCTTCATCGGCCCTGGCGATCTGGCCGCGGCCTTGGGCTATCCCGGCCCAGCCGAGATGCAGCAAATCGTCTATGAAACACTGACTGCGATCCGGTACACCGGCAAGGCTGCCGGCGTCCTGGCTTATGGCGCGGAGCCGGCGCGGGGAATGTTTGCGCATGACGCCGATTTCGTAGCCGTCGGCGCGGACACCTGGCTGCTTGCCCGTGAAACGAGCGCGTTGATCGCCAGCGTCAAGCTGTGAAACTTGATCCTCGGCCTTGGTGTACCGTGTGACCGGCAGGTATGACCGCACCGAAGCTGCCTGAACGCCGATCTGATGCCTGACGGTTATTTCTCTGGTGCGATGTCGATTCCGAACCACTGGGTCGAAAATCAAGTCAATGTCCCGTCCGCGATCTCCAGGGCATTGGATGAGTTTCGACGGCGTCGCGCGCACAGAATCCGGGTCGGCGAGGTCACCGCGCGGACCGCCGTCACGCCAGCGGGAAACTGCGCCGTCTCAGGGGAAGGCGTCAGGGTGCGGACCTGCTTCTCACGCCGGGCAGCTGGAATGCATAAAGCGTCCCGCAAGGTGCAGTAAGCCGGCAAGGGCGTGCTGCCACCCCGTGCCGCGCGTAGTCGCAGCCAAATGCGTCGCCCATGCGCTTTACAACCGGGCTCGAATGAAGGCGATGCTGTCGGCGATCGCGCGTGCGGGATCATCGAGTTCATGGACGGCCGGCGAGAATGGCTCGAAGGAGAGGGGGCCGGCATAGCCCGCGCTTTGCAATGCCCGGATCTGGCCGATATTGTCGAGGCGGTCTTTTCCATCCACGAGCACGCGATGCGGGTCGCGCATGTCGTCGACCACCACATCCTCATCGGCGACACCCGAAATATGGACGAGGCCGGTCATCTCGGCAAACAGAGCTGGCTCCCCGGCGAGGTGATGATGAAACGTGTCATGCACCAGCCCGAAGGCGCCCACGGCGTCGATGTCCACGATGGCATCCGCCGCCTCCCGCTTCGAGCGCAGGGAGCAGATGCTGAAGCCGAGCGGCTCGACCAATCCGACCACGCCGCGGTCGCTCAGGATCGGCTTCAGGGCTCGAAGGGCGGTTCTTGCGTTGTTCTGGCGTTCGCCGTCCGCCTGTCCCGAGCCATCGTTGACCGGAACCAGGACCAGCGCGGCCGCGCCGGCCGCCTGCGCATAGTCGGCGAGGGCGATCGCCTCGGCCTCGCGGGCCGGCGTCCATTCGTTGAAGCGCTGCAGCGCGTTGATGCTGATCAGGGACACCCCCGCATTGCGGGCTTGACTGCCGATTTCGGCTGCGGGCGTGCCGTCCATCATGGCGTTGCCTGCAAGATCGTTGCGGATTTCCGCCTGCGCCACTCCCACCTTGCGGCAGAGCGCGAAGAACGCGTCCGAGCGCAGCGAGGGCGCTACCATATGGTTGAGTGCGAACGACGGCAATCGAGCAACTGGCATCGGGTATTCCCTCTCGTTGTGATGCCGGTCATTGCTCCGGCGCGGCCGCCGATCCCATCATCCGGCGGCAGGATGCCGTCAACCCTCGCTGATGAATTTTTATCATTCATGATAGATTCTATCGCAAGGATGCCTAGATATTCTCCGGCACGTGGATGTCGAAGGGAAGGAAGGTCTGCCCCGGGGCGTTGGCGGCGCCGTCCTTGATGGCATGCGCCATTAGATTGACGAGATCGCTGCTCAGCCGCGCCAGTGGCGTTGCGAACACCATGGTGATGATGTTGTTGGCGAGTGCGGCGCGTGACTCCGGCGTTATCTCGTTGCAGATCAAGACCGGGGGATGGGCAGGCATGGCCGTTCTCAACGCAGTGATAGCGCCTTCCATGCCGCCGCCAGCTACATAGCATCCGACGAGATCGGGATGCCTCTCGAGCAGGTCGAGCATCGCATGGTGGGTTAGATCGGCCGTTTCGAGATTGACCAGCGTCTCAAGCACAGTGAATTCCGGTGCGTGCTCCCGGAAATAGGCGCGCACGCCGATCTCTCGCAACTCTTGACCGTGAAAGCGGTGACTGCCGACAAACACCGCGACCTTGCCGGGTCGGCTGGCGCACTGCGCGATCATCCACGCGGCGGTGCGTCCTACCTTGCGGTTGTTGAGGCCCACATAGCCTTCCCGTACGCCCGGAGCAAAATCCGACAGAAGCGAAAACACCGGGATCCCGCGGGCCTTCAAGCTCTCCACGGCGGCCGTGATCGTCGGATGATCGGGGCTGACCAAGGCAATGGCGTTCGTCTTTGCCGCCAGTTTCTCCAGATGGACGACGATGTCCTCGGGAGCCTGGCTCGACCAGAAATCGACAACCGGAATTCCACGGAACCGGGGCGCATGCATCGCCGCGGCCTCCAATTCGCGCGCGAACTCCTGGTAGAAATGCTGCTCGGGCTTCTGCAGAAGAAAGCCCAGCCGGTATTCCGGGAGATCTTGGCGGATCCGCTGCTTGATCAGGGGTGCGGCGTGGTAGCCGATGACGGTCGCCGCCTCGTAGACCCGCTGCGCTGTCTCCTCGCGCACCGGAAGGCGGTTGTTCAAAACCCTATCGACCGTCGCCACGCTGACTCCGGATGCCTGGGCCAAATCCGAAACCGTTGGTCGCTTGGCCAAGGCAGTCTCCCTTTGACGAGTTCGAACGAATGATAGTAGATGATAGAAAAATTGCAAGTGGTGTTGATGGGAATGATTGAATTTGGTAGCTTTATTGCATGACAGGTTATCAGTCTTGGTTCCAGCCTGAAAAGGAAAGATCATGACCAGCGCAGCCGCCGCAGCCGAAGACTATGGGCCGACGACACAAGACTGCGTTCTGAGAGGGCGCGAAGCGCGTCGCGCCGGTCAGCACTTCCCGATGGTGGCGTACCACGCGCTACAGAAGCTGAACTGTCTGATCAAGCGCGCCAGCCATCGCCTTCCGTTCCGACAGGCCACCGCGAAATGATCGCGGCCTTCCTGCGCCGGTTGCGCAACGAGGACGACTTCATCAAGCGCAATCTCCTGCCAATGGCGCGGCCGTATCGCGAGCAGCTCCACGCCAAAACCAAGGTTGCCTCGGAACAACAGCCTCCCAAGGCTACGGAGGCGGCGGCGCGCCGCCGTCTCCGACTTCGACCCAGATAAAATCCTCGGAGATGAAAGTGACGGATTGGATTGAGGCCTGCGGCGCGGGCCGCGGACGGACATTTGCTTTGGGCGATCGGCATCGGTCCCGGCAACGCGGTGGCCAGCGACCTTCGCCTGGCCGACATGCTGATCGCAAGGCAGGCGCGGCCGGACCTCGGAACGGACGTTGCCCGACGTGAAACTCAAGACGTTGCTGGCGGCATGATCGCGCAAAATGGGAGGTGCAGACGATGAGCAGGAAGAGGCCGACGGTAGCGGATATCCGCGCCATGAAAGGCAAGTACCAGTTCACGATGATCCGCGTGGAGACGCTGGACGAGTTGGAGGCTGCCGAGAAGGCCGGCGTCGACATGGTCTCGGTGCCGCCGCAGATGATGGTTCTTCCCCATTTCCGCGAGGTTGCGCCAAGCCTGTTTGCGGTGCCAGGCGTCAATTTCTTCGAAGTCGGCACGGCGGACGATTTTGTGCGCTGGGCTTTCGCGCTCTACAAGGCGAGCGCCGACGCCGTCTATTGCAGCGCCAGCCTGGCCACCGTGAAGCGGCTCGCTGACGAAGCCATTCCTGTAATCGGCCATGTCGGGCTGATCCCGTCGCGGGCCACCTGGACAGGCGGCTTCAAGGCGGTCGGCAAGTCGGCCGAAAGCGCCCTCAGGATCTTCGACGCGGTCAAGGCATACGAAGCGGCCGGCGCGTTCGGCGTCGAAATCGAGGTGGTCCCGGCCGAGGTCGCGGCCGCCATCAGCGAACGCACGTCACTGTTCATGGTTTCCATGGGGGCCGGAACCGGCTGCGACTGCCAATACCTCTTTGGCGACGACCTGTTGGGCCAGAATCGCGGCCACGTACCCAGGCACGCCAAGGCCTATCGCAATTTCGCAGCCGAGTTAGACCGCCTGCAGCGCGAGCGCATCGCGGCGTTCTCCGAGTTCGCCGCCGACGTGCGCAGCGGCATCTACCCCGAGCAGCGCCATGTCGTGGGCATCGAAGCGGGCGAACTGCGCCGCTTCCTCGATGGCCTGCCTGTCTCATGAACGCTCATTCCGAAAAACCGCCCCACAGGGAGCACACCGTGGTGGACAAGATCCACGTCCTCAGCCTTTCGTGCGACGACCACCCCGGCATCGTGGCCGCCGTCACCACCGAACTTGCGGCAATTGGCGCCAACATCGCCGAGAGCAATCAGTTCTGGGATCGTCAGACGAACCGCTTCTTCATGCGGATCGCCTTCGCGGCACCGGCTGGTGCGGTCAAGGACGATTTCGAACGGGCGCTGAAATCGCCTGTCGAGCGCTTCGGCATGAAGGCCACGCTGCTCGATCAGGGCCGTCGGTTAAAGATGATCGTCATGGTCTCAAAGTTCGACCACGCACTCCTGCACATCCTCTACCAGATCAGAGTCGGATGGCTGAACGCCGAGGTTGCGGCGATCGTGTCCAATCATGAAGACTGCCGCAGCAGCGCCGAGGCCGCCGGCATCCCCTATCATTGCTGGCCGGTTTCGAAGGACAACAAGGCCGAGCAGGAGGAAAAGCTGCTTGCGCTGGTTCGCGAAACGGACGCCGAACTGGTCATCCTCGCCCGCTACATGCAGGTCTTTTCGAACGCTCTCTCCAAGCGCCTCTACGGCCGGGCGATCAACATTCACCACTCGTTCCTGCCGAGCTTCAAGGGCGCTAAGCCCTATCACCAGGCATTCGAGCGGGGCGTCAAGCTGATCGGCGCCACCGCCCACTATGTCACGCCCGACCTCGACGAGGGGCCGATCATCGACCAGGAGACCGAACGCGTGACGCACTCGATGAGCGCGGAAGATTTCGTGGCGGTCGGCCGCGATATCGAAAGCAGGGTGCTGGCGCGTGCGGTCAAGCTGCATCTGGAGACCCGCGTCATGCTCAACGGCCACAAGACGATCGTCTTCTAACCTTTCAGGCGCGGACGCGGGTGAATGTGGAATTCGTCACGGCAATATTGCCACCGGCCCTTGGCGCTGAGGCACTTGCCGTTTCGATACGGCCCCCGAACGGGGGGAGTTCCGGGAGGATCGGGCGAACCGGACGCCTTAAAATGGAGGAACTGACATGAAGAAACTGATTCTGGGCGCCGCAATCTCGGCGCTGATGACGACCTCGGCGCTTGCCGAGAACATCGGCGTCTCGATGGCGCAGTTCGACGACAACTTCCTGACCGTTTTGCGCAACGGGATGATCGATTACGCGAAGACGCTGGAGGGCGTGACGCTACAGGTGGAGGACGCACAGAACGACGTCGCCAAGCAGCAGAGCCAGATCCAGAACTTCATCGCTTCAGGCGTAAGCGCGATCATTGTCAATCCGGTGGACACGGACGCGACAACTGCAATGTCGAAGATCGCGGCCGATGCCGGCATCCCTCTGGTCTATGTCAACCGCCAGCCGATCAACGTCGACAAACTGCCGGAGAAGCAGGCGTTCGTGGCATCGAACGAAGTCGAGTCGGGCACTCTGGAAACGAAGGAGATATGCCGGCTGCTCAAGGAAGCGGGCAAGACCGAAGCCAAGATCGTGGTGATGATGGGCGAACTGTCGAACCAGGCGGCCCGCCAGCGCACACAGGACGTCCACGACGTGATCGCGACACCCGAATGCTCGTTCATGAAGATCGTCGAGGAGCAGACGGCCAACTGGTCGCGCACCCAAGGCACCGACCTTGTCAGCAACTGGCTGTCGGCCGGTATTCAGTTCGACGCCGTCGTTGCAAACAATGACGAGATGGCGATCGGCGCCATCCAGGCGATGAAGGCGGCCGGTATCGACATGAAGACGATGCTGGTCGGGGGTGTCGACGCAACCGGGGACGCGCTCGCCGCGATGGCAGCCGGCGACCTCGACGTCACCGTGTTCCAGAACGCCGCCGGCCAGGGCGTCGGTTCGGTCGACTCGGCGCTGAAGCTCGCCAAGGGCGAGAAGGTCGACCAAAAGGTCTTCGTGCCGTTCGAGCTGGTGACGCCGGCCAATCTGGCGACCTACCAGAGCAAAAACTGATCTTGCCTGGCCGACACTAGCCGGGCGCGCATCCGCGCGCCCGGCCGAAAATCACCCCAGGAGGAGGAGCACGCCATGAGCAGTGCATCGACACCAGCCGCAGCCCGCGAAAGGGCTTCGGCCGCAGGTTCCGAATATCTGTTGACCATCGAGAACGCCCGCAAGGAATTTCCCGGCGTCGTCGCACTGGACGACGTGTCGTTCAGGCTGCGGCCTGGAACGGTTCATGCGCTGATGGGCGAGAACGGCGCGGGCAAGTCGACGCTGATGAAGATCATCGCCGGCATCTATCATCCCGACCGCGGTGAGGTGCATCTGCGCGGCAAGCCTATCAAGTTGAAGTCGCCGCTGGACGCACTCGAGAACGGCATCGCCATGATCCATCAGGAACTCAACCTGATGCCCTACATGACGGTGGCGGAGAACATCTGGATCAGGCGCGAGCCGCTGAACCGCTTCGGCCTCGTCGACCATGCGACGATGAACAGGATGACGGCGGATCTGTTCCGACGGCTAAACATCAACATCCATCCGCAGGTGCAGGTGCGCGATCTCTCCGTCGCCAACCGGCAGATGGTCGAGATCGCCAAGGCCGTCTCCTACGAATCTGACGTGCTGATCATGGACGAACCGACATCGGCGCTGACCGAGCGCGAGGTCTCCCACCTGTTCACCATCATCCGCGGTCTGAAAGCGCAGGGCAAAGGCATTATCTACATCACCCACAAGATGAACGAGCTGTTCGAGATCGCCGACGAATTCTCGGTGTTTCGCGACGGTCGCTACATCGGCACCCACCTTTCGAGTGATGTGACCCGTGACGACATCATCCGCATGATGGTCGGGCGCGAGATCACACAGATGTTTCCTAAGGAGGAAGTCCCGATCGGCGACGTCGTGCTGTCGGTGAAGAACCTGACGCTAGAAGGGGTCTTCCGCGACGTCTCTTTCGACATCCGCGCCGGCGAAATCCTGGGCGTCGCCGGGCTGGTGGGTTCGGGCCGCTCCAACGTCGCCGAAGCGATCTTCGGTGTGACGCCGGCGAGTTCGGGCTCCATAGAGATCCACGGCAAGCCAGTGACCATCTCGTCGCCGAACGTCGCTATTCGTCACCGCATGGCGCTGCTCACCGAGGACCGCAAGGAAACCGGCTGCCTGCTCATCCTCGACATCCTCGAGAACATGCAGATAGCGGTGCTGCAGCAAGACTACGTGTCACGCGGCTTCGTGGCCGAAAAGGGCATCACCAGCGCCTGCACGCTGATGAGCGAAACGCTGCGCGTCAAGACGCCGAATCTGGCGCAACGCATCGAAAACCTGTCCGGCGGCAACCAGCAGAAGGTGCTGATTGGGCGCTGGCTCCTGACCAAACCGAGGATCCTCATCCTCGACGAGCCGACACGCGGCATCGACGTCGGCGCCAAGGCCGAGATTCATCGCCTGGTCACGGAACTCGCGCGCGATGGCGTGGCGGTGATGATGATCTCGTCGGAGATGCCCGAGGTGCTCGGCATGAGCGACCGCATTCTCGTCATGCACGAAGGACACGTCACGGGAATTCTCGATCGGGCGGAGGCGACACAGGTCAAGATCATGGAACTGGCTGCGAAATAGGACCGAAACAACACTAGGGAGGATACAACATGTCTACGAACAACATATTGCCGGGGCCCGCCGTTTTCACTGGGATCGGGGCCAACAGGCGCCGACTGCCGGTCGAAGCGAACATCCTGCTCATCCTGCTTGGAATTGCACTGGTGTTCGAGTTGCTCGGCTGGATCTTCGTCGGCCAGAGCTTCCTGATGAATGCGCAACGCCTGAAGATCATGATCCTTCAGGTCTCGGTCATTGGCATCATTGCGGTGGGCGTCACCCAGGTCATCATCACCGGCGGCATCGACCTGTCGTCGGGGTCCATGGTTGGCCTGACTGCAATGATCGCGGCCAGCCTGGCGCAATCGTCGGAATGGACCAAAGCACTCTATCCCTCGCTCACCGATTTGCCGGTTTTCGTCCCGATCCTGCTGGGCCTGGCCGTCGGCCTGCTCGCTGGCGTGTTCAACGGGGCGCTGATCGCCTACACCAAAATCCCGCCCTTCATCGCGACACTGGGCACGATGGTATCCGCCCGGGGCCTGTGCAAATGGTACACCAAAGGTCAACCGGTGTCGGGGCTGACGGACCAGTTCAACTTCATCGGCTCGGGCATCTGGCCGGTGGTGGTTTTCCTGGTGGTAGCAGTGATCTTCCACGTGGCGCTGCGCTATACGCGTTATGGTAAGTTCACCTACGCCATCGGCGCCAACGTGCAGGCCGCACGTGTCTCCGGCATCGACGTCGAGCGTCATCTGATCAAGGTCTATGCCGTAGCCGGTCTGCTCGCGGGGGTCGCGGGCATCGTCACCGCATCGCGCGCGCAAACCGCACAGGCCGGAATGGGTGTGATGTACGAACTTGACGCGATTGCCGCGGCGGTGATCGGTGGCACCTCGCTGACGGGCGGCGTCGGCCGCATCACGGGCACGGTCATCGGCACCATCATCCTCGGCACGATGATGTCGGGTTTCACCTTCCTGCGCGTCGATGCTTTCTATCAGGAGATCATCAAGGGCCTGATCATTATCGCCGCCGTGATTGCCGACGTCTATCGCCAGAAGAGCCGCAAGACCTGATGCAGCGGCGGCGGCGCAGCCGCGGCTGTGCCGCCGCCGTCCGTTTCAAATAGCGGCACGGAGAGTTGGACATGACATACGAACCGGCGATTGGGATCGAACGGCTGGGAACTATCAAGGAAATTGCCGCGGCGGCGAGCGTCGGCGTCGCCACCGTGCACCGCGTCCTGAAGGGGCAATCAAAAGTCTCGCCATCCACTTCGCGGACAGTGATGGATGCGATCCGCAGGATCAATGAGCTGAAGATAAGCCGCGCGCGTCTGTAAGAGACCCACAGCGTGGGACCCGATCACCGAACGAAAACACCCGGATCCGCAAAAATTCTGACTTTCACGTTGCCGTGCGCTAGTGGAGCGGTGACGGTACTTTTCGAGACAGGCTTGGGTGCTCATCCAACGGCCGCAAAGTGCAAAAATCGTCCGATTGGTCTCGATTGTTGGTGAAACCTCAAAATATTTTTTGCAGCGATTTTCGCTTTAAAATCAACAGCGTAATTTTTTGACGGTTCTGGTGTCGGACTTTGCACCTTGCCGAAAAATATTTGACAGTAATTTCAACGAGTTATATGTTGTTTTAACAATCGAGTGGGAGTGACGGGACCACTCAGACGCCGCCGAACATACGTCAATCTGCGGCCGCGTCCCTTCGCCAGCGGACATCGCCAAACGGCGACCATTTAGCCTGGGAAGATAGTGAAACCGCCATCGACGCGGATGACCTGGCCGTTGATGAAGCGCGCGCGCGGACCGGCGAGAAAGGCCACTGCCTCGGCGATTTCTTCCGGCTCCGCATAGCGGTTCAGCGATTTCTTGCTCGAATCCATGCGCGTGGGATCTACCACTCGGGTCGCCTGGAACCGGGCCGTCTTGGTGGCGCCGGGGCTGACCGCATTGACACGCACGCCATCGTCAATCAGTTCTTTGGCGAGACAGCGCGTGTAATGTACGACCGCGGCCTTCAACGTCGAGTAGACGACCTCGGGTGAGACGCCGAGATGTGCTGCCGCCGACGCGATGTTGATGACGGAACCGCCGCCGCGCTGCTTCATTGGCGGCACGAAAGCCTGGCAGACCAGCATCGTGCCGATCAGATTGTTCTCCGTGAGCACGCGGATGTCGTCCAGTTCGATGTCGAGGGCGTTGTTGGGGGTCGGCTTGCCGCCCTTGGCGCCGATGTCGCCGCCGGCACAATTGACAAGCACATGCACGTCACCGAGATCGGCCTCGATCTTGCGCTTCATCTCGGCCACTGCCTTCTGGTCGCCAATGTTTCCGGTTACCGAAGTGACCCTCGTGCCATGCCGCTTCAGGCGCTCGACCACCTCGCCGAGATTGGCGAACTCGCCATATTTGGCCGGTGCTGTTTCATCCATGTCATGGATCGCGACATTGGCGCCGAGTTCCGCCAGGAGCTCGGCCATCACGCGACCAAGGCCACGACCGGAGCCGGTGACGAAGGCGGTCAATCCATCGAGTTCACGTGTCGCCATCAGATCTTCTCCACTTTCATCAAACCAAGGTTGCGCATGTTGGCGGCGCTGCGCCGGATCATGTCGAGCTCATAGGAAACGAGGGAACCGTCGTCTTCGCGCTCCCAAGGGGTGCGGTAGTCAGCGTCGTCGGGTAGGCGATTGCGCTGCGCGGCCCGCAGGCAGGCGGCAAATTCGCGCGCCGTTTTCGGCGGATAGCCGCGCCACCAGTCGTCGCTGAGAAAGCGGACATGCCTCGCCTCCAATGCGCCTGGTTCCAGAACGGCGGTCATGCGATCGTGATGTTCGGCAAGGACTGCAAACAGCTGGGCAAACGGCACTGCGCCATCGCCGATGGCACAACGGATCAGCCTGTATCCTTCGGTCGTGAATTGCACGCGGTAGTCCTTGAGGTGGACATGGCGGACATAAGGTGCGATCCGCCGCGCAAAATCGAGCGGCGCTTCGCCGACAGGGAATGTGTTGCCGGTGTCAAAAGTGACGCCGATGCCTTCGCCGCCGAGCGCGCAGAAATCGACGAGTTCCTGGCTGGTGAAGTCCTGGTGGTTTTCGATCGCAAGCACGTGGCCCTCGGCAATCGCGCGGGGGCCCCATTCCTTCAATCTGTCTCGAATGATGCCGGCGAACTCGCCCCATTTCTCGCCGGCGGCGTTGCGGTCGCCACACAGAACCGGCGTCAGTGCGGTTCGGATGATTTTCACCCTCAGCAGGCGTGCGGCTCGAAATGCGGCGTCGAGCGGTTCGCCCACCAGAAGCCCGCCACTGACGATCGGTGTGATTCCAAGGCCGGCGAGCCTTTCGCGCAGCGCGATCACCGCGTCGTCGGAAAGCTCCGTCAGCCATGGCACCCAGATCTCCAGCACCCGCGCGCCAAGTTCGGTCGCAAGCGCGATGAAACCTTCCAGCCCTGCCGGCTTGGGATTGGCGCGTGGCGTGCCGCGGGCCTGGAGGCCGAGATGATAGGTCAGACCGTAGGGGGTCAGGCCGACCTGGAGCATGGAGCGATCCTTTGATGGGGCTGGGGTCATCGCAGACCGGCATCCACGGTGATCGACTGCTTGGTGATCATGCGGCTATCGTCGGCGGCGAGGAACAGCACCGTACGCGCGATCTCCTCGCCCAGCAGAACCCGGCGGATCATCTGGCGCTGCACCACCTGGTCGATCGACGCCTGCGTCTTGTACCAAAGCCGCCGTTGCCGGTCGGTGATGACGGCGCCCGGCTCGATGGCATTGACGCGGATGTTGTCGGGACCAAACGCCCGCGCCAGCGCGAATGTCAATCCGACCACTGCAGCCTTGGCCGTCGCATAGGGCGCCATGTCCGCCGCGCCGAAACGCCAGGCGATCGAGGAAAAATTGACGATCGAACCAAAGCCCAGTTCCTTCATCTGCGGATGCACGGCCTGGGCGGCAAAGAAGTGGTGCCTGAGGTTCACGTCCTGGGCATGGTCCCAGTACGCCTGCGTCACGTCGATGACCGGGTGGCGATTGTCGTCGGCGGCGTTGTTGACCAGCACCGCGACAGGTCCGAGGCGGTCGCGCACAGTGCCGATCGCAGCCTGCAGCGCGGGAATATCGGTCACGTCGCAGTGCATGAACAGCGGCGGGTGCGCTGCCGTGGCGCCGAGTTCTCGCGCGAGCTCTTCGCCGGCCTCCTGCTGCAGATCGAGAAACGCGACGCGTGCGCCATTGGCGGTGAAGGCGCGAACCGTATCGGCGCCGATGCCAGACGCGCCGCCGGTAATCAGCACGACACGGTCGGCCAGGCTCGGATAGGTGGCAAAGGGCAAATGCGAACTCTCTTCAGATCAGGCGTTGGGTCAGATCAGGCGTTGGGTCGTCGGGTCGAACAGGCACGCACGCGCCATGTCGATGCCGAGCGTCACCGTCTCACCCATCCGAGGCGTGCCGTCGGGGTCGAAACGACCGGTGATCTCCTTGGCGCCCAGGCGCAGAACGGCCATGGTCTCCGCACCCGTCGGCTCGACCAGTTCGACCACGGCATCGATTTGCGCGATGCTTGGCTTGCGACGCTGAAGATCGGGATCAAACCGGTAGATGTGCTCCGGCCGGATGCCAAGCACGAGCTGTCGCGGCGTATTGGATGGAAGGGTCTGGACGATCGGCAGGACGGCCGTCTTGCCGTCGGCGGCCTGCAAGGCAACGCCAGGGCGACCGCCGTCCTCGCTCAGTTCGGCCGTCAGAAAATTCATCGCCGGCGATCCCATGAAGCCCGCGACGAACATGTTGGCCGGACGGTTGTAGATCGTGGCCGGCTCATCGAATTGCTGGACCGATCCCTGATGCATTACGGCGATGCGCGAGGCGAGCGTCATTGCCTCGACCTGATCGTGGGTGACGTAAACCGTCGTCTTGCCGACGCGGTGATGCAGTTTCTTGATTTCGGTACGCATGTCGACGCGCAGCTTGGCGTCGAGATTGGAGAGCGGCTCGTCGAACAGGAACAGTTTTGGATCACGCACCAGCGCCCGGCCCATCGCGACGCGCTGGCGCTGGCCGCCCGAAAGCTGTCCGGGTTTGCGCCCAAGCAACGGTTCGATCTGCAGGAACGCAGCAACCCGTTTGACCGCCTCGTCCTGTTGCGGCTTCGGTACGCGGCGGCTTTCCATGCCGAAGGTGATGTTCTCGCGCACCGTCATCGTCGGGTAAAGCGCGTAGGACTGGAACACCATAGCGATGTCGCGGTCCTTCGGTGCAACCGAATTGACCAGCCGGCCGTCGATGCGGATCTCGCCGGAGGTTACGGTTTCCAGCCCGGCGATCGTCGCGAGCAATGTGGACTTGCCGCAGCCGGACGGTCCGACCAGCGCGATAAACTCACCGTTCTGCGCCTCGAGATCGATGCCCTTCAGCACCTCGACCGCGCCGTAGTTCTTGCGCAGGGATCGGATGGTCAATGTCGACATGCGATGCCTTTCTTGGCGGTCGGGGCCATCGGCGACATCAGATAGGCTCCCGTCACTTGATCGCACCCTGGGTCAGGCCGCGGACGAAATACTTGCCACCGAAGAGATAGATCAGCAGCGGCGGCAGCGCGCCGATCAGCACGGCGGCGCTCATGACATCGTAGGCGCGTACATTCGTGCCGCTTGCCGTCAGCGCCACGAGTGCGGCCGTGATCGGCTGTTGCTGCCCGGAGGTGAAGACGACACCGAACAGATATTCGTTCCAGATGCCGGTGAACTGCCAGATCACCGTGACGATCAGGATCGGTGAGGAGAGCGGGAGAATGATCTTGCCGAAGATGCGCCAGAAGCCTGCGCCATCGATGCGTGCCGCCTTGATCAGATCGTCGGGGATGCTGACGTAGTAGTTGCGGCAGAACAGCGTGGTGAAAGAGATGCCCTGGATGACGTGGATGACGATGAGCCCGTAGGTCGAATTGCTGAGGCCCAGATTGCCGAGGATGAACGCCCAGGGCATCAACGAAATCTGGCCCGGAATGAAGACGCCGAGGAGCATGCAGGTGAACAGCGCTTCCGAACCCCTGAAGCGCCATTTCGACAGGATGTAACCGTTCATCGCGCCGACCGCCGTCGAGATGATCGTCGCCGGGATCGTCATTTTCAGAGAGTTGTAGAAGTTGCGCTGCATGCCCTCGCAGGTCCCGCCGATGCAATAGGTGCTCCAGGCCTGGCCCCAGGCTTCAAGGCGGAAGCTCCGTGGCAGCGAGATCAACCCGTTGCGCGCGATCTCTTGCTGGTCGCGGAATGAATTCAGCACCACGACCAACAACGGGACCAGGTAGATCGCCGCGAAGATAACCAGCAGCCCATAGATGACGAAGCGGGTGAGGAAATGCCTGCGCGCCGCAACTGTGGCAGCGTGATGATCCTGCGCCTGGTCCAGCGAGACGTCAGCCATGGCCGGCCTCCTTGCGCCGGCGCCAGACCACCCAGAACGAATAGGGCACCAGCACCACGGCAAGAGCGGCAAGCATCATGATGGCCGCCGCGGCGCCTTCGCCGATCTGGCCGCGTTGGAACATCAGGTCATAGACGTAAATGGCAGGGAACGTGGTCGAGATACCAGGGCCTCCTTTCGTGAGGGCCGCCACGAGGTCGAAGGTCTTGATGGCGAACTGGATCTGGATGACGGCGACCGCCAGGAAGATCGGCGCAATCGTTGGCAGAAGCACTTTGCGATAGATGCGGAAGGTCGATGCGCCGTCGATCTGCGCGGCCTTGACGAGGTCCGAATCGACCGAACGCAGACCCGCCAGGAACAGTGCCATGGCAAAGCCCGAGGCCTGCCAGACACCGGTGATGATCACCGCATAGATTGCATAGTGTCGGTCGCTGGCGAGCGCGAAGCTGAAATTCGTCCAGCCCAATCCGCGCACCATCGCCTGGATACCGTCGGTCGGGTTATAGAGCCAACTCCAGACCGTGCCGGTGACGATGAAGGAGACGGCCAGCGGATAGAGGAAGATCGTGCGCCAGACCGCTTCGCCGCGCACACGCTGGTCGATCAGGATCGCCAGCAGCAGCCCCACGGCCATCGAACCGACGATGTAGAAACCGCTGAAGAGAAAGAGGTTGGTGTAAGCGATGTTCCAGCGCCGGTTCGCCCAGAGTGACGCGTAGTTGTCCAGACCGACGAAGCCGTAGGTCGGGAGCAGCGAGGAGTTGGAGAGCGAGATGTAGAGCGTCCAGCCGGTGAACACGAAAACGTAGATGAAGCTCGCCACAAGCGAGGGGCCGAGCACCAGAAAGGGCATCGCGGAGCCCAGCCGCTCGCGCCAGGGGCGGGCGGGCGCCGGGGTCGACAGGATCAGGTCGTGATTTGACATTTGCGGCGCGGAACTGGATGGAGGATGGCCGGGTGCGGATAGAAACTGCGCCCGGCCGTTCCTGTCTACTTCTGTGCTTCGGCCGCGTCGGCCATCGCATTGGCGCCGTCCTCCGGTGACATGTCGGGCGTCGCTACGAACTCGGTAATGGAGTCCATGATCGCGCCGCGCATCTTCTGCGGGATGGTCATGTTGTGCGCCATCGAGCGGACCAGCGTGCCGTCCTTGATCGAAGCCTGGAGATCCTTCTGCGAGAGCTGCTGGCACGGATTGAAGCCCTTCGACAGATCGATATCCAGGCGTGCGGGGATCGAGCCCTTGGCCTGGTTGAAGACCGTCTGGAAGTCGGGCGACAGGATCAGGCTGGCAAGCAGCTTCTGGCCGTCGATGTAATCCTGGTCCTTTTGCTTGAAGAACACGACCGAGTCCGAGTTGAGGATGAAGCCGGGTTTGCCCCAGTCGGTCGGCGCCTGGGCGCAGACATAGTCGGTGCCTTCCTTAAAGCCGGCGGCGGTCAGCAGGCCGATCGTCCAGTCGCCCATGATGTGGAAAGCCGCGTCGCCCTTGCCCACGAGCGCCGACATCGAATCCCAGTCGCGGCCAACCATGCCCGGATCCATGTACTTGGTCGTCATCAGGCGCATCTGCTGGAAGGCCTTGACCATCCCCGGGCTGCGCATGGATTCGACATCGCCCTCGACGAAGGCCTTGCGGTAGAGATCGATATCCTGGCCGTAGAGCACGACCTCGAACACCGTCGAATCCGTCCAGTCGGCGGTCGAATGCGAGATGCAGATCTTGCCGGACGCGACGATCTTGTCGCAGGCCGCATTGAACTCGGCCCAGGTCTTGGGCATTTCCGTCACGCCGGCGGCCTGCATGACCTTCGGCGAGGCCCACAGCCAGTTGATGCGGTGGATGTTCATGGGGGCGGCGACCCATTTGCCGGTCGGCTTCATCACCGGAAGCAATTCCGGCGCGACCACTTTTTCCCATCCTTCCGAAGCCGCCAGTTCGTCGAGATCAGCGGTCATGCCGGTCTTGTTCCACTCGGCGATTTCCGGACCTTTCAGCTGCACGGCGGGCGGGGCATTGCCGGCGATCACGTCGGCACGCAGCTTGGCCAGCGTATTGGCCGTGTGACCGGCGATCGAGGTCTGTTCCCATTTGCCGCCCTTGGCGGTGAACATCTCGCCCAGCTTGGCGATCGCCTGCGCGTCCGATCCAGTCGCCCATTGATGCAGCAGGTTCGTCTTGGGCTCGGCGAAGGCTGCCCCGGCGGCAAAGGTGCACGCAACGGCGGCCGCGAGGGCGGTCATGATGCATTTCATAGTTTCACTCCCATATGGTGTTGCACGGTTCGTATCGACCGCTTATGGCCGCGGTTTGAAGCCGCCGCCGGCGAGATGCGTTAATCTCAAGTTCTTTCCAAGATGACATATTGGAGCTATCAGTCAACGATGTTTATGTTGGTCCATGACAAAACCTTCGCTTAGAACCTGGCTGATCGACAGGCCGCCCGCATCGCCGGAGAGCATGATTGTGCGTTGCCTGAGTGAGCGCGGCGCCCTCTCGGCGTCGCAGATCGCACGTGTCACCGGTCTGGCGCGCTCGACGGTCTCAACCGCGCTCAATGGCTTGAGAAAATCGGGCATGGTAATCGAAGCCCCGACCAGCCACGAGGGGATCAGAGCCATTGGCAGGCCAGCCGCGGCCGTGACGCTCAATCCGACAGCGGGCACCTGCGTCGGAATTCATCTGGGGCTTCAGCAGATAAGGCTGATCGTCGCCGATGTCTCACATTCCGTCATTGCCGAACAAACTATCCCCATGGCACTGGACTACCAACCGCAGCAGGCGGCCCAGATGGCCAAATCGGCAATTGCCCAATCTTACGAAGAAAATGGTCTGCCGATGGCGGGACTCCTGGGGGTTGGGATTTCCGTCTCTGGTCCTGTCAGTCGCGATGGAGTGGTCCTGCGCGCGAGCATCGTTCCAACATGGGCTGGCGTCAACATACGAGATGTGTTCGGACCCGTCCTGGAGCGGCCGATCTTCGCCGACAACGAGAGCAACTGCTCGGCCATTGCCGAGCTGATGTGGGGTGCGGCCATCGGCCAAGACGATTTTGTGCTGTTCAAGATCGATCTGGGGGTTGGTGGCGCCATTGTCCAGCATGGCCAGCTGGTGACGGGCATTGCCGGCGGTGCCGGCGAATTCGGGCACATCAGCATCGATCCCGGCGGCGATCTTTGTCGGTGCGGCAATCGCGGATGCCTGGAACTCTATGCGAGTTTTGCCCGGCCACTGGAACAGATTTCGCGTGTTGTGCGGCGGCAGGTCACCATGGACGATGTCATTATGATGGCCAAGGAGGGCGACGTCAGGGCGTTGCGGATGATCGAGGATACCGCCGAGATTGCCGGCCGGGGTCTCGGCTTGATCGGCTCGGTGCTCAACCCGCCGCTCATCATCATCGGGGGCCAGATGGCGTTGGCGGGTGACATTCTGTTGACGCCGCTGATCGGGTCCTATGAACGCCACACGCTCATCAAGTCCCGCGATGTCGCTCCGGCCCTGCGCACGCGGATAATCGTTGGCAAGCACACCGAGAACGATGCGTTGCTGGGCGCGGTCGGCCTCGTGCTGAGACACCAGACGAAGGAACTCTCGCTCGGCTGATCGGCTGGGTCAAGTCGCGACTGCGGGGGGTTGAAGAGCCTCCGGGCTTGCGCATGCGCCAGATCTCCTTGGCGATGAAGCCGTATCCACCAAATGGCGGACGCTCTCTTCATGAGCGTCTTAGGTTTCAGAAGCAATTTTCCGGTGCGTACGGGCACGGGCGATGATTCCCAAGCCGGGCTGGACGAGGTGGCGCGCAGCTGCCTCGTTTTCCTCGACCTATGAGACGATGCGAGCCTTCGCCAACATGAAGTGGATCGACGCCCTCGCAAGGGTGCTGATCGTTGGCGGATTGGGCACGTTGCTGCCCGCCCAGGCTGCTGACCTGGAAGGCAGTTTTGATCACCCGCAAGCATCCTCCCGCTCTTCATCTCATCATACCAGTTGACATGATGATGGTTGCCGCTAAGGTTGACCAGGGTTCGGCGGATGCGAGTACACGGTCAAGGGAGGAGACTATGCAAACGTCAAGGAAACTTCGGCGCGTAGCGCTTTTGGGTGCCATCGCCATGGTGGTCGCGGGTGAAGCGTCGGCGCAAGAAGTCAAGGTTTGGACCCTGACCTTCGCCAATGATTCCGCCAACAAGGCATGGGCTGACATCGTCAAGGAATTCGAGGCTGCCAATCCTGGTGTCACCATCAAGGTGGAAGGCCGCGGCACCGATGAACACAAGTCGGCGCTACGGGTCGCCTCAGGTTCCGACCAGGGGCCGGACATCTATTTCATGTGGGGCGGCCTTGGCCTTGGCGGCGAATTCGTCAAGGCGGGGCTCAGCCTGCCGCTCGACAAATACTACTCGGAATACAAATGGGACGACGAACTGCTCTCGCCGGCGCTTTCCTTCTCCAAGCAGTATGAGGGTGGCAGGCACGGCGTGCCCTACACATTCCACGGCGAGGCGCTTTATTACAACAAGGCGCTTTTCGAGAAGGCCGGTATTACCACGGCCCCCGCGACCTATGATGAACTTGTTGCAGACGCCGAAAAGCTGAAGGCCGCCGGCATACCGGCGATCACCTTTGGCGGAACCGTCAACTGGCACGTCATGCGTCTCATGGACATGATCCTGGAGACCAAATGCGGGGTCGAGAAACATGACCGTCTGATGAGCATGCAGGTGAGCTGGGCCGACGAGGCCTGCGCCACGGCCTCATTCGAGGAGTTCCACAAATGGACATCGAATTACACACTGAAGCCGTTCATGGGAATCGATCAGGCGCAGTCGTTCAATCTCTTCCTCGGCAATCGAGCCGCCATGATGCTTGAAGGCGACTGGCTGGTGGGGCAGCTCAAGGGTGAAAACCGCACCGCGGATTTTGGTCTGTTCCCGTTCCCGACCGGTACTGACCGCCTCTACGGCTTCGCCGAGTACAACTACATTTCGACCAAGAGCAAAGTTCCCGACATCGCCGCCAAATTCCTGAACTATCTCGAATCCACCGACGTGCAGCAAAAGCACCTTGGCGATTTCGGTTCGATCTCGGTCAACAAGAACGTCAAATACACGAGCACAGAACCGCTCGACCAGAAATGGATCGAGATCTTTGGCAAGTTCCCCGCGACGTTCGTCAATGGCGACCAGGCCTTCCCGCTCGACGTCACCACCGAATACTTCCGGGTGATCAACGAGGTTGCCAGCGACAATCTCGATCCCAAGGCGGCAGCCGCCGAGTTGCAGAAATTCATCGGCAATCGCAGCTGATATTGAACCTCGCGATGGCCGGCCCCGACAAGCCGCAGGCCGGGGCCGGCCAGCCGATTCTCCTGCACCGCTCCTGGGACGATACATGGCCGTGAACATTTCCGCCGCCGATCGCCATGCGCGAATGCCTGCCCGGTCAGGCCAGCTTCGCCGGAAACTGCAGGACCCGACCCTGCAGGGACTGATGCTGTTGGCGCCCGCGGTGCTGGCCTACGCAGTCTTTGCCTTCTATCCAATGATCGACGTCATCCAACTCAGTTTCATGAAATGGAATGGACTGAACGCCGACAAGCATTGGGTGGGGCTCGACAACTATCGCTACGTGCTCGCCGACGATCCGGTGTTCTGGGTCGCCTTCAAGAACACGCTGATCTGGACTTTCCTGTCGGTCATCTTCCCGCCGCTGATCGGCTTTGGGTTGGCGCTCGGCCTGAACCAGAACATCCCTGGCCGATCGCCGCTGCGCGCCTTGTTCTACATGCCCGTGATCATCGCACCGATCGCGGTGGCAACCATGTGGCGCTGGATGTTCGACCCCTTCTTCGGGTTGTTCAACAGTTTGCTCTCCGCCGCCGGATGGCCCAACCTGATCCAGGATTGGCTGGGCGACCGCAATGTCGCGCTCTATTCGGTCTTCATCGGCTATGTCTGGGAGGTCGCAGGCTTCTCGATGGTGTTGTTCCTGGCCGGGCTGCAAGGCGTCTCGCAGACGCTGATCGAAGCCGCCCGCATCGATGGCGCAGGACGCTTCCAGCTGTTCCGCTATGTGACGCTTCCAGCGCTGAGGCCCACTATCACCATCGTCCTCATCCTGTCGCTGATCAACTCGCTGAAAGCCTTCGACATCGTCTACGGCATGACCGGCGGCGGGCCGGCGCAATCGACGCAGATGCTCGCCATGTGGGCCTATACGCAAGCCATGCAACTCGGGGACTTCGGCCGTGGCAGCGCCATCTCCGTCGTGCTGCTCCTGATCACCGTTTCCATCGTCATCCCCTATCTGCGCTGGACGCTCAAGCGACAGGAGACCTATCAATGAGCGGCATGGCCAGCCCCTTTCGCCAGGCCGGCGCGGAGCGGGTGGATCCACTGCTGGTGGCATTGTGGATCGCGCTGATCATCGTCGCCATGGTCTGGATCGCTCCATTCGTCTTCATCATCTTCACGTCGCTGAAATCGAACGCCACGGTAATGGGGACCGGCGCATTCGCGCCGCCCACCAGCCTCGCCTGGGAGAATTTTACCAATGCCTGGCGGCGCGGCGATTTCGGCACGACGGTTGTCAACAGCACCATCATCACCCTCATCAAGGTGCCGCTCGGGCTGATGATATCGGCCATGGCCGCCTATTCGCTGAGCCGCATCCAGATCTGGGGACACAAAGTGGTCTTCCTCGCCATCGTGTTTGGCACGATGATCCCGTTCCAGGTGATGCTGGCGCCGATCTTCAAACAGGTGAACAGCTTCGGGCTGATCAACACCTATGTCGGCATCATCTTGCCCTATCTCGCCTTCGGCGTCCCCTACCAGGTCTTCATCCTGCACAGTTTCTTCAGGGACGTGCCGAAGGAACTGAGCGAGGCGGCGCTTATCGACGGTGCGTCGCATTTCACCGTGTTCAGGCGCATCTTCCTGCCGGTGTCGCTGCCGGTGCTTGCGGCGCTGCTGATCCTCGACTTCGTCGCCACCTGGAACGAGTTCGCCATGGCGCTGGTCATCCTGCAGGATCCGGACCGCTGGACGTTGCCGCTCGGCCTGATGTCGTTCCAGAGCCAGTTCGCCCGCGACTACGGCCAACTCAACGCGGCGATCGTCATGACGGTGCTGCCGGCGGCGATCGTCTACCTCATCTTCCAGCGCTACTTCGTCTCGGGGCTGACGTCGGGCGCGGTCAAGGAATAGCAACGCAAGGAAGCACGGATGACCGACGGCACGACAGTCGAGAAATGGGACATGTTCGAGATCGAACTGAAGGGGCCTGCGGATGGCAATCCCTTTGTCGAGATCGAGTTGTCCGCCAGCTTTTCGCAAGCCAACCGCAGCATCGCGGTCCCGGGCTTTTACGATGGCGACGGCACCTACCGCATCCGTTTCATGCCGGACAATGAAGGCAGCTGGAGCTACGTCACGCAGTCCAACAGCCCGTTGCTGACAGGCAATACCGGTGCCTTCGAGGCGGTAAAGCCGGCGGCGGGCAACCATGGCCCGGTGCGCGTGCGCAACAAATTCCATTTCGCCTACGCCGACGGCACACCCTACTTCCCGTTCGGAACCACCTGCTATGCCTGGACGCACCAGCCGCTCGAGATGCAGGCCGAGACGCTGGCAACGTTGAAGAAAGCGCGCTTCAACAAACTGCGCATGGGTGTCTTCCCAAAGGACTATCCCTACAATACCAATCCGGCGCTGCATTCGATTTTCGAGACAGGGGCGGACGGCAAGGAGGATTTCGACCGGCCGAATCGGGTCGCCTTCCGCCACCTCGAGACGCAGGTGGGTGCACTGCGTAATCTCGGCATCGAGGCCGACATCATCATCTTCCATCCCTATGATCGGTGGGGCTACGCCGACATGAGCGCGGCTCAGGATTTCCGCTACGTCGCCTACCTCGCGGCACGGCTGGCGGCTTATCGCAACGTCTGGTGGTCGCTGGCCAACGAATACGATTTCCTGCTCGACACCAAGCCGATGGCGCAGTGGGACCGCTACTTCCATATCCTCGAGGAGAATGACCCCTACCAACATCTGAAATCCATCCACAATGGCGAGCAGTCGATGAATTTCGACCATCGCAAACCGTGGGTCAGCCATGTCTGCATCCAGAACTGGGACGTGAAACGAACACCGGAATGGCGCGAAGCCTATGGCAAGCCGGTCGTCAACGACGAGCCCGAATATGAAGGCAACATCATCCAGCCGTGGGGCAACATCACGGCCGAGGAGTTGGTGCACAGGTTCTGGCTCACCGTCATGCGCGGCGGTTATGCCGGGCACGGCGAAACCTACATGCACCCCCAGGATCTGATCTGGTGGGCCAAGGGCGGCCGGCTCTACGGCGAGGCGTGGAAGCGGATCGGCTTCCTGCGCGACGTCATCGAAGAGGACGTCAGCAGCGGGTTGGAGCCGATGGGCCACAACACCGAATGGCCCTGGAGCCGCGTCTCCGGCGCCAGCGACGGCAAGCTTCGTTACATCTATCTTGGCGAGCATCAGCCGGTCGTCTGGTCCTCCGGCCTACCGCTGCAGGATGGCCACTACGACATCGACATCATCGACTCATGGGCCATGACGGTGACGCCGGCCACGAAAGTGCCGGCGCCGATTCCGCATCCGACACGCCATGGCTCGGTCGTGCGTGGGGGCAAGGCGGACGCGGCTTTCGGGGTCGAGTTGCCCGGCAAGCCCTATCAAGCCATCCGCGTCAGGCCGCGGCGCTAGAAAACGGGGTTACGAGATGTCTTCTGTCCAGATCGCCGACGTGAAGAAGTCCTATGGCGCGACCCCCGTGATCCATGGGGTTAGCGTCGACATCGAAGATGGCGAGTTCGTCATCCTCGTCGGCCCTTCGGGTTGCGGAAAATCGACCCTGCTGCGCATGATAGCCGGGCTCGAAACCATCTCGGGGGGCGAGATTTCGATCGGCGAGCGGGTGGTCAACCATCTTCAGCCAAAGGAACGGGACATCGCCATGGTGTTCCAGAACTATGCGCTCTATCCGCAGATGACCGTCGCGCAGAATATGGGTTTCGCCCTCGAACTTGCCGGCGCCAAGAAAGCCGAGATCAAGGAAAAGGTAGACACGGCGGCATCGATCCTGGGGCTGCAGCCGCTGCTCGCACGCTATCCGCGCCAGCTGTCCGGCGGCCAGCGCCAACGCGTCGCCATGGGCCGGGCCATCGTGCGCGATCCCAAGGTGTTCCTGTTCGACGAACCGCTGTCGAACCTTGATGCCAAGCTGCGCGTGCAGATGCGATCCGAGATCAAGGCGCTGCACCAGCGGCTTAAATCGACCATCGTCTACGTCACACATGATCAGATCGAGGCGATGACGATGGCCGACAAGATCGTGGTGCTCAATGGCGGCAGGATCGAGCAGGTCGGAAGCCCGCTCGAGCTCTACGACCGGCCGGTAAACATGTTCGTCGCCGGCTTCCTCGGATCGCCGGCGATGAATTTCGTCGAAGGAACAGTGCGCGATGATCCGCATCCCGGCCTCGAACTGGACGACGGATCAATCATCCCGCTGTCAGCCATTCCCGCCACCGCCGCAGGGCGGCGCCTCGTGCTGGGCGTGCGTCCGGAGGACATTCATATCGATAGCGAAACCGGTGCCGCGGCGAAGGTGATCGTCGTCGAGCCGACGGGCGCCGAGACGCATCTTTCGGTCGAAATGGCGGGCCACGAACTCGTCTGCGTGCTGCGCGAACGCGTCACTTTGAAGCCGGATGAGACCGTCATGCTTTCCGTACGAAAGTCAGCCGTACATTTCTTCGACCCGGCGTCGGGAAGCCGTATCTGATTGATGTTTGCGATAAGCCCGTCCGGGAAGGGGTGGTTCTGCCAGCCACGCGCCAGCATGCTCGTCGTCGCGTCGCGGGCTTCTGGGATGAGGTGCTGACAGTTGCGGTCGAGGCCGCCAGCGTTGCCGGGGTAGTGACAAACGTCGTGCGCGTCATTCGCGGCGCTGACCACACGGCGCTTTCGCGTTTTTGCAGGCCGCGACGCGCGCCGCCGTCTAGCTGATGAAGTCATTTGCCGCTAGGTAATCCCGTCAACCTCCGAGGCCGTCGCGAATGGCGCTAAAATAGCGATCGGTTCCGACCTGGCCGCCCTTCAGCGCGATTTCGAGGCCGTCCACCTCGCCGCCGTGGGCAATGCAGAGCGGTGAACCCGGTGATTGCGGCAGCGGCATGCGCACGGTCAGCGCATCGATGGACAACTGTCCCAGCGCGTGGCTGGAGGTGTCGCCGCCTGCGATCACAGCGCGCCCGAGTTTTTGCTCGAGGACCAGCCGGCGCAGAATGTCGCCGAGCGCCCGGCCAAGCCGGTTACGAGCGCCTTCGATATGGTCGATCTCGGCACTGCGGTCGGCCTGCGGACCGAGAGCGGTGTAGAGGATCACGCTGCGTCCTGCTGCCAGGCACGCCAGGCCGCTCGCGACGGCGCGCTCGATTGCCCCGCCGGCGCTGTCCGAAACCAGCTGCATGGCATCCATCTGGACGCCGTCGAATCCATGAGCGAGCGCGAAGCGGATCTGCTTCTCGGTGGTCGGCGACACACTGCCCGAGACGACGGCGAGCCGGTCCACCGGACCGGGCGGCACGAAGGACGCGTGCCCTGCGGCGATGCCTTTGCCGGCCCATTCGGCGAGCAGCGCATATTCGACGCCCGAGGATCCGACGACGAAACCATGGCCTTGTTCGCAAATCCGCCAGATCTGCTCGCCGACGCGCGTCTGCGTCTGGTGGCTTTCGACGTCGAACAGGACGATTTCCTTGTCCTGCAAGGCCTGGTCCACGGTTTGCGAAAGGCCATCCGCCTGCAGCGCCGCCAGGTCGATAAGGCCGGAGCCGAGATCGGTCTGGCGATGGAGGTGGATGAGCAGGTCGGCCTCCTTCATCGGCGTCACCGGATGCCGGCTCATGACGGGATGGCGGTCGATACGGAAATAGGTGCCGCGAAACGCCGCGAAGAGGTTTCCGAACGCCGTGTAGCGTTTGAGCTGAGGTGCTCCGACAACCAACGGCACGCTCTTCTGGTCGAAGACGCGCCGGCCGATCTCGATGGCGCGTCCGATGCTGCCGATCGCCGGGCTGGAATCGAAGGTCGAGCAGATCTTGTAGTGGCAAACCGTCGCTTCGAGGGTTTTTAGCCATTTGAAGGCCGGTGCCAGGTTTTCGTCCATCCATTGCGGCGTCTCGCTGCGGCTCGTGCCAGCCAGTCCCACCGCACGGCACTGCGCAAACCGCGACAGCAGGTGCTGGTCGGGTTGGCGCATGAACAGCACGGTAGGCACGCCACCAAGCTCGAGTGCCTCCATGACATCGGTCGAGCCAGTGAGGTCGTCGCCATAGTAGCTAAGCAGCAGGTTCTGCATGACCGCGCTCACGCTGCCTTACCGTCGCCGAACTTTTCGATCGAGTGCGCGAGCTCGGCATGGCTGCGGGCATAGTCCGCCAGCGGGATGCCTTCGACAGCGGCCTGCCAGGCCTGCTGGACGGCGCGCACGCCGGCGCCTGGCCCGTCCGGATGGCTGACGATGCCACCGCCGCAGAGATAGAGCAGGTCGACCGTGCGGCCGGTTCGTTCGTAGGTCTCGGGCGCCTGCCCGCCCCACTGGCCGGACCCTGCGACCGGCAGCGCGCAATCATCAGGCGAAAAGATCGGCGTCGTCACTGCCTTGAAGGATTCGATGAAGGATGCATCCGGCTCCCAATATTTTGAAGCGATGCCGTTGATCTGGAACTGGTCGACGCCGAGCAATCGCCAGAACTGCTGCCACACCTTGAAATCCATGCCGAGGCCGGGGTGGCGGGTGAGGATGTCCCAGCCGTTGCGATGGGCGTGCAGCACCAGGCTGGAGCGCTTTCTCAAGTAGGCCATGCCGCCGAAGCCGATGGAGTTGATGTTGATCACCGCGCAATTGCCGCCGGCCTCCGCCACCAGATCGTGGTTGCGCATCATCTCGTCCGGATCTGCATGCGAGATGCCGAAGGCATACATCACCTTCCTGCCGGTCTTCTGCTCATGGTCGAGGATCAGCGGCATGATCGTTTTCACCCGCTCGGCCAGCGGCGAATAGATCGGGCTCATCAGCTTTTCGTCGTCCTTGATGAAATCGACGCCGGCCTCGATCAGTTCGCCCACCATCGCGGCCGTCTCGGGTGGCCGCAAGCCCAGCGCGGGCTTGACGATGGTGCCGATGATCGGGCGTCCCTCGACGCCGGTCAGCTTGCGGCTGCCGGCGACGCCGAACTGCGGGCCGGGATGGGCGCCGCGATAGTCATCAGGCAGCTTCATGTCGACGATGCGGATGCCCGACAGGCCCTTGATCGAATAGGTGCCGCCGATGGCGATGGTCATCAGCGCTGAGAGGTCGGTGCCGATAGCGTCGAAGGGAAAGGCGATGTCGACATCGGCGCGCTTGAATGGTCCATTGCCGGCCTCCGGAATGGAGGGCTGCACGGCGTCGGGTAGATGCCGGATCGCCAGGACGCGCGCCGCCACCCGGGCCTTCAGTTCCTCGGTTTCGCCGGGCAGCGCGACGAAGGTGCCGGTCGACTGATCGCTGGCGATCTTGGCCGCCAGGGCCTCGATGCTTTCAGACGTTTCGATGCGATAGGTGAGGGTGATCATGTCCGCTGTCTCAAGCCCAGGCGTTCGAAAAAGGTTCACCGGTAGTTGAAATCTGGTATAATGAGTACATAAGTATTGCAAGACATATCCGGGCCGGAAGGTTTTGCGAGGTCGACAGCCGCCATTTCCGCGAATTGTGGCGGCGGTGTTAGATAGGGCCGGGTCAAGGGAGTGATTCGCGACGATGAACCGTTCGGAACCGATTGTCCGACGCAAGCTTTCCGACGAGGTCTTCTTGCGGCTGAAGCGCCTGATCACCAGCGGCGAGTTGATGCCGGGCGACGACATGCCGTCGGAGCGTGAATTGATGGAGCGTTTCGAAGTCGGCCGCCCAGCCATT
The DNA here is from genome assembly GCF_056399285.1 of Mesorhizobium sp. 01N446. Lineage (NCBI taxonomy): Bacteria > Pseudomonadati > Pseudomonadota > Alphaproteobacteria > Hyphomicrobiales > Phyllobacteriaceae > Mesorhizobium > Mesorhizobium sp. 01N446. The sequence goes on along the minus strand of NZ_JBFTRA010000006.1, from coordinate 31,646 downwards.
CGCGAGGCGATGCAGGCGCTGAGCAATATGGGCCTTGTCGCCATCTCGCATGGCGAGCGGGCCAAGGTGCTGCAGCTCACCGCCAAGTCGATCATCAAACAGGTCGACGGCGCGGCCAAGATCATCCTGTCGTCGTCGAAGGACACGCTCGAGCACCTCAAGACCGCGCGTATCTTCTTCGAGCGTGGCATGGTCAGGGAAGCTGCCGAGAAGGCCACAGTCGAGGACGTGCAGCGGCTCAAGGCAACCGTCGCCGAGCAGCGTGCCGCGCGCGGCGATTCCGAAGCCTTCATTTCCGCCGACATGAAATTCCACACCCAGATCGCGACGATATCGGGCAACCCGATCTATGTCGCTGTCAGCGAGGCGATGCTCGGCTGGCTGAAGGAGTATCACACCGAAATGCTGATCTGGACCGGCAAGGAACAGTTCACCCTGACGGAGCACGAAGAGATAATCGGCCGCATCGAGAAGAAGGATGCCGATGGCGCCGAAAAGGCCATGATCAAGCATCTCGAACGCTCGCGCGCGCTCTACGTGATGAATTCCGATAAGTAGGTCTAGCCGATCCGGGTAATGGCATAGGGCGCCATCACGAGATGGCCCTGGCCAAGCGCGGAGGCATCGACGGCGACATTGTCCGCCGTCAGGTTTGCCAGCCACCCAATGGTCTCGCCGGAGGCGGAGCGACCGGCCAGTGCCGCAATCCGCATCTCGTCGCTTGTCTTGGCGGACACATGGGTAAGACCAGCCAGCTCGCAAAGCGCCTTGATGGCCTGGAAGATCGGCCGCGGTGATCCTTCGGCGGCAGGTTCACCGGATGCCGCCAGCACGCCGAACGGCCCGGTGAAGCCGGACAGCGTCAGCATCTCCAGCCCCGCCGGCGCGATGCGCGCGGCATAGCCGATGGTCCAGGCGGCGGCGAACAGGCCGTTGTGGCGCGGATCGCGGCTCGCCATGGCGATGCGCTGTCCCTGCGGATTGTCCTTGGTCGCGCCGCCATAGGGGTTCTGCCGCATGGCAATGGTTGAAGGCCCGATCCGGTAGGGCTTGTCGCCGAAGATCGCCCGTGCTGAGCGGGTGATGAACGGCAACGCTTCCAGCGACTGCATGACGCTGAGATCGTCTGCGGCATGCACGATCGGGCAGGTGCAATGGGTGACGAAATCGAGCAGCCCGGCCGGAACGCGCTTGCGGTTGAGCTCGGTGAAATAGCTGAACATGCCGCCGCCGAGACGGATATCGGGAAAGGCGCGGCGCGCCGCGGCATAGACGTCTTCCAGCGGAGGGCAGGGCGGCCAGGCACTGCCCGGCGGCGTCGACTGGCGGTCGACCGAAGGCGAAACCGCGATGGCATCGAGCCGCAGGCTCGCCTGGCGCACCAGCCCGGCGACCTGTGCGAGTTCGGCATCGAGATCGCCGGTGCACGCCACCACACATTCGAGTGTTGTGCGGGCGGGACAAGCGGCGGCGAGCCGGGCGAAAGAGCGCAAGGCATCGAGCCCATGGCCGCGCGTCGGATCGTAGTGAAACAGCAGTTGCTGCGGGCCGAGCGCCGACAGGGTGGCGAGTTTCGCCAGCGCTGTCTCGACACCGCCGGGATAGATGATCACCCCGACATCCGGCAGCACCGGACCGGACTCGCCGAGCGTCACACGGACCGGGCCGGATCCTGCAGCGACAGCCGGCATCGTGCCGTCGCCGGCAATGCGCAGGCTGATCGTTTGGCGGTTGGTCTCGCCGGCCGGCAACATATAGGGCCAAGGCAGTGCCAGCGGCCGCACATAGGTCTTGTAGGAGGCGTCGGACCAGTTGCGCTGGTCTTCCATTTCAAAGACGTCGCCTTCCATGCGGCATTCGGCGGTGACGCCGGGTCGCACTTGATGCGTGATGGCGCGTAAATCCTTGAAAGGCTGCCAGGGGTCGATCAGGTCTGGCAGTTTCGTCGCCACCACGCTGCCGTCAGTGTGCTCCACCGTCACCGGGCTGCCGGCGAGGCCGGCGATCGGATGCAGGACGCAGAAGCCGCAACGGTTGGTCTCGAAATCGCTTTCGGGCAGGGCGCTGACATCGAAGACCAGACGACCATCAGAGGAGCCTTTGATGACGGCGCGGAAGGCGAGACGGCTTCCGCCCGGCCCCGTGCAACTCGCCGTGTAGGTGACGGAGAAGGCATGGGCCCCCTGGTCGATGGTCAGATCTGTCAACACTGGCTCGTAGGTGCCCCAGTCGCGGTCCCGCACGATGTAGGCGACGGCACGCAGCACCTCCGTGCCGCCGTGGCGGATGGTGCGCAGATTGCCGTTGACGAAATCGGCGCTGAGCGGGCCGGCAGTCAGCCGAACCGGTTTGCTCTCCGCCGCGCGCGTGCCGCAAAGGAGGAAGTGATCCCAGGTCATTTCAGCAGGTCGTCGATCTGCACCGGCTGTCGGCTTGCCGAACCGGCATAGGCGGCCTCGACCAGCGCGAATGTCTTGAGGTTGTCTGCGCCCGAGGTCGCCGGCTCCTTGCCTGATGCAAGGCAGTCGACCCAGTGCCGCTGGATCGCCAGCACGCTTTCCTGGATGTTGTGCCATGGCCGCGAGGCCCAGGGCAGAAGCGGCGGCGAGATATCCCTGACCGTTGTGCCGCTCTTGCCGGTGACGGTCAGCTGGTAACCCTGCGCCAGCCGGAGCGTGCCGTCGGTTCCGTCGATCTCGATCAGCGTTTCGGGAAACGGCTCTGCCGCAAGCCGGGTCGCGTAGCTGCAATCGACCACCGAAGTGGCGCCGCTCTTGTGATCCATCAGCATGGTGGCGACATCCTCGCCGGCGATGGCCGGATTGACGCGCGCGGTGCGGGCGGTGAGGCTCGAAACGTCACCCAGCAGAAAACGCGCGACGTCGAGGATGTGGATGCCGAGATCCTCGATGATGAAACGCTTTCCCGTCGCCAGATAGGGCTGACCGGAAAACACGTCATAGGCGGAGCGGAAGGAGATACGCCCGAAGAAAGGCGTGCCGATCGCCCCGCTGTCGAGCACGGCGCGCACCGCCTGGATCGGCGACTGCCAGCGGAAATTCTCGTGCACCATCAGCGGCACGCCGGCCTTGGCGCAGGCCGCGACCATCGCCTTGGCGTCGGCCAGCGTCGGCGCGAAAGGTTTCTGGCAGATCACCGGGACGCGGTGGGCGGCCGCCATCTCGACCAGCGGCCGGTGGCTGGCGACAGTCGTGGCGATATCGACGAAGTCGAGCGTCTCGGCTGCGAACAGCGCGGCTGCATCGGTATAGCGCTTCGCCACGCCGAACTGGTCGCCGACGATCCTGAGCCGCTCCGGATCGCGGTCGCAGATGGCGACGATCGAGGCGCCCTCTATGTCGCGCCAGGCATGCATCTGGTTGACGGCGAAGAAGCCGCAGCCGATCAGCGCTCCGCTCAAATTCCCCATGATCAACCCGCCCTTGCCATCTGCATCAGGGTGACACGCTGCTGAAGCCGGCGCTGCGCCTGGTCGACGACGACGGCGACGATGATGACCAGACCCTTGATCACCATCTGCCAGAAGGAGCTCACGCCCATCATCACCAGCCCATCCGACAGGATGCCGATGACGAAGGCGCCGACGATAGTGCCGCCGATCGTGCCGCGACCGCCCGACATCGAGGTGCCGCCAAGCACCGCCGCGGCGATCGCATTCAGTTCGAAGCTCTCGCCCGTCGCCGGATGCGAGGCCATCAGCTCCGACGAGATGATCAGGCCGACGATCGCCGCGCAGAAGCCGGAGAACATGTAGACGAACATCTTGACCATGTTGACGCGCACGCCCGAGATGCGTGCCGCGCGCTCATTGCCGCCGACGGCGAAGATGTGGCGGCCGAGCGGCGTGTACCGGGCGAGATAGGCCGCGCCCAGCGCCACCACGACCAGGATCCAGATCGAGACGGGCAGACCGACGAGCCGGCCCGCGCCGAGGAAGCCGAAACCGGTGGTGCCGAGTTCCGGCTTGCCGACAAGGTTGGGGAAAGTGCGGCCGTCGGACGACAGCAGCGCCAGGCCGCGCGCTACATAAAGCACGCCGAGCGTGGCGATGAAGGGCGCGACGTTGAGCCTGGTGATCAGCAGTCCGTTGACGGCGCCGATCAATATGCCGACCGCCAGGGTGATCAATGCAATCTCCATCACGTTGAAATAGATGGTGTAACCGATCTGCAGGTCGATGCCGTTGAGCACGAGATAGCCGGCCACCATGCCGCACAGGCCGACGATCGAGCCGACCGAAAGGTCGATGCCGCCGGTGATGATGACAAAGGTCATGCCCATGGCGAGGAAGGCGTTGAGCGCCACATGCTTGGCCATCAGGATCAGATTGGCGGCCGAGAGGRAGTTCGGCGCCGCGATGGAGAAGAACACCAGCACGGCGATCAGCGCGATGAAGGTCCTGAGCTTCATCAGCGTCAGCAGCGCGGAGCCGCTGGAGGCCGAAGAGTGAGCCGCCCTGGCCGGAATGTCAGTCATCAGCTTTGCTTTCCATATGCGGGGGCAAGATGCGCGGGTCCGTGGCCGAGCGCCGATGCGGCGACGATCGCGGCTTCGCTCGCTTCGGCGCGGTCGAACATGCCGGTCAGTTTGCCATTGCTCATCACCGCGATCCGGTCGGACAGCGCCATCACTTCGTCGAGGTCGGACGTGGCGAAGAGGATGCCGAGCCCATCGCGCGACAGCTTGCGCATGGTGCGGAAGACGTCGGCCTTGGCGCCGACATCGATGCCGCGGCTCGGTTCGTCCATCAAAAGCACCTTCGGCCCGGTGAGCAGCGCCTTGCCGATCACCACCTTCTGCTGGTTGCCGCCGGACAGCGAGGAGACTTCCTGCGTCGGATCGGCGACCTTGATCGAAAGTTCCCGCACCATCTGCCTGACAGCCTGCCGCTCGGCGCCGCCACGGATATGGAACAGGCGCACGAAGCGCGACAGGCTCGCCAGCGTCAGATTGCTGGCGACCGAGAGGATCGACACCAGGCCTTCGCGTTGACGGTCTTCCGGAATGAGCGCCAGCCCGCGCCGTATGCGCCGCGTCGTATCGCGTTCCCTGATCTGTTTTCCGTCGATGAAGATCTTGCCGCTGGCATGGCCGTGGCGGCCCATGATGCAGTCGAACAGCTCGCTGCGCCCCGCGCCCATCAGGCCGTAAATGCCCAAAATCTCTCCGGCGCGCAGCGACAGCGAGACATGGTCGACCGCGAGTCCGCCGGTGACGCGCGGCAGGCAGATGTCCTCGGCGCGGAAGATCTCCTCGCCTGGAACATGGCCGTCGGCCTTGGCGAAATCCTTGGCGTCCGAGCCGATCATCTGCCGCACGATCCATTGCGTGTCGACCTTCTTCACTTCCTCCTGGCCGGTGATGCGGCCATCACGCAGCACGGTGATGTAGTCGCCGATGCGGATCAGCTCCTCCAACCGGTGCGAGATGTAGACGATCGCCACGCCGCGCGCCTTGAGGTCGGCGATCACCTTGAAAAGGATCTCGACTTCCGTCGCACTCAGCGCCGACGTCGGCTCGTCCATGATCAGGACGCGCGCGTCGAGCGAGACAGCCTTGGCGATCTCGACCAGCTGCTGCTGGCCGATGCGCAAATCCTCGACCAGCATGTCCGGGCGGATACCGGCTTCGAGCCGATCGAGGAATTCGCCGGCCCGCCGCTCCTGCTCCTTCCGGTCGATCTTGCGAAACCGATTGGTAATCTCGCGGGTGGCGAAAATATTCTCGGCGACTGTCATGTTGCCGAACAGGTTCAGCTCCTGGAACACCATGCCGATGCCGCGGTTCATCGCATCACCTGACGAGGAGAAGGAAATCTCGTTTCCGTCGAGCAGGATGCGCCCGGCCGTCGGCTGTTCGACGCCGGCGATGATCTTCATCAGCGTCGATTTGCCGGCGCCGTTTTCGCCGACGAGCACATTGACGGCGCCTTTACGCACCTCGAAATTGGCCTGCTTGACGGCGATTGTGCCGGCATAGACTTTCGAGACGTCTTCCAGCTTCAGGATGACGTCATGATCAAGTGCCGTGGTCATGGCTTTGGCCCGATCTCGGCCTCCGCCGGTGTCACCAATGGCAGGTCCTGGCCGCCTTCGATGGTGTAGGCGCCGAGCACCTTGGCGGTGCGGCCCTCCAGCGCTTCACGCGGCAGCTTGGACAGCACGGTCTTGTCGACATAGGCGTTGAACGCTTTGCCGAACTGGGCGAAGTCGATCTGGTTGGTGAAATCGTTGAACTGGACGAAATCGAGGCTGTCTCGCAGTGCGGTTCCACGCATCGCTGGCCCGATCTGCACGCGCGCATCCGCCTTGCCGTCGCCGTCGACGTCGATGTCCATCGTTGCCGCGCGCGACTGGGTGTTGGCCGCGATGATCTTGCCTTCGACGCGCACCGCGAAGGTCCATGGCGAATTCGCCTGCTTCTTGGGATTGCCGTATTTGGCGCCGGCCGCCGCCTGGTCGGTCTTCGCCAGAGCATGGACCTCGGCAAATGGCCCGGCCTTCTCTTGCAAATGGGGGATGACCTTCGAGGCCCAGATTTCCTCGACCAACTTGTCCGCATTGAAGCCGGATACGTTGCCTGCGCCGCCTTGCGCCGATGGCGTCGGCAGGATCTTGCAGGCGCTGAGGCCGATGCCGGCGACAAGCGCGAGTATCGGCCAAGTTGCCTTAATCGGCCCGATCGGCTTACTGAGCATGGCGGTCAAAGCCTCCCATTCAAATGGCGGCGAGGGACGAACCTTGGGTTCGCCCCTCGTTGTTTGCGTTGCGCCGGCTCAGTTCTTCAGCGCGAAGGTTTCCAGCTTCGCGGCATTGTCGCCATTGATGAGCACGCAGTCCATCAGCTGCTTTTCCTTCTCGGGCGACTTCTTGTTCTTGATGAAGTCGTTGGCCTGCTCGACGGCCATCTGCGCCTGGGCGTAGGCGGGCTGCAGCACCGTCGCCTTGATGCCGCCCGAGGTGATGGAGTCGCGCACGTCGTTGGAGCCGTCGAAGCCGACGACGATGACATCCTTGCGGTTCGCGGCTGCGAGCGCCGCATAGGCACCCATCGCCATCGTGTCATTGCCGGAGATCACGCCCTTGATGTCGGGATTGGCCTGCAGGATGGATTCCATCTTGGAATAGGCTTCGGTCTGGCTCCAGTTGGCCGACTGCTGCGCCACCATCTTCAGGTCCGGATAGTCGTCGATGACGTCATGATAGCCCTTGGAGCGAATGCCGGCATTGGTGTCGGATTCCTTGCCGACCAGTTCGACGAAGTTGCCCTTCTCGCCCATCAGCTTGACGAATTCCTGGGCGCCAAGCTGGGCGCCCTGGTAGTTGTTGGAGACGATCTGCGCCACGGCAACGCCGGTGGCGTTGATCTCGCGGTCGATCAGGAAGGAGGGGATGCCGGCGTCCTTGGCCTTCTGCACCGCGGCGACGGTGGCGTCGGCGCCGGCATTGTCTAGGATGATCGCCTTGGCGCCGCGGCCGATCGCGGTGTCGATCAGTTCGGATTGCTTGTTGGCGTCGTCGTCGTGCACCAGCACCAGCGCCTCGTAGCCGAGCTCCTTGGCCTTTGCCTCGGCGCCGACGGCTTCCGCCTTGAAGAACGGATTGTCGTGCGAGGGGGTGATGATGGCGATCAAGTCGGCCGCGAAGGCCGGCGCCGCCGTGCCGAGTGCCAGCACGCCGGCGAAAGCCGCAAGCGTCATTCTGCGAGTAAGTTTCATGAAGTCCTCCCTTTAAAAAACACGGGCCTCGACCAGTCGAGGCCTCTGTCTCCATTTGAATTCGTTAGGCAGTGCAGCGGCGCACGCCGCCTCGATCGGCAGCCGTTTGCAGGCTTTTCGACCGAACCGATTTTCGCGCCCGCTCCCCGCCATCCTCCGCTCGCTTCGATATCTTTGTCCCCGCAAAGAACGATCAATCCGAGTACATTTACAGCTTAGCCAACTGGTATGATGAGTCAATCACTAATTCAGATGATCTGTATCTAACCGCGCGTGTTGGTACTGTGGAGGAAGGCGCGCCCACTCACGTAATGCGCTGGATGCTGGCGGCGATTTCCTCCGGCTCGAAGACGCGCTTCCAGTCGTCGCGCATCAGTACCGGCTTGCCGAATTCGATGGCCTTGTTGCACGCATCGGAAAACACGCCCTTGGTCTCACCGAAGATGACGGCGCCGAGCACATTCATGTGACCGAGCAGGAAATCGAGTGCGGCCTGCCGGTCGACTCCGCGCGCCACCACCTCATCGAGTGCTTCCTTCATGACGACGAGCAGCGAAGCGCACACTGTCTCCGAAAGGCCAGGCTCCAGCAGCGCCATATGCTCGACGGTGACCCGGTGCGAGCGCATCACCGGCGCCCAGATGATCTGGGCGATCTTCTCACCCTTGGCGTAGTCTTCCTCCGGCCCTTGCATCAGGGCGCTGACGAAATGCTGCTTGGCCTTGACGCCGCCGAAGAAGTCCTTCTTGGCGGCCATGTCGGTCTCGTCATTGAAAATCGGCGGATGGCAGGGATGGGTCACGAAATAGGTAAGGTCGGGACGATCGGGCAGGTGACCAGCGAAAGGGGCCGCCGCGTCCAGCACGATCACCATCGTGCCTGACGCAAGCTTGCTTTCGATGCTGGCGGCGACCTTGCCGATATGCGTGTCCGGCACCGCCAGGATCACGACCTCGGCGCCCTCGAGTGCCTCATCGACGCCGACCGCGTCGAAGCCCAGACCGGTTTTCAACCGCTCCTTGCCCGCCTCGCTGATCTCGACATGGCGGATCGTGTAGCCCGATCCGCGAAAATTGGTCGACAGCCGGTAGCCCATTTTCCCGCCCGCACCAAACAGCGCAATCGTTGTCATCTGGCCTTGCTCCCTTGGATTCTGGGTGATCATCGCTCGATCATCATCTTATATACTGGTATGATCACTCTACCATAATTTGGCAAGTGGAATTGTCGCCTGGCTTGGCAGGTAAACGCCTGCTGGCACGGTGAGCCGTAATGCCGGACCTCCGCTTCTCGTCTGCAACCGCCCGAGACAAAGTCGTGGAGCGGTTCGTCATATGTTCAAGGAACCCGAGTTCAGCGCGGCGGTCTTCATCGGCGGCATGGACGGAATCACGCGAAATACGAGATGTTCAGGCAACGTCAGCCGCATGCGAAAGTCACCCCGGCGACCTCTATCGGGGGAGCGTGCCTCGACCTAGCAGCCAAGCTAGACAAGGCCATCCGGCTTCTGGGTCAACGCGATTTCGTCGCGCTGTTCCACGGGCACCTCGGCATTTCCGTGAGGAGGAGCGGTTCTGGTGACCTACGAACTTAGGTGGCGAATGGCAGCTTATGGCCATCCGTGATCGATAGGCGGGCAGACCGCTAACGGCCCCATGACGGCCGTTCTGGAGCATGGCTCCGAACATTCGCAAAGGAGGTTAGGCTAAAGTGACCCTATGGCGCCACGGGACCATGCGGAACGATAGGGGAAGATTTCTAAGTTTGGCTCACGAAAAACTCAATAAAATCAAAGATTCTAATATATCCTCCGGGCCCGCCATGACCGTTGATTTTGGGCCGAAAAAATGCGCTAGTTGAAGCGGTGACGGCACTTTTCGAGACGGCTTGGGGACGCCGTCGGACGCAGTAAGGTGCAAAAGATCGTTCGATTGGTCCCCATAGTCGGTGAAACGTCAAAATACTTTTTTGCGGCGATTTTCCCTTTAAAGCGCAACTTTTTGACGGTCCTGGTGTCTGATCTGCGCCACGTCCCCTATGAAGGAAAGATCTTTTAAAAAAGGGAGAGGGCTTGAGCGTAGAACGGCGTGCACAAAGGCGGATCTGCTTCGCACCGCTTGTCATTCCGGCCGACTTGACCGCCAACCTTTTTTTGGCTGGCCGCCCTGGTCGAGCAGTGTGCACGCAAAGCCCGCGGCTCGGCCCTTCAGGTAGCGAAGTCGGCAACGACCGTTCCCGAGACGGGATCGGTCACGCCGAGGTCGCCGCCGAGATCCTCCAGCATGTCGCGCATCGTATCCAGAAGGCCGATCATTTGCGGCCGTGCCGCCGCGAGGCTGTCCATGTCGTTCCACTCGCCGACGACGCAGAAGGTCCGGTCACCGGTCTTGACGAGCGCGCCCTTACGGAAACCCTTGACGTCGAGGGTCGCGTTCTTGTGCGCATCGATGAACGCCTGTTCCTTGCCGGGCTTGGTACGGAACCGAACGACGTTGTAAGCAGTCATGCCTTCCTCCAATTGTTTGCACAATGAACCCTAAGGGCGAGCCTCGAGGACCATGTTGAACGGTGTCTCGGTGGCTCGGCGAAACCGCTTGAACCCGCCGCCCGACACCACCTTGCGCAGCCTTGCCTCGCCGGCCTGCGCGCCGAGCCCCAGTCCAACCTCCTGCGACAGCGAGGCCGGCGTGCAGATGAAGGTCGATGCGGCGTAGTAGATGCGGCCGACCGGATTGAGGTTCGCGGAAAGCTTATCATTCGCGAAGGGCTCGACGATCATCCAGGTGCCGTCCGGCTTAAGCGCCTTGTGCACATGTTTGGCCGCGCCTTCCGGATCGCCCATGTCGTGCAGGCAGTCAAAGAAGGCGACAAGGTCATAGGTGCCAGGGAAATCCTTGGCCTGCGCCACCTCGAAGCGGGTGTTGCCGGCGACGCCGGTTTCTTTTGCCACGGCGCGGGCGCGTTCGATCGACGGGGCGTGATAGTCGAAGCCGGTGAAGCGTGAGTTCGGGAATGCCTTCGCCATCAGCACGGTCGAGGCGCCATGGCCGCAGCCGACATCGGCGACGTCTATGCCCCGCTCCAGCTTCTCGACCACCCCGTCGAGAGCCGGCAGCCAAGAGCCGATCAGATTGGCATTGTAGCCCGGCCGGAAGAAGCGTTCCGTGCCGCGGAACAGGCACGCGCTGTGATCGTGCCAGCCGAGCCCCTTGCCGGAGCGAAAGGCCTGCCTGACCTTCTCCTCGTCGAGCCACAGCGTCGAGACAACCTCGAACGCGCCGGCCATGAAGGCCGGGCTGTCCTCATTGACGAAAACCTGTTCCTGTTCGGGGCTGAGGTAGAAGCTGTCGCCGGCCTCGTCATATTCGACATAACCTGCCGCCGCCTGTGCCGAGAGCCATTCGCGGACCAGCCGTTCCTGCGTGCCCGTCCTTTTGGCAAGCTGTCCGGCCGTCATCCTGCCGCCTTCGCTCATCGCCGAGAACAGGCCAAGCCTGTCTCCCAGCAGCACAGCGGCCCCAGTGGTGATGGCGCCAAGATCGCCGACCATCCTTCCCAGCAGCGCCTCCAGTTTTTCCTGATCGGGCTGATTGTCCTTGTTGCGCTCCAGCATCGGCTTTCTCCTCCAGCTCGATCCCAAACACTCGCCAAGGGCGACAAGCCTGCTCCCGCCGGGCCTCGCCATGGACAGCGGAGAAAGTTTACCTAAGGATAGGAGCCGTCGATAATGCTGATTTCTGATTGCGGCGATGCATGCCGGGCATCAGCGGGGATGTGTCATGGAAATGCACGAGATTCGCTACTTCCTGGCCGCCTGCCAGACCCTCAACTTCCGTCGCGCGGCCGACCTCGTGCACGTCACCCAGCCTGCGCTCACGCGCGCCATCCAGAAGCTTGAAGCGGAACTCGGCGGCCTCCTCTTCCATCGCGACAAGGGCCATGTCCAGCTCAGCGATTTCGGCTTGCTGATGCGCAGTCACCTCGACGAGATCGCGCAGCGCTCGGAGCACGCCAAGCGCACTGCCAGGAGCTTCCTGTCGCTCGAGACGGCGCCGGTGACGCTGGGCGTGATGTGCACCATCGGCCCGCTGCGCTTCATCGGTTTCCTCAACGCCTTTCGCGAACGCTATCCCGGCATCGAAGTGACCGTGATCGAGGGCGCCGCCGACCACCTCACTGATCTGCTGCTGAAGGGCAAGCTGGACATCGCGCTGCTGGCACGGCCAGAGCCCTTCGACCCCCGGCTGAAGGCTGAGCCCGTCTATATGGAACGCTTCGGCCTCGCCTTCTCGACCGGTCATCCTTTCGAGACCCGAAACACGCTTCAGCTGACGGATGTGCGCAGCGAGCCCTATCTGGAGCGCATCAATTGCGAGTACGGCAACCATATCGACGAACTCTGCAAGGATCTCGGCTTCGAGATAAGAAGCGCCTATCGCAGTGAGCGCGAGGACTGGATCCTGGCCATGGTCGCGGCCGGCATGGGCGTCTGCTTCATCGCGGAATTCTCGGCCAGCCAGCCCGGCGTCTGCCACCGGCTGGTCGTCGACCCCGAGATCGTGCGCGAAGTGTCGCTGGTGTCCGTCGCGGAGCGCTCGCCGTCGCCCGCTATCTCCGCATTCGTCAAGGCGGTCATGGAGTATGATTGGCGGATGGCGCCGGACGCCAAGGACCCACTCAGCCTTTAGACTAATCTCCTGCGGCTGTGGCCAGCGCGCGGTCCTCTGTCCTGGCGAACAGCGCCAGGCCTCTCTCATATCGATTTCAAGACATAGGTGTCGTCAAAGTCTGCGAGCTTCGGATAAGCAATCGTCGGGGCACGAACGAGGCCGAGGACGCGTTCGCGGTATCGAACGAGCCACTCCTGGCGCTCGCTGTCGCCAATGCGCGCTGGTGCATGCACGAGGAAGGGCTCGATCACGGTGAAGCCGACAAAGTAGAGCATCCCGTGGTTGATTGGGAACAGGATCTCCGCGATTGGCCCGTTTAGTCCGCGGCTCGAATAGATTGGAGGCGGGCCGCCAATTGTGACGGAACACATCGCGAGCTTCCCTGCGAAGACACCGCGATCATACCATTTGCCGCCGCCGTAGATGCGGCCACCCGACGCGAACACTCGGTCGACCCAGCCCTTGAGGATTGCCGGCAGCCCGAACCACCAGAGCGGAAACTGCAGGATCAAGGCGTCGCACCAGAAGAGTTTGTCCATCTCGGCCTGGATGTCCGGCGAGAACCCGTTATGGGCAGCCGCGTTCGCCTCCTCTGATTGCTGGTGGTAGTAGCTCGCGTCGCGCACCGTCGTGAAGTTGCGACGATCCGATACCGGATTGAAGCCCATGGCGTAGAGATCGGAGACAACGACCTCGTGTCCCGCCCCGGACAACGCCGCTTGCCCCGCGCGGGTCAGGGCGCCGTTGAAGCTGTTGGGCTCGGGGTGGGCGTGAACGATGAAGATGCGCACCGGGCTTTTTCCACTGGGTCGAAATGCTCATTTTCCAGACGCCGTGAGAGCCCGCGCCGCGACGTAGTCGAGCGAGAGCACACCGGCGCCCCGTGTCAGCACGAGAAGCAGCAAAGACACCCACAGCAGGTGCTCCGCCCAGTTCTCGGGATAGACAAAGATCTGGATGACAGAGACGACGCCGAGCAGCATCAGGGCCGCGAGACGTGAGAACAATCCGAGGAAGATCAGGACCGAGCCGGTAAGTTCTGCGGCCGTTGCGAGCGGCGCCGCGATCGACGGATCGATGAACGGCAGATTGTATTCATTGGCGAAGAGCTGCAGCGTCACCGGCCAGGATGCCAGCTTCGACTGTGCGGATTGCCAGAAGACACGGGCGACCGCGACACGGACCGCGAGCTGAACCAGCGAAAATGGAATGCGCTCTGGCAGCTGCATGATACGCCGGTAGAAGCCGACGAAGCCGGCGGGGCTGGTCGAGGAATGATCTGAAAATGCGGTCATGATTGTCTCCATCAGTTCGAGCGGGGATGTGCGGCGATGCGCAGGTTTGTGACGAGCCCGTCATCGAACAGGCGCATGAGTGCGGCCACGAGATCGAACGCCGGATCGAGGGCGAGGGCACGGCTTGTTGCGTGCTCCAGCCCAAGACCGTGCTTCAGGGAATGCCGCAAGGCGAAGTTCGCGCGATCGAGCAGAACCAGCCGGACGCTGTCGCCCGCACGCCACAACGCCACGCGTTCGGGTCGCCTCGTCCAGGCGCTGTGCTGGTCGATGACTGCGTCCTGCTGATGCGCTGTCCACACCGACAGGATCGACCAGTGCGAGACAATCAATCGCAGCGAAGGCTGCAACAGGACATCGGGCGATGGCCCCAGATCGGTATTGTCGAATTCCGCCAGGGTCCGAGGCGGTAGCGAGGCCGCGTCGAGTGCCTCGGCAATGGCCCATTCGAGCCGCGCCGTTTCGGCGACGATAGGCATATCGGTAAGCGTGTCGATCGTTTTCAGGAAGCGCGGGAAGCCGGCGCCGTAGCGCGCCAGCCGCGACTCCACCGGCGGATGACGTCGAATGAACTCGCTCGCCACGAAACGGAAGAAGCGTTCGTCGACCAGGCGCACGGTGACGGGAAACACCGCCATCAGAACCGCGGTGAGCGAACTGCGGGTGTTGTTCTGGTAGATGCGCAGGCGCGCCAGCGGATCGGCCTTGCCGGCGGTCAGAATTTTCGCCGTGGCCAAAGGCTCAATGGCCAGCACCGAGCGCGCCATGGTGGTCTGCAGGTGTTCAAGCGGCAGCATGATATCCTCCCTGTATTGGTGGCAATGCCAACGGCACGGCCGGTCCGGCCCTGGCGACGGCAAATGCCGCAAGCACCGGCATGCCTGTCCTCGCCTCGGCTTCGATGGAAACGAGTGTGGACTGTGGCTGGGGTTTGGCCGCCGCCGTCTGTCTCGCGGTCCGCTTGCGGTCGAACATGATCGAAGCGCTGAGCATGTCGGCCCACATGGCTTCGCCAAGCAGCACATCGAGAACGGGGACATCGGTGTCCCATTCGATCAGGGTAGGGCGCGGCCCGAGCCGGCCTATGGCATGCTGGTAGAGGCTCCAGACGACCGGCGGCACACGCGAGCCATGATCGTCGATGAGCACGGTGTCGGCCCCAACCCGGTTGAGCGCATGCCCGGCGAGATGGATCTCGCCGATGGCATCGGCCGGCAGCGCATCGATGAAGGCCTTGGCGTCATATTGCAGATTATGCGCCGAGACCTGGACATTGTTGACGTCCAGCAGCAGACCGCAGCCCGTCCGCACCACCAGTTCGCTCAGGAACTCGGCCTCGTTCATCGACGAGTCGGTAAAGGCGACATAGGCGGACAGATTCTCGATAAGCACCTGGCGCTTCAGCCTGTCCTGGACGGTCGCGACATTGCGCGCCACGATCGCCAGCGCCTCTTCGTCATAGCGCAGCGGCAAGAGATCGTTGAGGTAGGCGCCGTCGGCGACGCTCCAGGCAAGATGCTCGGAAACGAGATCGGGCTGGAAGCGCTCGCAGACTCTGCGCAGCCGCTCCAGATGATCGCGATCCACTCCTCGCGCGCTGCCCAGCGACAGGCCGACACCGTGCACCGACAGCGGATAGGTCTGGCGCAACCGTTCCAGCGCTTCGACGCCGGCGCCGTCTCCCATGTAATTCTCGGCATGAACCTCGAGCCAGCCAGCGGAAGGCCTTCGGGTCAGCATTTCACCGATGTGTGGGGAGCGAAGACCGATGCCCGCCGATGCGGGAATCGCGAGGGGTTGAAACGCACGGGGCATCGGTCGGCTCCTTTCAAGGGGTGGCTGGAAGTCCGGATGGTTCAGGCTTTCGGCTTGTCGCTGCCGCCGGCGATCTTGGCGCAGCTGCCGGCGGGCACGTAGAGCCAGGAATCCGGCTGGTTGTCGGCGGTGGCGGTGCCGGCACAGGAATGCGTCGCCGTCTGACAGTCATTCTGGCCGGCTTTGACCACGCCGTAGCATTTCTCGAACGAGAAACTGGGCTTGGCGGCGGGGCCGCTATAGGCCGCCGTGGCGGCGAGCGAAGTGGCGGCCGCGAGGGCCGATCCGATAAGGGTCCTGGTGTTGATCACGGTCGTGTCTCCTGTTTGCGTTTCGAGGGAAAGACTGGCCTTGCGACCTGTCTGCAAGCAGTGTCCCCGATCCGGATGGCGAGCTGAAATGCTGTCTCGGCATGGATTTGATACGCGGCCACTATGTTGAAGAGGCCGCACGCAAAAAGCCCTCCGGCGGGGGCACCGGAGGGCTTGGCGCTTGCGTTCGGAGTCTGCGAAGCAGGCGCGGCTAGGCGGGAAGGAGGCGCCTAGATGTATCGGTTCTTGCCGTCGGCGGCCGAGCATTCGTCTGCGACGGAGTGCTCGGCGAAAAGCCAGTCCCCGGCACGTTCGCGTCCCCGGTCACGCATGTCGGTCAGCTCACCCCAGTCGGTCCAGGGCCTCGTGAACAGGGCCGCGCCGGCACGGTGTTGGCTGTCGAAGATGGCATGGGTTGGGGCGCACTTCATCGCACAAGGAGTGGCGGCGGGGCGACGATCCGCGCACGGCGTCATGAACAGTGCCGGCTTGCCGGTGACCAGCAGTCGATGGCTGGTATCCGACGGCAGGGCCAGCGAAGCCGAAAGGTCGCCGTCGCCCCAATAGGTTTCGCCGTCGATCTCGACGGCCGGGAAGAGGAACGGGATCGTGGCGGCCGCCAGGATCGCGTCGATCGACACCTGATCGCCGGCGAAGATCTTCACCGCATCGGTGCGGGCATTGGAGGCCAGGATGCTCAGTTGCAGCGGGCGGCTCTTGCTGCGGATCACCGCAATATCGATCGACTGCTCCAGGATCGATCGCAGCGGATTTGCCGCATCGGCGGTAAACATCGATGCATGGCTGACGCGTCGCCAGAAGTTGGCGAGCGCGGTCCGCGCGCCGCGCCGGCCGCCCAGCGCCAGGCCATAGGCCAGAACCGCGGCCTCCATCGCGCCGAAGCCGGACGCGGTGATATTGCCGATGGAAAGGCTGGGTTCGTCAAGCAAGCGGTCGAGGACGCCCCAGACGAAGGCGCCGTGCGCGTCGCTGGCCAGGACAATGTCCACGACCTGCCGGTCATCCACTGCAGGTCTTGCAATGACGGCTTGGTCGGTCTCGGTTCCGGTCTGGATATGCATTTTCAGTCTCCATCCCAAAACGCCAGGCTGGGCGTTTGATTGAAAGACTGCCGCAACTTCTTCTGTCGACGAAATGCCAAGGTGGCATGAACTCCATAGGCAGATTGCATTGGCTGCAATCGCGCGCGCGTCGCACGATTCTGCCAGCCAGGCGAACCAACGTGGTTGGTCGCCCTGACCAGGCCCCGCGACTGTCGTGTGGGCGATTGTTCAACAGCTAAAGGGAGCGGGTCATGAAAATACGAACCTTGTATCTGGGGGCTATTGCTCTCGGTGTTCTTGCGGGAGGCGCGTCCGCCGATCCCCTCAGCGACCTGGCATCTTTCCCGTCGTTCTACAAAGATGCCGGGATGAAGACGATGAAGCCGATGGCTGAGTTCAAGAAGGCGTGGCGTGCCACGCCAAAGCGAGATCGGCACGCAATGAAGAAGGCTTGCAACGACCCGGCGATGAGCAAGGCCCATGCGCCGTTCTGCGCAAACGTGCTGGCGCTGGGTGGCGCCAACTAGCCGCAAGTCCAGGCCATCAACGTCTGGATGCAGAACCGGCATAAACTCCATACGCAGATGGCATTGGCAAGTTGGCGGCCGGTTGCAGCAAAGTCCATCTCGGCAAGGAGGAACCACAGAGGTTTAAATTGCTGCCGATCATTACCGCGGTCGTCGATGGGACGATTGCTCAACTCCAGAGAAGGATCCTACCATGAATATCAAAGCTATCTGCCTCGGCGCTTTTGCACTTTCCGTCTTGAGCGGCGTTTCGTTCGCCGGCGCGCTCGACGAACCGTCCAACATGCAGCCCTTCTTCACCGACGCCAGCATGAAGACGATGAAGCCCAAGGCCGAGTTCAAGGCCGCCTGGGACGCAATGGCGAAGGACAAGCAGGGCGCGATGATGAAGGAATGCCAGGATGCGGCGATGAGCAAGCCGCACGCCGAATTCTGCGCCAACCTGCAGGCGCTCGGCGGCGCCAACTAAGCTGTTCCGGCCGTCCCGGGCAACATCGGGACCATGATGATGGCGAGCAGCTTGCTCGCCATCATCATTTCGGCGAAGTCCCACGCCCACACAAACCCGCTACGCGCGATTGTCGTCCCATGACGGACCGCTATCGACTTTATAGCGGCAGTGCATTGGCGCCGGGACAAGCTTTGCTGCACGCTCCGAAGCTACGAAGGCCTCGTTTGCAATTCGGGACAAATCGGCATGGACATTCATCACATCCGCTACTTCCTGGCCGTGTGCGAGACGCGAAACTTCACGCGCGCCGGCGAAAAGTGCAACGTCACTCAGCCGGCGCTGTCGCGCGCTATCCAGCAGCTCGAGGAGGAGGTCGGCGGCCTGCTGTTTCGCCGCGAACGAAACCTGACACACCTGACCGACCTGGGCGCGCTGCTGCGCCCCCGGTTTCAGCAGATCCTCGACGAACTGACCGGAGTGCGGCAGGAGGCATCGAGATTCCTGTGCTTGGAAAATGCCAACCTCAAGGTTGGCGTCATGTGCACCATCGGTCCGCGCCGCTTCACCGGCCTGCTGGCCGATTTCAACAGGCGCCAGCAAGGCATCCAGTTGCAGCTGGTGGAAGGTGTGCCCGCCTCGCTTTCGCAACTGCTCGAATCCGGTGAAATCGACGTCGCCATTATGGCGTCAAGCGACAGTTTTCCGGAACGGTTCGATGTCACGCCGCTCTATCGCGAGCGCTTCGTCCTGGCCTTTCCAAACGGCCATAGGCTGGCCCGCAACGACAATGTCGCCATCTCCGAACTCGACGGCGAGAATTACCTGAGGCGGCTGAACTGCGAGTATCGCGATCATCTCGCAGGTCTGTGCAACGACCGTGGCGTCAAGCTCAGGATCTCCTATGCAAGCGAGCGTGAGGACTGGATCCAGAACATGGTTTCAGGAGGTCTCGGGATTTGCTTCATCCCCGAGTTCAGCGCTGTGATCCCGGGCTTGCAGGTCCGGCCTGTCATCGATCCGGAGGTCTGGCGGGAAGTGTCTCTGGTGGTCGTGGCGGGGCGCAGATTCTCGCCGGCGGCATCTGCCTTCGTCAACAGCGTCAAGGCGCATGGCTGGCCGGAGAGTGCCCTGGCTCAAGCAATCCGCAAGACCGCGGCCTGAATAAAAATCAAATAAACTCCTGCGTTGCGCGACAGAATCTCGCGCGCACTTTCGCGCGTCGTGATGTCCCACCATAGTTTTCAGGTATCGATTTAAGAGCCAGTCAGCATTTCTCTTTCTTCGAGGCTGCCGTCACTCTCCTCCCATGCCCCGCCTGTGCGATTGGGCACTGACAAAGGAGAAATAACATGGCTTCCAAGACTATTGCATCGCGGGCGTCGCTGAATCTGGCGCTGACACTCGGACTGCTTACCGCGACCGCTGCGTTGTCCGTGGCCCCGGCTTTTGCCGGCGACTGCCCTGCCGGCCAGGCGGCCACGACAGACATCCAGGAGCATCCCAGCAAGCCGGTCGGCGTTGTCGACACGGTTCTCTCGGCGATCGATCTGAGCAGCAAGGGCGACGCCTGGAAAGGCAACATGCTGCGCCTGCGCAAGCTCGTCGTTCAGCCCGGCGGCGTCGTTCCGTGGCATGAGCACAATGTCCGCCCCGCCAATATCCTGATCGTCGAGGGCTCGATCACCGAATACCGCAGCACCTGCAAGGTCGGCATCGAACATACGGCCGGCGACGTGACGGCCGAATTCGGCCAACTCGCCCATTGGTGGAAGAACAACGGCAAGGTTCCGGCCGTGCTTTATTCCGCCGACGTTCTGCCGCCTGCGATGCACGACGATCACATGATGTGAACGTCGTTCTCGAGCGATCTTTTCATGACCGGCATCTGAAAGCGCGTCCTCGGGTGATCGCCCGGGGACGTGCGCAACGGGAGCTTCCTGCCATGACGACAAGCGAACACACTGGACCAGCGCGGCTTCGCATGGTTGCCGCGGACAGCTGGCGGTTCGGCCTGATAGCGCTGATCGCGTTTCTGACGCTTGTCGATCTGTTCGCCACCCAGGCCATCCTGCCTTCGCTGGTGATCAAATTCGGCGTCAGTCGAGCGACCACGGGCTTCGCCGTCAATGCCAGCACGTTCGGCATGGCGGTGGCCGGCATTGCCGTGGCTCTTTTCGGGCGCGGTATCGATCGCCGCAATGGCATCTGGATCAGCCTTGCGGTGCTGGCGATACCGACAACGCTTTTGTCGCTCACCAACAGCATCGTGATCTTTGCCCTGCTGCGCGTCGTCCAGGGCTTGTGCATGTCGACCGCGTTCACCCTGACAATGGCCTATCTCGCCGAGCATTTTTCCGCGCGGCAGACGACCGGCGCACTTGCGGCCTATGTGACCGGCAACGTCGCCAGCAATTTCTTCGGACGGCTGATGTCGGCCGCCGTCGCCGACACGTTTGGCATATCCACCAACTTCCTGACATTCGCCGCTCTCAATCTGATCGGCGCGGCCCTTGTCTGGCTCACCCTGCAGAAGACATCGGCAATGATGCGCGCTGACGCCAGGAGCGAGCCGGCCCGCACCGCCTGGAAAGGGCCCTTGATGAACATCGAGCTGCGTGCCTGTTTCACCATCGGCTTTCTGATACTCTTCGTCTTCATCGGCACCTTCACTTATGTGAACTTCCAGCTCGTCGCCGCGCCGCTTTCGCTGTCGCCGATGGCGCTCGGACTGGTGTATTTCGTCTTCCTGCCCTCCATGCTGACCACCCCGCTCGCCGGGCGGGTTGCCGCGAGGCTCGGGCCAAGGATCGGGATCGGGGCAACACTTGCGTTGGCCATCCTGGGTTTGCTCCTGCTTCTGGCGAGCAGCCTGCCGGTGGTGCTTTCAGGAATGGCGCTGGTCGCCATCGGCACCTTCCTGGCGCAGGCAATCGCCACCGGGCATGTCAGCCGGACCGCGTCGCACGATCGCGCCGCCGCGAGCGGCATCTATCTCGCCTCCTACTATGCGGGCGGGCTCGCCGGCAGCTTTGTCATCGGACAGGTCTACGACCGGATCGGCTGGACCGCATGTGTGGCCGTGCTCGCCGCGGTCCTGGCTTGCGCCATCGCGGTGGCGCGCGTGCTGCAAACGCCAAAGACCTGAGATTTGAAGACCAAACCAGGCAAATCCAACAAAGGAGACTGACATGAACAGCTACGTGAAGACCATGATTGCCGGCGCCGCCGTGCTGATGGCCGTCGTCGTCCCGGCGGCCGCTTCGGATGGTGTCGTCACCGTAAAGAGCGACTACTCCGTCGCGGAGACCGTCGCCCGCATCAAGAAGGATGTCTTCAAGAAGGGCATCAAGTTCTTCGGCGTCATCGACCAGGCAAAGCTCGGCAAGGACGCTGGCAACGACGTGAAGCCGTCGCGGCTGGTGATGTTCGGCAATCCGGCGCTCGGCACGACCTTCATCACCTCCAATCCCGAGGCCGGTCTCGACTGGCCCGTCCGCGTCCTGGTCTACCAGACCGCGGATGGAACGGTTTATGCCGCCTACAGTGATTTTGCCTGGATCGCCAAGCGGCATGGCATCACCGACCGCGAGGCCCAGTTCAAGATGGCGACCGAAGTCATCCAGTCCGTGACCTCGACGATCAAAAAGAACTGAGTGCGGATGAGGTGAAGGAGATCCGCCGCCCGTGCATGCGAGGCAGCCTGCCTCACGCGACGAGGCTACTCGGCCGCGGATAACGCCTTCGCCCGTTCGCCGAACCACCGCTTCTGCGTGGCCTCGCGCACCAGGGCGCCAACCGCCGGCGAATGCCGGCGGCCACGCACGGTGACGAGATTGACCTCGCGCCAGAATTCCGGGTCGGTGATCGGCAAGGGCACCACGCCCGGGTGCTTGGCGGTATGTTCGGGCATGAAACCGAAGCCAAGCCCGGCGGCGATCATCGCCAGCGTCCAGTCGTCACGATCGCTCCAGTAGACCGGGCTGACGGTGACGCCCTGTTCGGCGAGGATGGCATCGGCATAGCCGGCAAATTCACAATTGTTGCGGTGTATGTAGCTTTCATTGCTCATGTCTTTCACTTGCACGCTACGCTGGTTGGCGAGGCGGTGGGTCAGATGGACGGCCATCACCATCTGCTCGCGGAAAAGCGGCAATGAGTGCACTTCTTCGTCGGGTATGTTCGACGGCAATGCGTAGATAGCGGCTTCGAGATCACCCTCCAGAAGTCGTCGGCGCAAGCTCGGCGCGTCGGCATCGCAAAGATGCAGCTCTACGCCCGGGTGATGGGTGCGGACGGACGAGATGAGCTCGATGATCTCATCCGGTGCGATCGTGCTCATGATGCCAACCCTGAGCGGCGTCTTTTTCAGATGCACATACTGCTCGGCAATCTGCTTTGCCTGGCGCGAGTTCTCGAAAACACCCTCGAGATAGGTCTCGACCAAGCGCCCCAGCTCGGTCAGGTGGGTGAAGCGCCGCTCGCGGTGGAAAAGCGCCCCGCCAAATTCATCTTCGAGCAGCTTGATTGCGCGCGACAGCGCCGGCTGCGTGACGTTGCACTGCTCGGCAGCCCTGGTGAAATTCAGCTCCTTGGCAACGGCCAAGAAATATCTGACCTGGCTGATCTCCACGGCAACTCCCTCAACGGGCGAGCATACGGCACGGCCCGTGTTGCGGCCCAATCTTACTAGCTGCCCCAACGTCAAACAACCCGGCCTGCAGGTCTACATCGCCGTCGCATCGGTCAGACCGTCGGCTATCGAATCCATGTCTCAACGGCATTTCCGCTGCTTCGGGCTGCTCGCCATACTTGATCAGGATTTCTGACCTGGGCGCGCAAACCCGTTGCCCGCAGCGGATGCAGAGTGGTTCTGCCGGACTTCAACACAAGGAAACGACGATGCTCAGAGGAAAGACGGCGCTGATAACAGGCTCGACCAGCGGCATCGGCCAAGGCATTGCCGAAGCCTTCGCGGCCAGGGGTTGCAACATCGTTCTCAACGGCTTCGGCGATGCCGAAGAGATCGAACGGCTGCGGGCGAGGCTGGCCGCCGACAACGAGGTGATCGTTCATTACGACAATGCGGACATGAGCAAGGGCGGCGCGATCACCGCCATGATGGACAAGGCCATCGCCGAGTTCGGGGCCATCGACATCCTGGTCAACAATGCCGGCATCCAGCATGTGGCGCCGATCGACGAGTTCCCGATCGAGAAGTGGGAGGCCGTCGTGGCGATCGATCTGATGTCGTCGTTCTACACGATCCGGCGCGCCCTGCAGGCGATGAAGCAGCGCAAATGGGGCCGCATCATCAATGTCGCCTCGGCCCACGCCCTCGTCGCCTCGCCATACAAATCCGCCTATGTCGCCGCCAAGCACGGCGTCGCCGGCCTGACCAAGACGGTGGCACTGGAAGTGGCAGAGCAGGGGATCACGGTCAACGCGGTCTGCCCCGGATATGTGCTCACCCCGCTGGTGGAAAAGCAGATACCGGACACGGCCAGGGCGCGCGGGATCACCGAACAGCAGGTGATCAAGGATGTGCTCCTGGCCGCACAGCCGACCAAGCAGTTCGTGACGGTCGAGCAGGTTGCGTCGCTCTGCCTGTTCCTGGCCTCGGACGATGCGGCCTCGATCACCGGCGCCATCATGCCGATCGAAGGCGGCTGGACCGCCCACTGAAACCGGCAAGGAGGAACGCAAACGCCATGAACAAGATCTCTCGAAATCCCTCGACGTCGGAACCCGTGCCTGAGGCCGTCCTAATGGCCGACGGTTCGGCCAAGCGACAGACCGTATTGGTGCTGCAGGGCGGAGGCGCCCTCGGCGCCTATCAGGCGGGCGTCTACCAGGCCCTCGTCGAGGGCGGGGTCGAACCCGACTGGGTCATCGGCACGTCGATCGGCGCCATCAACGCGGCACTGATCGCCGGAAATGAACCGCAGGACCGCCTGCCGAGGCTGCGCGAGTTCTGGGACGGCGTCAGCCGCAGCAGCCCGCTCGACGAGTTCTTCCGGATGATGGTTCCGAGCAACATCTTTGCCAATATGGGCACGGTGATGCGCGGCATACCGGGGTTCTTCGAACCGAACCCAAGCGCCATGTTCGGGGTCAATCGCGAAGTGGGTGTGGAGAATGCCTCCTACTACACCACGGATCCTCTCAGGCGGACCCTGGAAAACCTGATCGATTTCGATTGCCTCAACCAGCGCCATACGCGGCTGACGGTCGGTGCGGTCAACGTCAACACCAGCGAGCTCAAGTATTTCGATAGCAGCCTTATGCCGTTGTCGGCGGCGCACATCATGGCGTCGGGCGCCTTGCCGCCGGCCTTCCCGGCAGTCTGCATCGACGGCGAGCCCTACTGGGATGGCGGCATCTATTCGAACACGCCCATCGAGGTGGTGCTGGACGAGCGTCCGCGGCGCGACGCGCTGATCTTTGCCGTCAACATGTGGCAGCCGCGCGCGACGGAGCCGAAATCTATCTGGCAGGTCATGGGACGGCAGAAGGATCTCCAATACGCCAGCCGCGGCCGAAGCCACGTTGCCCGCCAGGAGCAACTGCATCGCCTGCGCCACGTCGTGCGCGAAATGGGAAAGCTGGTTCCCGAGGAACGTCGTGATGATCCGATGTTCAGGGAACTCGCATCCTACGGCTGTCCCTCTGTCATGCATCTCGTTCGGCTGCTTTCGCCACGCCTGGATGGCGAGGACCACACCAAGGACATCGACTTCACGCGCGCCGGAATCAGAACGCGCTGGCAGGCGGGATACGAACATGGCCAGCGCGTGCTCTCGGAAAAGCCGTGGGAGTGCGAGGTCGACATGCTGCAAGGCATCGTGATCCACGAATCGCAGGAATGACGGTCCAACGCCTCGGAAACGATGGAGAATATCGATGCAGATCATCACGCCCGGCATGCGGCTCGTCCCCGAGGCGGTGCTTGCCAACGACGCGGCTCTTTTCCGCGCCATTCCAGAGACGCCTTCCCATGCGGACACGTCGCTGCATCGCGTGGTCATCGTCGGCGGCGGCGCGGGCGGGCTGGGACTGGCGGCGCGTCTCGGCCGCAAGTTCGGCAAGCGGCGGCTTTCCGTCACGCTCGTCGACCGCAACCGCACCCATATCTGGAAGCCGTTGCTGCATGAGGTGGCATCCGGCGCGCTGAACGCATCGCATGACGCTGTCGAGTACATCGCCCATGCCAGCCGGCACGGCTACCGGTACCGCATTGGCGAGGTCGTCGGAATCGACCGTGCCAAACGCCAGGTCTTTGTTGCGCCCAGCTTCGACGATGACGGCCGGCAGGTTATCCCACCGCGCGTGCTGGGCTACGAAACGCTGGTCATGGCTGTCGGCAGCGTCAGCAACGATTTCGGCACGGCGGGCGCCGCGCGCCACGCCATTTCGCTCGATACGGCGGAGCAGGCCGCCCGTTTCAACAAACGCATGATAGACGCGTGCCTGCGTGCCAACGCTCAATATGAGCAGCTTTCGCCCGGCCAGCTCCATTGCGTCATCGTCGGCGCCGGGGCCACCGGCGTGGAACTGGCCGCGGAACTGCACAAATCGATGCGTGAGATTGCATCGCACAATCTCGACAACATCGACTTCGAGAGACTGATCCGCATCACCATCGTTGAAGCGGGGCCACGGATCCTTCCGGCCCTGCCGGAGCACATCGCGCGGGCTTCCGCACGTTTGCTCGTCAAGCTCGGCGTCCAGATACGGTGCGGCATCAGAGTCAGCGAGGTGAGGGAAGACGGCATCAGGCTCGGTGGGAAACTGTTCGTGCCGGCGGAGCTCGTCGTCTGGGCGGCCGGGATCAAGGCGCCGGATTTCCTGAAAGGGCTCGATGGTCTTCAGACAGATCGCATCAACCGCCTGATGGTGGACGAGACCTTGCGGGCTGTCGGAGACGAGAATGTGTTCGCGATCGGGGATTGCGCGAACTGCGTCCTGCCGGGTCATGACAACGCCCTGCCGCCGCGCGCCCAGACAGCTCACCAGCAGGCCGATCATCTGGTGAGGGTGGTTGCCGCGCGTCTCGCGGGACAGGCCGTGCCGGCATTCCGCTACCGTGACTATGGTTCGCTTGTCTCGCTGGCCGACTACGGTGCGTTCGGCAGCCTGATAGGCGGGCTGAAGATCGAAGGCCTGCTTGCAAGGGTCGTCTATCGCTCGCTCCACAAGATGCATCTCAGGGCTGTGCATGGCCTTGCCAGGACCGCTCTGGCTGCGATCGGCGAGACGATAGCCAGGCGCGCCAGGCCTCGGATCAAGCTTCACTAGCACGGCGGAGGCGGTGCGATGGAAAAGTATGATGTGGTGATCCTTGGCGGCGGCAATGCCGGAATGGGGGCGACGGTGGCGACGCGTGCTGCAGGTCTCTCCGTCGCCATGATCGAAGCCCGCGACCTCGGCGGCACATGCCCCAACCGCGGCTGCACGCCAAAGAAAGTGCTCGTCGCCGCGTCCCATGCGCTGGATGAGATCGAACGAGCCGATAAGCATGCGATCACTGTCGGTGCGCCGAGGCTTGACTGGCGAGCCCTGATTGAACGGGAAAAGGACATTATCAGGGACATTCCGTCCCGGCTGTCGCGATTGATGGCCAGACGTGGCGTCGACGTTATCTTCGGCGAGGCCGCCTTCATTGGCGGCAACGCCATCCGTGTCGATGGACGAAAACTGGAGGCGAGGAACATCGTCATCGCTACCGGTTCGAAGCCGCGCTCGCTGCCTATCCCGGGCGCCGAGCATTTGACGACCTCGGACGATGTTCTAGGCGACCCGGAGCTGCCCGGAGCTGTTGTCTTCATTGGCGGCGGTGTCATCGCTTTCGAACTGGGCCAGGTCTATGCGCGCGCCGGTGTTGATGTGACCACTCTGGAGGCGCTGCCGCATCTGCTGGCGGCATTCGATGCCGATGCCGTCGCTCGGATCCTTGGCGAAAGCAAACGAATAGGCATGCATGTCCGCACCTTGGCCTGGGTCAGGACGATCGAGAAGATCGACGGACGGTTGCGCGTCGCCTTTGTCGCCGATGGCGCGGAATGCACCGTGGACGCGGACAGAGTTGTGAATTGCGCCGGACGCGTGGCCAATGTCGAGCGGCTCGATCTTGGCGCCGGCGTCATCGTGCATCGTGAAGGCCRCATCGAGATCGACGATCATCTGCGCTCGCGGTCGAACCCTGACGTCTATGTCTGCGGCGACGCGGTGTGGAATTCTCCGCAGCTTTCACCTGTCGCGACTTACGAGGGTGGTATCGTTGGCCGCAATATCGTCGACGGACCGAGACACCGGCCAACCTATGGCCAGATACCATCCGCGCTCTACAAAGTCCCCGCCTTGGCCGGCGTCGGGCTGACCGAGGCCAAGGCGAAGGAGCAAGGGTTTGGCGTAAAGGTCCATGTCAACGACATGCGTGGCTGGCTGTCCGCGAGGACCTATGGCGAGACAGTGTCGTGGTCGAAGATCATCGTCGAGGAGACCACCGACAGGATCGTTGGCGCTCACATCGTGGGTCATGTCGGGGAAGAGCTGATCCATCTGTTCGCACTTGCCATGAAACACGGCATCACGGCATCGCAATTATCCGACACGGTCTACGGCTTCCCGACCTTCTCGTCGGATATCAGGAACATGATGTAACGAACCGAGACGAGGCTGCGAACAGAATACGAACCCGGCACCTTCCGATGCATCTTGGGCATCGAAACGATGCAAGGAAAGCATAGCCCTCACCGAGGGGCTTCAATGGTAGGGTGCACGCAGTCCATGAAAGTGCAGAAATGGCCGCCGACGACGAGGCAATGACATTTGAACAGTCCGTCCAGGCTGCCATTGAACTCGATGCGTCCCTGAACGAGCGGCTGGCGGTGATTGCCGCGGCGGTGCGCCGCTTGAACGCGGATTTCGCCGACGCGGTGGACCGTCTTGTGGGACGATTGGAACAACAGGGGGCTGGAGCTATGGCGCCGGTTCCTGGCGATGTCATGCCCGGGTTCCTGCTGCCTGACGACGAGGGCAGACTGGTTAGCTTGGCTGAGATCCTTCTACAAGGCCCCGCTGTCGTCACCTTTCAGCGCGGGCATTGGTGCCCCTATTGCCGCTTGAATGCGATTGGCATCGTCGAGGCTCAGCAGGAGATTGCAGCGCTGGGCGGCCAGGTCGTCGCGATCATGCCCGAGCGACGCAGATTCGCGAAGGCGATGAAGGCTGCGGTCGGGGCCACGTTCCCCTTCCTGACGGATATGGACAATGGCTACGCCCTGTCCCTCAACCTTGCGATCTGGATCGGGGCCGAGATGGAGCGGTTGATGGGTGTTGCCTATGATCTTCCAAACTACCAGGGCAATGCCAGTTGGTTCCTGCCGATCCCCGCTACCTTCATAGTTGGAACCGACGGGATCATCACGGATCGTTTCGTCGATCCCGACTACCGTCGGCGGATGGACATCGACGACCTGATCGCGGCGCTCAAGCGGGCTCGCTGACGCCGAAAGAAGACCAGTCGGTCGACCGCAGCAGGTTGAGCAGCGTCGTGGCCACGGGCGAGCGATGTCGGCCGGCGACCGCGTAGACGGCGACGACCCGAGAGATATCGACGTCCCGCAGCTTGAGCCTGCGGATATTCGGCGTCCGTGGCGCCGTCACGGAGACGAAGCCCACACCGGCGTTGGCCTCCAGCAATGCCAGCAGATCGTGGTCCGTTTCGACTTCATGGGCGGTGCGAGGCGTCAGGCCCTTCGCGGCGAGGCAGCGGGACAGTTCCTCGCTGGTTTCCCAATCGATCCGGCTGAGCACGGGCTCCCCGACCAGCTGGCTCAGTGCGACATCTGCCTCGTTGCGACGGGCAAGCGGATGATCCGAATTGACGACGAGTTCAATGCCCTCCTGGAAAAGCGGCCATGTGTCGAGCCGGTCCCAGGCCTGGCCCAGGGGCCCGGCAACGGCGAGCTCGACCTCGCCGCTCTTGAGGGCCTCGACGACAGCGGTCGGCGAGCCCCGGTTGATCTTGAGATGCACCCCGGGATAGGCCCGGAAAAGCTCCGTAAAGGGCGACACCAGAAGCGCAATGTTGACACTGTTGGAAATCGTGACGTTAAGAGGCGCCACGTCGCTGCTTTGCACGGCCTTGGCGAGTGACTTGGCGGAAGTGGCGGCATCGTAGCATTGCTGCAGCAGGGGAAGCATGCGCCGACCGAGTTCGGTAAGGTGCGAATGCTGGCGCTCGCGCCGGAGGAGTTCGCCTCCCAACTCCTCCTCCAGCGTCTTGATGGCACGCGTGAGCGCAGGTTGGGTAACGTTGCACTCTTCGGCTGCTCTGGTGAAATTAAGCGTGCTGGACAGGGCCAGGAAATAGCGGACCTGCTGCATCTCCATGAATTTTCGCCCCCTCAGCGAAATGATCTATCAGCGACTTCGCATGTTTGCAGGCTAGCGCATTGCAGCCGCTTCGGCAAAGCGTGGCAACGTCAATGGCGCTGAACGCTATGCAGCATGGCTAGTCAAGGTCTGCTTTGGGCCAGATCAAGTCGATGATCGCGAAGGGTCGAAAGAAGCGCTCCCGGCTTGATGTCATGAGTAAGCGCACGAATGATCCGCAATCGACATAATGCGTCGTCAGCGCCTTCGTGAACTCCGCGATCATCCGATCGGGTGCGACATGAGAATCCTCTTGCTGGGGTTATTAGCGAGCAACGTCGGGTTGCCTCTCGATCCTTCCCTCCGGTGAAATGCGCGATCACTTGCCCTTGAAGGAACGGAGGCGGTCGAGCTAGATGGCTTGTCGTCGTGATGAGTGGACCATGGTCCTCCGTTTCAGATCGACCTTGTCGTTGGTTCGTTTTGACGGGCGGTTCTTGCGCCGATGGACGTCACGAGAAATTCTCCAACGAAATCAAAAGCGTAGCTATTTGACGGCCCGCAGGTCGGTAGTATTCGGGCTCAAAAACATTTTCTTAAGTAAATTCAATGCGTTAACAGAGCCGTGAACAATCGAGTGGGAATGAAGGATGGAAACGCGGCGGTAGCGTAGTTTCGGTGACGACTTTCGCTATCGAAAATTGTTTTCGTGTCCGTATCTCACTTTCGCTGAACTCGCCTTCTCCATATCAGATCAGGCAAGCCCGATCTGCACCCATGGCTCTTATGAATCAAAGACCTCTCAAAACAAAGACCTCTCAAAAAGAGAGAGGCACAGCGTAGAACGGTGTGCCCAAAGGCGGATCTGTTCCGCGCCTCGTCATCCTTGGAGCGATGTCCGTGGGTAAGAGCATGAAACTTCCGGGCGCAGGCGGGTTCTCATCACGCTCCTCCACGTTCCACCCCGCCAGGCTTGTATCCGGCGTGCGCTCGATCGATCTCCGCCGCCCGATCCGGGCGGCTGTGGCCCCTATGTTCAACTATTAACTGTTCCGCCAAGTTGGATGTTGACCCTTCCCCGTAAGAAGAGTTAATAATCTCCTAATATAAGGGGCATCTAAAGTTCGTGGCCAATAACCACGAGTTGGACGATGTAATTTGGGTAGGGAACGCAGCGCGACGACCAGTGTCGTCGGGCCGACCAGCATCGAGCCAATATCCGTCCGGGAATAGCCAGCTTAGGCGGCTGTTCTAAGCGCGGCGGTGTGTCTGGATGACGGCGACAATTCATTACCTGCCCGGATTCGCACGACTGTTCTTCGGCTGGAAGCAGCCGGCCGTTCAGTACTGTCAATGAAGCAGATGGTTGGGCATCTGTTTTTATACAAATAAGGGGGGTTGAAAATGGCTACTCAGGTCACCGGTGCCGGCGGCACAACGACGTCGTTCTCCAATACACCGCAGGCGAAGGATGACATTTTCAACCTCACCGAGGATACGGTCGTCCTCGCTTCAGGTTCGCAAACCATCATAGTTCTCGATGTGATGGCCAACGATCAGGGTGGAAACGCAAAGTCCCTCTTCTCGGTGGACGACGGGGTTTCCGCACCGACGGCCACGAAACAATACGCGCCGATCGACCTGACGACTCAGGATGTTCTGGTGACTGGCGTCTCCGCTTGGGAAAGCATCGGCGGCGGGGTTTCCATCCGCATCAACAACGGCAAGGTCGAGATGGACCTTAGTGGGTATCTGGCGGCGCATGGCTTCTCGAGCCTGCAGGCCATGGGCGCGGGCGATCAGATCAACGAAACCTTCACCTATGCGATCAAGCTCGGCGGCGGAACGCTGAGCTGGGCCAGCGTTTCGGTCAACATTCAAGGTACCAATGACGGCGCGATCATAACCGCCGTTCCCGGCGCCGACCTGACTGTGGTGGAGGCCGGCGGCGTCGCCAATGGCACGCTGAATGACCCTAACGCGCACGGACAGCTGATCATCACCGACCCCGATGTCGGCCAGAATCATTTCCAGGCTCCCCCCAGCCTGCAGGGCACCTATGGCACCTTCGCCTTCGACACGACAACTGGCGTGTGGGCCTATACGCTCAACCAGACTCTCGCCGACCCGCTGACCCAAGGCCAGCATGTAACCGACACTCTGACGGTAAAATCTGCGGACGGAAGCGCGAGCTACAATATCGTCGTCAATATTACTGGCACCAATGATGCGGCGGTTCTCTCCTCCGCATCGGTCAACCTGACGGAAGCCAATACCGCAGCGGCGATCAGCACTTCCGGCACGCTGACCATCTCCGATGTCGACAGTCCTGCGACCTTCGTCGCTCAGGCCGCAACCGCCGGGACCTACGGCACCTTTGCCATCAATGCGGCCGGTGC
>NZ_JBFTRA010000005.1:0-462523 GCF_056399285.1 Mesorhizobium sp. 01N446 | reverse complement strand
AAGCGGATGTCAGTGAAATCTTCTCTCTACGACAAGGCCCGCCAAGGGACCACGGGCCGCGTAAGCGGCCCTTTCATTTGGTGAGCCATCTACCGATTTGTAGGCTAGCGTCGTCATAGGCGTGCGCTTACGTCCAAAGCAAGCAAACGTTTGCCTAGTTCGGCAAGCAGGCGCTTGCCTGGTTCGGCAAGCAGGCGCTTGCCTGGTTCGGCAAGCAGGCGCTTGCCTGGTTCAGCAAGCAAATGCTTGCTTAGTTCGGCAAGCAAGCGCTTGCCGAGAGGTGACGCGGGGTGGAGCAGCCCGGTAGCTCGTCAGGCTCATAACCTGAAGGTCACAGGTTCAAATCCTGTCCCCGCAACCACTTTCATCATAAATCAATAACCGTCTCAGTCTAACCGGGACGGTTTTTTGCTTTAGAAGGGCACGCAATCGCCGTCGTTGATGATCAGCCGGACCCTAAACAGCAAAGTCCATCAACACCAATTGCCTTCCCTCGCTAGGTTTCGAGAGATTTACCAGCAAGCTTTTCGTTGGCACGTGATCTTCGGTCGTTTGGAGACCGATAGCCGCCGGCCGCAACGAATGCACGGAGACTTCTTTAGCTAAGCCGGCGAACTTGTCGTTTCTCTCCACCGTCCTCCTGCTCGCTCAATAGCACGGTCGCTCCATCGCTTTTTTGAAAGCGATACCAATGAGTGACATATGGGACGACCTCAGGAGGCACATACATGACACGACGAGAATTCTCCCGCGAGGAACTCTTCGCGCTGGTATGGGAAAAGCCGAACAGCGAGATCGCAAAGGAACTCGGCATCTCCGATGTGGCACTCAGCAAGCTTTGCAGGCGCCTGCAGGTCCCCAAGCCACCT
This sequence comes from Mesorhizobium sp. 01N446, assembly GCF_056399285.1. NCBI lineage: Bacteria > Pseudomonadati > Pseudomonadota > Alphaproteobacteria > Hyphomicrobiales > Phyllobacteriaceae > Mesorhizobium > Mesorhizobium sp. 01N446. The sequence goes on along the minus strand of NZ_JBFTRA010000005.1, from coordinate 461,654 downwards.
CGAGGCTATTGGGCCAAGGTCCAGATAGTATTGCCGGCTGCACGATCTCGTCATCAAAATGGGGCACGTAGCGAACTCTGCCAGCGCTTCATGGCAATCCCCGGCGTCCGGCCGGTGACGGCACCTTCGTTCATGACGGCGCTCGACGATCTTCGCGCTTCCGACATCCCGGCCTACTTCGGCCAGACGTCGCGGCGCTGGCAGTCGGGCACCTCGATCGACGTTCAGGGTCGCATATCGAAGGCCGGCGATGCTGATGTGCGACGCTCACTTACGAGGCGGCTTCGGGGCTGATGGCGCGCTCCAAGGGCTCCGACAAGGTCAAGAGCTGAGGCCAGGCGATCACAAAATGCTCCTGCCGCCGCAAGGCCTGTGTCGCCGTGGCGCGCAAGCAGGCGGTGATCATGCACGCGATCTGAACCGACGGCACGTTCTATGTCGGCGATCCGGCGGCAAGCCAGGCGGACGCCGCGCGCCGCGCCCGTGGCAAGAATCGCAGGCTGCCGGGAGCGCGTCGATGAACGGTGCAACGGAAGTTGAAACGCAGGGTGCCGGCACGCCGGCGGGCGCCACCTGACACAAGAGATCCGCTCCGGCGGATGAGGATCGATGCAGACCAGGAACGACGGCACGCATGTTAACATGCATGCGGCCCCGCCGATCGCGAGACGGCCGGACCGCGCCGCATTATCCTGTGATGATGCTCCGTCAGTCCGATGGAAAAGCGCGCCACGACGGTTCCAGTGCTGCAAATAAGCAGCGCAACTACGCCGTCGCAGAGCGCGGAAGACAGCGCGGTGCATCAGAACTCAACGCAAGAGCACAGAATCGTGTTTATAGCATAGAATGGTGTAATATCGTATACTAGAGAAGGAACGACGATGGATGGCAAGCCGACTCAAAGTACGACCGATTAAGACGGCAAGATAAAAGGGCGCACATTGCGCGGCGGTCGGTTGGTTGTTTTTTTAGGATTTTTCGGCGCGTACTGCACGTTGCGGCCATTCTGCGCAATGTGCGCCAGATGCCGAAGGCCTTGTATTTGCGTCCGCTTTTCCACATTGCGGAACAGCACCATGCCGATGAGCGCGAGTGTCGCATCCGGCCTGGCCGCATTAGCTCGACCCGCGCCCAACAGGCCCGGCCCTTCATTGCGAAAAAGCTGGCGATGGCATCTCGCGCTCGGGACGGGTTGTCGCGGGCAATCGCTCCCGGTTTGGCCACGGTCAGCGCGCCAGCATCCTGGCCAATCATCACGTCGCGGTCCCGCGGCGCCGTCGTAAAGGCACGCGCCGTCCGTCATTCCATGCGGGCGACGCCACTCGCCACACACCTCACCTATCTGCGGCGTGAGGGCGTGACCCGTGACGGGGAGAAAGCGAGGTTGTTTGCACCGGGGAGGGAGGATGCCGATGGCTCGGCTTTCGCCGAACGAACCCGGGAAGACCGGCACCATTTTCGCTTCATAGTCTCGCTCGCGTCGACTCAGAACATGGTGCTCGAAGGCACTCACCATGCGACTGGTATCAGCCGATCGGGTGCCCGCCGCTCTGGCAACGTCGCGCCGGGTCGACGCACACGGTGGCGATTGCCTTGTTGATCGTTTGCGCCCGGCGGCAGCGCATCGCGCTCGGCGAAGAAACCGTCAACCTGTGAAGCGACTCGATTCGCCCTGACGTTCATGCGGTCAATTGGCAACGGACGGGTCACGCCGGCAATCGGAGCAACAACTGTGCCGGGACTATCGGTGCATCTTGAGCGCTGCCGTATTTGCGTTGGATCAAAGCTCGCCTTGTCCACTGCGAGTACAAAAATGTTGCGAAGGATGGTCATTCGGCTTTTGCGGCAATGGAGGTGAGTCTGATGAAAGTGATCGCATCCCTATCCCAGGCCACCTATCCAGACGCGAATTCCTCGAAAGTCGCAGCGAACGCGGTCGCGCTCGTCAAGCATATCGACGCGGCGCTTCATGCCGTCGCCATCAATGTCGACATTCCCGACGTTTCGAACGCGCTCTCAAAATACCTGCTGGACCTTCCCTACAAGATACAGGAGGCCGAAGCGACCAGTCGCAAGCTTGGCAAGGATCTGCTGGAGGCGATTGCGCAAGAAGCAATGCGGGCTGGGGTGACCCTCACCACGCAGGAACTTGCCGCGCCGCCGGCCTTGATGGGAAACACCGCGGCCGAGCACTGCCGATATTTCGACATCTGCCTGATCGGGTGGGCATCGGAGAACGAGACGGCACGAATGACGGCCGAAGCGGTCGTGTTCGGGTCGGGTCGCCCGACGCTGATTTTTCCGGATTCCACCGAGGTTGGTGTGCTGGACCATGTGGTCATCGCCTGGGATGGCAGCCGGGTGGCGGCACGGGCTGTTGCCGATGCGCGACCGTTCCTGGAGCGAGCTTCGACGGTCACGGTCGTGACCGTCACGGACGAAAAGCCGCTTCCCGGACACGGTATAGGTGAACGCCTTGCGCTGGGTTTAAGGGCGCGTGGTCTCGTGGCCGCGGCCGTCTCCATCCAGGCAGGAGATCGTTCAATCGGGGCTGCCTTGCAGGAACACGCTCTCGGGATCGGCGGCAAGCTGCTGGTCATGGGTGGCTACGGCCACTCCCGCGTCAGGGACTTCGTGCTTGGCGGAGCCACCGACGGCATTCTCACGGATTTGCGCCTGCCTGTCCTGCTGTCGCACTAGGTGGTGGCGCAATGAGAGGCGAAGCGGATCCTATCCTGCGCTTCCACGGCGCGGCCCATGGCGTCACCGGCTCCTGCTATGAGATCGAAACCGCGCATTCTCGCATCCTCATCGACTGTGGCCTGTTCCAGGGGTCGAAGTCCGAGAGGGAATTGAACTACGGGGCATTCCCGTTTCCACCGGACGCGATCGACGCCGTCATTCTGACGCATGCGCATATCGATCACGGCGGCCTTTTGCCGAAACTGGTCAAACACGGCTTTTCTGGTCCGATCCATACGACCCGCGCCACCATTGATCTCTGCTCGGTCATGCTGCCGGACTCGGCGCACATCCAGGAAATGGAGGTCGAGCACCTGAACCGGCGCAATGCACAGCGCGGGCGCCCGCCCGTCGAGCCGATCTACAGCCAGCAGGATGCCGCCGCCTGCATGACCTTGTTCAGGGCTTTGGAATACGGCGCATGGACCGCCATCGCCGATGGCCTTCGCGCCCGCTTCTGGAACGCGGGCCACCTGCTTGGTTCGGCATCGGTGGAGCTTGAGATCGATCGACGCGACGGGCCGCTACGCATCATGTTTTCGGGGGACATCGGCCCAGGCCACAAGCTGCTTCAGACCGATCCCGAGGGACCCGCGGGCGTCGACTATCTGATCTGCGAATCGACCTATGGCGACCGCGACCGCCCGGACGTTTCGCCCGAACTGCGGCGATCCCAGCTCGGTGATATCGTACGAGGCGCCGCCGGTGCCGGCGGCCCGCTCATCATTCCGTCCTTCGCTGTCGAGAGGACGCAAGAACTGTTGGTCGATCTGTATTTGCTGATGCAAGCGGGGGAGGTGCCGTCAGCTCCGCTCTTCGTCGACTCACCGCTGGCGACACGCGCCAGTGCTATTTTCGAACGGCACGCCGACGAGATCGAACAGGGCAACGTGCTGCGTCAGGCCCTTAAATCCAAGGAGCTGCGCTTCACCGAGACTGTGGAGCAGAGCAAGACGATCAATCGCCTGACAGGGTTCTTCGTCGTGATCGCCGCCAGCGGCATGTGCGACGCAGGGCGTATTCGCCATCACCTCAAAGCCAATCTCTGGCGCCGGAACGCGACCGTCATGATGGCCGGTTACCAGGCTCAAGGGTCGCTCGGCAGGATTCTGCTCGATGGTGCGCAACGTGTGCGCATCCAGGGCGAGGAAGTCGAGGTCAAGGCACATATCAGCCACTTCGACCTCTATTCCGGCCACGCGGACGCCAGCGAACTGGTCGTCTGGATCAAGGCTCGAACTCCGGTGAAGCACCAGGTGTTCTTGACGCATGGCGAGGAAACAGGATTGAGCGGTCTCAGCAAGCGACTGCGTGGATTGATGACCGATGAGAGGATCGTTGTGCGCGGAGATCGTTGCCACCTGTTCTTTCTCGCGACGGGTCGAGACAGGCCGAGATATCTGCTTGAGCGTTTCGATTGCCCGCTTGGTGGCGCGGTCAAGACCCCGCTTTATGTCGATCGCGCTGGCGCCGGCGACGACGTTGCGCACCCCGTCGGCGAACATCGCATGGGCCAGAATGGTCGACGTGCTGGTGCCGTCACCGACCATGTCCCCGGTTTTCTCGGCCGCCTGCCTGAGCATCCGCGCCCCAAGGTTCTCCTCGGGATCCTTCAGGTCGAATTCCTTGGCGATGGTCACGCCGTCGTTGCAGACCGTGGGAGCGCCCCATTTCTTTTCGATAAGAACCGATTTCGAGCGCGGCCCGAGTGTTACGCGTACCGCGTCGGCGAGCTGTGTTGCGCCACGAAGAATCTTTTCGCGCGCTGCTGATCGAAACAATACCTGCTTGTGAGCCATGACCGCCTCCGAACTATGATGAGTCTTGGCTAACAGGGACGAACTCACCCGGCTTTGATACGCATCAATCCAAGCGCCTGCGGTAGGGATCGGCGATGCTCTGGAAATACGGCCTCTGATCCTCATCCCATTCACATTCGGCGCTCAGTTTTTGAGACAAGCCGATCGAAGAGGGGACCTCTCGACTTTGCTGTGGTCCGCTTTTGGCCTGAACAGGCCCACTACCGGCGGTCACACGGCGCCATCATGGCACGGCTCGACGGAGGCCGTGATCTACGTGGCGGACGCGCAGGGAGTGCGCCAATTCTACCTTGGGCTCAAGATAGGGATGTCAGGGTTCATGGGCTGCTCTCGGGGCAGGATAGAGCGCCTCTCCAGCCGCGGCATGCCAATTCAGTATACCCTCCCATATTTCCTCCGCCGTTTCGGCGAACCAGAAGAGGTCGCGATCCTCCGGATCGATAACGCCTTCCTCCACCAGGAAGTCCATATCGATCGCGCGGCGCCAAAACTCTTTGCCGACCAGGACGATTGGAATTGGCTTGATCTTGCGGGTCTGAACAAGGGTCAGGGTTTCGAACAGCTCGTCCAGCGTTCCGAACCCACCTGGGAACGCGACAAGGGCCTTCGCGCGCAGCAGGAAATGAAGTTTGCGGATGGCAAAATAGTGCACCTGAAAACAAAGTTCCGGGCTGACATACGGATTAGGGTATTGCTCATTCGGCAAGCTGATGTTGAGCCCTACCGAAGGCATGGATAGATCGAAAGCGCCGCGGTTGGCAGCCTCCATGATCCCGGGGCCTGAACCGGTCATGATGACGATTTGGTTATCCCGCTGATCGTGATTGGCGCCGCTGACCAATCTGCCAAATTGACGTGCTACATCGTAGTAGCGGGCCTTGGATACGATTCGTTCGGCCGCCCTGAGACGCAAGGTCACGTCAGCGGGCGGTTGCACCAACTCCGTCCTCCGAAGAGCTCGAAGGTTGCGCCGGGCCGCAACTGGTTCGCAGATGCGCGTACTGCCGAAGACAACAATCGTTCCGCGAATGCGGTGCTGACGCAGCAGCATCTCTGGCTTGAGGTAGTCAATCTCGAGTCGCGGCCCACGCGTATCATCATTTTCGAGAAACGCGGGATCTTCGACTGGCAATCGATAACTGGGGCTGGCCAGTATGGCCTCAATCCGGCCAGCCGCGCCGGGGTCGTCTGCCGGCGTTTTGCGGGTCTGCCCGGGCAACGGCAGCCGCCGCTGCAGCGGGTGGGGCGGTGCGGGGAAGGAAATGGCCCGCAGCCTGCGTTTCGATTTACCAAACTCGGAGTGGCCCATCGTGATGGCTTTCCTATTCGGTGTGACCGGCGCATCCGCAGTGTCGACCATCATGCACTGTGGAAGCGCCAACACATCGCGCGTCTCGCAGAGGCGTGTTGGAGTGCAAAACCGGAGCGATCAAATCCGGGATCGATAAGCGGTCGATGGCCTTGCACCCCTTCCGGGGCAGATGTCGCAGTTTGTTTCGCAATCCGCGGCTCTTCTTGCCGTTCAGTTTCTTTGCCAGCATAGGGCGTGCAGAAGCTAAAGCTTTGAGATGCATCAAAGCGCGACCTGTGTCGGCTCCTAGAGTGGCGGCAAGTCGGCTTTGGAGCATGTCATGGAACTTATGGAAGCGTTGCGCACTCGCCGCGCCGTGCGTGAATTCACGGACGACCCTGTGGATGAAACCGTAGTGGAAGATTTGATCGGTGCGGCCATCTTGGCTCCGAGCGCCATCAACCGTCAGCCATGGGGCTTCGTCGTCGTGCTCGGAGCCGAGCGTCTGCGCAGGCTTTCGGTGGAAGCCAAGCACCATGTGCAACTGCACCTGCCCGCCGGATCCCCGTTGGCAATGCATGCAGCCGATCCGGCTTTCGAGATTTTTCACGGCGCGGCCGCACTCGTAATCATCTGCGCTGCTGATGGTGAGAGCCAGTCATTCGAGGACTGCTGTCTGGCCGGGGAGAATTTCATGCTCGCAGCACATGCAAAGGGTCTCGGGACATGCTGGATCGGTCTTTCGCGTGCGTGGCTCAACGATCCGGCAGTGAAGGCGGAACTTGGCATTCCGGCAAGTGGAACGCCGTCGCGCCGATCATACTGGGTCATCGTAGGTCGCTTCCCCCAGCGACGCCACGCCAGAAAGCCAAGATCATATGGAGCCGATGATCCATATGCACGTCACGGTCAACGCAACGGTGCGGGTTGTGAACGCATTGCCAAATTGCCGCTTTTGCGCCTGTTGCGCTATGACGCTGATGCGTCGTCCGAAGCGCCCTCTAGCCCATGCCAAGGTCGAAGGTCACCCTGGCACACGGCTACAGCATGCGTCGGGTTCGGGCTTTGGCAGCTGGGCCGGTCATGCGTGTCCAACAAGCTTCGATCTTCGGGCGAGCAGGTCAGTGTTTGATCCTTATCAAGGCCACAACCAGCTCATTCAGGCAGTCTGGGACGAGGGGCGTTCTAGAAAGGTGCGACAATGAACGACAATATCTTACGGCAAAACATCATCGATGAATTGGAATTTGAGCCCAGCATCGACGCGGCCAATATCGGCGTCGCCGTCGACAACGGCGTTGTCACGCTAACCGGTCATGTTGCGACCTTCGCCCAGAAGGCCACCGCGGAAAAGGCGGCACTTTCCGTCAAGGGTGTGAAGGGCCTTGCGCAGGAAATCGAAGTGCGACCTTACGGTTCAGATGTGACCTCAGACGAGGAGATAGCCAAGCGTGCTCTCCACACCATCTCCTGGAACACGGTCATTCCCGAGGGGGCCGTTCAGGTCAAGGTCCAGAATGGCTGGGTAACCCTGACTGGAAAGGTCGACTGGCAATATCAGAAGGCCGGTGCTGCCAATGCCATCCAATATCTGGCGGGCGTACTCGGTGTCTACAACAACATCGAGGTGAAGCCCCACGCGTCAGTGTCTGATGTCAAAAGGCGCATCGAAGATGCACTGAAACGCAATGCCGAAGTCGAGGCGAAGGCAATAAATGTCAGCGTGTCCGACGGCAAGGTCAGGCTCGACGGCAAGGTGCATACTTGGGCCGAGCGGAGCGCGACGGTAAGGGCCGCGTGGGCCGCCCCTGGGGTTCATCTGGTCGAAGACCGTATTTTGATCGCGTGATTGTTGAGGGCGTTCAGGGGCGGCTGGATTAAAGCCGCTCCCCCTTTTGGCGGCTCGCCAATTGGCGACGCACGTCGATACTCAAGCGCAGGTCTCTGGAGTTGCCGGGCGAGGAATGGACAGAGTCTTCGGATATAGGTTCCGGCTCGCAAGGCTGACAATCCATCAAATTCGGCGGTAGTAACTCAACTCGCAGGCTTGTGCTCATTCGGACAGGCCAGGCCCGTGAAGGCACCGAGCAAGTGGGTGTGCTTTTCGAACAGCTTGAGCTTTTCAGGGTAGCCAATCCGGATCATGCGCCCGCAACCTTCGCATCGATATTTGGACACAACGCGGAACCAACTCCCGCGCTTGACAAGGGGGAATTGGCAGGCCGGACATTGGTAGGTCAAATCGACAGCAATTAAGCTCTTAGAAAGGGTCATCTTCGTCATCGCCGACCAAGCAGCAATCGTTCAACGCGTCGACGATAAATCGCGCAACCATGGACACGCTTGACTCAGATCAACCCGGATCGATGCGTGCGAAGATAGGCTTCCTCAAAAAAGGAGGCCTTTAATGTTGCACGAGCCGTTGCATTTTAGGTTTGCCAGGTCGGTCAACATCCAGTGGCATAGCGAAAACCTGGCGCCACGCGAGCCGACTTCCAACGAAGGCCTGTCCTGGCATTTGAGGCATGCGGTCCACTGCAACTGCTATTGCCTTCCCGAGGAAGTCGCGCAGGAACTGGAGCGGCGCCAGATCTTCCCTTACGTTTCCGACCCTCGTTGAGAGCAGTGTCAGCATCCATGGCACAGTCGAAGGCGGTTTTGATCCATAAGGCGAACATCGCCTATTACTGGCGAAGGCTGATGGCTGCCCAACTTGATCCACCCAAGCGTGGGCAGATTTCCCGTTTGCTGGATGCGGAATACAAGAGGCTCCAACGAGCGCAACGGGTGGATGGAGCACGTAGGCAAAATAGCAGGATGCCGTCTGGAGGGATTGGTGCTTCAGCGGCAACAACGGCGGTGGATTCCGCCTCTGCGCAGCATCACTCGAGAGCTTGAGAGGGCGCTCCGAGCTTAGGGGCCGCGCAGGAGTTTGTCGTAGTATGCCTTGACGGTCCCATAGCACTCGCAGGAGCTTTCCAACAGACCCTCTGCATTGGTGATTTCGATGTGGCCCCGGTGATATCGGATGAGGCCGGCCTGCTGGAGTGTATTCGCAACGATCGACACGCTGTTGCGTTGAGTGCCCAGCATCTGAGCCAGAAACGCCTGTGTAAATGACAGGGTGTCGCTTCCGGATAGATCGCGGGCACGCAGCAGCCAGCGTGACAAGCGCGCCTGGACCGTATGAGACGCATTGCAGGCAGCTGACTGCAGCGCTTGCGGCAATGGCGAACATACCTTCATGTTCGCCAAGGGTGACGGCAATGACACCTTGACCCAGACGGGAAGCGGCTACGACCGTACCGATAAACTGGTCCTGACGGACATCGATGCTTCCGAAATTGGGCTGATGCGATCCGGCGGCAGGTTGACCATCTCAATACTCAGCACCGACAGCGTGACGAGCACATATCAATATTGGGGAGAAAGCCGAGACGGTCGCGAATATGGCATTGCCACCATCCAATTCAAAGATGGGTCCCTTTGGGATAGGGCCGCGATAAACAGCCATCTCGGCCAATACGGGACAAACGGCAACGACTCGCTGGTTGGAACGGCAAACAGTGAAAGATTGTCGGGCTTCGGTGGGAACGACACGCTGCAAGGTGCTGCAGGCAACGATGTTTTGATTGGCGGGGCTGGAGCTGACACATTGACCGGTGGTGCCGACAACGACACCTTCATCTTCAAAGCCGGGTTTGGCCTCGACACCATCACGGACTTCGCCGCTGGAGCCGCGTCGGACGACGTCATCCAGTTCGGCAACGACGTCTTCGCCGACTTCGCCTCGGTTCTCGCCGCCGCCACCCAGGTCGGCGCCGACACGGTGATCACCCATGGCGGCAATACGCTGACCCTGAAGAATGTTGCGCTGGCAAATCTTCATCAGGACGATTTCCAGTTCATCGCCGCCTGATGCCTGAACTGGAAATCATTTTAAGACGATGCCGCGGTCCCGTCCGTCAGAGCCGCCGCGAACGACCCTCGCGGCGGTTCTTGGTTCCTTTCGGCGTGCCTTTGCCGGCATCGCGCTGATGAGCGGTGTCGTCAACATATTGGCGCTGACCGGAGCGGCGACCACTTCTCGACAATATTACGCAATCCGACGCGCCGCTAATCCAATTGCCACCTTCCGCTCGAATGCTAAGCCTTACGTTGGGTCGCCCACTATCTTGGAGCCTAACCCAGCCTCGACAAGTCGTCGGAAAGCCTCCGACCTTGTGGGTAGATCCGGCTGATTGCGGCGCCATTCAACCCAAGCTGTTTGGAGCTCGCATCATGGCTGATTCCGACAATACCACGACTTTGCCTTTCGTCATCGGTCGGCAACGCGATGAGCCTCCCAGTCCGGTCTCCCAAGCCATAGATCCCGCTTTGAGCCTATGGAGCGAGTGGCAACGAGCTCGATATGCCTCATTGCTGTTGTGTCGGGTCCAACAGCGGTTGGAGATGCGAACATTGGTCAATCCCGGAATTCAGGTATTGACCGCAGGTTCGCAAATATTGGTGCCTACCACACGCTTAGACGCTGAGCATCTGATAGCTTGCGAAGCTGAGGTCTTTGCTATGACCGAAGCCCTCAAGCTTCAAGATTCTATCCCTGACATCGCGGCAACGTCGCTCATCGGCGTCATCGCCAAGTTGGAAATGATCGTCGGCGCTGATCGGGATATCGGTGACCCTACCGACTTCCCGTGGCCGCACATAGCTTCCCTACTGCGTGACCTAAGGCGATCGCGGGAGACTTGCCGGTTGGTCGCCGGAGCCGKGAAAGGACGCGGAACGATGTCGCCAAGCATTGGGAGTCCGCAATCAAGCTTGTCGCTTCGCTAGAAGAAGAAGGCGTGGCGGAGCACCGTAGCGACGTACCGGTTCTGACGCGCCCGCCTCACCATTTGTCGCCTGCAGCCCGACCTTGACGATTAGGACGAAACTGCACGGCGCAAGTCATTGCACGCTGTGGCCCTACGACATGAACTTGGTGCTTTCCTTCGCCGGCCGAAGGACTCTGATTGCGGGTCGATCCACCATTGGGAGAGCGACCGCGATGGCTGAGGAAACCAGGACTGGCCGACAGGCTTTGGTTCCGGCGAACGACAACGGCGACCTCGCCAGCCCCGAGGGTCGCTCTGAGAGCGTGGCGGCGGCCAAGCTGGATCGGGTCGTTCTGGATATCGCCCGACTGATAGGCCGGCGGCTGGCGCAGGAGACATTCGAGGCGATGCAGGCAGCCAACCACAATCGGCCGGGCCGCCGAGAGGGAGAGGGCAGGGAGTCGGATGGCAACCCCCCTGGGAACAGGAGAGAGGATCTTCCGCCATGACCCTTGTCGCACTCTATGCCCGCTATTCTTCCGACAGCCAGCGTGATGCCTCCATCGATGACCAGTTGAGGCTGTGCCGCGAGCAGGCGGCGCGCGAGGACTGGGGAGTGGCGGGAACCTATGAGGATGCGGCGATCTCCGGTGCCAGCACAGTTCTGCGGCCGGGCATCCAGCAATTGGTGCGCGATGCCCAGCGCGGTCGCTTCGAAGTGGTGCTGGCCGAGGCGCTCGATCGCATCAGCCGCGACCAGGCCGATGTCGCCACCCTCTTCAAGCATCTCAAATTCGCCGGCGTTGCGATCGTCACTTTGGCCGAGGGCGAGATCAGCGAACTGCATGTCGGCCTCAAGGGTACGATGAATGCTCTGTTCCTCAAGGACCTTGCGCTCAAGACCCATCGCGGCCTGCGGGGGAGGGTAGAGAAGGGTAAGGCCGGAGGCGGGCTGTGCTACGGCTACCACGTGGTGAAGAAACTCGATGCTGAAGGCGAGCCCGTCCGTGGCGATCGCGAGATCGTGTCGGACGAAGCGACCATCGTGCACCGTATCTTCCGCGAATTCGCTGCCGGCAAGAGCCCGAAGGCGATCGCCGTCGACCTTAACAAGGAGGGCGTTCCTGGTCCGCTCGGCCGACACTGGGGCGATACCAGCGTGCGCGGGCATGTCATCCGGGGTACCGGCGTCATCAACAATGAGCTCTATACCGGTGTGCTGGTTTGGAACCGCCTGCACTTCGTCAAGGATCGCGCCACCGGCAAGCGCGTATCGCGCGCCAATCCGCCAGCCAAATGGATCCGCACCGAGGTGCCGCATCTCAGGAATCGTCGAGAACGAATTGTGGCAGGCCGTGAAGGAGAGACAGAAAGCCATCGCCGGCCAGTTCGAGGCGATGGCGATCGCCACGCGCAAGGCCCGGGCCAGGAAGCTGCACACCATGAAGCGACCGGTCTCCCTCCTCTCCGGTTTGCTCACGTGCGGCTGCTGCGGCGGGCGCTACGGGCTGTTCACACGCGACCGCTATGCCTGTCTCAACCACCAGCGCCGGGGCATCTGCGACAATGGTCGCACCATCACCCGAGAGAAGATCGAGCAGCGAGTCCTCGCAGGCCTGAAGGAAAGGCTGGTCTCGGCCGATGCCGTGCCCGAGGCGATCAGAGCCTATGCCCAGGAGACCAACCGCCTCAATCAGGAGCGTCGCGCGCAAGGTGAACAGGATCGCAAGGCGCTCGACAAGATCGAGCGCGCCATCGCCGGCATCATGGCCGCAATCGAGGATGGCCTTTACCAACCTTCGATGAAAGCGAGAATGGAAGACCTGGAGAGGCAGAAGGCGGAGATCACCGCGCGTCTGGCAGTGGCGCCCACTGACGTGCCCGACCTGCCTCCCAACATCGCCACTCTTTATAAGAAGCGGGTCGATCACTTCACGCAAGCGCTTGCTGACCACGAGGACGGACGCCAAGCCGCCGAGGCGTTGCGCTCATTGATAGGCGAGATCGTGCTCACGCCCGGCGGCAAGCGCGGCGAGGTCCATGCGGAGCTGCGCGGCGAGTTGTTCGGCATCCTCCAACTCGCCAAACCTGACCCAAATGAACAGCCCGTCGATGTTATGACAAAAGGGGTTGCGGGTCCCCGCAACCAACATTCAACGGCCCGCTAGGCTCAAGCCAGCGGGCCGTTTTTGTATCCAGATCACAATGCTCGGCGATTTGCTCCGGCGCAGGCGCCCGCAAGGAGCCGAAGCCCCCGCAGGACAAAAACGCAAAGCCACTTAATGTAAGTCATTGCTGACTGACGAATTGAAGCGGCTACTCGGCTTTTGCTGCGCTTTTTGCGCAGCAATGTTTGTCTCACCCTTCTGATCAGCGCTGCGAGAAGAACGGTCGCAAAATGTCGGCGACTCGCTCGGGCTGGCCGACATCGTCCGCCGCCAGATGACCAAGGCCAGGGAGTTCGATGCGCTTGGCGTTGGGCAGAACGCCGGCCAGCGCGTCCAGTGCTGGAGCCAGATAGGCGGCGCTTCGATCACCTCCGAGCAGAAGGATTTCCGTGTGTGCCGCTTTGAAGGTCTCGACGGTGTCGGCGATTTCCGCTGCCAGGCGAATATCGAAGTGAACGGAGCGGATGAGGATGTCCAGCGGGACGTTTCCGATTTTCCCGTCGCTCGCGCTGGTCCGGATCGCCAGCCGCATCAACAGGACCAAGATGAAACGCGGCACCTTGATTGTCGAGATATCACCGGTCCCCTCCATGCAGGAAACCATGGCAGCCGCCAGATCGCCCAGCGCCAGTTCCCTTTCGTAGCGCGGCGCCCAGGCCATGGGTGACGTTACGCCGGCGATCGCCAATGGCGGTTCGTAAAGCGCCACCTTGCGCAGGGAGGGCAGTAAGAGCGTTGCCTGGAGCGCGATCAGGGCGCCGGAGCTCAGGCCGAAGACGTCTTGCGCGCCGGTGCCAACCACGAGCGCCTGAAGATCCTGGAGCTCCTTCTCCATTCCGTGTTGGTAGCCAAATGGTCCGCTCATGCCACGCCCGCGCCGATCGGGGACATAGACAGTGAGGCTGTTTGAAAGCGCCGTCGCGAGCCGCAGGAAACTCTGCGCGGCCTGCATGGCGCCATGCAGCAGGATCAGACCCGGGCCACGGCCGATCTGCCGATAGCCGATGGTGGTGCCATCGCGCGATGTCACGGAGCCGGTCGTGTAAGCTTTCGCGGTTGCGGTATTCATGGGCAGCGCTCCTGGTCCACGAACAATCATCCGCACAGGGCCAGCCAATGAGTTGGCCGGCCTGTGAAACGCGGATACGATGTTCGCAGTATTGTTTCTGTAGAATATGCGAACGGTGTTCGCAATAGGTAGGCGCATGGCTTCAGGTGACAAGGCCCCGTCAGTGATCTGGATGCGGCCGTCGCGCGGCGCGCGCGGGCCCGAGCCCTCGCATGACCGCGAGGCGATCGCCCGGATAGCCATCGAGATTGCCGACCGTGAGGGGCTCGACGCCGTCTCCATGCGCCGCATCGCGACGGCGATCGGCAGCGGCACCAGCTCCCTCTATCGTTATTTCGCGCGCAAGGATGATCTGTTGAACCTGATGGTCGATGGCGCGCTGGGGCCGGGAACCTTTAGCGCTTCCGGCGATTGGCGCGCCGACTTCAGCGTCATCGGCTTGGCCACGCGGCAAACCTTCCTGGCTCATCGCTGGATGGTGACGGCGTTGGCCGGACGGCCAACGCTTGGACCCAACCGGTTGAAGCGACTTGAGGCAACGCTTGGCCTGTTGGAGGAGCATGGCCTGTCGGCGCGGGAACGCCTCGTCCTTATCGACACGCTGATCTCCTATGTGCGCGGCTTCGTCGCGTCCGAGATCGCCGACGACATAGCTATCGGCACTTCAGGGCTGTCCGCCGAGCAGTGGCGAGCGGACCAGGCTGCCTATGCCGCTTCGATCACCGGCTCCGGAGCCTATCCGCGGACCTCCGCATTGTTCGAGGAAAGCCGCGAAGGCGATGGAGACGCGATCCAGGATCAAAGCTTTGCAGCGGGCCTCGAACTGATCCTGGACGGCATTGCGGCCAAGCTGGCTCGGCTGCAGCCGGCATAATTGCGTCCGAGCCTGAGGGGGATCGGCTTCATCCCCTGGTGTTGCCACGCGTCCGCTTTCTCTCGGCCGCCGCGAGCAATTCGACGAAGGCGCGCACCTTGGCGGGCCGGAAGCGGGCTGGCGGGAACACCGCGTGGATACCACCGGTCGGCAAGGTCCACTTGTCGAATATCCGCACAAGCCGACCTGCGGCGATATCCTCATCGACCGCGTAGTCGGGGAATATGCCCAGGCCGATACCGGCGAGCACGCACGCGTAGGCGGCCGGGCTTTTGTCACAGACGACGACGGGATTGAGTTCGGTCAACACCGTCTCGCCGTCCCTGGAAAACAGCCATTGGCCGACGCCGCGCAATTGGGTATTGCCGACCCAGGGCAGCGCTCGCGCCTGGTTCGGGTTCGCATCCGCGGGCAGGCTTGCCGCGAGAGCCGGACTGGCAACGACGATCTGCCGAATCGTGCCGAGGCGCCGCGCCTGGTTGGAGGAATCGGTAAGCCAGCCGACACGGATGCCGAGATCGATCTGCTCGTCGACCAGATCGCTCACCGCGTCGTCGAAGATCGCTTCGACGCGCATCTGCGGATAGGCCTTCAGATATGCCGCCATGACCGGGGCCACCACCCTGGTGCCGTAGTCGAGCGGCGCGGTCAGCTTCAGCGTTCCGCTCGGCTCGGTCGCAGCGCGCGAGATCTCGCCATAGGCCGATTCCGCCTCGCGCAGGATGATCATCGCGCGATCATAAAAGAGCCGGCCCTCCTCGGTCGGGGTGACGCGCCGCGTCGTGCGCTGCAGCAGCGTCGCGCCCAGCTCCTCTTCAAGCCTGCCGACCTGATGGCTGACCACGGCTTTGGCGACGCCAAGCCGGTCTGCTGCTGATGTGAACGAGCCGGTTTCCATCACGGTGGTGAAGTAGACGAGCCGGTTGAGGTTGAGAAGGTCGGCCAAGGTAATTGCTTTTGTCTGATTTGATCAGACAGTTTGTATTATTGGGCACTATTTATCGCAAGACCTCCGCTTGCCACATACGGCCAAGAGATTTGGTGGCCTTTCAGCCGACAGCACGTACCAACAATGGTGGCGATCGTGAGCAATTCAGACGTGACTTACCTTTTTGATCCGCTCTGCGGCTGGTGCTATGGCGCCACGCCGATGCTGGACAGGCTGTCGGCCAGCGGCGTGCGCATCGAGCTGCTGCCGACCGGCCTGTTCTCCGGCACCGGTGCGCGGCCGATGGATGAAGGCTTTGCCGCCCACGCCTGGGCGAACGACCAGCGCATCGAGCGTCTGACCGGGCAGACGTTCACGCAGGCTTACCGAAACAATGTCCTCAATGTTCGCGGCACCCTGCTCGACTCGCATGCCGCCGCCCTCGGCATCAGCGCCGCCGGTCTGCAAGACCCCAGCTGCAGGCTCACCGCGCTTAAAGCGATCCAGCGTGCGCGCTATGTCGACGGCCGCGATATCGTGACTGTCGAAGGCGTGGCCGCCGTGCTCGCAGACGCCGGCATGGCGGGTGCCGCCGCAATGCTGAAGAAGCCGAGCGAAACCGTGCTGACGGCTCACCGCGAGTTGGTCGGTCGTGGCCGAGCGCTGTTCCAGCGCTTGCATGCCAACGGCGTGCCTTCGCTTGCGGTCGTCCGCAACGATGCGCCGCGCCTCATCGGATCGAACGCATTGTTCGGCAGCTTCGACAATCTCGTCGCCCATATCGCGGCGGCGTGATCTCCCCAACTGACCCCCAACAAGGACTGGAAAAAGACATGGCAAAAGTCGCTCTCATCGGCGCATCGGGCGCTGTCGGTTCGCGCCTGCTCAAGGAACTCTCCGACCGTGGCCATACCGTCACCGGTATCGCCCGCAACCCCGAAAAGATTGCCGCTCTGCCCGGCGTGACGGCCAGGAAGGGCGATGTCTTCGACAGGCAAGGCCTCGCCGATCTGATCCGTGGCCATGATGTGGTGATCAGCGCCGTGCATTTCCTGGACAGCGATCCCGACACGTTGATCGACGCCGTGCGTGCTTCCGGCGTGAAGCGCTATCTCATTGTCGGCGGCGCGGGCAGCCTTGAGGTCGCGCCCGGCAAAAGACTGGTCGACACGCCCGAATTCCCGGCGATCTACAAGCCCGAGGCACAGAAGGGCGCCGACTTCCTCGACACGTTGAAGACGGTGGGCGATCTCGACTGGACGTTCCTGTCGCCCTCCGCCATGTTCGTCCCGGGCGAGCGCACCGGCAAATTCCGCCTCGGCAAGGATACGCTTCTCGCCTCGGACAAGGGCAGCAGCATCTCCTTCGAAGACTACGCCATCGTCATGGCCGACGAGATCGAGAAGCCGGCCCACATCAGGCAGCGTTTCACCGTCGGCTATTGATCAGACGGCGGCGGCCGTGCCTCGATCGAGGCCGGCCTACGCCAGCCGCATCAGGGCTTCGCGGACGCCGACGTGCCGATAGGTTTTGTGACCAGACCGTCCTGCCGAAGCGCCTTGCGAGACTCCTTCCCCATCAACGTCGGTATCGCTAATGTTCCAGGCTTCCTGGAGGACAGATCATGGAGCAGAGCCGGCTGTCGAAGAAGGAGCGGCATGAGCTCATCCTGTCGGAAGTGCGCCGCTCGGCCTCGATCCGTGTTTCCAGGCTCGCCCTGCGCCTTGGCGTCGCCGGCGAAACGATCCGGCGCGACCTTATCGAGCTCGGCGATGCGGGGTTGCTCAACCGAACCTATGGCGGCGCGACGATCTCGCTGATGACATCCGAGCCGGTGATTGCCGAGCGCAGCCAGACCATGATCGAGGAGCGGGCGCGGATCGGGCGTGGTGCGGCCGGACTGGTCGAGAAAGGCCAGATCGTGATGATCGATGGCGGCTCGACGACCTATGAGGTGGCGCGCAGCCTCTCGCAGATGAAGCGGGAGCTGACGATCATCACCAATTCCATCGGCGTCGCCTCGGTGGCCGGTGCCAGTCCGACCTTCCGGGTCATCCTGTGCCCCGGCACCTACGACAGCCGAGAAGCCAGCGTGGTCGGTGAGGATACGGTTGAATTCGTCAGGCGCTACAATGCCGACATTGCCATCATCGGCGCCTCGAGCCTCTCGGCGGACGGGCCGAGCGACATGATCTCGGGGGCGGCGGCGGTCAAGCGGGCGATGATTGCTCGCGCGCTGTCGACAGCGCTTGTGGTGACCAACGACAAGTTCGGCCGCAACAGCCTCGAACGCATCTGCGCTCTCAGCGCGCTTTCCGACATCGTCACGGATCGTGAACCGCTACCGGCGCTGCGCGCGGTCATCGCGGCGGCCGGAACGGAACTTCACGTCTGTAGTGGCGACTGACCGGGCCTTCCGGCCGTCTATGCGCCGCTGGCTATGGTCGCCCGCAGCCAGGCCGTGATGGCATCGAAGTCGATCGGCCTCGTCGTGTCGACGTCGAAGAGCGGTCCGCGCCGCAGCGGCTCGGCACACTTGGCGAGTTCGATCAGTTCGGGGATATAGGCCGCCCCGGGATGGCCGGCCGGGCGTTGGTCGAGCCGGGCGCCGTAACGCTCGGCAAGGACCTCGCCGGGCGCGTGGCACCAGATTTCAAAAGTCTGTTCGACGCCGGCCTTTCGCAGATGATCCTCGAGAACCTCGCGCGGCTGGAAGCCGAACCAGGCATCGACGATGAAAGTGGTGCCGGCAGGAGCTTCGCCGACCACCGACCAGATCGCCTGGTAGCTGGCGCGGCCGAGCGTGCGGTTGAACAGGCGGTCGCCGCCGCCGAGCACTTCGAGAAAGGGATTCTTGATCGTATCGAGCGCCAGCAGCGGCCAGCCCATGCGATCGGCGATGCCGCGCGAGACGGTGCTCTTGCCGCTGGCGGGGATGCCGTTGACCAGCACGGCGCGCCTAGCGTGACCTGATGGCGCCGAGGATGCAACCGGAACGGCGTGTGGTTCCGCCGCCAGGGCCTGCAGGCCGGCGCCGATCACCCCGGCGTCGTCGCCGAGCTGCGCTGCTTCGACCTGGCATTGGTACCAGGGCGCCAGAGCCGGGGCTCGGTCGAGTGCTGCATGTGCCGCGCGGCCAAGGCCGCCGCCAAGCAGCACGAGATCGGGAGCGAGCATGGCAACGGCGGTGTCGATGGCGGCCCGCAGCGGTTTCGCCCAGGCGTCCAGTATGCCGCGCGCCTGGATGTCGCCGGCGGCATCGCGGGCAAAGAGCTGGTCGACCGAAATGTCGGCGCCGAGCCCGGCGCGCGCAATGTGACGGCCGAGCGCCGTGCCCGAACTGGTGGTCTCCACGCAGCCGCGCCGGCCGCAGGCGCAGACCTCGCCATTGACGTCGACGGTGATGTGGCCGAGCTGGCCCGCCGTTGCCGAACCACGCGTGATCCGCCGATCCTGGGCGACGGCGCCGCCAATGCCGGTGCCGATGGTGAACATAACGATGTTGCCATGGCCGCGCCCCGCGCCGAGCGCCATCTCGGCGGCCAGCGCCATGTTGCAGTCATTGTCGATGACGACAGGCTTGCCTGTCATGTCTTCCAGGCGCTGCGCCAGCGCAACCGAGGCGAGGTTGACATAGCCGCCCGACAGGACAGCGCCGCGCCGCGCATCGACGCGGCCGGGTACGCCGACGCCGATGGCCTTCACGTCAGGGGTGTCGAGAAGGCGCACCATGTCGGCGATGCGGCCCAGCACCAACTCCGGGTCAGGCGCGCTTTTTTCGGAAACGCGCTTGAGGATTTCACCGGTGCCGGAAATGCGGGCGGCACGCAGATTGGTACCGCCAATGTCGATTCCTATGCTGAGAGGCATGGCATCCTGCATTCGTTTTCACGCAATTCCGGACGCAAAACCGCTTCACACTTTTGCTGGAATGGCTCTAGTCCAAATTCGACTATCAGGCAGCAGCTTTCTGCCGGTAGTGTCCGATCACGGCCTGGATCTCACGCAATCGCGGCACTGCGATGGTCTTAAGCCTTTCGCGCTGGATGTCACGATCGAGCGAGATGCAGTCCTTCCACAGCGAACGGCCGGCGATGACACCCGAGGCGCCGTTCTGCATGGCGATCTCGACCTGGCCAAGGAAGGTGGCGTGGTTGACACCGGCCGAAAGCACCGCCCACGGCACATCGCCGGCCATTGCGGTGATGTTGGCGCAGGCCTCCGGCGTTCCGGGGTAGGGAAGCTTCAGCACCTTGGCGCCGCACTCGAGCGAAATCCTGGTGCCTTCCTCAACCAGCCATGGAGTCTT
The DNA here is from genome assembly GCF_056399285.1 of Mesorhizobium sp. 01N446. NCBI lineage: Bacteria > Pseudomonadati > Pseudomonadota > Alphaproteobacteria > Hyphomicrobiales > Phyllobacteriaceae > Mesorhizobium > Mesorhizobium sp. 01N446. Next base: position 441,636 of record NZ_JBFTRA010000005.1, on the reverse strand, counting down.
GGCCGCATAGTCCTCGGGGCTTTCCCCGTCGAGCTGATAGGTCAGGAACTCGACGACCAGCAGCAGGTCTTCCTGGCCGAAATCGGCGATGCATTGGCGCAGGATGGCGATGTTGTGCTCGTTGGCCGCAGGCTTGTCGGCCCGGAGATACACCATGATCTTGCCGCCGGTGCCGCCCAGCGCGCGGACGCGGCGCGCGTCGATGCCGGGGACGAGGCGCGACAAGCGGTAGCCCTCGGGCGAGACGTCGAAGCCGGAAGCGTCGAGGCCGATGAGAAGTGCTGTATCGCGGTTCAAGACGCCCTCGTCGACAATGCGCGGCACCGCGCAGAGTGGGTCGAGCAACACGCAGGATGCCGCACTGGCCAGGTAACGGGTGATATCGGCCTTGGTGTCGCCGAGCATGTCGTTGGTGATCCTGGCCTGTTCCTCAGGGTCCGACGCCAGCAAGGTCCGCATGCCGCCGCGCTGGTCACAGGCGATGGCGACCATGGCCCCGTCCTTGCCGCATATCTGCTGGTAGCCGCGCAGTTCCGCGGTGGTCATCTTGGTCATGGTCTCAATCCAATGTTGGCGCTCTCCAGACGAAGGGCGCGGATCCCGTGGAAATAACGATGTTCAGTTCTGCCCGCCTGCCGGCAGGACGCCGCGACGCGCCATCGCCCTCGAAGAATGCTCCTCGCCGACCTCGCGGCCTGGAACCGCACGTTGCGGGTTGGCCGGATTTGCGCGATAACTCCCGTCGGCGTATACGTGTGTAACACGTTGCTGAAAGGAATTGCAAGCTGTCTGTTCCCCCCATCCAGGATGCGACCGCATCGCGGACGATGCTGCATACGGTGGCCAAGCTGCATTATGTGGAGGAGATGTCGCAGGTCGATATCGCCCGGCGGCTCGGAGTCTCCACCGCGACGATTTCGCGGCTGCTGCAGCGGGCGCGAACCGAGGGTATTGTCCGCATCGAGGTCCTCGACCTGGCAACGCCGGAGGACATCACCCGGCAGCTGATCGACGGCTTGAAATTGCGCGATGCCGCCGTGGTCGAGACGCCGGCGGCGGGCACGTTGGCAGCGCTCGCGGCACCGCTTGGCGGGCTGCTCAGGCAGGCGCAACTGGTGGCGGGCTCCGTCGTCGCCATCGGCTGGGGACGCGCCGTGCGCGAAGTCATCCGGGCCGGCCTGCCGCGCATGCCCGGCGTGCTGACCGTGGCCGCCACCGGCGGCATGCAACAGCAGGCGGCGCATTTTCAGGTCAACGAATTCGTGCGGCTTGCCGCCGAGGAGTTCGGCGGCACACCGCATTTCATCCATGCGCCCTATTTGCCGTCTACCGAGTTGCGCGAGGTCTTCCTGCGCGACGCCGCCATTCGCGATGCCGTCGCGCTGTGGGAGAGGACCGATGTCGCGATCGTCGGCATCGGCCTGCCGCATGCCATCAATGCTCCAGAGGCCAGTGCCGCCACGCCGAGCGAGCAGGCGCTGGTTCATGCCGCCGGCGACGTGCTTCGCCACTACTTCGATGCCGAGGGCACGCTGATCGCCTGGGAAGGCGAGAGCCGGATGATCGCCATGTCGCCGGCGCAGCTACGCGCCGTGCCGCTGGTCATCGGCCTTGCCGCGTCGCCGGAAAAAGCGACGGCGATCATTGCCGCCGTTCGCGCCGGACTCATCAACACGCTGGTGACGGACACCAAGACGGCGCAGGCCATCCTCGCGGCGCTCGCCTAGCCTTAGAACGGGCAGGACGCAGCAACGAAAACCAGTTGTGCCGCCGAAAGGCCCGGGTGATAGTTGACCGGGGCTCGGCGGAGCAATCGGATGTCGTACGGTGTGAAAAGCCCGGCGTTGCCGGCTCGGAAAAACCGAGTTGCAATTTATTTCTGCAAAGTGTTACAAGTTCGAACGCCCGTCGGCAAGGCGAGGCGGTTGGGCACAGTTTGCCGAACCTCGCGGAGGCCGAGGAACGGGGCTGTGGCCAGGTGCGCCGGCGACTGACCGGCCGACATATCGACTGGAGGGCGCTTGGGAGGAGCTGCCCGCGAGGCAAACAGGCGTTTCCGGCCGTCGCATCCGCAGGGATGACGGCCATTCCAATGTCACTTGCAACGGCAGATCTGCCAACAATGAGGAGGATGTCATGAAGAAGATTGTTGCCGCGCTCGCGGCGCTTGCCGTCAGTGCGACGGTGCTGATCGCGCCCGCGCAGGCGCAGGACAAGAAATACACCATTGCGCTCATTCCGGGCCTGACCACCGACGGCTTCTACATCACCATGCGCAAGGGCGCGCAGGCGGCAGCCGACGCGCTTGGCGTTAACCTGGTTTTCCAGGGTGCGCCGGACTTCAACCCGGTCACCCAGGTGCCGGTGCTCGACGCGGTCATTGCCAAGAAGCCGGACGCGATCCTGATCGCGCCGACCGACAAGGTCCAGCTGGTCGAGCCGCTGCGCAAGGCCAATGATGCCGGCATCCCGGTCATCACCGTCGACACCTTCATCGGCAGCGGCGTCTACCAGACCGGCGCCGGCGATGCCGACTTCCCACTGTCGTATATCGCGTCGGACAATGTGCTCGGCGGCGAAATTGCCGCGCGCGCGCTGGCCACCGCCATTGGCGACAAGGGCAAGGTCTACGTCTCGAACGTCAAGCCCGGCATCTCGACCACCGACCAGCGCGAGGAAGGCTTCAAGAAGGAGATGGCCAAGCATACGGGCATCACCGTGCTGGAAACCCAGTTCAATGACGACGACGCCAACAAGGCGGCTTCGCAGCTGCAGGCGGTGTTCGCCCGCAATCCCGACCTGGTCGGCGTGTTCGGCGCCAATCTGTTCTCCGCACTGGGTGCCGCCAATGGCGTCAAGCAGGCCGGACAGAGCGGCACCGTCAAGGTCGTTGCCTTCGATGCTCCGACCAGCATCGTCGACAACATCAACACCGGCCTGGTCGACGTGGCGATCGCCCAGCATCCGGCCGAAATCGGCTATTACGGCGTCGTTTCGGCCTATGCCCACCTGACCGGCCATTCGATCCCGGTCACCATCGGCACCGGCTTCACGATCATGGACAAGTCCAACATCGCGGACCCGAACATCTCGAAGTATCTCTACTCCGAGTAAGTCCAGACCAGCTTGGCTCCTCCCGGTCCGCCGGGAGGAGCCTGCATTGGGTCCTCGCCAATCGAGGCCTGTTGAAGGCGCCCCGGAGTATCCATGACCTCGACATCACCAGCCCAGCCTGCCGAGAAGCATGTCGCCCCTCAGGCCGATCACGGCGATCCGGCCAGGAGCCTGGTCGCACGCATCGCCGAAGGGCGCGCCTGGCTGTTCCTGGCCGGCCTGCTGATCTGTTTCGAAATCTGGTCGCGGCTCGCCTTCGGCGCGACCTTCGTGCTCAATCCGTTCAACCTGCAGTCCATCGCCATCTTCGCCGTGGCGCCGCTGCTGCTGGCGACCGGGCAGACCTTCGTCATCATTTCCGGCGGCATTGACCTGTCGCTCGGCTTCATCATGGGCCTGGCCGCCGTCATCGCCGCGCATGCCACCAACATGGCGGGTGCCGCCATTCCCCTGCCGCTGGCCATGCTGGCCGGCATCCTCGCCTCGGTGATCGTTGCCGGTGTGCCGGGCATCATCAACGGCCTGCTGATCTCGCGGCTCAAGGTGCCGCCCTTCATCGGCACGCTCGGCATGTTCGGCGTCGCGCGCGGCGCCGCCTTCCTGCTTGCCGGCGGCACCACCGTGCCGGTGCAGAATTCCTGGTTCGCGCTGCTCGGCAACGGCAAGTTCTACGGCGTGCCCTATCTGGTGCTGATCACCGCTGTCTTCGTCATCGTCATGCACTACCTGCTCAGCCAGACCCGGTTCGGCCAGCACAATTATGCCATCGGCGCCAATGTGCAGGCGGCGCGGCGCGCCGGCATCGACATCAGGGGCCACATATTGCGGCTCTACGTGCTGTCGGCGATGTGCGCCGGCCTCGGCGGCGCGCTCTATGCGGCGCGCTTCACCGCGGGCGCCGCGCAGGCCGGCGAGCCCTTGCTGCTCGACAGCGTCGCGGCGGTGGTCATTGGCGGGGCCAGCCTTTTCGGTGGCTCCGGAACCATCTTCGGCACGGTGGCTGGCGCGCTGGTGATCGCGGTCATCCAGTACGGGCTGGTCTTCGTCAATGTCGAACCGTTCTGGCAGTTCATCGCCGTCGGCGTCGTCATCATCATTTCCGTCCTTATCGACCAGGCGCAGCGCCGGTTCAGTGGAGCCCGTCAGGATGAATAGCACCAACCAGAACGCGCCCCTGCTGGAAGTCCGCAACCTGTCGAAGCACTTCGGTGCCGTGCGTGCGCTCAACGACTTTTCCATGGCCGTGCGGCCGGGCGAAGTCGTGGCGCTGGCGGGCGACAACGGCGCCGGCAAGACGACGCTGATCAAGGCGATATCGGGCGTGTTCCAGCCCACCGGCGGCGAAATCCTGCTCAGGGGTCAGCCGGTGACGTTCGCGACGCCGCAGGAGGCGCGCGAAAAGGGCATCGAGACGATCTACCAGGATCTGGCTTTAGCCGACAATCTGTCGATCGGCGCCAACATTTTCCTTGGCCGCGAACCGATGCGCAAGGCGTTCGGCTTCCTGCCGGTGCTGGACCGCAAGGCCATGGCCGAGGCGGCCAAGGCGACGATGGGGCGGCTCGACTTCCATGTCAGCCGGCTCGAGGCCCCGGTCAGCAATTTCTCCGGCGGCCAGCGCCAGGCGGTTGCCATCGGCCGCGCCGTCTATTGGGATGCGCAGATCCTGATCATGGACGAGCCGACCGCCGCCCTTGGCGTGCCGGAGCAGCGCAAGGTGATTTCGCTGATCCATCAGCTCAAGGCGCAAGGGCGCGGCGTGATCTTCATCTCGCACAATCTGCAGGACATCTTCGCCGTTTCGGACCGCATCGTCGTGCTGCGGCGTGGCGTCCAGGCCGGCGAGCGCAAGATCTCCGAGACCAACCATGATGAGGTCGTCAAGCTGATGGTCGGCGGCTAAGCTGTGCCGATATTCAGGTGATGCCGGCCTGCAAATGGCGGTCCCCTGCGCTTCCGGTGCTCACGTACCCAAAAGTACGCTCCGCTCCGGTTCTCGGGAACCACCATTTTCGACTCGGCCTGACCTGAATCTCGACACAGCTTAGATCGTCAATGCTTAGCTGGCATCGCGATTGGTCAGCGCGATGTGGCAGCAAGCCGGAACCGTGGCCGGGCGTCCAGGTGATGTTGTCGAAGCGCACGCCGGTCGCCTCGAACAGGCCGCGGTCGAAGACGCCGGCGATGCGGCAGAGTGTGGCGAGCTTTTCGTCGCCAACGCCCGCCTCGACCCAGGCGTCCTTCAGCGGGCAGCGCTTGACCTTGAAGGCGATACGGTCATCGCCGCGTTCGACATCGGTCGGATACATCTGGCCGCCATCCGGACTGATCGCCAGGAAGGCTTCGCCGATGGCGCTTGCATCGTTGGCGCCGAAGCTGGCGAAGGCGGCAGCCGCCACTTCCTTGCCGCGCTGCTCGATGGCGCGGATCATGATCGCCTCGGCCTTTTCGGCACCCAGCTCCCCGGTCAGTTCTTCGAGCAACAGCCGGTAGAGATCGGCACGGTTGCGGAAGGCGGAATCGAGTTCGCGCGACAGCTTCTCGGCTCTGGCTTCGGGGTCGGTCATGAGGCGTCCTGCGTGGTTCTTTTGAGCCTTGGTGCTGCCACCACCAACGCCTTGCCGATGGCTGACCGCGGGGCGTCGATAACGGCGCGGGCATCGCCGCTCTCGGCGACCCGTCCGGCATCGAGAAGGATGACGCGATGGGCGAGCGCGCGCACGACGCCGAGATCGTGGGAAATGAAGAGATAGGCGATCCGTTCCTGGCGCTGCAGGTCGAGCAGAAGCTCGAGGATCTGTCCGCGCACCGAGACGTCGAGCGCCGAGACCGCCTCATCGAGCACGATCAGCGATGGCTTTGTCGCGATGGCGCGGGCGATGGCGACGCGCTGCCGCTGGCCGCCGGAAATTTCGTGGATGGCGCGGGGCGCGAGATCGGCCGGCAGCCCGACGCGTTCGAGCAAGGCAGCGATGCGGCGCGGGCGCTCGGTACGCGAGGCTATGCCATGGATGCGCAAGGGATCGTCGAGGACACTTGCCACCGTGGCGCGCGGGTTGAAAGCGGCCAACGGATCCTGGAACACCATTTGCAGGCGCGCCCGGCGTGCGCGTAGCGTTGCACCACTCAAGACCAGGAAATCATCGCCTTCGAATTCAATGGCGCCAGCGTCCGGCTCGATCAGGCGCAGCACCAGCCGCGCGATCGTCGATTTGCCGCTGCCGGAAGGGCCGGCCAGCGCCAGTGTTTCGCCGGGCTCTATGTGAAAAGAGACATCGTCGACGGCGATGATGGTCTTGCCGCCGCGACGGTAGCGTTTGCTGAGGTTGGACACTGTGAGCAGGCTCATGCGGGGAGCCCGGCCCGGATCAGCAGTGGCACGGCGTCGAGGCCGATATGCGCGTCGAGCAGGGTGCGGGTGTAGGGCTGGGTCGGGGCGTCGACAATCCGCGCCGTCGGACCAAGCTCGATCATCTGGCCATAGCGGAACACGGCGATGCGCTCGGCGAGTTCGGCGGCGAGTGCGATGTCGTGGCTGATGAACAACAGCGTCATGCCGTCCTCGACCATCAGCCGCCGGATCAAGGCGACGATCTCAGCCTGCACGATGGTGTCGAGCGCGCTGGTTGCTTCGTCGGCGATCAACAGTTTCGGCCCGGCCGCGATGGCCGCGGCGATGGCCACGCGCTGCTTCTGGCCGCTGGAGAGCTGATGCGGGAAGGCATGCAGGGCAGAGTCCGGGTCGGGCAGGTGGACGCGTTCGAGCAGGGTCCTGGCCTTGGCGTAGGCCTGGGACCAGGTGAGGCCGAGATGGGTGCGCGCGACTTCGGCGATCTGTTTGCCGACGGTCATGACCGGATCGAGGCTGGCGGATGGGTCCTGGAAGACGAAGCCGATGTCGCGGCCGAGGAGGGGAGGTTGGCCAAGGCCGGGCCATTCAATTCTTCCGCCAACCGCTGAAGAAGCCGGCAGCAGCCCCGCAATCGCCAGCGCCAGTGTGCTCTTGCCGGAGCCGCTTTCGCCGATGATGGCCAGGCGCTCGCCAGCCACGATGTCGAGGCTGATGCTCCTCAGCGCCGCAACCTCACCGCCGTCGCGGCGGTACGTCACCATCAGGTCGCTGATCGAAGCCAGCACCGTCACGACAGGCCTCTCCGGACCGCCGTCGTCTCGACGATGCCTTCGCCGGCGAGATAGACGCCAAGCACGGTCAGCACCAGAGCGATGCCCGGTACGATCGACAGGAAGGGCGCGGTGCGCAGCACCGCGCGGCCTTCGGCAATCATTCCGCCCCAGGTGACGCGGTTGGGATCGCCGAGGCCAAGGAAGGATAGCGCGGCCTCTGTGAGGATCGCGGCGGCGACGATCACCGAGGACATCGCCAGCACCGGCGGCAAGGCGTTGGGCAGCACTTCGCGGAAGGCGATCTCGATCGGGTGCGTGCCGATGGCGCGCGCACTGGCGACGTAATCGCGCTCGCGGATGGAGAGGACTTCGGCGCGGGTAATACGGGCCGGTCCGGTCCAGGTGCCGAGCGCGATAGCGATCACGACGATGCCGAGCGATGGGCCGACGACGCTGACGAAGGCCAGCGCCAGCAGGAAGCTTGGCACGGTCTGGAAGGCGTCGGTGATGCGCATCAGCCCCTCGTCGACGAGGCCGCCGGCAAAGCCGGCCAGCGTGCCGACCACCGAGCCGATGGCGAGTGCCGCTGCGGCTGCGGCAAGGCCGACCGCGAGCGAGGTGCGGGCACCGTGGAACAGCTCGGCCAGCACGTCGCGGCCGAGCCGGTCGGTGCCGAGCGGCAGCGACCAGTCCTGGAAGGGCGGCAGCAGCGCCGGGCCGGCAATGGCTTGCGGGTCGCCTGGAAACAGCAGCGGCGCAATGAGCGCCATCGCAATCAGCGCGGCCAGCAGGATGGCGCCGGCGACCGCCTCGGGCGTGCGCAGAAAGCGGCGCAGCGGGCTCATGCGCCGGCCTCATTGGCGCCGACGCGCGGGTCGAGGAAGGCATAGGCGATATCGACGAGCAGGTTGATGACGACGACCAGGACGGCGCTGGTGAGGATGATGCCGAGCAGCAAAGGCGTGTCGCGCGAAGCCACCGCTTCCTGCGCCAGCCGGCCGAGGCCCGGCACGGAAAAGACGCTCTCGATGACGACGCTGCCGCCAAGCATCTGCGCCGATTGCAGGCCGAGCATGGTGACCAGCGGCAAGAGCGCGTTGCGAGCGACGTGCGCCAGCACGATGCGGCGGCGCGACAGCCCCCTGGCGCGGGCGGCGAGGACAAAATCCTGCCGCCAGGCCTCGGCCATGCCGGCGCGCATCATGCGCAGATAGAGCGCGAGGTAGATGAAGCCGAGGGCGGACGCCGGCAGTATGAGATGGACGGCGATGTCGGCGGCGCGGTCGAGGCCGGCCTTGTCCGAAGCCAGCGTCTCGATGCCGCCGATCGGCAGCCAGCGCAGGTCGACGGCGAAGACGACGATCAGCACCAGGCCGAGCCAGAAGCCCGGCACGGCATAGAGCGCCAGCGAGCCGATCGACAGGAAGCGGTCGCGGACGCTGCCGGGCTTGGCGCCGGCATAGATGCCGAGCGCGGAACCGAGCCCGAAGGACAGCGCGGTGGCGCTGACCATCAGGAGCAGCGTGTTGGGCAGGCGCTCGAGGATGACGTCGCGGATCGGCCTGGAGAAGGTCACGGACTGGCCAAGATCAAGATGCAGCAGCGCCCAGAGATAGTTGGCCAGCCGCGTCAGCTCCGACTGGTCGAGACCCCAGCGATGGCGCAGCAATTCGATCATGCCGGCGTCGCCTCCGGTCGAGACGATATAGGCATCGACGGCATCGCCGGGTGCGGCCTCGAGCAAAAGGAAAGTGCCGATGACGACGATCAGCAGCACGAAGACGCTGCCGACGAGGCGGCGGCGGAGGAGGGCGAGGGCGCGGGTCATGGCCACCTTACCCTCCCCCTCGTGGGGAGGGTCGATCCGCGAAGCGGAGCGGGGTGGGGGTCTTCAGGCTTGTGCCAATACCCCCACCCCGACGACTGGCTGCCGCTTCGCAGCATCCATTCGTCGACCCTCCCCACAAGGGGGAGGGTGAGGTCGGCGCGGTCCGGCGGAAGGGGCGCGAAGGAACTCTCATTCTCGAAGCTGAGCACCCGGATTTGCGATGCGCAAGCCTTCGAAGAACACTAACCCGCCAGATAGGTGTCCGCCCAGTTCGATACCGCCCAGCGCGGGTTGTTGGCGATATTGCCAACCGTGTCACGCGCGACGCTGATGAAACTCCATTCGGCGACGTTGATCAGCGGCAGGTCGGCGGCGACCTCTTTCTGGAACTCCTTGTAGAGGTCGGTGCGGGCCGATGTGTCGAGCGTTTCCGAGGCTTTGGCGATCAGCGCGTCGAGCGCGTCGTTCTTGTAGCCGCCCTGGTTGGAGAACGGCACGCCGTCGGGAATGCCGCTCTGAACCAGGATGGTGGTCGAGATCGCCGGGTCGCCACGGAACACCGGCGGGCCGACGGCGAGGTCGAAGGCGTGGTCCGTGTAGACGGCCTTGATGTGCGCGGCGGAGTCGTTGTTGACGAGCTGCGCGTCGATGCCGATGGCCGCGAGCGCCTGGCGCAGATAGTCGCCGAACTGCTTGGTCTCGTTGAAATAGGGCGCCGGCAGAAGTTTGAGCGAAAAGCGCTTGCCGTCTGCACCCTTCTTGTAACCGGCTTCGTCGAGCAGCGCGTTGGCCTTGCCGACGTCGAAGGCATAGGTCGGGACGTCGGCGGTGTAGAATTGCGGATCGTTCTTCGGCACCGGGCCGGTGGCGGTCGCGGCATAGCCGAGGAACACCGTCTTGACGACGAAGTCCTTGTCGATGGCGTGCGCGATCGCCTGGCGCACTTTCAGATCGGCCAGTTCCTCGCGGCGATGGTTGATCTCGACGACGAGCTGATAGGTCAGCCCCTCATAGCCCTTGGTGATCACCTTCAGGCCCGGCACCTTGGAGATACGGTCGAGGTCGGCCAGCGGCACGGCGGAGAAGGCGGCGAGCTGGATTTCCTCGGCTTCGAGCGCGCTGGCGGCCGAGGTGCGGTCGGGCAGCACCTGGTAGATGATCTCGTCGAGATAGGGCTCGTCCTTGCCCCAGTAGTCGGTGTTCTTCGTCAGTCGGTAATATTGGCCGGCCTTGTACTCGCCGAACTTGAACGGGCCGGTGCCGATGGGCGCGGTGTTGGCCGGGTTCTCCTCGATCTTGCCGACCTCGTAGATGTGCTTCGGCACGACGCTCGACAGCGCCGGCAGCGCGTTGCGGATGAGCTGGAACGGCGTCGGCTTGGCGAATTTGAACACGGCGGTGAGATCGTCCGGCGTTTCGACGCTAGCCAGATCCTTGAACACGGTGCGGCCGAGATTCTGCAGCGGCTTCCAGATCTGCAGCGCCGAGAAGGCGACGTCGGCCGAGGTGAACGGCTTGCCATCATGCCATTTGACGCCGTCGCGCAGCTTGAACGTCGCCGACAGCCCGTCGGCGGCACCTTCCCAGCTCAGCGCCAGGCGCGGCGCGAGCCCGTCCTTGCCGTCGAAGGAGGCTTCGGCCAGCGTCTCGACGATCTTGCTGGAGATGAAGAACACGCCGTTGGAGGCGACGATCGCCGGGTTGAGGTTGCGCGGTTCGGAATCGGCGGCGAGCACCAGCCGGCCGCCCTTCTTCGGCGTCTGCGCCCAGCCCAGTGTCGGCATGGCGGTGGAGGCCAGCAGCATCGCCGAGCCGGCAAGCATCTTGCGTCTGGAAATCGTGAAACCTGACATGATCGAACTCCGTCCTCTCCGCGACCCCGATCGGCGCGACAACACCCCTCGAATGCCGGCACCGGCATCCTTGCGGCGGCGATTATGAGCCTTGCCGAGGGTTTCACCAGAGACGGAATTGGCGCATCCTGGCTTGGCTTTGAAATTTTCGTCCGCTGGACCAGTTCAGGAGAGCGGGTTCAATTCGATCTATCTGGTAGGGCCAGATTTGATGAATACTCGGCGGGTGACGACTTGGCGACCACTCCGCCGTGCTGCCGGCGCGTTTCTGGCTAGACCAGAGCGGGCAAAATGGTGCAGATTTGATCCACAGCCAAGGGATTGAGAGCGGAACAGCGTCAATCCCAGGCAAATTCAGGGAGAGAGAGATGAACATTGCGCCGGGCAAGAATGCCGTCAGCAATATCCCGTTCGACGAGGCAAGGGTCGACCGGCTGATGGAGGAGGCCGGCATCGATGTGCTGCTCGCGACCTCCAAGCACAACACGCAATATCTGCTGGGCGGCTACAAATTCATCTTCTTTGCCGCCATGGATGCGATCGGCCACAGCCGTTACCTGCCGATCGTCGTCTACGAAAAGGGCGGGCCGGATCACGCGGCCTATATCGGCAACCGCATGGAGGGCGGCGAGCACCAGAACAACCCGTTCTGGACGCCGACGCTGCATGCCGCCTGCTGGGGCACTCTGGATGCCGCCAACCTTGCGGTCGAGCATCTGCAAAAGATCGGCAAGGCAGGGGCGCGCATCGGCATCGAGCCCGGATTCCTGCCGTCGGATGCCTACACGCTGATCCGCAAGGCGCTGCCGGACGCCAAGCTGTTAGACGCGACCGACATGCTGGAGCGCATGCGCGCCATCAAGACCGACGCGGAGCTGGAGAAGCTGCGCATCGCCTCCGAACTGATCACCGATTCCATGCTGGCAACCATCGCCTGGGCGCGCGAAGGAACGACCAAGGTCGAGATGATCGAGCAGTTGCGGCGCGAGGAGACCAATCGCGGCGCGCATTTCGAATATTGCCTGCTGACGCTGGGCTCGAGCCACAACCGCGCCGCCTCGCCGCAAGCGTGGAAGAAGGGCGAGGTGATGTCGATCGATTCCGGCGGCAATTATCACGGCTATATCGGCGATCTCTGCCGGATGGGCATTCTCGGTGAACCGGATGCCGAGCTGGATGATCTGCTCGCCGAGGTCGAGACGGTGCAGCAGGCGGCGTTCTCGAAGGTCAGAGCGGGCACGCTGGGCGGTGACATGATTTCGCACGCCGAAGGCGTCCTGAAGCAATCCAAGGTCGCGCCCTATACCGATTTCTTCGCCCACGGCATGGGGCTGATCACGCATGAGGCGCCGTTCCTGATGACCAACCACCCGGTGGCCTATGAAGGCACTTACGCCGCCAAGCCGCTGGAGAAGAACATGGTGCTGTCGGTCGAGACCACGATGCTCCACCCGACGCGCGGGTTCATCAAGCTTGAGGATACGCTGGCGGTGACGGAGAGTGGTTATGTGATGTTCGGGGATCGCGGGCGCGGGTGGAACAGGGGTGGGACCGCCTAGCTGGTGTCGAAGGGCGCTGCCCCCTCACCCGGATTGCCATCCGAATTGCGAAGAGCAATTCGGGGCAATCCGACCTCTCCCCCGAGGGGAGAGGAGGTACCAGCGCCGGCGCCAGTCTCTTCTCCCCCACGGGGAGAAGGTGGCCGCAAAGCGGCCGGATGAGGGGGCGTCGCCGCAAACGAGGGAGGCGACGGAGGATCACTTCCCCGCTGGAATCAGCCTGAAATCCGGCAGTTCCCGCAGCACCAGCTCCGGCCCGGCCGGCGAGTAGACAACGAACAGCTGCATCGGCGCATCCCCCGTATTCAGCGTCGAATGAAATCGGCTTTCCGGCACATAGATTGTGCAGCCGGGACCAACCTTGGCGACCACCGGATTGCCTTGCTCGTCCTCGACCATCTGCTCGCCATGGCCGGAGATGACGAAGATGATTTCCTCGGCGCCCGGGTGGTTGTGGCGGGTGTGGCCTTGGCCTGACGGCAGGTCGACGACGCCGCCGGAAAAGCGCTCGGCGCCATTCACTTCAGGCGCGACCGTCAGCGACAGTTTCCCCCAATCGAAGCCGAAGGCGCTGACGTCCTTTGGATAGACAAACACTTTGCCCTTGTCGGTCATGGTCTCATCCCTTCTTTATTCTTTGGCTTGGTCTTCTCACCGCCGAGCGTCACCGCCTTGAAATCGGCTGTCTGCCTGGCGATCGCGGCTTCCGCCGGCAGCCGTTCCATCGAGCTTGCACCATAGAAACCATGCAGGCCTTTGCAGCGGTCGAGGATGTAGCGGGCGTCGTCCGGCATGGAGATCGGGCCGCCATGGCAAAGCAGGATGACGTCCTTGCGCACCGAGCGGGCGGCATCGGCGATGGCGTCGATCGCGACCACGCAGTCGTCGAGCGACTTGGCCGAGGTGGCGCCGATCGAGCCGCCGGTCGTCACGCCCATATGGGCGACGACGATGTCGGCGCCGGCTTTTGTCATGGCGCGGGCCTCGTCGGGATTGAAGACATAGGGGGTGGTGAGCAGATCGAGCTTGTGCGCCTCGGCGATCATGTCGACCTCGAGCCCGAAGCCCATGCCGGTCTCTTCGAAACTCTGCCGCATGCTGCCGTGGAACAGGCCGATGGTCGGAAAATTCTGCACGCCGGAAAAGCCCATCGTCTTCAGCTCGGCCAGAAGCAGCGGCATGATGACGAAGGGGTCGGTGCCGTTGACGCCGGCCAGCACCGGCGTGTGCCTGACCACCGGCAGCACCTCATAGGCCATTTCCTTGACGATCTCGTTGGCATTGCCATAAGCGAGCAGGCCGGCGGCCGAGCCGCGCCCGGCCATGCGGTAGCGGCCGGAATTGTAGATGATGATCAGGTCGATGCCGCCGGCTTCCTCGGCTTTGGCCGACAGGCCGGTGCCGGCGCCACCGCCGACGATCGGCACGCCCTTGTCGATCATTCCCCGGAATTTCTTCAGTATGTCCTTGCGCGGTATTGCGGGCATGTCTGGGATCTCACTGTCTGGCGATGTCGAGGAAGGCGGCGGTTGCCGCTTTGGCGAATTCGGGGTCGTTGATGTGCAGCGGCAGGCGTGTGACTCGGCGCGTCGCATTCGGCTTGATGGTCTGCTCGATGGCTTCGAACAGGACGGCGTCGGCCTGCGGATCGAAGAAGGCGCCACCTTCGATGTCGAGCGCCGAGACGCCCTTTTCGGGAATGAGAAAATGCACCGGCCCCTCGCAGAGCGCGAGCCTGGCGCCGATCCATTCGCCGATCTGGCGGCATTCGTCGGCGGTGGTGCGCATCAGAGTGACGTTGGGATTGTGCTCGTAGAACAGTCTTTCTCGATATTGTTCCGGTATGGTCGAGGGCGCCCAGAAATTGACCATGTCGAGCGCGCCGACCGAGCCGACATAGGGCAGGCCGGTGCGGGCGATCGCGCCGAAGCGATCCTGCGTCGCCGGCAGCACGCCGCCGAACAGGAGGTCGCAGACCTCGGTCGTGGTGATGTCGATGACACCGGACAGCAGGCCGCTGTCGGCCAGCTTTTCCATGCTGCGCCCGCCAGTGCCGGTGGCGTGGAAGACCATGCAATCATATGCGGTGCGAAGCTGGTCGGCGATGGCAGTGACGCAAGGCGTGGTGACGCCGAACATGGTTAGCCCGATCGACGGCTTGCCGTCCGGCGGCGGCGCCGGCCTTGCCGCCATGCCCGATATCGCCTGGGCGGCGTTGTGCAGCACCACGCGGGAGAGCCGGTTCAGCCCGGCCATGTCGGTCACCGACGGCATCATGATGATGTCGGAAACATCGACATAAGGCGACGTGTCGCCCGAGGCGAGCGTCGAGACCATGATTTTCGGCAGGCCGAGCGGCAAGACGCGCATGCCCGATGTGATAATCGAGGTGCCGCCGCCGCCGCCAATGCCGATCATGGCGGCGATGTCTTTTCGCGACTGGACGAAGTGGCTGAAGGCGACGCCCATGGCGGCTACCGCGGCGCCACGATCATCGCCGCCGAGCACGGCCGCGTGGCCGCGAGGATGGTGGCCGGCAATTTCCCTCGCCGCAATGTCAACCGGCACCGTTGCGTCGCGCGTTCCGACATCGACGCGGCAAACGGCGGCGCCGTTGGCGGCAATGGCATCGGCCAGGAAGGCGAGCTCCTCGCCCTTGGTGTCAGCGGTGCCCACAACATAGATGCGCTTCATTGGCGCCTTCCAAGGTTATTGCAAATTTTTGAGACGCGCGTATCATATTGACATGGATGTCTCACGTCAACGATCCACTGCAAGCGGCGACGCCGAGCATGGAAGCGGCCAGGCCGCCGAGCGCGGGCCGCGGGCGCGCACGAAACGGCTGATGCTGGAGACGGCGACGCGGCTGATGCAGGCGGGGGGCACGCCGTCGGTCAGCGAGGTGGCGGAAGCCGCGGAGGTTTCGCGTGCCACCGCCTATCGCTATTTCCCCAGCCAGGCGGCATTGGTGCAGGCTGTCGTCGACGAAGGGCTCGGACCGATCCTGACCTGGCAATCGACCTCGGCGGATGCCGAGCGCCGGGTCGCGGAGCTGTTCGACACGGCCATGCCGCGCATCGAGGCGTTCGAGGCGACGTTCAAGGCGGCGCTGAAGCTGTCGCTCGATCAGTGGGCGCAACGCCAGGCCGGCACGCTGGGCGGCGAGCCTGCCTTCACGCGCGGTCATCGCATCGATCTGCTGCAGGAAGCGATCGCGCCGCTCAAGGGCCATTTGCCGCCGCGCGATTTCAAGCGCCTGGCGCAGGCGCTGTCGCTGATCTTCGGCGTCGAGGTGCTGATCGTGCTCAAGGATATATGGGGCCTGGACAGCCGCAGGACGCGGTCTGTGGCGCAATGGGCGGCGAGCGCCCTGGTGCGCGCGGCGGTGGCGGAATCGATCGATGAAGGAGGCGGCGACGGTTCAGGGCTGGTCGTGGAGTAGGACCTATCTGGTTCGACCAGATTTGCATGCCGACTACCAATAATATCTCTGACGCGGGGGAGAGTGCAACGCCTACGCGTATCATTGAGTAGGAAAAACATTGGAAAACAGGCAGATAAAGCTTGATTTCCGGCGGAATGGCCAGGCTCGCTTCCCAAGAAAGGGCTTGACGTCGGTGCAGAATTGGTAATACCAGATTAGAAAAGAAAAGTGGATCAAAAGTGAGGGCTGCGATCCATTTTCCGGCAGGGCGAGGAGGCCCGAAACCGGAAAGGTGCGATCACGGGAGGAACTACCGGAGCCGGCCCCTTTGCCGGCTCGTATGACAGGGTAGAATGCGCACAAGGGAGGAAATCATTATGCGCAAGTTAGTGACCAGCGTGCTTGCTGGTATCGGCTTAACGCTTGCCTGCGGAACGTCCGTTTACGCGCAGGAAAAGTCACTCACCATCTTCTGGGCGGAATGGGATCCGGCCAATTACCTTCAGGAACTCGGCAACGAGTACGAGAAGGAAACCGGCGTCAAGATCACGGTCGAGACCACGCCCTGGTCCGACTTCCAGACGAAGGCCTTCACCGAGTTCAACGCCCATGGCGACGCCTATGACCTGGTCGTTGGCGACTCGCAGTGGCTGGGTGCCGGCTCGACCGGTGGTCACTATGTCGACCTGACGGACTTCTTCAAGAAGCACGACCTCGGCAATGTCATGGCGCCGGCGACGGTGAAATACTACGCCGAGTATCCCGGCAACAGCGGCAAGTACTGGGCCATACCGCTCGAAGGCGACGCTGTCGGCTGGTCCTACCGCAAGGACTGGTTCGAGGATCCCAAGGAGAAGGAAGCGTTCAAGGCCAAGTATGGCTACGACCTCGACGTGCCGAAGGATTTCAAGGCGCTGCGCGACATCGCCGAGTTCTTCTATCGGCCGGACCAGAAGCGCTACGGCATCGCCATCTACACCGACAATTCCTATGACGCCATGGCGATGGGCTTCGAGAACGCGCTGTTCTCCTATGGCGGCGAACTGGGTGACTATTCGACCTACAAGGTCGATGGCCACATCAATTCCGACAAGGCTATCGCCGCGCTCGACGCCTACAAGGAACTTTACAAGTTCACGCCTCCGGGCTGGGCCAAATCGTTCTTCGTCGAGGACAACCAGGCGATCACCGAAAACCTGGCGGCGATGAGCATGAACTTCTTCGCGTTCTTCCCCTCGCTGATCAACGAGGCGTCGAACCCGAACGCCAAGAACACCGGCTTCTTTGCCAATCCTCCGGGCCCGAACGGCGACCAGTTCGCCGCTCTCGGCGGTCAGGGCATTTCCGTCATCTCTTACTCGAAGAAGCAGGAAGAGGCGATGAAGTTCCTTGAATGGTTCATCAAGGACGAGACCCAGAAGAAGTGGGCGGCGCTTGGTGGCTATACCTGCAGCGCGGCGGTGCTCAAATCGCCGGAATTCCAGAGCGCCACGCCTTACAACAAGGCCTTCTATGAGACCATGTTCAAGGTGAAGGATTTCTGGGCCGTGCCGGAATACGCCGAACTGCTGCAGCAGCTCAACCAGCGCGTCTATCCCTACATGATCGGCGGCGAAGGCACCGCCAAGCAGACGCTGGACGCTCTGGCCGCCGACTGGAACGCGACGTTCAAGAAGTACGGCCGCGTTCAGTAACAACCATGCATCACGGAGGGGGCGTTTGTGCCTCCTCCGTTTCTTTTTCTGCAAACGGGAGCAGGGGTCTTGGCGACCACGATGATCACAACACTGGAGAGGTCCTCGAGGGCGGCCGCGCGCGGCCTGAGCGACATTTCGATCCGCAACCTTTTCATTATTCCGACGGTCCTGTTCCTGATCGTCTTCAACATCTTTCCGCTGATCTATTCGCTTGGCTATTCCTTCACCGACTTCCGCGCCTCGACCAACGCGCCGGCGAATTTCGTCGGGCTGCAGAACTATCGCGACCTGCTCAACGATCCCTATGTCTGGTCCAATTTCGCCATCACCGCGAAATACGTCATCATCTCCGTCGCCGGCCAGCTGCTTGTCGGCTTCGGCGTGGCGATGCTGCTCAACCGGGACATTCCGCTCAAGGGCCTTATCACCACGCTGCTCTTGCTGCCGATGATGCTGTCGATGGCTGTCGTCGGCTTGTTCTGGAAGCTGCTCTACGACCCGTCCTGGGGCGTCATCAACTATGCGCTCGGGCTCGGCAATTTCGAGTGGCTGGCCGATCCCAAGATGGCGCTCTACGCCGTCGCGCTGACCGACATCTGGATGTGGTCGCCCTTCGTCATGCTGTTGTCGCTGGCCGGTCTCTCGGCGGTGCCGAAACATCTCTACGAGGCCGCCGCGATCGACCGCGCCGGACCGTTCTACACCTTCTTCCGCATCACGCTGCCGCTGGTGGCGCCGATCCTGATGATCGCGGTCATCTTCCGCACCATGGAAGCGTTCAAGACCTTCGACCTCGCCTACATCCTGACCAGCCAGCCGACGGCCGAGCTGATCTCGATCCGGCTCTACAAGATGGCGTTCCAGGAATGGCAGACCGGGCGGTCCTGCGCGATGGCCTATATCGTGCTGATCATGGTGCTGGCGATCACCAACATCTACGTCAAATATCTCAACAAGGTGAAGGAGCGCTGAGATGGCCGCCGTCCGCACTTCTTCCGAAATCGGCTTCAACCGCGTCGCCATCGTCGCCGTGCTGTTGGTGACCATCATCTTCCTCGCCCCGATCTACTGGATCGCCTCGACGGCGTTCAAGCCGCGCAATCTGGCCACCACCATCCCGCCGACGGTCGTCTTCCAGCCGGAAATTTCACCTTTCGTGAAGCTGTTCACCAAGCGCTCGCAATTGCGCAGCCCGCCGACGCCGGAAGAATACGCGGCGGCGCCGTGGTGGGAGCGCGTCGTTTTCGACGGCGGCGAGAAGATCGTGCGCGACGGCAAAGGCCAGGTGCAGTGGTCGGGCTATCCGAGCCGCTTCCTGAACTCGCTGATCATCGCCATCACCTCGACGGTCCTGGCGGTCGGCATGGGCACGTTCACCGCCTATGGCTTCTCGCGCTTCAAGGTAAAGGGGGAGGCGGATCTTCTCTTCTTCATCCTGTCGACACGCATGCTGCCGCCGGTGGTGGTGGCGATCCCGATGTTCCTGATGTACCGCGCGGTCGGCCTCAACGACACCCATGTCGGCCTGATCATCCTCTACACCGCCTTCAACCTGTCCTTCTCGGTGTGGCTGATGAAGGGTTTCATGGACGAAATCCCGAAGGAGTATGAGGAAGCGGCGCTCGTCGACGGCTATACGCGCATGGAAGCCTTCTTCAAGATCGTGCTGCCCGAGGCCGCCACCGGCATCGCCGCCACCGCCGTGTTCTGCTTCATCACCGCGTGGAACGAATATGCCTTCGCGCTGATCATGACCAATCGCCGCGCCCAGACCGCGCCGCCCTTCATCCCCAGCCAGGTCGGTTCCGGCCTGCCCGACTGGACGGTGATCGCCGCCGGAACCTTCCTGTTCCTGCTGCCGGTCGCGATCTTCACCTTCCTGCTCCGCAATCATCTGTTGCGCGGCATGTCCTTCGGAGCGATCCGCAAATGAGCTTTCGTGCCATCAATCAGAAATATCTGGAGCCCGGTTCGCAAGTGCTCATGGTGCTCGGCATCGTGGCGCTCTGCCAGCCCTGGAACATGGTGCTGCACACATATGGCCTGACCATCATCCTGATCGGGCTGATCGGCTTCAACATCACTTCGAAGATCGCGCCTGAGGAGGAGGCCGGCACCGGCCATGCCGCGCGGAATCCGGGAGCACAGCATTGACCCAGATCGAGCTTCGCGGCGTCCAGAAATTCTTCGGCGCCGTCCAGGTCATCAAGGACCTCAACCTCAAAATATCGGACAATGAGTTCATCGTGCTGCTCGGCCAGTCAGGCTGCGGCAAGACGACGACGTTGCGCGCGATCGCCGGGCTGGAAACGATCGACGAGGGCGACATCCTCATCGACGGCAAACCGGTCCAGCATCTGAAGGCGGCCGACCGCGACATTGCCATGGTGTTCCAGTCGTTCTCGCTCTACCCGCATATGAGCGTCTACGAGAACATCGCCTTCCCCTTGCGCGCCACGCGCAAGAGCAAGGCGGAGATCGACTCGGAAGTGCGCTCGGTCGCCAAGACGCTGCAGATAACCGATCTGCTCGGCAAGAAGCCGTCGGCGCTGTCGGGCGGCGACATGCAGCGCGTCGCTATCGGCCGGGCGCTGGTGCGGCGGCCGAAAGCCATGCTGATGGACGAGCCGATCGGCGCGCTCGATGCCAAGCTGCGGGAGGAAATGCGGGCCGAGATCAAGCGGCTGCACATCAAGCAGGGTTCGACCACCATCTATGTCACGCACGACCAGATCGAGGCGATGAGCCTCGCGGACCGCATCGTCATAATGCATGAGGGCGTGCTGCAGCAGGTCGGTTCACCGGACGAGGTCTATTCGCGCCCGGCCAACCTGTTCGTGGCGCAATTCGTCGGCAGCCCGGTGATGAATGTCGCCGACGCGGCGGTGGCCGAGAAAGCTTCGTCCGCATCGGTGACGGTCGGCGACGCAGCCACCGGCTTCGAATTTCCGCAGTCGCTTTTGTCGAAGCTCAATGGCCATGCCGGCGGCCAGCTGGCGCTCGGCATCCGTCCGGAAGGCGTGCTCATTCGCCGTGAGGCGGCGGAGGGTTTCATGGCTGTCGAGACGCAGATCGTCGAACCGCTGGGCTCCTTCGACATCGTCGACCTGAAGGTCGGCTCCAACATGCTGCGGGCGCGCACCAAGAGCGGCTTCATCTCGGGGCCGGGCGAGAAGGTCTTTGCCCGGATCGATCCCACCCAGGCGCATTTCTTCGACAAGGCAAGCGGCAAGTCGCTTGAGGTGAGGCTCTGATGGCCCATATCCAGCTCAAGAACATCTCCAAGAGTTTCGGCAACCATACCGCGTTGACCGGACTCGATCTCGACATCGCCGATGGCGAGTTCTTCGTGCTGCTGGGCGAGACGGGTGCCGGCAAGACGACGACGCTGCGGCTGATCGCCGGTCTCGAGAAACCCAGCGAAGGCCAGGTCCTCATCGACGGCGTCGATGTCGCCGACTGGGGCGCGGCCGAGCGCGACGTGGCGCTGGTGCTGCAGCAGTACTCGCTCTATCCGCGCTACACGGTGCGCGAAAATCTCGAATTTCCGCTGAAGCCGAAGATCCGCAGGCTGCCCGATGCCGAGATCAAGGATCGCGTTGACCGCGCCGCCCGTACGCTGCGCATCGAGCATCTGCTAGACCGCAAGACCGACCGCCTCTCAGGCGGTGAGATGCAGCGCGTCTCGATCGGCCGCGCCATCGTGCGCAAGCCGCGCGTGTTCCTGATGGATGAGCCGCTGTCGGCGCTCGACGCCAAGCTGCGCGAGGCGCTGCGCACGGAACTGAAGAACCTGCAGATACAGCTCGGCGCCACTTTCCTGTTCGTTACCCACGACCAGATCGAGGCGATGTCGATGGGCGACAAGGTCGGCGTCTTGAACCACGGCCGCATCGTGCAGACGGGCACGCCGCACGAGATCTACAACAATCCGCGCGACACCTATGTGGCGAGCTTCGTCGGCTCGCCGCCGATGAACCTCATCGACGGCAGACTGGTGAACGGCCGCGCGGTGATGGCGCCGCTGAATTTCGAACTGCCGTTTTCTGGGGGAGCCAAGGCGAGTGGAGCGACCGACGGTCGCCCGCTCGTCTTCGGCATCCGCCCCGAAGACGTCTATCTCGAGAGCGGCGCGCCGGTCGAAGCGCGCGTCCATGATGTCGAGAACCATGGCGTCGAAAAGATCCTGACGCTGCGGGTCGGCGACACGACGCTGCGCGCCACGGTGCCGGCAAGGACCGATGTCGCCATCGAACAGCCGGTGCGCTTTGCCTGGAACCCGGACAAGGTGGTGCTGTTCGACAAGGGCAGCGGCGTCAGCTTGCGTCACGCCAGCTAGAGCAATTCCAGGAAAAGTGTGAGCGGTTTTCCGTCTGGAATTGCGGCAAAAACAAAGAGTTAGAGCCGTTCGCCGTTTCCGTGAAACGGTGAACGGCTCTAGAACCCCATCCCGATCCAATCGGGATGGAGCAGGTCCAGAGCGCTCGATCACTTCGCCAAGTAGGTCTCGTAGGGCGTGTCGTTGATCAGCAAGATCACGCACTCCGTTTCGGACAGGCAAGCGTCGTCATGCATCTCATTGGCCTTCTGGGTCCAGTAGGATCCCGGAGGCAATTCGACCTTGGTCGCCTCGCCGCCTTGCATCTGCCAATGCGCCCACAGCCCCTTTATGACCACCGCGCGATAGTCGGCGGTGTGCGCGTGAACAGGAGCGCGCCAGTTGCCTGGGACTTTCAGCAGCGTTCCTGCAGGGCCCTTGGCCCTTTCGCCCCACAAAGGTCCAAGACGGTGCGGCTGATCGGGCACTTCGGCGACGTAGGGGATCTTGTCGGCCGGCAGATAGCTGTCTTCGAGAGCGAAGGCCTGGCCGGAGACAACGAGCATGACGGCGAACGTCAGCATCTTCAGACGATTTGGCATGGCTTTTCTCCCTTGAATCGGCCCGCTCATTGCCGGCAACGGCAAGCTATTGCATGCAGCCGGCCCGGCAATGACACAGCGTCCGGAAGACTTGGCAATTCATCCAGAATCCAGCACGGCAAGCTCCGTGCGGCCTCAGCGTTCCTCTGAGATGCCGTCGACGGTGCGCAAATGGCTGGGAGCCATGCCGACGATCCGCTTGAATGCCCGGCTGAACGAAGCCTCGGATTCGTAGCCCAGCCGGGCTGCCACCACGGACACCCGCATCCGGTCTTCGATCAGCCACTGTCGCGCCTGGTGCATGCGCAGCCGGGCGACATATCTCGCCGGTGTGTCGCCGACGATCGCCGTGAACCGTTCGGCGAAGGCCGAGCGTGAGGCACCCATTTCGCGGGCGAGGGCGTCGACGGTCCAGTTCCGCTCGGGCTGGCGATGAATGGCCGCCAGCACACGGCCGATGTCGCGATCCCTGATCGCCGCGGTCCAGCCGGTGGCGCCGCCGCCGTTCTCCACCCATGAACGGATAATGCTTGCGGCCAGGACATCGGCCAGCCGCGCCAGCATGCCGCCCGAGCCGGCGCGATTGCCAGTCACTTCGCTGGCCATGGCTTGGAGAAGGTGCGGAATGCCCGGCTCGTCAGCCATCAAGTCCCGGGCGCGCATCAGGTCCGGCATCATGGCAAGCACAGGATGCGATCCACCCAGATTGAAGCGCATGCTGCCGCAAAACAGCAGGGTTTTCGCACCCTGGCCGCCGTTCGAGACGGTGTAGACATTGTCCTGCAGAGGCTCGACGCTGTAGCTTTCGATCGGCACGGCAGGAACGCCTGGCGCGCTGGCAAGGATGTGCTCGGCGCCGCGCGGCAACAGCAGCGCGTCGCCGGCTTTCAGCTCCAGCCATTGCCGGGATGGCGAAAACAGCCAGCAACCGAGCTGGCCGATGAAGTGGAAACGCGCCGCCTCCTGGGCCGGAAAGAACACCGCCCATGGCTCGCCAAGTTCGCAGCGGCCATAGTCGACGCCATCAAGCCGCAATCCTCGCAGCATGTCGGTCAGCGGGCCGCCGGAAGCCGGCGAGACACCCTCGGATGATGTGAGATCCATGCCCGGGTTCTAGCCTGGAATCGTCAGTCCGTCACGGCCAAGCCGCGTTAGCCGGCCCGGCGGATGTCGGCCTGTTCCTCGGCGCGCAGATGGCTGGGCGCCGAGCCGATGACGCGCTTGAAGGCACGGCTGAAGGCGGCGTCCGATTCATAACCGAGGCGGGCGGCAACGACCGAGATCTTCATCCGGTCGCGGACCAGCCATTGCCGCGCCTGATGCATCCTGACCTGCGTGACATATCTTGCCGGCGTTTCGCCGACGATGGTGGCGAAGCGCTCGGCAAAGCCCGAGCGCGAGGCACCCATCATCCGGGCGAGCGTTTCCACCGTCCAGTCATGGTCGGGTTCGAGATGGATTGCGGCCAGCACGCGGCCGATGTCGCGGTCCCGGACGGCGGCGATCCAGCCGGAGGAATCGCCGCAGCCACGCTCGACCCATGAGCGGATGACGGTGGCGGCAAGCACGTCAGCCAGCCGCGCCAGGATGCCGCCGGAGCCGACGCGCTCCATCGTCACTTCGCGCGCCATGGCCTCTAGGAGATGCGGAATGCCCGGCTCGTAGGCTTCCAGCTCATGCGAGCGCATCACGTCCGGCATCATGCCGAGCAGCGGATGCAGGCCATCGAGGTTGAAGTACATCGCGGCGCAGAACAGCAGCGTTCCCGGCTGGCAATTCTTGTCGCACATCTCGGCGTTCGACGTGCAATAGACGTCCTTGCAGACTTCCTCGAGCTCATAGCCATGGATCGGCCAGGCCTTCGCACCGGGTTCGCTGGCCAGCACATGGGCCTCGCCGCGCGGCAGGAGCACCGCGTCGCCGGCATTGAGCTCAACCCATTCGCCGGAGGGCTGCTTCAGCCAGCAGCCCCTGCGGCCGATGAAGTGAAACCGCGCCCCTGGCTGAGCCGGAAACTGGATGCCCCAAGGCTCTTTCATCTCGCAGCGGCCATACTCGACGCCATCGAGACGCAGACCGCGCAATATGTCCGTCAGCGGGTCACCCGTGATCGGAATTTTGGACGAATAGTTAGGCATAATGGATTTTCTAGCATGGAAACTCCAAGCGGTCACTCCCTATGTTGCACTGCAGCCAAATGTTGCGCCGCAAACAAATCGCAGACCGGCCCATAGCCAAGCCCTGACGGCAAGGCATGGAACGGGTGGAGCCTCGGGCGGTCATTCCCTATGTGGCGCTGCAAATAGATCGGAGACTGACAATGGCCGAACCCGTAACTGATGTCATCGACGCCGCACTTCTGAACCCCGCAGACAACGATGAACGAACAGAACCGGCGTGGGGGGCGGTGGTTTCACTGGCGCTTGGCGTTTTCGGTCTTGTCACCGCCGAATTCCTGCCCGCCAGCCTGCTGACGCCGATGGCGCGCGATCTCGGCGTCACCGAAGGTGTCGCGGGGCAGGCGGTGACCGCAACCGCCATCGTCGGTGCCATTGCCGCACCCACCATGGCCATCATCACGCGGCGCGTGGACCGCAGGCTGGTGATGTGGATGCTGACCTCGTTCCTCATCCTGTCCAACCTTCTCGCCACCTTTGCCGCGTCGCTGCCCATGCTTCTTTTGGCCCGCGTCGTGCTCGGCGTGGCGCTGGGCGGCTTCTGGGCGATGTCGGCGGCAATGGCGCTGCGGCTGGTGCCGATGCGGCTGATGCCGCGCGCCATGTCGATCATCCTGACCGGCGTTTCGCTGGCCACGGTCACCGCCGCCCCGGTCGGCGCCTATGTCGGCGACATCTGGGGGTGGCGCACCGCGTTCATGATCGCGACCATCGTCGGCGCCCTGGCGCTGCTGGTGCAATTGGCCACCATTCCGAAGCTGCCGCCAATGGGTGTCGCGAGCTTCCGCACCTTGCTCGAGGTGCTGGAGCGGCCGTCGATCCGTGTGGCCCTGCTGGTCGTGCTGCTGGTCGCGTCGGGGCATTTTGCCGGCTTCACCTATGTGCGCCCCTTCCTCGAAAAAGTGCCGGTGCTCGATATCGAGACGATCTCGCTGGTGCTGCTGGCCTATGGCATAGGCGGCTTCTTCGGCAACATTGCCGGCGGCTTCCTGGCAGAGCGCAACCTCAAGATAGCCGTGGCGCTGGCGCCCCTGCTGATCGCGCTGGCGGCCGCCTCGATGCTGATCCTTGGCGCTTCGCCGACGATCGCCGCGGCCGCCGTCGCCGCCTGGGGCTTTGCCTTCGGCGCAGTGCCGGTCGGGTTGCAGAGCTGGCTGGTGCGGGCAGCGCCCGACCAGGCCGAAAGCGCCGGCGGTTTGATGGTGGCGACCTTCCAGGTGGCGATTGCGCTGGGCGCCGTCTTCGGCGGCCTGCTGGTCGACCATGCCGGCGTGGCCAGCGCCTTCGCCTATTGCGGCATCGCAACGCTGCTGGCGGCCATCGTGGTGTTCCTGCGCGGCCCGAAGCAGGCCGAATAGTGGTTCATCACCGACCTATCCAGCGGCCCGGGAACCGTCATGGTTTTCGGGCCGCTGTCTTGTGATGGCGGCAACGAAGCGGTTGAGACTGTCCTCGACATAGGCAGCCACTTCGATCGTCGGATCGAAACTCCACCACAGCAACGATCCCTGCCAATGCGACGCCATCAGCGGGCCGATATCCGGCGGGCCGGGCGTTGCCGCAAAGCAAGCCCCGAGTGCATTGCACAGCGCTGTCTTCCAGGCCGCACCGCGGGCCCTGAGCAAGGGGTCGCGCAGGTCCTCGCGCAGGACGAGCAGGCCCTCGGCGTAGGATTCGATGCCGCCATAGCCTTGCGACAGCGCCACCAGCAATTCGATCGCGCCGGCTGGCGTTTTGGGAACTGCGGCCGCCAACGTGCTGGTCTTGTCGTCGAGACCGTCCCAGGCATGCAACAAGGTGCGCTGCTTCAACCGCGCCTTGTTCCCAAAGCGCTGCACCAGGGTCGCACCGGCGAGGCCGCAAGCTTTGGCCAGGCGCTCGAAGGTGAGCGCTTCCGGGCCGTGCTCGTGGATCAATCGCAATGCGGCTTCCAGCACCTGCTCGTCGGGCTGGGTTTTGGGCCGGGTCATCTTGACATCCTGACATAACCGAATGATCATTTATATATGATGCGAGAGGCACGGGCCAGCTCGGATTTCATCGATGGTGCCGTTCTTGGGAGAGTTCAATGATTTTGCAAGGAAAAGTTGCCCTGGTCGCCGGCGGCACACGCGGTGCCGGACGCGGCATAGCGGTCGAACTCGGTGCCGCCGGCGCGACGGTCTATGTCTCCGGGCGGAGCACGTGTGCCCAGCAATCCGAATATGCGCGGCCCGAAACAATCGAGGAGACGGCGGAACTGGTCACGGCGAACGGCGGCAAGGGCATCGCCGTACAGGTCGATCACCTCGTGGCCGGCGATGTACGCGGGTTGGTCGAGCGCATCCGCACTGAGCAGGGCCGCCTCGACATACTGGTCAACGACATCTGGGGCGGTGAAAAGCTGTTCGAATGGGACAAGCCGGTCTGGGACCACAATCTRGACAATGGCTTGCGCATGCTGCGTCTGGCCATCGACACCCATCTGATCACCGCCCACCATGCACTGCCCCTCATGATCGAGCGGCCCGGCGGGCTGCTGGTGGAAGTCACCGACGGCACGGCCGAATACAATGCCGAGCACTACCGGCTGTCGCCCTTCTACGACCTTGCCAAGGTCGCGGTTAACCGCATGGCCTGGGCCCACGCCAAGGACCTTGCGAAACACGGGGCCACGTCGGTCTCCTTGACGCCCGGCTGGCTGCGGTCGGAGATGATGCTGGAGGCCTTCGGGGTGCGCGAGGAGAATTGGCGCGATGCAACGGCCACGGTGCCGCATTTCATCATTTCGGAGACGCCGCGCTTTGTCGGCCGTGCCGTTGCCGCTTTGGCCGCGGATCCGGATCGTTCGCGCTGGAACGGGCAGTCGCTATCCAGCGGCGGGCTGGCGCAGGTCTATGGCTTTACCGATCTCGACGGCTCGCGGCCCGATGCCTGGCGCTATGTGCCGGAGGTCCAGGACGCCGGCAAACCCGCCGATGCAACGGGTTACCGGTAGACAATCGCTTCAGGCTGAACGCCCGTCGAAATCGAAGATCGACAGAGTGGACGGGTCGATATCGGCGACGCAATTGAGGTTGATGTAGGCGCTGCGTTCACCGCTTTCGCGGATGTCCTCGGCGAAAGGGTGGATGCCGCAGGTGCGGCAGAAACGGTGCGCCATGGCGTGATTGCCGAACGTATAGGTTCCCAGATCATCGCCCCAGGCCAGGACCGTCAGGTCTTTATGCGGGATGGCACACAAGAGCGCGCCCTTGCGCGAACAGATCGAACAATTGCACCGCACGGCGCCCGTCAGTTCCGCCTTGAACTGGAAGGCGACCTTGCCGCAGTGGCAGCTGCCTTTGTACAGCATCAGTATCTTCCTATCGCTGGCAGGTGCAAAGGCACGCTGCCCGGGTTATCCCTCCGCAAGCCCAAGCGGCCGCGTTAAGTCATTGTTTTTTCGCAATTCCGAATGGAAAACCGCTACACACTTTTCCTGGAATTGCTTTAAAGACGTTGCATCCTGGCGGAGTCCGACATCGACATGCAATCCATCCGCGACCATCTCGAAATCATCCTGTCACGTCTTGCCAATCGTGCGGCCGACGAGAAGGTCTTCACCAAGCTCTATGCCGAGGCTGCGCGGGCCGCGGCTGACGCCAGCGACGCCCGCGCCCGAGCCAGCGTCACGCTGGGACCACTCGACGGCACAATCGTTTCGATCAAGGATCTGTTCGATGTCGCCGGCGAGGCGACCACGGCCGGCTCGCTGATGCGCAGGACCGCAGCACCCGCGCTGCGCGACGCCGCCATCGTCAGCCGGCTTCGGCAAGCCGGCGCGGTCATCATCGGCAAGACCAATATGACCGAGTTCGCCTTCACCGCGATCGGCGACAATATGCATTACGGCACGCCGGGCAATGCGGTCGACGCCAGCCGTATCCCCGGCGGTTCGTCCTCGGGCGCCGGCGTTTCCGTCGGCGAGGGGACGAGCGACATCTCGATCGGGTCCGACACTGGCGGGTCGATCCGCATTCCGGCGGCGCTCAATGGTGTCGTCGGCTTCAAGCCCACGGCGCGGCGCGTGCCGCTGACCGGCGCCTACCCATTGTCCGCGACGCTGGATTCGATCGGGCCGCTGGGTCTGAGCGTTGCGGCGTGTGCGGTTGCCGATGCCGTCATGGCCGGCGAAGAACCGCCGCCGCTGCATCTGCCGCTCCCGCTTGACGGGCTTCGTGTCGGTGTCCCGCGCGGCCTTCTTTTCGAAGACACCGAAAGTGACGTCGGCGTGGCCTTCGATCGCAGCCTTGCCGGGATCGAGCGGAAAGGGGCGCGGTTGGTGGACATATCGATCGACGACTTCATTGCCGACATGCGCGCGGCCACCAAGCGTGGCTCGATCGCTGCCATGGAAGGCGCCGAGATCCATGCCGACTGGCTGGCGACCGGGGCATCTGTGCCGGTCGACCCGCATGTCAGCGGGCCTTTGTCGCGGGCGGCGATGCTGCCGGCGCCGGTCTATATCAGGGCCTTGCGCCGCCGCGGGGCGCTCGTCGCCGCCATGGACGAACGGCTGACAGCGGTTGATGTGCTGGCGCTGCCGACCACGCCGGTGACGGCGCCGACCATTGGTTCGATGGCCGAGGATGCCGAACTGCGCGACCGCGTGGAAGGCCTGCTGCTGCGCAACACGCAGGTCGCCAACCAGTTCGATCTCTGCGCGATCTCGCTGCCGATGCCTGATATGGCGCTGCCGGCCGGACTGATGCTGGTGGCGCGCAATGGCCGTGACCGGAATCTGCTGCGGATTGCCGCCGAGGTGGAGAGGCTGCTGGCCGGCTGATTGGCGATTGGCGGATCAGGGCGATGAACAGTGCTTGCGTTCGCTGTCCCTGGCAGTGCGCACGATCCGGGTCGCGACCAGCCAGGGCAGGCTGTAATCCTTGCCGGTGATGGTCTCGGTGCGCTGCTCGATCGAACCCCTGACGACAATTTTCCCGCTGTACAGCACGTCGGACTGATCCGTTATCGCCTTGTCGGCCTGCGGCAGCCCGCTGGCGTCGATCGACACACCCTTGATGATCTTGCCGGTGGCAAGATCGAGCGCGCTGTTTGACGGGCAGGGCGCCTTGAAGCAGCGCAGCCCATTGTCGCAATAGACATAGCTGCTTTCGGCCGCGGCGAATGCCGRCAATGTGCAGATGGACGAGGCTGCCGCAATCAAAAATGCGAGGCGAAGACCGGACATGTCCGCACCGTCGCGGAGAATTGGGGCGAAACCGCGATTGCTATAGGTCGAGCGGAAACCGCCGCCGATAGTGATCGACCACTTCTAGATTGCGCAGATTGACCGGCAGCTTGCCGGCCAGCACCAGCAGGGCCTCGCCGGCCGCGCCGACGCCCATGCGCATCATCGATTCCTCGGTAATCCCCGCCATATGCGGGGTGATGATGACATTGTCGAAGCCGAAATAGGGATGATTGGACGGCAGCGGCTGCGTCGAGAACACGTCGAGTGCGGCGCCGCCGATGCGGCCTTCTCGCAAGGCCGCGATCAGGGCGTCGTCGTCAACGACTGGTCCGCGCGAAACGTTGATCAAGAGCGCATTGGGCTTCATGCGGCCGATACGCTCACGGCTGATCAGGCCGCGCGTCTCCGGCGTCAGCGGACAGCACAGCACGATGATGTCACTCTGCTCGACCAGCGCATCGATCGAAAGGAAGCCGACCTTTTCGGGCGCCGGCTGCATGCTGCGCGTCGTTGCCACCACCTTCAGGTCGAAACCGTGCGCGGCGATATGGCCGACGGCCTGGCCGACCGCGCCGAGGCCGACAATGCCGATGGTCTTGCCGGCAAGCTCGATGTTGGCGTTGGCATGCTCGCGTCCGGCGAGCCAGCCTTTGGCGCGCAGGTCGCGGTCGACCCTGCGGAATTGCCGCAGCAGCGCAAGTGCGGTGAACATCACATGTTCCGCCACCGAACGGGCATTGACCGCCGGCACGTTGGCCACCAGCACGCCGGCGCCGGTCGCCGCCTCCATCGGGATCATGTCGAGCCCGGCGCCGTGACGGATTGCCGCCCTCAGCTTCCAGGCGCCCTCGAACAGCGCCGGCGGCAGGGGCGCGCGCACGATGACGATATCGGCGTCCTTGGCCTCCGCGGTCAAGGTGGCGGAGTCGAGCGCCGATGCGATGACAAGCTGGCCGGCGCCGGCGAGCTTGTCCGAGGCGCGCGGGTGCAGCGGATGGGTCGACAGAATCTTGGGCACGGTCTGGGCCACGGTCAGGCCTTTTCGAGCGCCGGGCTTGGCGGCGCAGCCGCATTGCCGCCCTCGATCAGGCCCTTCCAGTAGCTCTCCGCCCCTTGCAGATGGGCGCTCATCAGCGCCTGGGCGAGATTGCCGTCACGGCGCAGCAGCGCCTCGTAGATCTGCACGTGCTCGGCATGCGAACGCACGCTGCGTTCGGGGTCGTTGAAGTAGATTGGCAGGCGCTGTTCGCCCATCAGATAGTAGACGCTGCAGATGTTGTGGAAGACGCTGTTCTTGGTGGCGCGCACGATCTCCAGGTGGAATTCGCGGTCCTCCTTGGCCAGACCTTCGCCCGCGGCGATGCGATCCTCGGAAGCCTTGAGGATCTCGCGCAGCCGCTCGAAATTCTCCTCGGTCGCACGCGAGCAGGCAAGCTCGGCGGCCTTGATCTCGTGGATCTTACGCAGCTCGACCGTCTCGTAGATCTGCAAGGGATCGAGCGGCAAGCCGGCGCGCGCGAACAGCGCCAGCGCCTCGACGCTCGCCTGCTTGGTGTCGATGTAGATGCCGGACTTGGCGCGCCGTTCGACGATGCGCATGGCTTCGAGAATGGCCAGCGCCTCGCGGATCTGGCCGCGGCTGACGGCGAAATGCTCCGCCAGCTCACGTTCGGACGGGGTGCGGCCGCTCTCCTTGTCCGAGTGGGAGAACAGATAGGCTGCGAGTTCCGCGAGAAGGTTCTTTTCTTTCATCGTCAATTGCGTTGCGCGTGCGCCTCCAGGAATCGCTCAGAAACCGTGAAACCCAACCCCGGCTTTTCCGGGATCGCTATCATACCGTCCTGTGCTTCGACAGTCTCTTCGATCAAATCGTGGATCATCGGGTTGGCGCCGAGCGAATATTCGACGGTGAAACTCGATGGCGAGGCGGCGCATACATGCAAGCCAGCGAAGAAGCAGGGCGCGCCGGCCCACAGATGCGGCGCAAAGCGTAGATTGAAGGCGCTGGCGATGGTGCCGATCTTCATCGCCTCGCTGATGCCGCCGCAAAAGGCGGGATCGGGCTGGAAGATGTCGGCGGCCTTGAGCACGGCGAGGTCGCGGAAGGCATAGCGCGTCGCCTCGCTTTCGCCGGTGGCGATAGGCACGGCGCCGGAGGCGCGCACTTCCGCCATGCCCGGCTTGTCGTCGGCGATCACCGGTTCCTCGAACCAGGCGAGGTCGAGGTCGTTGACGAGGTGGATGAAGCGCTTGGCCTCCGCCACCGTATAGGTGCCGTGCGCGTCGACCATCAGCTCGACATCGGGGCCGAGCGCCTGGCGCGCGGCGCGCACACGGGCCGCCGAGATGTGCGCGGCGCCATCCATGGCGCCGACCCGCATTTTCAGCGCCTTGAAGCCCCCCCGGGCGATGTAGGATTTCAATTGCTCGCCGATCGCATCGGCGGCGGCCCAGCCGCCCGAGGCATAGGCCTGCATGCGGTCGATCTTGCGGCCGCCGAGCAGCCGCCAGACCGGCTGGCCGAGCGATTTGCCGAGGATATCCCAAAGCGCGATGTCGACGGCGCTGATGGCGGCGATGCTCATGCCGCGGCGCGCCAGTTGCGGCATGGCGTGGCCGGCGCGCGCTGCGCTGTCATGGCGCACGCCATTGTAGAGCATCTCCCAAATGATGCCGATGTCGGCCGGATCACGGCCGATCAACTGCGGCCCGACCTCATGGTTCAGCATGTGGACGAGGGCGCCGTAGCTGCCGGCGCTGCCGGCTGCGTTCTTGCCTTCGCCCCAGCCGACCAGCCCGTCATCGGTTTCGATGCGCAGGATGGCGGCGTCGAAGGTCGTCACCTGGCCGAAGTCGCTGCGGTGCTGCCGAGCGGCTTCGATCGGGATGCGGACCCACCAGGCTTGGACGGTCTTGATGCGCATGTCTTTCCCCAGCCCTGCCGCCGGTCAGGGCGAAAGGGCAAATTTCCCAACGGTCGTCGACTACTTGAT
Source organism: Mesorhizobium sp. 01N446 (assembly GCF_056399285.1). Lineage (NCBI taxonomy): Bacteria > Pseudomonadati > Pseudomonadota > Alphaproteobacteria > Hyphomicrobiales > Phyllobacteriaceae > Mesorhizobium > Mesorhizobium sp. 01N446. The sequence goes on along the minus strand of NZ_JBFTRA010000005.1, from coordinate 408,731 downwards.
CAGCGGCAGCAGCGTTTCGGCGGTGATGCGCATCTGGTCGGTGTAGAATTTCTCGGTCAGCACGCTGGAGCCGTGGTCCTGGATGAACTTCAGCTGCTCAGGCGAGATGTCGACCGGATGGCGCTCGACCATGTCGGGATAGGGCGCCGCCGGGGTGCGGTCGACCGGGGCGACGAACTCGTTGGTCAGCGCGCCGTCGTAGCCCACCTCCTTCAAGGTGGCGACGATCCTCGGCCAGTCGATCTGGCCAAGGCCGGCGGCGAAGCGGTTGTTGTCGGCGACATGGAAGTCGAACAGGCGCTTTCCGACCTGACGGATGGCGTCATGGACGTTAAATTCCTCCATATGGATGTGATAGGCGTCAAGGCAGACGCCGCATTCGGGGCTGACCGCATCGGCCAGCGCCAGCGCCTGGGCGCCGCGGTTGAACAGATAGGTCTCGAAGCGGTTGAGCGGCTCGACGGCGATCTTGACGCCGACCTTCTTGGCATGGGTGAAGCATTCGCGGGTCGCGTCGACCACCCACTTCCACTCCTCTTCCTCGGTGCCGTCAGGCACCACCTTGCCGACGGTGGCGGGCACCAGCGTGATGATCTCGCCATCCAACTCGCTGACCATGGTCAGCACGTCCTTGACGTACTGAACGGAGCGCTCGCGCTGGCCCTGGTTCTTGGCGGCCAGGTTGCGTTCGCCCAGCATCAAGGTCACCGCGCCCCAGCAACGAATGCCATGCTCCTTCAACAGCGCCCGCGTCTCCTTGGTCTTGTACTGCTCGGGTTCGCCAGAAATCTCGATCGACTCATAGCCAAACTTCTTGATGCGCTTGAGCGTCGTCTCCAGCGGTTCCGCCCGCATCCAGTTGTGCGTCGAAAGATGCATGGTCTGTCCTTCCCAAATTCGTCCGTATCGTTTGCCTTCGACATGCGTCGCCGAAAGACGGCGCAAGGGTTCCTCCCCAAGGCATCCCCAGCCTTTTTCCTGCAAACTGGTTCGACCAATTGGGCCTGAAGTGAGGGATACAGCAAATTGCCTGGAACGGCAAGAAGTGCGGAAGCGCTACTTTCCGTGCGAATTATTCCGTTGATTATATTGTGATATATGCCGAGGCTTCGGGCCTTCGGAGGGCTTGGCCGACGCATTGTCAGGCTTGACCAAATTCCCCTATTTGGTAATACCAGAATGGCAGTGCCTGCAAAGCGCCCGATGCGAAAAGACCAAAATGGCTGGCCCTGCTTCCAATCGGCGCTATGCTTGGTCGCGACACAATGAGGGAGGATGCCGATGCCGACGACAATGAAGGGCCCTGGACTGTTTTTGGCGCAGTTCGCGGGTGACGCAGCGCCGTTCAATTCGCTGGCCGCGATCACCAAATGGGCCGCCGGTCTCGGCTATAAGGGCGTGCAGATCCCGACTTGGGACGCGCGCCTGTTCGACCTCGAGAAGGCAGCCTCTTCCAAGGCCTATTGCGACGAGGTGAAGGGCATCTGTGCCGATGCCGGCGTCGAGATCACCGAATTGTCGACGCATCTGCAGGGGCAGTTGGTGGCGGTGCACCCTGCCTATGACGCCCAGATGGATGGCTTCGCGCCGGCCTCGGTCCACAACAATCCGAAAGCGCGGCAGAAATGGGCGGTCGAGCAGATGAAGTTCGGCGCCAAGGCATCGCGCAATCTCGGGCTGAATGCTTCGGTGTCGTTCACGGGCTCGCTGGCTTTCCCTTACCTCTATCCCTTCCCGCAGCGGCCGGCCGGACTGATCGAGGAGGCCTTTGGCGAACTCGGCAAACGCTGGAAGCCGATCCTCGATGTCTATGAGGACAATGGCGTCGATGTCGGCTACGAAATTCACCCCTCTGAAGACGTTTTCGACGGCGCCACCTTCGAGATGTTCCTCGACGCGGTCGGCGGCCACAAGCGCTGCAACATCAACTACGACCCGTCGCACTTCCTGCTGCAGCAGCTCGACTATCTCGAATTCATCGACATCTATCACGAGCGCATCAAGGCCTTCCACGTCAAGGACGCCGAGTTCAACCCGACCGGCCGGCAAGGCGTCTATTCCGGCTATCAGAGCTGGACCAACCGCGCCGGCCGCTTCCGCTCGCTCGGCGACGGGCAGGTGGATTTCGGCGGCATCTTCTCCAAGCTGACGCAGTACAATTACGATTCCTGGGCGGTGCTGGAATGGGAGTGTTGCCTGAAGCACCCCGAGGACGGCGCGGCCGAAGGGGCGCCTTTCATCCAGCACCACATTATCCGCGTGACGGAAAGGGCATTCGACGATTTTGCCAGCGGCACCACGGACAAGAAACTGCTGCGCGCGATGATGGGAATTTGACACGACTTTCCTCCTGCGCGGGGAGGAGCATCCAAGACACGAGGGAGAAAACATGGTCGGCGCATCGAAGTCGGAAACGGGAGGCGGCCCGATCCGCTATGGCATGGTCGGCGGTGGGCAAGGCGCCTTCATCGGTGCGGTGCACCGCATCGCGGCGCGCCTGGACAATGATTTCGTGCTGGTGGCCGGCGCGCTGTCGGCGAACCCGGAGCGCGCCAAGGCTTCGGCCGCCGAACTCGGGCTCGATCCGGACCGCAGCTACGCCTCCTATGCCGAGATGGCCAAGGCCGAGGCCAAGCGCCCCGACGGCATCGAGGCGGTGGCCATCGTCACGCCCAACAATGTCCACGTGCCGGCTGCCAAGGCCTTCCTCGAGGCCGGCATCCATGTGATCTGCGACAAACCGCTGGCAACGACACTGGCCGAGGCGAAAAAGCTCGCCGCGGTCGTCGAGAAAACCGGCAAGGTGTTCGTGCTGACCCACAATTACACCGCCTATCCGATGGTGCGGCAGGCACGCGAAATGGTGGCCAAGGGCGTGCTCGGCGACATCCGCATCGTGCAGTCGGAATATCCGCAGGACTGGCTGACCGAGGATCTCGCCGCCACCGGCCAGAAGCAGGCCTCATGGCGCGGCGATCCCAAGCAGGCGGGCGCCGGCGGTGCGCTGGGCGACATCGGTACCCATGCCTACAATCTCGCCCGCTTCGTCTCCGGGCTGGAACTGGATTCCCTGTCGGCCGATCTCGATGCCTTCGTGCCGGGGCGGCTGCTCGACGACAATGTCAACGTCATGCTGCGCTTCAAGCCCACCGGCAAGACGCATCCAGCCAAGGGCATGATCTGGGCCAGCCAGGTGGCGCCGGGCCATGAGAACGGGCTGAAGCTGCGCATCTATGGCTCGAAGGGTGGGCTGGAATGGGTGCAGGCTGATCCGAACTATCTCTGGTACACGCCGTTCGGCCAACCCAAGCAGCTGATCACCCGCAACGGCGCCGGGGCGCTGCCTGTGGCGGGCCGTGTCAGCCGCGTGCCGTCAGGCCACCCCGAGGGCTATCTCGAAGGCTTCGCCAACATCTACCAGGAGGCGGCGCGCGCCATCCGCGCGGCGCGCAGGAAGGGTGGCAAGCCGGCAAAGGACGTCGTCTTCCCGACCATCCAGGATGGCGTCGAAGGCATGGCCTTCATCGAAGCCTGCGTGAAATCGTCGAAGAAGAATGGGGCGTGGACGAAGCTTTAGTCGCCCCCTCAACCGAATTGCCAGTCGAATTGCGAAGGGCAATTCGGGGCAATCCGACCTCTCCCCGAGGGGAGAGGAGGTGCCGGCGCCAACGCTAAATCTCTTCTCCCCTTGGGGAGAAGGTGGCCGCGGAGCGGCCGGATGAGGGGGAGTTTGCGCGAAGCTGGTGGGACAGCCAACACGCGCCATCAAATGGGGGAGGGGCGTCGATGAAAATCGGCATGTGCATGTTCTTGTGGACGACCAGCGTCTCGAAAAAACACGAGCCGCTGCTTCGCGACATCAAGGCGACGGGTTTCGACGGTGTCGAGATACCGATTTTCGCCGGGACGCCGGACGATTACAAAAAGCTTGGCGACCTGCTCGATCGCATCGGGCTGGAGCGCACCGCGGTTTCGGCGATGGGCGATCCCTCGATGAACCTGATCTCGCCGGATGCCGCGACCCGCAAGGCCGGTATCGCCTACATGAAATGGGCTGTCGATTGCGCCGATGCGCTCGGCGCCAGGACGCTCAGCGGGCCGCTGCATTCGACGCTCGGCGCCTTTTCCGGCAGCGGGCCGACGCCCGCCGAGAAGAACCGTTCCGTCGCTTCGCAGCGCGCCATCGGCGACCATGCCGGCAAGCGGAACGTGACCATCGGGCTGGAGGCTCTGAACCGCTTCGAATGTTATCTTTTCAACACGATGGCGGACCTGTCGGAGCACATCGATGCCGTCGGCCGACCACACATCAAGGCGATGTACGACACCTTTCACGCCAACATCGAGGAGGCCGATCCGATCGGTGCCTATACGAAGCACCGCAGGAATGTCGTGCACATCCACATATCGGAGAACGATCGCGGCGTGCCGGGGCGCGGCAACATCCCGTGGAAAGAGACGTTCGCGGCGATCCGCAAGAGCGGCTATGATGATTGGCTGACCATTGAGTCCTTCGGACGTTCGCTTAAGGACCTGGCGGCGGCGACAAAGGTGTGGCGCGATTTCGCGGAGACGCCGGAGGCGGTTTATCGCGAGGGGTACAAACATATCAGGAACGGCTGGAAGAAGGCCGCTTAGGGCATGTCGATATTCGGGTGAGGCCGGCCTGCAAATGCAGGGTTCCTGCGCTTCCGGTGCTCACGTACCCAAAAGTACGCTCCGCTCCGGTTCTCGCAACCCCGCATTTTCGACTCGGCCTGACCCGAATCTCAACATGCCCTGAGACGCTGAAATCGCTAACCCTGCTCGGCCTGGATCCTGTTGTAGTCGTGGATCGTCCGGCTCAGCCGGCGGCGCAGGAAGTTCGAGATGTTGTCGAAGATGAAGACGACCAGCAGGATCAACAGCACCATGTAGAAGACGTTGGCCCAGTTGGAATTGGTGCGCATCGCTTCCCACAGTTTCAGGCCGATGCCGCCGGCGCCGACGGCGCCGATGATGGTGGCGCCGCGTGTGTTGGATTCCCACTGGTAGAGCGTCTGGCTGATGAAGACCGGAATGACTTCCGGCATCACGCCGTAGCGCTGCACCAGAAGGCCGTTGGCGCCGGTCGACAGCACACCTTCGCGCGGCTTGTCGTCGATGTTCTCCAGCGCCTCGGAGTACGTCTTGCCGAGTGTGCCGATCTCGGTGAAGAAGATCGCGGCACTGCCCGCCAGCGGACCGGGGCCGAAGGCACGGGTGAAGAACAGCGCCCAGATCAGCATGTCGACCGAGCGCATGAAATCGAAGAAGCGTTTCAGGACCTGGCTGAGCACGCCGCTCGGCGTGATGTTGCGGGCGGCGAAGAAGGCAAGCGGGAAGGCGACGATGCCGCCGAGCAGCGTGCCCAGGAACGCCATGACGATGGTCTGCAGCAGCTTTGTCCAGACATCACCGTGCTGCCACTGGGCGTTGTTCCAGATGTTGTCGCCGGCCAGCGCCAGGTTCGACGTGCCCGGCTTCAACTCGGGCCCGGACACGATCAGCGAGATCACCTCTCCGGCCGGTTTGCCGAAGAAGGGCGAACGTGTGTCGAAGACGAAATTCGCCCAGCCGAGGAAGCGCTTGCGCACCTTGACGCGGTCGACGGTGACGCGCACCTCGCCGACGAAGCCCATCTTGGCGACCACTTCGTCGTCATGCGCGGTGATCCAGTCCGGCACCGGACCCGTGATCACAGGCTTGCCGCTGGTCAGCGCGACAGGCACGGTCTCACCGTTGGCCGTAAGCGTTGCCTGCGCCTTGTCGAAGGTAACGGATTTCGCCGGGCCATCGATCAGCACGGTGAAGGTACCGCCCGGCTTCTTGATCACCCAGTCGGGGTTGGGGTTCTCGCCGAGCGAGGAAAAGCGCGGGTATTTTGGCGTGATCTCAGGCTGGTCGAGGCGGAATTCCGGTTGCAGGTCGTAGCTGATCCATTGTGTCAGGAACAGCGGCAGACGCTCCCAGTGCGATTCCCGCAGCACCTGCGGCAGGCTGAAGAACCACAGCACATAGATGAGGTAGGTCAGGATGCCGAGGAACAGGAAGAGCGGGGCGAAGCGCTTGTACGGAGGCCGCCGGAACACCTGCGGATAGCGCTCCTCGATCGACAGTATCTCCTCGGCGGTCATGGTCGCCATGGTTCACGCTCCCATCATAAAGGCCTGTTCGCCGACCAGCTTGCGGCGCAGCCAGGCGGAGAACTGGTCGATGATGAAGATGGTCGTGAACAAGAGCAGCACCAGCGCCAGCGTCTTGGCGCCGAAGCCGCGCGAGATGGAGAGCTTCAACTCCTCGCCGATGCCACCGCCGCCAACGGCGCCGATGATGGTCGAGGCGCGGACATTGATCTCGACGCGCAGCAGCGTGTAGGACATGAAATTGGGCAGCACCTGCGGCAGGTCCGCGAAGCGCACGCGCTCGAACCAGTTGGCTCCGACCGCCCGCAGGCCTTCCTCTGCGCGCATGTCGATGTTCTCGTTGATCTCGTAGAACAGCTTGCCGAACGCGCCGATCGAATGCAGGCCGATGGCGATGATGGCGGCGATCGGGCCGATGGAGACGATGGCCGCGAACAAGCCGGCAATGACGATCTCGGGGAAGGCCCGCAGGAGTTCCATGAGGCGCTTGACGATGAGCCTGAGCGCCGGGTGGGGCGTCAGGTTCCGCGCGGCGATGAAAGAAAAGGGCACCGCGAAGACGAAGCCGATGAAGGTCGAGACCAGCGCAACGTTCACCGTGGTCAGCATCAGCTCGAAATATTCGGGGATGTAAAAACCACCCCAGACATAAACGCGCCCGAGCGGGAAGTTGTATTCCTGGGTGCCGGTGTCATGCGGCGAGGCAATGTCGAACAGCGCCCGCCAGACGTCGTTCCAGTCCTTGGGGACCAGCCAGCTCAGGAAATCCAGAATATGCGGCAGCCGGTCGAAGAAGTGCCCGGCATTGGCTTCGTCGGCGAACCACATGCTGGCGAACATCGCGGCCAGCAGCAGGCCGGCGCCGAGCACGGTATAGAACCGGCGCAGCGACGTCTGGCGTCGCCAGGCATCGGCCATCGGGTGGGTGGCGCCGGAGGCGGCTGTCAATGAGGGGGCTGTCACGGAAAGGGTCATGATCGGAGATGCAAAAAGGGCGATGTTTTTTGAACACCGCCCTTTCCGATTTCGCCGTTAGCCGCCGATAGCTGCCTTACGGGCTTCGACGATGACGTTGTAGAAGTCCGGCTTCACCGGAACGTAGCCGGTGAAATCGCCACCTTCGACGCCCTCGAAGCAAGCCTTGTCCTTCTTCGGCAGATCGGTGAAGAAGGCGGCGAGTTTGGCGGTCATCTCGTCGCCCAGCGCGGTGCGCACGACCAGCGGGCCGTTCGGGATCAGGCCCGAACGCCAGACTTCGACGAAGTCGTTCGGGTCGACGGCGCCCTTGGCGACGACCTTGTGGAAGGAGCCGGAGGTGAAGCCGTTCTTGAAGTCGCCGATGCCGGAGGAATCGTCGACTGCGACATCGACCTTGCCGTCGCGCACGGCCAGGATGTTGTTCTCATGGCCGCCATTGAACTGGGTCGAGGCGAAGAAGGTTTCGTTCGAGGCGCCGGTTTCCTTCGGAATCTGGGTCAGCGGGATCAGGTAGCCCGAGGTCGAATCCGGATCGGCATAGCCGAGCTTCTTGCCCTTGGCCGACTTGATGTCGGTGATGCCCGAGGTCTTCAGTGCCAGGCCGATCGAATAGTAACCGGTGGAACCGTCGGTCTGCTTGGTGGTGAGGATCGGGGTCACCGCCTTGGGATCCTTGAGATAGACGCTGGCATAGCCGGAGGCGCCGAGTTCGGCGAAGTCGAGCGTGCCGCCGAGCAGGCCCTGGATAACGCCGTCATAGTCGGCCGCGGGGAACAGCGAGACCTTCTCGAAGCCGAATTCGGTCTTCAGATGGTCGGCAAGGCACTGGTAGTTGCGCAGCCGGTCGGTCTCGTTTTCACCGCCCAGAATGCCGACGCGGAATTCCTTCAGATCGGCGGCGTGGGCCATGCTGGTCGCCATGGCGAGCACCGAAACGGCGCTGAAAACCATCTTCCTGAACATTTGATGTCTCTCCTGTAAGTTCCGGCCCCGCGCCGGCAGCGTTCTTGATTTTGACAGGTGCCCTTGACGCGGGCTGGCGATCCCAACTGCTCTCAGTAACCCGGGAATGCGGGTTCGAGCGGTCCGGCGGATGCTGCGATCTTCTGCTTGAAGGCAACGCTGGTGGAGGTAATGGCCTCCGATATCTCCGCGCCATTGCTGTCGGCGCCGTAGACGAGGCGCACCGCCTCACGGTTGAGCTCTTCGGGCGGGCCGTCGAAGACGACCTTGCCGGCGGCCATGCCGATGATGCGGCTGCAATAGGCGCGCGCGGTGTCGAGCGTATGCAGATTGGTGACGACGGTGATGCCCTCGCGCAGATTGATGTCCTGCAGCGAATCCATCACCACCTTGGCGTTGAGCGGGTCGAGCGAGGCGATCGGCTCGTCGGCGAGGATCACCTTGGGCTGCTGCATCAAAGCGCGGGCGATGGCGACGCGCTGCTGCTGTCCGCCGGAAAGGGTGCCGGCGGGCTGAAGTGCCGTGCGGGCTATGTCGAGCCGCTCGAGCGCTGCGACCGCCTCGGCGCATTCGGCGCGCGAGAACATGCCGAGAAGGTTGGACAGTGTCGAACGGTGGTTCAATTTGCCGAGCAGCACGTTGGTCAGCACGTCGAGGCGCGGCACCAGGTTGAACTGCTGGAAGATCATGGCGCAGTCGCGCTGCCATCGCCGCAGCGGCGAGCCGCGCAGCTGGGAGACCTCGGCGCCGTCAAAAAAAATCGACCCTTGGCTGGGGTCGACAAGACGGTTGATCATGCGAAGAAGGGTCGATTTGCCAGCGCCCGAACGGCCGATGACGCCAACCATCTGACCCTGCGGGATCGAGATGTTGACGTCGCTGACGGCGGTGTTCTTGCCAAATCGTCGGCTGACGCCGCGGATTTCGAGTGTGGCAGAGCTTGCTGACATGAGCAGGTTCCAGTCCCGACCTTGTTGATCGTCAGGCACTCGCCTAGCGCAGCCACATGAACCTGCCGTGTCGCCAGCATGTCAGTTTTGTTACGCTCCACAGGCGCGGTGACTGAGGCGCGTCGCGCTGAAACGAATTCATGCGACGCGCTTCAGGTCTTTGTTCTTGTGCACGTCGTTCTCCCAAAACCGAGGTCACTTTCGGGCGACATGCACCGGCGCTTGGCCAGCGATCAGCCGAGCACGAGCAATTCCTCGAAATGCTTCATGTCGCGAAAGGCGCAGAAGGCGGGCGCCTTGATCTCGATTATCGGAGCCTGTCTTGCGAAAAGCGCCAGGCAGTCGCCGAACAGCGCCTGCCACGCTGCGGCACGGTCGTCGGCAAGACGCTGGATCTGGTAGGCGAAGGTGATGTGGAAGACGTAGGTGTCGTGGTCGGGGTGCCGGTAGCCGAACGGCACCTCCAGCGCATCGCGCCATTGACGCATGATGCGCACGTCCTCGTCCGTTGCACCGGCAACGGTAAGACCGGTCGGCACGATTTCGACCACCTTGATGTTGAACGGGCCGAAGCCTTTGAACCCCTTCAAGCGTTCCAGATAGAGGCGGGTCATGGCGTCGATGCTGGTGTCGAGCGGCACGTCCTGCGGCCAGAAGGGCAAGCGGCGGCGATATTCTATGATGCCCTGGAACAGCGTCATGTGCAGGCTGGAGGCGGGCGTGAAGGCGAGCCGGTCGGCGTCGGGCATGGCGAGCATGCGCTCGCGGACCTCCAGAACCACCGCTTCGGAAGGCGATCCGCTGACGAGATGGCTGACGACGGTGTTACCCGGTTCGGTCAGGAAATTGCCCGCCGTGTCGTAGCGCGTGCCGAGATGCAACGGGGGCATCGGATTGGAGCCGGCAAAGAATCCGGCGAGCGAGGGTCTGATGGTGTCGAGCATGGCGATCTCCTTGGGGGAGATGGCGTCCTGTCCGAGTCCTGTGTCAGGGATATGAACAGGCTCTCTTATAACGATGATGTGAAGACCTATCCCTCGTATTTCTCCAGGAAGGCTTCGGCTGACAGCTCGCGAAAATCATCGAGCGAGGCGCGCAGTCTGGCGTGGTCCCAGTCCCACCAGGCAAGCGCCTGGTAGCGTTCGGCGGTGCGGCGGTCGAAGCGTTCGCGGATCGGTTTGGCCGGCACGCCGGCAACGATAGTGTAGGGCGCGACATCCTTCGAGACGACGGCGCCGGCGCCGACCGCCGCGCCATCGCCGACGGTGACGCCGGGCAGGACGGTCGAGCCGTGGCCGAGCCAGGTGTCGTGGCCGATGGTGACCCGCTTGGCGCGGCGCTGGGCGAAGAATTCGCTCTCGTGCTCGGCGTCGTCCCAATAGTCCGAGGCGCGGTAGGTGAAGTGGTGCAGCGTCGGCCGCCAGGTCGGGTGGTTGGTGGCGTTGAGGCGCACGCTTGCCGCGATGTTGGCAAACTTGCCAATCGTCGCGCACCAGACCGAGCAATCCTGCATCATGTAGGAATAGTCGCCGAGTTCAGATTCCGAAACCCGGCTGCGGTCGGCGATCTCGGTCCAGCGGCCGAGCGTCGAATTGTGCACCTCCGCCGTCGGGTGGATCAGCGGCGTCTCCGACAATTTCCTGGTCATGCAGCGAGCTTTCCCGGAGCAAAAGCGGTGACGTCGATGATGCGGTCGGCCACCGCCTCGCGCACGTCGTGGTCGTGGAAGATGCCGAGCAGGGCAACGCCTGCCGCCTTCTTGGCGGCGATGAGTGCGATCACCACGTCGCGGTTGGTGGCGTCGAGCGAGGCGGTCGGTTCGTCGAGCAGCAGGATGGGGTGCTCGGTGATGAAGCCGCGCGCGATGTTGACGCGCTGCTGTTCGCCGCCGGAGAAAGTCGCCGGCGGCAGCGCCCAGAGTTTCTCCGGCAGGTTCAACTGTGCCAGCAGGGCGCGTGCCTTGCCGCGTGCAACCTCGCGCTCCTCGCCGCGTTCGACTAGCGGTTCGGCGACGACGTCGAGCGCCGAAACGCGCGGCACGGTGCGCAGGAACTGGCTGACATAGCCGATCGTTTGCCGGCGAACGGCGAGCACGGTGCGCGGGCTGGCGTGGGCGAGGTCGATCAGCCCCTCCTCGTGCCTGACGATGATCTGGCCTTCGTCGACGGCATAGTTGCCGTAGAGCATTTTCAGGATCGAGCTCTTGCCGGCCCCTGACGGGCCGCCGAGCACGGTGCATTCGCCCGCCTTGATCGAGAAGGAGACACCGGCGACGACCGGCAGCTTGATGCCGTCGCGCAGATGCATGGTGAAGCTTTTTGCGACGTCGGAAACAACGAGTGGCGTCGGCATGGTTACACCTGAAGAATCGAGGAAACGAGAAGCTGCGTATAGGGCGCGCGCGGATCGTCGAGCACGCGGTCGGTGAGGCCGCTTTCGACGACGCGGCCGTCCTTCATCACCATCATGCGCTGCGACAAAAGCCGTGCCACGGCGAGATCGTGCGTGACGACGATCGCCGCCAGACCAAGATCGGTGACCAGTCCACGCAAGAGATCGAGCAGGCGCGCCTGCACCGAGACGTCGAGGCCGCCGGTCGGCTCATCCATGAACACCAGCCGTGGACCGGTGACGAGGTTGCGGGCGATCTGCAGGCGCTGGCGCATGCCACCGGAGAAGGCGCGCGGCTCGTCGTCGATGCGGTCCTGCTCGATCTCGACGCGCGACAGCCAGTCGACGGCCGTGGCGCGGATCTTGCCATAGTTGCGGTCGCCGACCGCCATCAGCCGCTCGCCGACATTGGCCCCGGCCGACACCGTCATGCGCAGGCCGTCGGCCGGGTTCTGGTGGACAAAGCCCCAGTCGGTGCGCATCAGGAAGCGGCGCTCGGCCTCGCTCATGCGGTAGAGCTCGCGGAACTGGCCGTCGCGCATGCGGTAGCTGGCGGTGCCGGAAGACGGCAGGAGCCGCGTCGACAGGCAGTTGAGCAGCGTCGTCTTGCCGGAACCGGATTCGCCAACCACTGCCAGGACTTCGCCCGGCCACAGGTCGAAGGAAACGTTGTCGCAGCCGACGCGCGAGCCGTAGAATTTGGAGAGCGCCGAGACGCGCAGCAACGGTTCGTCGGTCATTGTGCCGGCTCCATGTTTTCTGGGGCAGGATGATTTTCGGGGGCAAGGTGGCCGCGATGGCCATCTGCCCGCCGCTTCTCGCAATGGTCGGTGTCGGAGCAGACGAACATGTGGCCGCCATGATCGTCGAGGATGACCTCGTCGAGATAGACATTCTCGGCCGCGCACAGCGCGCAGGGCTGGTCGAAGGTCTGGACCTCGAACGGATGGTCTTCGAAGTCGAGGCTGACGACATCGGTGAAGGGCGGCACCGCGTAGATGCGCTTTTCGCGACCGGCGCCGAACAGCTGCAGCGCGGGCGAGCGGTGCATCTTGGGATTGTCGAATTTCGGCGTCGGCGAGGGGTCCATCACATAGCGGCCCTCGACCTTGACCGGATAGGCATAGGTGGTGGCGATGCGGCCGTGCTTGGCGATGTCCTCGTAGAGCTTGACATGCATGAGACCGTACTCTTCCAGCGCATGCATCTTGCGCGTCTCGGTCTCGCGCGGTTCGAGGAAGCGCAGCGGCTCGGGGATCGGCACCTGGTAGACCAGCACCTGGCCCGCGGTCAGCGGATGTTCGGGGATGCGGTGGCGGGTTTGGATGATGGTGGCGCTGGCGGTGTCGGTGGTGACAGCGACGTTGGCGACCTTCTTGAAGAAGGCGCGGATGGAGACCGCGTTGGTGGTGTCGTCGGCGCCCTGGTCGATGACCTTCAGCACATCGTCGGGGCCGATGATCGAGGCGGTGACCTGGACGCCGCCAGTGCCCCAGCCATAAGGCATCGGCATTTCGCGCGAGGCGAACGGCACCTGATAGCCGGGGATGGCGATGCCCTTGAGGATCGCCCGGCGGATCATCCGCTTGGTCTGTTCGTCGAGATAAGCAAAGTTGTAGGTGGCGATGTCGGTCATGGCGATCACATCCACATTGTGCTATTGAATTGACGTCCAGGACGCGGAACTAGGGGCGAATTCCGATGACCCAAGACGGTTGGATACATCTCGGAATTCTGCTGGTGGTGTTCGCTGGCGCGGTGCTGTTTTTCCTTCGACGGATGGTTCTGCCAGCACCGAAGGAAGGCGCTACAGGCGAGACCGTTTCCGGCAGCCGTGGCTACAATGGAGGGTATGGCGGCGGCCATTTCCCCGACGGTGGGCATGGCGGCGTAGGCAACTAGGGTCATTCCGCGGCCTCCAATCCCCTGGCGTAGCGCGCCAGCCGCTCATTGAGCGTGCCGGTGTGCAGTTCGAACATGTGGTTGTCGTCATCGTAGAAATAGATCGAGCGACCTTCACCCTCGACACGTGGGCGTGGCGGGCGCATGTCGAGGCCTAGCCTGCAGACGCGTTCGGCGTAGTGGTCGAAATCGGCGTCGTCGATCTTGAAGGCAATGTGGTTGTAGCTGCGCTCCGGCAGCGCCTCGCCTTGCATGATGGCGATCCATATGTCGCCGATCAGGAAGAATTTTTCGCGTGACAGCGAGAATTGCTCGGCGTCGCTGGCATAGACTTCGCGCGCGTCGAAAACGCCCTCGAGGATTTCTCTCATCCGCTCGAGATCCCTGACGATGAAGGTCATATGGGACAGGCCTTCGATCATTCCGCTGCCTCCCGCTTCTCGTCGATCTTGGCGGGGTTTTCGCGTGCCTCGTATTCGGCGCGCATGCGGCGCACGAGGTCGAGCTCGGCCTGGAAGTCGACATAGTGCGGCAGTTTCAGATGCTCGACGAAGCCGGTCGCCTGGACGTTGTCGGAATGCGAGATGACGAATTCCTCGTCCTGGGCGGCGGCGACAATGTCCTCGCCGAGCTCGGAGGCGCGCAGGGCGCGGTCGCAAAGCGCCATGGCCATCGCCTTGCGCTCGCTCTGGCCGAAGACGAGGCCGTAGCCGCGGGTGAATTGCGGCGGCGCCTTGGCCGAGCCCTTGAACTGGTTGACCATCTGGCATTCGGTGACCCGCACCGTGCCGAGGGGGGCTGCAAAGGGCAGTTCGGGGACGTCGAGTTCCAGCTCGACCTCGCCGATGCGGATCTCGCCGACAAAGGGATGGTTGCGGGCATAGCCGCGCTGGGTGGAATAGCCGAGCGCCAGCAGGAAACCCTCATCGCCGCGCGATAGCGCCTGCAGGCGGATGTCGCGCGCCATCGGGAACTCCAGCGGCTCGCGGGTGATGTCGCCGGGAACATGATCCCCCGGCATCTCGCCGTCCGGTTCGATCAGCCCTTCGCGAGCGAGGATCGCCGAAACGCGTGGCATGGCCTGCGCTTCCGTCTCGCGCCGCAAGGGCTCGGCGACATCGGCGCCGGCGGCAAGCTCGGGGTCGAGAAGCCGGTGCGTGTAGTCGAAGGTCGGCCCAAGCAACTGGCCGCCGGGCAGATCCTTGTAGGTTGCCGAGACACGCCGCTCGACCAGCATGGCGCCGGTGTCGGTCGGCCTGGTGTAGCCGAAGCGCGGCAGCGTGGTGCGATAGGCGCGCACCAGGAAGATCGCCTCGATCATGTCGCCGCGCGCCTGGACGATGGCGAGTGCCGCGAGTTCACGGTCGTAGAGCGAGCCTTCGCTCATCACCCGGTCGACGCCGAGCGCCAACTGCTCGACGATCTGGTCGAGGCGCAGTGCCGGCACCGAACGGTCGCCGCGCCGGCGGTCGGCAAGCAGGCTGTGGGCGTTGGCGATTGCGGCTTCGCCGCCTTTTACCGCGACATACATCTTACGCCCCCATCGTCTTGATGCGCGTGGTGCGCGGCAGGCAGGCTATGCCTTCCGGCGTAGCGAGGATGATGTCGACGCCGCGTGGAAAGCGCTGGATGTTCTGCTTCCACTGCTCGATGAAGTGACGCGGCATCTGCGCCGGCGCGACGGTGGCGCTGGTTTCGATGCCGGGGCCTTCGAGCAGCAGGGGAACGCCCGAGGTGAAATCGCTGACCTGCAGGATCAGGGTGGTCGAGCGGTCGGGATAATCCTGCGTCCCTTGAGAAAAGCCGTCGAGCGCCATCATCTCGGCAGGCGTGGCGACAAAGGCGAAATGTGCGTCGGCCGGCGTGTTGGCGAGCGGCGCGCCGGTGTGGAAGCCAAGCCAGGAGCCGATCGCGGCGGAGGTGTGCAAGGCGGGGTCGAGCCAGAGCGGCGTGTCGTTGTCGCACAGCGCCAATGCCACGGCGCCAGCAGTTCCCGAGAGCGGCGCGGGTGGGCGGGCCAAGGCCGGCAAAGGCTGCACGCTGCCCGGCCTTGCCATCGCATCCATGACCGCGCGGAAGACTGTCTGGGCGTTGAACATCGGGTCGGCGAAGCCGCCCTCGATCGATTGCGCTGCGATATCCATCAGTCTTCTCCGCGAACCATGGTGAAGAAATCCACCTTCGTTGCCGCCGTCTCGGCGCGACGTTTTTCCTGGGCAGTGGCGAGCGCCGACCTCAAAGGCGCGATCAGCCTGGTCTCGACCTCGGCGCGTCGGGCAGGGTCCTGCCACAGCGCGTCGGCTATCGCCGCCAGCTTCGCCTTCTGCTTGTCGCGGCCAAGCGCGTAGCAATGGCCGACCTGGCCCGACGGCAGCCGGACGGTGGCGCGGGTGACGGTCGCCTCGCCGACATTGAACGGCGCGCCGCCGCCGCCGATGCGGCCACGCAGCGTCACCAGCCCGGTCTCGGGACCGCGCAGCAGCTCGGCCTGCGAGGGCAGGCCGGCCTCGTTCCAGAGCCGGACGATGTCGTCGCCGCTCGCTTGCGCCAGCGTCGCCATGGCGGCCTTGCGTTCGGCCTGGTCGCGGGCTTCCTGTCCTCGCATCGGCAGCATTCCTCTTTGCTAAATTTGTCTATTGATATAGACAACTATACAAATTATACATACTACGTAGCGCGAGTCCATGACGGGTGGATGACAGGGGCCAGATGGACGGGGGCAATTCATGATCGGGCGACAGGAAGCCGACAGCATCGAGCGGCGCAGCGGCGTTTCGCTGTGGCGGCAGATTGCCGACAGGATCCTGCAGGCAATCGCCATCGGGGATTTCGCCGAGAATGCCGCGCTGCCGCCGGAGGTGGCACTCGCCGAACGCTATGGCGTCAACCGTCACACGGTCCGCAGCGCCATATCGGCGCTTGTGCAGGAAGGGGTGCTGCGGGCCGAGCAGGGACGCGGCACCTTCGTCCTGTCGCGCAAGCGGCTGTCCTATCCGATCGGCGCGCGCACGCGCTTTTCAACGGGCCTACAGGGACAGACCTCGGAACGCCACATCGTGCTGCTCGCCTCATCGGTCGAGCCGGCCAGCCAGCGCGTCGCCGAGGGACTTGGGCTGGCCAGGGGCGCCGAGGTGATCCGGCTGGAGACACGCGGTGAGGCCGATGGACGGCCTGTGTCACGCGCTGCCGGCTGGTTCGATGCCAGGCGCTTTTCCGGCATCGACAAGGCGATGGCGGAGACCGGCTCGATCACTGCGTCGCTGGCCCGCTTCGGCATAGACGACTATCTCAGGCAATCGACCGTGCTGTCGGCGCGCCATGCCGATGCGGCCGATCTCGTCGACCTCGACCTGCAGCCGGGCGCCATTGTGCTGGTCACGGTGGCCGTCAACATCACGCCGGACGGCCAACCGATCCAGTTTTCGGAGTCGCGCTTTCCGGCGGAACGAGTGGAGTTGAGACTGTCGGCGCTGTGAGCCTGCTTCTGCCGACTATCCGATCTCGATCACGGCCTTGATCAGGCCGGACTTTTCGTGCGCCCAGCGGGCGAGATCGCTGGGCGTATCGGCCAGCGTCGTGCGGTGGGTGACGAGCTTGGCCAAGGGCACGGCGCCGTTGCGGATCGAGGTTGCGACATGGTCGAAATCGGCACGCAGTGCATTGCGGCTGCCGACCAGCGTCATTTCGCGCTTGTGGAATTCAGGGTCGGAGAAGACGATGTCGTCCTTGACGACGCTGACCAGCACCAGTGTGCCGCCATGCGCGACATGGGCGAAGGCCGACTGCACCGACCGGGTGTTGCCGGTGGCATCGAAGACCACGTCGAAGCCTTCGCCTGATGTCGCTTCCCTGACCAGGTCGGGCACCGCGCCACGTGACCCGTCGAGTGTCTGGAAGCCGAGTTCGGTTTCGGCGAAGGCGAGCCTTTCACTGCTCATGTCGAGCAGCGTTACGTCGAGCCCGGCGATGCGGGCGAAGATGGCGGTGCCGAGACCGATCGGGCCGGCGCCGATGACCAGCGCGCGGGCGCCGGGATCGGCGCGAGCGCGACGCACAGCGTGCGCGCCGATGGCCAGGAATTCGACGGCGGCGGCGTCGGCCAGCGACAGGCCATTGGCCGGATAGAGATTCTGCGCCGGGACAAGAATGCGTTCGCACATGGCGCCGTCGCGATGGACGCCCAGCACCTCGATCCTGACGCAGCAATTCGGTTTGCCGTGCCGGCAGGCGATGCACTTGCCGCAGGAGAGATAGGGGTTGATGACGACCGGTTCGCCAATGGCAAGGTCGACGCCCTCGCCCGTCTCGACGACGGTGCCGGAGACTTCATGGCCCATGATGCGGGGGTAGGCGAGGAACGGGTGCTTGCCTTCGAAAATGTGGTAGTCGGTGCCGCAGATGCCGACATGGCTGACCGCGACCAGCGCCCAGCCGGCAGCGGGTGCGCCGGGCGCGGGGCGGTCTTCCAGGACGAGTTCCCCGGGCGAGCGGCAGACAACGGCTTTCATGTTTCAGTCCAGTTGGGTTTCCGACCCGTCTTCACGCCGGGCCGGAGATCGATTTCAGCAGTGGTCACTTGCCGCCGCGGCGGCGCAGACCGTCGAAATAGACGATGACGATGATCAACACGCCGGTGATGATGCGCTGCCAGAAGGCGTTGACGTTGAGCAGGTTGGCGCCGTTGTTGATGGTGGCGAGAATGAAGGCGCCGAGCAGCGGGCCATGCACCGAGCCGACCGCGCCGAACAGCGAAGTACCGCCGATGACCGAGGACGCGATCGCCTGCAGTTCCCAGCCCTCGGCCTGTGTCGGGTTGCCGATGCCGATGCGCGAGGCGAGCAATACGCCGACAAAAGCCGCGCACAGGCCAGACAGCGTGTAGGCCATATAGATAGTGCGCTGGACATTGACGCCGGACAGGCGCGAGGCCTCGGCATTTGAGCCGACCGAGAAGAGGTAGCGGCCCCAGCGGCTGTGATGCAGGAAAATATAAGCCGGAATGCCGACCAGGATCACCATCCAGAACAGATTGGGCACGCCGAGGAAGGAGTTGCGGGAGAACTCCTGGAAGGCATCATTGTTGATGGAGATCGAGTTGCCGTTGGTCATCAGAAGGCCGATGCCGCGCAAGGACGTCAGTGTCGCCAGAGTGATGATGAAGGGCGGCAGGCCCATCTTGACGATGCCGAAGCCGTGGAACAGGCCGATCGCAACGCCGACCAGAAGCGTGATCAGGATGGCGAGGAAGACGGGTATGCCGGCATTGATCAGCATCGCGGCAATGACGGTGGCGAAGCCGACCACCGCACCGACGGACAGATCGATGCCGCCGGTGATGATGACGAAGGTCTGGCCGACCGCCAGGATGGCGATCATCGAACCCTGACGCAGAAGGTTCGAGATGTTGTTGGCCGAGGCGAAGCTCGATGTCGACAGCGACAAGATCACCCAGAGCAGCACCAGCAGCGCCAGCAGTGTCAGCCCGAACAGGGCGTTGTAATTGCGCTTGGGTTTTTCGGCAGGAATCGCCTCGGTGCTCATATCTTTCCTCCCAGCTTTTCTTGTTTCTCGGCGAGCGCCTGTGTGAGAATTTCCTCGTGATCGGCGGTGCGGAATCCGTGTGTCGCCACCAGCTTGCCGCGGCGGAACACGTGCAGCGTATCGGCCAGCTCATAGACTTCCGGCAGGTAGGACGAGATCAGGATGATGCCGGCGCCCTTCGACAGGAGCGCGCCGAACAGGCGGTAGATCTCGGCCTTGGTGCCGACATCGACGCCGACGGTCGGCTCGTCGAAGATGAACAGCTTGGCGCCATGCGCCAGCCATTTGCCGATGACGATCTTCTGCTGGTTGCCGCCCGACAGGCTGGAGGCCAGCGCATGGCGTGTCGGCGTCTTGATGCGCAGATCGGCAATCTGGCGGTCGGCCTGGGTCTTCTCCTGCGCGCCGGAGATCAACATGTTCTTGGAGATGCGCTTGTAGATCGGCAGGTTGAGATTGAGGCCGACCGGCAGGTTGAGGCAGAGACCCTGGTCGCGGCGGCTTTCCGGCGCCAGCGCCATGCCGAGCTTGATCGCGTCATGCTCCGAATTGACCTGAACCGGCTTGCCTTCCCACAGGATCTGGCCGGCCGACTTGCGGTGGCGCCCGTAGAGCGTGGTGACGAATTCGCTGCGCCCGGCGCCGATCAGCCCGTAGAGCCCGACAATCTCGCCGGCGCGGACTGTCATCGAGACATTTTCGAAGCCCTTGCCCGACAGGTTCCTGGCCTCGACGATTGTAGCGCCCGGGGTGAAATGCTCCTTGTGATAGACCTGCTCGATCGAGCGGTTGATCATCAGCTTGACCAGTTCGGCATCGTTGGTCTCGGCGATGTTTCTGGTGCCGACCAGCGTGCCGTCGCGCAGCACGGAGACGCGATCGGCCAGCTCGAAGACTTCTTCCATGCGGTGGCTGATGTAGATGATCGTCACGCCCTCCGCCTTCAGCCGGCGGATCAGAGTGAAGAGCTGGTCGGCCTCCTTGCGGGTCAGGTAGGCGGTCGGCTCATCGAAGATCAGGAATTTGGTGCCGCGCACGGTGGCGCGGGCGGCGGCGATCAGCTGCTGCTGGCCGATGGTGAGGTCGCCAAGCACGACATGCGCCGGCAGGTCGAAGCCGAGATCGTCGATGATCTTCTGCGCTTCCTTGACCATGGCGCGCTGCTGCAGGATGCCGAAGCGCGAATTCTCCTCGCCAAGGAACATGTTGGCGGCAACCGTCAAATGACGGCAGAGCACGACTTCCTGGTGCACTGCGTTGATGCCGAGCGCCATCGCTTCATGCGGGGTCGCCAGCGGCGCGGGCTTGCCTTCCCAGATGACATCGCCTGATGTGCGCGGCATGACGCCGGTCAGAAGCTTGATCAGGGTGGATTTGCCGGCACCGTTCTCGCCGACAATGGCATGGATTTCGCCCGACTTGAAGGCCAGCGTCACCGGCTTCAGTGCATGGGTGCCGGGATATTTCTTCTCGAGGCCGCGCAGTTCGAGGATCGTTCTGCCGGGCTCCAGCACGGGGGCGGGGTGCAGGTCTTGCGCCGTAGATGTCATGACAATCCTCCCTGATTGGCCTTACGATCTGGCACGCGGCAGGCTTTTAAGTGCCTGCCGGAGCAACCTAGCCCAGGCTGGCGGATTTCCAAGCGATATCGCTGTCGTTTCCGGGGCACGAGGCCCCGGAAACTGTGCCTCTCTACCGTTGCTTAGTTGAGCTTCGGATTGAGCAGTGCGTCGATCTTGGGATCCTTCATATTGGCCTTGGTGACGAGGTTGGCGCCGGTGTCGACATTGGCCTCGACCTTCTCGCCCTTGGAGGCGGCGAGCGCGGTCTTGATGCCGTCATAGCCCATCCGATAGGGATCCTGGACGACCAGGCCGGAAATGACGCCGTCATTCAGGAACTTGATCAGCTTCTCGTCGCTGTCGAAGCCGATCAGGCCGACCTTGCCGGCAAGCTTGTTCTCGGCGATTGCCTGGCCGACGCCCTGCGCCATGATCAGGTTGGAGGCGAAGATGCCCTTCAGGTCCGGATTGGCGGTGATCAGGTCGGTGGCGATGTTGAGGCCGGTGGTGGCCTGGCCGTCGGCATATTTGTCAGCGACCAGTTCGAGGCCGGGATACTTGGCCTTGAGCTGTTCCTTGAAGCCCTGGGCGCGCTGCTCGAGCGAGCCGGCGCCGGGCAGCGCAGTGATCAGGGCAACCTTGCCTTCGACCTTGCCGCCATTGGCCGCGCCGATGGCTGCTGCAAGACCGTCCGCGGCGACGCGTCCGCCCTGGACGTTGTCGGTAGTCAGGAACGAGGTGAAAGCCTTGGAGTCGGCGCCGGAGTCGATGCCGATAACCTTGACCTTGGCCGCTGCCTCGTCGATCGGCTTGCCGAGCGCCTTGGCTTCGGTCGGCGCGATGACGACGGCGGCCGGATTGCCGGCGACGGCATTCTCGAGGATGGAGATCTGGCCGTTGACGTCGGTTTCAGCCTGGGCGCCGAGTTCCGGCACGTTGACGCCGAGATCCTTGCCGGCCTTGCGGGCGCCGGCGAGCACGATCTGCCAGTAGAAGGACGTGGTGTCCTTGACGATGATCGGAATGGTCACGTCGGCCGCCGAAACCGGCGCCGAATGCATGACGCCGGCAAGCATCGATGCTGCTGCCAGGGCCATGACGGCGCGGCGGTTGAGAATGCTGGTTACGAATTTCATAGGATTCCTCCCTAAGTCGCCCGGTGAACGTTACGGAAGTTCCGTTCGGATAGGCGTGGCCCAAACAGAACTTTATCAATAAAAAACATTTACGCTGTTTTGATAGTGCATCGACCTGGACGATGCAAGCGGTGTTTCGCACCTGATCCCATGTCAGGCACAGACACATTCACGCACCGCTCCTCCCTGGATGCAGCCGAACGCTCCCGTTTCGTCAACACATGGAATATTAATTCCATGTGTTAGTCAATATGGAACATTCATTCTTTCTGCGGAGTCGCGCATTTGTGAAGTCGAGCCCTCCTGTCAAGACCGGTGAACGCCGGCTTCACGCCAGGCTTTGCACCACCGTGTAGGGGCGATATTTGGCGTATTCCATCGCCGGCACGCTGGCGTCGAGCAGTTCGAGGTTGCGTGTCAGGTTTGCCAGCTTGGCGGTGCCGGTCAGCACAGTGGCAACCGTCGGCTCATGCAGGGGAAACTGAAAGGCGGCGGCAGCCAGCGGGTAACCGCCTTCGCCGGCGATCTTCTCCATGGCGTCGACGCGATCGAGAATATCGCGGCTGGCGGGCTGGTAATCGAAATGCGCGCCTTGCACCGGCCCCGTCGCCAATATGCCGGAGTTGAAGACGCCGCCGATGACCAGCGACGTCTGCTGCGCCCGGCACAGCGGCAGCAGTTCGGCCTCGGCGCTGCGGTCGAGCAACGAATAGCGGCTGGCAAGCAGGATGCAGTCGAGCGGCGCCCGGCGCATGACGTCGAGGCAGATCTGGACTTCGTTGACGCCGAGGCCATAGGCGGAAATCGTGCCGGCCCGCTTCAGCTCCTCGAGCGCCTTGAGCCCGCCGTCCATGAACTGGCGAAGGTGCAGTTTGGTCTTCTCGACGCCATGCGTGTAGGCGCCGATGTCATGGACATACAGGATATCGATCTTGTTCAGCCCAAGCCGCGCATAGCTGAAATCGACCGAGCGCATGATGCCGTCATAGGAATAATCGTAGTCGAGCGCGAAGGGCAGCGGATCGACATAGGAGTGGTCGGGCACCTGGTCTTCCGGCACCGGACGGAACAGGCGGCCGACCTTGGTGGACAGCACGTAGGAATCGCGCGGCTTGTAGCGCAGGAAATCGCCGAAGCGTCGTTCCGACAGGCCGAAGCCGTAGAAGGGCGCGGTGTCGAAATAGCGCAAGCCCGCCTCCCAGGCGCCTTGCAGCGTTTCCATCGCCGCCTCTCGCGAACAGGCGCGATAAAGGCCGCCGATCGCGGCGCCGCCAAAGCTGACCTCAGTGACCTCGAGCGCCGTCTTGCCGATGCGGCGTTTTTCCATGCAAACCCTCCCCGTTGCCGGGCGTTGTCCAGCCCGGCAATTCTACCACATATGCGTTGAATTCAGAGTGTCGCGCCGAGATGCCAGGGCACGAACTCGTTGTCGCCGTAGCCGAAATCCTCGCTCTTGGTCTTGCGGCCAGAAGCCGTCTCGACGATCAGTTCGAAGATCTCGCGGCCCATGCCGGCGATGGTCTTTTCGCCCGAAGCGATGACGCCGCAATTGACGTCCATGTCCTCTTCCATCTGGTGATACATGGTCGAGTTGGTGGCGACCTTGATCGACGGCGTCGGCCGGCAGCCGAAGCAGGAACCGCGCCCGGTGGTGAAGACGATGACATTGGCGCCGCCCGCGACCTGGCCGGTGGCCGAGACCGGGTCGTAGCCTGGCGTGTCCATGAACACCAGCCCGTTGCCGGTGACCTTCTCGGCATAGCCGAACACGCCATTGAGCGGCGTCTGGCCACCCTTGGCGACCGCGCCCAGCGACTTTTCCAGGATGGTGGTGAGGCCGCCGCGCTTGTTGCCCGGCGAGGGGTTGTTGTCGATCGAGGCGCCATGCTTGGCGACGTGATCTTCCCACCACTTCACATAGCCATCGAGCTTCTTGGCGATCTCGGGCGTCGCCGCGCGGTAGGCGAGCAGATGCTCGGCGCCGTAGATTTCCGTGGTCTCGGAGAGGATGCCGATGCCGCCGACGCCGGCCAATATGTCAACGGCGGCCCCCAGCGCCGGATTGGCGGTGATGCCCGACATGCCGTCGGAGCCGCCGCATTGCAAGCCGACGACAATCTCCGAGACCGGGATAGGCTCGCGCTTCAGCTGGCCGACTTCCTCGGCGATTTCCGCCAGCACGCCCATCGCCTTTTCCACCGATTTGCGCGATCCGCCGGCGTCCTGGATGTTGAAATGGCGTTTTCCAGCGGCGGCGCCCTTCTGGCCGTAGAGGGTGAGCTGGTTGACTTCGCATCCCAGGCCGACCATCAGCACGCCGCCGAAATTCGGGTGGCGGGCATAGCCGGCAAGCGTGCGGTGCAGCACCATCATACCGTCGCCAGTGCCGCTCATGCCGCAGCCCTGACCGTGGACGATCGGCACGAAACCGTCGATGCCGGGATATTTCGGCAGCAAGGTCCGGTTGGCGGTGTCGGCGATGGAATGGCAAACCGTGGCCGAGCAATTGACGCTGGCGATGATGCCGATGAAGTTGCGCGTGCCGGCGCGGCCATCGGCCCGGCGATAGCCCATGAAGGTGCGGGCGCGGTCGGCCGCCGTCGCATGCTCGGCCTCGCTCGGCGGCACCACCGGCAGGCGGCCGGCCTCGAACACCAGATTGTGCGAGTGGACATGCTCGCCGGGTGCGATGTCCTGCGTGGCGCGGCCGATCGCCTGGGCGTACTTGACCACCGCTTCACCGGCGGCAATCGGCTTGATCGCCACCTTGTGGCCGGGCTCGATGATGGCGGTGGCAAGCGCGCCGCCCGGCAGGGCCGTGCCGATCTCGATGCGGCCATTGGCAACGGCGACATTGTCGGCGGGAGACAGAAGAATGGTGTTGGAGACGTTCACGGGCGGTTTCCTGGGTGATCCTGGGATGCGCGGATTGACACGCGCTCGTTAAGAGTTAATGTCTTTTATCGTGAAAAAACAGTTTTGCGTCAATTGTTTTTTCGCAGGCGTTTCGCATGCCTCTGGCTAGCGGTGGCGCTGCAAACAATGGACCGTGCCCCGAGCGAAAGCGATTCCTGCTTTTCAGGGTCATGGGAACGTCATATTGCGCTTCAAGCCGGCCGCCGCAAGCGCCGGCATGAATGGGTCAGGGGATGTCCAAGAGCAACAACGTCTACAAGGACGCCTATAACAGGTGCCTCAGGCTGCTCGACGAAACGCGCAGCCTGCCGTCGGAACCGGAGCTGGGCACGCTGCTCGGCGTCAGCCGCACCACCGTGCGAAGCATCCTGGCGCGGATGGAGGAAACCGGGCTGATCGCCTGGAACAAGCGCGCCAAGACGGTGCTTCGCGACCCGCGTCCCGATGACTTCTTCCCCGAGGAAGAGACCGACACGCTGGCCGAGATCATCGAGCGTTCATTCATGCGCAGGCTGCTCGCCGGCGGCGCCGAGGCCGGCATGCAGATCAACGAGCTCGAACTGGCGCGCGAGATCGGCGTCGGCACCACCAGCGTGCGCGAGTTCCTGATCCGCTTCTCGCGCTTCGGCCTGATCGAGAAACGCCGCAACAGCCATTGGGTGCTGAAGGGTTTTACGCGGGCTTTCGCGCTCGAATTGACCGAGATCCGCGAGATGTTCGAACTGCGCTCGGCGGCCGCCTTCGCCGCTCTGCCGCAAGACAGCCCGGTCTGGGCCGATCTCGATCGCCTGGAGGACGAACATCGCCTGCTGGCACGAGAGATCGCCACGCGCTTCAATGCGTTTTCCGAACTGGACGAGCGCTTCCATCGGCTCATCCACAGGGCCTCGCACAACCGTTTCATCGTCGATTTCTACGACGTCATCGCCATGATCTTCCATTACCATTACCAGTGGAACAAGGCGCAGGAGCGCGAGCGCAACGAAGTCGCGGTCGGCGAGCACCTTGCCTATATCGAGGCGCTCAAATCGCGCGACCTCGGCAAGGTCGACGCCGCCTGCCGCAAGCACCTGAAATCGGCGCGCCAGACGCTTTTGACCTCCATCCCTGAAAGCCGGTCCTTGCAGAAGTCCTGATCGCGCCGCGTTGCCGCAGCATCGAATTGGCGATTTTCGACCTGCCGCTGCCATGATAGGTATCCTTCCAGGAATTGCTTGAAGAGGCAGATGGCTTGAACCGCCGGGGGAGACGCTGGAGCATGCCGACCGTGCTTGTCGCGGCCTGCCTGCTGTTGCTCCAGTCGACGCTCGGCGCCTTCGCCTTCGCCTTCGCTACCGGGCCGAATGCCGCGCAGCTCGACGCTTTCGGCAACGTCATCTGTACCCGCGACGGCGCCACCCAGCTTCCCGGCAGCGACAAGCATCCGTCCCATCTGCCGGCCTGCTGCACGCTTGGCTGCAGCATGTTTTCATCCGCCTTCGCGCCGCCGCCCGATGCCGGGCCGGCCTTGGCCAACCTTTCCTTCGAAGCGGTCGCCTTCGTCTTTCCGGCGAGCATTCATCTCGACTTGGTGCGAGAACGCTCGCCGTCGAATCCGCGCGCGCCGCCGCCGGCGGCCTGAGCCTTTTTGCCCGGCGGAACCTTTCGCGGGCGCACCCATCCAACGACCAAACGGCTAGCGACCGGCGACGGCGCGATCATCACTTCATGGAGCAACCATGTACCATTTTTCCGATGTAGCGGCGGGCACTCTGCTCAGCCGCATCCTGCCCCACGTCCGGGAGCGTCTCGGCACCGCCGCGCTGGCCTTGGCGATCATGCTCGCCGGCGCCCAGTCCGTCCTGGCGCATGAGTTCAAGGTCGGCGATATCGAGATCGGCCATCCCTGGTCACGCGCCACGCCGGCCGGGGCCAAGGTGGCCGGCGGCTATTTTACCATTGCCAACGATGGCAGCGCACCGGATCGGCTGTTGTCGATTTCCTCCGATATCTCGGACAAGGCCGAACTGCATGAGATGGGTGTCAAGGACGGCGTCATGACCATGCGGCCCGTTGTCGGCGGCCTGGAAATTCCGGCCGGCGGCAAGGTCGTTCTGGGTCCCGGCAGCTATCACGTGATGTTCATGGATTTGAAGCAGCCACCCAAGCAAGGCGAGATGTTCGCCGCCACGCTGACCTTCGAAAAGGCCGGGACGGTGACGATCAAGTTCGCCGTGCAGGCCATGGGCAGCGCGGCGCCTCAAGAGGACAACGACTGAACCGGCCATCGTACCGATCAAGATTCTAGAGGGACCATCATGAACAAGTATCTTTTGTCGGCGGCAGCACTTCTGGTGCTGGGGACAAATGCCGCCTTCGCGCACATCACGCTCGAAACCCAGGAGGCGGCGGTCGGTTCGACCTACAAGGCAGTGCTGCGGGTGCCGCATGGCTGCGACGGCAAGGCGACGACCGCCGTGCGCGTGCAGATTCCCGAAGGGGTGATCGCCGTGAAGCCGATGCCGAAACCCGGCTGGACGTTGCAGACCAAGAAGGGCAAATATGAAAAATCCTATCAACTCTATGGCCAGGCGGTGACCGATGGCGTCAAGGAAGTCGACTGGAGCGGCGGCAATCTGCCGGATGAGTTCTACGACGAGTTCGTCTTCCGAGCGACGCTGACCGCGGATCTGCCCGTCGGCCAAAAACTCTATTTCCCGGTGGTACAGGAATGCGGCGATGCCGCCGATCGCTGGATCGAGATTCCGGCGGCGGGGCAGGATGAAGACGCGCTGGAGACCCCGGCGCCCGGCATCAAGCTCACGCCGAAGAGATAGTTTGTCCCCTGGCGCGCTCTGCTGGCCGGAGCGCCCCGCATCCTCGTGGCTTGGCATGACCGCAATATCTTCCCGGATGGTCGATACCACCAGCAAGCGCGTCGGCCGGATTGCCGGCGGGCTGCTGGCCCTGCTCATGGCGTTTGTCGTCATGGCATCGACCAGCCAGGCCTTTGCCCATGCCGCGCTGATCAAGACCGACCCGGCCGACGGTGCGGTTCTCGATCAAGCGCCGACGCAGTTTTCGCTGACCTTCAGCGAGCCGGTTTCGCCTTTGGTGCTGACGCTGGTGAAGCCCGACGGCATGCCGGTTACGCTGACATCCTTCCGCCTCACCGACCAGACGCTCGAGATCGACAATCCGCAGGCGCTCAAATCCGGCACGCATGTGCTGAGCTGGCGCGTGATTTCCGCCGACGGCCATCCGGTTGGCGGCTCGCTGCTGTTTTCCGTCGGCGCACCAAGCGAACCGCCTGCCGTGTCCGAGGCGGTCGACTGGCCGTCGCGGTCGGCGATCTGGATCGGCAAGGTCTTTCTCTACATTGGTCTTTTCCTCGGCGTCGGCGGCGCCTTCGCCCTTGCCTGGCTGGCTGGCGCCGGACGCGCCGGTCAGCGTTTTGTCGCGGCGACGATCCTGTGCGGCCTGGTGGCGGCACCCTTGTCGCTCGGCTTTCTGGGGCTCGATGCGCTTGGAGCGCCGCTCTCCCATCTGGCGCAACCGGTGATCTGGCGGGCCGGGCTCGGCACCAGCTTCGGCTGGACAGTGCTGGTAGCCCTGATTTCTCTCGGGCTGGGCCTGCTGTCGCTGGCTGGGCCGCGTGTGCTCGCCAGGCCGTTTGCCCTTGCCGGGCTGGCCGGGGTCGGCGTCGCGCTTGCCGCCAGCGGCCACGCCAGTGCGGCCGAACCGCAATGGCTGACACGGCCGATGGTGTTCGTGCATGGCATGGGGATCACCTTCTGGGCCGGCGCATTGGTGCCGCTTGGTCTCGCGTTGAAGCGCCAGACAGCCGATTCCGTCGCTTTCCTGCGCCGCTTCTCCTGCGCGATCCTGCCTGTGGTGGCGATGCTTGCCGCAGCCGGCATCGTGCTCGCGGTCATCCAGGTGCAGACGCCCTCGGCGCTGGTCGGCACCGCCTATGGCCGGCTGCTGCTGGTCAAGCTGGCGTTGCTGGTCTTCCTGTTCACGCTCGCCGCCGTCAATCGCTGGAAACTCACCGCCTCGGCCGAAGCGGGATCGACGGAAGTGCAACGCAGGCTCACCCGTTCGATCGGCGTTGAAATGCTGATCGTGCTGGCGATCTTCGGCATTGCCGCGGGCTGGCGTTTCACGCCGCCGCCACGGGCGCTGGCGATCGCGGCGGCGCAGCCGATCTCGGTCCACATCCACGCGCTGGAGGCGATGGCCGATCTCAGCATCACGCCGGGCCATACCGGGCCTGTCGCCGCCTCGATGATCATCATGACCGGTGATTTCGGGCCGCTCGACGCCAGGGAGGTAACGCTGGTGCTGTCGAAACCCGATTCAGGCATCGAGCCCATGAAGCGCGCGGCGACCAAGCCCGGCGACGGCAGCTGGCGCGTCGACAACCTCGTCATTCCGGTTCCCGGCCGCTGGACGGTGCGCATCGACATACTGGTCTCGGATTTCAAGATGGTGAAGATCGAGGCGCCTGTGGACATCAGGCCGTAGCAGCCGGATGTGATCGTTGTCGAACGGTCCGTATTGTGCAACTGCAACACAATTCGGCGAGGCGGTTGACGCGGCGTGAAAGGCCCGTCAATCATCTCGGGAAGAACGGGCATCCCGCCAAATCGCGGGCTCCAACCAACAAGATCCGAAAGCAGGGATGAAACGATGGAAAAAGCCGAAATCGGCCTGATCGGCCTTGGCACGATGGGCTCCAACCTGGCGCTCAACATCGCCGAACACGGGCACCGCATCGCCGTCTTCAACCGCACCCGGGCACGCACCGACGCTTTCGTCGAGAATGCCGGCCCGCTGAAGGACATGGTCGTCCCCTGCTACAGCCTGGAAGAGCTTGCCGCGGCGATCCGGCCGCCGCGCCCGATCATCATCATGGTGCTGGCCGGCAAGCCGGTCGACGAACAGATCGAAGCCTTGCGCGGCGTGCTGTCCGGCAACGACATCGTTATCGATGCCGGCAACGCCAATTTCCGCGACACGATGCGGCGCTTCTCCGAACTATCCGGCTCGGGCCTGACCTTCATCGGCATGGGCGTCTCCGGCGGCGAGGAGGGCGCGCGACACGGCCCGTCGATCATGGTCGGCGGCACGGAAGATTCATGGAAGCGCGTCGAAAACGTGCTGACCGCCATCTCGGCAAAATTCAAGGACGAGCCCTGTGCCGCCTGGCTCGGTACCGATGGCGCCGGGCATTTCGTCAAGACCATCCACAACGGCATCGAATATGCCGACATGCAGATGATCGCCGAGATCTACGGCATCCTGCGCGACGGCCTGGGCATGGGGCCGAAAGAGATCGGCACGGTGTTTTCCAACTGGAACAAGGGCCGGCTCAACTCCTACCTGATCGAGATCACCGCCAAGGTGCTCGCCGCCGACGATCCCAAGACCGGCAAGCCGGTGGTCGACATCATCCTCGACCGCGCCGGCCAGAAGGGTACCGGCAAATGGTCCGTCATCGAGGCGCAGCAGCTCGGCATTCCGGCGACCGCGATCGAGGCGGCGGTGGCGGCGCGCGTCCTGTCGTCAATCAAGGACGAGCGGCTGGCGGCGGAAAAGGCCTATGGCAACATCGGCGTGACGAAGATTTCCGGCGACAAGGATGCGCTGCTGCACGATCTCGAACTGGCGCTGTTCGCCGGCAAGATCGCGGCTTACGCACAGGGCTTCGCGGTGATGAGCGGCGCCTCGAAGGAGTTCAACTGGAACCTGCCGATGCCGACCATCGCCAGGATCTGGCGCGCCGGCTGCATCATCCGCTCGCAGATGCTGGATACGATGGCCGAGGCGTTCAGCAGCGGCGGCGCTTCGACCAATCTTTTGATGGCGCCGGCTTTCATCTCCTTGATGCTGGAGGCGCATCCGTCGCTCAGGCGTATCGTGGCAAAGGCTTCCGAAGCCGGTGCGCCGGTGCCGGCGCTGTCTTCGGCGCTGGCCTATTTCGACAGCTACCGCCAGGGTCGCGGCACCTCGAACCTGATCCAGGCGCAGCGGGATTTCTTTGGCGCGCATGGCTTCGAACGCATCGGCGAGCAAGGTGCCTTCCACGGCCCGTGGGGCAGCGGCGCTGCCGGCTAGGACACTACGCGCTTGTAGGCCAGGACCTCGCTTGGCACGCTGAGACTTTGCAGCGAGCCGGGTGCGGCGCCGCCGATCCAGCCAAGTACCGAGCGGGCGAGCTCCGAGCCCGCCAGCCGGAAGTTCTCGTTGACGATCAGCAGCTCGGGCCGGAACAGATGCAAAAGGTCCGATGATTGCTTGGAGACGATGTCGACGTCGCGGCCAAGCTTGAGGCCGGCATCCTCGATGCCGGCGACGAGCGCAAGCGTCGCGGCGGCGGCGCTGCTGACAAAGCCGTCCGGCCTGATGTCGCGGCGCATCAGCTGCGCGGTCCTCGTGCKGATCTGTTCGATCGAATGGTCGATCGATACGGTGCTGAACGGGATCTCGCTGGCGCCGACCTCGCTCAGCGCATCGGCAAAGCCGTTGACCGTGTGGCTGTAATAGGTCAGCCCAACGGGTGGCGTCAGCAAAGCGAGCTTGCGGCGTCCCAAGCCCGCAAGGCGCCGGACGGCCTCGACCGCGAAGGCGTGATTGTCGAAATCATGATAGGGGTGGACCAGCCCCATCTCTGTGCGACCATGCGTTGCAAAGGGAATGCCGTGCTCCAGCATGTAGCGGGCGCGGGGATCGTTCGGCTGCGTGCGTGAAATGATGACGCCGTCGGCCGAGCCGGTTTCGACCAGGTAGCGTATGGGGTCGAGCGGATCCTGCGAGCGCGAATAGGGCGTGACGATCAGATGGTAGGGCGTGTCGGCAATGACCTCGGAGACGCCGTAGATGATGTCGGAGACGAAACTCATGATCTCCTGCTCGGTGTTGAGCACGAGGCTGATGACATTGGTCTTGCCGGTTCTGAGCCTGACGCCGGCGCGGTTCGGGCGGTAGCCGATCTGCTTGGCGACGAGCTGGACGCGGCGCCTGGTTTCGGCGCCGATCTCAGGGGCATCCTTCAAGGCGCGCGACACGGTGGTGACGCCGAGCCCGGTCATGAAGGCAAGCGTCTTCAGCGTTGGCCGCCCTTGCGCCGACGCTTCCTCGTTCTTTTGCGTATGCCGTCTGTCCATTCGTCCCGCCCGTCAGGCGCATTAGCAGCCGCAGGCCGGGTCGGCAATCGCGGTGATTGGCGGCTTGGCATGATTTGGAGCCCGGCAACCCGTCAATATACTGAAACGTTACAGATTGCCAATCGCACTGGCTGGCCGGCGAATTCGGGGGGGCGAGATGGAGCGAATGAATTCCCTTGAGAATCCAAGGCGAAACGCTGTCCCGTGGGCGCTCTTTACCGGCTTTCATCAATCGTTTCTTATTTTGCGCTGCACTTGCTCATATTGCGACGCACAACGACTCGGTCGGTCGACAGATTTTATTCGTGGCTCGAAAAAATATCGAACGGTCGCCACGCCCGGGGTTGCGCCATCCGCGCAATTGCCGTATCGAAAATCTGTAACGTTTCAGATTCTGGGAGGAACCGAAATGCGATACAAACTTTTGACCGCTGCCCTGGCGGCCACGGCCGCGCTGCAGTTCGCCGGCCCGGCCGCCGCGACGGACCTGGAAGTCACTCATTGGTGGACTTCCGGCGGCGAGGCGGCGGCGGTCGCGGAACTCGCCAAGGCTTTCGACGCCACCGGCAACCACTGGGTCGACGGCGCCATTGCAGGCTCCGGTGGCACGGCACGGCCGATCATGATCAGTCGGATCACTGGCGGCGACCCGATGGGCGCCACCCAGTTCAATCACGGCCGGCAAGCGGAAGAGTTGGTGCAGGCCGGCCTTATGCGCGACCTGACCGATGTCGCCACCAAGGGCAAGTGGACAGAGGTCGTGCGGCCGAAGAGCCTGCTCGACAGCTGCACCATCGGCGGCAAGATCTACTGCGTGCCCGTCAACATCCACTCCTGGCAGTGGCTGTGGCTCTCGAACGACGCCTTCCAGAAGGCCGGCGTGCCGGTGCCGAAGGACTGGAATGAGTATGTGGCCGCCGCCCCGGCGCTCGAGAAGGCAGGCATCATCCCGCTGGCGGTGGGCGGGCAGGCCTGGCAGTCGTCCGGCGCCTTCGACGTGCTGCTGGCAGCGGTCGGCGGCACCGACACCTTCCTCAAGGTCTACAAGGACAAGGACGCCAAGTTCGCGGCTGGCCCGGAAGTCGCCAAGGTGTTCAAGGCGGCCGACGATGCGCGCAAGATGGCCAAGAACACCAACGTGCAGGACTGGAACCAGGCCACCAACATGGTCATCACCGGCAAGGCCGGCGGCCAGATCATGGGCGACTGGGCGCAGGGCGAGTTCCAGGTTGCCGGCAAGACCGCCGGCAAGGACTATACCTGTCTTCCCGGCCTTGGTCTGAACGAGGTGATCGCCACCGGTGGCGATGCCTTCTATTTCCCGGTGCTCAAGGACGCCGACAAGTCCAAGGCGCAGGAAGTCCTGGCCGAAACCTTGCTCGATCCCAAGACCCAGGTCGCCTTCAATCTCAAGAAGGGCTCGCTGCCGGTGCGTGGCGACGTCGACCTCAACGCCGCCAATGATTGCATGAAGAAGGGTCTCGCCATCCTGGCCAAGGGCGCCGTCATCCCATGGACGGACCAGCTGCTTTCGCAGGACAGCCAGAAGCAGAAGGAGGACTTGTTCTCCGAGTTCTTCGCCAAGCCCGAGATGACCGTGGAAGAGGCGCAGAAGCGCTTCGCCGACATCATCGCCACGGCGGACTGATACCGCCGGCAAAGTCTCTTTCCTCCCGGTCCGGTGAACTCCAGGCCGGGAGGCCGCGCCCTTACCCGATCCAGCATGGCTGCACCGATGAGCAAGAGCGAACGCCCAAGCCGATTGTTTCGCAATCTCAATGCGAAGATCGCGTCGATCCCCATGATCCTCACCGCGCTGGTGGTTTTCGTCGGCGGCACGGCGTGGACGGTGCTCTATTCCTTCACCAATTCGAAGCTGCTGCCACGGCTGAATTTCGTCGGCCTCGACCAGTATTACAGATTGTGGGCGACCCCGCGCTGGCTGATCTCGATCGAGAACCTGCTGATCTACGGCGTGATCTCGCTGGTCTTCTCGCTGGTGATCGGTTTCGTCCTCGCTGCCCTGCTCGACCAGAAGATACGTTTCGAAGATACGTTCCGGACCATCTTTCTCTATCCCTTCGCGCTCTCCTTCATCGTCACCGGCCTTGTCTGGCAATGGCTGCTCAATCCGGACTTCGGCATCCAGGGCGTGATACGAAACCTTGGCTGGACGAGTTTCGATTTCGATCCGCTCTACAATTCCAGCATCGTCATCTACGGCATATCGATCGCTGCGCTGTGGCAGGGCACCGGGCTGATCATGTGCCTGATGCTGGCCGGCCTGCGCGGCATAGACGAGGATATCTGGAAGGCCGCGCGGGTGGACGGGATTCCGATGTGGAAGACCTACCTGTTCATCATCATCCCGATGATGCGGCCGGTCTTCATCACCACGCTCGTCATCATCGCGTCCGGCATCGTCAAGGTCTACGACCTCGTGGTCGCCCAGACCAGCGGCGGGCCGGGCATCGCCTCGGAAGTGCCGGCAAAGTATGTCTACGACTACATGTTCTTCGCCCAGAATCTCGGCCAGGGTTTCGCGGCCTCGACCA
The DNA here is from genome assembly GCF_056399285.1 of Mesorhizobium sp. 01N446. Lineage (NCBI taxonomy): Bacteria > Pseudomonadati > Pseudomonadota > Alphaproteobacteria > Hyphomicrobiales > Phyllobacteriaceae > Mesorhizobium > Mesorhizobium sp. 01N446. The sequence continues at coordinate 374,525 of NZ_JBFTRA010000005.1, read as the reverse complement.
TGATGCTGCTCTCGGTGATGATTGTCATCGTGCCGTGGGCCTATCTCGAATTCGGAGGCAGGAAGCGTGTCTGACCAAGCCGTTTCCCTGTCCGTACCGTCCGGCGCCGCCCATGCCGATGCCACGGGGCCGAGTGGACCGAAGCCGCGTCACATCTTCTCGCGCCGCAACATCTTCCTCTACGGCACGCTCATCGTGGCAGCGCTCTACTACCTCTTGCCGCTCTATGTGATGATCGTCACCTCGCTCAAGGGCATGCCGGAAATCCGCCTCGGCAACATCTTCTCGCCACCGCTCGAGATCACTTTCGAGCCCTGGGTCAAGGCGTGGTCGACGGCCTGCACCGGCCTCAATTGCGACGGGCTTTCGCGCGGCTTCTGGAACTCCGTTCGTATCACCGTACCATCGGTGATCCTGTCGATCGCGATCGCGTCTGTAAACGGCTACGCGCTGGCCAACTGGCGCTTCAAGGGCGCCGACACATTCTTCATCATCCTGATCGTCGGTGCCTTCATCCCCTATCAGGTGATGATCTATCCGATCGTCATCATCCTGCGCGAGATCGGCCTCTATGGCAGCCTCAGCGGCCTGGTGATCGTTCATTCGATTTTCGGCATGCCGATCCTGACACTTTTGTTCCGCAACTATTTCACCTCCATGCCGGAGGAGTTGTTCCGGGCGGCGCGTGTCGACGGCGCCGGCTTCTGGGGCATCTATCTTCGCATCATGCTGCCGATGTCGCTGCCGATCTTCGTCGTCGCCGTCATCCTGCAGGTGACAGGCATCTGGAACGACTTCCTGTTCGGCGTCGTCTACACGCGCCCCGACACGTATCCGATGACGGTGCAGCTCAACAACATCGTCAATTCCGTGCAGGGCGTGAAGGAATACAACGTCAATATGGCGGCCACCATCCTGACCGGGCTGGTTCCGCTCGTTATCTATTTCATTTCCGGCAGGCTTTTTGTGCGTGGCATCGCTGCCGGCGCGGTGAAAGGGTGATGATGGCAGAAATCGCGAACCCCAGCGTATCGATTCAGAACCTGTCGCTGAACTATGGCGCGGTGTCGGTTCTGCAGACGCTCAATCTCGATATCGCCGAGGGCGAGTTCATCGTGCTTCTGGGGCCCTCCGGCTGCGGCAAGTCGACCTTGCTCAACTGCATTGCCGGGCTGCTCGACATTTCGAAGGGCCGCATCTTCATCAAGGGCAAGAACGTCACCTGGGAAGAGCCCAAGGATCGCGGCATCGGCATGGTGTTCCAGTCCTATGCGCTCTATCCGCAAATGACGGTTGAGAAGAACCTGTCCTTCGGCCTGCGTGTCGCGGGCCTGCCCAAGGAAGAAATCGCCAAACGCATCGCGCGCGCCGCGGAGATCCTGCAGATCGAACCACTGCTGCAGCGCAAGCCTTCCGCGCTGTCCGGCGGCCAGCGCCAGCGCGTGGCGATCGGGCGGGCGCTGGTGCGCGATGTCGACGTTTTCCTGTTCGACGAACCGCTGTCCAATCTTGACGCCAAGCTGCGATCCGAACTGCGCGTCGAGATCAAGCTGCTGCATCGCCGATTGCAGAACACCATGATCTACGTCACCCACGACCAGATCGAGGCGATGACGCTCGCCGACCGGATCGCGGTGATGAAGGGCGGCGTCATCCAACAACTAGACGCGCCGCAAACCATCTACAACCGTCCGGTCAACCGCTTTGTCGCCGGATTCCTTGGTTCGCCGGCGATGAATTTCATCGAGGGTCAACTGGAAGCCGGCGATGTCGCGGCATTCACCGCCGACGGCGTGTCGATACCGCTCGGCCGCTATGAGTTCGACAAGGATCGCGGCAGCGCCGGCAAGCCCTGCGTGTTCGGCATCAGGCCCGAGCACGTCGCCTTTGGAGACGCAGCTAGGGCCATGCCGTTCACCGCCGAGTCAGCCGTCGAGATCGTCGAACCGATGGGCTCCGACACGCTGGTGTGGACCAAGCTCGGCGGCCGCAATTTTTCCTTCCGCGTCGAGGCGGAAAAGACGCTGCGCACCGGCGATCCAATCCGGATCGGCTTTGACCCAGCCCGTGCCTCGCTGTTCGATACCCCATCCGGCAACCGCCTATAGCTCCCAAGCGCCATCCTCCCAAGACCCACCTTACCAAGCAGAACGGACAGAGACGATGAACTGGTCATTCCAACTTTACAGCGCCCGCAATTTTCAACCCTGGGAAGGCGTGCTCGCCACCCTCGGCAAGCTCGGCTACACCGAGGTCGAAGGCTTCGGCGGCGTCTATGAGAATCCCAAGGCCTTCCGCGCGGAACTCGACAAGAACGGGCTTTCGATGCCGACCGGGCATTTCTCCATCGATGCGCTGGAAAAGGATTTCGACGGCGTGCGCAAAACGGCCGAAGCGCTCGGCATCAAGCTTCTGATCTGCCCCTATCTGATGGCCGAGGACAGGCCGTCCGATGCGGCCGGCTGGCGTGGCTTCGGCGAGCGCCTGGCCAAGGTCGGTGAGGTTGCCTCGAAGGCCGGCTACGGCTTTGCCTGGCACAACCATGACTTCGAGTTCAAGGCACTCGCCGACGGGTCGGTGCCGCAGGATCACATCCTGTCTTCGGCCCCCGGTATCGGCTGGGAGATGGACCTCGCCTGGGTGGTGCGCGGCGGCGCCGATCCGCTGCCCTGGATCGAAAAGCACGGCAAGCGCATCGTCGCCGTGCATGTGAAGGACATCGCCAAGCCGGGCGAAGGACAGGACGAGGATGGTTGGTCGGATGTCGGCCACGGCACGATCGACTGGGCCGGCCTGATCAAGCTGTTGCGGGCCAAGAGCGCTGCAAAGTACTTTGTCATGGAACAGGACAACCCCAACGACATCGAGCGCTTCGCCCGCCGTTCGATCGCATCCGTCAAGGCTTACTAGGAACAATGATCATGGCAAAGAAGCTAGATACTGGGAAACTGGGTATTGGCGTCATCGGCTGCGGCAACATCTCGAAGGCGTATTTCTCGCTGGCGCCGCTGTTTCGCGGCATCGAGATGCGCGCCTGCGCCGACATCAACATGGATGCAGCCAGGGCGCGGGCGAAGGAGTTCAAGCTGCGCGCCGAGACCGTCGAGGACCTGCTCAAGGCCGACGACATCGACATCATCGTCAACCTGACGATACCGGCGGTGCATTACGAGGTGTCGAAACGTGTGCTCGATGCCGGCAAGCACGTCTATTCGGAAAAGCCGTTCGTGCTTTCGCTCGAGGAGGGCCAGGACCTCAAGGCGCGGGCAGAGAAGAAAGGGCTGCGCATCGGCTCGGCGCCCGACACATTCCTCGGCGGCGCGCACCAGCTGGTGCGCGAACTGATCGATGAGGGCAAGCTTGGCAAGATCACCAGCGGCACCTGCCATGTCATGGGTCACGGCATGGAGCATTGGCACCCCAATCCGGATTTCTTCTTCCAGCCGGGCGCCGGACCGGTGCTCGATATCGGGCCGTATTACATCACCAATCTGATCCAGCTGATCGGTCCGGTGAAACAGGTGGCGGCCTTTGCGACAACCCCGGCCAAGGAGCGGACGATTTCATCGAAACCACGCGCGGGCGAAAAAATCCCGGTCAACACGCCGACGACCATCCATGGCCTGCTGGAGTTCGAGAACGGCGCCGTTGTGACGTTGAACACCAGCTGGGATGTCTGGACTCACGGCCACGCGCCGATGGAACTCTATGGCGAAGCGGGCACGGTATTCGTGCCGGATCCGAACTTCTTCGGCGGCGACGTGCGTTTCACCGAAGAGGGCAAGCCGGTCAAGAAGCTGCCGAAATGGAAGCACCCGCTTGGCGAGCCCAATGAAATGCACGGGCAGGGCATGATGGCCAACTACCGCACGGCAGGTCTCGCCGACATGGCATTGGCGATAGTCGAGGGGCGGCCGCATCGTTGCTCGATGGAACTGGCGCTGCATGCCGTCGATGTCATGACCGGCATACTGCGTTCCGGCGAGACGGGAAAATTCGTCGCCATGCAGACCACTTGCGAACGGCCGGCGGCACTCGGCGTCAAGGCGGCCAAGGACCTGCTGGCCAAGAAAAAGTAAGCCGCGGAGATTATCGATAATTTTGACTTGCCCCTCTCCCCGTTCGGCCGGGGAGAGGGTAAAAGGGCGCCGGGCCGGCTCGCCGCTTTTGCGATGAAGCTGCCCGGTCTGTTCAGCTTCGAGGATATTTCCCCATGCCCTATGTCGCCGCCGAAAATCGCTACGAAAAAATGATCTACAACCGCTGTGGCCGCTCAGGCCTCAAGCTGCCGGCGATCTCGCTCGGCCTGTGGCACAATTTCGGCAATGACACGCCGCACAAGACGAAGCAGGCGATCGTGCGCAAGGCGTTCGACCTCGGCATCACCCATTTCGACCTTGCCAACAATTACGGACCGCCGCCCGGCTCGGCCGAAACCGCTTTCGGCGAAATCCTGCGCACCGATTTTTCCGCCTATCGCGACGAGCTGATCATCTCGACCAAGGCCGGCTATGAAATGTGGGCCGGCCCCTACGGTGAATGGGGCGGGCGCAAATACATGCTGGCCAGCCTCGACCAGAGCCTGAAGCGGATGGGGCTCGACTATGTCGACATTTTCTACTCGCACCGCTTCGACCCCGACACGCCGCTGGAGGAAACCATGGGTGCGCTCGACCACGCGGTGCGCTCGGGCAAAGCACTCTATGCCGGCATCTCGTCCTACAACTCGCAGCGCACCCGCGAGGCCGCCGACATCCTCAAGCGGCTCGGCACGCCCTGCATCATCCACCAGCCGAGCTATTCGATGCTGAACCGCTGGGTTGAGGAGGATGGCCTGCTCGACACGCTGGAGGGGCTTGGCGTCGGTTCGATCGTGTTTTCGCCCCTGGCTCAGGGCATGCTGACCGACAAATATTTTGGCGGTATCCCCGAGGGCAGCCGCGCCTCCCAAGGCAAGTCGCTGAAGACGGCCTTCATCAACGACCGCACCATCGCCAACATCGAGGCGCTCAACGCGATCGCCGGCAAGCGCGGCCAGACGCTGGCGCAGATGGCGCTGGCCTGGGTGCTGCGCAAGGGCAAGGTAACGTCGGCGCTGATCGGCGCCAGCCGGCCGGAGCAAGTCGAGGACTGCGTCGGCGCCCTGAAGGTTCTCGACTTCAGCGATGCCGAATTGGCCGAGATCGACAGCTACGCGCGCGAATCCGACATCAATCTGTGGGCAGCCTCGGCCGAGCGCAAAGGCCCGCCGAGGAAATAGCTGCGCCTGGCAAGTCGGCAAACAAAACGGCGAGAACATCTCCCGCCGTTTTTGTTGCACAGCAAAATGGCGCGAGTCAGGGCTTGGCCGGTCTTTGCGCGGTGCCGACCCCGGGTTTCGGCTTTTCCGGCGCGGGGGCCGGGGTCTTCATCTTCGCCTCGATCCAGCCGCCGTAGTTGGCCAGCCGCGTGTAGATGCCATAGGCGTCCTTGTGGCCGCAGGCCGCGCTGCCGTCGGCGGGGCCTTCACCCCAACTGACGACGCCGACCTGGACCGGCCCGTCGGCGCCGGTCATGAACAGGGGGCCGCCGCTGTCGCCATTGCAGGCATCACGCACACCGCTGGTGGTGCCGGCGCAGATCATGTTGCCGGTCAGCGGATCGGTCATGTCGGCGGCAATCGCATTGGCGGCCGCATCGATGCCCTTTTCCGAATAGCGCATGCGATGGGACAGATCGCCGAGCGCCGCCTTGAGGTCGTGCGCGTAGATGGCCTTGATGCCACTGTTGCAGGCGCTGTTGGGCTGCAGATCGAGATCCGCGACCATCAGCGTGGTCGGGAACGTCCCGTCCTGCATCTTGCCCCAGCCGGTGACGGTGGTCTTGCCGGTGTCGGGGGTCGCCTCGCGGGCAAGCTTGATGGTCGGCGCATCGGCCGGCTCCGCCAGCCGGAGCAGGCCGAGGTCGTTGTCGAGCGTCTGCTCGCTGTAGCCCTCGTTGACGATGACCTCCACCACCTTGTGGCGCTTGCCTTCGCTGAGGTCGGTGGCGCCGGTCAGCACGGTGACCGTATCCGGCGAGATCGGCCTGCCCTTGTCGTTGAGGCAGTGCGCCGCCGTCAGCACCCATTGCGGCGCGATCAGGCTGCCGCCGCAGAATTGCGCATTGGCCTGCGAGGCCGGGTTCTCGTCCAGCCTGGCGGTGGTGAGCAGCGCGACCTGGAACGGATAGGCGCCCTTTTCGGCCTGGTTGCCGCCATAGACCCGGTCGGCGCCGTCAGGGTTCTCCGCCGCCGCCTTGGCCCTGGCCTCGGTCACCCGCTGCATCGGCGAGACCGCGGCTTCGGGCCTTGCGGTGCCTTCATCCGCCCGACCGAGGTTGGCAGATACAAAGGCAGCTGTAATGCCAAGCAGCGATGCGGCAACGATTGGCCCGAACCGATTTGTGATGTGCACCTGAAACCTCCTCAGACAATTCTCCCGCGCGGATCGACGCCGGGCATGTGCAAGGAGGTGTTGCCGGTTCAGCGATCCGCACGCGTACCGTATCGAAAACGGCGCGCGACCGGTCACAAAACCGAATCCCACTTTTGCTAACCGTGCCCGCGAGCAGAACCCGCACAAAATCCTATAGCCCCCCACGGGCTACGTGGAAGCGATTTGTCATTGCCAATCTTGGATTATTTTAGGCAGTATACCGCCGCAGAGTTTTTTTGGCGGGGGCCTTGAAAATGACAGCCCAGAACAACGCTCGCGGGGAATGCCGATGAGCAAACTCATTTTTCGGCGTCACCACGATCTCGACAATATTTCTGTATTTTGATCCAGTCCTTGCTGACTTTTGGGAGAGTCTCACCATGACAAAACTGACAAACGCACTCATTGCGTCCGCATTGCTTTCCACCGCAATGTGGACGGTCCCGGTTTTCGCCGCCGACCCTGGCTCCGCCAGTGCCGGCAATGGCGAAAGCATGCGGGACGTTACTTCAGGCGACTTCAAGGCCGGTCGGGCAAAGCCGATCACGACACCGACGCTTACTGACGAAGACAACCGCGCCGCGCCGCTCACCGACGAGAAGGCGGCTGTTAAATCCTATGGCATCGTCGGGCGTTCCGCCGATGGCAAGGAGATCAAGATCGAGCCGAGCGAAGCACTGCGCGAGCTCATCATCAAGGAGCTGAACGCGCCGGCCAATGGCGCGGCCGGGGCTGAGCGCAAGACCGAGGACCCGGGACTGGGCGAAGGCGAAGCAGGGCGTCAGGTTTTCGGTCCCGACGATCGCGAGCAGGTCAAGAACACCAAGACCTATCCGTTCTCGGCCATCGGCTATCTGGAGGCCAAATCGCCGAAGACGGGCAGCTATGGCAGCTGCTCGGCAACGCTGATCGGCCCGCGCACCGTGCTCACCGCGGCGCACTGCCTCTACAGCCATGAGGACAAGGACTGGCTGTCCGAATATCTGTTCGTGCCGGGCCTCAACGGCAGCACCGCGGATGACGCACCGTTCGGCGCCTTCACCTTTGAAAGCGCCTATGTGCTGCAGGGCTTCATCGACAACTACCAGGGCTATTACGGCTCGGTGATCCCGTGGGATCTGGGCATCATCACGCTGAAGCAGGATGTCGGCACCAATCTGGGTTGGCTGGGCTACGCCAATTACGACGATCTCGGCGATTTCACCGCCAACCTCGTCGGCTATCCCGGCGACAAGCCGATGGGCACGATGTGGAAGGCAAGCTGCGAAGTGCATGCCGAGAACATCGCTCCGGAATATTTCCAGTACGACTGCGATACGTTCCCGGGGTCGAGCGGCAGCTCGGTCTATGCCTATGACACCAAGTCTAAGCAGCGCATCATCACCGGCGTCAACGTGGCGGAAAGCCCCGACGCGAACACCGCCGTGCGCCTCAACGCCGCCAACGTCCAGTGGATCAACAGCCTGTACAAATAAGCGCTACGGGTTCGCAGTGAAGACAAAGGCGGCGGGTCAATCCTGCCGCCTTTTTCGTGCCGATCCTTCCGCATGGCTTCCCTTGCACGAGGCCGGCGCCCCGACTACGCTTGGCTTGCCAAGGGGGCGAGGCGTCCAGGGGGCTCAAGGGATGGGGCGGACAAGGGCAGTATTCGGGATCGCGGCGGCATCGATGCTGGCCACGCTGATGTTTTCGACGGCTTTTGCCGATCCCGCCCCTGTCGGCGGCGCCTGGGCGGAGCGCGTGCAGATCCTCTATCAGGCCGACACACGCTCGGTGTTGCGCCGGACCGTCCGCGTCTGGGATTTCCATCCTGAGAAGAACCTCGATTTCGTCTGGGAGCCGGCGGCGGGCCAGTCGCCCGACCGGACGATCGCCGAGGACGGCACCATCAACGGCAAGGGCAGGCTGGTGTGGCGGGTGCGCGGCTCGGCGAGCTATGATCCGAAGACCGTCTATTCCAGCTATTTCGGTGACATCAGGAACGGCCGGCCTGACGGGCAAGGCCGGCTCGAACTGCGTTCGGGCGAGGTTTTCGATGGACATTGGTTAGCCGGAGACCTCAACGGCAAGGGCATCCACGTCGATGCCGACGGCAACCGCTATGAGGGGGAGTTCGTCGACGGCGTTCCGAATGGCGAGGGCCGGTTGCTTTCGAAGACCGGCGAGATCTTCGCCGGCTCCTTTGTCGGCGGGCTGAAGAACGGCAAGGGCCATACCCGGCTCGCCGGCGGCACTGTCTATGAATCGCAATGGGTGATGGGTAAGGAGGTCGGCGGCTCGCGTCCCGACGTTCTGGCCGATGCCAGGGTCGGCGGCCTGCTCAAGGCGCAGGCCGGCGGCGGCGATGCCGACAAGGTCGAGATCGGCGTTATCGTCGACCAGCGCATGACCCAGCAGGCCGACATGAAATACCAGCATCTGGTGCGCGACGAGGACGTTGCGATCTATCCGGAAGACAATCTCTACAACGACGCCTGGAACGGCACCGGAACGGTCAACACGACGAATGTCTATGGCGGCGCGGACTGGGAGGACACGCCGGCCTTTGCCGAGGTCGACCTGAAGACGACAGACGAATCCAGGGTCAAGCTCGACAGCCTGGAAATGAAGGTCGCTGCCAGCGATGCCTACCGCAAGCCGATGCTGTCGATCTCGGAGCATTTCGGCTGCATCGGCTTCCGGCCGGATTTCTCGATCGTCAACAATGGCTGGGGCGACGCCAAGGCCATGAAGATGTCGATCCAGTTCACCACCGTGGACGAGGAAGGCAATCCGACCGGCCAGCCAAGCCGCATGTTCACCAAGGACATCGGTGGTTTCGGCGATGGCGTCGACGTGTCGATCAAGAGCGTGCTCGACGAGGCCGGCGTCGATACGGCGAGCCTTGAGACGGGACGTTTTCCCTGCCCCTCGGTCGACAGTCTCAATGTCTGCCGCAGCCAGCTCACCAACAAGATCAAGTTCGGCGAGGTCGGCGACTATCTCGGCAATTTCAATCAGGCGATGACGCTGAATGCGATCGGCAAATTCGACTATTCCTGGGCCGACGATCAGGGCAATGTCTACCAGCAGAGCGAGCCGTTTCGCGCCCAGATGACCATGGCGGTCTTCGAGACTCCCGAATCGATGGCCGAATGCGGCGATGGCGGCGGCGGCAGTCCGGAAGCCATGCGCTACCAGAACATCGAATTCCCGATCGGCAAACACGACTACACGATCGCCATGCCGATGCGCGGCAACAAGAATGTCAGCGCCTATACGGCGCGGCTGAAAATGTGGTCGGCGATGTCGTCGATCCACAGTTTCAGCATCGCCGCGCATTTCGCCGATGGCAGCGTGCGCGAGAGCAAGCCGGTGACCTTCTTCTATTTCCGCCCGAAGCAGTCGTTGTTCGAGACCAAGACCGAACCGGCGGCGTGCTATCTGCCGCGCCAGATGATTGGTTGCGGCTAAGGTATGTCGATATTCAGATTAGGGCCTATTTCCGGCCCATCTCGAAATAGTTGGGCAGAGGGATCAGCCTGATAAAGATCGTGCCCTGGGCGAAGACGCGCAATTCCAGCATCGATCCTGACGAGCGCTCGGCGCTCTGGTCGAACAGGAAATTACCGAGCGAGTAGACTTCCGCCACATCGCCGCCGGCCAGCGGGACGATCGCCTCGCTCGACACATGCGGATGGCCGCCGACAATGGCTGAAGCGCCGCGCAATCGCATCTCATCGGCAAGCATCTCTTCGCGCGCCGACGGTTCGGTCTTGTACTCGCGGCCCCAATGGACGAAGGCGACGGCCGGACGCTGCGCATCCTCGTGCAGCAGCCGGTCGAGCAAGGCAGGGGTCAACAGATCGGTGTTCCTGGAGCCATTGGTGTCGATGTCGGTCAGGCCGACAAGGTCGAGGTCGTCCAGCGCCAGCGTCTCGCCCTGGCCGAAATGCGGGATGCCGGCCTTGTCCAGCGCGCGCAGCGTCTCGGCATAGCCAGACGGCCCGAGATCATAGGCGTGGTTGTTGGCGAGGCTGACGCCGGCGACATGCAGCCGCTTCAGCATGCTGGCAGCGAGGTCTTCCGGCATGGCCAGCGTCATGTCGTCGATCGCTTCGGGCACGTTGGGCAGGATGACACCTTCGAGATTGACGATGAGCGGCCGCGATCCGGTCAGCGCCAGGATGCTGTCGAYGATCTTGTCGGCCACGCCGTCGCGAACCAGGACCGTCTTCATGGCGCGACCGAAATTCACGTCGCCGGCAAGATAGTAGATCCTGTCCTTTGGCCGCGCCGGGTTGTTGAAACCTGGGCCGAAGGCGCCGAACAGCGCCACGACATAGCTGGTGGTGCGCTCGACATAATCCGAGGTGTGTTCCTGCGAGTTCTCGTTGGCGACCACCAGGGGCTGGGCGCCGAACAGTTCGCGCTGCAGCCGGGTCTGGATATAGAGCGCGCCGACGGAATCGGCATGATCGGGCTGGCGCAAGGCGGCGATGCCGTCGAGCGAGCCGGCTGCCAGCATGTTCAGCGTCTGCTGGTCGAAGCGCCTGGAATCGTGCTGGGGCAGATAGTGCGAGAAGTCGGTGGATTCGACGACCAGCGTGTCCCGGTCGACAATCGGTTTCAGCGCCTCTGCCAGCCTGTCCCAGTCGCCGCGCTTCGCCTTTACCGACATCGCGATCGGCACGATCTTCGCCTCGGGGAAATAGTGGTGCACGAAAGGCAGCATGGCACGCACACCGTGCTCCTTGTCGAACAGGCAGGATTCCTCGACCATGTCGCCATGCGCTTCGAGAAGCCGTACGGCATCGCTGTCGGTGGCCACCGGGCCGAGCACCGTGTCGAAGCCGCGCAGCGTGGTGGCGTAGAGCTTTTGTGTCTTGTGGAAATGGTCCGGCGACAGGATGACGATGCGCTTGTAGCGGAAGCCGGACGCGGCATGAAAACCCAACGCCACGAGATCGGCGGCCAAGAGATGATGCGGCACGGTGATGCCTGTCAGCCGCTGGTTGGACGGCTGAACATCGGCGACGCTGGCGATGGCATCCTTGAACAGGGTGGCGTCGTCGTAGAAGGGCGGGAAGTTTTCGGTGTGGGGTGGGCAGACGATCGGGGTGGGCTGTGCCGTGCCGCAGAGAACCAGAGAGACGATGATAAGCGTCAGCAGGCGGGCTATCACGGCTCGGCCAACACGATGTTCTCCACGCCGCCGACATAGTAGAACGGCTTCTGCTTCGACGCGGTTAGCCGCACCACTTCGCGCGAAATGAAATCGGCGAGCCCGAACAGCGTCACGCCGCCATCGGAGGTTTTGGCCTTGCCGCGCAGGCCTTCGAGGATCGAATAGGTGAAGACGCCGTGGCCGAGCTCCGGCAATTCGGCGGCGGTGTTGTTGGCCGCGGTCGCCGAAAACACGACGATGCGCGCGTCCTGCGCGTCCTTTTCCAGGCGCGGGTTGAAGGCGTTGGCGGCGTGGCAGGTGTCGAGCAGCATGAAGCGCATGCCCTTGGCCCGTTCGACCGATTTCTGGATGTCACCCCAGTCGACAAGTGAGGAGCGCTTCCAGCGATCGGCATCCTGTTTGCGGCCATCGGTCGGGATGAAATAGTAATCCTCGTCGATGTTGATGCCATGGCCGGCGACGAAGACGATGGTGGTGTCGTGCTCGCCAGGCTTGTCGAGGAAATCGGCGAGCTGATCGTCGATCGTGTGCGAATCCGGTTCCATGACGGTGTCGGCGCTGGCGACCGTGTAGGTCTGCTGGGCCTTGTCGGGGCTTTCGTCGAGCGCCTCGCGGTTGACCAGCACCAGCGTCTCCATCGACGAGAACAGCGGCGATGATTTCTGCGCAATGACGTTCAGGAATTCGGTGGCATCGTCGACGGGGTAGCGCAGGTCGCAGGTGTGGCCCGAACAGGCATCGGTCAGGAACGGATATTTGTCGACGCCGATGACCGCGACATAGAGCTTGCCCTTGGCCTCGGCCTTTTCGGTCTTCCTCGCCAGCGCGGTCACGCTGCGCTCTGTCAGATAGCCATATTCGTTGGTGCCGGTGATGCGGATGGTGTTCTGGCCGTCCTCCACCGGCACTTCCACTGTTGTCTTGTCGCCATCGGCCGAGCGCGTGGCGATGTCGCCGACATTGCGGCTGTTCGACAGGATCGAGAAGCCGGCGACATCGGTTCCGGCTTCCTCGGCGCCTGTGATCTCGACGGCGACATAACCGTCGCGGACCTTGCTCTGGTCGTCGGCAAGGCGGATGCCGAATTCCGGCGGCTTGCGCTGCAGAAGCTTCTGCAACTCGTTGTCGACGCCCGGCCGCATCTCTTGGACCGCCTGCTTGGCGCTGCGCAGGATGATGGCGCGGCGCACCATTTCCGGGCTCCAGAGGTATTTCTTCAACTGGCCGGCGCGGATGAAACGGCCTTCATGGTCGCGGCCCTGGTTGACGTGCCAGCCGATCAGCTTGTCGCCCTCGTCGGAGGAGTAATAATAGCCCTGCGGCATCCAGGCGATCCATTGCGAGCCGGCAAAGAACATCGACACGATCAGCTCGTGCGTCTTCAGGTTCCACAACCTCAACGTCTGGTCGGCGCTGCCGGTGACCAGCAGACCGGCCTTCTGCGAGGCGACCATTGCGTTGATTTCGCCGGTATGGCCGATGAATTCGCCGGAGACCCTGGCGGTCGCCGCCTTGTATTCCAGCAGCGTGCCGTCATTGCCGCCGGTGATCAGCCCAAGCCCGTTGTCGATCAGCGTGAAAGCGGAATGGGCAAAGCCGTTGGTGGCGTCGTTCTCGATCGAGCGCACCACCTTGCCGCCATTGGCGATCTCCAGCACCGCGTTTTCCAGCGCGTCCTTGCCGCCCGTTTTGGCGTGCAGCGACCATTCACCGTCGGCAAGTGCTGCGCGTGCAAACGAGTCGGGCTCGGTCAGGGGCTGCGGGTCGTCGAAGAACCGCTCGGTGGTGGGCAGTTCCAGCTTCTTGTCCAGCGCGCCCAGCTGTTCCGGGCAAGCCACGCGCTCCGGGCAGGGGTTGGCATTGCCCCAGGCGATGATGCCGTTTGCCGGATCGACGCCGACAGCGGTCACCGGCTCTCCAACCCCTTGCAGCAAGGCCTTGCGTTCGCCGGTTGCCGGGTCCCAGACCTGGATGGCGTTGCGGGTGCCTCCGGCGGTCGCCACAAGCGAGCCGTCGGCATTGGCGGCGCTGGCATAGACGGTGCCGTCATGGCCGGCGTAGTCGAGCAGTTTCTCGCCGCTGTCGGTGTTCCAGACGATGGAGCGGTGCTTGTCGGCGCAGCGATAGCCGCAGGATGCGACCAGACGCTCACCCTTGGCGAAGCTCAGCGAGCCGATGAGAAAAGCCTGCTTCGGCATGGCGCGCGCCAGCGTGCCGTCGGCGGCGCGCCAGAGCTGGACCTGCCCGTCCTTGCTGCCGGTGGCGAACAGGCTGCCGTCCTGCGAGATGGCCAGCGCGAGCACGCTGACGTCCCGCAAAGGCTCGGCCTCATCGGGCAAGGCGATTTCCTCGCCCTTGGCGACATCCCACAGCCGGATGCCGTTATCGGTCGTCGTCGCCGCCAGCCGGGTTCCTCCCGCGGCAAAGGCCAGCTTGTCGATGTGCCAGGAATCGGCGTCGAGCTTCTTGTCCAGCGTCCAGCCTGACGTGGCCTTGTCGTCCTGCTTCCACAAATAGACGACGCCGTCACCGCCGCCGGCAGCCATCATCTTGCCATCAGGCGAGAAAGCGATGTCATAGATCGCGTAGTCGGCGGCCTTGAGCACGGCCTTGATCTTGCCGGTGGCGAAGTCGAACAGCCTGATGTCGCCATAGGGCGGCTTGTCGCCGAGCCCGGCGCCGAAATAGCCGCCGGCGGCGATGGTCTTGCCGTCCGGCGAAACCGCGACCGCGAAGATCTTGCCGTCGTTGCCATTGCCGAGATAGCCGCGAATGGTGCGCAGCGTCACGCCGCTCTGCCAGTCCCAGATGCGGATGGTCTTGTCATCGGATGCCGAGACGAGGTCCTCGCCACCGGGTGTAAAGGCGAGGTCGGCAATCCGCGCGGTATGGCCTGATGTATCGAGGTCGAGATGGAAATCCGGGACATCGTCAGCGCGGGCGGCAGAGGCCGTGATCAAGGCTCCAGCCATGGCCAGCCACCGGCAGGCGCGCATGAGGCGGATGCTGATCCCAGCCTCTTCCATAGCTATTTGACTTCGGCCGCCGGTTGCCCGTTGCGCACATAGGCCTCGATCGCCGTGGCAAAGGTGGGTGAGCCCGCCTTGCGCTGCTTGTCGACATAGCCGGCAAAATAGCTCCAGAAGGAGACGGCGTAGTCGTGGAAATAGGCATCGCTCACCTTGCGCGAGCACAGGCCGCCGTCGACGCAGAAGGACAGGCGGTTGAGGAAATAGACGATGCGGTCGAAATTCTCGCTGAAGTCGGCGAGCGGCATGTCGCCGCCCGAAGCGCTCATCGCCTCGATGCCGATCCGCTGGCGGAACACCTGCTCCTCGGTCGGCGAAGGGCTGGCGCTGAGCAGCTTGTCGTATTTGGCGTTGAGGGCTGCAAGACGATCCTTGAGCGCCCGTTGTGCCTGCTGGTAGTCTTTGGTTTCCCAGAGCTCGACCAGGGACATGGTCTGTTCGACGCGCTTCTGCTCCTGGTTGGCCAGGAACTGGTAGACCGAGAATGCCAGGGTGAAGATGATGGCGAAACGCACCAGCAAGCCCGACCAGGCATAGATCAGCATGCGCCAGTCGCGATCGGTGAAGGGATTGCTTTCCTTTTTGATCTCGTGGCTGCTCGGCCAGGGGAAACCTTCGGTGGTTTCCGGCAGCCTCTCCTTCGCCGCCGGTGCCTTTGCGGGCGCGGCCACCGGTATATGCTTTGTCGTGCCCCCCGGCTTCTTCATTTGCAGCTGTCCAGCTCGATGGTGGCGGAGGGATCAAGCACCACGCCGGGCGCTTCAAGCTGCTTTTTCAGGCATGCCAGCTGCGGGCGCGAAACTATGAACTGCATATCCGGCTCCGCCGGCGCTTTGTTGGGTGAGGGCAAGGCTTCAACCACGCCGCGCGAGGCGCAGCTTGAGAGATCAACCACCACCGCGTCGCTGCTGGTCTTGGCGAACTGGTCGTACTGATCGAGGAAGCACGTTGCCAGTTCCGAATTGAGGACCACCTGCTTGGCGCAAAGGCCGCATGTGTCCTGCGCCGACGCATTGGCGATCAGCAACAGGCCGCCGGCAAGTCCGGCAACCGTTGCGCGCCAGGAGAAAAAAGACTTCTTCACAATCGATCCTATCTGCTTCGTCAGCCGCTAAGCCTTTTGGCTGCGGCCGGGATGTTCTCATATCGCGCCAATCGCGCAAGAGCCGGATATACCAGGCCGTACGACCCTGGTGCGGGAGCTCAGGCGCGCGGCACCGTCTCCATCGGGAAGATCATCACCGCCCCCTTCGGGCCGCTCTTGTCGGCAAGCCGCATCACCGAACGGGTCGGCGGCGCCATGCCGATATCGGCGAGCATATCGGAGAAGCTGGTGGGGCCAAGCCCGCGCGTCATCGACGCGACGCCGTCCTGCGCCAGGAAGCTCAAATCTTCCTTCTCGCTTTCCGCCGGTGCCTCGGTCAGCACCGCGATCATCCGCTCCATGCCAAAGCTGGTGTCGGTGAAGGCGAGCAGCCCTTCCTCCAGCGTGGCTTTTGGGGCGAGGCGTTCGGCAACGATATGGGTGATCGAATAGTCGCTGCCGACATAGAGCACGTTGATGTCGACCAACTGGTCGGAGCTGTTCCTGGCCAGCACATGCACCTCGTCACCCGGCGAGACGCGCGGCACCGCGGAAGCCTGCAGCGGCTCAAGCCCATCCTTGTCGCGGCGCTTGATCTGGAACTGCACGTCGACATCCTCGGGCTTGTAGTCCGAGGCCGCTGCCAGCCGCGACAGGCCGGTGGCGCGGAAGATGGTGCGCAAATTCCTGGTCGTGGCGTCGACCAGCATCTTGCGATCGTCGGGATGGATGATGATCAGTGGCGGCTTGCTGCCGTCCTTCAGCGTCACGTCGCCCGATGCCGGCAGGAACCACAGTGCCGGCTTGTCGGACGCGTCCTTGGCCGCGCCGGCGATGGCATTCTCGCGCATCACCGCGAAGCGCAGCTCTGCGCTCTTGCCAGGATCGACCAGCTCGATGTTGAACCCGGTTTCCTTGGCCGTGGCCAGTTCGTCGAGAACCGAATTGACCAGCTCGGTTTCCTTCTCCAGTCCCTTGGCCGGGGCCGGCCGCGCGACAGCGAGCTTGTAGTCGACGGCGATCTCCGCCACCCGCGCATAGGCGTTGGCGGGAATGTCGGTGAGCTTGAGTGCCGGCTTCTTCTCGAACTCGACCGGTTTGACGCGGCTTTCCAGGTTCTTGGCCGATTGTACCTCGAGATAGCCGACGGCGTCGGTCAGTGACGACAGCGCCGAGGGCAGGATGGCGAGCTTGCTGCCCGGCGTGAGACGATGCAGCAGGCCGGCGCCGATCGTCGCCTCGCCGTCCTTGACGATGATGGGCCACTGCATGACTGCGTCGGTCTTGTCGGTGCCGAAGACGCGCGCGTCGAGTTCGCCCTCGAATAGCGGCGTCGGCCGGGTGCGGCTGTCGGCCGAATATTGCTGCAGCACCGCCTGGCCGAGCTGGCGATAGGTGACGTTGGGGTTTTCGGCGAGTTTCGACAGGATGGTGAAGGTGAACAGGCCAAAGCGTGGCGCATCCGCCGTGCCCTTGGGCAGCGGCATTTCCGGCGTCGTTTCCACCGTCTGGGCGGCATAGAAGGCGACCAGCTTGCCCTTGGTGATCGGCTCGCCGCCGGTCGGCGTCAGGTTGAAGGCGGGCTTGCGCGCGCCATTCTCGTCGAGGCCGCGCGAGGCGCTTGCGACCGTATCCTCATAGGTCTTGACGGCTGCCGCCCTGGCGGCCTCGTCGCCGCCCACCAGATCGGAGAATTCGACCTTGCGCTCCAACTCGTCATCGACCTCGACGGCGCGGGTCGCGGTGCCGGAATGGCAGCAGTCGAAGACAGCCCAGACGAAAGCGCCCTTGTTGCGGATGGCGTCCAGCGCATCGCCGATCTCATTGTCGACCAGCGCGTTCGGCACGCCTGCGTCGCGATTGATCCATTTCTCGATGTCGACGGGCAGAAAAATCTCGTCGAGCCCGTCGGTCTCGTCGCCCTTGACCCTTTCGGGCTGCTGGGCGCCGTGGCCGGACAGATGCAGGTAGACGAAATCGTCGCGCTGGACCTTGGCGGCAAGGTCGGCGAGTGCCGCCTTGATCGCCGCATGGGTCGGCAGGCCCTGGGCGCCGGGCACGTCCTTGGCGAGCAGCGTGACGTTTTCGGGCGCGAAGCGCACCGGGTCAGGCACATTCTTCAAAAGATACTCGTGCACCAGGCCGGCATCGTTCTTCGGCCCGATCAGCCAGTTCCTTTGCGGCAGGGCAGGATATTCAGTGCAGGCCACCAGCAGCGCGTGATAGGTGCGCGATGCCGCCAGTGCCCGGAACGAGAGCGTACCGGCCGCCATCAGCGCGGACGTGCCGACAAGCAGCGTCCGGCGTGTCAATTTGATCATATTGCTTCCCCAAGCCCGATCGAATTTCCCAAGCGAAACCACCCTCGTCGAGGATTTTGTCAGTATTTTGAATGTTGCTGCATCATCAAGCCTGCCGTCCTTAAATGCGCCGGCACGTTATCGATCGGCCCGGGACAACAACAGAAGAGTAGCAAAGACGACGGTTCGTCGCTATCTGAATGGGATCAGGCGGTTTGCGCGGGCAAACAGGCTGGAGATGGCGCAGGACAAGTTGGAACCGGAAAATGGCGGCAAGGGATGTGCTGACGAAAAACCAGCTGTGCGTGCTCGAGAAACTCGAGACCGCCAGCGGACCGCTCAGCGCCTACACCTTGCTCGACCAGCTGCGCGAACGCGGTTTTCGTGCGCCGCTGCAGGTCTATCGCGCGCTCGACACGCTGGTGAAGTCCGGCTTCGTGCACCGGCTGGAAAGCATCAATTCCTTCGTCGCCTGCGCCGAACCGCATGACCACAGTCATTCGATGACCGCTTTCGCCATCTGCGACACGTGCGGACAGGTGACCGAAATGTCTGACCACGACGTCGACCACCGGCTGAACGAATGGGTCAATTCCACCGGCTTCGCCGCCAAGAAGGCGGTGATCGAGTTTCGCGGTGTGTGTGCGAAGTGCAGGGCCGAGGCGGCTTAAGCCTTCGCTTCGTCATACTAGGGCGAAGCTAAGGAGCGAAGCGACGCGCGCAGACCCTAGTATCCATTCCGTGACACGGACGTGTTGCAGCGATGCAGAACTCAACCTCCGCCGCGATCTTCTTGTGAGGTCCCGGCATGGATCCTCGGGTCAAGCCCGAGGATGACGAAGCCTTGGCGCTAATGCGCCTCGTCCCAGTTGTTCGCCGCTCGCGCGTCGACATGCAGCGGCACCGACATCGATACGGCCGGCATCGCCGCGTTTTCCATGACGTGGCGCACGACGGGGATCGTCGCTTCGACTTCAGCTTCCACCGTCTCAAAAATCAGTTCGTCATGCACCTGCAGCAGCATGCGCGCCGACAGTTTCGCCTTGTCCAGCGCTTCCTCCATGCGCACCATGGCGCGGCGGATGATGTCGGCTGCGGTGCCTTGCAGGCGGGCGTTGATCGAGGCGCGCTCGTTGAACGCGCGCAGCGACGGGTTCGAGGAGCGGATGTCCGGGTAGTGGATGCGGCGGCCGAAGATGGTTTCGACGAAGCCGTGCTCGCGGGCATATGCCTTGGTCTCTTCGATGTAATCGCGGATGCCGGGGAAGCGCTCGAAATATTTCTTGATGTAGTTGCTGGCTTCCTCGCGCGGGATCGACAGCTGGTTGGCGAGGCCGAAGGCGGAGATGCCGTAGATGATGCCGAAATTGATCGCCTTGGCGCGCCGGCGGATCTCGGAAGGCATGCCCTCGACGGGCACGTTGAACATTTCCGACGCGGTGATGGCGTGGATGTCGGCGCCGTCGGCAAAAGCCTGCCGCAATTGCGGGATTTCGGCGACATGGGCAAGCACGCGCAGTTCGATCTGGCTGTAGTCGGCCGAGACCAGCCGGTTGCCCTTGTCGGCGATGAAGGCGGTCCTGATCTTGCGGCCTTCGGCGGTGCGCACCGGAATGTTCTGCAGGTTCGGGTCGGAGGACGACAGCCGGCCTGTCGTCGTCGCGGCGAGCGCATAGGAGGTGTGGACGCGTTTGGTGTCCGGGTGGATGAAGCCCGGCAGCGCATCCGTGTAGGTCGATTTCAGCTTGGTCAGCTGGCGCCAGTCGACGATCTTGCGCGGCAATTCGTGGCCTTCGGCGGCGAGGTCTTCCAGCAACTGCGCCGAGGTCGACCACTGTCCGGTCTTGGTTTTCGAGCCGCCGGGAAGGCCCATGCGGCCGAACAGTATGTCGCCGAGCTGCTTGGGCGAGCCGATGTTGATGCGCTCGCCGATGAGCTGGTAGATTTCCTCTTCCAGCCGGGCAGCGCCCTGCGCCAGTTCGCCCGAGAGCCTGGACAGGATCTGCCGGTCGACGGAAATGCCGCGCTGTTCCATGCGCGCCAGCACCGGCACCAGTGGTCGTTCCAGCCGCTCATAGACCGAGACCAGCCCCTTGGCGGCAAGCCGTGGTTTCAGCACCAGCCATAGCCGCAGCGTCACATCGGCGTCCTCGGCGGCGTGCGCCGTCGCCCTGTCGATGTCGACCTGGTCGAAACCGACGGCGCTCTTGCCGGAGCCGGTCACATCCTTGAGCACGAGCGGGGTGTGGCCAAGCCATTTCTCGGCCAGCGCGTCCATGCCGTGACCATGCGGGGTGCCGGCATCGAGCACGTAGGAGATCAGCATGGTGTCGTCGAACGGCGCGACATCGATGCCGTAGCGGCTCATGATGACGAGATCATATTTCAGGTTCTGCGCGACCTTGAGGACCGATTTGTCCTCGAGCAGCGGTTTGAGCTCCGCCAGCGCCTCGCGCAGAGGTATCTGGTTTTCGAGCGTGCCGCCGCCGAGCAGGTCACCATTGCCGCTCTTGTGGGCAAAGGGAATATAGGCGGCGCGGCCGGGCGCCGTGGCGATCGCCATGCCGATCAGTTCGGCCTGCATCGGATCGCCCGATGTCGCCCTGACGTCGAAGGCGGTGATTCCGGCCTCCCGCGCCTCGGCGACCCAGGCTTTCAAGGTCGCGATATCGCGAATGCAGGCATAGGCTGATGTGTCGATCTTGCCGGTGGCCGCGCGCTCCAGCCGCAAGGCTGAGAGCAGGGAAGGGGTGTCGCCTTGCCTGGCGGTGTCCGTCGTCGCCGCTTCGTTGGCCTGGCCCGACTCGGCACCGCTGCGGGGCGGCGCTCCGGCGCCGACATCGGGGCCGTGGGCGTAGTCAGCGCGCTCGACGGTCACCGCGACGGCCTGGACGTCGCCGGCGTCGGTGCTGGTCGCTTCCGCCACGCGGCGGGTCAGCGAGGTGAATTCCATGGTCTTGAGGAAGCCGATAAGCTTCGGCCCGTCCGGCGCATGCAGGACGAAATCGTCCAGCCCCTCGGTCACCGGCACGTCGTTCTTCAGCGTCACCAATTGGCGCGAGATCAGCGCCTTGTCGGTGTTGGCGATGATCGATTCGCGCCTCTTGTCCTGCTTGATCTCGCCGGCGCGGGCCAGCAGTCCGTCAAGGTCGCCGAATTGCTCCAGCAACTGCGCCGCCGTCTTCGGCCCGATGCCGGGCACGCCGGGTACATTGTCGACCGAGTCGCCGGTCAGCGCCTGCAGATCGACCATCTTTTCCGGCGGCACGCCCCATTTCTCGATGACTTCGGGGATGCCGATCTGACGGTCCTTCATCGGGTCGTACATGCCGACCGTATCGCCGACCAGTTGCATCAAGTCCTTGTCGGAGGAGATGATGGTGGTGTCGCCGCCGGCCTCGCAGGCCAGCCTGGCATAAGTGGCGATGAGGTCGTCGGCTTCATAACCTTCGATCTCGATGCAAGGCAGGTTGAAGGCCTTTGTCGCCTGGCGGATCAGGCCGAATTGCGGGATCAGATCTTCCGGCGGTGCCGAACGGTTGGCCTTGTATTCGGGGTAGAGGTCGTTGCGGAAGGTTTTCGAGGAATAGTCGAAAATGACCGCGAAATGCGTCGGCACAATGCCTACATCGGTGTTGCGGGCATCCTGCATCAGCTTCCACAGCATGTTGCAGAATCCGGAAACGGCACCGACAGGCAGGCCGTCGGACTTGCGGGTCAGCGGCGGCAATGCGTGGTAGGCCCGGAAGATGTAGCCGGAGCCGTCGATGAGGAAGAGATGATCGCCTTTTTTCATGCCGGCAGGGATAGCGCGGCACGATGGCTTGGTCCATGCCAAAGACATCGCCAGCCATCGGTTCCGTCAACACCCTGACAGATCGGGCTTACAGGCCCGCTCACGGGCACGTTACAAAAGTGTAACGTTGATGCCCTTGAATCGCCACGTTCAGAGACCCAAATACACGTCATCGGCAGTTTTCGCCGAAGTCCGGAGCAAGGCCCGTCCCCCGCCTATCCCGGACAACTGCGGCAGCCTATCCCCCCTCTCCGGGCTGCCGCATCGTTTCGAGTATAAGGCCGCCGTGGTTCCCCCTCCACCACGGCGGTCTTTTTTTGGCCTGCGGCAGCAGATCGGCGCCGTGGTCCAATCGTCCCGGGCTTTTCGTTTCGCCGCTCAGCCTTTACGGTTCCGGCACTGAATCGAAAGGCTCCAAAGATGTCCGCAGTTTCCCCCGTCCTCGACCGTCTCGACCAGAATCTCGACCAGAGTCTCGAACGCCTGTTCGGCCTGCTCAGGATCAAGTCGATCTCCACCGATCCGGCCTATGCCCCCGACTGCCGCAAGGCGGCGGAATGGCTGGTGGCGGAGCTCAAGCTGATCGGCTTCGACGCCAGCGTGCGCGACACGCCGGGACACCCGATGGTGGTGGCGCATCATGAGGCGCCGGCAGGCGCGCCGCATGTGCTGTTCTACGGCCATTACGACGTGCAGCCGGTCGACCCGATCGAATTGTGGGAGAACGATCCGTTCGCGCCTGCCATCAAAGAGGTCGGACCCGACCACAAGGTGATCACAGGGCGCGGTTCGGCCGACGACAAGGGCCAGTTGATGACCTTCGTCGAGGCTTGCCGCGCCTGGAAACAGGTGCATGGCAATCTGCCGTGCCGCGTCACCATCCTGTTCGAAGGCGAGGAGGAGTCGGGCTCGTCGTCGCTGATACCGTTCCTGAAGGCCAATGCCGACGAACTCAAGGCCGATTTCGCGCTGGTCTGCGATACCGGCATGTGGGACCGCAACACGCCCTCGATCTGCGTTTCGCTGCGCGGGATGGTCGGCGAGGAGATCACGGTCAAGGCCGCCGAACGCGACCTGCATTCGGGCATCTATGGCGGCGCGGCCGCCAACCCGATCCGCATCCTGGCCAAGGTGCTGGCCGACATCCATGACAAGGATGGCCACATCACCATCCCGGGCTTCTACGACGGCGTCGAGGAAACGCCGACGCAGGTGCTGAAATCCTGGGAGACGCTTGGCGAAACGGCCGAGACCTTCCTCGGGCCTGTCGGCCTGTCCATCCCGTCCGGCGAAAAGGGCCGCTCGGTGCTGGAACTGACCTGGGCGCGGCCGACCGCCGAGTTCAACGGCATCATCGGCGGCTATACCGGCAAGGGGTTCAAGACGGTGATCGCCGCGGAAGCGTCGGCCAAGGTGTCGTTCCGCCTTGTCCACAAGCAGGATCCAGCCAAGATCCGCGCGGCCTTCCAGCAATTCGTGAAGGAGCGCATTCCGGCCGACTGTTCGGTCGAATTCCATCCGCATGGCGGCTCGCCGGCAATCCAGCTCTCCTACGACTCGCCGTTCCTGGCCAAGGCCAAGACCGCGCTGTCGGACGAATGGCCGAAGCCCGCGGTGACCACCGGCAGCGGCGGCTCGATCCCCGTGGTCGGCGACTTCCAGACCTATCTCGGCATGGAATCGCTGCTGGTCGGCTTCGGCCTCGACGACGACCGCATCCACTCGCCCAATGAGAAGTATGAGCTGTCCTCCTTCCACAAGGGCCAGCGCTCCTGGGCGCGTATTCTCGATGCACTGACACGCTGAGCGGCGGAAAAGACGTTTTCCTGTTGATTTTTCACCGGATCGCGGCGAGGACGGGGAACGCCGCGACCGGAGAAGACCATGGCCGACATCCGTTTCCACAAGCATGATTTGCCCGACCTTTCGCACTACAATGTCGAGGCTGTGGCCATCGACACCGAGACGCTGGGTCTGAACCCGCATCGCGACCGGTTGTGCGTGGTGCAGATATCGCCCGGCGACGGCAGCGCTGACGTCATCCAGATCGCACCCGGCCAGAAGAAGGCGCCGAACCTCGTCAGCCTGCTGAGGAACCGCAGCGTGACGAAGCTGTTCCATTTCGGCCGGTTTGACCTTGCCGTGCTTTACAACGCGTTCGGGGTGATGCCCGAGCCGGTGTTCTGCACCAAGATCGCCTCGCGGCTGACCCGCACCTATACCGACCGGCACGGGCTGAAGGACATCTGCTTCGAGCTTCTCGGCGTCGGCCTGTCCAAGGCGCAGCAATCGTCGGACTGGGCGGCCGAAACGCTGTCGCCCGAGCAGCTCGAATACGCCGCCTCCGACGTGCTCTATCTGCACCGGCTGCGCGATGTGCTGGCCGGACGGCTGGCGCGCGAGGGGCGGACCAAGGAGGCCGATGCCTGTTTCCGCTTCCTGCCGACGCGGGCCAAGCTTGACCTGATGGGCTGGGGCGAAGAGGATATCTTCGCGCACAGCTGACCGCCTTCGCGACAATCCGTGCCGGTCGGGAACCAGATGCCAGCCGTCGCGTTCTGTGGGCTGGAAAAGGGGGGATGACATGGCCGACAGAAAGCCGATCGCAACCGCGCCGACCGACGGCTCCAAAGTCACCGTCATGTGGAAGGACTGCGACGGCGTCGTCAACGAATCCATCGGGCAATATCGCGATGGCGGCTGGTGGGTCTACACCGACAGCCACACGCAAAAGAAGGTCGAGCCGACCAGCTGGCGACCCACCGCCAGCAACGACGACGATCAGTGAGCACCGCTGGCGGGGCCAGCAGCTTTCGAATAGCTTGAAGCCGTTGATATCGGGGCCGATTCGGAGCCTTCCGCTCCGCGCTCGCCCTCTTTGCTCGGAGGAAATCGCCATGGGCGTCGAAAGCCTGCTCGTCTTCATCATCATCGGTGCCATCGCCGGCTGGCTTGCCGGTCTCATCGTTTCCGGTTTCGGCTTCGGCCTGATCGGCAACATCATCGTCGGCATCGTCGGTGCGTTTATTGCCGGCTGGCTCTTGCCGCGGATCGGCTTTTCCATCGGCGGCGGCATTCTCGCCTCCATCATCCACGCCACGATCGGCGCCATCATCCTTCTGGTGCTGGTGAAGGTCCTGAAGCGAGCGTGAGGCTCGGCAACCGAAAGAGCGCGCCATGAAGCAGAACACACTCTATCTCCTCATTGGCGCGCTCGTCGTCGTGGTCATTGCGCTCGGCATCTATGTCTATCGCGAACAGACCAAGCCGAAAGGCGTCGAGCTCAAGATCGACGACAAGGGCATTTCGATCCAGCAGAACTAGCCTGCCGTCGACCGGCGGCGGGGCGCCGGCTGGCTGCATGTGACAAGACATTAGTGAGGGTCCCCGGCCTGTGGAGGGGAATTCCGTATTATCTTGACCGTCGAGGGCACGGTCAGGCTTAGTCCCCAGCATCAAACAGGGGCAACAATCGTCAATGGGCCGGGGCATCAAGACGATTCTCGATTCTCTCCGCCGTTCGATCTCCTGAGCGGAGGACGGATGATCGCGGGGATCAACTTCAAGGCCAGCGCAGCGGTGCGGGCGGCGCTTTCGGCGATCGGACGCACGGAAGATTTACGCTTTTCACCGGACAACCGATTGCTGGCAATTGCCGGCTATGCGCGCAAGCGCTTGCTGGTCCTGCGCGTCTACATCACGGCCGGACCTGATGGTCCGGACGTCACGATCCATGATCACATGGAGCTGACATCGGACGACATGGGCGAGATCCATGGTCTGGATTTCATCGATGACCGCACCCTGGCGATCGCCAACCGCGACGGGGTGGTTGCGATCTTCAGCCTGCCGCGCGAGGAACCGGTCGGCCAGAGCCGCGCGATATCGGCCATTCGCCGGATCCGGGGCAAGCGGCCCTGCAAACTGAATTCGCCGGGTTCCATTGTCGTCAGGCGCGAGTCGCGCGGCGGGATCAGCCTGCTCGTCTGCAACAACTACACGCATCTGGTCACCCGGCACGTGATCAACCGGTGGCTTGGCTATCGCGCCACAAGTAATCAGCCGCTTCTGAAACATGGCCTCGATATCCCCGACGGCATCGCAATCAGCGGCAACGGTCAATGGGTCGCCGTCAGCAGCCACGGCACCAGGGACGTAAAGCTCTACCGGATGTCGGCGTCGCCTGGACCCGACACCGAACCTGCCGGCGTCCTGCAGCACGCCGGCTATCCGCATGGCCTGCGCTTTACGGGCGATGACCGGCACATCCTCGTCGCCGACGCCGGCAGTCGGTTGGTGCATGTCTATGGCGGCGACGGTGACTGGAACGGGCATCGCATGCCCGCGCGCTCGGTGACGGTGCTCGACGAGGACACTTTCCTGCGCGGCAGGGCCAGCCCCGAGGAAGGCGGCCCGAAAGGCCTCGACATAGACCGGTCGAACAGCGTCGTGGCGGTGACCTGCGAAGAGCAGACGCTGACCTTTTTCGCGCTGTCGTCGATACTCGGCGGACTTGAAAATTGCCGTCAAGACGGGGCCGTTGCATCAGCGTAGTGCCGGAAGCACGCTTGCCCCGACATGGAATTAGAATGACGGATCGACGCGTCGGCGCTATGATGTCGACACACGGCGTTTGGGGTCAACCAACCTATTGTTAGGAGGTTGTCATGAAACACCAAACACTGGACCAGCTGCATGCAGTGGCTGAGGTCAACACCCAGCCGGTAATGAGCCGAACCCAGCGTCTCATACGTTGGGCCGAGCTTCTTGAACGTGAGCCCAGCCGGCTCCTGACCGCGCTTGCCGGGACCGAATACCGTGCGCTGCCGGAGCGCGACGTCATGCGAAGCGATGGCTCGCCGATAGCGGTTGCCTTCACGGACTCCATCTTGCACGACGAGGGTCTGAAAGACGACAGCTATGGCGAAGCCAAGCGCTTCTTCGAGCTGACCGACCACCAACTGCATGAGATCGTCTGCTACTGCCATGTCGGCGAGCTTATGCAATCGTCCAGGGCTGCGCTCTCGGTTCGTGCCGCGATCAGCTGACGCATGTCCACCGGGTGGTCTCACCTGGTAACGGGTGATTTTGGGGCGCGGTCGAACGCGAGGCTGCAGCCATTTGCGATCGCGCCCCAGTGCGGAACATGTCCGCGACTGGCTGGGTCGCGGCAGAGAATGGTTTGGGACTGGCGCCCCGGACTGTTTCCTCAGGGTCTCGAACAGCGTGATCACTGCCGGACCCAGGCATTTTATTATCAATCGCCTTGAATTTTTCCGACTTAACCCGCCCTTAAATCGCCGCATCTACTCTGCAACCGGAGCGCCATAGGCACCGGGGACAGCAAGCGCAGGCATGGCGAACCGCAGAGACAGCCGCATCGAGCCCAGTTTCGAGGGACCGCCACAGGCGCGATCCCAGCCGGGTCTTTCGGTGAGCGAGGAGGACCGCGTCGTGCCGAGCAACCGCAAAGCCTCCGCCAAACGCAAATCGTCGAAGGCGAAATCGTCGCGCGGCGGGCGTGGCAGGAGCCGGCGCGGACTGTTCGGCGTGCTCGGCCGACTGTTCTACTGGTGCTTCGTGCTCGCCATCTGGGGCGGCATCGCGGTTGCGGGCGTCGTCATCTATTACGGCGCCAAGATGCCGGCGGCCACGACCTGGTCGATCCCCGACCGCGCCCCCAACATCAAGATCGTTTCGGCCGATGGCCAGTTGCTCGCCAATCGCGGCATGAGCGGCGGCGAAGCTGTCGGCCTGCACGAAATGTCGCCCTACATTCCCGAAGCTGTCATCGCCATCGAGGACCGCAGGTTCTATTCGCATTTCGGCGTCGATCCGATCGGCCTGTCGCGCGCCATGGTGACCAACCTTCTGGGCGGGCATTTTTCGCAGGGCGGTTCGACGCTGACGCAGCAATTGGCCAAGAATCTGTTCCTGAAGCCCGACCGCACGCTGGAGCGCAAGGTGCAGGAGGTGCTGCTGGCGCTGTGGCTGGAGCACAAGCACACCAAGGACCAGATCCTCGAAATGTACCTCAACCGGGTCTATTTCGGCTCCGGCGCCTTTGGCGTCGAGGCGGCTTCGCGGCGTTATTTCGGCAAGAGCGCGCGCGACGTAACGCTCTCGGAAGCAGCGCTGCTTGCGGGCTTGCTGAAAGCCCCATCGCGGCTGTCGCCGGCGCGCGATCCCAAGGCCGCGGAGGAGCGTTCGCAGCTCGTGCTCGCGGCCATGCGCGAGGAGGGCAAGATCAGCGACAAGGAGCTGAAGACTGCTCTCAGCGCTCCGGCGACGCGCGCGCCGTCCTACTGGACCGGCTCGGAAAACTACGTTGCCGACACCATCATGGAAGAACTGCCCGACCTGATCGGCGACGTGCGCGGCGACATCGTG
This sequence comes from Mesorhizobium sp. 01N446, assembly GCF_056399285.1. Classification (NCBI taxonomy): domain Bacteria; kingdom Pseudomonadati; phylum Pseudomonadota; class Alphaproteobacteria; order Hyphomicrobiales; family Phyllobacteriaceae; genus Mesorhizobium; species Mesorhizobium sp. 01N446. The sequence continues at coordinate 346,304 of NZ_JBFTRA010000005.1, read as the reverse complement.
ATCGACTCGACCGTCGACCTGAACCTGCAGAAGCTTGCCGAACAGTCGATCCGCCGGCTGATCGACGAAAGCGGCAAGAAGCTCAACGTCACCCAGGGCGCGCTGGTGTCGATCGACGATTCCGGCGCGGTGCGCGCCATGGTCGGCGGCTACGACTATTCCACCAGCCAGTTCGACCGCGCCTCTGAGGCGCGCCGCCAGCCCGGCTCGGCGTTCAAGCCGTTCGTCTACATGGCGGCACTGGAAGCCGGCCGCACGCCCGACAGCATTCGCAACGACGCGCCGATCAAGATCGGCAACTGGACGCCGGACAATTACGGCGGCAAGTATTTTGGCAAGGTGACGCTGGCGACGGCGCTGGCCAAATCGCTGAACTCGGTCGCCGCGCAGCTGACCATGGAGGTCGGGCCGAACGCGGTGGTGGAGGCGGCGCACCGCATGGGCATCCTGTCCGAACTGCAGGCCAACACCTCGATCGCGCTCGGCACCTCGGAAGTGACGCCGCTGGAGCTGACCTCGGCCTATGTGCCGTTCGCCAATGGCGGCTACAAGCCCGACATCCACTTCATCCGCCGCATCACGACCGCCGAGGGCAAGGTGCTCTACGACAGCAGTGGGGGCAGCGCGCCACGCGTGGTGAAACCCGAGATCGTCGGCATGATGAACTCGATGATGACCGGCACCGTGGAGGTTGGCACAGCCAAGAAGGCGGCCTTCGCCTGGCCGTCGGCCGGCAAGACCGGCACCAGCCAGAATTCGCGCGATGCCTGGTTCGTCGGCTACACCGCCAATCTCACCACCGGCGTGTGGTTCGGCAATGATGACGGCACGGCGATGAAGAAGGTCACCGGCGGAGCGCTGCCGGCGCAGGCCTGGCACGAATTCATGGTCGCCGCCCACGAGGGCGTGCCGGTGCGGCCGCTGCCTGGCACCTGGAAGTCGACACCGGCCGATACGATCGTGCCCGACGACATACCCTCGGTCGACAACAACCAGCCGGCGCCGGTTCCGTCGGTGTCAGTCGGCCAGCAGGCGCCGTCCGCGCAGGCAACCCAGGCGCCCGCGCCGGCCCGCGTGGCGCGGCCTTCCCAGACCGTCGATGCCGATGGCTTCAACATGCCGGCGGATGACGGCACCACTGCTTCGGTCGGCCATCCGGTGCCGCCGGGCGATGTTGGCGGTCCGCTGAAGAAGAAGAAACAGACCTCGATCCTGGATATTCTGGGCGGCGGCTGAGGGCGGTAGCCCTGGCGGTTCGCAGCGGCGTCAATCCGCCTCTCGCCAGCGCCACGGTGTTCGGCTACACCTCCGGCCGGAGACCGCGACATGGCTGAACTCGACACCAGAAAAACCATCGTGCTGACCGGCGCCAGCCGCGGCATCGGTCATGCCACGGTCAAGCGCTTTTCGCGCGAGGGCTGGCGCGTCATCACCTGTTCGCGCCAGGCCTTTGCCGAGGATTGCCCGTGGCCGGCCGGTCCGGAAGATCATATCAAGGTCGACCTCGCCGACCAGGAAGATGTCGGCATCGCCGTCTCGGAAATCCGTCACCGGCTGGAAGCGCATGGAGGCCAGCTCAACGCGCTGGTCAACAATGCCGGCATTTCGCCCAAGCTCAAGGACGGCAACAGCCGCATGAACTCGATCGACACGCCGATGCATGTCTGGCGCGACGTGTTCCAGGTCAATTTCTTCGCGCCGATCATGCTCGCGCGGGGGTTGTTCAAAGAGTTAGCCGCGGCCAAGGGCTCGATCGTCAACGTCACCTCGATCGCCGGCACCCGCGTCCATCCCTTCGCCGGCACCGCCTATGCGACGTCGAAGGCGGCTCTCGGCTCGCTGACGCGCGAGATGGCGCATGATTTCGGGCCGCACGGCATCCGCGTGAACGCCATTGCGCCCGGCGAGATCGACACGGCGATCCTGTCGCCGGGCACGGAAAAGATCGTCGAGACGATCCCGCTCAGGCGCCTCGGCACCACGGCGGAAGTCGCCGACATCATCTTCTTCCTGTGCTCGCAGCAGGCCTCCTATGTGACCGGCTCGGAAATCCACATCAATGGCGGCCAGCACGTCTGAACCGGTTGCTTATCCGGCGATGGTGAGAACGGCCTTGCCGCTGAAGCTGCGCTGCCGCAGGGCGTCCACGGCTTGGGCGATGTCAGTCCACGGCGCCGTCAAGGCGACACGGGTTTCCAGCCGGCCGGCCGCGACGAGCGCGAGCAGCGCGGCGATATCGGCGCCAATGCCTGAACCGGACGTGTAGTAGGCGAAGGTCTGAAGCCTCGCCCCCTCATGGCCCGGAACAAACTGGCGGAAGCCGACCGGCGTGAGCTCGCCACTGCTGGAGCCGAACATGACGATGGTGCCGCCGGGCGCGACGCGTTCGATCGCGTGGGCGAGACTTTCGCCGCCGACCGATTCGGTGATCAGCGAAAACGGCCCCTCGGCCAGATCGATCGCGTCGACGACCTGCTCGGCTCCCAGCCCGCGAAGGTCCTCGGCATGCCGGGCGCCGGCAACCGCGGTGACCGAGGCGCCTTGCTCGCGGGCGATCTGGATCTGGAAACGGCCGACCGCGCCGCTCGCGCCGGTGATCAGCACCTTTAGGCCGGTGAGGTCACCGCCATGGCGCAAGGTCCTCAGCGCCGTCGTACCGGCCACGGGGAGCGTGGCCGCCGAGACGAAACCGACCTCATCCGGCAGGACGGCGAGACGGTCGGTCGGGACGGCGACACGTTCGGCCCAGCCGGTCTCGTCGACCAGCGCCGCGACCCTTGTGCCCACGGCCGGTCCGGAGCCGTCGGCTGCCGCTCGTTCGACAATCCCGACGACGTCCTGGCCAGGTATCCAGCCATCCGGGCGTATGGTGAGCAGGCGGAGTTCGCCGCGGTTCAACGAGGTCGCGCGGACGGCGACCAGCGCTTCGTGCGCGCCAGGCTGTGGCTCGTCCACCTCGGTGAGTTTCAACCTGGCGGCATTGTCGGAAGAGATGGTGAGGGCGAGCATGGGTACACCTTTGCCAATTGGCGAGAACGACCCGAGCCTATCGATCTACGCGATCGAATAATCTAGATATGAAATCAATTGATCGTTAAAAGTAGTCATCATGAGGCAACCCCTTCGCTACCCTTGGCTCGACTTCGATGTCGATGACGTCCTTGCTCCTGCGATCGCCGTGCGCGTCGAGGTCACCGAAACGAAGGCCGAGGTGTCGGATCATTGGCATCGCAAAGGGCAACTCGTCTTCGCGCTCAGCGGCGGTGTCACCTGCCGCGTTCCCAGTGGCCTGTGGATGGTGCCGCCGCATTGCGGCGTTTGGGTGCCGAGCCGCATGCGGCACAGCAACATCGCGACCGCCAATGCGCGGATTTTCTTCGTCTATATCGAGCCGGGTGCTGCCGAGCTGCCGGACCGGTGCTGCACGCTTTCGATCTCACCGCTGCTGCGCGAGCTCATCATCGAACTGTCGGATTGCGCGCCTGATGACCCGAGATGCGCTTTCCTGGGAGGCGTCCTGCTGGCCGAACTGCCCGATATGCCGGTCCAGCAACTGCATCTGCCGATCTCCTCCGAGCCGCGCCTGAAGTGGATCGCGGAGGCACTGGCGAACGATCCTGCCGACCGCAGCACGCTGTCGCAGTGGGCCAATCGTGTTGCGCTCAGCGAGAGCAGTCTTGCTCGTCTCGTCGTCAAGGAAACCGGATTGAGCTTCGGCCGCTGGCGCCAGCAATTGCATTTGATCGTTGCGATAAGGGAGCTGGCTTCGGGCGCGAGCGTTCAGCGGGTTTCGGGCGATCTCGGCTATGAGTCCGTCACCGCCTTCATCACCATGTTCAAGAAGGCGCTCGGCAAGCCGCCCGCACAGTATCTCAGCAGCATCGCACGCAATGGCGGTTCCGCATTCGCGGCGTGATCAGGCGGCGGACGGTTCGGTCGCGGATGGCTTGCGACCGAGCACCTCTTCCACGATGCCGCGCGCGATTTCGCGCTCGCCCATGATCACCGTGTCGGCGCCGAGCCCCTTGAGATGCTCGACCTCCGCATCGGAATGGGCGCGGGCGACGACGTTGATGCCGGGGTTGGCGGCGCGGGCCCTGAGCACAATCTGGCCTGCCTCGAACGCGTTGGGGATGGCGAGGATCAGCCGGCTGGCGCCTTCGGGATTGGCGGCGGCGAACACTTCGGCGTTGGCCGCATTGCCGGCGACGGTTACGACACCGTCGGCTTTCAGCCTGGCCAGCGTCTTGTCGGCGTCCTCGATGACGAGGAAGGGTAGGGCTGCCTCTTTCAGCGCCGCGCCGACGAGACCGCCGACACGGCCATAGCCGATCAGGATGGCATGGCCGGCGAGTGCCGTCTTCGGCGGCGGGCCGTCTTCCTTTTTGGCTGTGGCTGCGACCGAAGCCACCTGGCCCGGTTCGGTCGCCGGACCGACCGGTTTGGCGTCCACCGGCGGCGCCGTCCTGGCGGCGCGGGCCTCCAGCCACGGCTTCATCCAGTCGATGACCATGAACATCAGCGGGTTGAGCACGATCGACAGGATGGCGCCGGCGAGGATCAGGTCGCGGCCCTGTTCGGGCAGAAGTTTTAGCCCGACGCCAAGCTCGGCCAGGATGAAGGAGAATTCGCCGATCTGGGCAAGGCTGGCGGAAATCATCAGGGCCGTCGCCAGGGGGTAGCCGAAAGCGACGACGATGACGAACGCCGCCAGCGACTTGCCGATGACGATGATGGCCAGCGTCGCCAGGATCGGCAGGCCGTTGCTGACCAGGCTGAACGGGTCGAACAGCATGCCGACCGAGACGAAGAACAGCACCGAGAAGGCATCGCGCAGCGGCAGCGATTCTTCGGCCGCACGGTGGCTGAGTTCGGATTCGCTCATGATCATGCCGGCGAAGAAGGCGCCGAGCGCCAGCGAGACGCCGAACAGTTTCGCCGCGCCGAAAGCAACACCGAGCGCGATGGCGAGCACCGAGAGACGAAACAGTTCGCGCGACCCGGTATGGGCGACGTAGTGCAGGATCCAGGGAATTACCCTTCGACCGACCACCAGCATGACGACGACGAAGGCGGCGACCTTGGCGAGCGTAATGCCGACGACGCCCCAGATGCCGTAGCTGGCCGGCAGCGACAGCAGGCCGCTTGTGTGCACGTCCGCCTGTTCCTGGCCGCCGAGCACGCCGGCAAGGGCCGGCAGCAGCACCAGCGCCAGCACCATGGCCAGATCCTCGACGATCAGCCAACCGACGGCGATGCGGCCGCGTTCGGTCTCGATCAGCCGGCGTTCCTGAAGCGCGCGCAGCAGCACCACGGTCGAGGCGACCGACAGCGCCAGGCCGAACACCAGACCCGCGCCCATCGACCAACCAAGCATCCAGGACAGTCCGGCGCCGAGTGCCGTGGCAAAGCCGATCTGGACGATGGCGCCGGGCACAGCGATGGCGCGGACCGACAGCAAGTCCTTCAGCGAGAAATGCAGGCCGACGCCGAACATCAAGAGGATGACGCCGATTTCGGCCAGTTCATTGGCAAGGCCGGCATCGGCGACGAAACCCGGCGTGTTCGGCCCGACCAGCACGCCGGCCACGAGATAGCCGACCAGCGGCGGAATGCGGAAACGATTGGCGAGAGCGCCGAAGACGAAAGCCAGCCCCAGACCGGCGACGATGGTGGCGATAAGGGGCGTGTCATGCGGCATTGTCTATGGAGCGCCTTTCAAGCTGGGGATGTCGGATTTGCGCCGCCCGAAGCCGCCGCCTGTTTTGCAATATGGTGGAAGGGGTGACGGTGATGCAACCCGCAACGGGTGTGAAAATCGACGGTGGGGCGACAAAATGCTTGGCCGGCGGCCGAGAGGCCGCCGGACCGGTTTGCGCCCGCTGTGGCATTCGCCTCGATAAGGAGAACCGTCGCGCGGTCAGGCCGCTTGCAGAAAGGCCTCGATTTCGGGAATGGCGTGGTTGGTCATGGTTTTTGGAATTTCAGCCGTCACCTTGTCACCGACCACCTTGTGCAGCTTCTTGCGCATGGCGCCGAGCATCACCGGCGGGGCGACAAGCACGATGCTGTCGAACTCGCCGCCATGGGCGAGCTTGTAGAGGCGGGCCGCGATCTCCTCCGCAAAGCGTTCCTTGCCGATCCGATGCCAGTCGGTATCCTCGACGGCACTGCGGTGCACCGACGGACCATCATTGTACCGGCCGGGACTGTCGCTTCCCTGTTCGCGGGTGGGTGGGTTCTCCTGTTCCATCACCTGCACGACCTCGAGGTTGGGAAATTTGTTGTCGCCGGCGTTCTTGAGCAAGAGCGCTTTTTCGCCGTCGGCCACCAGGACCCAGATGCCGTGCTTCAGTTTTATCGTGTCCATGAAAGCGCTCCTTTTGATGAGTGGCTACGCTTCGGAACGCGTTTCAACCCGGCAACGTTCCAATCCCCCGACGGTGGAACGACGATGGCTGAAGACGCGATCCGTGCATGGGTGACTTTAATCTACTGAATTGGTAGAAATTAGAAAAAACTGTTTTGCGAAACAAAGGACAGGCGGCTAAAAAGACCTGAAATCAAGGCCCGTTTCAGCGGTTTGACTCCGTCCATATCCTGGATGTGGAATATTTTTCTCCTGCCTTTCGCAGTTGCGAAAAAGCGATTGCCTGCCATCGCAGGATGCGCGAGTGCTTTGCTTCTGGTTTTTCGCGCCCGGGCGTAAAACTGCGACACTGTTCCCGGATTGCTTTTCCCATGACGCAGGCCAATGCCAAGCTCAATGCCTTTCCCGTCTTCGTGCGGGTCGAGGGCGAAGCCGTGGCCATTGTCGGCGGTGGCGACGAGGCGCTCGCCAAGGCGCGGCTGATCGGACAGTCGAGCGCGGTGCAGCGCATCATTGCCGAAAATGCCGAGCCTGAACTGCTTGCCTTCATCGCTCAGTCCGGTGCCAGCCATGTCGCGGCGGCTTATGACGCCTCGCAGTTGGAAGGCGCGGTCATGGTGTTCGCCGCCAGCGGCGACGAGACGCTCGACCGCCGTGTGGCTGAGGACGCCCGCCGTCTGGGCATTCCCGTCAATGCCGTCGACCGGCCGGAGCTCTGCGATTTCTTCACGCCGGCGCTGGTCAATCGCGCGCCGGTCGCCATCGCCATCGGTACCGAAGGCGCCGGCCCGGTGCTTGCCCAAATGTTGCGCGGCCGCATCGACCAGATGCTGTCGCCATCGCTCGGTTCGCTGGCGACGCTCGCCGCTTCGCTGCGTGGCGCGGCCGAAAAGTTGCTGCCGAAGGGCAATGCCCGCCGCCGCTTCTGGAGCAGTTTTTTCCAAGGCGCGCCTGCCCATGCCGTGGAAGCCGGCCAGCTGTCGCAGGCGCATGACGCCGCCGTGGATCTTCTGCTCTCGAACGCACCGGCTTCTGGCCACATCGCCCTGGTCGGCGCGGGTCCCGGCGCCGAGGATCTGCTGACGTTGCGGGCGCATCGCCTGCTGATGGAAGCCGATGTCATCGTCCATGACGCGCTGGTGCCGGAGGCCGTCGTTGCCATGGGCCGCCGCGATGCCGAGCGCCTGCCGGTCGGGAAACGCAAGGGCTGCCATACCAAGAGCCAGGCCGAGATCAACGCGTTGCTGGTCGAGCTCGGCCAGCAGGGCAAGCGCGTGGTGCGGCTGAAGTCGGGCGATCCGCTGGTGTTCGGTCGCGCCGGCGAGGAGATGGCCGCATTGCGCGATGCCGGCATCGCCTACGAAGTGGTTCCGGGCGTCACCGCGGCCTTTGCCGCCGCCGCCGATTTCGAACTGCCGCTGACCTTGCGCGGCGTGTCCTCGTCGATGGTGTTCACCACCGGCCACGACCTCAAGGGAAATTCATTGCCCGACTGGGCCAAGCTTGCCATTTCCGGGGCCACCGTCGCCGTCTATATGGGCCGCTCGGTGGCGGCTGAAGTCGCCGGCCGGCTGATCGAGGCGGGCCTGTCGCCGGACACGGCGGTGGCCGTGGTCGAGAATGCCAGCCTTGCCAACCGTCGCCGCTTCCACGGCACGCTGGCCGACCTGCCGTCGCTGGAAGCGCGGGGCGATCTTTCCGGGCCGGTCATGACCATCATCGGCGACGCCGTCGCCGGCGCCAACTTTGAACGGTCCGAGCCGCTCGCGGCACACAGGCAAGAAGGCGCGGTCAAAGCCGCCACTGAGAAGGTTGAGCCATGAAGATACTGACCGCCAACCGCCTGACCGACGGCATCGCCGTCTGGTACGCCGATGGTGGCTGGGCCGAGACGGTGGGCCAGGCCGACCTTGCCCATGACAAGGCAGCCGAGGATCGCCTGGAGGCGATCGGCGCCAAGGCCTATGCCGACAATGAAGTGGTCGATGTCAACCTGATCGACGCGGAAGTGGTCGACGGTGTCGTCGAGCCGGTGCGGTTGCGTGAAAAGATCCGCGCCGCCGGCCCGACCATTCGCGGCGATCTCGGCAAGCAGGCCGAGCGGGCGGCATAGCCAGGATTTGAGTGAAACGGGCGGACGCGCCCTGAAAGACGAAGCATGTACCGTTACGATGAGTTCGACCACGATTTTGTCCAGGCCCGCGTCGCCGAGTTCAGCGACCAGGTCCAGCGCCGGCTGTCCGGCGAGATCACAGAGGACCAGTTCCGGCCTCTGCGGCTGATGAACGGCGTCTACCTGCAGCTGCACGCCTATATGCTGCGCATCGCGGTGCCTTATGGCACGCTGAACGGCAAGCAGCTGCGCATGCTGGGCCACATCGCCCGCAAATACGACAAGGGCTACGGCCACTTCACGACGCGCCAGAACATCCAGTTCAACTGGCCGGCGCTGTCGGACATTCCGGCGATCCTGGCCGATCTCGCCAGCGTCGAGATGCACGCCATCCAGACCAGCGGCAACTGCATCCGCAACGTCACGGCGGATCACTTCGCCGGCGCCGCCGCCGACGAGGTCGCCGATCCGCGCCCCTATGCGGAAATCCTGCGGCAATGGTCCTCGGTGCATCCGGAATTCTCGTTCCTGCCGAGAAAATTCAAGATCGCGGTGACGGGCGCCGAGCGCGACCGCGCCGCCATCCAGACACATGACATCGGCCTGCACCTGAAGAAGAACGCCGCCGGCGAGCTTGGCTTTGCCGTCTATGTCGGCGGCGGCCAGGGCCGCACGCCGATGGTGGCGAGGAAGATCCGCGATTTCCTGCCGGAAGCCGACCTCCTGTCCTACTGCACGGCGATCCTGCGTGTTTACAATCTCTATGGCCGCCGCGACAACAAGTACAAGGCGCGCATCAAGATCCTGGTGCACGAGACCGGCGTCGAGGAGATTACCCGCCAGGTCGAGGCCGAATGGCAGGAGTTGAAGGACGCCGAGCTGAAGCTGCCGGATGCCGACATCCGCGCCATCGAAGCCTATTTCGCGCCGCCAACGCTTGCTGACCGGCCGGAAGGCGACCAGGCGGTCAAGCTGGCGCGTCTCGATTCCAAGGGCTTCTCGGAGTGGCTCGACCAGAATGTGGTGACGCACCGCCATCCCGACTACGCGGCGGTGACGATTTCGCTCAAGGGCATCGGCGAGGTGCCGGGCGATGCTTCGGACAGCCAGATGGAAGCGGTTGCCGACATCGCCGAGAAATACGCCTTCGACGAGCTGCGCGTCAGCCATGAGCAGAACCTGATCCTGCCGCATGTGGCGCGCGCCGACCTCAAGGCGGTCTATGATGCGCTGGTCGACATCGGGTTGGCGACGGCCAACTCCAATTTGATATCGGACATCATCTCGTGCCCCGGCCTCGACTATTGCGCGCTGGCCACCGCGCGCTCGATCCCGATCGCGCAGGAAATCTCGCAACGCTTCGCCTCGCTGGAGCGCCAGCGCGAGATCGGCGAGTTGAAGCTGAAGATCTCCGGCTGCATCAATGCCTGCGGCCATCACCATGTCGGCCATATCGGCATCCTCGGCGTCGAGAAGAAGGGCTCCGAGCTCTATCAGGTGACACTGGGCGGTTCGGCCGACGAGAACACGTCGGTCGGCGAAATCATCGGCCGCGGCTTCTCGTCGGAGGAGATCACCGACGCCATCGAGCAGATCGTCGAGACCTATCTCGGCCTCCGGCTCAACCCACAGGAAAAATTCATCGACGCCTACCGCCGTGTCGGTCCCGCGCCGTTCAAGGAGGCGCTCTATGCTGGCGAAACCAAGGCCGCTTGACCATATCGCCGATGTCGATGACGGCGTCGCCGCCAAGGCGGCGGGGCTCGACGCGCTCTATKGCCATCTGAAGCCGCTCGAGATCATCGAACGCTCGGCCCGCGAACTGTTTCACGACGAGATCGCAGCGGTCTCGTCCTTCGGGGCGGATTCGGCGGTGCTGCTGCATATGATCGCCGAGATCGACCGCACGCTGCCGGTCATCTTCCTCGATACCGGCAAGCATTTCGAGGAGACGCTCGGCTACCGCGACGCGCTCGTCGCCGATTTCGGCCTGACCAACATCCAGTTGATCAAGCCCGAGGAAGCCGCGCTCGCCCGGATCGACCCGACGGGCAATTTGCACCAGAGCAACACGGATGCCTGCTGCGACGTGCGCAAGGTCGAGCCGCTGGCGCGTGGCGTGGCGCCGTTCCGCGCCTGGTTCACCGGACGCAAGCGCTTCCAGGCCTCGACGCGGGCGGCCCTGCCGGTGTTCGAGGCGGTCGGCCCGCGCATCCGCATCAATCCGCTGGCGCATTGGACGACCTCGGACCAGGCCGAATACATGCGCGCGCATGCGCTGCGCGAAAATCCGCTGGTCGCCTATGGCTATCTGTCGATCGGCTGCTTTCCGTGCACGCAGCCGGTGCAGCCGGGCGAGGATGCGCGCAGCGGCCGCTGGGCCGGTCATGCCAAGACCGAGTGCGGCATCCACCTGTCGGGACTGGAGAAGTCGCTGACCGACGCATCCCTTTAGGATATGCCGATATTCAGGTGAGGCTGGCCTGCAAATGGCAGCTTCATACGCTTCCGGTGCACACGTACTTCAAGTACGCTCCGCTCCGGTTCTCGGAAGCCGCCATTTTCGGCGCAGCCTGACCTGAATCTCAACACATCCTTGGCTCGTTTAGATATTTAGGACCTTTTTTATGACCGAAACGACGACACCGGAGACCCGGCTCTGGACCCCGCAGGGTTTTCGCGAGGACGAGTGGGCTCATGCCGAAAGTGCCGACGCGCTGTCGGGCAATGGCCGATTCATCCTGCCGTTGCAGGCGTTCCTCGACCTTGATCCCGAGGTGCGCCGGTCGGCCAAGGAGCGGCTCGGCGTGGTGCTGCAGCCCGGCGATCAGCTCGAGAAGATAGTCGACCTGCTCGACCAGCTGTCGCTGGTGGCGTTGGTCTTCCCGGCCTTCAGCGATGGGCGCTCCTTCTCCAAGGCCGAACTGCTGCGCAGCCGTTATCATTTCGAAGGCGCCGTTCGCGCCACCGGCCAGGTGCTGGTCGACCCGTTGCCGCATATGCTGCGTCTTGGCTTCGACGAGTTCGAGATCTCCAATCCGGTGCTGTTGAAGCGCCTGGAAGAAGGCAACACCGGCGGGCTGGGGCTCTACTACCAGCCGACCGCCGTGCCTGAGCCCAAGGGCCCGAAATATTCTTGGCGGCGGGTTCGCAACAGCTGACGCAGCGGCAATTGCGCCCGTCTTTACATCGCTTGCGATCGGGCCTTCTCTGAGCTGTCCGGACGGAAACATCCGCCGGGTGCGAGGAGGAAATCATGGATTTCGACTATGTCATCGCCGGTGGTGGGTCCGCCGGCTGCACGCTTGCCGCGCGGCTGTCGGAAGATCCATCGAAAAGGGTCTGCCTGATCGAAGCCGGCGGCGCGGGCAGCAACCTGCTTATCCGCGCGCCGGCAGGCATCATCGCACTGTTGCCGGGCCGGCCGAAGATCAACAACTGGGCGTTCGAGACGGTGCCGCAGCAGGGTCTTGGCGGTCGCAAGGGCTACCAGCCGCGCGGCAAGGCGCTGGGCGGATCCAGTGCCATCAATGCCATGCTCTATACGCGCGGGCACCGCGGCGACTATGACGAATGGGCCGACCTCGGCTGCGACGGCTGGTCGTGGGACGAGGTGCTGCCCTATTTCCGGCGGGCGGAAGGCAATCAACGCGGCGCTGATGCCCTGCATGGCGGCGATGGGCCATTGAGGGTTGCCGAGCAGCAGGAGCCACGTCCGCTCTCCCGGGCCTTTGTCGAGGCCTGCGGCGAAAACCAGATCCGCCGCAACGATGATTTCAACGGCGTCGAACAGGAAGGTGCCGGACTTTACCAGGTGACGCAATTCTGGGGCGAACGCCGCAATGGCGAGCGCTGCTCGGCGGCCGCTGCCTATCTGCAACCGGTCTTGAACAGGTCGAACCTTACCGTCATCACCGGAGCGCATGCCACGGCGGTCATTCTCGACGGCAAGCGCGCCACCGGCGTGCGGTATCGCGTGGGGAAGGGCGAAGCCGTCGCGAAAGCCAGGCGCGAGGTGATCGTCTGTGGTGGCGCCTTCGGTTCGCCTCAGCTCCTGCTGCTGTCGGGCATCGGGCCGGCTGCCGAGCTTGCCATGCATGGCATTCCGGTCATTCATGAACTGCCCGGTGTCGGCAAGAACCTGCAAGACCACCTCGATTTCATCATGGGCTGGACGTCCAGGGATGCCGACATGATGGGCATCGGCCTGCGCGGCCTGCCTGGCCTAGTGCGGCACATTCTGCGCTGGCGCAAAGATGGTGGCGGTATGATCGCCACGCCCTATGCCGAAGGCGGTGCCTTCCTCAAATCCGATCCGGCGATAGAACGGCCCGACCTGCAACTGCATTTCTGCATCGCGATCGTGGATGATCATGGCCGAAAGCTGCATATGGGATATGGCTTTTCCTGTCATGTCTGCGTGCTGCGGCCGCATTCGCGCGGCGAGGTCGGGCTGTCGACCCATGATCCCATGGCGCCGCCGCGCATCGATCCACGCTTTCTTTCTGACGAACGCGATGCCGAACTTTTGCTCAAGGGGGCCAGGATGATGCGCTCTATTCTGGAGGCGCCGGCGCTGGCCAGATATCGCCACAAGGAAATCTACACCGCCGGTGTTTCGAGCGACGCGGAGTTGATGTCCCACATCCGTGCCCGCGCCGACACGATCTATCACCCGGCCGGCACCTGCAAGATGGGCGTCGACGAGATGGCGGTGGTCGATCCGCAATTGAGGGTTCACGGGCTCAAGGCCTTGCGGGTCGTCGACGCCTCGGTGATGCCGACGCTGATCGGCGGCAACACCAACGCGCCGACCATCATGATTGCCGAGAAGGCGGCGGACATGATCAAGGCGGCCGCCTGACTGCGGTTCTGGTCGAACCAGCGAAGCTATTTTCGTTTGCCGAGAAGCGCTTTCGGTTGAGAAGGAGGAGAGCTGGTCATACCAATTTTCCGATTTGCGCTTTCCCTTTAACCGTCCTGCCCTTAGGATAGGGAACATTATTTCGTGACCCGAAATAAATATGGCCACAAGGGAGGAACCGGGAATGGCTGGTAAGAAAATATTGATGCTCGTTGGCGAGTTCAGCGAGGAGTATGAGATTTTCGTCTTTGAACAGGCCATGCATGCCGTCGGCCACACCGTGCATGTCGTCTGCCCGGACAAGAAGGCGGGCGATGTCCTGAAGACCTCGCTGCACGACTTCGAAGGCCACCAGACCTATACGGAAAAGCCCGGCCACGACTACATCCTCAACAAGACGTTCTCCGAGGTGGATCCGGCCAAGTATGACGCCGTCTACGCGGCGGGCGGGCGCGGCCCGGAATACATCCGCATCGACAAGCGGGTGCAGGCACTGGTGCGGCATTTCCACGAGACCGGCAAGCCGATCTTCACCATCTGCCACGGCGTGCAGATCCTGATCGCGGTCGACGGTGTGGTGCGGGGCAGGGAAGTGGCGGCGCTGCACTATTGCGAGCCGGAAGTGACGCTGGCCGGCGGCATCTATATCGATGTCGCGCCGACCGGCGCCCATGTCGACGGCAATCTGGTTTCAGCCAAGGGCTGGCCTGGCCTGTCCAACTTCATCCGCGAATGCCTGAAGGTGCTGGGCACCGAAATCCGCCATGGCGAAATCCTGATGCGCGACGAGCGCCAGGCCGCCTGAACAGGACTTTTGTTCCCCGCCGCCGCGCCACGGCGCGGCGGTCGTCGGGCTACATCGTCGCTCGCGCTTCGCGGAACGACACCAGCTTGCGGCGGTTCTCGTCCCACAATGCAAGTTTGACACAGCGCAGGCTGTCGAGCAGCGTGACACGGCCGATGCCGCGCAGCTCCGGATAATCCCGCAGCACTTCCTGAAGCCGGTAGCCCGGCACCTTGGCGGAGAGGTGGTGGACGTGGTGGACGCCGATATTGCCGGTGAACCAGTTCAGCACCGGTGGCAGGTCGTAATAGGACGAGCCGTGCAGGGCGGCATGCTGGAATTCCCAGTCGTCATCCTTGGCCCATTCCGTCTCCTCGAACTGATGCTGGACGTAGAACAGCCAGATGCCGGCGGAGCCGGCGAGAATGACGATCGGCAGATGGACGACCAGGAAAGCGCCGGGCCCGACGGCCCAGATAAGCAGCGCCGCCGCAACCGCGATGGCGAGGTTGGTGGTCATCGATGACACCCAGGGCGTCAGACCGCCGCGCATCATGCCGATGGGCAGTCTTTGCGAGAAGATGAACAGCCAGATCGGCCCAAGGCCGAACATCACCAGGGGATGGCGATAAAGGCGATAGGCGAGGCGCCCGCGCCAGGACAATTGCCGGTACTCGGCAACGGTCAAGGTCGTGATGTCACCCATGCCGCGTTCGTCGAGATTGCCGGCGCTGGCATGATGGGTCGCGTGGGCGCGCCGCCAGCAATCGTAGGGCGTCAGTGTCAGGACGCCGAGCGCCCGGCCGATCCAGTCGTCGGCGTAGCGGTTGGCGAAGAAGGAGCCATGGCCGCAATCGTGCTGGATCATGAAGATGCGTACCAGGAACCCGGCCGCCGGAAGGATCAGGATCAGCCCCCACCAATGGCCATAAGAATAGGCGGCCGAGGAGAGCGCCCAGAGCGTGGCGAACGGAATGAGGGTGATGGCGAGTTCGACGGCGCTGCGTCGCCGGTCCGGCTTCTTGTAACGCGCCAGAATCTTCAGCCAGGCGCGCTTGCTGTTGGCGGCCGCATCGGGAGAAATCATGTTCATCAGGAAGCATAGGCATGGCATGTGGCGGCCGCAAGGCGGCCATCACGCAAAATTACTGTGCGTAATTGTCGCGTAAGCGCCTGACTGGGAGTTACTGCCGCCGCAATCTGGTGTCGCCGTCCTCGACCCGGTCGAGGCGGTCGAGCAATTGCCTGAAGCGGTCGTGCGTATCGGCTTCGATACGGAAAGCCGGCAAGGTACGCAGAAAACGCGTCATCGCCTCGGCACCGAACTGGCGCCTGACTTCGGCGGCGAGCCTTTCTCCTTTTTCAGCCTTGTCGCGGGTCATCATTTCAAAATCCTGTGTCGGCTCCGAAACTCCTCCAGCAAGGGAATGGTTCCCACATCACGCTTCCGTGGCAAGCCAAGGCGACAGTCTTGGTAAAATTTGAATTAAAATCGAAGGAGCGCTATTGGTCACCGCCCAGGCCCGGCCAAAGGCCCAATGGTGGCTTACCCCTTGATTTTTGGCTGCCAAACCTCGATATCGGGCGCAAATCCATACCATTCGAGATGACGGGAAACGGCGATGAGCGACCAGGCAAAAGACGAACGCGCGCCCAGTGAAGCCGAGGCGGCCGAGGCCAATGCCGAGCGCACGGAAGGCAGCATTGACGGCGACTATGAAGCGCTTGTGCGGCTGCTGAAGGAAAATGAAGAGCTGAAGGACCGCGCGCTGCGCGTCGCGGCCGAGATGGAGAACCTGCGCCGCCGCACCGCACGCGACGTGCACGATGCGCGCACCTATGCGGTTGCAAATTTCGCTCGCGACATGTTGTCGGTGTCGGACAATCTGCGTCGGGCACTCGACGCCATTCCGGCGGAGGCCAAGGCGTCGGGCGATGCCGGCTTCAAGGCGCTGATCGAAGGCGTCGACCTGACGGAGCGCGCCATGCTGTCGGCGCTGGAACGGCACGGGGTCAAGAAGCTCGCGCCGGAAGGCGAGAAGTTCGATCCCAATTTCCACCAGGCGATGTTCGAAGTGCCCAATCCCGATGTCCCGGCCAACACCGTGGTCCAGGTCGTGCAGCCAGGCTATTCGATCGGCGAGCGCGTGCTGCGTCCGGCCATGGTCGGCGTCGCCAAGGGCGGCCCGAAGATTGCCGCTGAGGCGCCGGTCGAGCCAGGCCCGGTGAATGAGCAGGCGGAGAAGGATGCTTAATTAAGGGAGTGGGGCAGTAGGGCAGTAGGGCAGTAGGGAAACAGAGGAGCCGTACATTCATTCGGCTCTGTGTTATTCATTATTCCCTACTGCCCTACTCCCCTGGTCTTCCATGCATCCCATCGCCCTTCTCGACTATGCCGGCGTCGCCGTTTTTGCGGCGACCGGGGCGTTGGCTGCCTCGCGCAAGCAACTCGACATTATCGGGTTCCTGTTCCTGGCCAGCGTCACCGGCATTGGCGGCGGCACGTTTCGTGATCTCATTCTCAACGTGCCGGTCTTCTGGGTGGGAAACCGCGACTATGTGCTGATCTGTGCTGTCGTGGCGGTCCTGGTCTTCTTCACTGCGCATCGCGTCGAATCCCGCTACAAGCTGCTGCTTTGGCTCGACGCGATCGGACTTGCCGCCTTTTCGGTGATGGGCGCGGCTAAGGGCCTGGCAATCACCGGTTCGCCGGTCGTTTCGATCATCACCGGCATGCTGACCGCGACCTTCGGCGGCATATTGCGGGATCTGCTTGCAGGCGAGCCATCGGTGCTGCTGAGGCCGGAAATCTACGTCACGGCCGCCCTGGCCGGCGCGGCTATCTTCACATTGGGCGACGTCGCCGGATTGCCGCAGATTGTCTCGGGGTTGGCTGGCTTCGTCGTGGCGCTCGCCGTGCGCGGCGGTGCGCTGCGCTTCGGCTGGTCGTTTCCGTCGTACAAGAGCCGGCCTGGCCGGCGGCCTGAGGATATTCCGTGAAAGGGAGCGAATAGCGAATAAGGATGACAGACCGCAGGATTGCGGCGTAGCTCTCGCTATTCGCTATTCGCTATTCGCTATTCGCTATGCCGCAAAGCGCTGCGCTTCCCCGCCATAATAATTGACGTAGCGGGCGCCGATTTCCTTGACCGGCATGACGACGAACACATCGACCGTCGAGAATTCGCGGTCGATGACGCAGCCATCGCCTATGCGGGCGCCGACCCTCAGATAGCCCTTGACCAGAGGCGGCATCGCCGCGATCGCCGCCTTGGTGTTGACCGCCTCGATCGGCATCAGGTCCATGGAGCAATAGCGTCCGGACACCGCGCGCACATCCCAGGCCGAGTTGGTGCGGCAGTGATGGGCGAGATAGGTGAGCGCCTCTGCATGCGCCGCCGGGACGGTGCCGTGGAAGGAAGCACAGCCGGTCATCACGCCGATTTCGTAGTGATTGATGTAGGCCCAGATGCCTTGCCACAGCGCCTCGATGGTGCGCTTCGAGCGGTATTCCGGCAAAACGCAGGAACGGCCGAGTTCGAGGAAACGCTGGCCAGGATGGCGGGCGATGAGCTTGGTCAACTCGAATTCGCCTTCGGAATAGAAGCCCCCGGCGGCGGCCGCGATTTCTTGCCGCAGCAGCCGGTAAGTGCCGACGATGCGGCGGTGTTCGGGCCCGGAAATCGAATTGTCGAAGACGAGCAGATGATCGCAGAGCGGATCGAACCGGTCGGCGTCGCGGCGATCCTGCGCCTGGAACAGGTCCTTGCGGGCGCCAAGCTCGTCGTAAAATACGCGGTAGCGCACTTCCTGCGCGGCCGCGATCTCGGCCTCGTTGCGGGCGAGCCGCACTTCGAGATTGCCGATACGACCGAGCGCTGCGCCTTTTATGACGGAATCGACATTACGTCCGGCGAGCAAGGCGCTGCTGGCGTTCGGCCGAGTGTCACATTCCGGCATAACTGTATGCACGAGTGATTCTCCTTCGAGCCATCCCTCTTGGCACGGGGATACGGTGTAGGTGCAACAGGATTGTGACAGTACCGTGATAAGGCGTCGCGGGCAATACTTCGTCGGCTGGCGAAAACGGTCAACCGGCTACGTTAGGTGAGGAGGGGTACGGCGCGCCTCGTTTGCACGGATCAAGTCAACGTGCCTCAACCCCTTGTTTTCATGGCTGCCGCCCTCGGCGAACCGGGCGGCTTTGGGGCGACATACGTCAGCCGCGAGGTTGGAAAAAATCAGATCAAGCCGCAACCTGGCCCTCGACGGCGTTGACAAGTGCATCCGGGTCGAGCGGCTTGGTGACGAAGCCGCTGGCGCCGTGGGCAAGCACCGCGTGGCGGGTCTTTTCCTGGCTATCGGCCGACAGCACCATGATCGGCACGGGCGGCGCCGATGTCTCTTCCTCATGGCGGCGGATCGCGGCGATGGCGTCTAGCCCGTCCATGACAGGCATATGCAGGTCCATCAGCACCACGTCGAAGCGGTGCTTGTGCGCAGCACTGGTGACGGCCTCGACCGCGGCCTTGCCATTGCCGACGACCTTGACGCGGTGCCCCGCCTTCAACAGCGTGGCGCGGGCCAGCATGGCATTGATGTCGTTGTCTTCGGCGATCAGCACGGACAGGCCCTGCTGGCGGTCGCTTGAGGCGCGGCGCGTCGGCGCGCGGCGCTCTTCCGGCTGCGGCTGGGCAAGGGCCGGCGCGTGGCTGGTCAAAAGAACACGCAAAAGTGTTCCACCGCGCACCGGCCGGGCCAGGAAAGTCGCGTAGCCGCTGGCGCGGAACTCGCCAAGCATGCCGCGGTCGGTCGGCGCGATCAACGTGATGGCTTCGCAATCGGTGAAACCGCTCTGGCGCAATCGCTTGAGCACTCTCCCATCGCTCTCCTCCATGGCGGCGTCGACCAGAAGCACGTCGCAGCCCTCCGCCAGGGGCGCTGCCTGCGCCACGGTGGTGGCGATGCCTGCCGTGCCGCCATTGGCGCGGATGGTGCGGGCGATGGCGTCGGCCTCGACGGTGTTCCTGGACAGGATCACCGCGCGCCTGCCGGCAAGCACGTTCAGGCGGCCCTGCGGCGCTCCGGTGGCCTCCGTGGCCGGAATTTCGAAGACGAATTCCGACCCTTGGCCAAGCCGGCTGGAGACCGAAATCGTACCGCCCATGGCAGCCACCAGCCGCTTGGAGATGGCAAGCCCGAGCCCCGCCCCGCCATGTGCACGCGTCGAGGTGCCGTCGGCCTGTTCGAACTCCTCGAAGATGCGCTCCATGTCCTCTTCGCGCAGGCCGGGACCGGTGTCGGTGATGGTGAAGCAGATGCGGTCGCTGGTCTCGGTGCGGGCACGCGCGATGCTGACCAGCACGCCGCCGCCATCGGTGAATTTGATGGCGTTGCCGATCAGATTGAGCAGCACCTGCCTGACCCGGCCGGGGTCGGCTGTGATCAATTGCGGTACATCCGGCTCGACGTGGCAGCCGAGGCCAATATCCTTGGCGAAGGCGCGCGCGGCGAGCAATTCGATGATGTTGTCGGCGATCTCGCGCACCGACATGGGCTGCGGCTCCGGATCGAAGCGACCGGCCTCGATCTTGGAATAGTCAAGCAGGTCCTCGATCAGGGCGAGCAGGGCGCTGGCCGAGGTCGAAACGGCGCCGACATAGGTCTGCTGCTCCGGCGACAGGCTGGTATCGGCCAAGAGCCTCGCCATGCCCATGATGCCGTTCATCGGCGTGCGGATTTCATGGCTGACCGTGGCGAGGAAGCGCGATTTGGCCTGGCTTGCATATTCGGCGCGCTCGCGCGCGGTGATCAGCGAGGATTCGGCGCGCTTGCGGGCGGTGATGTCGCGGGCGATGGCGCGATGCGAAACCGCACCGCTGTCCTTTTCGCGCACCGACAGTTCGATCCAGGAGAACCAGCGCGGGCCGCTCGGCGTGCGGATGGCGACGTCGGTGGAACTCAGGCACTCGTGATCGGAAAAGGCGGCGTCGGGGACGATGCCGACCTCGATGCCGAGTTCGGCCAGGGTCTTGCCGGCAAGATCGCGCTGATCGGTTTCAACCAGATCGGCGAACACCTTGTTGGCATAGACGATGTAACCGTCGCGATCGCGATGGATGACGAGGTCGCCAAGCGCGTCGATGAGACCGCGAAAGCGCTCCTCGCTTTCCTGCATTTCCCACATGCGGTCTGCCAGCGTCTCGATCTCGGCGCGGCTTCGGGCGGTGGTCTCGTCCAGCAGCACCACCGTGCGGTGGACGCTGCGACTGGCATGCAGATGCATGGCAAGGCCGGCGAGGCCGGTCGCCAGCAAGGCGAGACTGATGAAAATCGGCGCCCCGGTCAGATGTGCGAGGGCCGCCAGGATCATGATGGCAACGAAAGTGAGCAGCGGCAGGCCTTGCCGCTTGGCCAATTGCTGCTCGGGCACCAGCGGCGGCGCAGCGATGAACCGCCGCGCCGGCGCGGCGACCGCATCGACATCGTCGCCCTTCTTTGCCTGTTGGCTGTCGGATTCCGCGATCATGCGAAACCCTTGCCAGACAGAGATTATGGAAAATTGCGGCGGATCGTTCGAATTTTAGCGGATAGGGCGTTTTTGCCCTGGCAGCGGCGGATTCGCCACT
Source organism: Mesorhizobium sp. 01N446 (assembly GCF_056399285.1). Taxonomy (NCBI): domain Bacteria; kingdom Pseudomonadati; phylum Pseudomonadota; class Alphaproteobacteria; order Hyphomicrobiales; family Phyllobacteriaceae; genus Mesorhizobium; species Mesorhizobium sp. 01N446. The sequence continues at coordinate 325,544 of NZ_JBFTRA010000005.1, read as the reverse complement.
GCATTTGGCGATCCGTCCACTGCCTGCGGCCCGCAGGCGGGCCTACATGTCGACGACGACGCGACCGCGGATCTTGCCGTCGACGATGTCGCGCGCGGCATCGATGATGCCGTCGAAGCCGATGGTGGTGGACAGGCTGGCGAGCTTGTGCAGGTCGAGATCGGCGCCGATGCGCCGCCAGGCCTCGAGGCGCACGGCCTTCGGCGCCATCACCGAATCGACGCCAAGCAGCGAGACGCCGCGCAGGATGAAGGGAGCGACGCTCGCCGGCAGGTCCATGCCGCCAGCCAGGCCGCAGGCGGCAACCGCACCGCCATAGGAAGTCATCGACAGTACATTGGCCAGCGTGTGGCTGCCAACCGAATCGATACCGCCGGCCCAGCGTTCCTTGGCCAGCGGCTTGGTGGGCTGGTTGAGCTCGTCGCGCGAGATCACCTCGGCGGCGCCGAGATTGATCAGGTAGGGGCTTTCGGCATTGCGGCCGGTCGAGGCAATGACGTGATAGCCCAGACTGGACAGGATGGAGACCGCGACCGAACCGACACCGCCGGCAGCACCCGTCACCACCACCGGGCCGCGATCGGGCAGGATACCGTGCCGCTCCAGCGCCATGACGCAAAGCATGGCGGTATAACCGGCGGTGCCGACCGCCATCGCGTCATGCGCACTGATGCCTTCCGGCAGCGGGACCAGCCAGTCGCCCTTGACGCGGGCGCGCCCGGCATAGGCGCCGAAATGCGTTTCGCCGACGCCCCAGCCGTTCAGGATGACCTTGTCTCCCTTGCGCCAGTCGGGATTGGAGGACGAGATGACCGTCCCGGCGAAGTCGATGCCCGGCACCAGCGGCCAGCGGCGGACCACCGGCGCCTTGCCGGTAATCGCCAGCCCATCCTTGTAGTTCACCGTGGTCGCCTCGACCGCGACGGTGACGTCACCCTCCATCAGTTCGGTTTCGGTAAGGTCGGTCACGGCGACGGACTGTTTCTTGTCGGCATCGCGCGAGACGAGGATGGCTTTGAAGGTTTCGGACATCTTTTTCTCCGCGAACTTGCTTGGCGTCCTGGAACTGTGCGGCGAAGGCCGCGCAGGGTCAATCTTTGGAAGGCTTGGCGTCCGAAGTCTTGGGCTCGCGGCGCCAGCCGATGAGTTCGTCGAAGACGACCAGGGCAGCACCCACGGAAATGAAGGCGTCGGCGAGGTTGAAGACGGCGAACGACCAGACCGGCGTGTGGAACAGGATGTAGTCGATGACGTGGCCGTAGACGGCGCGGTCGATCAGATTGCCCAGCGCGCCGCCGATGATCAGGGCAAAGCCGGTGCGGGCGATGACATGGCCCGATGGAGTGCGGGTGGCGAGATAGAGCACGAAAGCGACGACCAGAACGGCTATGACCACCAGGCCGGTGTCGCCGAAGGAGGAGAACATCGAGAAGGCGATGCCGGTGTTGTAGGTGCGAAACAGCGCCAGGAACGGCACCAGATCGAGCTTCTCCTGGAAGGGCAGGCCGATCTCTACCAGATGCTTAATCCACTGATCGAGCGCGATGGCCGCGACGACGAGCAGCGCGTAGGGGGACCATGATCTCACGGGCGGGCAACCTTCATTGCTGGTCGGCGATTGGTTCGAGCTTCAGCGCGCCACGTCGGATCTCGAACAGCATGATGCCGGTGGCGACGGCGAGATTGAGCGAATCGGCGCGGCCCGCTTGCGGAATCCTGAGCAGACGGTCGCAACTGGCCGCCAGGCTTTCGGGCAGGCCCTGCTGCTCATTGCCCATCATCAGCAGCACCGGACCACGGGAAAAATCGACCGAGCGGTAGTCGACTGCACCCTTCAGATGCGTGCCGGCGACGAGGCCGGAAAAGCCGCCGCGCCAGGCAAGAAAGGCCTCGGTCGTTGCCTTGGCCACCGGCACGGCAAAGATCGAACCCATTGTGGCGCGCACGGTCTCGACGGAAAACGGATCCGTGGTGTCGCCGACCAGGATGACACCCTTGGCGCCGACAGCATCGACGGTGCGGATGACGGTGCCGAGATTGCCAGGGTCACGCACCCGGTCGAGCGCCACCCAGACATCGCCATTGTCGGCGCGGATATCCCTGAGGGCGAGGAATTTCTGCGAAAAAACCCCGACCACCATTTGCGGATTGTCACGGCGGGTGATGGCGACAAGCACTTTTTCCGACACTTCGAGCACCGTCCCGCCCGCGGCAACCGTGCGCGCCGCGACCTTTTCCACCGCCGGGTTGCCGCGGCCGGCCTTGGCGAACACAAGCGTCCGGATCTGCCAGCCCAAATCGAGCGCATCGATGACCAGCTTCAGTCCCTCGGCCATGAAGGCATTCTGCTGGTCGCGGAATTTCTTCAAGGCGAGCGCCTTGATGTCCTTGATCAGCGGATTGGCGAGGCTGGTGACTTCCTTCACCTGGCCGGGTGCGCCCACATGCCGTTCGTTCATTCAGGACTCCGGGGCATTCAGGCCACCCAACGCGAAAACAACGAGGTCGAAAGCGCCCTGCCGGCGGACTTTTCGCGGATGATCAGCTCACCCGATTCAACCTTGCCGCCCATGCCGGCAAAAGTGTCGCGCATCAGAGCGTGGATGGCGAAGAAGGAAGCGCGGATCGAATAGGCGGTCAGCACCACGGCAAGCGGTTTCGGAGTCAGGATCGCGCGGCAGAGATCAGTCAGGGCCGGCAGGTCCTCGAACAATTGCCAGACCTCGCCCTTGGGGCCGCGGCCATAGGCCGGCGGGTCGAACAGGATGATGTCGTAGCGGCTGCCGCGGCGCTCCTCGCGCTCGGCGAACTTCACCGCATCGTCGACGATCCAGCGGATCGGCTTGCTGCCGAGCCCGGCCATCTCCTGGTTTTCACGCGCCCAGCCGATCGCCTTCTTCGAAGCATCGACATGGGTGACCTCGGCGCCGGCGCGGGCCGCCACCAGCGAGGCGAGCCCGGTATAGCCGAACAGGTTGAGCACCTTGACCGGCCGCCTGGCCGCCGCGATCAGCCCGGCCATATGGTCCCAGTGCGAGGCCTGTTCGGGAAAGACGCCGACGTGGCGAAACGAGGTGAAGCGGCCGAGATAGTCGATGCCGTCATGCTTCATCGGCCAGGTTTCGCCGAGCGGCGTCTTGGGGAAACGCCAGCGGCCGATGCCTTCCTCGTCGGTGTCGCCGGTGAAGATGGCGTCGGCACGCTCCCAATCTTTCGCCGGCAAGGCTTTCTGCCAGATCGCCTGGCCCTCGGGCCGCACGATGCGGTAGGGGCCGTATTGTTCGAGCTTCTGGCCCGCACCACTGTCGAGCAGCGCGTAGTCGGCGTTGGGCGCCACTTCGAGGATCAGCGGAAGCTGCTCGGCTGGCAAGGCGCCGTCACGGCGGGCAAGGATGCGCGGGGCTGATCTCGGTTCGGTGCGATCATCGGTTCTGGTCTCAGCCCGCTCGCGCGGCTTGGCGTCTGGCCGTGGCGCGCCACGCGGCTCGTGCGGACGCGCCTCTCCGCTTCCGCCCTTCGCGGGCGGGCGGCTGTCGCGGCGTTTGTCGCGAAAAGACTTCAAGCGGGAGCATCTCCGAGCGGCGTGCCGCTTTTGGCATAGGGCAACCGGCTTCGCAACCAAGTCCGCCGCGGCTACCCTTCCATTCATGTCGGCCAGTGATGGACCAATGTCAAAGAAACAGGCAAATCTGCTTGATGTCCCGTTCCGAACGTCTGCTCGACCTCATCCAGTGCCTGCGCCGGCATCGCCGGCCGGTGAGCGGACAGGCGTTGGCCGATGAGCTTGGGATTTCGATCCGCACGCTCTATCGCGACATCGCCACGCTGCAGGGGCAGGGCGCGCCGATCGAGGGCGAGGCGGGGCTGGGCTATCTGCTCAAACCCGGCTTCATGCTGCCGCCGCTGATGTTCACCGACGAGGAGATCGAGGCCATCGTGCTCGGTTCACGCTGGGTCACCAAGCAGCCGGACCAGCGTCTTTCGGCCGCTGCCGCCAATGCGCTGGCCAAGATCGCGGCCGTGCTGCCGGACGATCTGCGCGAGGATCTCGATGCCTCGACCCTGCTGGTCGGGCCGCCGATGACGGCCATTGAAGGCATAGACCTCGGCGTCGTGCGGCAGGCCATCCGCAACGAGCGAAAACTCGGTTTTCTCTACCGCGATGCCGGCGGTGCTGCTTCGCAACGCGTCGTCTGGCCGTTCGCGCTCGGCTTCTTCGACAAGGTGCGGGTGGTGGTGGCGTGGTGCGAGATGCGGCAGGACTTCCGGCATTTTCGCACCGATCGCATTTCCGGCCTCAATCCTATCGATACGCGCTATCCCAGACGTCGCCAGGCACTGCTCAAGGAATGGCGAACGACGCTCGACAAGCCGCGCGGGCCATGACGGCTACTGCCAGAATCTGACAGTAGGCTACCCTATGTTCGCCAAGTCGAAACGCTGAAACAGCTTGGAGAGCAGTCATGGCACCCCCGAATTTCGTCATCCTCTATGTCGACCAGCCGCTCAAGAGCGGCGCCTTCTACAGCGCGCTGCTGGGGCGCGAGCCGGTCGAAAGCGCGCCGACCTTCGTGCTGTTCGTGCTCGAAAACGGCTTCAAGCTCGGCCTCTGGTCGCGCCATACGGTCCAGCCAGCGGCGGCAGCCGCAGGTGGCGGCGGCGAGATCGTGTTCGCGCTGGAGACGCCGGATGCGGTCGACGCGACCCATGCCGACTGGTCCGGACGCGGCTTGAAGATCCTGCAGACGCCGACCGACCTGGATTTCGGCCGCACGTTCGTTGCGCTCGATCCCGACAATCACCGTCTGCGCGTCTACTGGCTGTTTGACGGGCAACAGGCCAATGGGGAACAGAAATGAGCGTGTATTGGATCGCGGTCGCGTCGGCTGAGCATGTCCGGCGCGGCCGCAAGGGCGGCTTCATGCAGGTCAATCACGGCAAGGCGGCGCCGCTGCGCCGCGTCAAGCCGGGCGACGGCATCATCTACTATTCGCCGACCACGATTTTGGGCGAAAAGGACGGCCTGCAGGCTTTCACGGCAATCGGCACGGTACGGGAAGGAGAGCCCTATCAAGGCGAAATGGGCGGCGGCTTCACGCCGTTCCGGCGCGATGTCGATTGGATGACGGCTGAAGAAGCGCCGATCAAGCCGCTGCTCGACAGGCTGGACTTCACCGCCGGCAAGTCGAACTGGGGCTATCGGTTGCGCTTCGGCCTGTTCGAAATCACCGATCACGATTTTCGTCTCATCGCGGAGGCGATGAGTGCACAGGCGGCGGTGAGCTAGGCCTTCAGCGCGTTATAAACGGCAATGCCGGCGGCGAGGTCCTCGAGTGCCGCGCCAACCGACTTGAACAGCGTGATCTCGTCGACGACCTGGCGGCCCTTACCCTGGCCCCGCGCCAGTTCGTGCAAATCGGCGACGATGGCGTCCGGCTTCAGCACGCCGGAGGCCAAGGGCTGGACGATGTCGCCGGCCTCCTTGGTGGCGCCGGCGCGGGTGTCGACATAGACGCGGGCGCGGACGATCGCGTCGTCGTCACTTTCACGCATCGTCGGGGTGAAGCCGCCGACCAGGTCGACATGGGTGCCTGGCCGCAACAGCGCTCCCTTGATCAGCGGCGTGGTGGTGATCGTCGCCGAGGAAACGATATCGGCCTCGCCAAGTTCGGTATCGAGGTCGGTCGCGGCGCTGGCCGGGAAGCCGTCGGCGCGCAAATCGGCCGCGACTTTCTCGGCGTTGGCCGGAGTGCGGTTCCAGATGCGGATGGTCTTGATCGGCCGCACGGCCGAATGCGCCTTGGCCAGGAACGGCGACAGGGCGCCTGCGCCGACCACGAGCAGCCGCGAGGCGTCGTCGCGGGCAAGGTAGGACGCCGCCAGCGCCGAGGCGCAGGCGGTGCGCCACTGCGTCAGCCGCTGGCCGTCGATCAGGGCTTCCGGCTCGCCGGTTGCGCCATTGAGCAGGAGATAGAGCCCCATCACGGCGGGCTTGCCGATGGCGTTGTTGTCAGGCGAGACGGTGACGATCTTGACGCCGATATGGCCACCCATCGAGGTCCCGGCGGCGTTGAAATCGGTCCATGCCGGCATCAGCAGCAAGGTCGAGGCGGCGCCATCGGGCCGTTCGACCGCGTGATGATGCCTGACTGGCTGCACCGCACCCTCGCGGAATGCCGTGCGCAATGTCTCGACCAGTCCAGGAAAGGTCAGTGCATGATCGACCTCGGCGGCCGAAATGATCAGCATGAATAGCTCCGTGGAACGAAAGCCGCCGGCCGGCGGCTCAACTGGTCGGCTTTGGCAATGCCGACCCCTGGGCCGACCCCTGGGCCGGTCCTTGCGGCGCTGACGGTGCGCGGCTGACCGCCTGGCGCAGGTTTTCCGCCTCGACGCCGCGCTGGCGGGCCAGCTTGCGGTAGCGGCCCTGCTTGACCCAGGTCGCCAGGCTGCCGACGATCATGCCGATGGCGAGCGCCAGGAACAGGAAGATGAACAGCGGCAAGGTGAGCGTCAGCTTCGGATTGCCGGGGTTGAACGGGTCCAGCGTGAAAGCGACGAGTTCGCGGTTTGCGACGGCCAGCGCGATCAGGACGATCGCCAGGGGCACGAAGACCACGATGAGCATGAAACGATTGAGCATTGTGTTTTCCGTCGGAAGCTGGCGCTGAAACCGCGCCTACTTGCCGCCGTTCAGCCTTTCGCGCAGTTCCTTGCCGGTCTTGAAGAACGGCACCCATTTCTCCTCGACCTCGACGGATTCGCCGGTTCGCGGGTTGCGGCCGGTGCGGGCGGGGCGATTTTTGACCGAAAACGCCCCGAAGCCGCGCAACTCGACCCGGTTGCCTTCGGCAAGGGCGTCGGTGATCTCGTCGAAGATCGCGCCGACGATGTTTTCGACGTCGCGCAGGAAAAGATGCGGATTGCGCGTGGCAATAATCTGCACAAGTTCAGACTTGATCATCAGACGGGTCCCCGTGAAAGCAGTTCGGTCGAAATTATGAGGATGATTTTATTGGCTTTTTCAGCTGTTCCAAACGGCGCTCAAGGGTGCCAGACAGAAACGAGGCCGTCAAGAAACAAGCGGTCGGCGCCAAGTTCGTGGATGACATCGCTGCTGTAGTCCGGCAGGCCGAGCGCGCTGCCGATTGTTTTCACCATGGCTTTTGACCAAAGGAAGCCGCCGCGGCTGTCCGTATTCTTCCATTCGACCACCTTGAGCTTGGCGTCGACACCCTTGGTCGCCAGCCAGTCGATCGCCTCGGTTTCGCCGCCGACGGCGTCGATCAGCCCGTTGGCGACACCCTGGCGGCCGGTGAAGATCGATCCGTCGGCAAGCGCCAGCGCCTGTTCGCGAGTCATCTTGCGGCGTTCGGCGACGATGCCGACGAACCAGTCGTAGCTGTCGAGGATGAGCTTGCGGACCATGGCGCGCTCGTCGTCATTGGTCGGCTTGAAAGGAGAGGGCGAAGCCTTGAGCGGCGAGGATTTCACCTCTTCCAGCTTGATGCCCAGCTTGTCCATCAGGCCGCTAACGTCAGGATACTGGATCAGCACGCCGATCGAACCGACGATCGAGGTCTTGCGGGCGACAATGTGGTCGGCGGCACTTGCGATCATATAGCCCGCCGATGCGGCGAGCGTGCCGACTTCGGCCACGACCGGCTTGTCGCCGGCGACCTTGCGCACTTCCTCGTAGATCGATTCACCGCCGACGGTGGTGCCGCCGGGTGAATCGATCGCCAGGATCACGCCCTTCACCTTCGACGATTTGCGGATTTCCTCCAGCCGCTTGATCAGTTCCTCGTCCTCGGTGATCGTGCCTTCGATTCTGACCTTGGCGATATGGTCGACAGCCGAGCCGCCAATATCGTCGCGATAGAACCAGGCCGACAGCGCGATCACGCCGAGGGCCACGATGCCGAGGGCTGCAACACGCCAGAATGTCAGCTTGCGCCGCAAACGGCGGCGGTCGATCAGGTCGTCGGCTCTCAATGCCATGGTCAGCCTCACAGTCGGCGGGAAGAGACGCTTTTAGACCATGATGTCTTCGCCGGGAAGCAGTTCCGTCTTGCCCATGGCGCGGCAATCCGCCCGCGTCGATCCCGGCACTGTCAGTTTTGTGACTGGCCTGCGCAAGGTACGCGCGGTAAGGGGAGAAACGGCAGTGATGAAAAAACGGCGCAGGCGCGCCCATTTCTGCTATGAAGTACCGGCTGTTGTGCCGACCTCGTTTTCGTTTGTACAACCATTGTTGTCACATTTTTGCGGTTTTCGTGGGCTTGTGCTTGCTTGAGAGTGCCGGCCCCCCACCTATAGGCGGTGTTCCCTGGCGGGCAGGGTCTGGAAGAAAGCAGTCATGTTAGCGCGATCGAATGAACCGACCAGCCCCGAGACGGAGTTGGCTCCCCCGGCGGATGGCTGGACGCGGGGCGATGCGTTCGACCGCGCCCAGCGTCATTCGCGCCGCGTGCGCGTGCTCAAATTCGCCGTACCCCTGGCCGCGGCGCTGATCGCCGTCGCCTTCCCGGTCTATTCCTATCTGGCCGCCCCCGTCTCCGTCGCGGTGCAGTCGGAAGGTGCGGCCTTTTCCAACGGCAAGCTGGTCATGGCCAATCCCAAGCTCAACGGGTTTACCAAGCAGAAGCAGCCTTATTCGATGACGGCCCTGCGGGCGATCCAGGATGTCAACACGCAAGGCATCATCGAACTCGAAGGCATAGACGCCAAGGTCCCGGTCGGGCCGGACAATATCGCCGCGATCAAAGCGTCGCACGGTATTTACGACCGCGACGGCAATACGATGAAAATGACCAGCGACGTCATGATCACCACGACCGACGGTATGCAAGCCAAGTTCAAATCGGTCTTCCTCGACATGGGCAAAGGCACTATGAAGACGGACGATCCCGTCGACGTCAGCAGTGGCGGGTCGCAGATCACAGCGGATTCCCTGTCGGTCCAGGACAATGGCAAGATCCTGGTGTTCGAGAAGAGGGTGCGCGTCAACATCGATCCCGCCAGCGTGAAGGCGGCTGAGGCAAAGGGCGAAGAAGCGAATGTGGCACAATAGTTCGACACGGCTTGCAGCCGCAACTTCGGCGCTGCTCCTGCTGGGACTTGTGCCAGCGCTGGCGCAGTCGGGTGCCAGCAGCCAGGTGTCCGGGCTCAAACTGTCCGGCGACCAGCCGATCCAGATCGAAAGCGACAAGCTGGAGGTCCGGCAGGCCGAGAGTCTCGCCGTGTTCACCGGCAACGTTACCGTCGTCCAGGGGCCAACCTTGCTCAAGGCCGGCAAGATGATGGTCTATTACGTCAAGGATCCCAACGCGGCCGCCAAGGGTACCGAAGCGGCGGGTGCCGCGATGACCGGCTCCGCCAACATCGATCACCTCGAAGTCAGCAGCAAGGTCTACATCAAGTCGAACGACCAGGTTGCGACCGGCGACAATGGCACCTTCGACATGAAGACGCAGGTGCTGGTCCTGTCCGGCAAGGAAGTGGTGCTGTCGCAGGGCCCCAACGTGCTCAAGGGCTGCAAGCTGACCGTGCAAATGAAGACTGGTCTTGCCAACGTCGACGGCTGCGGCGGCCGTGTGATCATGTCGATGACGCCGCCGCCGAAGTCGGATGCGCCGAAATCGGGAGCGACGAACCCCTGATGGCCAGCCTGTCATCGCTGACGGCGCGTCTCCCGGGACGGGCCGCGGCTAAGGTTTCGGCCCCGGCCACGATCACTGTCGACAAGGCGAAGTTCAAGGGAACCTTGATCGCCAAGGGCCTGACCAAGAGCTACAAGGGCCGCAAGGTGGTCAGCGGCGTCACGCTCGGCGTGCGTGCCGGCGAGGCCGTCGGGCTGCTCGGCCCCAACGGCGCCGGCAAGACGACCTGTTTCTACATGGTCACCGGCTTGGTGCCGGTGGATGAAGGCACGATCGAGATCGACGGCTTCGACGTCACCTCGATGCCGATGTACCGCCGTGCGCGCCTCGGCATCGGCTATCTGCCGCAGGAGGCGTCGATCTTCCGCGGCCTCAATGTCGAGCAGAATATCCGCGCCGTGCTCGAAGTGGTCGAAAAGGACCGCAAGGTGCGCGAGCGCAATCTCGACGAACTGCTCGAGGAATTCCACATCAGCCACCTGCGCAAGGCGCCATCCATGTCGCTCTCCGGCGGCGAGCGGCGGCGCCTCGAGATCGCGCGTGCGCTGGCGACCCGCCCGGCCTACATGCTGCTCGACGAGCCCTTTGCCGGCATCGATCCGATCGCCGTCGCCGATATCCAGCAGCTGGTGCGCCACCTCACGGCACGTGGCATCGGTGTCCTCATCACCGACCACAATGTGCGCGAGACGCTTGGCCTGATCGACCGTGCCTACATCATCCATGCCGGTCAGGTGCTGACCCATGGCCGCGCCGACGAAGTGGTAGCGAACCCGGATGTGCGGCGGCTTTACCTCGGCGAGGGTTTTACGCTCTGATGCTTTTTTCCTGCGCGGTCGCGGCGCGGGACCGTTCCCGGGAATATGCCATAAGCGTGAAATTTGTTTCCTGACACGATTTTTTGTGTGTGACGGCCCGATTTTCGGCGATTTTGCTCCAGGATAACGCTCCGGTAAGCGGCTTTTGCTAGGGTTTGCCTTGACAAGCAAAAGCCGGGCCAGTTTCTATGCCCGGCTGCCGAATTCATTTCGGCAAGCGCGGACGCGTAGAGGAGGCGTTTGAAACCGAACCATGGCCTTGGCGGCGAAACTACAGCTCAGACAGTCGCAGTCGCTGGTGATGACGCCGCAGCTGATGCAGTCGATTCGGCTGCTGCAGTTCACCCATGTCGAGCTTGAGCATTTCATCGACGAGGAGATCGAGCGCAACCCGCTTCTGGAGCGCGCAGAGCCGCAGGATGACGCCGCGAGCGACCAGGCGCAGAAGATCGACGCGGAGCCGCAGGCGGCCGCCGAGGGCGACTGGTTCGAGACCGAGGCGGGGTGGAGCGCCGAGGCGATCTCGGAAAAACTCGATACGTCGCTGGAGAACCTGTTTCCCGACGATCCCGGCACAAGCGAGCGGCTCGGACCCGACCTGACGGCGCAATGGAAATCGGCTTCCGGCAATGGCGGCGGCTCCTCGTCCGAGGGGCTCGATGCCGGCGACATGGCAGCCAGCGCCATCACCTTGCGCGACCATGTCGGCGAGCAGATCGCGCTCGCCTTCGTCGATCCCGCGGCACGGCTGATCGCAGGAGAACTCGCCGATGGCCTGGACGAGGCCGGCTATGTCAGGGCCGATCTCGAGGAGATCGCCACGCGTCTGGGCACCGATGCGGCGAGCGTGGCCAGAGTGCTGACGGTGTGCCAGACTTTCGAGCCGACCGGTCTGTTCGCCCGCGACCTTGCCGAATGTCTTTCGCTGCAGCTTGCGGCGCGTGACCGTCTCGACCCGGCGATGAAGGCCCTGGTCGCCAATCTCGAGCTTCTGGCGCGGCGTGATTTCCAGACGCTGAAACGGATCTGCGGCGTCGACGAGGAGGATCTGCTCGACATGCTGGCAGAGATCCGGGCACTCGATCCACGCCCGGGCATGGCGTTTTCGGGCGGTGCCAGCGACGCCATCGTCGCCGATGTCGAGGTGCGCGCGGCCAATGACGGCAGCTGGACGGTCGAACTCAACGCCGAAACGTTGCCGCGCGTGCTGGTCGACCATATTTATTTCGCCCAGGTGTCGCCGCATGCGAAGAACCAGGCGGAAAAGGATTTCCTGGCGGAGTGTCTGCAAAACGCCAACTGGCTGACACGCAGCCTCGACCAGCGGGCAAAGACGATCCTCAAAGTGGCCTCCGAAATCGTGCGCCAGCAGGATGCGTTCATGGTCCATGGCGTGCGCCAGCTGAAGCCCCTCAATTTGCGCACGGTGGCCGACGCCATCGGCATGCACGAATCGACCGTCAGCCGTGTCACCGCCAACAAATACATGCTGACGCCGCGCGGCGTGTTCGAGCTGCGCTATTTCTTCACCGCCTCGATCGCCGCATCGGGCGGCGGCGACGCGCATTCCTCGGAAGCGGTGCGTGACCGCATCAAGCAGCTGATCGACGAGGAGAAACCCGTCGATGTACTTTCGGATGACGCGATCGTCGACATGCTGAAGGAAAGTGGCGTCGATATCGCCCGGCGTACGGTCGCCAAGTACCGGGAAGGCATGAATATTCCGTCTTCCGTGCAGCGCCGGCGCGAGAAGCGGGCGCTCGCCAGCGCCGGGCGTTAAGGCGCTTACGATTTTCCACAGATTTCGAGCTTCATTGACAAGCCGCGGGGAAGTGGCTAGAAGCCCGCCCGCATGAGACGGGCCCGATGCCCGCTAGCGGATGGTCCGTCACGACAATGGCCTCGGGACGGTCAAAAAGGCGGCTTGTGATCAACCGGAAAGTTCGGATTTAAATCGGCGCGAGTGACGCCGCAAAGCTTGTGCGCACGGATCACGAGTATAAACTCGGGCCAGTTTGAAGCCTGAGCAAGGAAGGTCAGTTTTCAGATGAATCTGCGCATATCGGGAAAACACATGGATATCGGCGATGCGTTCCGCACACGCATCAACGATCGTGTCGGCGAAGCGATCGGCAAATATTTCGATCGCGGCTTTGCGGGACACATCACCGTCATCAAATCGGGCTCGCGCTATTCGGCGGATTGCATGATCCGGCTGGATTCCGGCGCCTCGCTGCAGGCCACGGGCGATGCCCAGGATCCGACGCTGGCCTTCGAGGCCGCGGCCGATCGGCTGGAGACCCGGCTTCGGCGCTACAAGCGCCGTCTCAAATCGCACAATTCGGGCAATGGCAATGGCGATTTGACCGACATCGCCTATACGGTGATGGCGCCGCTCGCCGATGACGACGAGGAGATCCCGGAGGATTTCGCGCCGGCCATCGTCGCCGAATCAACCATGACGCTGAAGACCATGTCGGTGGCCTCGGCGGTCATCGAGCTCGATACCAAGGACAGTCCGGTGTTCGTTTTCCGCAACGCCGGAACCGATCATCTCAATATCGTCTATCGCCGGCCCGACGGAAACATTGGCTGGATCGACCCGTCCACGACCAAGGTCGCACAGGGATAAACGCCAGCCGCACGAGGGGGTGGGGACTGGTGACGGCAGGCGAACAAGGGATTTTCAAGCATGGATCTGAGCGATCTTATCAGCGTTCCGGCGATTTTGCCGGCGTTGAAGGCGAACTCCAAGAAGCAGCTTCTGCAATTGCTTTCCGAACGGGCGGCGGCGATTTCGGGCATTCCGGAGAGGGAAGTGTTCGACACCATCCTGCAGCGTGAGCGGCTGGGCTCGACGGGCGTCGGCAATGGCATCGCCATTCCGCATGGCAAGCTCGCTGGGGTGAAGCGCATCGCCGGTGTTTTCGCCCGGCTGGAAACGCCGGTCGATTTCGAGTCGCTGGACGACCAGCCTGTCGATCTGGTGTTTCTGCTCCTGGCGCCGGAAGGGGCGGGCGCCGATCACCTGAAGGCCCTGTCGCGCATCGCACGCGTGCTGCGCGACGCCGACACTGTGGCTAAGATCAGGGGGACGCGCGACGCCACGGCGATCCACGCGTTGTTGTCGGACACGCAGGCCTCGCACGCCGCCTGAAGCCGGATTTTGAAGAGATTGCCAAGGGCCGCCGCGAGCGGCCCTTTTCGTTTCAGCCGACCGGCCGCTTTAATGAATGGCGACGGTGGTCAGGTCGTTTTCCATGGCGCCGGCCAGTGCGCGGTCACGCGCGTCGGAAAGCAGGATCGGCTGGCCGTTGGCGGCAAACAGTGCCCACAGCTCCATGCCGGGCGCGATTTCACCGATGTTCGGGAAGCGGCCGAGCAGTTCGTCGCTCGAGACCTTGCGCAGATAAGCGACCGAGCCTTCGCCGAGATGGGCGAATTCGCCATTGGTCATGGTGACAGTTTCAGTTCTGGTCATTTCAAGCCTCCTTGGCGCGAGGACGCCGCTCAAGGCCATCCCGCATGAGAGCCATCGGTAAAGATCAGTCTTTCACCGATATGTTTATTTTCCGTACCAGCCGTTCGGACTCCGGCCGATCGAGGTCGATCGACAAAAGGCCGTTCTTCAGCTCCGCCGCGATCACCCGCATGCCGTCGGCCAGCACGAAACAGCGCTGGAACTGGCGTGCGGCGATGCCGCGATGAAGGAACTCGCGCTCGGTATCGTCGGTCTGACGGCCGCGCACGACCAGCTGGTTTTCCTCCGTTGTCACATCGAGATCGCTTTCGGCGAAACCGGCGACAGCGAGCGTGATGCGCAGCCTTTCGGACTTGCCGTCGGCGCCGCTGAGGCGCTCGATGTTATAGGGAGGGTAGCTGTCACCGGACTTCGCCAGGCGCTCCAAGGTCTTTTCCATGGCGTCGAAACCAAGGAGAAGCGGGCTGGAGAAAGGCGTCATTCGGCTCATGTTACACTGTCCTCTCAAGAGCGACATAAACTGGAAAAACCCAGATGGCATTTTTCCCGATGCTCTTGATATGGTCCGCCCCACGACCAAGTTCAAGCCACCACAAGACCCGCCCAAAAAGACCAGGCCTTGGACTCACAGGAATAATCGACATGGCGCTTGAAACGACGCGCGGATGCAAGGAAAAGCGCCGGGTCGTCCTTCAGGCGCGCGATCGATCCGGTGAGCTCACGGCCTCCCAAACAAGGAATTGAAATGCCCCAACCACGCAAGATCATCATCGACACCGATCCCGGTCAGGACGATGCCGTCGCCATTCTCCTGGCGCTTGGCAGCAGCGAACTGGAGATCGTCGGCATATCAGCCGTTGCCGGCAACGTGCCGCTGAAGCTTACCGAGAAGAATGCCCGCAAGATCTGCGAACTGGCCGGTCGGCCTGAGATCAAGGTCTATGCCGGCGCCATCCGTCCTTTGGCGCGCACGCTGGTCACCGCTGAGGAAGTGCATGGCAAGACCGGCCTCAACGGGCCGCAGCTGCCCGAACCGACGATGAAACTGCAGGAGCAGTATGCCGTCGACTTCATCGTCGAGACGCTGATGAAGGAAGAGAGCGGCACCATCACACTCTGCCCGCTCGGGCCGCTGACCAACATCGCGCTGGCGCTGATCCGCGAACCGCGCATCGCGCCACGCATCAAGGAAATCGTGCTGATGGGCGGTGGCTTCTCCGAGGGCGGCAACGTCACGCCCGCGGCCGAATTCAACATCTATGTCGATCCGCAGGCCGCCGACCTGGTGTTCAAGTCCGGCATCCCGATCGTGATGATGCCGCTCGACGTCACCCACAAGGCGCTGACCACCACCAAGCGCACGCAGGCCTTCCGCGCGCTCGGCACCAAGGTCGGCATCGCCACCGCCGAGATGCTGGAATTCTTCGAGCGCTACGACGAGGGCAAATACGGCACCGATGGCGGCCCGCTGCACGACCCCTGCGTCATCGCCTATCTCCTGAAGCCGGAGCTGTTCAAGGGCCGCAATTGCAATGTCAGCGTGGAGACCGCCTCTGAGCTGACCATGGGCATGACCGTGATCGACTGGTGGGGCGTGACCAAGCGGGAAAAGAACGCCATGGTGATGCGCGACATCGACCATGACGGCTTCTTCGCGCTGCTGGTGGAGCGGCTGGGGCGGCTGTAACACTTCCACCCCCGATGCAAATGGTTAGCCCAGAGCATAGAGCTTTTGGGCATGTCTCAATCGGGAAACCGGTAGGAGACGGCGCCATTGTCGCGCGTGACGCGTTCGATGCTCGCATCTGACCCAATCAGATGCGAGCGGTCGTCGTCGATGAGCACGTACGAGCCATCATTGAGAGCAAGTACATAGCGGATGTACCTACCGTCTCTCCATTGGGCACTTTTAATCGTTGCATCGATGGCACCAACTGACCGGATCGGGCTTGCGTCGTTGGCCCATTGGTTTGCCGCCAACATGAGCATAACTGCAAACGCACCGATGAAAAGGATCACGGTAGGCGCGTTCTTCTTCAAACCATCCCAAGTCCAAAAGACAGGCATGAATCCCCCGATGCAGATTCATGTGGTAGTGGGCGAGCACGGTTTCAATCGGTTGCCATTCCAGGGCGCTGCAACTCTTTGCGGCGCCGGCCTAGCGGCCGCCTTTACTTCGATCTTGAAAACGCCAGCCACAGGCCGCCGCCGACCAGGAAGCTGCCGCTGATCCTGGACATGAGCTTGATGCGGCTGGCGGACAGCAGGCGTCCGGCGCGGCTGGCAGCGAGCGCATAGCTCGAATCCGACAGGGCGGCGAAGATCATGGCGGTCAGGCCCATGACGACGATCTGCAGCGTGTAATTGCCCTGCGGCGCGATGAACTGCGGAAAGAAGGCGCCGAAGAACACCAGCGTCTTGGGATTGCTCAGCGCCACCAGCAGGCCCTGCAGGAAGAAGCCGCCGCGCGGCTTCCTCGCGGTGCCGTCGGCATTCAGCGTGCCCTTGGAGCGGAACATCTGCACGCCCATCCAGATCAGGTAGGCGGCACCGATCAGCCGCACCCATTCGAACCAATGGCCCATGCCCGCGATCAGCGTGTTGAGGCCGATGCCGACGATCGCGATCATGATGGCAAGCCCGGCCTGCGTGCCGGCGACATTGGCAAGGCCGGCGCGGGCGCCATGGCGGATGCTGTTGGCGATGATCAGCGTGACGGTCGGGCCGGGCACCAGGATGATGACGATGCAGGCAAGGACATAAGCGGCGTAGAGTTCGAGCGACATGATTTTTCCCTTGGAATGCTGTCGATCCAGCAGGCGACAATCAATGCATGGCGACAGGCTCCGCGCAAGCCATGCGCGAAGCGCCGGGCCGCTACACGCGCGTCAGGCGCCGGCCTGCCAGGGCAGTGTCGCCTCATAGGCGGCCGCCGCCCTCAGCACGGCGAGGTCGCCGCGCGGCCGGCCGATCAGCTGCATGCCCATTGGCCGGCCCCTGTCGTCGAAGCCGACCGGCACGTTGACCGCCGGGCAGCCGCCCAGCGTGGCGAAGGCTGAAACCTGCATCCAGCGGTGATAGCTGTCCATCGGCCGTCCAGCGACCTCGCTTGGCCAGTGATTGCCGATCTCGAAGGGGAAGACCTGCGCGGTCGGCAGCGCGATCAGATCGAAGCGGTCGAAGATCGACAGCAGCGTGCGATGCCAGGAGGTACGGATCACCGAGGCGGCGCGGATCTGCGGCGCCGTCAGCCGCATGGCATTCTCGATCTCCCAGATCGCTTCCGGCTTCAGCAGGCCGCGCCTGGAAGGGTCGTCGTAATGGACCTTGAGGGCGCAACCGCTGCTGGCCTGGCGCAACGTGACGAAGGCCTGCCAGAGCGCTTCGAAATCGAAATCCGGGAGCAAGGGTTCAACCGTGAACTGGTCCTCGAACCGACCGAGTGCCGCTTGGCACAGATCGAGAATGCCCGCTTCGATCGGCAGATGACCGCCGAGGTCGCCGAGCCAGGCGATGCGGCCGCCAGTCGAGGGCGGTGTCAGCCCTTCGAGGAACGAGCCCGGTTTCTCATAGGACAGGGGCGCCTGCGGATGGTAGCCCGCCTGGACATCGAGCAGCAGCGCCATGTCGGCGACGTTGCGGCCCATCGGGCCCTCGACGCCCATCTGCGCATGGAAGACCTCAAGATCGGGTCCGGCGGGCACAAGCCCTTGCGACGGCCGGAAACCATAGACATTGTTCCAGCCTGCCGGATTGCGCAGCGAGCCGCCGAAGTCGCTGCCGTCGGCGACAGGCACCATGTCGAGTGCCAGCGCCACTGCCGCACCGCCGCTCGAACCGCCGGCGGTGAGCGCCGGATCGAAAGCGTTCAGCGTCGGCCCGAAGACGTTGTTGTAGGTGTTGGATCCCAGCCCGAATTCGGGGACATTGGTCTTGCCGATGATGATGGCGCCGGCGTCGCGGATGCGCTCGACGAAGAAATCATCTTCCTGCGGCACGAAATTGGCGAAGATCGGCGAGCCGAAGGAGGTCCTGAGCCCGGTGGTCGAGGCGAGGTCCTTGATGGCGATCGGCAAGCCGAAGAGTGTTCCGGTTTCACCTTCCCGCCTGCTGTCGGCGGCATCGGCCTCATGCAGGATGTCGCCGCGGTCTCGCAGCGAGACGATGGCGTTGACCAGCGGGTTGACCGCTTCGATGCGGTCGAGGAAGGCCGTCACCACCTCGCGCACGGAGAGTTTCTTGCAGCGGATCGCGCCGGCAAGCTCGATGGCGGACAGGCGGCAGATATCGCCGGCCGGCGGCACGGCATGTTTCGTCTCAGGGCGCATCATTTCAACTGACTTCCTGCAAGGCCTGGTCGACATCCCTGGCCTGCGGGATCGCCGGCTGCGCGCCGGGTTTGAGACATGCGAGCGAGCCCGCCGCACCGGCGCGCGCCAGCGCCTTGTCGAGCGCAAGGCCGGATGACAGGCCGGCCGCGAAGTAGCCGCAGAAGGTGTCGCCGGCGCCGACCGTGTCGACAGGCGTGATCTTCATGGCCGCAACGGTCAGGAAATCGCTCGGCGTCGCTGCCATGACGCCGTCGCCGCCGAGCGTGACGACGATGGTGCGGCCGGTTTTCGCGGCGAAGTCGCGCATGCGTGCCGCACGGTCGCGGCCGTTCAGCGCCAGCGCCTCGCCATAGAGGTCGAACTCGGTCTCGTTGGCGACCGCATAATCGGCCTTGCCGAGGAAAGCCGCGGCGTCGCCTTGGAAAGGGGCGGTGTTGAGCACCGTGATGGCGCCGGCGGCCCGCGCCTGGTCGAGCGCCGCATCGATGGTCGCCAGCGGAATCTCGTGCTGGAGCAGCACGACATCGCCCTTTTTCAGGAAGGTCTTGGAAAGGTCACCAGGCACTACGGAAGCATTGGCGCCGGGGACCACGGCGATGATGTTCTCGCCGTCGTTACCGACCATGATCAGCGCCGTTCCGGTCGAGGCAAAGGTTTCCGCCACGCCGGACAGATCGACCTTGGCCTCGCGCAGCAATGCCAGCGCCTCGGTGGCGAAACTATCCTTGCCGACGGCGCCGACCATGCGGACCGGGACACCGGCGCGCGCGGCGGCCAGCGCCTGGTTGGCGCCCTTGCCGCCGGGCGCAGTGGAGAAACCGGAACCGCTCACCGTTTCGCCGGGGCTCGGCAAGCGGTCTACTCTGGCGATAAGGTCGAGGTTGATCGAGCCGACGACGACTATCAAGAAAGCACCTCCCTGCCACCGCTGGCCGGAAATCAGGATCGACTTTCGGAAAGCACGATGTGGATCGAATATGGGCGAACTTGTGCATCAGTATGAATGCGCCGTCACCCCGGTTGCGCGGGAAGCTAGCGCGTCATGCGATGACTTGCCAGACCATGTGGGTATCAAAGAGGCGATTTGTCGCTTCACTCGCAGCGCACGGTGACGATGCCCTGATAGGTGCCGGCGGGAAAGATACCGCTCGACTTGGTGGCGGTGAGATCGATCTGCATGGGGTGGGTGCCGTTGGTGACCCTTTGCGGCACGCTTCCATTGACGTCGGCCCCCGAGCCGTCGAGCCGGTAGACCGAAGCGAAGGTCACGCTGGTGCCGCCGCCGCTCGGCGCGGACGAGAATGCGGCTGGCGCCGGCGCCGAAACCGAATAGCAGTCCAGCAGATTGAGAATGGTGCACAGCAGGGAGCTTGCCACGATGGTGGCGCTGGCGCTCGATCCGCCTGCCTGCTTGGAGCCCAGTATGCTGATGGCCGGATTTGCGGTCATCGTCCCCGACGCACCGACCATGATGGTGCAGGTGCCGATGATCGCCGCCGGCGCAGGCTGGCAGCAGCCGGCAAGTGCGGCCATCGCAAGCAGCGTGCGGCTATTTCTTCTTCCTCTTTTTCTTGCCATCGCCATTTCCGGTCCTGATGCTCCAGCCTTCGTTGGCCCACCCGGGCGACGCGGCCGCCGTGGCGGGAGCGGGAGCGCTGGCGGCCACGCTTCCCGTCGGGCCGTCGCCGCCGAGACCCATTTTGAGCAGTTTCAACTCCAGTTGCAGGCGCTGGACCTCAAGTTCGTAGAGGCGGCTGCAGTCGAGACGCGTCGGTGTACGTCCGATCGGGATCACCACCCGGCCATAGGTCGCGACGCCATTGTCCGTCTGGTTGTTGCCTCTGATGACGCCGAGATCCATATAGGCACCGGAACCGGAAACGGCGGAACGGCAAGTGGTGCCGTCCGCGGCATGGACCTCGTCCTGGCCCTGGGGCAAGGTGACACCGGGCAAATTGAAGCCGTTCTCGTTCTGGTTGAGATTGTAGATCTGGTCCTGGGCCTGGGTTGGAACGGTGCTTGTCACAGCAGCCGCGAGTGCCAGCGTCAGGATTTGCGATGTCCAAAGAACTTTCCGCATATCTGCGCCCTTATCTGCGTCTGCTGGTTGGGAAAGGGGATGCTTTCGGTACAGATACGCACTTTACGCTCGGCAGCACCGCCGAAGGGCACGACCACAAGGACAGGGCGGGAGGCCTGGGCGCCGAGTTGGAAGGCAGCCGGTGCTATCCTGGCGTCTACCGGCTGGAAATCCTGATCGTAGACGTGGATTTCGACCTTGATCTTCTGGTCGTAGGGATTGGCGGGGAAGACGCGGACAGCAAAGACGTCGGTGAAACTGTTGACCTCGCCTCGCATCGGCGACATCGACTGGGCCGCCGCGGCAGCAGGGATCAGGCCGGCGGCCAGCGCCGCCGCCAGGGTTCGAAAAAGTGTCACGGATGCCTCCTTCCCGGGCGCTACTCGCAGCGAAGCGTTACCGTTGCCTGATAGTTTCCGTTGGCGAAGCGGTTGCTGCCGCCCTTGGTGCCGGCGAGATGGACCGAAACGAGGTCGGCGCCCGGTGTGCTGATGGCGGTCGCAGAACCGGTCTCGACGATGGAGTGGGCACCGGCGGAAGAATAGGTTGGCGTCCAGGTGGTCGATGTCGTGTCGGCTGACGGTACCGTCGTTGCGGTGACCGGATCGACGCTCAGCGACACCCCGCCCGTCGTCGTCAGCGTGACGGTTCCGGCAGAGCCGCCGCTGTTGTGGGAACTGAGGGTCTGGAGGTCGGGGCTGACCGTCATCGTGCCATTGGTGGCGATGACAAGCGTGCAGGTCGGGGTGATCGTGCCATTGAAAATGACATTTTGCGTCGTAGCCAATGCAGGCTGGCCCAGACATGCGACCAGCAAGGTTGCACCGAAGGCGGTGCGAAACAACTTCATCGAGACCTCCTATTAAGTCGGATTGCCCGAATTAACAGGAGTCATGATCGCTTTATCGTGGTTAATTTAGCGTAAACTCAAATAACGTTGCCGAAATAACCCCATATAAAACCGAAGGTTGTCCCCGGTTGTATCGCCAATTTTCCGACAAAATCCAAGTAATACTTAATACTGATAGAGTTGTGTAAATTTCTTCGCGGAAAACTGGAAAAACGATATTTACGACGACACTTGTCCCGCCTCCCAGCCAAGGATGGCGCGCTTGCGGGTCAGGCCCCAATGGTATCCGGTCAGGTCGCCGGACTTGCCGATGGCGCGGTGGCAAGGCACGACGAAGGACAGCGGGTTGGCGCCATTGGCGGCGCCGACCGCGCGGCTGGCGCTTGGCGCGCCGATGCTGGCGGCGATCGAGGAATAGGTACGGGCCTTGCCCATCGGAATCTGCAGCAGCGCCTCCCAGACGCGGACCTGGAAGTCGGTGCCGATCATGACGACATGCAGCGGCTGGTCGGGACGCCACAGCGTCGGATCGAAGATGCGCGCGGCGTAAGGACCGGTGGCAGTCATATCCTCGACATAGATGGCGTTCGGCCAGCGGCTGGACATGTCGGCGAATGACGCACGTTCCTCGCCGGGGTCGCTGAAGGCGAGGCCGGCAAGGCCACGGTCAGTGGCCATGATCAGGGCGGTGCCGAAAGGCGAGGGGTGATAGCCGTACCGGATGGTGAGGCCGGCGCCGCGCGTCTTGTAGTCGCCCGGCGACATCGCCTCATGGGTGACGAACAGGTCGTGCAGCCGGCCGGGACCGGACATGCCCAGTTCGAAGGAGGTTTCGAGCAGCGGCATGCCGGAATCGAGCAGCCGTCGCGCATGGTCGAGCGTCACCGCCTGCAGGAAGGCTTTCGGCGACAGGCCGGCCCAGCGGGTGAAGAGTTTTTGCAGCCCTGTCGGCGTCTCGCCAACCTCTTCCGCAAGCTCCTCGAGCGAAGGCTGGTCGCGATAGTCGAGGCTGATCTTCTCGATGGCGCGGCGCACGATCTCATAGTCGCTGCCTTGCGGCGTGATGTCCTTCTTGAGGACGGCTGTCTGTGTGCTCATCGAACTGTCTCCTTGGTCAGGAATATCGCCCCTTGGGGCGGCGATCGCCACCCGAAACTTGCCTTCTTGCCGCGCATACCCAGATAGACTCGGGGTTTCGTGCCAGGAGTCGCTCATGGCTGGCGAGAAAGTGCATCTGACAGGGGCAAAGGAAACCTTGCTGATGACGCTCTATGGCAAGGCGCTGGAGAGCCGGCTGGCGCATTCGCTGCTCGGGGATCATTTCGCCGATGAGGCGGTGCGCAAGATCGACTATGATTTCTCCAGGCTCAAGGTCGACGAGAATCTCGGCATCGGCCTGGCGATCCGGGCCAAGACACTGGACGTTCGTGTCGAGGACTTTCTGGTCAGGAATCCCGGCGCCATCGTGCTGCATCTGGGCTGCGGGCTCGATACGCGCATCTTCCGTGTCGATCCGCCGCCGGGCGTGGACTGGTTCGATGTCGACTATCCGCAAGTCATCGAACTCAGGCGCAAGCTCTACCCATCCCGCGACCACTACCATCTCATCGCTTCGTCGGTGACCGAGTCCGGCTGGCTGGCCGACGTGCCCCGCAACCGCCCGGCCATCGTCGTGGCGGAGGGGCTGACGCCCTATCTACCCGCAGACGAAGGGCTGCGCCTGGTTTCGCGGCTTGTCTCGCATCTTGCCGGCGGCGAGCTGATATTCGACGCCTACAGCCATTTCGGCCTGACGCTGCTCCGCCTCCATCCGTCCTTGCGGGCGACGGGCGCCGAGGTTCATTGGGCGATCGACGATCCGCACGAACTGGAACTGGCGGTTCCGAAGCTGCGCTTCATAGAGGATATTTCGGCCTACAAGCCTGAACACGCCGCCCGCATGGGCTGGTCCGCCAAATTGTTCGTTCGCCTGTGGAAACACATTCCGGCGCTGCGCAAGATCGGCAGGCTGCTGCGCTACCGGTTCTAGATTCAGCGCGCCTTGGCGGTCGCCAGCGCTCGCGAAAAGGCGGTGGCAAAACTCTCGCGGGACTCGGGATCGAGAAAACCGCCGATCGGCACGTTCTGGCCCTGCGCTTCCACCGTCATCCGGGTGATGCCGATCTCGGCGTGACGGGCGACCGAAAACCGCGCCCAGAACGGGTTGAAGCGATGTGCTTCCGACTTTCCCGAGGGGGCTGTCTTGCGGATGTCGAGGCTGGTGTGTGAGACCGACACTTCCTCTCGGGCACGGGCGGCCCGGTAATTGGCGCGGAAGGCGATGTAGACGGCGACCACGTCGAGGCCGAAGAAGCCGAACACCGGCCAGGCGCCCCGCGACAGGAAAAACGCGCCGGTCACCAGCCAGCCGAACGACAGCGCGCCCATCAGGATCAGGAAGCCTGTCCTGCCCAGCGAACGGTGTGGGGTCAGCAATGCGTGAAAGAAGGGCTCGTCAGCCTGGAACGAGGCGTTTGTGTCGCTCATGACGGGATATTATAGGAGGGAAATGGCGAGCCCCAAGTCGAAAGATTCTTCCATGCCCAAAAATGAGCCGTTGCCGGGCCGGCGCGATGGTTCGAACGCCAAGCCGCGCCCCAGGCCGGTGCGGCGGACTTCGCGCTACAGTCCGGCCGAAGTGCACGAGATATTCCGCCGCTTTTCGGTGCAGCGGCCGGAGCCGAAGGGCGAACTCGAACATGTCAACGCCTTCACGCTGCTGGTGGCGGTGGTGCTGTCGGCGCAGGCGACCGACGCCGGCGTCAACAAGGCGACGCGGGCGCTGTTCCAGGTGGCCGACACGCCGCAAAAGATGCTGGCGCTGGGCGAGGCCAAGGTCGGCGAGTACATCAGGACCATCGGTCTTTGGCGCAACAAGGCCAAGAACGTCATCGCGCTGTCGGAGGCGCTGATCCGCGACCATGGCGGCGCGGTGCCCGATGACCGCGACGAGTTGGTCAAACTGCCCGGGGTCGGGCGCAAGACCGCCAATGTCGTGCTCAACATGGCGTTCAGCCAGCACACGATGGCGGTCGACACGCATATTTTCCGCATCGGGAACCGGCTCGGCCTGGCGCCTGGCAAGACGCCCGAACAGGTCGAGCAAGGGCTGCTGAAGATCATCCCGGACGAATATATGCGCCATGCCCATCACTGGCTGATCCTGCATGGCCGCTATGTCTGCAAGGCGCGCAAGCCGGATTGCCCGGCCTGCGTCATTGCCGATATCTGCAAGGCTGCGGAGAAGACCACCAGCACTCCAGCGCCGCTGGTGCCGATCGCTCCGCTCGATCCGGTAGACGAAATCCAGGCCCAAGCCTGACCGGGCTTCAACTCTCTTCCACGAACACCTCTTCGCGCTTCTTCTTGACCGACGGCAGGAAGACGACGACCAGCACGGCCAGTGCCACGAGCAGCAGGCCGGCGCTGATCGGCCGCGTCACGAAGGTCGAGGGGTCGCCGCGCGACAGGATCATGGCGCGGCGCAGGTTTTCCTCGAGCAGCGGGCCGAGCACGAAGCCGAGCAGCAGCGGTGCCGGTTCGCAGCGCAGCTTGGTCAGGACGTAGCCGAGCAGGCCGAAGAAGGCGACGGCATAGAGGTCGAAAGCATTTGTGTTGACGCTGTAAACGCCGATCGAACAGAACGCCATGATGATCGGGAACAGCACGTAGTAGGGGATCGTCAGCAGCTTCACCCAAAGCCCGATCAGCGGCAGGTTGAGGATGATCAGCATCAGATTGCCGATCCACATCGAGGCGATGATGCCCCAGAACAGCTCCGGCTGTTCGGTCGCCACGTTGGGGCCGGGCACGATGCCCTGGATGATCATGGCGCCGATCATCAGCGCCATGACAGGATTGGCCGGAATGCCCAGCGTCAGCATCGGGATGAAGGAGGTCTGGGCGCCGGCATTGTTGGCCGATTCCGGTCCCGCGACTCCGGCGATGGCGCCCTTGCCGAATTCCTCCGGGTTTTTCGACACGCGCTTTTCGACCGTGTAGGAGGCAAAGGCCGCAAGCACCGCGCCGCCGCCGGGCAGGATGCCGAGCGCCGACCCTATGATGGTTCCGCGCACGATGGGTGCGGCCATTTTCTTGAAGTCGTCGCGGGTCGGCATCAGCCCGGAAACCTTGCTGATCAGCACCGAGCGCTCATGCTCGTTTTCGAGGTTGCGCAGGATTTCGGCCACGCCGAAGACGCCGACCGCCACCGCGACGAAATTCAGCCCGTCGGCATATTCGCGGATGCCCAGCGTGAAGCGCGGCACGCCGGTGTAGATGTCGGTGCCGACGATGCCGAGCAGCAGGCCGAGCACGACCATTGCCAGCGCCTTGACGATCGAGCCATGGGCGAGCGCGATGGACGAGACGAGGCCGACGATCATCAGCGAAAAATACTCCGCCGCGCCGAATTGCAGGGCTATCGCCGTCAACGGCGGCGCAAAGACGGCGACGAGGAAGGTCGACACCGTCCCGGCGAAGAACGAGCCGATCGCGGCGATCGCCAGTGCCGCCCCGGCGCGGCCCTGGCGGGCCATCTGATAGCCGTCGATGGCGGTGACGGCGGAGGAGGATTCGCCGGGCATGTTGATCAGAATGGCGGTGGTCGAGCCGCCATACTGGGCGCCGTAATAAATGCCGGCGAGCATGATGAGGGAGGAAACCGGATCGCCGATCTGGAAGGTGATCGGCAGCAGCATGGCGATGGTTGCCGTGGCACCGATGCCGGGCAGGACGCCGATCAGCGTGCCGAGCAGGACGCCGATCAGGCAGAAACCGAGATTGGCCGGCGTCGAGGCCGTCGAAAAGCCGAGCGCGAGGTTGTGGAGGAGGTCCATCTCAGCGCCTCACAATGCCGGCCACCGGGGCAGCCAAGGGCCGAAGCGCTGGAACGGCAGGCCGAGCGCGTAGCTGAAGACGAGGACCGAAAACAGCGTCAGGCCGGCTGACAGCAGGAGTGCGGTCAGCGGCTTCATGCGGCTACTGGCGAAAGCGGCGATCAGCGCCGTCAGGAAGATCGAAGGGACGAAGCCGAGGCCGCGTACCGTCAAGCCGAAGAAGATCGGCGCCGGCAGGATGAACAGCATGCCGCGCCACGCCATGGGACCGATCGGCTCGCCTTCCACGCGTATCGCCTGGACGAGGATGATGGCGCCAAGCAGGATCAGCACGATCGCCAGGACCAGCGGGAAATAGCCCGGTCCCATGCGCAACGCGGTGCCGATTTCGAGGCCGATCGACTGCAGCGCGAAAAATGCGCCGAAGAAGATGAACAGCGCGGCGCACAGGCCGTTGGTCCTGTCGATGGCGAAAGGTTTCATGGCGGTCCTCCCTGACCCTCGGAGCGGGCCTGCCGTTGGAAATGTGAAAAGCGAAGACGGGGCGCCAGCGGCGCCCCGTTCAAGCCATCAGTCGGCGTACTGGCCGGCGGCTTCGATGATCGGCTTCCAGCGCGTGATCTCGCTTTCCAGCTTGGCCTTCAGCGCCGCCGGTGTCGCGTCGGCCTCCGATGACGGCTTGGTGCCGAGTTCGGCGAAGCGGGCGACGACGTTCGGGTCCTTCAGCGCGACCTGGAGCGATTTCGACAGGCGGTCGGTGATCCCGGCCGGCGTGCCCTTCGGCGCATAGAGGCCGTGCCAGATGCCGACCTGCACTGCGGGGAGGCCGGCTTCGATGGTCGTCGGGACATCCTTCAGCACGTCGAGGCGCTCCGGCGCGGTGACGGCATAGGCCTTGATCGTGCCGCCCTGGATCTGCTTGGTGGTGTTGGTCGTCTGGTCGCACATGATGTCGACCTGGCCGCCGAGAAGATCGGTCATGGCCGGGCCGGTGCCCTTGTAGGGCACGGTGACCAGCGGCGTGCCGATGGCGCTCATGAACAGCATGCCGCACAGATGCGAGGCCGCGCCGATGCCGGCATTGGCGACGGTGATGCTGTCCTTGTTGGCCTTGGCGTATTCGACAAGCCCTTTGAGATCGGTCGGCTGCAGATCCTTGCGGGCGACGATGGTCATCGGCACCTCGGTCACCAGACCGACATATTCGAAGGCGTTCAGCGTGTCGTAGGCGAGCTTTCTGTAGAGCGTGGCGCTTGTCGCCATGCCGATGTGATGGAGGAGCAGCGTATAGCCGTCGGGATCGGCATTGGCGACGCGGCCCGCGCCAAGCGTGCCGCCGGCGCCGCCGACATTCTCGACGATGACCTGCTGGCCGAGATCCTTCGACATGGCTTCGGCGACGAGGCGGGTGACCGTGTCGGTCGGGCCGCCGGCGGCAAACGGCACGACCACGGTGATGGTACGTTCGGGATAGGATTGCGCGGTGGCGGTGAACGAATAAAGCGTGACGGCGGCGGCCAGAGCGGCAACAAATTTTCGCATCGTAATTCTCCTCCCGGTATATGGATAAAACCGCTGCGCGGAACTCCTCTCAATGCCGGCCGCGGATGAAACAACAACCGGCGCAGGCCAATAGATTGCAATCGGACTCAAATGGCAAACTGAGATTATCCGCGGTGGCCGGCGTTCAACGGATAGATGTTTGAGCCCGGATCGAGATGCAAAATGGTTAGAAGTAGACAGCTTCGGCAATGCCGATTGCCGAGCTCTGCCCGCCTCCGGTCTATTCTGGATCAGTAGCCATAACCGCGCGCCATCGCCGCCGCGAAGACCGGGATCAACAGGAAGACGAAGGCCTCGGCGCGGATGTAGGTCTTCACCGAGGCCAGTTCGTTCGAGGGCACCGCGAAGGAAGGATTGGCGCCGGCCTGCCGGTTCCAGGGAATGAAGCGCATGGTCGGGGTGATCGACAGCAGGCCGACAATGCCGAAGGCCGCCATCTTGGCCCAGAACACCCAGTTGTAGACGTAGAACTCCCAGCCCTTGAGGCCCCAGAAGACACGGCCGATGCCGACGATGATGATGAGCGCGGCGATGATGCCATAGTGGCGGTCGATGCCGGCGAGCCGCTTCAGCGTCGCGGCGGGCAGGTCGCCGCGGATCAGCACGAATTCGGCGCCGATGATCCCTGCCAGGGAAAACACCAGCAGATGATGGACAATGGCAAGCACAAGGTCGGTCGTGTCCATGCTTCTTCCCTTGGGTTTGAGCACCGGCCCGCGCCTGAAAAGGTCGCGTTGCGATGTGCTGAATCAGCCTGCCGGGAAAATAACACCGTCGGACAGAATTCCCATAGCGGAGCTCACACCTGGCCAGAGGCAGCGTTGACGCAGAGTCGTGGCAGGTTAGGATTGCAGGGCATGACCGGACTGAAACGCGCCTTGAATCCGATGCCTGACCTGATCCGCGACACCTTGGCGGAGCGTGGTCTGATGAAGGCCTATGAGGCCCGGCCGGACTACCAGAAGAACGACTATCTCGGCTGGATTGCCCGCGCCAAGCGCCCGGACACCAGGCAGAAGCGGCTCGACCAGATGCTGGACGAATTGCAACGTGGCGGTGTCTACATGAACATGGTTTGGCGCGGCTGAAGATCTGCTTCGGGTCGCTGCTGAACCTTGCACACGACGGTTCTGGATGATGCCTCGTCTTTCGCTGGCCCTTGCAGCGCAGGGGCGATTTGCTAAGCGCGGGCACCAGCAGCGAGGCAAATTCCATGAACAATAGCCGAGTGACCGTCGCCCCCGTCATCGAGACGCACCGAACCATCCTGCGGGCGCATCGGATTGAGGATTTCGACGCCTATGCCGCGATGTGGGCCGATCCGGCCGTCACCCGTTTCATCGGCGGCAAGCCGCGCACTCGCGAGGAAAGCTGGATGCGCTTCCTGCGTCATGCCGGTCTGTGGTCGCTGCTGGGCTACGGCTTCTGGGCGATCGAGGAGAAGGCGACGGGCCGCTTCGTCGGCGAGGCCGGTTTTCACGATCTGAAGCGCGACATGGAACCGTCGATCGAAGGCATTCCCGAGGCCGGATGGGCGCTGGCGCCGGCCGTGCATGGGGCGGGCCTCGCCACGGAGGTCGTCGGCCGTGTGCTGGCCTGGGGCGAAGAGACCTTCGGACGGGTGAAAACCGTCTGCATCATCGATCCCGAGAATACCGCCTCGTTGAATGTCGCCGGCAAGGTCGGCTATCGCGAAGTGTTGCGGACCACGTATCATGACGCCCCGACCGTGCTGCTGGAGCGGCTGTCCTGAACCGGGATTGCAGTTCCCGTAAACTAGCCCGCCTTGCGGCGCAGCTTCCGCGCCAGATCGGCCCATGGATCGACGCTTTCGGCGGCCGGCGTGACGCCCCGGCCTAGCAGCACCGTCGAGGCATCGAACGGCGTCGGCCTGGCGATCCCATAGCCTTGGGCATAGTCGACGCCGATCGTTTTGAGGGCGGCGGCGATACCGTCGCTCTCGACGAACTCGGCGATGGTACGCTTGCCCATGACCTTGCCGATGTGGTGGATCATCTCGACCATGGCGCGGTCGATGCGGTCGTCGAGCATGTCCTTGACGAAGCTGCCGTCGATCTTGAGGTAGTCGACCGGCAGGTGCTTCAGATACGCGAAGGACGACATGCCGGAGCCGAAATCGTCGAGTGCGAAACGGCAGCCCAGCCCGCGCAGATCGGCAATGAAGCGCATGGCGTTGGTGAGATTGGCGATGGCGCTGGTTTCGGTGATCTCCAGGCAGATCATGGAGGGCGAAATGCCATGGATGAGGAATTGCTCGCGCAGGAAGCCGAGAAAGGTCTCGTCGCCGAAAGTCGCGCCCGAAAGATTGATGGCGCATGTCGTTATCGGCGGCATACGCGGATCGGCCTGGCGAACCGCCAGGATGCGGAAGGTGTTGCGCACCACCCAGCGGTCGATCGACGGCATCAGGCCGTAACGCTCGGCCGCGGGAATGAAGCTCTGCGGGGTGACGAAGCTGTCGTCTTCGTCGGTCAGCCGCAACAGGATCTCGATATGCGCTCCCGCCTCGGCGACGTCATCGTTGAGCGGCCAGATTTCCTGGGCATGAAGCCTGAAACGATTTTGCTCCAATGCGGCGTGCAGGCGCTGCACCCAGGCCATCTCGCCGAAGCGCTCGCGCAAGGCCATGTCACCGTCGCTGTGGATCTGGACGCGGTTGCGGCCCTTTTCCTTGGCCATGTAGCAGGCGACATCGGCGGCCCGCAGCGCTTCCTCGATCGTCACTTGCGCATCGGCGATCTGCACCATGCCGATGCTGACGCTGGTGTTGAAGGGTCTGCCATCCCAGGCGAAATGCATGTCCTGCACGGCCGCGCGCAGCCGTTCGGCGATGTCGGCGGCGGTTTCGCAGTCACTGTCCACCAACAGCACACCGAATTCGTCACCGCCCAGCCTGGCCAGCACGTCGCCCGGCCGCAATTCGTGGGTCAGCAGCGCGGAGATCTGGCGCAGCAACTGGTCGCCTGCGGCATGGCCGCAGGTATCGTTGACCAGCTTGAACTGGTCGAGATCGAGATACATCAAGGCGTGCTGCCGGGGCTGGCCCTGCAATTCGACGATCGTCCTTTCCAGCCGGCTTTCGAAATCGCGCCGGTTGGCGAGCCCGGTCAACGCATCGTGCGAAGCCTGCCATGACAACCGCTCGATGTAATCCTCTTCGCGCGTCATGTCGTGGAAGGCCAGCACCGCGCCGACGACCTCGCCGGAGACGAGCAGCG
Source organism: Mesorhizobium sp. 01N446 (assembly GCF_056399285.1). Lineage (NCBI taxonomy): Bacteria > Pseudomonadati > Pseudomonadota > Alphaproteobacteria > Hyphomicrobiales > Phyllobacteriaceae > Mesorhizobium > Mesorhizobium sp. 01N446. The sequence goes on along the minus strand of NZ_JBFTRA010000005.1, from coordinate 294,643 downwards.
GCGCGCCGGTGAGCGCGACGGGAACAACGGAGCCGTCCGGCCGCTGCAGCACTTGCGGCCGGGCACTGGAACGGCGCGCCTCGCCGGCCAGGAGACGCTCGACCAACTGCGTTTCTTCAACGCCGGTGTCCTTGTCGACGAGGCGAAACAGCGACGCGACCGGCTTGCCCCTGGCTGTGCCGAGCGGGCAGTCCAGCAGCTTCTCGGCAACCGCATTCATGTAGTCCAGCCGCCCGTCGCGACCGGTGCTGATGACGGCCTGGCCGATCGAAGCCAGTGTGACCTGCGCGCGCTCGCGCTCGGCATTGAGCGCCAGCTGGAAGGCCTGGCGCTGCGCCAGGAGCTTGCGGGTGCGCCACACGGCAAGCAGGATCAAAGATGCGGCGGTGACGAGATTGGCAAAGGTGAGCAGCATCCGGATGAAGCGCGATCCCTCGCCGAGACTGTCCGAGAAGGCCTTGGACAAGGGGGTGATCTGACGATCGAGCTGATGGATTTCCGCTTTCCAGGCGCTGATCTCTGCTGCCGATGCCGGCCCCTTGGCCAGCGTCGCATGCATCTTGTCGCCGAGCTGCTGGATGGCGAGGATCATCGCGTCAGCGGCGGTCCAGTGCCGAATAGCGGTGTCGAGGTAGATGAAGCCGCGGAAATTCTGGAACAGCCAGATCATCCCGGTCACGTCGTCAGGGTGGTTTCTGCCCTGCAGAAAGCCTGCGCGCGCCGCCTCTGTATCGGGGTCGGGCTGCTCAAGCGCCAGGCGGGCCGAGCGGTCGGCCAGCGGAACGGCGATCGCTTCGCGATACTCGCCGAAGAACTCCTCATTGCCGGTGTCGGCATAGAGGCTGAGGAAATAGATGGCGTGCTTTTGCCCCTTGGACCACTGGCTTTCGCCGCCGACATAGGCGCGAACCGCCGAAAGCGTGTAGAGGCTGAGGCTGGCGACCAGCGCCTGGACGAGAACGACGGCAATGAACGGCCAGACGAGCCCGAGAAGACGGGGGCTGGCGTTCCTCGATGACGGCTTCTTCGAATTCACGGACGTGCCATGATCCTGTCAGCGCGTCTGTCCGACTGTTTCACCCGTCGGTTGAGACGATTTTCTTCCCTCATGTCGCGCAAATGGCGACAACAACCGGGTATCACGAGGGACTTAACAGCAAATAAATAGCTGGGTTCTCTATGGAGTCTTTTCTTGATTTGGCGGTTGAATATTACGTAACGTCAAGTGATTGCTTCAAGTTGAATCAGTTTGTATTCGAAGCTTGTCGGCCTTTTTCTGGCTCGCAATCGCGTCGGCTAAGGCAACGCCTCCGACGCAAGACTTGCCTGTTCCAGCATCGAGGCATCCTCGCCGAAGGCGCGGGTGGCGCGGGCCGCCGCCTCGAGCAATGGCCGTTTCATGCGCTCAAGGAAGGCGGCATCGACGCGCGTGCTCGGCCCGGCCAGCGTCAAGGCGCCGAGCAGGACGCGCCCAGGCCCGAATACCGGCGCCGAGATGCCCGCCGTCTCGGGATCGCGGTCGCCGACGGCGAGGCAGTTGCAGGTCCTCCGGATGGTCTCGTAGGGCTCGCCCGGCTGGCCGGAAAACGCCGCCAGCACGCGGCCGCCCGAACCGACGAGCAAAGGCAACACGTCACCCTCGCGTATGGTGTAGCGGATCGGATGCTTGGATTCGACGCGGTAGAGACAGGTGCGGACGTCGCCCGAGCGGACATAGAAGGCGACGCTCTCCCAACTGCGCTCCGAGAGGTCGCGCATGATCGGCAGCAGGATGTCGACCGCCACGACCGAGCGCTGGTAGAGCGCGCCCAGCCGGAAGGCCGCGGGCCCGACACGGTAGCGCCCATCGTCGAGACGCTCGAGCAGTTGCCCACGCAGCAGCGAATTCGCCAGCCGCAGGATCGTGCTCTTGTAGAGGCCGGTGCGCGCCGCGATTTCAGCCAGGCTGAGCGAGCGGTCTGCCGTGGTGAAGGCATCGAGGATGGCAATCGCCCGATCAAGGGCCGCAACGCCTTCGACCGAAGCGCGCCGGCTTTCCACATCAATCGATCTGCCTGGCAAGTCCATTGCAATTCCCAGTTCGGAGAATCCGGAGCGGAGCCACTCTGTCGCGCCCGTGTATCGTTCTGTCCAGCAGAATATCGTTCCCGTTGACAGAACTTGGTAACATCTGCTTGAACTCGATCACGGGTCTGTGAATGCAGGCGCGTTTGGCAGGCACCGGAGGAGGTGTCGTGATCTGGAGGAATCCCATGCTGAACAGACGCAGATTTTTGATGAGCACAGCGGCTGCAGGCGCTGCCGGCCTTGCAGGACTTCATCTCACGCCAGCTTTCGCCGAAGGCGCACCGCAGATCCAGATTTTCGTGCCGGCGGCCCCCGGGGGCGGCTGGGACCAGACAGGGCGCACGATGGATCAGGTGATGCGCGCGGAGAAGCTGATCTCCGGCTCGCAGATCACCAATGTCGGCGGCGCCGGCGGCACGGTCGGGCTGCCGCAATTCATCAGCCAGTGGAACGGCAAGGGCAATTCGCTGATGGTCGCCGGCATGGTCATGGTCGGCGCCATCATCGCCAACAAGGCCGCCAACAATCTGACGCAGGTCACGCCGATCGCCCGTCTCACCGGCGAATTCGAGGCGCTGGTGGTGCCGGCGGAATCGCCGTTCAAGACCGCCGCCGATTTCGTCGCCGCGCTCAAGGCCGATCCGACAAAGGTTCCCGTCGCCGGCGGTTCGGCCGGTGGTTCCGACCACATCCTGTTCGGCCTGATCGCCAAGACGGTCGGCGTTCCGGCGACCAATCTGTCCTATGTGCCGTTCGCAGGTGGCGGTGAAGCCTTGTCGGCGCTGCTCGGCAACCAGGTGGCGGCCGGCATTTCCGGCTATGGCGAATTCTCCGAACAGGTCAAGGCGGGCGCGCTCAGGCTGCTCGCCATCTCGGCCGACAAGCGCCAGGACGGCATCGACGCGCCGACGCTGAAGGAAGCCGGCATCGATGTCGAATTGTTCAACTGGCGCGGCGTCTTCGCACCTCCCGGCGTGTCCGACGCCGACAAGGCGGCACTGATCACCATGGTCGAGACCATGGCCAAAAGCGATGCCTGGGCGGCCGAATGCAAGAACCGCAACTGGACGCCCATCCTGCTCACCGGCGACGACTACGCGGAATTCGTCGCCGAGGATTCGGCGCGCATCGAAGCCATCCTCAAGGATCTCGGCCTCGCCTGATTTTCCCCAGGGGGACCGCGCGAGCCGTCCCTCATCTTTCAATTCCAGCCGATCGCAGAGGAGCGCGGTCTGGCAACAAGTGAAGGTGCGTGAGGCCGGCAGCGGCTGCCGGCCGCCTTGGTCGATCAACGGGCCACCTACCGGGGAGGAAATTCATGAGCACCATCCACCAGCCGGCGACGCCCTCGCGCCTTGCCGTGCCGGAGTTGCTGATCGGCATCGGCCTTCTGGCCTGTGCCGGCGCCGTTGCCTGGCAAACGTTGGCGATCCCGGTGTCGCCGCTCTATTCCAAGGTCGGTCCGACCGTCTTTCCCTATCTCACCATGGTCGGCCTGATTGTGCTTTCGCTGCTGCTCATTCTCGCCGCATTTCGCGGCGGCTGGCAGCCGGAAGAGGAAAAGGAAACGCCGACCGACTGGAAGGCGATGGGCTTCGTCGTCATTGGCCTTCTGGCCAATCTGCTGCTTATCCGTCCGCTCGGCTTCACCGCGGCATCGGTCATCATGTTCGTTCTTGTCTGCTACGGCTTCGGCAGCAGGCATACGCTGCGCGACGCGCTTACCGGCCTTATCCTGGCGCTGGCCGCCTATTTCGGTTTCGCCAGGGCACTCGGCGTCAACATCGGCGCCGGTTTCATCGAGAACCAGCTGAACACGGTGATGGATGCGATCATCGGCGCGTTTGGAGCGTGAGGCCATGAACACGCTCACACAGCTCGCCCACGGCTTCTCGGTCGCCTTCACCCCGGTCAATCTTCTGTGGTGCCTGCTCGGCACCACGCTTGGCACTGCCATCGGCGTGCTGCCTGGGCTGGGGCCAGCGCTGACCATCGCGCTGCTTCTGCCGATCACTTACCAGGTCGCGCCGGAGGCGTCCTTCATCCTGTTCGCCGGCATCTATTACGGCGCCATGTATGGCGGCTCGACGACCTCGATTCTGCTCAACACACCTGGCGAAAGCGCCACCATCGTCACCGCGCTGGAGGGCAACAAGATGGCGCGGTCCGGCCGTGGCGGAGCGGCCCTCGCCACTTCGGCGATCGGCTCCTTCGTCGCCGGCACGCTCGGCACGCTCGGCGTCGCCTTCCTGGCGCCGGTGGTGGTCAAGTTTGCGCTGGCCTTCGGTCCAGCGGAATATTTCTCGCTGATGGTGCTCGCCTTCATAACGGTTTCGGCCGTGCTCGGTTCGTCCTCGGTGCGCGGGCTCACCAGCCTGTTTGCCGGCTTCGTCATCGGTATGATCGGCGTCGATCTGCAGACCGGCCAGCCGCGCTTCACCTTCGGCTCGACCGAACTGCTCGATGGCGTCGACGTCATCATCGCCGCCGTTGGCCTGTTCGCGGTCGGCGAGACGCTCTACATGGCCTCGCGCCGCTATGCCGGCAAGGACGAGATCGTGCCGCTGAAAGGCTCGCTCTACATGACGGCCGCCGAATGGAGCCGGTCATGGAAGGCCTGGCTGCGCGGCGCCGCGATCGGCTTCCCGATCGGCGCCATGCCGGCCGGCGGCGCCGAAATCCCGACCTTCCTGTCCTACGCCATCGAGAAGAAGCTGTCGAAGCACAAGGAGGAGTTCGGCACGGTCGGCGCCATCGAGGGCGTCGCCGGCCCCGAGGCCGCCAACAATGCATCGGCCGCCGGCGTGCTGGTGCCGATGCTGACGCTCGGCCTGCCGACCTCGGCGACAGCGGCGATCATGCTGTCGGCTTTCCAGAGCTACGGTATCAACCCCGGGCCGCTGCTTCTGACAACGCAGGCCAATCTGGTCTGGGGCCTGATCGCCAGCCTGTTCATTGCCAACGTCATCCTCGTTATCCTCAATTTGCCGCTGATCGGTCTGTGGGTGCGGCTGCTAAAGATCCCGGCGCCGCAGCTTTATGCCGGCATCCTGGTGTTCGCCACCGTCGGCACCTATGGCATCTCGCAGTCGCCGATCGATCTCGTCATCCTCTATCTCCTGGGGGCGGCGGGCTTCCTGATGCGACGCTTCGATTTCCCGACCGCGCCGGTCATCATCGGCATGATCCTGGGGCCGCTCGCCGAAACCCAGTTCCGCCGGGCGATGACCATCTCGAATGGCGACTGGTCGGTGTTCTACAAGCATCCGCTGTCGCTGACGCTGCTGACGCTCGCCTTCATCGGCCTGGTCGGGCCGCATATCTGGGCCTTCATAGAGCATCGCCGGAGGCGCGGACCGGAACATGTGCCGGGCGATGCCTGACCGATTTGAGAAGACATGACTGACCTGCTTTCCGGCATCCGCGTTCTCGACCTGACCAATGTTCTGGCCGGGCCCTATTGTGCCTATCAGCTGGCGCTGCTGGGGGCAGACGTGATCAAGGTCGAGGGACCGCAAGGCGGCGACCTGGCGCGCCAGCTCGGCGGTTCGCTAGAGCTCAACCAGGCCGGCATGGGCGCCTCGTTCCTGGCGCAGAACGCCGGCAAACGATCTGTCATGCTCGACCTCAAGACGGAAGCCGATCGTGAGCGCTTCCTCGACCTGGTCGCCAGTGCCGACGCGCTGGTGGAGAATTTCCGCCCCGGCGTGATGGATCGGCTTGGCCTCGGCCATGAGGCACTGAAGGCGGTCCGCCCGGGCCTCGTCTATTGCGCGATATCGGGTTTCGGACAGACCGGGCCGATGCGGGACAATCCCGCCTACGACCAGATCATCCAGGGCCTGTCGGGCATTATGAGCATCACCGGCACGCCGGAAACGGCGCCGCTGCGTGTCGGCTATCCGGTCGCCGATACGTTGGGCGGACTGGTCGGCGCGTTCGCGATCGCATCGGCGCTGGTCAGGCAGAAGATCTCGGGCAAGGGCGCCTTTCTCGACGTCTCGATGCTCGAATGCACGCTTTCCGCGCTTGGCTGGCCGGTGTCGAACTATCTGACCGCAGGGGTCGATCCCAAGCCTATGGGAAATGAGAACATGACGGCGGCACCCTCCGGAGCGTTCCGCACCGGCGATGGGTTGCTCAACATCGCCGCCAACAAGCAGGAGCAGTTCGTGACGCTTTGCCGGCTGATCGGACGGTCGGAACTGGCGTCGGACACGCGCTTTGCCGAGCGTGAAACACGCAAGAAGAACCGCGCGGCGCTGAAAGCCGAGATCGAGGAGGCCCTGGCAGGTGCCTCTGCGGCCGTGTGGGAAGAGACGCTCAACCGCGCCGGCGTGCCGGCGGGCAGGGTGCTGACCATCCCGCAAGTGCTGGCAGAGCCGCAGGTGCTGGAACGCCAGGTGACAGCCAATTTCGATGATGTTGCCGGGATGGACAGGCCGCTGACCGTGCTGCGCGGCGGCTTCATGGTTGACGGCGTGGCGCCTTTGCCAACGAAGCCGCCACCGGCGCTCGGCGCGCATATGGACGAAGTGTTCGCCGCCCTGCCGCCGCGCGCCAGGGCAAAGGCGCGGGCATGAGCGATACGCAGAAGAAGTCAGGCCGTGAACGCGGCGAGGAATGGTGGCAGACCGGTATCATCGAGATGAGCCCCGGCGTCATCCGGCTGCGCGGCTACGAGATCCAGGACCTGATCGGCCGTGTCTCCTTCCCCGCGATGATCTGGCTGATGCTGCGTGGCGACTTACCAAGCGAGGACCAGGCGGCACTGCTCGGCATTGCTCTGGGCGCGGCGGTCGATCATGGGCCGCAAGCGCCGTCGATCGCCATTGCCCGCATGGCGGCGACCTGTGGGGTCGGCATCAACAGCGCCATGGCCTCGGCCATCAATGTGCTCGGCGACGTGCATGGCGGCGCCGGTGAGCAGGCGCTATCCTTCTATGGGGATATCGCCGTGGCGATCGATGGCGGGATGGCGCTGGGGGAAGCGGTCTCGACCTGGCTCGACCGGTTCTTCGTCGAGGAGAAGGGTTATGTGCCGGGGCTCGGCCACCGCTTTCACCCGGTCGATCCGCGTGCACCGCGCCTGCTGGAACTGACCCGCGAATTTGCCGTGCGTGGTGTCATCAATGGACGGTTCGCCGACATCGCCGAGGCAATCGAGGCGGAGGTCGCCCGCCGGAAGGGCAAGAAGATCCCGCTCAACATCGATGGCGCCACGGCCGTCATCTATGGCGAACTCGGCTTTCCGCCGCCGCTGACGCGCGGGCTCTTCGTGCTGTCGCGCTCGGTCGGCATACTGTCACATGCCTGGGAGCAGTCGCAGCAGAGCGAGCGAAACAAGGGACCGCTGCCGCGCGAATGGCTGTGGGCCTATACCGGCACGCCGCCGCGGCCGTATCCCGGAGAGGACGAGGCCGGCGATTGAGCCTATGTCGCGCTGAGCGGCATAGGCCCGGGAAGCGTCAGGGTCTTCACCAGCGTCGACAGGTCGGGTTCATCGATAAGCATCGCGGCATCGACCGGGGCCAGCCAGGCTCGCTGCCGACGCTTGGCTTCCTGCCAGTCGGCAAGCTCTTCGGTCACTTCAAGCAGGTAGACGATAACGTCGACGCGGACAAAGCGGTTGGCCAGCCGTTTCCAGTAGGAATAGGTGCCGGCCGGCCGCTTCAGCGCCTTGCCAAGCACGCCGGCTTCCTCCTGCGCCTCGATCGTGGCCGCCTTGCGCCCGCTCTTGCCCTTCATCGGCCAGCCCTTGGGAACGATGAAGCGCTTGGTCGTTCTCGACGTGACCAGCATCACCTCGATGCCGCCATGCTCGTTCAGCCGAAAGGGGATCGCCGCCACCTGGCGGATCCTTTCCCCTTTCTTGGCCCGGCGTACGGCCTTTTTCTTCGTGGCTGTCATTTGCAATAGTCCAGTCGGTCAGTGCCCCATAGCGTGATGTGGCGCCTTTGAAAACCCAAACTGCCGCAGGGGCACCCTGAAGGTCCCTATCATGTAAGTCGGCTAAATAAAAGAAGCTCGCCTGTCAGCGGCAGGTGCTCACGGCCGTGGTGCCGATGATCTGCATCTGGCAGCCTGACCTGACCTGCGGCACGACCGGCGGTGGCTGCTGGACGATCACGCGGTCCTGGTCGCGATACTGCTGTTGCTGCTGCTGGAACTGCTGTCGCTGAATGCGGCTCTGCAACGCCTGCAGATCGTTCTGCTGGATCAGCGCGTTGTTTTGAGCCGCAGGATTGAGCACTTGCGCGCAAACGGGCAGCGCAAAGCCGGCCACAAAAGTCGCGGGCAGCATCGCCGATGCAAGTTTCCTAAATAGCCGACGCGCCAGCATCGGCGCGTTCCTGCGAAAAATCCTGTTCATTCCCGCAATATAGGGTGTTTGTCCGGCGATGCCATGGCTGGTCCATCGGCCTCTTGAAATCAATCGCGCCTCAGCCCCGTCCCGGCATCCGGTCCGCGGCCGTGGATTGCCGGCGATGCCAGCGCTTGAGCCCGGCACGGACATCGCGCTCCGCGACGCGGGGGCATCCGCTCCATGGAAGGCCAGGTGGGAGTTGCCCCAATAAAGGTCGCTTCTCAGTGGCGCAGAATCTGCCGGCAACCCCGCATTGCACTTGACGCAGGCGGTCGATTCGCCGCTCTATCGGGTCGGCGCTGGCCTCGAGCTGAATGGCGTCAATGGCGTCGGCATGCCCGTCAGGGGCAACCGCGCTTTCGGGGAACGGTCAAACAGAATGCAGTCAGCGCGTCTCTCAAGGTCAGCTTCCAGCTGGCTCGGGACGGAGCCCGGCGGGAGAGGTCTTTATGAGGAAATACGCGTATTTGGTTGCGATGCTGGGTGCGGCCTGCATCGCGGGTGTGCCGGCCGTGGCCGCGCAGACCAAGGGCGACAAGGTGGCGGCACCGCCCGCGGCCGCTGACGCGCCGCAATTGCCCGGCGGGGCATCGGCTCTGTCCGAAACCCATGGCGACTGGACGGTCAATTGCCAGATATCGGGCACGAACAAGGTCTGCAGCCTGTCGCACCAGCAGTTCAACAAGCAAAGCAACCAGCGGCTGCTGGCGATCGAACTGTCGAGCAAGACCGGCGAAGATGCGACCGGCACCCTTGCCCTGCCGTTCGGACTGGCGCTCGCCAAGGGCGTCACCCTGACCATCGACGACCAGAAGCTTGACGGCAGCCTGGCGTTCAACACCTGCCAGGTGGTCGGCTGCCTGGTGCCGGTGGCGTTCGACGCCAATGTCACGCCGCTGCTCAAGAACGGCACCACGCTGAAGATCGACGCCTTCGCGGCGGACACCGGGCAAGCGGTGAGCTTTTCCATTCCGCTCAACGGGTTCGGCGGGGCGCTCGCCCGCACGGCGGAACTCTTGTCGAACTGACCGGCTCAGATCGGAGTCTGATGCGCGGCGTCCAACGGGTGCCACGTATCTTGTCCAATGCGCGTCAAACGACTGTTGTTTTCAGCCGCTCGGCGATGAGGGCGGCGAGCCGCGCCGCCACCTCGTCCTTGGTCATCTCGGGCCATTCCTCAACGCCGGCCTTCGATACGATCCGCACCCGGTTGCGGTCGCCGCCCATGACGCCTGAAGGGCCGATGCCGCTTTCGTGCGACACGTCGTTGGCGACGATCAGATCGGCGCCCTTCTTCTTCAGCTTGGCCTCGGCATTGGCAATCAGATCCTGCGTCTCGGCGGCGAAGCCGACGACCAGGCCGGGTCGCTGGCTGTGATGGCCGACGCCGGCAAGGATGTCCGGATTCTCCACCATGCGCAGCACCGGGGGGCCTTCGCCTGCGACCTTCTTGATCTTTTCGCCGGCCGAATTCTCAGTGCGCCAGTCGGCGACGGCGGCGACGAACACCGCGGCGTCGGCTGGCAGAAGCTGTTCGACCGCATCGCGCATCTCCTGCGCACGCTCGACATGAATGGTCTTCACGCCGGTCGGATCGGCAATGCCGACAGGACCGGAGACGAGGCGCACATCGGCGCCGAGCCTTGCCAATGCCGCGGCGATGGCGTGGCCCTGCTTGCCCGACGAACGGTTGGCGATATAGCGCACCGGGTCGATCGGCTCGTGTGTCGGGCCGGAGGTCACGATGATCTTGCGCCCCGCCAGCGGCTTGGGGCCGGCATCGAGCAGCGCCTCGACCGCGGCGACGATCTCCAGCGGTTCGGCCATGCGGCCTTCGCCGGCCTCATTGCTTTCCGCCATCTCGCCTTTGGCAGGGCCGACGAAAGTGACGCCGTCCTTGCCCAAGGTCGCACGATTGCGGCGGGTTGCCGGATGCGCCCACATTTTCGGGTTCATCGCCGGCGCCATCAGCACCGGCTTGTCGGTGGCCAGCAGCACGGTTGAGGCAAGATCGTTGGCGTGGCCATTGGCAAGCTTGGCCATCAAATCGGCGGTGGCGGGCGCCACCACCAGAAGATCGGCCTCGCGCGACAGCCTGATATGGCCGACATCGTGCTTGTCATTGCGGTCGAACAATTCGGTGAAGACATGGTCGGCCGAGAGCGCACCGACCGACAGGGTGGTGACGAATTCCTGTGCGGCCGCTGTCATCACCACCCGTACCGCCGCCCCGCGCTCACGCAACCGGCGGATCAGGTCGAGCGCCTTGTAGGCGGCAATACCGCCGCCGATGATGAGCAGGATGCGCTTGCCGGAGAGGCTCATGCACCCTCCCAAGGATTGACTATGTTGATACCGCAGTCGGAAAAGTCAGCAGCATTTCTAGTCACCACCGCAAAGCCTCGTGAGCGAGCAACAGAGGCGATCTGTGCGTCAAATTCGCGGATAGGGCGTCCCAGAAATCGTCTCTTCGAAACAATCTCTGCGTATGCTTCGGCCTCACGGTCTCCAAACGCGAGCACTGGGGTCTTGAGCCACGTGGTGAAAAAGGCCTCGATGACACTGCCCAGTGCAGCTTTACGCTTTCCATCGGGCATGGTTGCAAGTCCGACAAGCAGCTCTGCCTTGGTCATCGCCGTGACATATGTGCGGGTCGCCAGCGAGCTATCCATCCAGGTAGCCACCCCTGCATCCGGCCGTGGTTTGAAGGTTTCGGAAATAACATTCGTATCCAGCACGAACATGGTTAGTCAAATTTCAGTGGTTCGCGCGTAGGGCCGCGCTCCGGCAACTCGATATCGAAACCGCCATGGGGCTCAACCAGCCTACGAATCGCGGCGTAAAGGGACTCGCCCCGAGGGTCTTGGTCCACACCGTCCGAAAGGACACTCTTGGCAAGAACGCTGCGCGCTTCCTCTTCCATTGAGACTCCCCTCACGGCAGCTCGCTCACGCAATTTCTGCTTCACGTTGGCATCGAGATTGCGGATAGTAAGTGTGCTCATGTTTTTGCTCCTACCCTCAACGTAGTCCTTGAAAGCGTTGCTTTCAATGACAGCAATGCCTGCATTGCTGTCATTGAGGGTGCTCAGAGCAGTTTCCAGGCGATATAGACCAGCGTCAGCGCGATCACCCACAGCGCCATGCGGCCGGAGCGGCTGTAGCGCGCCTCGGCCTTGCCGATGGCGCGCGCCGTGGTCTCGTCGAAGCGCAGGCCGTGCTCGGCCATCAGGTCGATCTCGCGCGACAGCCGGTCGGTGCGCGCGGCAAGCTCAGGCGCCTGGCGGGCGAGCGTCAGCAGCGCCTTGGCGCCGTCGCGCGCATCGATCATCATGCCGCGCGGGCCGAGGTTTCCGGCGATCCAGCCGCCGACCACCGGCTCGGCCGTCTTCCACATGTTGAAGGCCGGATCGAGCGTGCGCGCCACGCCCTCGACCACCACCATGGTCTTCTGCAGCAGGATCAGTTCCGGCCGCGTCGCCATGTCGAAGAGTTCGGTCACCTCGAACAGCAGCGTCAGCAGCTTGGCCATGGAAATGGTTTCGGCCGGCTGGCCGTGGATCGGCTCGCCAATGGCGCGGATCGCTTGCGCGAAGGCCGCGACATTATGCTGGCGCGGCACGTAGCCGGCCTCGAAATGCACCTCGGCGACGCGCAGATAGTCGCGCGTGATGAAGCCGTAGAGGATTTCGGCGAGGAAGCGGCGCTCCTTCTTGCCGAGACGTCCGGCAATGCCGAGATCGACGGCGACGATGGTCCCGTTGGCTTCGACGAACAGGTTTCCCGGATGCATGTCGGCATGGAAGAAACCGTCGCGTAGCGTATGGCGCAGGAACGACTGGATGAGATTGGCGGCGATCGCCTTCAGATCATGGCCGGCCTCCTCCAGGCCTGCGATGTTGTTCATCTTGACGCCGTCGACCCATTCCATGGTCAGCACGTCGCGGCCGGTGCGCTCCCAGTCGACGGATGGCACGCGGAAGCCGGGGTCGTCCTTGGTGTTCTCCCCAAGTTCGGAGAGTGCCGCCGCCTCGAGGCGCAGATCCATCTCGATCTTGGTGGTCTGTGCCAGCGTTTCGGTCACCTCGACAGGCCGCAGCCGGCGCGAGGACGGGATGTATTTCTCCTGCAGGCGGGCGGCGAGGAAATAGCTTTCGAGATCCTGGAAGAAGCGGCGGCGCACGCCGGGCCGGATGACCTTCACCGCGACCTTGGTGGCGGCGCCGTCATGGATGGCTTCGGCGGCATGGACCTGGGCGATCGAAGCGGCGGCGACCGGGTCGCCGAACTCGGCGTAGAGATCGCCCACCTTGCGCCCGAGCGAGGCTTCGATGGCCGCTACCGCCTCGGCTCTCGGGAAGGTGTGCATCTTGTCCTGCAGCATAGCGAGATCGAGCGCCATGTCGTTGCCGACGACATCGGGCCGCGTCGCCAGGAACTGGCCGAGCTTGACGTAGGACGGGCCGAGCCGGACCACGGCCTTGGCCAGCCGGTCGCTGCGCTCATAGGCGAGCGCGCGGCGGCGGGTGAACAGCCGCGCCAGCCGCCAGCCGAATTTCGGCAAACCGGAGAGTTCCTCGCCCGGCAGAGCGGCGATGACGCCCTCGCGCACCAGCACCCAGCCGGCCCGTGCGAGCCTGAAACCGGCGCCGACGCTGCTCATGGCTGTACCAAGGCCGGTCCTTGCGACCGGCACGAGCCATATCGGGGATGGGAAATGCGGGCCAGAATCAAAGCTTCCAGCCCGAATGCAGCGCGGCAATGCCGCCGGAATAGTTGCGGAAGGAAACGCGGTCGAAGCCGGCGCGGGAAATCATCGCCGCGAAATTCTGCTGGTTGGGGAATTTCGCGATCGATTCGACCAGATAGGAATAGGGCTCACCGTCGCCGGTGACCATCTTGCCGATCCTGGGAATGGCGTTGAACGACCAGGCTTCATAGGCCTTGTCGAGCAGCGGCATTTCGACCTCGGAAAATTCCAGGCACAGGAACCGGCCGCCCGGCTTCAGCACGCGGAACGCTTCCGCGAGCGCGACATCGATGCGCGGCACGTTGCGGATGCCGAAAGCGATGGTGTAGGCGTCGAATGTGGCATCGGCAAAGGGCAGTTCCTCGGCATTGGCCTCGACAAAATCGGTGTTGCCGGACAGGCCCTTCTTTTGCGCCCTATCGCGGCCGACACCGAGCATCGAGCCGTTGATGTCGAGCACCGTGGCGTGCGCGTTGCCATGGCTGGCATCGATGATGCGGAAGGCGATGTCGCCGGTGCCGCCGGCCACGTCCAGGACCTTCCAGCCCGCCCGCTTCGGCGGATTGAGCCAGGTGACCATGGCATCCTTCCACAGCCGGTGCAGGCCAGCCGACATCAGGTCGTTCATCAGGTCGTAGCGGTTGGCGACCTTGTGGAAAACATCGTTGACCAGGGACTGCTTCTCGCCTTCCCCTACACGCTTGAAACCATAGGAGGTTTCCATGCCGCCCGCGGCCGTGGTTCTCTCAACTGACATTTTTTTGATCCGTCATAAAACCGGCGGGACCATAGCCGATCGATGCTGTGGGCGCTATTGTTTAAGGCGCGGTGTTCAGCCGCGCTTCCAGGTGGTGGGTTTTCAAGACCTGGACTGACCGACGGGATGTTTGAATGCCTTTGAAAGCGGAACTGCACTGCCATATTGAAGGGGCAGCGGCGCCCGAACTCGTCATCCGGCAGGCGCAGAAATACGGCAAGGATACCTCACCCTATATCCAGAACGGTTCCTTCGTCTGGCACGATTTCACGTCCTTCCTCGCGGCTTACGATTTTTCCGCCGATCTGTTCCGCACCGAGGAGGACTACGCCCGGCTGGCCGACCACTATCTGACCAGCCTTGCCCGCGACGGCGCCATCTATTCCGAAGTGTTCACCTCGCCGGACCATGCGACGAAAGCCGGCCTGTCGCCCAAGGCCTATACCGACGCGCTCGGCGAAGGCATGCTGCGCGCCAAGGCCAAGACCGGCATTGAGGGCCGCATGATCGTCACCGGCGTGCGCCATGTCGGCGTCGAGTCGATCGAGCAGGCGGCGCGCTTCGCGGCGCGTTGCGGGCATCCGCTGGTCACCGGCTTCGGCGTTGCCGGCGACGAGCGCATGGGCGAGATGGAAGACTATGTCAGGGCTTTCGAGATCGCGCGCGAGGCCGGGCTCGGCATCACCATCCATGCCGGCGAACTGACGGGCTGGGAGACCGTGCAGGCGGCGCTCGACCATATCCGCCCCTCGCGCATCGGCCATGGCGTGCGCGCCATCGAGAATCCGGACCTTGTCCGGCGCATCGCCGACGAAGGCATCGTTCTGGAATGCTGCCCTGGTTCCAACATCGCGCTCAAGGTGTTCGATAGTTTTGCCGACCATCCGTTTCCGACCTTGCAGGCGGCCGGCTGCAAGGTGACGCTCAACTCCGACGACCCGCCCTATTTCTGGACCTCGCTGAAGCGCGAATACGATATCGCGGCGGAGCATTTTGCGATGAACGAAAAGGCGCTTGCCGCCGTCACCAGAACCGCCATCGAAGCCGCCTTTGTCGACAGGAAGACCAAGGCGGCACTTCTTGCCCGGCTGAACGGCGCGGCGCGCTGATTTTCTCCGACAAAGCTGTGGTCGGTTGCCGCCAGGCGGTTCCTTGGCCGCTTCATAGCCGCTAGGGTCGTTCCAGCTGCCTGAAGCGCGTCCGCGCGCCGGGCGACACGCATCAGGAGAACATCATGAAGGGCGTCACCGTCGTCGACCATCCGCTTGTGCAGCACAAGCTGACCATCATGCGCAAGAAAGAGACGTCCACGGCCGGTTTCAGGCGGCTGTTGCGCGAGATATCGCTGCTGCTCGGCTACGAGGTCACGCGCAATCTCGAGCTGACCACCACCACCATCGAAACGCCGATCGAGACCATGGAAGCGCCGACACTGGAGGGCAAGAAGCTGGTGTTCGCTTCGGTGCTGCGCGCCGGCAACGGCCTGCTGGAAGGCCTGCTCGACCTGGTGCCGGCGGCGCGTGTCGCCCATATCGGCCTCTACCGCGACCACGAGACGCTTGAGGCGGTCGAATATTTCTTCAAGGCGCCGAGCGACCTCGCCGACCGGCTGGTGATCGTCGTCGACCCGATGCTGGCGACGGCCAATTCGGCGATCGCGGCGATCGACAAGCTGAAAGGGCGCGGCGCCACCAACATCCGCTTCCTCTGCCTTCTGGCGGCGCCCGAGGGTATCGAGCGCTTCACCAAGGCGCATCCGGACGTTCCGGTCTTCACGGCGTCCATCGACCGCCAGCTCAACGAGAAGGGCTACATCATGCCCGGCCTCGGCGACGCCGGCGATCGCATGTACGGGACGAAATAGCACGAGCTGGCTCGGTGCGATTTACCGAATGTTTACGCAACGGCGCGGTTTTGGCGCCCGTTAAAGCGGCAAACACCATCCGGCGCTAAAGGATCGACCGTAACAAAGGCCGATCCATGCTGCGCAAGCTTCTCATCCTCAGCGTCTTTGCCGGGACATCGGCATCGATCCCTGTCGTCTATCAATCGAATCCGCAGATATTCGAAAACCTGCTGAAATCGACGGTGACGGCCAGGCCCGAGGTCGAGGCACAACCGCAAGTCAACCTGGCGTCGGTTCCCGACAAGCCGGTGGCGCCGCTGCCGACCGGCCGCAAGGTTGTCGTCGCCGCGGACGGGCGAGGACATTTCTCGTCGACCTTCAAGTTAAACGGCCGTCAAGTCGACGGCATGATCGACACCGGCGCCACCCTGGTGGCGGTCAACACGTCGACGGCACGCCGGATCGGGCTGTCGCTCAATCCGTCGGATTTCAGCCATGAGGTGAACACCGCCAACGGCTCGATCAAGGCGGCGGTGGTGACGATCGATCGGCTGCAGATCGGCAGCATCAGCGTCGACGGCGTGCAGGCCATCGTGCTCGACGACAAGGCGCTGCAAACCAATCTGATCGGCATGAGCTTCCTCAGCCGGCTCGGCAAATTCCAGGCCGAAAACGGCACGCTGCTGCTTGTCCAATAATCAACCGCGCGGCAGGATCCGCCGGATGACGGTTTTGTCCGCCGGTGGTTTCGAGGCGCCGATCGCATAGGCCGAAACCACGGCGGCTGCGGCCGCCTCGGCATCGGCGGGCGAGCGGGCATGGATCAGCGCCAGCGCGTCTCCGGCATGGACTTCCGCGCCTATGGGCAGCAGCCTGGTGATGCCGACGCTGGGGTCGATCTTGTCGTCAGGCCTCGTGCGCCCGCCGCCCAGGCCGACCACCGCAAGGCCGATGTCGCGCGTGGCGATGCCGGTGACGAAACCGCCCGTCGTCGCCTTGACCGGCAATTCCGTTGGCGCGTCGGGCAGATATTTTTCCGGCCTCTCGATGAAATCCGCGGGGCCGCCGAGCACCGCCACCATGCGCGCGAAGGTGGCGGCGGCGCGGCCGCTGGTGAGCGTCTCGGTGGCGCGCCGCAAGCCGTCCTGGTTGGACGACACCAGTCCCGTCGACTGCAGCATTTCAGCGGCCAGCGCCAGCGTCACATCCTCCAGCCGCCGGTCGCGCAGGCGGCCGGTGAGGAAATCGACGGCGTTGCGCACCTCGACGGCGTTGCCGGCGGCCGAGGCCAGCGGCTCGTTCATGCCGGTGATCAGCGCCGAGACCTTCAGCCCCGCGCCGCTTGCGACCTCGACGAGGCTGTTGGCGAGCGCGGTCGCGTCGCGCGACTTCTCCATGAAGGCGCCGTTGCCGACCTTGACGTCGAGCACCAGCGAACACAGGCCGGCGGCCAGCTTCTTCGACAGGATCGAGGCGGTGATCAGTGGCACCGATTCCACGGTGCCGGTGACGTCGCGGATGGCATAGAGCCGGCGGTCGGCGGGCGCCAAATCGGCGGTCTGGCCGATGATGGCGCAGCCCGTTTCCAGCACCGCCTGGCGAAACAGCGCGATATCGGGCTGGCTGGTATAGCCGGGGATCGCATCCATCTTGTCCAGCGTGCCGCCTGTATGGCCAAGGCCACGGCCCGAAATCATCGGCACATAGGCGCCGCATGCGGCCACGATCGGGGCCAGCATCAGCGAGACATTGTCGCCGACGCCGCCGGTCGAATGCTTGTCGGTGACCGGGCCGGGCAGGTCCGACCAGTCGAGCACATCGCCGGAATCGCGCATGGCCAGCGTCAACGCGACGGCCTCGTCGCGGTTCATGCCATTGAAGAACACCGCCATGGCGAAAGCCGCGGCCTGGCCATCGGTGACGGCGCCCGAGGTCAGGCCGTCGATGAAGGCTGCGATTTCACCGGCCGATAGCCTGTGGCCGTCTCGCTTGTGGCGGATGATTTCCTGCGGAAGCATCAGGTCTCCAGCAGTCCGTCGCGGAACACCCTGTGCAGGACCGTGGCCAGCCGCGACCCGCCGACCGGCGCCATGTCCTTGGTCTCCTGGTGCGAAAGTTCGGCTCCGGTCATGCCGGCCGCCAGATTGGTGATGACCGAGCAGGCAGCGACACGCAAGCCAAGGAAGCGGGCGAGAATGACTTCCGGCACGGTCGACATGCCCACGGCGTTGGCGCCCATGATGCGCGCCATGCGGATTTCGGCCGGCGTCTCGAAACACGGGCCGGAAAACCACATATAGACGCCCTTGTGCAGCGCGGTGCCGGTCGCCTTCGCGGCGCCTTCGATCGCCTTGCGGATGCCTGCGTCATAGGCTTCGGTCAGGCCGACGAAGCGGCGGTCGCTCGGCTCGCCGATCAGCGGGTTGCTGCCGGAGAAATTGATGTGGTCGGTGATCATCATCACCGAGCCCGGCGGCATGTCCGGGTCGACCGAACCGGCGGCATTGGTGAGGATCAGCTTGGTGATGCCGATACCGGCGAGCACCTCCAGCACCGGCCGCATCGCCGCCGCGTTGCCGTGCTCGTAGTAATGGGCGCGGCCGGACAGCATCAGCACCGGCGTGCCGGCAAACAGGCCCGCCACCACTTCGCCAGCATGGCCGCTGACGCCGCTTCTGGGGAAACCGGGCAGGTCGGCATAGGGGACGCGGATCGGATGCTCGATCCGGTCGACAAGGACGCCGAGGCCCGATCCCAGCACCAGCGCCGTCGTCGGCGCCAAGCCGTCCAGCCTTTCGATCAGATGGTCCACGGCCTTTTCGGTCATTGCAGCCCGCTCTTCATTTCAGCCAATTCTTCATTTGAGAATATCGCCGCGGAAGCCATAGGGCAGCATGTCGCCCATGGTGACGGTTTCGGCGACGCCTGCATTGTCGCAGAGATAGAGTTTTGTGTCCGGCTGGCAGAATTCGGCCAGCCGCTGGCGGCAGCCGCCGCAAGGCGAGCATTTGGCCATGCGTTCGGCAAGGACCGCGATTTCGACGATCTTGCCGCCGCCGCCCATGATGTAGTGGCCGAGCGCGGTGGTCTCGGCGCACCAGCCTTCGGGATAGGAGGCGACTTCGATGTTGGCGCCGGCGAAGACGCGTCCGTCCTCGGTGCGCAAGGCAGCACCCACCGGGAATTTCGAGTATGGCGCGTAGGCCTTGGCCATGGCGGTCCTGGCCGCTTCGAACAGATCATGCGACATGTCAGTTGTTCTCTCCGATGATCGTGTCCAAAACCCGGCGCTTTCGCTGGGCCGCCGACGTTCAGCGTTCCTTGACGTAGGGCACACCGCCGGCGCGCGGCGGGATGGCCTTGCCGATGAAACCGGCAAGCAGGATGACGGTGAGGATATAGGGCAAGGCCTGCATGAACTGCACCGGCACCTTGCCGATGATCGGCAGCGGCGAGCCCTGCAGGCGGATCGCCGCAGCGTCAAGGAAGCCGAACAACAGGCAGGCGAACATGGCGTTGACAGGCTTCCATTTGGCGAAGATGAGTGCTGCCAGCGCGATATAGCCCTTGCCGGCGGTCATGTCCTTCACGAAGCCGCCATTCTGCACCATCGACAGATAAGCGCCAGCGACGCCGGTGAGGATGCCGGTGCAGATCAGGGCGCGGTAGCGCAGCCAGGCGACCGAAATGCCGGCGGTGTCGACAGCGGCCGGATTCTCGCCGACGGCGCGCAATCTGAGGCCGAAGCGGGTGCGGAACAGCACCCACCAGGTGAACGGCACCATCAGGAAGGCGAGGTAGACCAGCAGCGAATGGCCTGAGATCAGTTCCGCATAGATCGGCCCGATGATCGGAACGTCCCTGACCGCCTCGGCGCCGGGCCAGACAATCGCGTCGAACCGCTCGCCCGGCTGCAGCGCCGGCGTGCGCCCGCCCTGCTGGAACCAGGCCTGACCGAGGATGATGGTCGAGCCGGCGGCGATGAAATTGATCGCCACGCCGGACACGATCTGGTTGCCGCGGTGGGTGATCGAGGCGAAGCCGTGCACCATCGCGAAGGCGACCGAGATCAGGATTGCCATGCCGAGGCCGACAAAGGCCGAATGGAAGACGGAAGCAGCCGCGGCGCCGGCGAAGGCGCCGACCAGCATCTTGCCTTCCAGCCCGATGTCGAAGATGCCGGAGCGCTCGGAAAAGAGGCCGGCGAGGCAGGCAAGCAGCAATGGCACCGACAAGCGGATGGTCGAGTCCAGTATCTGCACGATGGCGATAAAGACATCCATCTCAGGCGCCCTTTCCCTTGACCGCTTCCATGCCGACCGACCTTGGACTGAACGAGGCGAACAGGGCCTGGATGTAAGGCCTGAACATGTGTTCGAGCGCTCCGGCGAACAGGATCACCAGGCCCTGGATGATGACGATCATGTCGCGGCTGATCGCCGGCATCTCGAAGGCGAGTTCGGCGCCGCCCTGATAGAGCATGCCGAACAGGATCGCCGCCAGTACGATGCCGACCGGGTGCAGACGTCCCATCAGGGCCACGGCGATGCCGACGAAGCCGGCGCCGGAGACGAAGTCGATCGCGACATTGTGCTGGTCGCCCATCACCGGATTGAGCGCCATCATGCCGGCGAGCGCGCCGGAGATCATCATCGCGGTGATGATGATGCGGGTTTCCGAAATGCCGGCATAGCGCGCCGCCTTGGGGCTGTGGCCGTAGGTGCGCATCTCATAGCCGAGCTTGGTGCGCCAGATCAGCAGCCAGACCAGGAAGGCCATGAGCAGCGCCAGCAGGAAGGTGACGTTGAGCGGCGCCGAGCGGATCTTGGCGCCGAACAGCTCGATGATCCAGTTGAGTTTCGGCAGTTCGGCACCGGCGAAGAAGTTGCGGGTTTGCGGCGCTTGCGACCCCGCTGGCTTCAATGGTCCGACCAGCAGATAGACCATGATCGAGGCGGCGATGAAATTGAACATGATGGTGGTGATGACGATGTGCGAGCCGCGCCTGGCCTGAAGGTAGGCGGGGATCAGCGCCCACAAGGCACCGACAAGCGCCGAAGCGACGATGGCCATCGGAAATGTCAGCCACCAGGGCAGCGTGCTGTCGAAGGACAGGCAGACGATGGCGATGCCCAGGCCGGCTATGTAGGCCTGTCCCTCGGTGCCGATGTTGAACAGGCCGCAATGCGCCGCCACCGCCACCGAAAGTCCGGTGAAGATGAAGGTGGTGGCATAGAAGAGGGTGAAGGCGATGCCTGTCCCTTTGCCAAAGGCGCCCTCGACCAGGACGACGGCGGCGCGGAACGGGTTCTCGCCGACCAGGAGCACGACGAAGCCGGCGACGATGAATGCCACCGCCAGGTTGATCAGCGGGATCAGCCCATAATCGGCCCAGGCCGGCAATTTGGCGTAAGGGGTGCTCATTCCGCGGCCTCCTGGCGCTCGACACCCGCCATCAACAGGCCCAGTTCGCCCTCGGTCGCCTCCGGGCCGCGTTCGCCGACGATGCGGCCGGCGAACATCACCAGGATGCGGTCGGACAGCGAACGGATCTCGTCGAGCTCGACCGACACCACCAGCACCGCCTTGCCCTGGTCGCGCATGGCGATCAGGCGCTTGTGGATGAATTCGATGGCGCCGACATCGACGCCGCGTGTCGGCTGGCCGACGATCAGCACGCCGGGATCCTGCTCCATCTCCCGCGCGAGCACGATCTTCTGCTGGTTGCCGCCGGAGAAATTCGCAGTCTTCAGGCGCGGATTGCTTGGCCGAATGTCGTATTTCTCGATCTTGTCCTTGGCATCGGCCATGATGGCATCGACATTGAGGAACGGCCCTTTGAGATAGCGGGGGTCGTCGTGATAGCCGAGGATCGAGTTCTCGTTCTCCTCGAAGGCCAGCACCAGCCCGACATGGTGGCGATCTTCCGGCACATGCGCCAGCCCGCGGTCGCGCAGTTCGCCGGGGTCGGCCTTGCCCGTGAGATCGATCGGCTTGCCGTCCAGCATGACGGAGCCGGAAACCGCGTGCCTGATGCCGGAAATCGCCTCGAGCAGCTCGGATTGGCCGTTGCCGGCGACACCGGCAATGCCGACGATCTCGCCGGCGCGCAGGTCAAAGGAGATATCGTCGACCATGGTGACGCCACGCGAATCCTTCACCGTCAGGTTCTTGACCGCGAGCTTGACGGCGCCGGCTTCGGCTTCGCCCTTTTCGACCCGAAGCAGCACGCGGCGCCCGACCATCAGTTCGGCCAGTTCGCCCACCGTCGTCTTGCTGGTTTCGCGCGTCGCCACCATCGTGCCCTGGCGCATGACCGAGACATTGTCGGTAATGGCCATGATCTCGCGCAGCTTGTGGGTGATCAGCACCACCGTCTTTCCCTGTTCCTTCAACTGCTTGAGGATGCGGAACAGGTGGTCGGCCTCGGCCGGCGTCAAGACGCCCGTCGGCTCGTCGAGGATCAGGATCTCGGCGCCGCGATAAAGCGCCTTGAGAATTTCGACGCGCTGCTGCAGGCCGACCGGCAGTTCCTCGATGATGGCGTCGGGGTCGACTTCGAGCCCGTATTCGCGCTCCAGCCGCTCGAGTTCCGAGCGCGCCTTGGCGATGCTGCTTTTCAAGAGGGCGTCGCTTTCGGCGCCGAGAATGATGTTCTCCAGCACCGAGAAATTGTCGACCAGCATGAAATGCTGGTGCACCATGCCGATGCCGAGCGCGATCGCGTCGTTGGGTGTCTTGATCGACGCCGGCTTGCCGCCGACGTGGATCTCGCCGCTGTCGGCCTGGTAGAAACCGTAGAGGATCGACATCAGCGTCGACTTGCCGGCGCCGTTCTCGCCGACGATGCCGTGGATGGTGCCGCGCGCGATCTCCAGATTGATGTCGCGGTTGGCGCGCACGGCGCCAAAACTCTTGTTGATGCCGATCAGTTCGATTGCGGCTTGCGCCATGCAGCCAGTCCCACTCTTATTTTTTTATCGCTTGGTCAAAATGCCTAGCATGACGCCCCGCCCATGCCAATTGGCCGGAGCAGTATCCACTCTCGGCAAATCCCGGTGTGCTTGTCAATTTCCAACGTGTCCGCAGGCTTCATATTCGCTAATATGACGACGTCGAAATTCGCACCACCATGCAAGGCATTGTGGTGCAACATCAGGGACCGCGCATGATCATGCCCGCCGACCGGCTGACGACGCTGGAAATCCGCGCCGCCGAGCAGGAAAAGACCATAGAGGAACTGTCGGGGCAGATCGCCGAGCAGTGGACGGTGATCGAGCGCCTGCAGCGCAAGCTCGACGCGCTGACCGACCGCTTCCTGGCGCTGGAGGAGCAGGCGGCGCCCGATGTGCCGATAACCAAGCCGCCGCATTGGTAAGGACGAGGGGAGGGTACAAGCCATGGTCGGTGAAAGGGATCGCATCGCTCGGGCTGGCGACTATGTGCTCGGCCTGATGAACGATACAGACCGCGAACGGGCCGAGCGCGATCTGGAGATAGACCCTGCCTTCCGCGACGCCGTGCTGCAGCTTGCCGAACGCATGCACATGTTCGACCGGGCCGAAAAGCCTGCCTTGCCCGCCAATCACTGGGCGCTGGTTACGCAACGCCTCGCCGAATTGCCGCAGATGCGCAGCGTTGGACTGGCCAATGATGCCAAGCCGGTGATCCGAAGCCTGTCGCGCCCGCCCTACGGCGTTGGCGTGCATTCGCCTGGCGGCCGGCGCGGATTTGTCGTCGCCGTCGTGCTGATCGCTGTTTTCGCGTTGGGCTATCTGGTGGGTCGGCTATAGCCGGAGGTCGCGTGCCATCAGCAGCATCGGATGGCCGTCATGCTCGAACGGCTCGACGACTGCCCAGCCGAGCCCGGAATAGAAATTGCGCGCTTCCCACGTATAGAGGTAGAGCCTGCCCACACCGATCGACGCCGCATACGCTTCGACGGCCGCGACCAGCGCGCGGCCGATCCCCTTGTTGCGGTGATGGCGATCGACGACCAAGCCGGCCAACCATGGCGTCAGGTCGTGCGCCGGTTCCAATTCGTGGCGCACCAGCAGGCATGTGCCGACCGATGCGTCGCCGATCCGGGCCACCAGCGCCGTCTCGAAGCCGTCCCCCGCCAGTAGCGCGCGCAGCCCGGCGGCGTCCTCGTCCGGCGTCCTTGCGCTGCCTTCGAAAAAGGCGGCAACGCGCAATCGCGCCATTGGTTCGACGTCGCGTTCGGTCATGGGTTCTATGATCGGCGCCACTTTTGCCTCGGTGGTCAGAAGTCTCCCAAAAACAAAACCGCCGGGACAAGGCCCGGCGGTTCGCAAATCAGTGTCTCCCGATCAATATGGGCAGGCGTTGTCAGCCGTGTAGTCGTGCACCTGGATCTTGCCGGCGATGATGTCGGCCTTGGCCTTCTCGACCGCCGCCTTCATCTCGTCCGTCACCAGCGCCTTGTTGTTGTCGTCCATGGCGTAGTCGACGCCGCCTTCCTTGAGGCCGAGATTCTGCACGCCGCCCTTGAAGGTGCCGTTCTTGCCGTCCATGAAGGCGGTGTAGACGGCAACGTCGACGCGCTTCAGCATCGAGGTCAGCACCTTGCCGGGCTGCAGGCCGTTCTGGTTGGAATCGACGCCGATGCCGAGCTTGCCGGCATCCGCCGCCGCCTGCAGCACGCCGACGCCGGTGCCGCCGGCCGCGGCGTAGACCACGTCGGAACCCTGGTCGATCTGCGTCTTGGCGATCTCACCGCCCTTGGCCGGGTCGTTCCAGGCAGCCGGCGTGTCGCCGGTCATGTTCTGGATGACGTCGGTCGCACCGGCGGCCTTGGCGCCGCCGACATAGCCGCATTCGAACTTGCGGATCAGCGGGATGTCCATGCCGCCGATGAAGGAGACCTTCTTGGACTTCGAGGCCATCCCTGCCAGGATGCCGACCAGATAGGAGCCTTCATTCTCCTTGAACACCAGCGAGCGGACATTGGGCATGTCGACGGCGTCGTCGATGATGGCGAAGTTCAGGTCGGGATAATCCTTTGCGACCGCCTTGAGGGCATCTTCCCAGGCAAAACCGGCCATGACGATCGGGTTACGGCCATCCTCGGCGAAGCGGCGCAGCGCCTGCTCGCGCTGTGAAGCGTTGGACACTTCGAACTCGACATAGGCGACGCCGGTCTCGGTCTTGAACTTCTCGGCGCCATGGAAGGCAGCCTCGTTGAAGGATTTGTCGAACTTGCCGCCCAGATCATAGAGGATGGCCGGCTGGACATCCGCGGCGAAAGCCGGAAGAACCATTGCGGTTGCGGCCAGGAGGCCGAGAACGATACGTTTCATGTGATCCACACCCTGTCGGTTATTTTTTCCGTTACGCACCGCCTGCCTGCCCGGTTCTCCGGCAGGCATGCGACGTCAGCCAGGAGTGTATTCCCCTCCCGCTCCTGGGCAATCTGGCACGGCCCGAAACAAAATTCACGCGGAATTTTGACCTTTTGGAAAAGCGTGCCACGGGCGGGCCGCGCCGCAACTTGATCTTTGCCGATTGCCCCTGCCGATCAGTTGGCGGCGAATTGGTCCGTGCGCCGCTGGCGCCTGTAGCCGATGGCGTAAAGCAGGAAAGCCAGCACCGCGAACACGGCAAATCCCGGCTGGTTGAGCACCCAGGCGATGAAGCCGTCCCACAAAAGCGGACTGGCCTTGGCGCGGATGAAGGTTTCGAAGGCGGCCCGCGTGTCCGGCGAGACGGCCAGCCAGCTGGCGTTGAGCGGGGTCAGCACGAGCGCCGAGGCCGCCACGGTGCGCGTCGTGTCGAGCACCGCCATGATGACGGAGACCGACAGCGCGATCATGGCCGCTAGACGAAAAATGAAGCGAAACATCAAGCTCTCCCCCGGCCGATCCTGGACGCTTTCCCAGCAATCTCCGGCACGTGTCCCGAAACGAGAAATAGAATGCGTCTGGCTTGCCCGCAACCGCGATACGCGAATTTGAAGGCCAGGCCGTCCCTATGCCGCAGGCTTGCGCCTGCGCCGATGGACGAACCAGACGGCGAGAATGCCGCCGCCAATGGCGCCGACCACCAGCCCGGCCAGGCCGATGAAGGCGGCGAAATAGCCGCAGCCGCCCTCGAAGCAGCTCACCTCGGCGACATCGGCGATCACCGAGCCGGCGAAGAAGCCAACCAGGGCGCCGATGACGGCGCCGAGAATGATGCCGAGCAGGGCGGCGATGATGGAAACGAAGACCGGCGGCGCCTCTGTTTGCGGCCTGGCGTAGACGGTGCCGGCGCCGGAGCCGGGGCGCAACAGGTAGATGCAAAGCAGGCCGATGCCGATCTCGATGGCGGTGATGCCGAGGCTCCTGGCGGTGAAGACGAATTCCGGCACGGTCAGCATATAGGCCTGTCTCGCCAGCACCCAGACGATGGTGGCGATCTGCCAGATGGTGAAATGGCGGGGGAAGCGCCCCGAACGGCCAAAGGCGAGGCCGAGCAGGTATAGCCCCCACAGGATGGTGATGATGTTGGCGACGAGCCCGCCAAAAAAGAAATAGAAGACCTTGTCCGGCAGGTCGGAATTGCCGACCAGCCACCAGGCCGACGTAAGGCCGTAGACCGACCACGCCATGACGAAGATGAGCCAGCCCACCGGGACGTAGAAAAGGTCGCCTGGGCGGCCGGCTGGCGCCTGCCCACTGCCCGGTTGTTCGCTGCTTGATGTCATGTCCGGACAATGCCCCCGCACGGCCTCTGCTTCACTCGACGCGCGACCAGCAGGGAAGTCAAGCGCGGCCGGCCTTGCTGCCTTGCCTGTGCACATCATTCGGGGCCGACACCCCGCAAACATGCGCGGCGGCGGGATTGCGAACACCATGTGGCCGGCAAAGCGAATAGACTGCGCTTATGGCTTGGCATTCGGCGCGGGATCGACTAGATGAGCCCCGCGCCTGTTGCTTCGACGGCTCAGGTGCCGGGGAAGGATGTCCGCTGGTTGGGCGGCATCCAGGCGCGGACACTCCGCGCCGCAGCCCCAAAGGAGATGCATCTCCCCAACCCGCGCGGCGAAACCGGCCGGCGCGAAGGCAAGGACGGAGAGGTGGCCGAGTGGTTGAAGGCGCACGCCTGGAAAGTGTGTTTACGGGAGACCGTAACGCGGGTTCGAATCCCGCTCTCTCCGCCAGTTTTTTTCGCCTAACGTATCGATTTTGTAAGATAGTTGTCGACGTCGCTTGCCTCCTTCCCAATGCGTCTCACGCGGGAAAACCGGCCTTTCTGAAGCCTGACGTGAAAAGTTCGAGGGCGACTTGGTCGGCGAACGGTAGACCTGAAATCAGCCGGACGGTCAGGTCGTGTTTCCTCGTCAGTGCTTCCTCGACTGCGGCACGCGCCTTCTGCGTCTCGCCCAGATGTGCGTATGCCGCTGCGAGGAAGGCATGAATGAAGAAATGGTCACCAGCCTTCTGATACGAAGCGACGGCTTCCGAGTATCTGCCAAGCAGGAAGAGGGAGCTGCCCTTCACCTCCCAGAACCATATCGGAGGTAAGGGGTCGCGCAGGAGCGCGGTTTCGAGCACGTTCAGCGCCATCTCGGCCCGTCCGCCGTAGTTGAGCCAGCTTGCGTAGTCACCCGCTATGTTCACGTCCAGGGGGTTCAGCGAGCGCGCTTGCTCGAAATGCACTCCGGCATCGCCGTGCTGGCGCATGTGCGTAAGCACCAGCCCCATGCTCTGGTGACAGACGCCATCGCTCCTGTCGAAAGCGAGCGCCGTTTGTGCCGCGTTCCAGGCCTTCTGCAGCGTCCGCGGATCGTTGTCGTACCAAAATCTGCCGACGAGGGCCTGCGCGAGGAAGGCGTGGCCTTGAGCGAACGTCGAATCGAGCTCGACACACCGGACGAACAGGGGCTCGGACATGTCCATCTCATAACGGTGGAAGTGCGCGCGCCCCTGCAGGTAGTAGTCGTATGCGTCCCAATCGGCCGGAAGCTTGCGCCTGGTCCGGCTCGCCGAATCGGCCTCCGCCTGGCCTTCGACCATCGAGGCGATAAGGGCCGCAACCTCGTCCTGCAAAGCGAAGATGTCGTCGAGGCCCCGATCGTACCTTTGAGCCCACAGGTGGGTGCCGGTGGCGGCGTCAATCAACTGTGTGGTGATCCGAATGCGATCACCGAGCTTTCGGATGCTGCCTTCGACGAGGTAGCGAACGCCCAGTTTGCGATGGACTTCGGCAATGTCCAATGCCGGATGGCGAAACTGAAAAGATGAATTGCGGGCGATGACGAGGAGGGAGCGGAACCTGGCCAGCTCCGTAATTATGTCCTCGGTTATGCCGTCGCTGAGATATTGCTGGTCCTGATCGCCACTCAAATTGGCAAAAGGCAGCACTGCAATCGACGGCTTGCCGGCCGGTGGTATCTGTCTGGGGGGTGCGCTCGCCACCGGCTCGACAGTCCCGGTGAAGCGGTAGCCGACGCGGGGCACAGTGGCGATCCACTCGCC
Source organism: Mesorhizobium sp. 01N446 (assembly GCF_056399285.1). Taxonomy (NCBI): domain Bacteria; kingdom Pseudomonadati; phylum Pseudomonadota; class Alphaproteobacteria; order Hyphomicrobiales; family Phyllobacteriaceae; genus Mesorhizobium; species Mesorhizobium sp. 01N446. The sequence continues at coordinate 266,378 of NZ_JBFTRA010000005.1, read as the reverse complement.
GCCTTTGTCAGCCGGACCGAGTGCCTTTCTCAGTGCCGCGATTTGGACGGTAAGGTTGCCTTCCTCGACGGCGGTGCCCGGCCAGGCAGCGTCCATCAGCTCGGCCTTGGTCAGGATCTCACCGGGCCGGGCCGTAAGCGCGGCAAGCAGTGTCAGCCCACGATGCCCAACAGCGATCGGGACCTGCTCCTTAAGGAGCGTCCCGATGTCGGGATCGAGTAGGAACGGACCAAAAGCGACGCGAGTGCCCTGCATATGGGCATACTAGACGTTTCGGAGCTTTTCGGAACAGGTTTGGCACCGCCTCCAGAGCCAGAAACCGTTGCGACGGTTGTCGAGCCAAGGCCTGGCCGGTTTTCTTCAAAGAGAGCCGACACGCCTATCTCTCCATGAAGCATGCGAGGCAAGCGTGGCACGGTTCTTGCTGCCACAGCTCCAGGCAATGCCGGGCGCTAAGACGCTGTTTCATATCGACACCGGCGTGTGAGGTTGGGACAATGATGTCGCGTAAGCTTCTGTTCGGGCTTGTGGCAGTGTTCTTGGCCATCGCCCTGGGGGTGGCCGCCCCCGTGCCGCCCTCGTGGCGGTTTTTGACTGCGGCTCAAAACAATTCGGTCTTCTGCTCAAGCGCTCCACCAGCCGAAACCTTATCGGCGGCGGCTTCAGCGTCGCGGATTTTGCGATCATGTCCGCCGGCCATCACAAGATCATAGGGAACCACCTCGATGGCGACGAGACTGTGGGTCGGAATTGAACAGCCTCATCCAGCGGCTTCTTGCAGAGATTGGGTCACAGGACGTCTGGCTGTAATCAATCGGTTGGCATCAGCCTTTCGCGAATTCATTGCACCGCACTACCGACCAGAGCTTCACTATATGCGCGGCCCTGGACCCGCCTGCGCGCGCCGCGCGAGCGCGGGTTTCCTTGCCGACCGCTCTCCTAAACAAACGAAGCGTCCTCGCCGGTAACCCACGCCACGCATTGATGAGCCATGCTGCGGGAAAGGCCTTCCTGCTTGTCGTGCCATGGGCCGAAATCGCCGTGCGGCAATGCCCCTTGTTGCGGAGCAGCCAGGAATAGAAGCGTCCATCCGGAACCTCCGCCCCCTCCGCGCGTTTCACGGCGTCCCGTCCGTGGACCAGCCCGGATATTTCTCCTGGCGCTGCGATAATCAGGAGCCGTTTCATGTACGACAAGCTGTTTCATTCGCCTGTGGCGCTCACCGTCGGCCTTGGCTTCAAGCGCGAGATTGCCTCGCTGGCCGAAATGCACGATTTCCTGACCGATTGGACGACCTCGCGCCGTGGCCCGCTTTATCGCAATGCCGTCGAGGCGTGTGACCTTGCGCTGGAGGGCTGCATCACCCGGGACGAGGCGCGCCATGCGCTCGTCGAGTTCGCGCGGGCGACCGGCATCCTCTGGCCAGAGATCGAGCCGGTCATCGTGGCGCGCGCCGTCGCGCGCGGTTATGGCGGCTACGCCGCCTGAGTTTTTGAGACTATCTCGCGTCTCGGCGGCCAACGCCGCCATCACCGAAAGCCCGGCTTGGCCTCCCCGAGTCGGGCTTTCGCCTTATTGCAAGACGATCGCAGGGATCACGTTGTCCACCGGTGATGTTTGCCCAGCGGTTGTGGGCGATCAACCTTTCGAAGGCGTGCGCCGACGTGTCGGCTTGGGCCTCGCCACGTCGGCCTCTTGCGATGACTGCGCTGCGAGGCGCAGCTCTCTCAGCCTGGCTGTCTTTGCTTCGCGGGCCGCCCGCTCGGCGTCGATCACGATCTGCGATTCACGTTTGGCGCGTTCGTCGCGCTGGGTGTCTACTTTTGCACGGACCATGTGCTGCTAGCTCCATTCCGAAGCGGCGTTGGTTGCGAACAAACCGCCGCCTCCATCATCTTCCGGCCCCGCATGGTGCAGCGTTGCGGCGGGGGCGGCGATTACAAATGATGGTCGGAAGACTTTTGTCATCGATGTCCGGGATGGAGAAATGTCAGTCACACCAGCCTGACGAGACGACGAGCGACGCCTGGAATATCTGGCGCCCGTCCTCGTCGCGTACCTTCACGGTGATGGCGGTGTGGTCGTTTTCGATGATCTCGTCGCGGACGATGTCAGGCAGGATGCGGATGGCTTCGCGCCGCATGCGCTCGCGCGTCTCGAAGACCTGGCCGTCATCATCGACCGTCAGACCGTCGCCATTGTAGAGGTCAAGATAATATCGAGGCATGATGGGCTGAACCTCAGGCTGCTGAAATGGCGAGATATTCAACCGACAATTCGCAGGCCACGCAGTTGTTCCATAAATGGTGGCATTTGCCGTGGAACAAGCAGGCTCTAACAAATGTTAATGCTTATCAGCGGCGAAAGGGCTTAGTGCAGCCGCAGCCGCCTTTGCTTGCGACAGAACAAGATGGCGATCGGCTGCCAAAGCCCTTTCGCCGGAGATTGCGGTGCTTGAATCCCTCTATCTGAACCTGGGCCAGCATGACTCGCTGTCGGACGCCGAGAAGGCGCTGCTGGCCGGGGCGATGACCTTCGAGAGGCACTTCGCCACCGGCCAGGACATCGTCGCATCGGGGTCGCGGCCGACCTATTCGACGCTGATCCTCGACGGGCTGGCGGCGCGCTACAAGGTGCTGGAGAATGGCGGCCGGCAGTTCACGTCGTTGCAGGTGCCCGGCGACTTCGTCGATCTCCACGCCTTCCTGCTGAAGACCATGGATCACGGCATCGTCGCTCTGTCGCCTTGTCATGTCATGTTCGCGGACCATAGCCGGCTTCGCGCCATCACCGAGCAGGCGCCGCATCTGACACGGTTGTTGTGGCTGGATACGCTGGTCGACGGTGCCATCCATCGCGAATGGATCGTCGCCATGGGTCGGCGCTCAAAGACCTCGCATCTGGCCCACCTCGTGTGCGAACTCTTCGTGCGGCTGCAGGTGGTGCAGCGAACCAACGGCATGAGCTTTCACCTGCCGCTCTCGCAGGCTGAACTGGCCGATGTTCTCGGCCTGTCCGTGGTCCACATGAACCGGGTCATCGGCGCCCTGCGCAAGGTCGGCGTCGTCAGCTGGGCAAACCACACGGTGACCATTCTGGACTGGCACCGCCTGCAGGAAATCGCCGAGTTTGACCCGACCTATCTCAGCATGATGCGGGAGCCACGCTAAAGGTGCGTTGATATTCAGGGGATGACGGCCTGACCTGAATCTCAACACACCTTAGGGGCGGCTACCGATCTCTACAGATTTACGCCGCTTCGGCGGCGATGTTCACTGCCGACTCGGCGATCGTGGTCAGCGCCTCGTCCGTGGCCTTCTCTTCCTTCAGCGTCGCTTCGAGAAGCGTCACGGCGTCGTTCAGGCCGAGTTCACCGGCCCAGGTCCTCAGCGTGCCATAGCGTGAGATCTCGTAGTGCTCAACCGCTTGCGCGGCGGCCAGCAGGCCGGCGTCGAGCGCGGGAGATCCCTTGTATTCCTCCATGATCTCGGCGCCTTCCTCGGTGATGCCCATGATGGCCGCGCAGGTCTTGCCGACCGGCTTCTTGCCGATCACACCGAAGACTTTTTCCAGTCTCGCGACATGGCCCTCGGTCTCGGTGCGGTGCTTTTCGAAAGCAGCCTTCAGTTCGGCGCTTTGCGCGGCCTTTGCCATTTTCGGCAGCGTCGCCAGTATCTTTTTTTCGGCGAAATAGATGTCCTTCAGCGTGTCGTGAAACAGGTCGTCGAGCATTTTCTGCTTTGCCATGGTCGTATCCTTTGATGCGTGAACCCTCAGGCCGACAATCTCCTGCAGGATGATTTGTTCCATTCGCGCCGCACAGCGCGGTCGAGCGGTCCAACCCAGCAAATCCTCAGGAGACGCCATCTCGCCCAACAGCGACGGCCTGGCAAAAACCTTTATAAAATTCCTATTTCTTTCCGCCCCGCGCCGTCTCGAACCTTTATGGCGATCGGGTCCATATTCCACCTGGGAAAAACGTCGGACGCCGCCAATCGCAATGCGGCGCGCCGTTTTCAGGTAATTGCCGACCTGCCTCCGGCAGGCGCGAATAGCAAAGTGAAAGCAAGGAACAAGCACAATGGACATCATTGTTCTCGGGATAGGGGTTTTGTTTTTTGTCCTGTCCTTGGTTTACGTCAAAGCCTGCGACAGAATTTGAACTGAAGGATCGAACCATGCTTTTCGATTACATCCTCGGTGGTGGCGTGACCTTGTTCCTGCTCGCCTACCTCACATACGCCCTCGTTCGTCCAGAACGCTTCTGAAGGCACGGGAAAGCCACAGCCATGACACTGAACGGTTGGATACAGATCCTGGTCTTCTGCGGGATCATCGTTTTGCTGACGAAGCCACTGGGCTTCTACATGCACCGCGTCTTCAACGGCGATCGCACGCTGCTTTCACCGATCTTCGGCCCGCTCGAGCGCGGGCTCTACCGCATTTGCGGCACCAGCGAGCGCGAGGAACAGCACTGGACCGCCTATGCGGTGGCTTTGCTTTTGTTCAACCTTGCAGGGTTCCTGGTGCTTTACGCCCTGCAGCGCCTGCAGGGCGGTCTGCCCTACAATCCCGCCGGCATGGGCGCGGTCGACCCGGCGCTCGCCTTCAACACCGCCGCCAGTTTCGTGACCAACACCAACTGGCAGAATTACGGCGGCGAGAGCACGATGTCGTATCTTCTGCAGATGGCCGGGCTGACGGTCCAGAATTTCGTTTCGGCGGCCACCGGCGTTGCCATCGCCATCGCATTGATCCGCGGCTTCGCCCGCGCCTCGGGCAAGTCGATCGGCAATTTCTGGGTCGATATGACCCGCTGCACGCTCTACGTGCTCCTGCCGCTCTGCATCGTGCTGACACTGGTCTATGTCTGGCTCGGCATGCCGCAGACGCTTGGGCCTTACGTCGACGCCACCACGCTGGAGGGCGCCAAGCAGACCATCGCGCTCGGCCCGGTCGCCTCGCAGGTGGCCATCAAGATGCTCGGCACCAATGGCGGCGGCTTCTTCAATGCCAATGCCGCGCATCCCTTCGAAAATCCCGACGCCATCTCCAACCTGATCCAGATGGTGACGATCTTCGCGCTGGGTGCCGCGCTGACCAATGTCTTCGGCCGCATGGTCGGCAACCAGCGCCAGGGCTGGGCGATCCTGGCGTCGATGGGCGTCCTGTTCATCGCCGGCGTCGCCGTCTGCTACTGGGCGGAGGCCGCGGGCAATCCGCTGGTGCATGCGCTGGGCATCGACGGCGGCAACATGGAAGGCAAGGAAAGCCGCTTCGGCATCGCTTTGTCGGCGCTGTTCGCCGTCATCACGACGGCCGCTTCCTGCGGCGCCGTCAACGCCATGCATGACAGCTTCACCGCGCTCGGCGGCATGATCCCGCTGATCAACATGCAGCTCGGCGAAGTCATCGTCGGCGGCGTCGGCGCCGGCTTCTATGGCATCCTGATGTTCATCGTCGTCGCCGTCTTCGTCGCCGGCCTGATGGTTGGCCGCACGCCCGAATATCTCGGCAAGAAGATCGAGGCCAAGGAGGTCAAGATGGCGATGCTGGCCATCCTGTGCCTGCCGCTCGCCATGCTGATCTTCACGGCGATCGCCGTCGTCCTGCCGAGCGCCGTGGCCTCGATGGCCAATGGCGGTCCGCACGGCTTCTCCGAGGTGCTTTATGCCTACACGTCGGCGGCGGCGAACAACGGTTCGGCCTTTGGCGGCCTCAGCGGCAACACGCCCTGGTACAACATCACCATCGGCATCGGCATGCTGATGGGCCGCTTCCTGGTCATCATCCCGGCGCTCGCCATCGCCGGCTCGCTGGCGGCGAAGAAGACCGTGCCGGCCTCGGCCGGCACCTTCCCGACCGATGGGCCGCTGTTCGTCGGCCTGCTGATCGGCGTCATCGTCATCGTCGGCGGCCTCACCTTCTTCCCGGCGCTCGCCGTCGGCCCGATCATCGAGCATTTGGCGATGATCCACGGGCAAACCTTCTGAGGCGGCCATGCCCTTGTTCAGCCCGATGCGTCGCAAGGCCCGGCCGCCGGCCGGCAGCGAGGGGGAGGCGAAGCCTCCTCCCTTCCCGACCGTGTCCACATTCCTGGGCATCGCGGCAGTCATGATCGTGATCTGGCTGCTGGTCTACGGCCCACCCTTTTCGGCATCCAAACACCCGGTGCCGCCCGACAACACCGAAGCCGGAGCTCCAAAATGAGCCAGTTAAAGTCAACCGCCATCATGGATGCCCGCATCCTGTGGCCCGCCATCGGCGGCGCCTTCCGCAAACTCGACCCGCGCACGCTAGCCCGCAATCCGGTGATGTTCGTCGTCGCCATCGTCTCGGCGCTGACGACAGTGCTGTTCGTCAGGGACCTCGTCACCGGCGGCGGCGACCTGCGCTTCACCTTGCAGATCATCATCTGGCTGTGGTTCACGGTGCTGTTTGCCAATTTCGCCGAGGCCGTCGCCGAGGGGCGCGGCAAGGCGCAGGCGGATTCGCTGCGCAAGGCGCGCACCGAGACCCAGGCCAAGCTCCTGGCCGGCGAGGACAGGAGCAGGTTCAAGCTCGTACCCGGCACCAGCCTGAAGGTCGGCGACATCGTCCTGGTCGAAGCCGGGGACATCATCCCGTCCGACGGCGAGGTGGTGGAAGGCGTGGCCTCGGTCAACGAGGCGGCGATAACAGGCGAGTCGGCCCCCGTCATCCGCGAATCCGGCGGCGACCGCTCGGCGGTCACCGGCGGCACGCAGGTTCTGTCCGACTGGATCCGCGTGCGCATCACCGCCGCCGCCGGCCACACTTTCCTCGACCGCATGATTTCGCTCGTCGAAGGCGCCGAGCGCCAGAAGACGCCCAACGAGATCGCGCTCAACATCCTGCTCGTCGGCATGACGCTGATCTTCGTCCTGGCCACCGCGACGATCCCGAGCTTTGCCTCCTATTCGGGGGGCTACATCTCGGTGACCGTGCTCGTCGCCCTGTTCGTCACCTTGATCCCGACCACCATCGGCGCGCTGCTGTCGGCCATCGGCATCGCCGGCATGGACCGCCTGGTGCGCTTCAATGTTCTGGCCATGTCGGGTCGCGCCGTCGAGGCGGCCGGCGACGTCGACACGCTGCTGCTCGACAAGACCGGCACCATCACGCTGGGCAACCGCCAGGCTACGGAATTCCGCCCGGTCAAGGGCGTCACCGAACAGGAACTCGCCGACGCCGCGCAACTCGCCTCGCTTGCCGACGAAACGCCGGAGGGCCGTTCGATCGTCGTGCTGGCCAAGGAGAAATACGGCATCCGCGCCCGCGACATGGCGACGTTGCACGCCACCTTCGTGCCCTTCACCGCGCAGACCCGCATGAGCGGCGTCGACATCGACGGCTCCTCGGTGCGCAAGGGCGCGGTCGATTCCGTGCTCGCCCATGTCAACCAGGCGACCGTGGCCAGCCACGCGACGCGGCCGAACAGCGATACGATCAGGGACCTGCAGGCGATCGCCGACGAGGTCGCCAAGTCCGGCGGCACGCCGCTGGCGGTCGAGCGCGACGGGCGGCTGCTTGGCATCGTCCACCTCAAGGACATCGTCAAGGGCGGCATCCGCGAGCGTTTCGCCGAGCTGCGCAAGATGGGCATCCGCACCGTGATGATTACCGGCGACAACCCGATGACGGCCGCGGCCATCGCGGCGGAAGCCGGCGTCGACGATTTCCTTGCCCAGGCCACGCCCGAGGACAAGCTCAAGCTGATCCGCGACGAGCAGGCCAAGGGCAAGCTGGTCGCCATGTGCGGCGACGGCACCAACGACGCGCCGGCGCTCGCGCAGGCCGATGTCGGCGTCGCCATGAACACCGGCACGGTCGCCGCGCGCGAAGCCGGCAACATGGTCGATCTCGACAGCGACCCGACCAAGCTCATCGAGATCGTCGAGATCGGCAAGGCGCTGCTGATGACGCGCGGCTCGCTGACCACCTTCTCGATCGCCAATGACGTGGCCAAGTATTTCGCCATCATCCCGGCCATGTTCGCCGTCTTCTATGTCGCGCCGGGCCAGACCACCGGCCCGCTGCAGGCGCTCAACATCATGCATCTGGCGACGCCGCAGAGCGCCATCCTGTCGGCCATCATCTTCAACGCGCTGATCATCATCGCGCTGATTCCGCTGTCGCTGCGCGGCGTCAAATACCGGGCGATCGGCGCCGGCGCGCTGCTCAGCCGCAACCTACTCGTCTACGGCCTGGGCGGCATCATCGTGCCGTTCGTCGGCATCAAGATAATCGACATGGCCGTCACGGCCCTTGGCCTTGCATAAGGATCCTTCCGATGCTCAAGCAAATCAGACCCGCGATCATCATGATCGTCTTCTTCACCGTACTGACCGGCCTGGTCTATCCGCTGGGCATGACCGGCCTGGCGCAGGCGCTGTTCCCGCGTCAGGCCAATGGCAGCCTGATCGAGAAGGACGGCAAGGTCATCGGCTCCGAACTGATCGGCCAGGCCTTCGCCAGCGACAGATATTTCCATGGCAGGCCTTCGGCCGCCGGCAACGGCTATGACGCCGGCGCCTCCGGCGGCTCCAATCTCGGCCCGACCAACCCGAAGCTGATCGAGCGCATCAAGGGCGATGCCGAGAAACTGAAGGCGGAGAATCCGAACCAGCCCGTGCCGATGGACCTGGTGACGACGTCGGGCAGCGGCCTCGATCCGCAGATCAGCCCGGAGGCCGCCTATTTCCAGGTTCCGCGTGTCGCCAAGGCCAGGGGCATCGACGAAGCCAAGGTCAAGGCGCTTGTCGACAGCCAGGTCGAGGGCCGGGAACTCGGCTTCATGGGAGAGCCTGTTGTCAACGTGCTGGCGCTCAACCTGGCGCTGGACGCCGCTAAATAGTTGACGGCGAGGTCCGGGGATCGACAGCATCCCCGGACCTCTCCATGATCGATCCCGATGCCGGAAGACAGAAGCAACGAAAACAGGCCTTCCCCCGACGCGCTGCTCGAGCATGCCGAGCGGGAGGGACGCGGCCGTCTGCGGATATTCCTCGGCGCCGCTCCCGGTGTCGGCAAGACCTACGAAATGCTGATGTCGGGCCGTGCCAGGCTGGCCGACGGCATCGATGTGGTGATCGGCGTCGTCGAGACGCATGGCCGCCGGGAAACCCAGGCACTGGTCGAGGGTTATGAAGTCATCCCCCGCCGCAAGGTCGACTACAAGGGGCGCGTCCTCGACGAGATGGATATCGACGCTATCCTCGCTCGGCGCCCTGCACTGGTCCTGGTCGACGAGCTCGCCCACACCAACGCGCCCGGGAGCCGCCACCCCAAGCGCTATCTCGACGTCCAGGAGATCCTGGCGCGCGGCATCGATGTCTACACGACGCTCAACATCCAGCATGTCGAGAGCCTGAACGACGTGGTCGCGCAGATCACCCGGGTCAGGGTGCGCGAGACGGTTCCCGATTCCATCATCGACCAGGCCGACGACGTCGAGATCATCGACCTGACGCCCGACGACCTGATCAAGCGGCTGGAAGAGGGGAAGGTCTATTTCCCCAACACCGCGCAGCGCGCAATCGAGAACTATTTCTCGTCGGGCAACCTGACGGCGCTGCGCGAACTGGCGCTGCGCCGCACCGCCCAGCGCGTCGACGAGCAGTTGCTCAATCACATGCAATCGCATGCCATCCAGGGGCCGTGGGCCGCGGGCGAAAGAGTGCTCGTCTGCGTCGACGCGCGTCCGGGCGGCGCGGCCCGCATTCGCTACGCACGCAGGCTGGCCGACCGGCTTCGCGCGCCATGGACGGCGCTGCATGTCGATACGCCACGCTCTGCCGGCATGTCCGAGGAGGACAAGGACCGGCTCGCCACGCTGATGCGCCTTGCCGAGCAGCTCGGCGCGGAGGTGACGACCATTCCCGGCCAGAATGTCGCGCAGGACATTGTGCGCCATGCGACGGCGAACAATTTCACCCATATCGTGGTCGGCCGACCGACCCGGTCGCGCTGGCGCGAACTGATCGAGGGCTCGCTCACCTATGATCTGATCCGCAATGCCGGCGACATCAGCGTCCACGTCATTTCGGGGACCGAGCGAAATACCGAGGCGGCGTCGAGGAACGTAAGGACCGCGAACGAGCAGACGCAATTCCAGATCTGGCCGTATCTCCTGGCCACGGCCTATGTCGTCGGGTCGCTCGCCTTCGCCGTCCTGCTCGACCAATTTCTCGACGTTCGCAACCTCGCGATCATCTTCCTCATCGGGGTCCTGGCTTCGGCGGTGACCGGCGGTCTGTGGCCGGCTCTGTACGCCTGTCTCGCCAGCGCCCTTGCCTTCAACTATTTCTTCCTGGAGCCGCGCTACACGCTGACGATCCGGGATCCGGAGAGCATTGTCGCGCTCGGCGTGTTTCTGGTGGTCGCCGTGATTGCCAGCAATCTGACGGTGCGCGTGCAGCGACAGGCCATCGCCGCCCGCTCGCGGGCACGGGCCACCGAGGACATCTACCTCTTCTCCAAGAAGCTCGCCGGCGCCGGCACGCTCGACGATGTGCTGTGGGCCACCGCCTTTCAGATCGCCTCGATGCTGAAGCTGCGTGTGGTGCTGCTTCTGCCCGAAGACGGAACCATCACCGTCAAGGCAGGCTATCCGCCGGACGACACGCTGGCCGAGGCCGACATCGCCGCCGCCCGCTGGGCCTGGGAGCACAACCGCGCCGCCGGGCGCGGCGCCGACACACTGCCCGGCGCCAAGCGTCTCTATCTGCCTTTGCGGACGGGACGCACGGCGATCGGTGTCGTCGGGCTCGACAATGACAAGCAGGGCCCGCTGCTGACGCCGGAGCAGCAGCGCCTGCTCGACGCGCTGGCCGACCAGGCGGCGGTGGCGATTGAACGTATCCAGCTCGTCGCCGATGTCGACCGCGCCAAGCTCGCCGCCGAGGCCGACCGGCTGCGCTCTGCCCTGCTGACCTCGATTTCGCATGATCTGAAGACGCCGCTTTCGGCCATCATGGGAGCGGCCGGCACGCTCAAGGAATTCGCGCCGGATCTGCCCGAGCAGGACCGGACGGAGCTTTTGTCGACGGTGATTGACGAATCGGAACGGCTGAACCGCTTCATCGCCAATCTGCTCGACATGACCAAGATCGAGTCCGGGGCAATGGAGCCGAACTATGCGCTGCATTACGTCGGCGATATCGTCGGCACGGCGCTCAACCGCGCCCGCAAGATCACCAGCGAGCACAAGATCGCGGTCGATATTCCGTCCGACCTGCCGATGCTGAAGCTCGATCCCGTGCTGTTCGAACAGGTTCTGTTCAACCTTCTCGACAATGCATCGAAATACTCGCCGGCCGGCTCGACGATCCGCGTGCAGGGATGGGCCGACAATGGGTCCGTCATCATGCAGATCATGGATGAGGGGCCGGGCATTCCGGCGCATGATCTGGAACGAGTGTTCGACACGTTCTACCGGGTGCGCAAGGGCGATCAGGTGCGCGCCGGCACCGGCCTTGGCCTGTCGATCTGCCGCGGCTTTGTCGAATCGATGGGCGGCGCCATCTCGGCCGCCAACCGGACCGACCGTCCAGGGGCGGTGTTCACCATCAGGATGCCGGTGCCGGCGGAAGCGCCCGATGTCGGCAATCGCGGCGAAGAGACCAGCGTGGATCGGCCTTCATGACAAATTCGAATGTCAGGATACTGGTTGTCGATGACGAGCCGCCGATCCGCAAGCTGCTTCGGGTCGGCCTCGGCAGCCAGGGCTATGCGATTAGCGAAGCGCCGAACGCCAAGGTGGCGATCGAGCAGATGGAACAGGAAAAGCCGGACCTGGTGCTCCTCGATCTCGGCCTGCCTGGCATGAGTGGCCATGAGTTGCTGCGCAAATGGCGTGGCGAGGGCCTCGACATCCCGGTCGTCATCCTTTCCAGCCGCACCGATGAGGCCGGCATCGTCAGCGCGCTCGAGCTCGGCGCCGATGACTATGTCACCAAGCCGTTCGGCATGAACGAACTGGTGGCGCGCATCCGCGTGGCGTTGCGGCACAAGTTCCAGCAGCAGGGCGAGAAGCCGGTCTTCCAGAGCGGCGACCTCAGCGTCGATCTGGTCAAGCGTATCGTCAAGGTCGAAGGCAAGGAGATAAAACTCTCGCCGAAGGAATACGACATATTGCGCATCCTAGTGCAGCATGCCGGCAAGGTGCTGACCCACCATTTCATCCTGAAGCAGATCTGGGGCGATTCGACCGACGTGCAATATCTTCGGGTCTATGTCAGGCAGCTCCGGCAGAAGATCGAGAAGACCCCCGACCAGCCGCGCTACATCACCACCGAGACCGGTGTCGGCTACCGCCTTCGGGTCGACTGAAGCCCCGATTGAGCCTGCGTCAGCCGATGGCTTCCAGCGGCCGGTTTGGCGCAGCTGACGCCCGCAAGGCGGCGAGGCAGCCGAGGATGCCGAGGGGCACGAAGGCGAGGAACAGCCAGCTCGCGACATTGGCCGCCGCGTCATGGTTCAGCCCTTGCGAAAAGCCGCTGGCATTGGCGACGATGCCGGCGAGGGCGGCACCCACGGCATAGCCGATGCGCTGCATGGTCGGCACCGCAGCCGACGCGATGGTCTGCTCATCATCCGGGGCGGAGGCGACGATGACGCGGGTCAGGAACGGCCAGGCAATGCCGAAGCCGCCGCCCTGCAGCAGGGCGCAGACCAGGATCAGCGGGATCGAGCCCAGGGGTATCGTATAGGCAAAGCCGGCGATGCCCGCCGCGATCATCAGCGCACCGACGACAATGATCAGCCGCTCGCGCTGCGGCGGTGCGTTGGCGACGAGGATCGAGAGGATCGACCAGGCGATCGATTCGGCGGCTATGATGTAGCCGGTGGTCAAAAGCGGAATGTCGTGCAGGCTGGTCAAAAGCAGCGGCCCGTAGACGCCGAAGGAGCAGGTCGCAACGGAAAAAGCGGCGACCATGGTCATGCCGGCGCCGACCGGCGTGCGCCAGGAGAACAGCCGCGCCGGAAACAGCCGCGAGCGCGGCTTCAGCGCGTCGATATAGAAGAACAGCGCGAGCCCGGCGAGGCCCAGCACGATCAGCAGCGAAGAGCGCAGCAAGGCGATGTCGACGCCGGCCGAGGCGATCAGCACCACGGCGACGGCAAGGCAGGCAAGGGCGGCGAAGGGGAAGGGCGGGGCTTTGCCTGCGCTTGTGCTGGGTCTCTTCGCCGCCGGCGTGTTCAGCACAAGAAAGCTTGCCAGCGCCATGGTTGTGCCGCCCAGGGTGAAGACGCCGAAGGCCCAGCGCCAGGACAGGAGTTCGGTCATGATCGCGCCCAGCAACGGGCCGCTGAAGGCGGCGACGCCCCAGATCGCCGACATGATGCCGAAAAGCTGCGGCCAGATGGCGCGCGAAAACAAACGCTCGACCGAGACGAAGGCGAGCGACACCAGCGCGCCGCCGCCAAGCCCCTCGATCAGCCGGCCAGCCAGGAACAACTGCATGGAAGGCGAGGTGGCACAGATCAGCGCTCCTGCGGCGTAAAGCAGCGCCGCGACCACCATATTGGTGCGCAACGCCACATAGCTCACCAGCCGTCCGGCGGCAGCGCCGGCGACGATGGCGCCGAGCTCGTAGATCGCCAGCGACCAGCCGACGAGCTGCACGCCGGCCAATTCGCCGACCATGGCCGGCATGACGGTCGCCACCATCGTCTCGTTGGTGGCGTGCAGCAGAATGCCGAGGCTGATGAAGCAGAACCGCGCCAGGTCGCCGCTCGCCCACAATGCGCGCCAGTCGACCCTGTTTGTGCTGATTTCAATCATGTCCGTCCCATGCTTTTGCATATCTCGATGCCGGCGCACGGCACCAGAAGCCAGCAAGGCTTTCCGGCAGGACCATGCGCGGCAATAGCGTCGGACAGCGTGCCCATCTGGGTGCGGTCCGGTCGGGATGGGCTTGTAGGACCTCAACCGCGGTTGAGCTCAAGCGGTTTTTTCAAGAGGTCAGTTCTCGGTGCTGCGCAGCTGGAATTGGCTGACGCCGATGGCGAGATTGATGCCGGTCTGCGTCTGCAGGCTGAGCGGCTGGAGGGTGAAAGCCTGCGAGGAGCCGCCGACCAGCAGATTGGCGCCGGCGCCGACGGCCGCCGTCACCTCGGCGCTTGCGCCGATATAGTCACCCGCCAGCGCGCCGGGCGCGTAGATGTTCTTCAGCGGCGTCAGCACCAGCCAGCGCATCACCGCCTGTTTTGTCGTGCCGATGTCGAGGCCGTATTTGTTGACGGCGCCGAAATAGGCTTCCGGCGCGAAGCTCTTGTCGGCCGGGGTGAAGGTGCAGCTCAGATCCTTGCTCGACCCGAAGATGAAGCCGGTGCCCCCGCCTATGGCACATTCAAGGGTGCCGAGCTCGATGCCCCTGTCCTGGGCCTGTGCCGGTGTCTGTAAAAAGCCAAGCACCATGGCAATCACGGCAGCGGCAATGGCTGTCTTCGGCATGGCGGTCCCCCCAAAACACAAACGGCGCGGAACCATCCTATATGGTTCCGCGCCGTAAGGTAGAGAGGAGCGCGTGGCTCCGTTCGATCACTTCAGCGAATGGATCAGCTGAAGCGAGGTCACGGCCACGGCGAGATTGACGCCGGTCTGCGCCTGGACGCTGAGCGGCTCCAGCATGAAGGCGCCGTCGAAGCCGCCGACCAGCAGGTTGGCGCCGCCGCCGGTGACGACGCTCGCCTCGGCGTTGACGCCATAATAGCTGCCGGCAAGGTCGCCCGCGTCGCGGTCACGGGTCGCGGCAAGAACCGCCCAGACGAGCTGGCCCTGATGCGTCTGGCCAAGATCGACACCGATCTTGGAGATGACGCCGGTGTAAATCTCCGACGGTCCGTGATGGTAGGGACGGAAGACGCAGGACACGCCCTTGTTGGAGGCGACGATGTAGGCGGTGCCGCCATCGATGGTGCAGTCGAGCGTGCCGAGCTGCAGCTTGCCGGCGCTGGCCGGGGCGGCGGCGAATACGGTCGTTGCAAGAGCAGCGGCGCAGACGAGTTTCTTGATCATGGGAGGGTCCTTTCGCAAATCGCCTGGAAATAACGGCTTGGGTGGCCAGACCGTTCCGCTGAAAACTTGGCGCGAACAAGGCAAGGGTTAACGGCTTGCAGCAGGGGTTAACGCGCGGTTGCCGGATTGGCGGCGATCTTCATCGCGGCGTGTCATTTCGGACACGCCGACGTCCCCATAAAGCTTAGCCGGATCTACCGAAGCCGATCAGCTGGCGCTGCCACCGACGCGCGACAAGCCGTCCTTGGCCGGCTGGTAGGTGGGGTTGAGGCGCACGGCTTCCTTATAGGATTTCGCTGCCTTTGCCTTGTCGCCGCGCCGCTCGTAGATCAGCGCCTGGTTGGCCCAGGCCTCGGCGTTCTTGCCGTCGAGCTTGATGGCCATGTTGAAGTCGGAGAAGGCGTTGTCCTCGTCGCCCGTCGCCAGATAGGAGAGGCCACGGCCGTTGTAGGGCTCGGCGGCATCCGGCGCCAGCGAGATGGCGGTCGAGAAATCCTCGATGGCGAATTTGTGCTGGCCCTGGCTCTGATAGATCAGGCCGCGATTATGGTAGGCGCGGGCGTCCGTGGTGTCGAGCTGGATCGCCTTCTGGAAATCGTTGAAGGCATCCTGGGTGCGGCCCGCCTTGCGGTAAAGGTTGCCGCGGCCGATGTAGGCGGCGTCATAATTGCCGTTGATCTGGATCGACTTGTTGTAGTCGTCGAGCGCGGCGGCCTGATTGCCGAGGAAGCGCTGGATAAGCGCGCGGTTCGAATAGGCCTGGTAGAAATTCGGATTGAGCTGAATGGCCTGGTTGAAGTCCTTGAGTGCCGCCTGGTACTGGCCGCCACGGCCATAGGCCGAGCCACGCACATTGTACCCTTCGGGATCCTGCGGATTGCGCTGGATCACCGCCGACAGCGAGGAGATGTTCTCGCTCGATCCCTGCGCCTTGTCGATGTTGTTGAACTCGCCGGTCGGACCCGATGTCTGGCAGCCGGACAGAACCAATCCGGAAAGCAGGGCCGCCGTCAGGGCGAAACCACGCAATGCGGCCCCGCGCTCCACGCTTGTTGCGTTCATGTCTGCCCTGTCCTCACTTCAAGCGCGTCGTTCAGGTCCGGATCCCCCCTCCGGGCCGGGTCATATCAAAAATAAAAAGGTGGCGGCGATTCCGCATCGCGCCACCTCAGTATCCTTCGAAAAGGACGAAATATTGGCGATAATCAGCGCGGCGGACGCGCTGCGCCAGCGGCACCGCCGGCAGCCACCGGACGCGGGGTCATCGGCAGCAGGCCTTCGCGCTGGGCGCGCTTGCGGGCCAGCTTGCGGGCGCGGCGGACGGCCTCGGCCTTTTCACGGGCGCGCTTCTCGGACGGCTTCTCGTAGTGACCGCGCATCTTCATTTCGCGGAAAATGCCTTCGCGCTGCATCTTCTTCTTGAGCGCGCGAAGCGCCTGATCAACGTTATTGTCGCGGACGAGTACCTGCACGGGCAATCCTGTCTTTCGGGTTTGATATCAACAGGCAAGTGGCCATAGCCACTAGCCTCCGCGGCGGTCGACACCACGAATTGTGGCGGCTGATAGCAGAATCAGGCCGCGCTGTCCACAGTCGAAATGAAGGACGTCTGCCAAATTGCCACGGTAGGGCCGAGATAGGGCGCCAGCTAGGCGGTGGCCAGGTGCAGCCGCTCGAAATCCTCGAAGAATTCGCCGTAGTCGCAGGTGATCTCCTCTCCCGCGGCAATGTCGCGGGTCGCGGTGGCGCCACCATATTGCGAAAAGTCGGTGTTCGGCGTCGCCGAATGGTTCATGAAGCGGCCATTGTCGACTTCATAGACCATGAAACCCGGCCGGTCCGGGCTGGGATAGGCATAACGGTCGAGCAATTCCTTCAGGGGCTGGGGTGCGGCCTCGTATTTGTCCATCGGGATCAGCCGGTCGAAATCCGGGTCGAGCCGCCAGATCGAGGCGCCCTTGCGGATCGGCTCGGCGGCGAACATGCCAACGCCCTCGATCGCGCTCGCGGCCACATAGGTGCGGATCAGCATCATGGTTTGGGGACCCGTTTCGACAGGAAACGGAATCGCCAAATCGCGCGGAAAAAGCAAGACCGGCCGGCTGCGTCAAAGCGGCAAACCGACCTGTTGGTCGCGAAAAAACCTTCACGTCCGGTTGATCGAGACGCCGCCATCGGCAAACAGCGCGGTTCCCGTGGTGAAGCTCGATGCGTCGGAGGCGAGGTAAAGCGCCGAGCGGGCGATCTCCTCCGGCTGCGCCATGCGCTTCAGCGCATGGATGCCTTCGACGAAGGCGCGGGCCTCGGGTGTCGTTGTCGTCGCGCCCGGTGTGTCGGTGCCGCCTGGAAGCAGCGCGTTGACGCGCAGGCCCTTCGGCCCGTATTCGGCGGCCAGAACCTGCGTCAGGCCGATCAGTCCGGCCTTGGCGGCGGCGTAGGCGGCCATGCCCGGCATGCCGGCAGTGTAGCCGACAAAGCTCGACGTGAAGATCAGCGAGCCGCCGCCGCGCTCCAGCATGGCCGGTATCTGGTATTTCGCGCCGAGAAAGGCGCTGGTCAGATTGATGTCCATGGTTTCGTGCCATGCCGACGGCATCATGTCGGGCAGGGGCGCCATCAAGCCGACGGCGCCGGCATTGTTGAAGGCGATGTCGAGACCGCCGAAGCTTTCGATCGCCAGATCGACTAGGGTCTTCGCGTAGGCTTCGTCCCTGACGTCCCCGGCAAGCGCGGTGGCCGTACCTTCCGCGTCCGATATTTCGGCGACAAGCGTATCCAGTTCGGCCTGGCGGCGGGCGGAGACGACGATCCTGGCCCCTTCCTCGGCGAAGAGTTTTGCCGTGGCGCGGCCGATGCCGGAACTGGCGCCGGTGACGATGGCGATCTTGTTGGCGAGTGCGAGCATTTTTGGCATCCTTTTTCGCGCCGGTCTCGCCGGCAACCGGATGCTTGGTCGCAGATGGGGCGGTGAGGAACCACCCGATACCTGCGAAGGCGTCGTCGATCCGAATTATTGCTTCAGCAGCCAGCCCAGCCGGTCGAGCGAAAATGCGTAGCTGATCGCGATGAGCAGAGCGACGACGATGCCAGTGGTGATGTAGCCCGCGGCATAGAATCCGGCAGCCCCGCCGAACAGGATGATCAGTTCGAGCGCCAGCCGCACCGTACCCGGCACCGGTATCGGTGCGCGGCCTGACCGGCTTGGGTCGTTGAGCACCGCGAAAGTGCCCCACAGCACGGCCGCAACGAGCGGCAAGGCCAAAGCGAGCATCCAGCGCCACCATCCGTCGGAGAAATGCCAGCCGGCGATGCCGAGACCAAGCAGGGCGGCAAGCTCCAGCAGGAAGCGCAATGTCAGATTCCACCAGGCATTGCCCATTTTCGCCCTCCCGAATCTCGCGACGAACAATGTGGCTGAACGCAACCACGGCAGCCAGCCCGCACGGGTCTTTTTCGTCGTGGCGCAAAACGGCAAGCGCCGTCGCAAACAGCGCAAGGGTGGAAGCGCTGTTTCGCTAGTGATACACCTCGCGCGCCGGACCGAACAAAAGCCCGGCCGCGATCCGCGAGATCCGTTGGCGCGAGGCTGGGACGTTGAAAAAATATTCGGTATTCGCCATCGCCCGAGAGGCCATGCGCGGCCATAAGGGCTGGGAGGAGCAATGGTCCTCGCCGGAGCCCAAGAAGGAATACGACGTCATCATCGTCGGTGCCGGCGGCCATGGGCTGGCCACGGCCTATTATCTCGCCACGGTCCATGGCATCACCAATGTCGCGGTGCTGGAAAAGGGCTGGCTCGGCGGCGGCAACACCGGCCGCAACACCACCATCATCCGCTCCAACTATCTCTATGACGAGAGCGCCGGCATTTACGACCATGCGCTGAAGCTGTGGGACGGGCTCTCCCAGGAGCTCAACTACAACGTCATGTATTCGGCGCGCGGCGTCATGATGCTCGCCCACAACGTGCATGACATCCAGGTGCTGAAGCGCCATGTCCATGCCAACCGGTTGAACGGCATCGACAATGAATGGCTGTCGCCGGAGCAGGCCAAGGAATTCTGTCCGCCGCTCAACATCTCGCGGGATGCGCGCTATCCCGTTGTTGGCGCCGCGCTGCAGCGGCGCGGCGGCACGGCGCGCCATGATGCCGTCGCCTGGGGCTATGCGCGCGGCGCTTCGGCGCGCGGCGTCCACATCATCCAGAATTGCGAGGTCACCGGCGTCAAGCGGGCGGCCAACGGCGCGGTCATGGGCGTCGACACGACGCGCGGCTTCATCGGAGCCAAGAAGGTCGGCGTCGTCGCCGCCGGCCATTCCTCGGTCATCATGAACATGGCCGGCGTGCGCATGCCGCTGGAAAGCTATCCGCTGCAGGCGCTGGTGTCGGAGCCGGTCAAGCCGGTGGTGCCATGCGTGGTCATGTCCAACACGGTGCACGCCTATATCTCGCAGTCCGACAAGGGCGAGCTGGTGATCGGTGCCGGCACCGATCAGTATGTCTCCTATTCGCAGACCGGCGGCCTGCACATCTTGCAGCATACGCTGGACGCCATCTGCGAGATGTTCCCGATCTTCACGCGCATGAAGATGCTTCGCTCCTGGGGCGGCATCGTCGACGTGACACCCGACCGCTCGCCGATCCTGGCCAAGACGCCGGTGCCGGGACTCTACGTCAATTGCGGCTGGGGCACGGGCGGCTTCAAGGCGACGCCCGGTTCGGGCCATGTCTTTGCCCACACCATCGCCAGGGACGATCCGCATCCCATCAATGCGCCCTTCACCATCGAGCGCTTCCGCACCGGCCGGCTCATCGACGAGGCGGCGGCGGCGGCAGTGGCGCACTGATGATGGCGCAGATGGCTGTCGCGATGCCGCTGATGCTGGCGGGGGAACAAGGCATGTTCCACATGCCGTCGGCGCAAGAGGTGCGGCTGCAGCCGATCACGCGCGCCGGCAACGAGGCCGGATGGCCGTTTTCGGTCGATGAAGGAGTGCTCGCCTGCGTCTGGGGCGGCGGCCAGAAAATGGTGATGTTCTTCGAAGACCGGCCGAAGGGCCTGGATGAAGACGAGGATTTCAAGCCCCGTGGCGTCATCGTCACGACCGATCCGATGCAGCTGACGCTCGGCAACATGGCCAACCGCGCCTTGTTTCGCGATTCCGCCGATGTCGCGGAGCGGCTGCGGCTGGTCGCGCCGTTCGTCACCATGGGCCTGAAGCTTTGCGATCAACCCCCCGGCGCGCGCGTCGGCCACGGCGAATTGTAGGAACGAACAGAATGCTTCTCATCCGCTGCCCCTATTGCGAGGAAGAGCGTCCGGAACTCGAATTCCGCAACGCCGGCGAGGCGCATATTGCGCGCTCGGCCAACATTGCGGGCGAGACCGACGACGACTTCGAAAAGTTCTTCTTCATCCGCTCCAACCCCAAGGGCATCATCTATGAGCGTTGGCGGCACATGCATGGCTGCGCGCGCTTCTTCAACGCGGTGCGCGACACCGTCACCGACAAGTTCGTCATGACCTACAAGGCCGGCGAACCCAAACCCGCCAAGCTGCCCAAAAACTCCAACGAAGTGGTTGCCAAATGAGCGGCGCGTTCCGCATCCCGAGAGCCGGTCGCCTCAGCCAGGCCAAGGCCGCGCGGTTCAGCTTCGACGGCCAGTCCTATACCGGCATCGAGGGCGACACGCTGGCCTCCGCGCTGCTTGCCAATGGCGTGCATCTGGTCGGCCGCTCGTTCAAGTACCACCGCCCGCGCGGCTTCCTGTCGGCCGGTGCGGAAGAGCCCAACGCGCTGGTGCAGATCGTGCGTGACGATGCGCGCAAGACGCCGAATGTGCGCGCCACCGTGCAGGAGCTCTATGACGGGCTCGCCGCCAATTCGCAGAACCGCTGGCCGTCGCTGTCCTTCGATGTCGGCGCAGTCAACGACATCGCATCGCCGATGTTCTCGGCCGGCTTCTACTACAAGACCTTCATGTGGCCGAAGGCGGCCTGGAAGAGCCTTTACGAGCCCAAGATCCGCGAAGCCGCCGGCCTTGGCGTTTCGCCCGGCAAGCCCGATCCCGACCACTATTCCTCGCGCTACGCGCATTGCGACGTGCTGGTGCTGGGTGGCGGCGCTGCCGGCATCGCCGCAGCCCTGGCGGCGGCCGAGACCGGCGTGCGCGTCTTCCTCGCCGACGAGCAGGCCGAATTCGGCGGCAGCCTGCGTTTCGAGACGGGCGCGAAGATCGACGGCCAGGACGGTTATGCCTGGGCGCAAGCGGCGATCGCAAAGCTCACAGCCATGGACAATGTCCGTGTGCTGTCGCGCACGACCGCCTTTGGATATTACGCGCAGAATTTCGTCGGCCTCGTCGAGCGCGTCAGTGATCATTTGAAGGCTCCCGGCCATGATCTGCCGCGCGAGCGGCTGTGGCAGGTGCGCGCCAAGCGCGTGGTGCTGGCCTCGGGCGCCATCGAGCGCCACATGGTGTTTGCCAACAATGACCGGCCCGGCATCATGCTGGCGGGCGCGGCTCGTACCTTCCTCAACCACTATGGCGTGGCGGTCGGCAGGAATGTCGGCGTCTACACAGCCAATGATTCAGCCTATGCGGCAGCCATCGATCTGAAGAAGGCCGGCGTCAACATCGCGGCGATCGTCGATCTGCGCGACAACCCGACCGGTCCGGTGATCGACGAGGCACGCGCGCTCGGCATCGAGATCAATTTCGGCCGCGCGGTGATCCGCGCCGGCGGCAAGTTGCGGGTGTCGTCGATGACCGTGCAGCCGAAAAATGGCGGCGGCGAGCGCACCATTCCCGTCGATGCGATCCTGATGTCTGCCGGCTGGACGCCGTCGGTGCATCTGTTCTCGCAGTCGCGCGGCAAGGTTGCCTTCAACGACGAGACCAAGCGCTTCGTGCCGGGCACCTACGCACAGGACTGCGTCTCGGTCGGCGCCTGCAACGGCACGGACGGGCTGGCGGCGACGGTGGACGAAGCCTATGTGGCTGGCGCCAAGGCGGCCAAGGATGCGGGTGCGAAAACCGCCAAAGGGTCGAAGCCGAAGGTCGATGCGTCGGAAAGCTGGTCGCGCGGCATGCTGGGTGCGGCGCCCGGCGCCGGGCCGGACACGACAGTGAAGGCCTTTGTCGACTTTCAGAACGACGTCACCGCCAAGGACATCCGCCAGGCGGTGCATGAGGGCATGCGCTCGATCGAGCACGTCAAGCGTTTCACCACCAACGGCATGGCGACCGACCAGGGCAAGACCTCCAACATGCACGGGCTGGCGATTGCGGCGGAAACGCTGGGCAAGCCGATCCCCGAGGTCGGCCTGACCACCTTCCGCGCGCCCTACACGCCGGTCACCTTCGGCGCGATCGTCAGCCATGCGCGCGGGCCGCTGTTCGACCCGACGCGCAAGACCGCGACACATCCGTGGGCCGAAGCGCAGGGTGCTGTGTTCGAGGATGTCGGGCAGTGGAAGCGCGCCTGGTATTTTCCGAAAGCCGGCGAAGACATGCATGCCGCTGTCGACCGCGAATGCGTCGCGGTGCGCACGACGGCCGGCCTGTTCGACGCCTCGACGCTCGGCAAGATCGAGGTGGTCGGGCCGGATGCGGCCAAGTTCATGGAGCTGCTCTACACCAATCCGTGGGAGAAGCTGGAGCCGGGCCGCTGTCGTTACGGCATCATGCTGCGCGAAGACGGCTTCATCTATGATGACGGCGTCGTCGGCAGGCTGGCGCCGGACCGTTTCCATGTGACGACAACGACGGGCGGCGCGCCGCGCGTCATGAACCACATGGAGGATTATCTCCAGACCGAGTTCCCGCATCTCAATGTCTGGCTGACCTCGATCACCGAACAGTGGGCTGTTATCGCGGTGCAAGGTCCCAAGTCGCGCGACATCATCGCGCCGCTGGTCGAAGGCATCGACATGTCGGATGAAGCGCTGCCGCATATGTCGGTGCGCGAAGGCAAGATCTGCGGCGTGCCGACAAGGCTGTTCCGCATGTCGTTCACCGGCGAGCGCGGCTTTGAGGTCAACGTGCCGGCCGACTACGGCCAGGCCGTTTGGGAAGCACTGTGGGCCGAGGGCCAGAAGCATGGCGCCACCGCCTACGGCACGGAGTCCATGCACGTGCTGCGCGCCGAAAAGGGCTACATCATCGTCGGCCAGGACACGGACGGAACGGTGACGCCTGATGATGCCGGTCTCGACTGGGCCGTCGGCAAGAAGAAGACCGACTTCGTCGGTATCAGGGGCATGAAGCGACCCGATCTGGTCGCCAAGGGCCGCAAGCAACTCGTCGGCCTCAAGACCAAGGACCCGAAGGTGGTGCTGGAAGAGGGCGCGCAGATCGTCGCGGATCCCAAGCAGGCGATCCCGATGAAGATGATCGGCCATGTCACCTCGAGCTACTGGTCGCAGAATTGCGGCCGTTCGATCGCACTGGCGCTGGTCGCCGGCGGACGCGACCGGATGGGCGACACGCTCTACGTGCCGATGCCGAACGGGGTGATCGAAGTGGAGGTTACCGGCATGGTGTTCTTCGACGATACGGGAGGCCGCCTCAATGGCTAAGGCTGCTGCAAAGAAGACGGCCGCGGCCGCATCGCCCTCGGTCGACCGCCGTCCGGCATTGGCTGGACGCGGTACGACGGCGACCGGCGTGAAGGTTGAAGTGCTGCCGC
This sequence comes from Mesorhizobium sp. 01N446, assembly GCF_056399285.1. NCBI lineage: Bacteria > Pseudomonadati > Pseudomonadota > Alphaproteobacteria > Hyphomicrobiales > Phyllobacteriaceae > Mesorhizobium > Mesorhizobium sp. 01N446. Next base: position 242,642 of record NZ_JBFTRA010000005.1, on the reverse strand, counting down.
CGGCCGAGCGCATCTCGCTGCGTGCGCCGGAGGCTTCGGTCGCGGCGCTGTCGAAGGCGCTTGGCCTGACCTTGCCGAAGAAGCCGAAGACGTCCGTGTCGAAGGGCGGGCGCACCGCCCTGTGGCTCGGCCCCGACGAATGGCTCGTCATCGACGAGGCCGGCAACGATCCGCTTGCCGATAGAGCAGGGGTCACCGCGCTGCATTCGGCGGTCGGCATTTCACACCGTAACATCGCGATCTCCGTCGCCGGTCCGGCGGCCGAAGCCACGGTCAATTCGGGCTGCCCGCAGGACCTGTCACTCGACGCCTTCCCGGTGGGCGCCGCTTCGCGCACCATCCTCGGCAAGGCCGAGATCGTGCTGTTGCGCACGGCCGCCGACACGTTCCGGGTCGAATGCTGGCGTTCCTTCTCGGACTATGTCTTTACTTTCCTGTCCGAGGGAGCCCGCGACGCGGCCGGCTGACCTGGAACGTTTTGCCGCCCGCGCCCGTTGTGCGGCACAGGTCGAGGAGAGTGCCGATGCCGTCGAAGTCCGCGCCGAAATCGCCGGTGAAAAAGACGCCGGCCGTCCGCTCGCTCGAACATGAGCAACACGAAGCGTCGAGCGCGGAAGAGGAACTCGAGGAGGGCCTCGAGGACACGTTCCCGGCCAGCGATCCGGTGTCCATCACCAGTTCGGCGATCCCCGGCGCACCCGCCAGGCCTGGCAAGGCCAAGACCGTCCCCGGGCGAAAATCCCGCAAGCCCTGATTTCCCGCAATTTTGGTCGAAAGGCATCTTTCCAAGGCATCGCCAGTTGAGATATTCAAAGCGCTTTGGAGAGGAAAAATGCCGATAAAAGCTGTTGTCTGGGGCGAGAACGTCCATGAACAGACCAATGCCGCCGTGCGCGACCTCTATCCCTTGACCATGCATGGCACGATCGCGGCCGCGCTCAACCAGGACAAGGGCATCGAGGCGACCACCGCCACCTTGCAGGAGCCCGAGCACGGCCTGAGCGAGAAGCGCCTGGCCGCCACCGACGTGCTTTTGTGGTGGGGTCACGCCGCGCATGGCGAGGTCAAGGACGAGATCGTCGAGCGGGTGCAGAAGCGGGTCTGGGAAGGAATGGGGCTGATCGTGCTGCATTCCGGCCACTACTCAAAGATCTTCAAGCGGCTGATGGGCACGCCCTGTTCGCTGAAATGGCGCGAGGCGGGCGAGCGCGAGCGCGTCTGGGCGATCAACCGTGGCCACCCGATCGCGCAAGGCATCGGCGAATGCCTGGAGATCGGCGAGACGGAGATGTATGGCGAGCCGTTCGCGGTGCCGGAGCCGATGGAGACGGTGTTTGTCTCCTGGTATGAGGGCGGCGAGGTGTTCCGCTCGGGGCTGACCTACCAGCGCGGCGCGGGCCGCATCTTCTATTTCTCGCCCGGCCACGAAACTTATCCGATCTATCACAATGAGGGCGTGCAGCAGGTGCTGCGCAATGCCGTGCACTGGGCGCACAACCCGGCGCCCGCATGGTCGGGCATCACCAATGCGCCGAACGTGCCGACGGACAAGGCCAAGGAGAAGATCGTGCAGAAGGGCCTGCGGCTGCATGCCGACGGCGACAAGGGGTTGAGTTGATGGGGGACCTGATCTGATGCATCGCCTGCTCCTGCTCGGCACCGGCTGGATCGCCGGACATCATATCGAAGAGTTCGCAAAGGTCCCCGGCTGCAGTATCGTCGCCTGTGTCGATCAACTGCCCGGCCGCGCGGCGGCGTTTGCTGCTGCCACCGAAATCGGTGCTTCTTTCGAGAGCCTTGAAGCGGCGATCGCCTGGGGCGATTTCGACGCCGCCATCAATGCGACCCCGGACGGCGTGCACAAGGCGACGACGCTGGCGCTGCTTGCCGCAGGAAAACATGTCTTTTGCGAAAAGCCGCTGGCGCCGAACCATGCCGATGCGCTTGCCATGACCGAAGCGGCCGAGGCCGCCGGCCTCGTCAACATGGTCAATCTCACCTACCGCAATTCACCGGCGATCCAGGAGGCACGGCGTCTGGTGCTGGCGGGCGCGATCGGCGAATTGCGCCATGTCGAGGCGAGCTACAAGCAGAGCTGGCTGGTCAGCAAGTCCTGGGGTGACTGGCGCGTCGAGGACAAATGGCTGTGGCGCCTGTCGAGCCGGCACGGGTCGACCGGCGTGCTGGGCGATGTCGGCATCCATATCCTGGATTTCGCCACCTATGGCGCGGCCCAGGACATTGTCAGCCTGCATGCCGATCTGGTGACGTTTCCGAAGGCCGAGGGCGACCGGATCGGCGACTATGTGCTCGACGCCAATGACAGCGTGGCAATGACGGCGCGGCTCGCATCCGGCGCGCTGGCGACGATCATGGCGAGCCGCTACACGACCGGCCATGGCAATGACCTGTCGCTGACGCTGCATGGCACCAAGGGAGCGCTCAAGGTCGAGACCGACGGCAAGGCCGCGAAGCTGTCGGCGTGCCTGGGCGAAGACGTGGATGTCCAGCTCTGGCGAGAGCTGGTCCTGCCGGACGTCAAGCGCAATGCCCGGCGTTTTGTCGACGCGCTGGATGCCGGGCAGAAAGGCGATCCGTCCTTCCGGCGCGCCGCCGACATGCAGAAGCTGATCGACGCCGCCTTCGAGAGTTCGGCGGCCAGGCTGCCGGTTACGCTCGGCTGACATACGCGCCTGGCCGGCTTGTGCCGGCCAGAAGAACTTCCAAGTCGATCTTAGAACGCGCTCGGCACGATCCAGGGATTGATGCTGATGCCGAGGCGCGGGCCCTTGCCTTCAGCGGTGTTTTCCGTGGCGCGCTTCTTCTCGACCGAGCCGGTCGAGGCGCAATCCAGCTTCACATTGTTGTCAACGCAGGTCGCGGCCGGCAGGTGCTTGACAGGGTGGGTGGTGTTGGCGGCGAAGGCCGAGCCGGAAAGGGCCAGAACGGCGGCGAGGGTGAGGAGGGTCTTTTTCATTGTGAGTCTCCGCTTTCGACGGTTGAATTTCTTCCGTACATGTACGGTGCCGCGTACAGATACGTCCGCCAATCGCGAAGTTCAAGTCAAGATCGTACGCGTACGATAAATTTTCTGTTAACCAAGAATTTGCCCTCGGGCTGGTTCGGAAGGGCGGCGAGGAAGCGTGGAAACGAAGGAGATGTCGTTCAGCAGTTGACCGGTGTGTCGGTCAATGGCGGCACATTCTGCGTGCTGAGTGCGGCCAGTTGGAAATCGCACATGCGTTTCACGAAAGCATGCGGGTCGCCGAAGGGGTAGAAGGGAAAGGTGATCAGCAGCGAGATCGTGCCGTGGCCGACCGCCCACAGCATCGTCGCGATGGCGCGCGGATCGCCTTGCAGTTTTCCCGCGGCGACGCAGGCTTCGACCCGCGTGATCAGTGCCTTCATCGCCGGGTTGGCCTCGTGCATTTCTTGAAAACTGCGACCTTCCGGCGGCCGCGTCTTTTCGGTCATGAAAACGGTGCGGTACTCATTGGGATTGCCGAGGCCGAAGGCGGCATATTCGGTCATCACGGCCTGCAAGGCCTCGATCGGATCGTCGGACGGATGCTCCTCGATGCGGCGGGCAAGCGTTTCGAAGGCGTCTTCGGCCAGCGCGAACAGGATGTCCTGCTTGTCGGCGAAGTAGGAATAGACCGACATCGGCGCATAGCCGACCCGCTTGGCCAGTTTGCGGATGGTCAGGCCCTCATAGCCTTCTTCCTGGACGAGCTTGTGCGCGGCCGCGACCAGTTCGGAACGCAGTTCGGCCTTCTGTTTTTCGCGGCGTTTCTGGACGCTCAGCGGCAAGCCCGGTGCCTTTCGGTGGTGTCTGGGGCAGTTGTATCTGGCTAAACTATATACACTGTACGGAAACGGACAAGGCCACGGGAAGTTCCCAAACGGCATGGTAGGATCGCGGTGTCAGATCGCTCCGACGCCACCGTCTATGGCCAGCGCATGACCGGTCATGAAGGAGTTGGCCGGGTCGGCGGCAAACAGGACGGCGGCGATGATTTCGTCGACTTCCGCCACGCGTTTCATAGGCACGCCGCGTGTCAGTTCGGTCAACGCCTCCGCCTCCGGCGCACCGGAGGCGCGCACGAAGCTGTCCACCATTGCCGTCCTGGTGTGGGCCGGGCAGACGGCGTTGATGCGCACACCCTTGGTTGCGTATTCGGCGGCCGCCGATTTGGTCAGCCCGACGACGCCATGCTTGGCGGCGGCATAGACCGAAAGTTTCGGCGCCCCGACCAGTCCGGCAACCGAGGCGATGTTGACGATGGCGCCGCCCCTGGCCGCAGCCTTGAACTGCCGCTCGATCTGCGGGATCTGGTGCTTCATGGCGTAGAAGACGCCAAGCAGGTCGATCTCAAGCACGCGGCGGGCCTCATCCGACGGAACCTGCGGCAGGCGCACGAAACTCTGGACGATGCCGGCATTGTTGACGGCGACATCCAGCCGGCCGAATCTTTCGACCGCCAGCCTGACCAGATCCTCGGACAGTTGCTCGTCCGCCACGTTGCCGGCCAGGATCGCCGTCTCGGTGGGCAAGGCTGCGGCGAGATCAGCGAGCGCCTTTTCGTCGATGTCCGATAGCACCAGCCGCGCGCCCTCGGCGGCAAAGCCTTTCGCGGCGCCACGGCCGAGGCCGCCGGCGGCACCCGTGATCAGCACCGTTGCTCCGTCAAAGCGGCCCATCCCGTCTCCCCATCAATTCTGCTTTTCGATCAGTCTGGCGGCGAGATGCGAAAGCAGCTTCACCGCCTCGCCATAGGTCCTGGCCTTCTCGGGATTGGAGGCATTGCCGTCCAGCGCGCGCTTGTAGACACCCTGACAGATCGCCGCCAGGCGGAAGAAGGAGAAGGCAAGGAAGAAGGTCCAGTTGCCGATGCCGGTGAGTCCGCGCCGCCGGCAATAGGCGGCGACATAGTCTTCTTCCGAGGGCAGGCCGAGCGTGGCGCGGTCGATGCCGCCCAGGCCGCGAAAGCCCGAGGCATGCGGCAGGCGCCATTGCATGCATTGGTAGGCGATGTCGGCAAAGGGGTGGCCTGATGTCGACAACTCCCAGTCGAGCACCGCGATGACCCTTGGCTGGTCCGGCGCGAAGATCAGATTGTCCAGCCGGTAGTCGCCATGCACCAGCGATATCAGGCCGTCATCGGCCGGCATGTGCGTTTCCAGCCAGGCGATCAGTTGATCCATGTCGGCAATGGTGCCGGTTTCCGAGGCGCGGTACTGGCTGGTCCAGCGCGCCAGCTGCCGATCGAAATAGTTGCCCGGCCGGCCGAAATCGCCGAGACCCACGGCGTCGACGTCGACATCGTGCAGCGCCGCGAGCGTGCTGTTCATGGCATCATAGATGGCGCCGCGCTCGGCATTGTCGCGGGCCTCGGGCAGTGCCGGATCCCAGAAGATGCGGCCGTCGAGGAAGTCCATGACATAGAACATGCGGCCGATCGGCGAGTCATCCGCCGACAGATGCAGCATTTTGGGGACCGGCACGGCGGTGCCGGCAAGCGCCTTCATCACGCGGAATTCGCGATCGACCTGATGCGCCGATTTCAGCAATTGCCCCGGCGGCTTGGCGCGCAGCACGTAGCGGCCGCTGGCCGCGGTGATGAGATAGGTCGGGTTGGACTGGCCGGATTTGAATTTTTCGATCGAAACAAGCCCGGAAAAGCCGGGGATTTCCGCCTCGAGGTAAGGCGCGAGCGCTGCCTGGTCGAGCGCGTTGGGGTCGTTCATGCGGTCTCGGGCTGGCGTTCGATCAGCGTCAGCGTCAGCCAGCGGGCGGTCAGCGCCGGTTTCTTCGAGCCCTCGATCTCGATCGTCACGTCGTGCGCCGTCTGCACCCAGCCCGATGGTCTCACCTTGACGTCGGCCAGCACGAAACGGGTGCGGATGCGCGCGCCGGTCTTCACCGGCGCCAGGAAACGCAGCGAATCGAAGCCGTGGTTGACGCCCATCTTGCCGTTTTCCAGCGGCGGCATGGTCTCGAACGTCATTGCCGAGAGCAGCGACAGCGACAGGAACCCATGCGCGATGGTGCCGCCGAACGGCGTCTCGCGCTTGGCCCGCTCGGGGTCGCAGTGGATGAACTGGTGGTCGTCGGTGGCGTCGGCGAACTGGTCGATCATGCGCTGCGTCACCACCCGCCACGGCGACACGCCAACTTCCTTGCCGACACTGGCCAGAAGCACATCGAGACTGATCGGTTCCACGCTCATGTCCTCCAGTTCACCTCCGGCTTCTACGGCCGGAAAATGTCATTCCTTGAACAAGGTCAATCCATGCTGCACCGACTGCCCGCCGTCGATCGGCAGGATGGCGCCGGTGACATAGCTGCCCGCACGGCTGCACAAATAGAGCGTTGCGCCGGCAATGTCATCCGGTGCGCCGATACGGCCGATCGGAACATGGCCGCCGACATGCCTGGCCTGCTCATCCGTACCGGTGGCAAAGGCCGTCATGCGGCTCTGGAAAGGGCCGGGGGCAAAGGCGTTGACGGTGATGCGGCGGGCCGCGAATTCGAGCGCGAGCGTGCGGGTCAGATGGTGAACCGCGGCCTTGGACGCGGTGTAGGAATAGGCGTCGTCGGCCAGCGGCTGCGTGCCCATCACCGAACCCAGATTGATCACCCGGGCCGGATCGGCGTCGCTGGCGGCGGCTTCGAGCAGCGGCAGCAATTCGCGGGTCAGGTGGAAGACGGCGGTGACATTGACGCCAAGCACCTTGGCCCATGCCGAATAGGGAAAACTCTTGAGCGGCGCGCCCCAGGAAACGCCGGCATTGTTGATCAGGATATCGAGTTTGCCGGTCCGCGCCTTGACCTCGGCGACGAGTGCGGCGATGCCAGCCTCGCTGGAGACGTCACCGGCGAAGCCCTCGGCGCGGCCCGGGGCGCCGAACGCGTTCAATTCATTGGCGACCTTGACGCAGTCCTCGCCCTTGCGCGACGCGATCATGACGCTGGCGCCGGTCTTGACCAGCGCTGTCGCCGCCATGCGGCCGATGCCGGTCGCCGCGCCCGTCACCAGCGCGGTCTTGCCGGCCACCGAAAACAGCTCGTCCAGATAGGCCATTCCGATCCTCCGCGCTTTGCCCTGGGCAAAGAGTTCGCGTTGACAAGGCTATCCGAAGTACGGTCATCCTTGCCACGGGTAAATTGCCGGGCCTCTATGAAGGGTTAGCGACCGATGACGGAGATGAATCTCGGCATGACCGAGCGGCTGAAGCCGATCCACGCGCGCGTCGCGGCCATGGTGCGCGACGAGATCATGCCGCTCGACAAGGAATTCTTGGGCGAGGTGGGCAAGGCGGGCGACCGCTGGATCTACACGGCGCGGCAAACCGAGATCCTCGAAGGGCTGAAGAAGACAGCACGAGAGCGCGGCCTGTGGAACTTCTGGCTGACCGGCTCGGAACGCGGCTATGGCCTCTCCACCGTCGAATATGCCTATCTCGCCGAAGAGATGGGCAAGGCGCATCTCGGCGCCGAAACCTTCAATTGCTCGGCGCCCGACACCGGCAATATGGAGGTGCTGGAGCGCTACGGCTCGGCCGACCACAAGAAGGCGTGGCTGGAGCCGCTTCTAGATGGAAAAATCCGCTCGGCCTATCTGATGACCGAGCCTGATGTCGCCTCGTCCGACGCCACCAACATTGCGATGCGCTGCGAGCGGCAGGGCGACGACTATGTGCTCAACGGCGAGAAATGGTGGGCCTCTGGCGCTGGCGACCCGCGCTGCGCCATCTACATCGTCATGGTGCGGACCGGCGGCGACGACGAGCCGCAGCACCGCCGCCATTCGATGATCCTGGTGCCCGCGGACACCAAGGGCGCGACCAAGGTCCGCGCCATGCAGGTCTATGGCGACGATGACGCGCCGCATGGCCATATGCACCTTCGCTTCGACAATGTGCGGGTACCGGCCTCGAACCTGATCCTCGGCGAGGGCAGGGGCTTCGAGATCGCGCAAGGGCGGCTCGGCCCCGGCCGCATCCATCACTGCATGCGCGCCATCGGCCAGGCCGAGATGGCGCTGGAGATGCTGTGCCAGCGTTCGGTGCGCCGCGAGGCTTTCGGCCAGAAGCTGGCGAAACTCGGCGCCAATTTCGACATCATCGCCGAATGCCGCATGGAGATCGAAATGGCCCGGCTGCTCTGCCTCAAGGCGGCCTGGATGATCGACCAGGGCGATGCGCGCGCCGCGGCCCCCTGGATCAGCCAGATCAAGGTCATCGCGCCGCGTGTCGCTCTGAGGATCACCGACGAGGCGGTGCAGATGTTCGGCGCGCAAGGTATCAGCCAGGACACGCCGCTGGCGCGCTCATGGACGCATCTGAGGACATTGCGTCTTGCCGACGGCCCCGATGCCGTGCATCGCCGGCAGGTGGCGCGGACGGAGCTGAAGAAGTACACGCAGGAGAAGGTCTGAGCAGCGGCCCTGTCCGCAGCGCCACGGGCCTTCCGCCAACAACCAAGGAGTGTCCCGATGACCATTCCCTCCGAAATGAAGGCGTTGCTCCTGGTCGGCGACGGCTACACCAAGACGCCGAGCGGCAGTGCGCTCGAGGCGATGGAGCCCTATCTCGAGCCGGGCATCATCGCGGTGCCGGCGCCCGGACCGAGCCAGGTGCTGATCAAGGTCAGCCTGGCTTCGATCAACCCCTCCGATATCGCCTTCATCAAGGGCCAGTACGGCCAGCCGCGCGTCAAGGGCCGGCCGGCCGGCTTCGAGGGTGTCGGCACGATTGTCGCCGGCGGCGACGAGCCCTATGCCAAAAGCCTTGTCGGCAAGCGCGTCGCCTTCGCCACCGGCCTCAGCAACTGGGGCTCGTGGGCCGAATATGCCGTTGCCGAAGCGGCGGCCTGCATTCCGCTGCTCGACACGGTGCGCGATGAAGACGGCGCGGCGATGATCGTCAATCCGATCACCGCGATCGCCATGTTCGACATCGTCAAGCAGGAGGGCGAAAAGGCCTTCATCATGACCGCCGGCGCCAGCCAGCTTTGCAAGCTGATCATCGGCCTGGCCAAGGAAGAAGGGTTCCGGCCTATCGTCACCGTGCGTCGCAATGAGCAGATCGCGCCGCTGAAGGAGATCGGCGCTGCCCATGTGCTCAACGAGAAGGCGCCGGATTTCGAGGCCACGCTACGCGAGGTCATGAAGGCGGAACAGCCGCGCATCTTCCTCGATGCGGTCACCGGGCCGCTGGCTTCGGCCATCTTCAGCGCGATGCCGAAACGGGCGCGCTGGATCATCTACGGCAAGCTCGACCCGGACGCCACCATCATCCGCGAGCCTGGCCAGCTGATCTTCCAGCACAAGCACATAGAGGGTTTCTGGCTGAGCGAATGGATGCGGCAATTCAAGGATCGCCGGGGTCCGGCTATCCTGGAAGCGCAGAGGCGTTTTTCCGACGGGCGCTGGTCGACCGATGTGACGGCCGTCGTGCCGCTCGCCGAGGCCATCGCGCGAGTGCCGGCCGAACTGGCCAAGCCCAACGGCAAGGTCTTCATCCGGCCTTGATGCTGTTCCAAGCGGTGCCGGAAGGCCGAGTACGAGGCTTTCGGGGCCATTTCCGGTTAGGACGCCCGGGCGTCTAGTCATCTGCAGCGGCCCGCCGAGATCATAACCGCGTCCTTCACCCCCTATGCCTCGCCGCTTTGTCCGTGATATGCCGCCGCCATCGAATGCCGGGACAGTGCTGGACTGAGCCTGTTCCGGGTGTCGCGGGGTGTCTTGATGACGATGTCCAAGCCGGTTTTCGACCGTTTGGGGTTTGGCCTGTGGATCGGGGCGTTCCTGATCGTTCTTGTCCTGGTCCTGTGGTCTCCCCACACGCGGACGGTCTGGCAAGCCTATATCGATGGCAGCGAGGCGCTACTGGCCCGCCAGCCGCTCTACAACACCCAGTCCGAGATGGGGTATCTCTACGCGCCGGCCTTTGCCGCGCTCTATGTTCCGATGGTGAAGCTCGGTCCGCATCTGGGCGGCTTGGTGTGGCATAGTATCGGCTTCGGGGTGCTGACCTTTGCCGCGATGCGGCAGGTGCGCAAGCTCGGCGGCGGTGAATTGCCTTGGCTGCTTTCCTTCGGGCTGTTCCTGGCCCTGCCGATGGCGCTGGGGGCGATCCGCAATGGCCAGGCGACGATCCTGTTGACCGGCGCCTGCTGGCTGCTCACCTTGTCGGCGCTCGAAGGGCGGCGTGCCGAAACCTTCTTCTGGGCCTCCGTCGCTATCATCGCCAAGCCGACCGCGATCATCATGCTTTTGCTGGTCGGCGCCCTGCGCCTGCGGCTGATACCGGTGCTGGTGCTGGCGGTGCTGTTCGTGCTCGCCTTGCCCTATGCGTTTGTTCCCGCAAGCTATCTCAACGAGCAATATCGTGTTTTTGGCGGGATGTTGACCTCGATGGCTGTCGACAACACCAGCCACTTTGTTCCCACCGACTTCACGGCGCCCTTCACCAGGATCGGACTGCCCATCCCGGAATTCGGCGCCACGATCATTCGCATCGTCATGGCCCTGTTCACGCTTTCATTCGTCATCTGGTTCGACCGCAGGCTCGAACGCGGAAGAGCTGATCTTGCCATCTTCCTGACGGCGACGTTCTACATGTGCGTCTTCAACCCGCGCGTCGAGCCCAACACCTATGCCATGATCGCCGTGCCTGCCGGTCTCGCTATCGCCTTGTTGTGGCGCGAGGAACGCGGCGGTGTCCTGGCTTCGGTGCTGTCGTTGGCGCTGTTCCTGACGGGGCTGACCGGGGTCGAGCGTCATATCCAGGAGTTCACGTACCCGTGGTTCCGGCCGATCGCGGTCACCCTCGTTGCCGGTTCCCTGATCTGGTGGTTCTGGGCCAAGGCGCAAGGCAAGGTGACGCGAGACAAGGTGATGAATGAAAGGCCTGTCGCACATGGCTGAGTCGCGGCCCGTCCTCGATATCGTCGCGCCGTTCTTGAACGAGGCGCAATCGGCATCGGCCTTTGCCGCATTGCTCGACAAGCTCGAAGTCGAGGTGTCGCAGCGCTTCGGCATGAAAGTCCACAAGATCCTGGTCGATGACGGCAGCAGCGACGATGGCGCCGAGCGGTTTTCGCGGGCACTGTCGGGTTCCTGGGAGATCGTGCGGCTCAGCCGCAATTTCGGCAAGGAGGTCGCGGTGCTCGCCGGCCTCGATCAGTCGCGCGGCGACATGGCGCTGGTCATGGACGCCGACCTCCAGCATTCCATGGACACCAGCCTGAGGATGATCGCCGAGTTGGTGGAAAATCCCGATATTGACGTCGTCTTCGCGCAGAACGACCGCCGCGAGGCCAGCTGGCGGCGCAGCCAGCTGGCGAAGCTGTTCTACAGCCTGATCAACAGCAGCCAGCGTTTCGACATTCCGGAGAATGCCGGTGACTTCCGCGTCATGCGTGGCGCGGTGGTGCGCGCGCTGACCAGCCTGCGCGACAAACGGCGCTTCAACAAGGGCCTGTTCGCCTGGGCCGGCTTCCGCCAGAAAGCCATGCCCTATTCGCCGGAGAACCGTGTCACCGGCACGTCGAAATGGAGCCGGCTCAACCTGATCGCCTTCTCGCTGGAGGGGTTTACGTCCTTTTCCGTCATCCCGCTGCGCATCATCAGCCTGAGCGGGATGCTGGCGGCGTTGGCGGGCATCGTCTATGGAGCCAAGGTGTTCTTCGAGGTGCTGTTCTACGGCATCGCCGTCCCCGGCTATCCCAGCCTCATGGTCGCCGTCGTCCTGCTCGGCGGCCTCAACCTCACCTTGCTCGGCCTGATCGGCGAATATGTCTGGGTCACGCTTTCGGAAAGCAAGGACCGGCCGGTGTATATCGTGCGCGATGTCGTGCGCGGCGGCGTTCCGGAAGGTCCGCCAGGCGCGTCCGGCGCATGACGCGGCGCATCCGCCTGATCGCCGACGACTACGGCCTGGCGCCCGGCGTCTCGGCCGGGATTCTCGACCTGCTCGATCGCGGCCGCCTGACCGGCACCAGCTGCATGACCGGCTTTCCGGAATGGCGTGATGCGGCAGCGGGGATCAAGCCGCTGTGCGGCCGCGCGGCGGTCGGATTGCACCTGACCCTGACGGACCAGCCAGCCATCACCGGCCGATCGAGCCTGGCGCCGGAAAGCCGGCTGCCGCCGCTGCGTTCGCTGGCATTGCCGATCCTGCGCGGCAAAATCGACGAGCGGGATGTCCATGCCGAGCTCGACGCGCAGTATAGCCGCTTCGTCGAGGCGCTTGGCCGCCGGCCTGACTTCATCGACGGGCACCAGCACGTGCATTTCCTGCCTGTCGTGCGCACATGGCTGCGGGCGCGTTTTGCCGAAGCGGGCGATAGGCCGGCGCTGCGCGGGGCGCCGGCGCTGGGCAATGCCGCCGTGGCGCCGAAAGTCGCGGCAATCGCTGCCGTGGCCGCCGGCTTCAACCGCTCCATGACGCGCGCCGGCTTCACCCTTTTCGAGCCGCTCGCCGGCATCTATGACTGGCGGCAGCCCGAGAGATTTGCTCCGGTTTTGCAGGCCGCAGTCGAGGCGTTGCCGGAGCGAGGCCTGTTCATGTGCCACCCCGGCCATGTCGACGAAACGCTGCGGGCGCGCGACCCGATGCAAGGCGTGCGCGAGGTGGAATTCGCGGTCCTGGCTTCGGACGATTTCGGCGCGAGCCTCGCCCGCGCCGGTGTCGAGATCATGGACGGTAAGGGATGAGCGGCGCCGACCAGCCCCGGCGTTCGACCGGCAGCAAGATCGTGCGCTTTGCCATTGTCGGGCTGGCGAACACGGCCATCGACCTTGCCGGCTTTTTCCTGCTGCTGAAGCTGCATGTCCCGCCGCTGCCGGCCAATGTCATCTCGTGGTCGATCGCCGTCGTCTTCTCTTTCGTGGCCAATGGCTTCTGGTCGTTCGAGCGCAACCAGGCCATCCGGCTGCATGACGCCTTCCTGCGTTTCGTCTCGCTTGGGGCGCTGATTTCGCTCGGCGTCTCCAGCCTGTCGATCGCGCTGTTCGCCGGCATCGCCGGTGTGTGGCCGGCGAAGATCGGCGGTGTCATCGTGGCGGCGGTGCTGAATTTCCTTGCCGCGCGCTGGTCGATCGAAGGCCGGCTGCTGAAATAGCGGCTACTGCGCCGGCTCCACACCGACATAGGCGGCTTCCTCGAGCTCGCGCTTCAGGCGTGTTTCCTCTTGGGTCTTCGGCGTGACGAAACGGCCAAGCAGGAGATAGGCGACCGGCGTCAGGAACAGCGTCGAGATAGTGGCCAGGCCTAGCCCGCCGACGATCACCCAGCCGAGCGCCACGCGGGCCTCGGCACCCGCGCCGGCGGCCAGCACCAGCGGCACACCGCCAAGTATGGTGCAGATCATCGTCATCATCACCGGCCGCAGGCGGATGATCGAGGCCTGCTCGATCGCCTCACGCACGCCCAGCCCGCGATCTCGCAGCTGGTTGGCGAATTCGACGATCAGGATGCCGTTCTTGGCCATGACACCGACCAGAAGCACCAGGCCGATCTGGCTGTAGGCGTTGAGGCTGGTGCCGGACAAGAGCAAGGCGAAGATGGCGCAGGCGAGCCCAAGCGGCACCGTGGCCATGATGATGACGGCGCTGACGAAGCTTTCGAACTGCGCGGCCAGCACCAGGAGGATGATGACCAGCGCGAAGCCGAAGATGGTGATCATGGCGCTGTTGGTTTCGCCCAGGGTCGCTGCTTCGGCCAGCGGCAGGATGCGGCTGCCCGGCGGCAGGAGGGGCGTCGCGATCTCCTCGGCGCGGCTCAGCGCGTCGCCAAGCGCGAAATTGCCCGAGAGGTTGGAAGTGATGGCCACCGATGGCTGCTGCTGTTCGCGCGACAGCGATGGCGGCACGGCGCGCTCGGTCAGCGTGGCGATGGTCGACATCGGCACGAAGCGGCCGTCTCCCGTCTTCAGGAAGACATTTTCCAGATCGGTCGGATCGTTGATCGGATTGGTGGTCGAGACCAGTTTCACGCCATAGCTGCGGTCGGCGATGTAGACGTCGACGACATCATTGCCGTCGAGCATGGCCTGCATGGTGTTGGCCAGGCCCGTGATGTCGACCCCGAGATCGGAGGCGCGCTCGCGGTCGATGGCGACGGCCAGCTGCGGCTGCGTCGGGTCGATCGACAGGCGCGGCGTCTGGAAGCGCTGGTCTTTCTGCATCTCGGCGATGATCTTCACCGCCGCGTCGCCGAGCGCCTTGCGGTTGTTGCCGACCAGCGCGAATTGCAGGCCGTTGCCGGCGCCGCGGATGCCGAGGCTGTTGGGCTGCACGGGGAAGATGCGCACGCTCGGCACCTGTTTGGTCAGCTGGCTGATCTCGGCCATGATCTCCTGCTGGCTGCGGCTGCGCTCGTTCCAGGGCGCCAGCGTCATCACCATGAAGCCGGAATTGTAGGAGCCGTTCTGGCCGGCATTCTCGAAGGTCGAGCGGATCTCGCCGGAATCGCGCATCGGCTGGATCAGCTTCTCGATCTTCTGCATCTGCTGCGTCGTGTAATCGAGGCTGACGCCTTGCCGGGCATTGATGCGCAACAGCACGGCCGCGCGGTCCTCGGTCGGCGTCAGTTCCTGGCGAATGGTGCCGAACAGGGCGAAGGCGGTGCCGGCAAACAGCACCGCGACAAGAACCACGATCCAGGGCGCATCGAGGCAAGCGTGCAGGGTCCGCTTGTAGGCGGTATTCAAGGCGCCGCCGATACGGGCGCCGATGCCGCGGCCGCTCTCGTGATGGAGCGAGGCCCCGGTCAGCATGCGCGAGGCGAGCATCGGGCAAAGCGTCAGCGCGACCACGCAGGACAGCAGCACCGACATGGCAAGCACGAAGCCGAATTCGCGAAACAGGCCGCCGGTCTGGCCGGGCAGGAAGGAGATCGGCACGAAGACGGCAACCAGCGTCAGCGTCGTGGCGACGACGGCGAAGAACACTTCCTGCGCGCCAAGCACGGCGGCGGCGCGGGGTCCCATGCCTTCGTTGCGCCGTCGCACGATGTTTTCAAGCACCACGATGGCGTCGTCGACGACAAGGCCCGTCGCGAGCACCATGGCGAGCAGCGTCAGGATGTTGACCGAGAAGCCGGCGAGATAGATGGCGGCGATGGTGCCGATCATGGCGACCGGCATCGACAGGCCCGGGATCAGCGTGGCGCGCCAGTCGAGCAGGAAGATGTAGATGACGATCAGCACCATGGTCACCGAAAGGCCGAGCGCGATCTCGACCTCGTGCACGGCGCCCTTGACGAAGACGGCGTCGTCGCTGGTGATCTTGATCGCCATGCCCTTGGGCAGGTTCTCCCGCAGCTTGGCGACGGCGGCCTGAACGCCGGTCGAAATGTCCAGTGTGTTGGATTCCGCCTGACGGATGATGCCGATGCCGATGCCGGTCTTGCCGTCCGAGCGCAGCGTGGTCTGGCCGACATCGGGGCCGAGCGTCACGGTTGCGACGTCGCGGATGCGCGTCGTGCCGCCGATGACGATGTTCTCGAATTCCCCGGGCGTGGTCACGTCGGCGGTCGTACGGACGATCAGGTCCTGGTTGGTCGTGGTGATCGACCCGGCAGGCGAATCGAAAGCGACGGATGCCAGGGCTTTCCTGAGGTCGGCCACCGTGAAGCCGAGGCTGGCGAGCTTGTTCTGGTCGACGTCGATGCGGAAGATCTTATCACGGTCGCCATAGACCTGGACGTCGGCAACGCCGGGCACGGCGGCCAGTTCGTCCTCGATCTGGTCCTGCACCACGACGGTCATGTCCTGGATCGACATGTTGTCCGAGGTCACCGCCAACCGCATCACCGCGTCGGAATTGGCATCGGCCTTGACGATGCGCGGCGGATCGGCGGTGTCCGGCATCTGGTTGGCGACGCGGCCGACGGCATCGCGCACGTCGGAGGCGGCGACATTGAGGTCGACGCCGTCGTTGAATTCGATGGTGACGCGACTCTGGCCGAAGGAGGAGGAAGACGAGATCGACTTGACGCCGGAGACACGGGCCACCGCGCCCTCGATCGTGTCGGTCAGTTCGCGGTCGACGGTCTCGGCGGCTGCCCCCGCGAAGGTGGTCGAGACCGTGACCACGGCGCGGTCGACGTCGGGCAGTTCGCGGATCTCGACGCCATAGAAGGCGGCAAGGCCGGCAACCGCGATGAGGACGTTGAGCACGAAGGCCATGACCGGCCTGCGGATGAAGAGCGCGGTGAAGCCGGTATCGCTGGCGGCGTTGACGGATCCGGTCATGAGCCTTCGGCGGCGTTGGCGGGGCGCGGTTCCTGGCCGGCGATGCGGACCTCGCCGCCCTCGCTTACGCTCTGCGTGCCTTCGGTTACCACCATGTCGCCGCTGTCGATCGCGGCGTCGATCAGCACGGTCTCGGTGTTGCGCTGGATGATGCGCACCGGCACGCGTTTGGCCTTGCCGTCCTCGATCTGCCAGACATAGGCTCCGTCCGAGCCCCACAGGATCGCCAGCGGGCTGACGGCCGGGTAGGTCTCACCGGGGAATTTCATGGTGATGGAGAAGGACATGCCGGCACGCAGCGAATCAGCGGGATTGGCGATCTTGGCCTTGACCAGCAGCGTGCGGCTCTTCTCGTCGATGTGGTTGTCGATGGCCGAGACCGTGCCGGTATAGGCGTTGCTCGGATTGGCAATCGGCGTCGCGGTCAGTTGCGCGCCGACCTTGACGGCAGCGGCGAAGCGTTCGGGCACCTGGAAGTCCACCAGGATCGAGGAGCGGTCATCGAGCGTGGCGATCGCCGACTGGTTTGTCACGTAGTTGCCGGCGGAGATCGGCAGGATGCCGACAGTGCCCGATATCGGCGCCAGGATAGACCGGCGCTGCAATGCAAGTTCCGCATCCTGAAGCGCCAGCTTGGCGCCTGCCAGAACCACCTCGGCGTCGGCAACGGCGACCGGCGTCGCCGCATTGGAAGCGCGCAGCGATTTGACACGATCAAGCTTGGATTGCGCATCCTGCAAAGCGAGCTTGGCGCGATCCTGCGAGATGATCTCGGTTTCGGAATCGAGCGTCGCGATAATCTGCCCCTTGTCGACATGGCTGCCGGATTCGACCAGCAATTCGGCAAGGCGGCCGGAACTGTAGGGATTGACGGTCACCGAAGCATTGGCGCGGCCGGTGCCGATCGCCTGCAGCCGGTCGTTGATGACAGCCGAAGCGGCCGGGGATGCAACGATGGTGGCAATCCGGGAGCCGTTGCGTTTTGCCTGCCCGGAACCGGCCGTGGCCGTGTCTTTCGCGGGAGGTGTTGCGCCATAGGCCCAGTCGATGCCCCAGCGCGCCAGCACTTGCGGAGCGCCGGGGTAGAAGCGCGCCCACGCGGCCCCGGCAGCGACCACGATCACAAACGCAAGGACAATCTGTTTCCAGTTCGGCATCGACACTCCAGCGGCAAGAATCGCCTGCCGGTTCCAGGTGGAAGCGGATGCAGCGACGATACGGGCTGGCGGCGAAAACCGGCCACGCCACATCCCGGTATCACCGGTTTATGGCAATTATCACGCAATCGTGCACATTAAATCTCGGTAACGTGAACTCCGCACGCTCGGTTTGGGCCGGATGCGATTGCTGGAGGGCTGCTTAACGCAGGCCTTCCATCTCGCGGATGCGCCGGGCGCCGTCGGCCTCGAGTTGTGTTGTGACGGCGCCGATCAGTGTTTCGGCGACGACGAAGAGCGCGGCCGAGGAATCCCACGCGGAAGGCACCGCGGTCCGTCCGGCAATGACGTGGCGAGCAAACCGGGCGATCGGCGACAGCCACTGGTCGGTGAACAGCACGATCTGGACGCCGCGCTGATGCGCCTTCTCGGCGAAGCGCACGAGACTGTCCTGGTAGCGCCTGATGTCGAAGATCACCAGCACGTCGCGCTTGCCCATGTCGATCAGCCGGTCGCGCCACATGCTCTCCTGGCCGGCGAGGTGAAAAACATCGGGCTGGATGACGGCGAGGTGGGCGGCCATGTAGCGCGCCAGCGGATCGGTGAAGCGGCCACCGATGAGGAATGTCTTGCCGCGCCGGTCGGCAAGTCGTGCCGCTATGTCGGCAAGCTGCTTGTCGGAGAGGTGGCGGAAGGTTTCGCGCATATTGTCGAGCGTCGCTTCCAGCATCGGCGAGACCGTGCCGCCGCCGGGCGAGGGCGGATTGAGCGTGCGGATCGCCGGCGACTGCAGCTGCGCGGCCAATTCGTCCTGCAGGCTCGACTGGAACTCCGGATAGTTCTGGAAGCCGAGCCGGGCCACGAAACGCAGGATCGTCGGCGAGGAGACGCCGGCGGCGGTCGAGAATTCGGCGACCGTCTTCAGGCCGATCATAGGATAGCTGGCGATCAGCGTCTGGGCCGCGCGCCGTTCGCCGGCCGGCATCGTGCCGATGCGGTCGGCGATCAGTTCGGCAATGCTGGAAATCATCTTTTCCCCACCCCTTGGCCTGGCCCATGAGATCGCATTTGACAAAGCCGGGTAAACTGTATGAAATCATCCATAGGGACGCAATGAGGTAAAATACGTAACATACGATACAGCGCTCCCCGGGGACCGCAGACTATGGAGAAAGCACGGCCCGCCAGCCTTGCATCGTCCGATACCGTAGGGGTGATCAACCCGGGCGGATCGAGCCCTTTCGTGCTGACCTGCGACCACGCCTCCAATTTCCTGCCCGCCGAATTCGGCACGCTCGGTCTTGCCGCTGAAGACCTGTCCCGGCACATCGCCTGGGATCCCGGCGCTCTGCCGGTGGCAACGCGCATAGCGCAAGCACTTGATGCGACGCTGATCGAAACCCGCATTTCGCGTCTGGTCATCGATTGCAACCGGCCGCTCGACGCGCCGGACCTCGTGCCGCCGGTCAGCGAGACGACAGCCATACCGGGCAATACCGGCCTGTCGGAAAAACAGCGCGCGGCGCGGGTCGCCCTGTCATGGCAGCCGTTCCACAACACCATCGAACGCATCGTCGAGGAGCGGCTGGCGCGCGGCCAGGAGACCCGGCTGGTTTCGGTGCATTCCTTCACGCCGGTCTACAAGGGCCACGACCGGTCCTGGCATATCGGCATCATCCATGACGACGATCGCCGGCTGGCGTCGCCGCTGATATCGGCGCTCAAGCGGCTCGCCGGCATCACCGTCGGCGTCAACGAACCCTATTCGCCTGCCGATCGCGTCTATTTCACGCTGGAACGGCATGCGCGCTCGCGCGGGCTGCCCTGCGCGATGATCGAAATCCGCAACGATGAAATCTCCGGTGACACCGGGCAGCGGAAATGGGCGGATCTGCTCACAGGCATTTTTTCGGATCTGGAACCAGAGGAGGCCACGCGGCCCAGATCGCATTCAGTCAGAAAGTCAGTCCAATCGGCCAGCTGAGAAACAAACAGGGGACTTCCAATGGCAGCACCGGGTTATACAGACGTTGACAAGGCGGAGGACGTAAAGCACCTCCACAGCATGGGCTACGCCCAGGAACTGGAGCGGCGTCTCAGCCGCTTTTCGAATTTCGCGGTTTCCTTCTCCATCATCTGCATCCTGTCGGGCGGCATCAATTCGCTGGCGCAAGGCACATCCGGAGCCGGTGGCATCGGCATCGGCGTCGGCTGGCTGGTCGGCTGCTTCGTCTCGCTGACCTTCGCGGTCGCCATGTCGCAGATCAGCTCGGCCTATCCGACGGCCGGCGGCCTCTATCACTGGGGGTCGATCCTCGGCAATCGCGGCACCGGCTGGGTCACGGCCTGGCTCAACCTGCTCGGCCTGATCACCGTTCTCGGCGCCATCAATGTCGGCACCTGGACGTTCTTCATCGGCGCGTTCGGGCCGGCGCTCGGCATCGAGGGCACGCTGACCAACCAGATGATCTTCCTGGTCGTCATCACCGGTCTTCAGGCGCTGATCAACCATCTCGGCATCAAGCTGACTGCGAAGCTGACCGATTTCTCGGGTTATCTGATCTTCTTCGGGGCTATCCTCATCGCGGTGGTCTGCCTGATTTTCGCCGAGCATTGGGACGTCAGCCGTCTCTTCACCTTCCACAATTATTCCGGTGACGCCGGCGGCGGTGTCTGGCCGTCGGTTTCGAATGCCTGGGTGTTCGCGCTCGGCCTGTTGCTGCCGATCTATACGATCACCGGCTACGACGCTTCCGCGCACACCTCGGAAGAAACCATCAAGGCGGCCTCTTCCGTGCCGCGCGCCATGGTGATGTCGGTCGTCTGGTCGGCTCTCTTCGGCTATCTGTTCCTCGCGGCTTTCGTGCTGATGATCCCGAACATGGACGACGCCGCCAAGCAGGGCTGGAACGTGTTCTTCTGGGCCTTCGACCAGCGCGTTCCCTCCGGCCTCAAGGAGTTCGTCTATCTCGTCGTGTTCGTCTCGCAGTTGCTGTGCGGCCTGGCCACGGTGACCTCGGCCTCGCGCATGATCTTTGCCTTCTCGCGTGATGGCGGCCTGCCCGGCTCGGCGGCACTCGCCAAGGTCAGCCCGACCTACCGCACGCCGGTGGCGGCGATCTGGACGGCATCGATCCTGTCGGTGCTGTTCGTCTGGGGTTCGACGCTGGTTTCGGTCGCCGGTACTTCGGCCTACACCATCGTGGTGTCCTGCACCGTCATCTTCCTGTTCCTGTCCTTCACCGTGCCGATCGTGCTCGGCATGCTGGCCTGGGGCACGCCGAAGTGGGACAAGATGGGTCCGTGGAACATGGGGCGCGGCGTGTTCATGCTGTTTGCCTTCCTGTCGATCGTGTCGATGATCCTGATCTTCATCATCGGCATCCAGCCGCCGAACGACTGGGCGCTCTACATCACCGTCGGCTTCTTCATCCTGACGGCGATCGTGTGGTTCGCCTTCGAGCGCAACCGCTTCCAGGGCCCGCCGCTCGGCGACATCATCGCGGCGCGTCAGGCCGCGATCAAGGCAGCGGAACAGGCGGTCGGCGAAACCGGCCACTGACATCTCCCCTCAAGGCCATGGCCGGCATCGCGCCGGCCATGGTTTCGTCTATCCCTTTCAAACGCCAAGCGCTGGAGTGCCACAGGAATGGCCGGAAATTTCTCGTTCGATCAGTTGAAGAAAGCGGTCTCCAGCGGTGAGATCGACACGGTGCTGGCCTGCATCGTCGACATGCAGGGGCGGCTGGCGGGAAAGCGTTTCCTGGCACAGTACTTCGTCGATTCCGCGCATGACGAAACGCATGGCTGCAACTATCTGCTGGCCGCCGATATCGATATGGAGCCGGTGCCCGGCTACAAGGCGGCAAGCTGGTCGAAGGGCTATGGCGATTTCGTCATGAAGCCGGATCTGGCCACGCTGCGGCGCATTCCGTGGCTGGAAAAGACAGCGCTCGTGATCTGCGACGTGCTCGACCACCACACCCATGACGACCTGCCGCATTCGCCGCGCGCCATCCTGAAGAAACAGGTCAAGCGGCTCACTGAGCGCGGCTATATCGGCTATTTCGCTTCCGAGCTCGAATTCTATCTGTTCAACGAGACCTATGATTCCGCCCGCAAGAAGCACTGGCAAGGCCTCGACACCGCCTCGCCCTATATCGGCGACTACCAGATCGGCATCACCAC
Organism: Mesorhizobium sp. 01N446; assembly: GCF_056399285.1. Taxonomy (NCBI): domain Bacteria; kingdom Pseudomonadati; phylum Pseudomonadota; class Alphaproteobacteria; order Hyphomicrobiales; family Phyllobacteriaceae; genus Mesorhizobium; species Mesorhizobium sp. 01N446. Next base: position 221,030 of record NZ_JBFTRA010000005.1, on the reverse strand, counting down.
CAAGGAAGAAGGTGTCATGCGCCGGCTTCGCAACGAGATGGAAGCGGCCGGCATCCCGATCGAGAATTCCAAGGGTGAGTGGGGTCCGGGCCAGGAAGAGATCAATGTGCGCTACGCCGAAGCGCTCGACATGGCCGACCGCCACGTCATCCTGAAGAACGGCGCCAAGGAAATCGCCGAGTCCGAGGGCAAGGCAATCTCCTTCATGTCAAAATACAATTACGGCCTCGCCGGCAATTCCAGCCACATCCACAATTCGCTGTGGAGCGCCGACGGCAAGACCCCCTTGTTCTTCGACAAGAAGGCGGACTGGACGCTGTCGACGCTCGGCCAGCAATGGGCGGCGGGGCAGTTGAAATACGCCAAGGAGTTCACCTGGTTCCTGGCGCCGTATATCAACTCCTACAAGCGCTTCCAGGCCGGCACTTTCGCGCCGACCAAGATCATGTGGAGCGAGGACAACCGCACAGCCGGCTTCCGCCTGTGCGGCGAGGGCACCAAGGGCATCCGCATGGAATGCCGCATCGGCGGCGCCGACCTCAACCCCTATCTCGCCTTCGCGGCGCTGATCGCCGCCGGCCTTGCCGGCATCGACGAGAAGCTTGAATTGCAAAAGCCTTTCGTCGGCGACGCCTACCAGGCTTCGCGCCTGCCGGAAATCCCGAAGACGCTGCGCGATGCCACCGAGACGCTGGCCAAGTCGAAGATGCTGAAGCAGGCGCTCGGCGAGGACGTGCTCGAACATTATGTCCACACCGCCAAGTGGGAGCAGTTCGAATACGACCGCCGCATTACGGATTGGGAACTGCACAGGGGGTTCGAGCGGTATTGAATATGGACTGGAACAAGCGCCATCGCGGCTACGACATGTCGGCGGCGGAATGGGTTGCGCGTGTTCCAAACGAACTGGATGTCGATGCGGTCGGTCTGTGGCAGATTATTCCTGTCGGGCGGCATGAATTCGGTCTCGACGGCCAGGACTTGGAAACGTTCACCAGGGCGGTTCTGAAGGGCCTCCTGGCAAAGGGAGCGATCCCGATTACCGGTCGGGGCGAGACCTGGGTCGCGGAACACAAGTATGGGTCAGGACCGGAAGAGATAATCGAGACTGTCGTGAAAGTTTGGCTGTCGAAAAATATGCGCGAACCAGACGTTGAAGACGTCTGGTTCGGCACGTCAACCGTGTTGGAAGAATGAAGTTCAGGAGCGTTTAATTGGAAACCGTAAAACTCAAATCCCCCATCGATGGCTCGATCTATGCCGAGCGGCCGGTGGCAACGGACCAGGCGATCAACGCCGCTGTCGAGCGCGCCAAGGCGGCGCAGGAAAAGTGGGCTGAGACGCCGATCGTCGAGCGCGGCAAGTACATGCTGGCGATGCTCGAAGCGCTGGTGGCGATGACCGACGAGATCGTGCCCGAGATCGCCTGGCAAATGGGGCGTCCGGTGCGTTATGGCGGCGAGTTCGGCGGCGTCAAGGAACGCACCAATTACATGGTCGAGATCGCTGAAGCTGCGCTCAGATCCGTACCCGCCTCCAATCCCAAGGACGGCTTCCGCCGTTACGTGAAAAAAGATCCGCTGGGCGTGGTCATGGTGATCGCGCCGTGGAACTATCCGTATCTGACCGCCGTCAACACGATCGTGCCGGCGCTGATGGCCGGCAACGCCGTCATCCTCAAGCACGCGGCACAGACGCTGCTGGTCGGCGAGCGGTTTCAACAGGCTTTCGACAAGGCCGGCCTGCCCAAGGGCGTGTTCCAGAATATCGTGCTCAACCATGCGCAGACCGAGAAGCTGCTCGGCTCGGGCAAGATCGACCATGTCAATTTCACCGGTTCGGTCGGTGGCGGCCGTGCCATCGAAAAGGCGGCGGCCGGCACCTTCATGACACTTGGCCTGGAGCTTGGCGGCAAGGATCCGGCCTATGTGCTGCCCGACGCCAAGATGGACCATGCGGTCGCCAATCTGGTCGACGGCGCCTTCTACAATTCCGGCCAGTGCTGCTGCGGCATCGAGCGCGTCTATGTGCATGAGAAGGTCTATGACGAATTCGTCGAGGGCTTCATCGCCGAGACGAAAAACTATGTCGTCGGCAATCCGCTGGAACAGGCGACGACGATGGGGCCGATGGCGCAGGCGCGTTTCGCCGACCTGATCCGCGAGCAGAAAGCCGAAGCGCTGCGCAAGGGCGCCAAGGCGCACATCAACATGAAGGTGGCTGACGACAAGGCCGGCTCGCCCTATCTGGCGCCGGAAGTGCTGACCGAGGTCGACCATCAGATGAGCGTCATGCGCGAGGAAAGCTTTGGCCCGATCGTCGGCATCATGAAGGTGCGCAACGACGAAGAGGCGATCGCGCTGATGAACGACAGCGCCTACGGGCTGACGGCCTCGATCTGGACCCGCGACACCGAGCATGCGGTGGCGATCGGCAATCGCATCGAAACCGGCACGGTGTTCATGAACCGCTGCGACTATCTCGATCCGGCGCTGGTCTGGACCGGCGTCAAGGACACCGGCAAGGGCGCGGGACTGTCGGCCATCGGCTACGACAATCTGACCCGCCCGAAATCCTTCCACCTGCGCGAAGCCATCTGATTTTTCGAAAGACAAAAAATGTCCAAGCTGATCTCCAAATGGAACTACCCCACCACCGTCCGCTTCGGCGCCGGGCGCATCAAGGAACTGCCTGAGGTGCTTGAAGCCACCGGCATCAAGCGGCCGCTCTTCGTCACCGATCCGGGCCTGGCCAAACTGCCGGTCGTCGCTTCGACGCTGAAGATCCTCGACGATGCCAAGGTGCCTTACGGCGTGTTTTCCGAGGTGAAGCCCAACCCGGTCGATTCCAACCTCACCGCCGGCATTGCCGTGTTCAAGAAGGGCAAGCATGACGGCGTCATCGCCTTCGGCGGCGGTTCGGCGCTCGATCTCGGCAAACTAATCGCCTTCCAGGCCGGGCAGACGCGGCCGGTGTGGGATTTCGAGGATGTCGGCGACTGGTGGACGCGCGCCAATTCGGACGCGATCGCCCCGATCATCGCCGTGCCGACCACGGCCGGCACCGGCTCGGAAGTCGGCCGCGCCGGCGTCATCACCAATGAAGAAACGCACACCAAGAAGGTCATCTTCCATCCGAAGCTTTTGCCGGCAATCGTCATTGCCGATCCGGAGCTTTCGGTCGGCATGCCGGCTTTCATCACCGCCGGCACCGGCATGGATGCGCTCGCCCACTGCCTCGAAGCCTATTGCGCACCGGGCTATCACCCGATGGCCGACGGTATTGCGGTGGAAGGTATCCGGCTGGTGTTCGAGAACCTGCCGAAGGCCTATGCCAACGGCAAGGACCTCGTGGCGCGCGCCCATATGATGAGTGCGGCGGCCATGGGCGCTGCCGCCTTCCAGAAGGGACTGGGCGCCATCCATTCGCTGTCGCACCCGATCGGCGCGCTCTACGACACCCATCACGGCATGACCAACGCGGTGTTCATGCCCTATGTGCTCGCCTTCAACCGTGACTCCATCGAGGAGCGTATCGCCCGGCTTGGGGCCTATTGCGGCATCAAGGGCGGCTTCGAGGGCTTCGCCAAGGCGATCATCAAGCTGCGCAAGGAGCTGAAGGTGCCGCACGCGCTGCCTGGCCTGATCAAGGGGCTCGATATGGACAAGAAGCGCAAGGCGCTGATCGCCGACATGGCGGTGGTCGATCCTACCGCCGGCGGCAACCCGGTCAAGCTAACCAAGAAGGCGGCGCTGACGCTGCTGGAAAACGCCATTGCCGGTACGATCTGAGACGTTTTCGGCATAGGAAATTGATCTGAAAAAGGGGTACAAAAACAAGGGGAGGGGATGAAGGGCAAGGCACAAACTAATTAGCCGGAAAAAGAATTGCGAGGCGATTGCTACAACCGGTTAAAAAGAGTTTACTTTTTCGCACTGCGAGCAGCCGGTTTCATAAAGCTTTCATCTGGCTGTCACATGAAAACGATACCGCATCGCAGGCGTCCAACGGCGTCAGTTCAACGGAGAGAACACATGTTCAAATTCACGGGGAAGGTGCTTTCCCTTTCGGCCGCGACCCTTATGGTGTCGTCGGTGATTTCGTCCGCGGCTTCGCTGGACGATCTCGTCAAGGCCGCGAAGGCCGAGGGCCAGCTCACCACCATCGCCCTGCCGCACGACTGGTGCGGTTACGGCGACGTCATCGCCGGCTTCAAGGCGAAGTATCCCGAAATCACCATCAACGAACTCAACCCCGATGCCGGTTCCGGCGACGAGGTCGAGGCGATCAAGGCCAACAAGGACAACAAGGGCCCGCAGGCGCCCGACGTTATCGACGTCGGCCTGTCCTTCGGTCCGTCCGCCAAGAAGGACGGTCTGATCCAGGCCTACAAGGTATCGACCTGGGACTCGATCCCCGACAGCGCCAAGGATGCAGACGGCTTCTGGACGGGCGACTACTACGGCGTGCTTTCCTTCCAGGTGAACAAGGACCTGGTGAAGACGTCGCCGACGGACTGGGCAGATCTCCTGAAGCCGGAATTCGCCAACTCGGTTGCTCTTGCCGGTGATCCGCGCGCCTCGAACCAGGCCATCCAGGCGGTGTATGCCGCTGGCTTGTCGACGGGTGCGGCTGCTGGTGAAGCCGCCGGCACCGCTGGCCTCGACTTCTTCAAGAAGCTCAACGCCGCCGGCAATTTCGTGCCGGTCATCGGTAAGGCCGCGACGCTGGCCCAGGGCCAGACCCCGATCCTGGTCACCTGGGACTACAACGCGCTCGCCGGCCGCGACACGCTGAAGGGCAACCCGCCCGTCGACGTCGTCGTGCCGAAGACCGGTGTCGTCGCCGGTGTCTACGTGCAGGCGATCAGTGCCTACGCACCGCATCCCAATGCGGCCAAGCTCTGGCTGGAATACCTTTATTCCGACGAAGGCCAGATCGCCTGGCTGAAGGGCTATTGCCACCCGATCCGTTTCAACGATCTCGCCAAGAACGGCAAGATCCCTGCGGACGTGCTGGCCAAGCTGCCGCCGGCTGAGTCCTATGCGGCCGCGGTGTTCCCGACGCTTGACGAGCAGGGCAAGGCCAAGGAAGCCATCACCAAGAACTGGGACGCCGTTGTCGGCGCCAACGTCAAGTAACAGTTGAGATCCACCGGGCGGCTTCACGGCCGCCCGGTTCTTTCTCTCGAAGACGGTAGCCGGCGCATGACCGATATCTCAATGTCCGACCACGCTGTTTCCGGGAAGACCGCGCCTCCCGCCGAGGCGCGCAGCATGAGGCTGCCGACCCAGTGGCTCGGTGTCGCGCCCTTCTTCATCTTCGCCATAATGTTCCTGATCCTGCCCACGCTCTATCTGATGCTGGGCGCATTCCAGAACGATGCTGGTGAATTCACACTCGAAAACATAGTTGCATTGGCGCAGCCGTCGATCGTTGCCGCCTACTTGATTTCGATCAAGGTCAGCCTTGCTTCATCGCTGATTGGCGCCTTTGCGGGTCTGGCGATTGCCATTGCCATCGTGCGTGGCGGCCTGCCAGACTGGATACGCTCGGCGACCCTGACGTTTTCCGGCGTCGCCTCGAATTTTGCCGGCGTGCCGCTGGCCTTCGCCTTCCTTGCCACACTCGGCCGGCTCGGCCTTGCGACAGTGATTCTGAACACGCTGTTCGGTCTCAACATCTACGCGCATGGCTTCAACATCCTGTCGTTCTGGGGACTGACGCTGACCTATGTCTACTTCCAGATTCCGCTGATGGTGGTCATCATCGTGCCGGCCATCGACGGGCTGAAGAAGGAGTGGGGCGAGGCCGCCGCAACGCTGGGTGCGACCATGTCCCAGTATTGGCGCATGGTGGTCATCCCGGTGATTTGGCCGAGCTTCCTCGGCACCGTGATCCTGTTGTTCGCCAATGCCTTCGGCGCCATCGCCACCGCCTATGCGCTGACCGGCTCGTCGCTCAACATCGTGCCGATCCTGCTCTATGCCCAGATCCGTGGCGACGTGCTGCACAATGCCCATCTCGGCTATGCCATAGCCTTCGGCATGATCGTCATCACCGGTCTTGCCAATGTCTTCTACATCTGGTTCCGCACCCGTTCTGAGAGGTGGCTCAAATGAAGGCTGGCAGGTTCTGGGCCTGGGTCGTCTTCGCGCTGGGCGCGGCCTATTTCTTCATTCCGCTGATCGCGACGGTGGAGTTCTCCATGCGCATGCGGCGCGGTGTCTACTCCTTTGACGCCTATAAGGTCGTGCTGGGCGACGCACGCTTCCAGGCGACCTTCGGCTATTCGGTGCTTGCCGCCGTTTTCACCATCATTCTCGGCGTGCTGATCGTGGTGCCCGCAGCCTACTGGATCCGGCTGCGGCTGCCGCAGCTGCGCCCCATCGTCGAGTTCATCACCTTGCTGCCGCTGGTCATCCCGGCCATCGTCATCGTCTTCGGATACATCAGAATGTATGGCTCGAATTCGCCGTTGCCGTTCCTGGCGACCGACACGGGCACCAATGCCTTGTTGGTTATCGGCTATGCCACACTGTCGTTGCCCTATATGTACCGCGCGGTGGATACAGGACTTCGCACCATCGACGTGCGCACGCTGACGGAAGCGGCGCAGATTCTCGGCGCCGGCTGGGGGACGATCGTCACCCGTGTTATCCTGCCCAACGTGTTGATCGCGGTGTTGTCGGGTGCGTTCCTGACCTTCGCGATTGTCATCGGTGAATTCACTATGGCAAGCCTGCTCAACCGGCCGGCCTTCGGCCCGTATCTGCAGAACATCGGCGCCAACCGCGCCTATGAACCGGCAGCGCTTGCAATCATTGCCTTCGCCATAACCTGGGGTTGCATGTCGCTGATCCAGATCCTGTCTCGCTTCGCGCCGAAATCGGCGAACCGCCCGAACTGATCGAAAGAACAACACCATGGCCGACCCGTTCCTCTCCATCCAGCACGTTCGAAAATCCTTCGGCGCCACCACGGTGGTGGAGGATTTCAACCTCGACGTTGAACGTGGTGAATTCGTCTCTTTCCTCGGACCGTCCGGCTGCGGCAAGACAACGGTGCTGCGCATGGTCGCGGGCTTCGAGGAGCCGAGCGCCGGCAAGATCGTCGTTGGCGGCAAGGACATTACGAGGCTGAAGCCCAATCAGCGCAATGTCGGGATGGTGTTCCAGGCGTATGCGCTGTTTCCGAACCTGACCGTGGCGCAGAACATCGGTTTCGGCCTGAAGGTCGCCGGCATGCCCCGGGCGGATATCGATGCCCGTGTCGCCGAGATGCTGGGCATCATCAAGCTGCCGCAGATGGCGGATCGCTATCCCTACCAGCTTTCCGGCGGCCAGCAGCAGCGTATCGCGCTGGCGCGCGCCATCGCGCCGAAGCCGAAGCTGCTTCTGCTCGACGAGCCGCTCTCGGCGCTGGATGCCAAGGTGCGTGTCTCGCTGCGTGAAGAAATCCGGTCCATTCAGAAGAAGCTCGGCATCACCACCATCTTCGTCACCCACGACCAGGAAGAGGCGCTGTCGATCTCCGACCGTATCGCCGTCATGTATGGCGGCAAGGCCGAGCAGGTCGGCACGCCGTTCGAGATCTACAACCGGCCGGCGACCAAATTCGTCGCCAACTTCGTCGGCACATTGAATGTGCTGGAAGGCACCGTCACCGACGCGGCGGCTGGCACGGTGCGGGTCAATTCCGAACAGGTCTCGCTGAAGGGCAAGCTCAACGGATCCAAGTCCGGCGACACGCTGTCGCTGGCGCTGCGGCCGGAAGCCATTTCGCTCGGCCGTCAGCCCGGTCGCGATTCCAGCCTGTCCGGGGAGATCTCCGAAGTGCATTTCCTCGGCTCGGTGATCCGCGTTCGCGTCGGCATCGGCGGCAACACGGTGTCGCTCGACACGTTCAACAGCCCGGCCACGCCGCCGCCCGCCGTCGGCGAGAAGGCCGAGATTTCGTTCTCATCGGACGATATGCTGGTCCTGCACTAGGCTGTGCCGATATCCAGGTGATACCGGCCTGCGGCCCGACCTGAATCTCAGCACACCCCGGAGCTTGTCCCAAAAAAGTGGGTACCTCAAGCCGGTGCGATGAACGGCTGTGAAACCTCCTGGAAGACCGCCAGGGCCTCCATTCGCTCGGCGTGCGAGCCGAGCGCCGGGAAGTCAGCCAGCGAAACGAGGCCAGGATGCGCCTCGCCAATGAAACGCAGCACGGCGGCAACCGCGATGTCGGCATGACCGATGCGCTCGCCGAACCAGTAAGGTGTCGACCGGCCGGCCCGTTCGGTTTCCAGCACGGCGAGCACGGTCTCGATCTGCGTGCGGCAGCGGCTGGCCCAAGCATCGGAGACCTTCTCATGTAGCCGTTTCTCGTAAAACAGGCTGACCGCCTTGTCGCCGAGCCCGGTGGCCAAGGCCGACACTTTCAGCGCCTGATGGCGGGCCGGTTCGCTCACCGGGAACATCCTGTGATCAGCCGGAACAAGACCGTCCAGATAATCGAGCATCAAATGGCTTTCGATAAGCACCTCGCCGTTGTCCAGCACCAATGTCGGCACCCGCGTCAGCGGATTGTAGGGCCGAATCTCATCGGCATCGCCGAAGGCGGACCACGGACGGTGCTCGAAGGATATGCCATACAAGGTCAGTGCGATGCCGACGCGGCGCACGAAAGGCGAGTCGTATTGGCCAATGAGGATCATGCCGGTCTTGTACGGCAAGAGACTGTTGGTCGCCTACGGCCAGAGGGCTTGAGTTTGATGGCCAATCCACCGCATCCTGCATGCATATCCCCGCCTTACTGAAGTAACCGCCCATGGCCCTTTTTGAACTCACCCTTGTCCTGCTTTTGACGGCTGTCGCGCTGACCGCGCTGTCGCGGCGGCTGGAGATACCCTATCCGTCCCTGCTGGCCCTGGCCGGGGTCGGCATCGCCTTCGTGCCTGGCGCGCCGATGATCGAGATCGATCCGGAACTGGCGCTTGCGCTGTTCATCGCGCCGGTGCTTCTCGATGCCGCCTATGACACGTCGCTGCGCGACCTGAAACGCTACCGGCTGTCGCTGTTGCTGCTGGCACTTGGCGCCGTTGTCTTCACCACTGTCGTCGTCGCCTTCGTCGGCTGGAAGATGGCCGGCCTGCCCATCGCAGCGGCAATCGCGCTCGGCGCCATCGTCGCGCCGCCGGATGCGGTGGCGGCGTCCGCCGTTCTGGGGCAGTTCAAGGTACCGCACCGCATCACCGCCATCCTGCAGGGCGAAAGCCTGCTCAACGATGCCACCGCGCTGTTGATCTACCGGCTGGCGGTCTCGGCGGCAGTCGGCTCGATCATGCTGAGCAACGCCATTCCGACGATCCTGCTGTCGACGATCGGCAGCCTGATCGCCGGCTATGTGCTTGGCCGCTTCTCGCTCTTGACGCTCACCCGTATCGAGGATGCGGCAAGCAGCACCGTGGTGCAGTTCGCCGGCACGTTCGGCGTGTGGATCCTGGCCGACAAGCTCGGCCTTTCCGCCATCATCACCATCGTCGTCTACGCCATCACCATTGCGCGCAGGGCGCCGCGCCGGATGTCGGCCAGACGCCGCGTCAGCACCTATTCGGTCTGGGAATCGGCGGTGTTCGTTCTCAACGTGCTCGCCTTCGTGCTGATGGGCCTGCAGGCACGGTCGATCGTCGGCCGGCTTTCCGGCGAAGGGCAGGGCGAGGCCTTTCTCTTTGCCGCAACGGTGCTGGTTGTCGTCATCGTGGCACGCCTTGTCTGGGTGGCGAGCTATGTCGCGATCATCCGGTGGTTTGCCCGTTTCGGCAGCGAAGACAGAAAGCGGGACTTGCCGACATTTGGCGGCGCCGTGCTGGTCGGCTGGTGCGGCATGCGCGGGCTGGTGACGCTGGTGGTGGCCATTGCCCTGCCGGCCGGCTTTCCCGGGCGTGACCCGATCGTGCTTGCCGCCTTCGCGGTGGTTCTGGGCACGCTGGTGCTGCAGGGAATGACGCTGAAGCCTCTGCTGCGGATACTCGACTTCGATCCGGACAGAACGGTCGACAATGAGGTGGCCCAGGCGCGCGTCGCCGTCATGCAGGCGGCACTCGACGTGCTGAGCCGCAAGACCTCGGCTGCGGCGGCTGTCGTGCGCGAGCAGTACGAGGCGCAGCGCGTGATTGCGGAAAATCCGGAGGACGCACAGGCGGCAACCGAATACGACCGGCTGCGCCTCTACGCCATCAACCGCCAACGCGATACGCTGGAGGAATTGCGCAGCAACGGCACGATCGGCGATGAAGCCTATCACCGGCTGGAGGAAGAGATCGACTGGGCGGAACTGGCGGCGTCGCCGGCGGGCCGGTTCCAGCCATTGACGACGGATTAGAAGGTCGTGCAGGGGGAGGCTTCTGGCACAAGCCGCTGCCGTTCCCCTGCACATTGCACTCAATCACTCGAGCCGCTACTGCCATCACCGAAGGTGAGCCGGATAAGCAATGAAGCTGGTCAGCTACAACATCCAGTACGGGTTCGGCAGCGACGGCCGTTACGATCTTTCGCGCGTGGTGCGCATCGTTGACGGCGCCGACATCATTGCCTTGCAGGAGGTGGAGCGGCACTGGCAGCGCAGCCATTTCGACGACCAGCCGGAACTGCTGTCGCGCCTGCTGCCCGGGTATCACTGGGTCTACGGCCCGGCCTTCGACATGGATGCCAGCGAGCTGCGGGACGGCCGCCTGATCAGCCGGCGCCGGCAGTTCGGTACCATGGTTCTGTCGAAGCTGCCGATCGTTTGGTCGCGGCTCCATGCACTGCCGATGCGCCGCACGCTCAGGCCGCTCAACACGCGCAACGCCGCCCTCGAATGCATGATCCGCACGCAGGCCGGCCCGGTGCGGGTGCTGTCGCTGCATCTTGCCCATATCGCCGCCGAGGAACGGCTGGAGCAGATCGACTATCTGCTGGCCGAACACCGCCGGGCGCCGTCCGAAGGCGGGCCATGGAGCGGCATCGACGACGAGCCCTCGCGCAACTGGACCAGCGGCGAGACCGAGCCGGAAAACCCGCTTGCGGCGATCTGGATGGGCGATTTCAACATGGAGCCGGGCAGCGCCGAATACCGCCGCATCGTCGGCAGCACACCCTATCATCGCGGTGCCGCCTATCTCGACGGCTTCGTCGATGCCGCCGCCGTGGCGATTGAACCGGCGGGTGATTTCCACACGCATGAGAAAATCATCGACGGCAGGCTGGCAAAGCGCCGGCTCGACCACTGCTTCGTCGGCGGCATGTTTGCCGGGCGGGTGCGGTCGGTCGCATCGGATATAGGCGAGGTGGCATCCGATCACTTCCCGGTCCGGATCGACATCGATCTCGAGACGCCGCTCGGCTTGGGAGGTCGATAGACCCGCAATGACGCTTTTCGTCTTCTTCGCGGTGCTTGCCGCCGCCGCCATGCACGCGATCTGGAACGCGTTGGTCAAAATCCATCTCGACCGCTTCCTGTCGATCACGCTGATGACATTGGGCATGGGCGCCGCCGCGCTCGTGGTGCTGCCTTTCGTCGAGGTCCCGAAGGCCGAGGTCTGGCCCTACATCATCGCCTCCGTCATTTTCCATATGGGCTACCGCACCTTCCTGATCGGCGCCTACCAGGCCGGCGATTTTGCCCAGACCTATCCGCTGGCGCGCGGCACCGCACCCTTGCTGGCGGCGATTGGCGGCATGTTCGTCGTCGCCGAAGTGCCGGCGCCGCTTGCCATAGTCGGCATCCTGCTTTTGTCGGCCGGCACGCTGGTGATGTCGTTTCGCGGCGGCGCGCATCTGGAGAAGCTCAACCTGCGCGCCGTCGGCTTTGCCTTCGGCACATCTGTCTTCATCGCCAGCTATACGCTGTCCGACGGCAGCGGCGCACGGCTGGCGGCAACGGCGCAGAGCTATGCCGCATGGCTGTTCATCTGCGATGCCTTTGGCGCGCTGGTGCTGTGCCTCGCCGTCCGCGGGCCCAAGGCGCTTCCCGTGCTGGCGCGCGACTGGAAGACCGGGCTGTTCACCGGCGTGCTCAGCGGGGCGGCCTACTGGATCGTGATGTGGGCGATGACCAAGGCGCCGATCGCCTCGGTGGCGTCGCTGCGCGAGACCTCGATCCTGTTCGCCATGCTGATCTCGGTCTACGCGCTCGGCGAGAAGATGACGGGCTGGCGCGGCGCCGCCGCGCTCAGCATCGTCGCCGGGGTCATCGCGCTCCGGCTGGGTTAGGCTGCGCTCAGCCCAGAACGGTCATCACCTGGCCGCGCCGTTCCGGACTGAAGCGGATGACGACGATGATGCAGACGGCGACCACGCCGGCGAAGAGCGCCAGCGCGTAGCCGTAGCTGCCTCCGGCGCTTTCGGCGATTCCGGCCTGATACGGACCGCCATAGGACGCCGCGAGATTGCCGGCCTGATAGATGAAGCCGGGTAAGGTTGCCCGCACCGAGCCGGGCGAGAGTTCATTCAGGTGCACAGGGATGACGCCCCAGGCGCCCTGGACCGCGACCTGCATGACGAAGGCGCCGATGGCCAGCATGAAGGGCGTGGTCGAGTAGGCCCAGAGCGGGATCGACGGCAACGCGATCAGGCAGGCGAGGGTGATGGCGTTGACGCGGCCGATCTTCTCCGACAGCGCGCCGAAGGCCAGGCCGCCGACGATGGCGCCGAGATTGGCGACGATGGTGATCCAGCTCACCGTGTGTGGATCGAAGCCGTGCTGCTTCTTCAGGAAGGTCGGGTAGAGATCCTGCGTGCCGTGGCTGAAGAAGTTGAAGAACATCATCAGCACGACGGCATAGAGCGCCACGCCCCAGTGCTTCTGCAGCGTTTCCAGGAGCCTCGGCTTGACGGACTTCTGCGCCTCGACGAAGGCCGGCGATTCCGGCACATGCGAGCGGATGAACAGCACGATCAGCGCCGGCACGAAGGAGAGCAGGAACATGGCGCGCCAGCCGATCGTGTAGCCGCCGATCGTCTGCTGGTAGAGCAGGCCATAGACCACCGCCGCCATGAGGTAACCGGCCGGATAACCGCATTGCAGGATGCCGGAGACGAAGCCGCGGGCGCTCGGTGGAATGGATTCCATGGCGAGCGAACTGCCAAGGCCCCATTCGCCGCCCATGGCGATGCCGAACAGCGCGCGCAAGGCGAGGAAAATGCCGAGATTGGGCGAGAAGGCGGCGAGCGCGCCGATCACCGAATAGCTGACGATGTTGAGCATCAGAATGGGCTTGCGCCCATATTTGTCGGCGAGCATGCCAAAGAAAAACGCGCCGATGAAGCGCGTCGCCAAGGTCAGGAACAGTGCCTTCGAAACCGCCGGGACATCAGTGTGGAATTCACTCGCAATATCGGTGAGCAGGAACGTCAGAAGGAAGAAATCAAAAGCATCGAGCGTCCAGCCCAGGAATGAGGCCAGAACGGTTTTCTTCTGCTCGGCAGTGAGATTCAAGGCGTCCTCCTTTGGTGCCCCCAAAGGAACGATATGTCGCCCTGCTCGCTAAGAGAACAGCGATCAGCCGGCTTTCGAAGAACCGCCGGTCACTTTTTCGTAAGGTCGAGATCGAAGACCATCAGTCCATCCGTGCCGCCTTCGAGCGCGGCGACCAGGCGGGCGCCGGCTCGCTGATGGGCTTCATGGACCAGATAGGCGTCGCGCGCGGCGGCATCGCGGAAATCGATGGTGAAGCCATGGCCAAAGCCGCGCGCGAAGGGTTCCGGGTTGACATTGGCGCTGAAGTGGACGGCATCCATGCCGTCGATCACCTGCCGCAGCGCTTCGAGGTCGGCATGGATCGCCGCGCGCTCGCTGTCGGGGGCGTCGCTACGAAACCTGACGAAGACACAGTGCCTGATCATTTTCTTTCCCTTCAAGCGGCTCGGTTGCCGGAAAACACCGCCGGCGGCAGCGGCTCGCGGCCGAGGATCAGGTCGGCACCCTTTTCGCCGACCATGATGGTCGGTGCATTGGTGTTGGAGGAGGGCACGCGCGGCATTACCGAGGCGTCGCAGACGCGCAGGCCTTCGATGCCGCGCAACCGCAAATCCGGCGTCACCACGGCCATGTCGTCATGGCCCATGCGACAGGTGCCGACAGGATGGTGATCGGTCTTTGACGTCCGGCAGGCATAGTCGAAGAGTTCGTCGTCGCTCGCCAGCGATGGGCCAGGCAGCACTTCGCGCAACACGTAGGGGGCAAGCGCCTTCTGCCGCATGATTTCGCGCGCCAGCCGCAGCCCCTTGATCGACATGACGCGGTCATAGGGATCGGACCAGTAGTTCGGATCGATCAGCGGGTGATCGGCCGGGTCGGCGCTGTTCAGCCGCACCGTGCCGCGCGAGCGCGGCCGCAGGAAGGCAGAGTTCAAGGTGACGCCGGGGTTTTTCAGCTTCTCGACGCCGGCCTCGATGCCGGATCCCAGGCCGAGATGGAACTGGATGTCGGGCGAGGCGGCGGTCGGGTCGGCGTACCAGAAACCGCCGGTCTCAAACAGGCTGGAGGCAACCGGCCCTTTCTTCAGCAAGAGATACTGCAGGCCGGCCCAGGCCGTGCGGTGCAGCTTGGCATAATTGTCGTAGGTGTGGTCGCCGGTGCATTCGGCGATGACGAACAGATCGAGATGGTCCTGCATGTTGGAGCCGACGCCGGGTAGGTCATGCACGGGCGTCACACCCACCGACTTCAGATGATCGGCCGGGCCGATGCCCGACTGCATCAGCAGCTTCGGCGAGCCAATGGCGCCGGACGAGACGATCACCTCGCGCTCGGCACGCAGCATCTTCTTGTCGCCGCCCGGCCGGTCGACGATTTCAACGCCGACAGCGCGGCCCTTCTCGATGACGATGCGGGTCACCAGCACGTCGGTCTTGACCGTCAGGTTCTTGCGGGCGCGGATCGGCTTGAGATAGGCGACGGAAGCGGAAGAGCGCCGGGCATCCTTCTGCGTCAGCTGGTAATAGCCGACACCTTCCTGGGCAGCGCCGTTGAAGTCCGGGTTAAAGGGAATGCCCATCTCCTGCCCGGCGCGGAAATAGGCCTCGCAGATCGGCAGCGGCGAGATCGGGTTCGACACGCCGAGCGGCCCCTGGTCGCCGTGAAAGTCGTTGGCATAGCGCTGGTTGTTCTCGGCGCGCTTGAAATAGGGCAGCACGTCGCGATAGCCCCAGCCGGTCAGCCCCTCTTCCTTCTCCCAGGCGTCGTAGTCGCGCGCATTGCCACGCGTGTAGATCTGGGCGTTGATGGAGGAGCCGCCGCCGACGACCTTGGCCTGCGTGTACCAGAAGACGCGGTCCTTCATGTTTTTCTGCGGCACGGTCGACCAGCCCCAGGAGGCTATGCCCTTGGTCATCTTGGCGAATCCCGCCGGCATGTGGATGTAGGGATGCCAGTCCTTGCCGCCGGCTTCGAGCAGCAGCACGGAATTTGAGGGATCCTCGCTCAGCCGGTTGGCCAGAACACAGCCGGCCGGACCGGCGCCCACGATGATGTAGTCGGTCATTGTCTCATCCACTTACAGCCGCGGCACGGAAAGCGCGCCGTCGACATTGATGATCGAGCCGGTCGAAAAGCCGAGCTTGCCGGCGGCAAGCGTCGCCGCCATCGCGCCAATGTCCGACGCTTCGCCCCAGCGTTTGGCCGGCACCAGTCCGCCATCGATCAAGGCATCGTATTTGGCGGTCACGCCTGCCGTCATGTCGGTGCGGATGATGCCCGGCCGGACCTCGAAGACGCCGATGTTTTCGGAGGCGAGCCTGAGCGCCAGGTTCTTCACCCACATGGAAAGCCCGGCCTTCGAGATGCAGTAGTCGGAGCGTTCCGGCGAGGCCATTTCGGCGCTGACCGAGGTGATGGTGATGATCGATTTTGGGTGATCGCCAGGGGCCGCAAGCATCGCCTTGGCGACGGCCTGGCTCAGGAAGACCGTGCCGCGCAGGTTGGTGTTCAGCGCGCGGTCGAAATTTTCCGGCTTCAACTCCAGAAGGTCGCCGCGCACGACGGCGCCGATGCCGGCATTGTTGACGAGGCAGTCGATGCGGCCGAAAGCGCGCATGGCGGCATCGACAAGTGGGGCGTGGTTGGCGAGATCGGCGATGTCGCATCGGGCGTAGGCAAACTTCGCGCCGCGCCCGGCAATATTGGAGGCGACGCTATCGTCGTGCCTCTCCGCGAGGTCGGCGACCAGAATGTCGAAGCCGGCATCGGCCAGCGCCTCGGCGCAGGCCAGCCCGATGCCGCGCGCGCCGCCTGTGACGATGGCCGCGGGGCGGGTCATGCGGCAAGCTCCACCTTGCGGATGTGGTCCGCCACCCGCAACGCCTGAGCGGCGATAGACAGGGCCGGGTTGACCGCAGCCGAGTTCGGCAAAAAACTGGCATCGACGACGAACAGGTTTTGGTGGTCGAAGGCGCGGCAGAAGGGGTCGAGCGGGGAGGTTGCCGGATCGTCGCCCATCTTCACCGTGCCGCATTGGTGCGAGGGCGTGCGCTTGTCGAAGGGGCGCGACAGCACGATGGGGTAGCCGCAGGCGCGGAAGTTTTCGCGCATCACCTTGGTCAGCCCGTCGAGCGACTGCATGTTGGAGCGCCGCCACTGCATGACGATGTCCTTGCCGTCGACCATGATGCGGCTTTCGGGATCGGGCAGGTCCTCGCACATCAAATACCAATCGACGGCATGTCCGGCCATGTAATCCAGCGCGAATTTCGGCATCGTCTTCACATTGGCCTTGAGCATGTTGCCGTCGATCTTGCCGAGCAGCTGGACATTGCCGAGCGGTTTGCCGCCCTTGCCGTCCGTGAGATAATAGTCGTTCAGCATCAGCGTCTTCTGGTAGACGGCATCGTTCCTGCGGCGCGGGTCGATGGCCAGCATGGCGCTGGAATTGTGGTTCATGAAATTGCGGCCGACCTGGTCTGAGCGGTTGGCGAGGCCCTTGCCATCGGACGAAGGCGAGCGGAGCAGGATGACGGCGGAATTGACCGCGCCGGCGGACAGGATGACCAGTTTTGGCGACACTTTCTTCGCCTCGCCATTCTGCCGGTAATGGATCGCGGCGATGTTTTTGCCGTCGGGCGCCGCCTCGAGATACTCGACGTGGCAGCCGGTCTCAAGCCGGATGTTGCTGTCCTTGAGCGCCGCTGCCAGCGGCGCTGTCTGGGCGTCCATCTTGCCCTGGCCGGTGTTGGGAAAGGCGTCCCAGCCGGTCTTGCCTTCCTTGAGCCAGGTGTCGATGTCGACGCCGAGCGGCAGCGAGGCCGGGTGCAGGCCGAGGCCTTTGAGCTCAGCGCGGGCGCGCGCGATCGGCGCTTCGTCGGGTACAGGCTTGAAGGCGTAAGGGATCGAGTGGAACGGTTCGGTCGGGTCCTCGCCCAGCGCGCCGCGCACGCGAAACAGCTGCTCGGCTTGGGAATACCAGGGCTCGAACTCTTCATAGGAAAACGGCCAGGCCGGCGAGACGCCGCCAAAGTGCTCCATCGCGGAGAAATCTTCCTTGCGGTAGCGGATCAGCACTGCGCCGTAGAATTTGGAATTGCCGCCGACATAGTAGTAATTGCCGGGGTTAAAAGCCGCACCGCCGGCCTCGCGCCACATCTCCTTTGGCCGGTAGTGGCCGTCGACGAAGATCGAGCGTGTGTCGCGGGCATGCGGGGTTGCCGGCAAAGGCTCGCCGCGCTCCAGCATCAGGATCGAGGCGCCGCTGCCGGCCAGACCGGAGGCGATCGTGGCGCCGCCAATGCCGGAGCCGATGATGACGATGTCCGGATTTGTCATGGCCTAAATCGCGTCCTGACGCGCTTCAGGTTTTTGTTTTGATGCATGTCGTTGCCCCAAAACCGGGTCCACTTTTGGGCGACATACATCAGCGGATGCGGTTTTCGGTCGCCGGATCGAAGAACACCGCCTTGGTCAGGTTGAAGGCGAGCGGTGTGCTGGTGCCCGGCTGGATGTTGGCGTCGGCGCGCAGCCGCGCCACCACGCCCTTGCCGCCGAGATTGGTCACCGCAAAGGTGTCCGAGCCCGCAGGCTCGACGACCTCGATGTGCAGGTCGGCGGTGGCGATGTTGGAGGCATTGCGCTCGGCGCCCTCCGGATCGGTCAGCGCTTCCGGCCGCACGCCGAAGATGATCTGTTTGCCCTGGAATGCCGAGAGACCCGCCGGCGCATTGGCCATCGGCAGCGTGATCGGTTCGCGCGCCTCGCGTTGCAGCACGACGGACAGCGCATTGCCCGAGGTGGCGATGGTCGCCGGGATCAGGTTCATGGCCGGCGAGCCCATGAAGTCGGCGACGAACAAATTGGTGGGGTTGTTGTAGATCTCGGCCGGGGTACCGAACTGCTGCACCTCGCCGTCGCGCATGACCGCGATCTTGGTCGCCAGCGTCATCGCCTCGATCTGGTCGTGGGTGACGTAGACGATGGTTGTGCCTGTCGTGGCATGCAGGCGCTTGATCTCGATGCGCATGTCGACGCGCAGCTTGGCGTCGAGGTTGGAGAGCGGCTCGTCGAACAGGAACAGCTTGGGGTCGCGCACCAGCGCCCGGCCCATGGCGACGCGCTGGCGTTGGCCGCCGGAGAGCTGGCTCGGCTTGCGCTGCAGGAGATGACCGATCTGGAGGACCTTCGCCACCTTGTCGATCGCCTTCTGGCGCTCGTCGGCCGGGACGCCGCGCATTTCCATGCCGAACGAGATGTTTCCGGCCACGGTCATGTTCGGGTAGAGCGCATAGCTCTGGAACACCATGGCGATGTCGCGCTTGGACGGATGCAGATCGTTGATGGCGCGGCCGTCGACGCGGATTTCGCCCTCGGTGATCTGCTCCAGGCCGGCGATGGTGTTGAGCAGTGTGGACTTGCCGCAGCCGGACGGGCCGACCAGCACCAGGAAGCCGCCTTTTTCGAGCTCGACATCGATGCCCTTCAGGATCTCAACATTCCCGAAGCGCTTCTTCAGCCCATCAATTTCCAGAAAAGCCATGGTCGTTCCTTCTGAATTGGTCAGCCTTTGACCGCGCCCGCCATCAGCCCGCGCACGAAATAGCGGCCGGCGACGACATAGACGATCAGGGTGGGCAGAGCCGCGATCATCGCGGCCGCCATGTTGACGTTGTATTCGACGACGCCGGTCGAGGTGTTGACGACGTTGTTGAGCGCCACCGTCATCGGCATGGCGTCGCCGGTGCCGGCATAGGCGGACGCGAACAGGAAGTCGTTCCAGATGTTGGTGAACTGGTAGATCACGGTGACGACGAAGATCGGCATCGAGTTCGGCAGCATGATGCGGCGGAAGATCTGGAAGAAGGAGGCGCCATCGACCTGCGCGGCCTTGATCAGCTCGTTCGGGAACGCCTCGTAATAGTTGCGGAAGAACAAGGTGGTGAAGCCGATGCCGTAGACGACGTGGACGAAGACCAGATTGACCGTCGGGTTGCCGAGACCGAAGCTGGTGCCGACCGAGTTCTGCAGCGACACGCCGAAACGTCCGAGACTGCCGAGAATCGTCGCCATCGGCAGCAGCACCGACTGGAACGGAATGAAGCAGGCAAACAGCATCAGGCCGAAGACCAGCGTCGCGCCGCGGAAACGCCATTTGGTCAGCACGTAGCCGTTGAGCGCGCCGAGCATTGTCGAGATCAGCACGGCGGGAACCACCATCTTGATCGAGTTCCAGAAATAGCCCTTGATGCCGGCGCAGGTGAGGCCGACGCAGGTCTCGCCCCAGGCCTTCAGCCACGGGTCGAAGGTCGGCGCCTTGGGCAGCGCCAGCATGTTGCCGTTCTGGATCTCGTCCATGGTCTTGAACGAGGTGACCAGCATGACGAAGAGCGGCATCAGGTAGAACAGCGCGAACAGCGCCAGGAGCCCGTAGATGACGACGCGGTTGACGAGCTTGGTGTTGATGCCGCCTGAGGCCTGGCGGGCAGGGGTGGCGACAGCGCTCATCGCGGCTTCTCCCTGAGTTCCGAATAGAGGTAGGGCACGATGATGGCGACGATGGTCATCAGCATGATCACCGCACTGGCCGAACCGACGGCCATCTCGTTGCGCTTGAAGGTGTACTCATACATGAAGTTGGACGGCAGCCAGGCCGAGCCGCCGGGGCCGCCGGAGGTCAGCGCCACAACCAGATCGTATGACTTGATGGCGAGGTGCGCGAGCACAATGAAGGCCGACAGGAAGATTGGCCTGAGCAGCGGGATAACTATGCGGCGGTAGAGCTGGAAGGTGGTGGCGCCGTCGATCTGCGCCGCCTTCATGATCTCGCCGTCAATGCCGCGCAGGCCGGCCAGGAACATCGCCATGATGAAGCCGGAGGCCTGCCAGACGCCGGCGATGACCACCGTGTAGATGACGAAATCCTTGTTCTTGATCCAGTCGAAATGGAAGCTCGTCCAGCCCCATTGATGCAGCGTCTGCTCGAGGCCGAGGCCGGGGTCGAGGAACCATTTCCAGGCGACGCCGGTGACGATGAAGGACAGCGCCATCGGGTAGAGGTAGATCGGCCGCAGCACGCCTTCGCCGCGGATCTTCTGGTCGAGCAGGATGGCCAGGAACAGGCCGAGCGCCAGGCAGATCAGGATGTAGAGAAAGCCGAAAATGCCCATATTGGTGATCGACGTGTACCAGCTCGATGGCGGGTCGGTGTCGAAGGTCCAGCCCCACAGCCGCTGATAGGCGCGCGAACCAGTGATGACATAGGACGGGAAGGTCTTGGAATTGGTGAAGGACAGATAGATGGTCCACAGGATGAAGCCGTAGACGAAGACGATGGTGATGGCGAAGCTCGGCGCCAGCACGATCTTCGGCAAGGCGTCCTGCAGGCGCGAGCGCACAGAGGGGCGCGACCGCTCCGGCGTCAGCTTGATCTGGCTTGTTGCTACCGTGCTCATGAGCTCCTCCCGTTTCGGGTCGTCCGTGCTCTGCCGTCAGGCGGCAAGGCGGCCCGTGCATACGGGTCTTCGGTCGGCATGGTGTCGAGCCGGCCAATCGTTGAGATGAAACCTTCCCCGCCGAAGCGGGGAAGGCGTCTTCAGGTGTTGCGCTTACTTGGCGTCGTCGATCGCCTTGACCAGTTCGGTCACGGCTTCGTCCGAGGTCTTGATCTGACCATGGACGAACTTCGAGACGACGTCCTTGTAGGCATTGGCGACCGCCGGAGGCGCGCCATAGCCCTGGGCCAGCGAGCCGAACAGCGTGCCGCCTTCATTGGCCGCCTTCAGGTCGGCGATGCCCTTCTTGCCGCAAGCGTCGAAGTCGGTGTCCGGAACGTCGGTACGGGCCGGAACCGAGCCCTTGACGACGTTGAAGGCCGACTGGAAGCTCTTCGACAGAGTGGCGGTGGCCAGCGCGACCTGGGCGGCCTTGCGGTCGTCCGGAACGTTGAACATGCCGAACATGTCGGAGTTGTAGATCACGGAGCCGTCGGTGCCCGGGAAGCGATAGCACAGGAAGTCCGTGCCCGGGGTCTTCTTGGCGGCGTGGAACTCGCCCTTGGCCCAGTCGCCCATGACCTGCACCAGGGCGTCGCCCTTGATGACCATGGCGGTGGCAAGGTTCCAGTCGCGGCCCGAGAAGTTCGGGTCGACATAGGTGACGAGCTTGGCCAAATTGTCGAACGACTTCTTCATCGTGTCCGACTTGAGCGAAGCGTCGTCGAGGTCGTTGAAGGCCTTCTTGTAGAACTCAGGTCCACCGGTCGACAGCACGACCGAATCGAACATGGTGGCTTCCTGCCAGTTCTGGCCGCCGAGAGCGAGCGGGATCACGCCTGCCGCCTTGGCCTTGTCGAGCAGGGCGACGAAGTCGTCGAAGGTCTTCGGCTCGGTGCCGCCGATCTTGTCCATGACGGCCTTGTTGATCCACAGCCAGTTGACCGAGTGGACGTTGACCGGAGCCGCGACCCACTTGCCTTCATAGACCGAGAACTTCTGCAGGGCCGCCGGAACCGACTTGTCCCAGCCTTCCTTCTTCGCCGTCTCGGTCAGGTCGCCCATCACGCCGGCAGCGGCATAGTCGAGCACGGTGTAGCCGAGCATCTGCGAGGCGGTCGGGTAATTGCCGGCCGCGACCATCGCCTTCAGCGCGGTCATGGCTGCGTCACCGCCGCCGCCGGCCACCGGCACGTCCTTCCAGGCATAGCCTTCCTTGGCCAGATCACCCTTCAGCACGTTGAGGGCAGCCGCTTCACCGCCCGACGTCCACCAATGCAGCATCTGCACTTCCTTGACGTCCGCGGCATGCGCCGAGAAGGCAAAGCTCGTCGCAAGAGCCGTTCCGATAAGCAGTTTGCGCAACATGTACTTCCTCCCTTGTTGCATTACACGACCGGTGGAAGCCCACCGGGTTCTTCCCAACTCAGCCGACCCACCATCCGGTGCGCTGGCCGCGATGAAACTGGATTGTCTTTTCCTCGGTATAGTCCTCTACCGCGCGTTTCCCGAGTTCGCGTCCGAGACCGGACTGCTTGTAGCCTCCGAAAGGCAGCTCGGGATAACCTTCCATGAATGTGTTCACCCAAACCGTCCCCGAACGCACCCCACGCGCCACCGACATGCACGTGTCGATGCTGGCGCTCCACACGCCCGCAGACAGACCATAGGGCGTGTTGTTGGCGATGTGCAACGCCTTTTCAATCGATTCAAAAGTGAGCACGGAGAGCACCGGTCCGAAGACTTCCTCGCGTGCGATGGCCATGTCCTCGGTGACGCCACGCATGATGGTGGGGTCCAGATATTGGCCGGCGTTGGAGGCCAATTGCTTGCCGCCGCTGAAGACATTGCTGCCTTCGCCCGCCGCTGCCGCGACGTAACCCGTCACCTTGGCCAGATGGTCGGACGAGATCATCGCGCCGACCTTGGTTTGATCGTCGAGCGGGTCGCCGACCTTCACTTTGGCGGTGAGTGCCTTGACGGCGCCGAGAAAATCGTCGGCGATCGCCTCGTGCACGATCAGCCGGCTGCCGGCATTGCAGCATTCGCCGGCGTTGAAGAAGCCGCCGAACACCGCCGCGTCGGCGGCGGCTTCGAGGTCGGCATCGGGGAAGACAATCTGGCCGTTCTTGCCGCCGAGTTCCATCGAGACTTTCTTCAGCGACTGCGCGGCGGAGGCCATGGTCATCTTGCCGACGCGCGTGGAGCCGGTGAAGGATACCATCTCGACCAGGGGATGGCTGACCATAGGCGCGCCGACATCGGCTCCCAGACCGGCGAGGATGTTGACGACGCCGGCAGGCAGGCCGGCCTCCATCAAGATGTCGCCGAGAACGAAGGTCGAGGCCGAGGTCATTTCGCTCGGCTTGACCACCGCCGTGCAGCCGGCGGCGAGCGCGAAAGGCAGTTTCTGGCTGACGATCAGGAACGGGAAATTCCATGGCGTGATGATCGAGACGACGCCGATCGGCTCGCGAACGACCACGCCCAGCATGGCGTCGCCGAGATTGGCATAGCTCTCGCCATGCAGCGTGCGGGCGAGCGAGGCGGCATAGCGCCAGATATCGACGGCGCCGCCGATCTCGCCGCGTGCCTGGGCGATCGGCTTGCCGGATTCCAGCGCGTCGAGCCGGGCAATGTCTTCCAGCCGCGTCTCGATCAGGTCGGCCGCTCTGAAGAGGATCGCGGCGCGTTCCGAGGCTTTCATGCGCGGCCATGGCCCGGTCTCGAACGCTTTGTGAGCGGCCTGCACGGCCGCTTCCACTTCAGCTTGGCCCGCCTGCGCATAGCGCGAAACGGTAAAGCCGTGGCCAGGGCTCTTGCGCTCTAACGTGCGGCCGTCGCGGGCATCGACATGCTTGCCGTCGATCAGCAGCCGATAGGTTTTCGGCGCGGCTGACGCTTCGGCGGGCATGGCGATGTTGAGAGGTGCGTTCATCAGGATTGTTTTCTCTAGCTTCTTGAAAATGCCGGTTTCTGCCTGGTCTTGAAGGCATCGACGCCAGCCTTGAGGTCGCCGGTGAGCGCGATGAAGCCGCTCGCCAGTGCTTCGGTGGCGGCCGCACTTTCCTCGCCTTCGGCGACCGCGATCATCAGCTTGGCCGCTTCCGTCGCCAGCGGACCGCGCTCGGCGATTTTTTCGGCCCAGGCCTTGGCCTCGCCGAACGCCCTGCCGGTGTCGACGACGCGGTCGACGATACCCAAAGCCAGTGCATCGGCTGCCAGGAAAACCTCGCCGCCCAGCGCCATGCGCCGCACGGTCTGCGCGCCGAAGCGGCGCACGGCGCGCTGCGTGCCGGACCAGCCGGGCACGACGCCGATCGAGGTTTCGGGGAAGCCCAGTTTAACATGCGCCTCGGCGACGCGGAAATCGCAGGCGACCGCCAGCTCCAGCCCGCCGCCCAGCGCATGGCCGGACAGCACGGCGATGGTCGGTTGTCGGAGCCTGGCCAGCCGGTCAAAGACGCGGTGGCCGTAGCGCACCCATTGCACCTGGAAATCGGCGGCGCTCATCTGCGCCCAGGCTTCAACGTCGCCACCAGCGCAAAAGCCCTTGCCTTCGCCGCGCAAGAGCACGATGCGGACGCCCTCGGCCATTTCCGCCTCGTCAAGCGCGGCTTCCAGCGTACGCAGCATCGGAATGTCCAGGGCGTTGAACTTTTCCGGGCGGCGGAGCGTGACGACGCCGATAGCGCCATCCCTTTCGAAGGTGACGAGGCGCTCAGCCATGCGCGCCTCCGAGCGTGGCGCCGCCATTAAGCGACAGGCCGATCGGCCGGTCCTGATAGAGCGCTTCCGGCGTCACCTTGAGATCGTTGGCGACGCCGAGCGGCATCTCGGCCTGCGCCAAGACATCGCGCTCGAGGTCGATGCCCGGCGCCAACTCGGTGACCATCAGCCCATCCGGCGTCAGCTTCATCACGCAGCGTTCGGTGACATAGGTGATGTCCTGCCCCTGCGCGACCGCGCGCTTGCCGGAGAAGGAGATGTGTTCGACCTCGCTGACCACCTTCTTGACCTTGCCCTCCTGGTCGATGCGGATGCCGCCATCGGCCAGCGAAAGCTTGGCGCCGGCATTGAAGAAGCCGGAGAAGACGATCTTCTTTGCCCGCGCGGTGATGTCGACGAAGCCGCCGGCGCCGGCGGTGACATGCGGCCGCGCCGACAGTTTCGACACGTTGACCGAGCCGTGGCGGTCGATCTGCAGGAAAGACAGCAGCGAGGCGTCGAAGCCGCCGGCCTGGAAATAGATGAACTGGTGCGGCGAGGGCATGATCGCCTCGGCGTTGGACGCACAGCCGAATTTGAAGTCGAGCAGCGGCACGCCGCCGACCGCACCCTGCTCGATCACCCAGGTGACCTTGCCGTGCTGGCCCTCTTCCAGAAGGATGCGCGGAACGTTGGCCGAGATGCCGAAGCCGATATTGACGGCCATGCCGTCACGAAGCTCCATGGCGACGCGCCGGGCGATCACCTTCTGGACGTTCATCTCGGCATTGCGGAAGGTCGACAGCGGCCGGAAGATCTCGCCCGAAATCGCCGGGTCGTAAGGCGTCAGCGTCGTCTGCAACTGGTCGGGCGCGACAACGATATGGTCGACCAGCACGCCGGGCACGCGCACATCATGCGGCTTCAGCGTGCCGTTCTCGACGATGCGCTTGACCTGCGCGATGACGATGCCGCCATTGTTGCGGGCGGCGAGCGCCTGTTCGAGGCCGCCGAGATAGGCGCCTTCATGCTCATAGGTAAGGTTGCCGCGCTCGTCGGCCGTGGTGGCGCGGATGATCGAAATGTCGGGCACGATCGAGCGGAAATACAGCCATTCCTCGCCGTCGAACTGCTGCACCGACACGATCGGCTCGCTGGCCGCCGCGTTCATGGCGCAGCCCTGGTGGCGCGGGTCGGCGAAGGTGTCGAGGCCGACCTTGGTCAGCACGCCCGGTCGTTTGGCTGCGGCCTCGCGATGCATGTCGAACAGGATGCCAGACGGCACATTGTAGGCGGCAACCGAATTGTCGCCGATCATCTTCCAGATCTGCGGCGGCTCTGACGAGGAGGGGCCGGACGGATAGGAGCCGCACAAAGTACGCTTCAAGAGGCCGGGCTTGGCCAGATGATCGATGCCCTTGATGCCGTACATGTCGCCGGCGGCAATCGGATGCAGCGTGGTGATGTTTTTTGGATGGCCCTCGGCATCGAAGCGCTCGCCGATGGCGGCAAGCACGGTGTCCGGACAGCCGAGGCCGCTCGACGACGACACGGATACCGTCATGCCGTCCTTGATCAGGCTGGCTGCCTGTCCCGCTGAAACGACCTTGCTCACTTCATGCTCCCGAGTTTCGGGTCGATCTTGATGGCCTTGCCGGAGCTTGCCGATTGCAATGCCGCCTCGGCTGATGCCAGCGACCAGATGCCGTCCTCGCCGGTGGCGGCAGGCTGGCCGTTGCCCAGGATCGCGGCGTGGAATTGGCGCACGGACCTGACGTAGAGATTCTCGCGGTCGAAGCTCAATTGCTCATCGCCCTTGTCCGTGCGCAACAGCACCGAGCCGTCCGGCTTCTGGGTCATCACATTGCTGGCGATCAGCGAGCCTTCCGAGCCATGCACCTCGAAGCCGGTGCCGGCGAACTTGGTGGTGAAGCCTTCATGCGACTGGGCGATGAGGCCCGATTTGAAGCGCCAGATGCACATGGCGCCGTCTTCCAGTCCGCTGCCGGCCATGCCGGCGGCTTGCGTGAAGGCCGAGACCTCGACCGGATCGTCGTCGAGCACGAAACGCAGCGTGTCGGCGTCGTGCACGGTGATATCGAGCACCACACCACCGCCCGCTTCCGGCCGGGTAATGCGCCAGCCCTGCAAATTCTCCGGCAGATAGACGGAATGGAAAACGCGCGCGGCGATCGGCTTGCCGATGCGTCCGGTCGCGATGGCGTCACGCATGGCGCGATGCGCGCCGGCATTGCGCAGATGGTGGTTGGTGCCGAGCGCGATGCCGGCCGCCCTGGCGGCCGCGACCATCTTGCGCGCATCGGCGCTGGTCAGCGCCAGCGGCTTCTCGCACAGCACATGCTTTCCCGCCGCGATGGCGGCCAGCGCCTGTTCGAGATGCAGTTCGTTGGTGGTGGAGATGTAGACCGCGTCTATGTCGGACGTCAGCAAGACATCCAGGGCCGACACGGCGAGCGGAATGCCGTTTTCCCTGGCATAGGCCGTGGCGCGTTCCGGGTTGGAACTCATCACCGCCGCGACCTCGCCATCCTCTTGCGCGCGGATGGCATCGATCATGAATTGCCCGGCGATCGTGCTGGCGCCGATCAGCCCCCATTTGACACTCACGGGGCGCCTCCCGTTCCCACAGGCCTGTTTCGCGTACGGAGATCTGGACCGCAGCTTTCCCTGACCACGAGATTGACCGCGCCGATATGGTCTTCGGCGCGCGTGGTGCGCGACTGGATCAGCTTGAGCATGACGTGGGCGGCGCGCTCGCCGAGGCCGGCTGTGTCCACCGCCACGCTGGTGAGCGCCGGCATGTAGTGTTCGGCCTCGACCACGTCGTCGAAGCCGACGACGGCGAAATCCGGTCCCGGCTCAAGCCGACGCTTGCGCAATGCCAGCATCACGCCGAAGGCGACGGCATCGTTGAAGCAGAGGGCCGCGGTCGGCGGCTCAGCCATTGTAAGGGCGGTTTCCAGGCAGGCGAGGCCGCCTCTGCGGTTGGTTTCGCCCTCGACGACCAGCACGTCGCGGGCAGCGATGCCCAGCGTCTCGCAAGCTTCGCGAAAACCGCCCAGCCGTTCCTGATAGACCACCAGATCCGAAGTGCCGCCGAAGAAGGCGAGCCGGCGATGCCCTTTTGCGATCAGGTGAGCGGCAGCAAGATAGGCGCCACGATGATTGTCAGGCGCGATCACCGGGATGCGGCTTTCAGGCAGCCGGCGCATGGCGAAGACCACCGGTACGCCCGCCAACTCCAGCCGCCGGAACGCCCCTGGCGTGGTGCCGCGCGCCGGGGACACGATGAGACCGGCGACGCCCTGTTCCATCAGCGACTTCAGCACCTCTTCCTGGCGCACCGGATTCTCCGCCGTGTTGGCGATGAAGGGCACGATGCCGGCCGACTGGAAGACGCGTTCCATGCCGACCGCCAGTTCGGCGAAGAACGGATTGGTGAGGTCGTTGATGACCATGCCGATGACGTTTGAGTGGGCCTTGCGCAGGTTGGCGGCGCCGCGGTTGTAGACATAGCCGACATCCTCGATCGCCTTGCGCACCTTGATCGCGGTTTCAGGCCGGATCAGCCCGCTGCCCTGGAGCACGAGCGATACCGTCGATTTGGACACGCCCGCCTCGCGGGCAATGTCGAATATCGTGGCCTTGGCCCGGCTGGCCATCTCGATGCGTCCTCCCCGTTTTCTCAATCGAATTTATTGGAACGTTCTAATCACTGGTTCAATCTCGAGTCAACCGCGATTTTTTTGCAGCCAGAAAAACCGATTGTGTGTACTCACATGTCCTAATCGGCAAGGCCTTCCGTGTTGCAACGCAACATTTGCGCTCATGTTCGCTTAGAATCTTAAAGGTTCTTGATTTATTGGAACGTTCCATTTAATAGGCGCTGCGAAGGGAGAGGTCGATGGATATTGTCTTGCCTGGTGAAGGTGGCCGCAGCGCCCGTTACGCGCTTGTCGGGCAGCCGGTGCAGCCGGCGGCCGGCGCACGGTTTTCGCGCATCGCCTATACCGCCGCGCATGTCGTTGCCGATCCCCTCGAAATGACCGATCCATGGTCGCGACCTGCGATCGACTGGGACAGGACGATGGCGTTTCGCCATCATTTGTGGCGGCTCGGCTTCCGCATTGCCGAGGCGATGGACACGTCGCAGCGCGGCATGGGTTTCGACTGGGCCAGCGCGAGGGAATTGATCCGCCGGTCGATCGCCGAGGCCCGTACTGTCGAAGGCGCCGATCTTGCCTCGGGCGCCGGCACTGACCATCTGGCGCCGGCCGCCGCCAGGACGCTCGACGATGTGATCGCGGCCTATGACGAGCAGTTCGCTTTCATCGAAGGGCAGGGCGGCAAGGCAATCATGATGGCCAGTCGCGCATTGGCGGCTGTCGCCAAAGGGCCGGACGATTATGCGCGCGTCTACGACCGCATCCTGAGCCAGGCCTCCGGCAAGGTCATCCTGCACTGGCTGGGGGACATGTTCGATCCGGCCTTGAAGGGCTATTGGGGCAGCGGTGATTTCGAGACCGCGCTCGATACGGTGGTCGCCATCATCGAACGCCACGCGGACAAGGTCGAGGGCATCAAGATATCTCTGCTCGATGCCGGCAAGGAGGTCGCGCTGCGCAATCGGCTGCCGGAGGGCGTCGTGATGTTCACCGGCGACGACTTCAATTACCCCGAACTGATCGCCGGCGACGGCAACAGGCATTCGCACGCGCTGCTCGGCATTTTCGACGCCATCGCGCCGGTCGCCAACGCCGCCCTGGCAAGGCTCGCCGAGGGCGACCGCGCCGGCTATGACGCGCTGATGGCGCCGACAGTGCCGCTATCGCGAAAAATCTTCGAGGCGCCGACGGAATATTACAAGGCCGGCATCGTCTTGATGGCCTGGCTGAACGGCCACCAGGACCATTTCACCATGGTCGGCGGCATGCAGTCGGCGCGCGGCATCCGCCACTATGCCGAAATCTTTCGCCTTGCCGATCAGGCATGCCTGCTGGCCGATCCTGATCTGGCCATCTCGCGGATGAAGAGCCTGTGCGCCGTCGCAGGCGTTTGAGCACGGTTTTGCGGCTTCCCTATGCGGATCGCCGCAAAGGACTCCTGTGTGTATCATTTTAATACAATCCTCAATTGGTGGACTCGCGCCACATACCGGCAGTTAATTCCTCGGTCAGGCTAAGGGAGGAAAGGCCGCAGACCGGGAGGAAACGATGTCTGTGCAAAAAGAGGATTATCGAACGAACAAAGCCGACTATGTGATTGCTGCGACGTATGGCCGAACGACCGCGGATGATGGCGACCGCGATGAGCTCCTGGAAAAAGGGAAGTTCTTGAGGCTGAGAGATCGGCGATTCGCCAAATTGGCGGCAAACCCGGCGGAAAGCTCGACAGGGCCGAAAGTTAGACCGCGCCGTTAGCGCCGGCCATTCATTTCAGCGAGTTGAACGCATGGAAAGCCCCGCCGACCGGGAGTCAAGCGGGGCTTTCTGGACAGGCTTTTGGGATGTCCAGCGATCCGCGAGGATCGGTTTCAATGTGGAGTCCTCTTCGATCCAGCACATCGGTCGAATAGATGACGGCTGACCGATTGTTTCGTGACGGACGTTCGCCCGAAACAACGACGTTGGTTGCTCGATCCGGTCACTATCGGCGTACAGCCGACGCGACCGGCAAAAAGGCTCAGCACAGCTATCGCCTATGTCTTTGAAAGGATGGTGGGCGTGACAGGGATTGAACCTGTGACCCCTGCAATGTCAATGCAGTGTTTTCTCAGATTTCATTGACGAAAAGGCGCTAACAAAGCGAGAACAGACCAAAAACATCAGGACATTTCTGTGCCGTTTCTGTGCCAGGCGACGATCTAACCCTTTTCTTGTTGGACCATGTCTGCGGGCGATCATTCTGTTGCACCCTGTTCACACTCCCCATAGAGAGGATGTCCAAAGCAGCGAAGAGGACCGTGAGACCATGCCAGAAAAGAGAACGCCATCGATCTCATCGAACTCACCGCCGATATTGTTTCGGCCTTCGTCAGCAATAATGCGGTGCCAGTTTCGAACCTGGCGGATCTGATCTCATCAATCCACACGTCGCTCACAGCTATTGGCAAGGCGGCGCCCCCACAGGTCGAGCCTCAGGCGCCCGCGGTTAATCCGAAACGGTCGGTAACGCCTGACTTCATCATTTGCCTGGATGATGGAAAGAAATTCAAATCGCTGAAACGGCACATCGCGCAGCTAGGTATGACGCCGGCTGAGTACCGCACCAAGTGGAATCTGCCGGCTGACTACCCAATGGTGGCGCCGAATTATGCAGCACAGCGATCGGAATTGGCAAAGGCATCTGGTCTTGGTCGGAAGGCGGCGCCGGTGAAGAAGGCGGCAGCTAAGCGGAAGCCGAGGTAAGGCCTTAACAAATGTGATTGGCAGGTTTGCCGGATAGGGCGCATGGTGGCGTTGTCGCCCGCCTTATCCGGCAAACGGGCGCTTGGAAGTCAACTCAGGTGCTTTCGCCCACGGGACGAAAGCCATGGCTGACGCGAAAAAAACAGATCCCGAACCGGATGGCGTCGAAGTAGTCGAGAATATGGGCGAGTGGTTCGTGCGCGTCGTCGTCAACGGGAAAGCGCAGGTCAGCACGTTTGAGGTAGAAGCTTACGCCCGGTCCTTCGCCGACGGACAACGCATGCGCGTCGGCTTGAATAAGCTTTGCAAGCACATCTAGACGGTACCCAGCCGTGGAGATTTGGTATTGATCCTTTGCGGTGCGGCCCTATGTCTTCCGAATACCTTCAGACCTTAACCGTGAGACGGCAAGACCAAGGTCCTGCACCTTTCCTGCAAAGGTCTGACGTTACCGCTTTGGTTCCGGTAACATTCATTGGACGTTCCGTATTTTAGCCAAACCTGATGTATTCCAGCCATGCGTCATGCCTGCAGCGGTTTCCTTCATTCGCAGGGTTCGCTCAGACGAGAGGAGAGCTATAGCCCCTTAGCTGGCAGCCGGCATATTTCCGAGCGCCGGCAAGGCCCGGTTTCCTTCGGGCGGAGGATGCCGGGCCGCTTGTGATCCGCGCCCGAACCGCCACCAAACCAGCGGATGAACTCAACTTCCTTCCCGGTCACGTCACGGACGGTTCTCAAAAGCACCTCATGCAAGACACGCGTTGCCCGGTAGTGGTCGCAGGTCGGCGATATCAGCGGCTTCACGATGCTCTTGTGCAGCGCTTCCGCTGCCACCAGGAAACGCTCGATTTCAGCCTGCGATAACTGCTTGGAAGGTTTGGTTCTGGCCAATGGCGTTCTCCTGCTTTGAGGGGTTCGCCGCAACTGTGAGGACTATATTCCTGCCCTTCCCTCACCTGCCACCAGCCACAGGTTGCATAGTGCGTTTACGGGTTCTTGAGCACGTTTAGCGCATCGTGAGCGCGGACATGCTGAGTAGCTCGTACATGGCTAAGGCCCCGGCGATTCACCCTGCGCCGGGGCCTTTTTGCACGGTAGTTACTCAGGCAGGCCGGGATCATAATGCACAATCGCGTCGAGGATCGTTCGATAGAGGCTGTCGACCTCTTCATCGATCTCGCCGCGCTTGATGCCTAGACATTTAGCGTCGGCGATTAGCTTGTGGGTGAGTTCGTCGACGGAGATGACATCCGCCTTCGTCGTCTCGGGGACGTTGCTGGCAATCCATTGATCAAGGAAGTTGATGCCGCGCGTGCTCATATCGCGACAATTTCAGGTTGGCGTATATGTTCCAAGGTCTGAGAAATGACTCGCTAAGCGCTGGCACGGTACATTCTCGTTAGAACAGATCCTCGAACTCAGCAGGGCTGCCCCTACTGCGCTGACGGATGACGATTTCCAGACCGAGGGATGAAAGCGTCGCCATCAAGGTACGCAGCTGCACTGTAGGTTTGCCGGCCTCTAGGTGCGATATTGTGGCTTGGCGGAGGTGTACGACGTCTCCAAGCGCCTCTTGCGTAAGCCCTGCTTTCCGGCGGGCGCGCCGCAAGATGGCGCCGATCTGCTTTTCATTGCGTGCTATCGCGTCAAGCATGATGGTCCTCCGACGATACGCGAATGCGTATAAAACGGCGATATACGCGATCGCGTATAAATGCCATACTAGACGAGAGGTGTCCAGGGTGTTGGTGGGATCGGCATTGAGGGCGGGTGCCAGTGCTTTGACTGTTGCCACGCTTCGGATGATCGAGCGGAGCGCCCGACGAACTCCGGGGAGAGCCCTGAGACTGCCTGTCGCACGCCCCGGGCCGATCCCGGCAAGCTGCGCGGCGGCGACCTGATCCTGTGCGCTATAGTGCACTAAATGAACTTGAGACAATGAATACCGAAAGTTTTCTTTAATCAGAAGATTCGCCCGTGTTACTCTCCTTGACCGTAGGTAGTATGGAGGAGGGCCGGCGATGTCCGAACTCTCAACTGCTCTGCGCGTCCCGGCAGCGCAATACCTTCGCATGTCAACCGAACACCAGCGCTATTCGCTGGAAAACCAACGAGCAGCCATTTTCGAATATGCCGAGGCGAGAGGCTTTGCCATCGTCCAGACCTATGCCGACGCCGGTAAGAGTGGGCTGAGCCTAAAAGGCAGAGACGGACTCCAGCAACTGCTCGCCGATGTTGTGACCGGGCGGCGGAGCTATTCCGCGATCCTCGTATTGGATGTCAGCAGATGGGGACGGTTTCAGGACGCGGATCAGTCCGCTCACTACGAATTTCTCTGTCGGTCCTCAGGGGTGCGAGTGGTGTACTGCGGCGAGCCATTTGAAAACGACGGCAGCATGATTTCGACCATCGTCAAAAATCTGAAGCGAGTGATGGCAAGCGAATACAGCCGTGAGCTGTCGGTCAAAACTGCCAGAGCGAAGATACAGCAGGCCCAACTTGGATTTCATCAGGGTGCATCAATACCCTTTGGAGTGAGGCGCGTGTTGATCAGCGCCGACGGCCAGATGCGGTTTGTGCTCAGGCCAGGAGAAGCGAAGGGCCTGAACACCGACCGCGTAGTTTTTGCACCGGGTCCACCTGAGGAGTTGAGAACGGTGCGCCGGATTTTTCAAATGTTTGTCGATCAAAGGCGGAGCATGATGGGCATCGCAAGGACGTTGAATGTTGAGGACGTTCCTTCAATAGACGGGGTTCGATGGAGCGAGAGGCGTATAAGGGCTGTCCTCCAAAGTGAGTTGATGATCGGATATTATGTCTACAATAAAACGAGTAAGCCACTTAGTGGACCAAGTAAGCGCAATCCGCCAAGCCGATGGATCAGAACGCGGGTAATGGACCCAATTGTTGATCCGAAGCGGTTTGCGAAGGCGCAGCGCGAAATGGGATACCAGCGAAATTACACCTACCCGAAAGCCGACATGTTAAAGCGGCTTAAACGGCTGTTTCGGGAAACGAAGAAGCTCACTCAGAGGATCATCAATAATTGCCCATATACGCCCTGCGCTGAAGTATATAGATCTCGCTTTGGAACCCTCCAAGCTGCTTACGCAGCTGTAGGTTACAAGTGTCGGCCCGCTCCCAGACGGGGGCGAGAATACAGCGATGAGGAACTTATCGCTGGTGTTCGCAGACTACATTCCGAGTTCGGATACGTAACCATTGCGCTGATCAACGCGGACCGTAAGTTGCCCTCGTCACACATGTTTGTTGAGCGATTTGGATCGATCATGGAAGCATATAGGTTGGCTGGCTTTCCGACTACCAAGGAGGGAACGGTTTTAGCGGCGCTGGAACGAGCGAGCGAAAAGCGGAGTGATGAATACTCGGACATCGCACTTCTTGAAGGTATCCGGAGGCTGTATGCCAAATTCGGCTACATAACAGTCGCTCTGATAGAGGCTGCCCCGGACCTCCCTAGCCGCAGGGCCTTTAGGCAACGGTTCGGGTCACTTGCGAGAGCATACGCGCTGGCAGGAGTTCCGACTCGCAAATCACCAGTGGTGCGTGAACGGAACAGGGGGACGCGGCGTCGGCTGCAGGACACATTACGCTATGATCCGACGAAGCATAGAAGTGACGAATGGCTCAAAGCCAACTGAATCGATTGGACCCAGCCAGATAGCCGGCACCAAAAACTTGTAGACGCGCAGCAGGATGAACTTACAGATGCACAACTCGTTGGGAGGCCCTGCTAAAACCGCATGGGGCCCCTCGCGCGTGCACGCGCATGCGGGTTTGATTGCCTTTGACGAGTGGCCCCCAAGGGCAGAGGTGGTCAGCGCAGCCCCTGCATGATGAATTMGTAGATCGTGCCAATTTCTTCATCGATCTCTTGGCCGGGAATGCCTTGGGCCTCGGCCGCCCGTTTCGCATCGACAACCATTTCGATGATCAGCAGCACGTGGTCAGTGATCGGATCGTCGGATAGTCAGTCCGAGATCCAAAGATAGAGAAAATCGTTCCCTCGCTTGCTCATTCCTCACGAAAATCCTGCAATGAAGCGTGTCGCAAATCCTCTTCGCCGCGCAAGTGCTTCACGCGGCCGATGATGCCCGGCTTCACCCATTGTGTAGCTGGCCGCTTCATGCCCTTCGGCGCCGGTCCGGCCTGCTCCTGGACCCGCTTCCACAGCCGCTCGCGGATCGCCTGGCTGGAATTGATGAATGCCGAGCCGACATAGCGGCCGGTCTTCCGATTTGCCATTAGGGCGATGGCGGGCTTTMCGGCCTCACGCTCGACGCCGAGCAATTCGTATTCGTCGACCGAGTAGCATTTCGCCTTCAGCCAGTTCGTCGACGGGCCGCTGCGGTATTTGCTGTCTCGCCGCTTCGATACCATTCCTTCAAGGCCGGCCTCGTCGAGCAAATGGAAAATTGCCTTGGCCTCACCCGGCAGCGGTTCGCTGAACTGGATCCGGCGGTCAGGCTCGATCATGCTGGCCAGGATCTCGCGCCGCTCCTCGAGCGCCATGTCCCGCAGATCATGGCCATTGAGGTGCAGCAGGTCGAAGGCGACGAAATAGAGGTCATGCTGCCGGCGCGTGATCGCCTTGCGCAACTCGCCGAAGTCCGACAACCCTGCCTCATTGAGCACGATAATCTCGCCATCGACGATCGCACTCTCCGCTCCGAGGCTCCTCGCCTCCTGCACCAGGTCGCGATATTTAGCCGTCCAGTCATGGCCGTTGCGGGTGTAGATGCGCGTCCCGTCTTCGTCGATGATCAGCTGCGAGCGGTAGCCGTCGAACTTCACTTCGTGAATCCATCCGTCGCCCTCTGGAGGCTGCTCAACAAGGGTCGGCATCAACGGCGCGACGAACTTCAAACGCATGTACGGAACTCACACAAGCCGGCAGCTAAATAAGCTTTTGCTAAAATAGTTCCGAAATTGGAAATGCCCAGGGCGTTTCGTTTGGCTCGGCAGAGCCCGAGGTAGGACTGAAGTCCGTTCCCGGCCAGCCAGAAGGCCCACCCTGGAACATATTCCGACCTTCTTGCTTGAGTCGGGCCGGTGGGGCACCGGGTTGGGAGACTACAAATGGCTTTGACCGACGAAATGAGCGACGTGCAGATGGAATTCAACTGTCCGGCCTGTTCAAAACCGATCGTCAGGTTCGGTTCATGGCTCCGCACAATTGGAAGATTCAGGTGCGTCGGATGCAACGCGATGGTGCGCATAGGCTACGAGCAGAAGCTGTCCATTTTTGCGAGATATCTGAAAAGGCGGCAACAACCTGCCAGCGGCAGGGCGCCAGAACGTCGACCCCATGGGCGAATTCCTGCGGCATGACGAAACTATCAGACCTTGGGCCGCCGATCCCTGGCAAGCTGGACGGAGGCGAGCCCGCCGACGAGATGGATAATTTCTACACCTGCCCGATTTGCGGACAACAGGTTGACATGCGCGACCTCCGGCAAGTCATCTGGCATGAGCGCCCGAAGCACAAGCCGCTACTCACGATCGTGGGGAAATAGTTCAGCCGTGTGCGCCAGCGGCCACCAGTTGGGCCGCAAGCCAAAAGCCGGATGCCATGAAAAGCCCGACCACGATAGCAAACAGCACCAGTCGCATTGGACGCCCCCGTCTCATTGCCGAGCGTCAGGGTACCACAGCTGAAACAAAAAAGCCCGCCGGCCGGAGCCAGCGGGCAGGGTCTGGAGTGGTGCTGGGATCAACCAGCGTAGGTCAACGGGCGGCGGAGGGGTTGGTTGCGGGCATGGAGAGGCCTATTAACCCGTTCCTATTTTTTCTCTCCTCTAGGCGGCGCAGGATCTAGGGGAATCGTTTCAAGGTAGCCCCGATGAGCTTTATCGCTTTCGCAAATATGTTTCTTTGGACCGGTCGACCGACGCCAAATCGCATCAACGATCTCCGTCCGCCGCGCACTTTTAGGCGGATTTTTCGGAAGGTCAGTCTTTTCCTTGAACACAATATGTGAGTGGGCATCCTCACCCAATTCAGGTGCGTGCTCAGCGTAGACGTCATATACGTCATTTGCCGCGCTAGCGGCTGCCTCTACCGAGAATTCGTAATATCCAAGGTAGTGGACGGTGTCTTTGAGGGGCACCAAAGTCTCCCCCTTAGCTTTCGCCTCTTCAGATTTGCGTTGGTTGCTGTTCGCCGCAGTTCTGCACCCGTAAGAGTGCACATCGGATTCCGCAGCGAGCTTGGCGCGCCAACCGACCGAAAGCAACCATGTCTTAGGGACCGTCTTTACCGCCGGTTCTCTGAAATAGAGCAACTTCTCGTATGCAAATGACTCCCTATCCCCTTGTGGGGAAAACTGAGGGAATATGGCACACCTAGCGACAACGTCATTACTGCCTAACAAACTCAGTTCCGCCGCCATACTCCCCCGCCATTTTCAGAACACCAACGATCGACGGCTCATACAGAGATGCATGCTCCAGAATCTCGCTTTTCGTTGAGCTTGTCCGAAGCAACGACGCAACCCCTTCCGAAACTGTCATATACTGCCGGTCAGAACCGCGAGCCCAACTAAACGTCACCGATTCTGAGTCGTGAGAAAAGACCTTCGGCACGACTATCCCCATGATGTAAAGCAGCGACAGCGCGTGGTGAGCTCCCTCGGCTGTTGTTCTGTCTATATGGTAGTCGTCTTCCGCTGGAATAGCGGCCATAGCTTCAATCGCATCATGGACGTTGACATAGGCCGCGCGACGGAGAAGGTCGGTCAAATATCCGTTGGTCGAGGTGACTCCCGAGAAATGGAATATCCGCGGACCGTCGTATGGCGGCGGAGCCGCTGCAGCCGGTGTCGCGGCAGCCGCGGTTGCGATTGCACCGAATAGGAGCAGAGAGCTTGTGGCCGCAAACTGATGGCTGCTGAGGAGGTCAAGCGGATAACTTCCTCCACTGAAGAAGGGCGTCACACCACTCATTTGACGTCTCCCAAGGTCTCGAACTCTACGCATCGCTGCACAACACTGCCC
This sequence comes from Mesorhizobium sp. 01N446, assembly GCF_056399285.1. Lineage (NCBI taxonomy): Bacteria > Pseudomonadati > Pseudomonadota > Alphaproteobacteria > Hyphomicrobiales > Phyllobacteriaceae > Mesorhizobium > Mesorhizobium sp. 01N446. The sequence continues at coordinate 182,936 of NZ_JBFTRA010000005.1, read as the reverse complement.
AACTTTTCCAGCAGAGAAATCTGACCGCCTGCGTCAAACGATTTCCCGCCAGGAACGCTATTTATGTCTATTACATAAGATACAAAGTGGGCCAAGCCAACCACAGATCCCATCGGCATGCCCTGAGACGCTGAGGCGAAGGAGACTTGTTGTACCTGGGCAACCTCCGAGGTCCAACGCAGGACACGGTTGATGTCATGTTGACCCAACCGGGCAACTTTATTCATCTGAAACGCCAGATCGGCGACGCCGCTCAGATCGTGGTCGACACCTAGTATCTTTCGAAACTCATTTCCAAATCCAGACGCATCGGGCAAGCGCTTCGCAATCTTCACCACGAAAGACTGGCGGAACGTAGACGATCCCGTAAACTGACAAAAGAGCTTTGCCTTGGTCAAGCTGTCTTGGATCACCCCGAAATTTCCGAAAAAAGGAAAATGCACGGGATCATTCGAGACAGGCTCCACGAAGAGGTCTATCCGTCCTGGAACAGCCTGAACCCGATACTGCGTCGCATCGACGATTGCGGAGGCAACTAAGATCGGAACCGGTGTTGCCGGCGGGCGCTGCCTCTGTATTTGGTCGGGATCAACACCGACAACGGCCCGGAACGCGGCTTCAATGTCCTTAGTCACCCTATCTTCCGGGGTGAACCATGCGAACTGTACCGCATGGACCTCATTAAACGCCGTCACAGAATCCCCCACCCTGGCCAATGTCAGGCCATTTTCTCCTAGTACATCGCATGCAGGTTAGCAAATGATGACTCTTGTGCCACAAATTGGAGCAATGTCCACCGCAGGACTGTCGGGGCCGGGCAATCGCAATTCCTTTACCCGCCCCGCAGCACGCGCCAAATGTCGTGCCAATAAGCAGTAACCAATGAGGCCAGGGCGGCAGCCGCCATGCCGGTCACGCCCAAGGCGCCAAGCCCCATCAGCTTCCAGCGCGTCACCTCGGCCGTCACTTCTTTGACGCTGGTCATGTCGGCATTGAGCTTGCTGACTGCGCTTTCGGTGGCCGTGACCCGGTCCACGAGCTCGTCCGTCTTCTGGTACATCTTCGCCCGGCTGGCGGCCGCACGCTGTTCCGATTGCTCGTAGCTAAGGGCGGCGCGGGCATCGCTGTCCTTAATGTCGCGCCGGATCTCGGTGATGTCGCGCTGCATGTCCTGCGTGGCTTGGAGCAGGCCGCCGATCATCATTTCCAGACTTTTCGTTCCTGATGTCGGCATTATCTCGGCCCGCTATGATTTCAGTTCGGCCCGGCGCGCGGCGCTGGCCTTGGTGTGCAGATCGCATTCCGTCCGGGTGTAAAGCTTGATGGCGCAGCCTGGCGCCACGGTGCGGTCGATCCTGTTCTGATCGGCGACTGTCTTGCCCTGCGCGCCGGGGAGGCTGTTACCGAGGGCCGAGCGTAGCGGCGTCACACCGCTGACGCCCGAAGTCGTACACGCCGCCAGCGTCGATGCACTCATCAAGAGACATGCGAGCGTCGATGCCCTTGCGTATCGCATCCTGATTTCCCTTCTCGATCTTGGCGCGGACCTCGTCGGCGCCCTTGTGCTTGACGAATTCGTAGACCCCGAGTGCCGCGCTCGAGGCGACTAAGGCGATAACCGCCCAGACTATGACGCCGCCGGCCAGGCGCGAGACGCCAAGCCGACCGACAAGAACGCTAATGAGGAAGCTCATGCCGGCGCGGTCCCTAGTGCCGCGGCGAGGTGCTTAGCTTTGCGGTTGGCGTACCACCGGTAGCCGGCACCGCCGAGCAGCAGCACGGCGCTGATGACCGCTAGGACCAACACAACCTTCATGATGAATTCGCTACCGTAGGACATCGGGGAAAGCTGGTTCTGCAGATCCTGCAACGTGCCGGCGATGCCGCCACTACCGATGCCGGCGCCGATCGCCGCGTCGGCCGGCGCAGTCGATGGCGGGGTGTCGGCATCCTCGACAAAAGCCTTTGCTTGTCCGCCGTCAACGAAGTTGGCCGCCTGCGGCACCTGACCGGTTGCCCATGCCTGACCAATCGAGCGGACTTCAGCAACGCGAGCCGACCAGCCCCGGCCGAACGTTGAGAATGTGCCGAGGTGCTTCAGGAAGGCCATGCGCGCGTTGCAGATCCGTTCGATCAGCGCGTCGTTGTTCTTGTCGGCCTTCAGGGCGGCGAGGCTCCCCACGCCCAGCACGCCGTCGATGGGACCGGTGTAGCCAGGCCGCAACGCCTGCTGAAGCCACATGATCGAGCGACCGGGGCCGGAATTCACCGCCCCGTCGAACACCACGTAGTCGACGCCAGCCGGGAGCAGATCGCCCTTTACAGCGTCCCAATATTGACGGTCGTAGATTTCGTTTAGCTCTTCGGGCCTGATCCCTTTCACGGATCGAGGTGCAAGGCCATTGCCCTTGCGATAGCCGTCATAGACGCGCTGGGTAACGCCTTTCATCGTCGGGCCGCCAGGGTCCGACGGATGGTTCGAATAACCGCCCTCATGCGCAAGCACGCGGGCAAGCGATTCCTTTTCACGGGAAACGGCCATGATATTTTCCATTCGAAGTGATTTGGGAACAGGATCGCGCTGGGAGGCATCGGTCGATGCGAAGGTTCACCGTCGAGGCGGTACGCGACGGCAAAGCAGTGAAGCGTGCCGAGGTTCAGGCCGAAAATGCCGTTGAGGCTGCGAAGATGTGGGGCCCGGTAACGATCCCGTTTGGTGATGAGCCTGACATTGGCAAATGGATCAGGGTGACGGCCCGCGACGACGGCACGACGACTTGGTTTGAGCCGGATCCTTGACGTCTAGGAAAGCGGTTCCTTTTCACGGGAAAGAGCCATGAATTTTCCTTTCAATGTGGTTGGGTAGGATCGCACCAGGAAGATCGATGCGCTGGCAAAACGGTGGAACGCGCCGAGGTCGCGAAAACTTGGCACCGGTGATGGGCGCGGTTAATGCACCATTTTCTTGGCCGTCAGCGTGCCGGTGTAGTTGACCACCACGGCCTCGTTCGGCCCTAGCTGCACGGTCACTGTCGCGTTTGCCGCTGTCGCTACTGGCAGCGTTGACACGCCGCCCTGGGTGAGGCCAGTGATCGAAGTGCTCGCTGAGATGTACAAGGTTTCTGGCGACGCGCCGGCCGTGTAGGTATAGGGCGATGCGCCAGGAGTGACAGCAGCCGCCCCAATCGGATTGTAGCCTACATTATTAGTGATGCGGTTAGCCGTACCGGACGCGGTATTGGTCAAAGTTGTGGTGTTGCCCCGCAGATCGTTTCCGCTCACATTGATATTGTTTGCCGCGCCGGCCAGATAGACGCCAACGCCATTTGCTCCGCCATAGCCGCCAACAGGGCCGATGCGCACGTTTTGGATCTGCCCCCCAAGGATGCCGTCGAAAAGGACGCCCTGTTGTGTATTGCCTGCAACCCGGCCGCCTATGATCTGGATGTTGGAGATCACGCCAGCCGTGCCGCCGCTGAAGAATCCAGAAGTGGAATTGCTGAGGAATTCACAGTCGGTGAAGTCGATGCCGTCGATAGCTGTCGAGGCTCCCGAGGGGAACATATTCACGCCAGAGCCGCCTGTTGAACCGCTAAACCAGCATCCGACGAAAGAGGACCGCTTGAAAAAGCCTGTACCAGTCGGCAGCACGGCGAGCCCTTGGCCGCTCGGCTGATCAAACCAGACGTTCTTGCATTTGAGGCTGCTGATGCCCTGTCCAGACCCTGGTGCAATCGCCATGTTGTTGACGGCGCCATATAACTGCACGTCTGTCATCGACAAATCGCCAACGACGGACAGCAGAATATGGTTGGCAGGACGTGCCGCTAGACTGTTGATGGTGCAGGTCAGGTCAGAAATCAAAACGTCAGTGCCGCTGTTATTGACCGTGATGCTGTTGCCGGTGGTAGCCACAGCGTCAGTGATCTCTCCGTTGAAAATCCTGATAGTCCGCTGAGCGCTTGCCAATGCCAAGCCCACGAACGGACCATTCATGATAAAATCTGAAAGCTCAAACTGACCGTTGTTGACAGTCAAAAAGGCTCCGGCTGTCCGCGTTACGCTAGAGGAAAAACCCAGACCTCGGATGGTAACGCCAGTACCGGCGGTCGAAACCACATTGGCCGTCGCAGACGTAGTTCTGAGATTGGAGACGTACCTCCCTGCACCTTGCAGACCAACATTGGCGGGAAGGCTTGACAACGACGTCACGCGAGCGACACCAACGGGGAAACGAACCACACCCCCGCCGACTGCGCTCATTACGGCAGTAGCTCCGTTGATGGCGTTGGTGTCGTTTGTGGAGTTGTCGACTTGCGCCCCGAACCAACGGATATAGGCTCCAGTCAGCGCCCAACCGGCCTGGCGGATCGCCGTATAAAGGCCATTGGTAAAATAGATGCCTTCCTGCGTATCGGCGGCAGCGCCAGCAGCATCGACTGCCGAAAGCGAGGATGTCAGCTTGTAGACAAAGGGACCGTTGCGCCCGCCTTCACCAACGATCCGGAATGCGCTGTCTTTGGTCGGGTCGAGAGCTTTGGCCGCCGCGCGATCTGCCACATAAGGAGCAACATCGAGAAGGTCTCGAACATCCGCGAAGGGCTTTGCGTCATACGCCGAGTTGACGGCATTGCGGACCAGCAGCGTGCTGGCCGCAGGGGATGGCAGATTGATGGCAGATGCTGAGGCCGCAGCTGCCGTAGCCGAGCCTGATGCAGCGGTCGCTGAGTTCCCTGCATTGGTCGCCGCTGTCGATGCTGCCGTGGCACTGCCCGCCGCTGCGGTGGCCGATCCGCTGGCGTTTGCCGCGCTGGTGGCGGCTGCGGATGCTGACCCCGATGCGGCTGTTGCCGAATTGCCTGCGTTTGTTGCTGAGGTGGCCGCATTCGTCGCGCTGGTTGACGCTGCGCTAGCCGACCCTGCTGCGGCTGAAGCACTGCCCGCCGCTGCGGTGGCCGCCGCCTGGGCATCGTTGACGGCAGTGTCCGAGATATAGAAGCTGATGACGATAGGAGTGTCGCCGATCACCGGGTCGAGCGTGTTGAAGGCGAAGGTCTTGCCGGCATTTGCTGACCCTTCCTGCACATGCACGGTCGTCCCCTTCTGCATGGTGCGTGCGGTGCGCGCGTCGGCGGCGCGGGACCATTGGCCCTCGCTCGCCGTATAGATGCCGTTCTGACGGGCGTCGGCCTGCGACATGACAAGCACGCGGTCGCCGACTTCCGTCAGCACTGAGTCGATCGTCTGAAGGCCGTAGAGGACTTTGTCGGCCGTGGTCGCCAGGCGCACGGGCTCGCGCTCACCAGTCAGAAGGCGCACGGCAGCAGTTGCGGGTCGGGCCATGTGGCTTGCTCCATTAAGCACCTCGCCGGGGCGAGGGTTGAAAAAGATCGGGTTTTGACGTTGAGTGCGCAGCCGGGGAGAACTCGAATGGCCGAGCAACGACCAGCAGCACCCAAGCAATCGTTTTGGGACAATCCAGCGAACACCTGGATTGCGTTGCCTATAATTTTGATTGTCGCATTCGCAGCCGTTTGGGGCGTTACACGCTTCTTCCGGTCGCCCACCGGTCCGACCGTCGAATGTCATCGCGGCATGAACGTCACCGATGACTGCGATTATTGAGCTTCGACTGCGTCTTTCAGCATTGGCTTGAGGCCGAGGCCCTGACCCTGAAGCCCAAATCCGCCTTCCATCAGCCACCGAAAATAGGGCAGCGTCGCGAACGGAATCATCTTTGAAATCCGGTCAATGTCCTGCTTCTTCAGATCCGGGTTGGTAGACGGATCGCCGTCAGTCAGCGACGACAACGCTTGCGCGGGGATGCCGAGCAGTTGCGCTGCATCGGTGCCAAACTGAAACGACGGGCCTAGCAGAGCGCCGAATGCATCCCGGTTCGCGTATCGCGATGCCGGCGCCCGCTTATCGGCTGAAGGATCGATTGCCATGCCGATCCGCGAGGCAACTTGATAGAGGCCAGGCGCGCCAAGCTTCTCCCAGGTGTTGTTGATCTCAAAGGCCAGCGGGAAAACGCCGGCTCGATCGAGACCTTCGGCAACGAGCGTGCCGACATTGTTCGTCGCCTCACGCCCGGATTCGTAGTTCTTGAAATAGTAGGCAGCAATGCCGAGCGTCATCATCGCTAGCGTACCCTGGACGAATGACCGAGGCCCCTCCTGAAGACCGCGCATCAGGACGCGTTGGTTCGAGGCAATAGCGAAGGATCGAAACTGGATGAGCGCGCGGCCGGCGGGAGTGTGAGCGAATAGCGGCACATCGGCGACGCTCTTCGTCACGATGATCGTGTCCACATCCTTGTTGATCGCAGCTGCGAAGGCGCGACGCGCATCGATGTCCGTCCAGTGGTCGATGCCTGGCACGTGCACATTGCCCTCGACCGACCCGAACTGTTCGAACTGCTTGGCGACACGCTGCGCCATATCCGCGTTGATGCCCACATAGCCCATGTACCGGCGTTCGGCAGCGTCGAGCGTGGCATACTCCTGCGTCACGTTTTTGAGCACGCGGTTTTGCGTGAGCACCGAGCCGATCGACTTGTGCATATCGTTCCAGAACGGGAGCAGGGTCAGCTTCGAAAACGTGCTCGACATATTGTCGATGAAGCGCTCGAACGGTGAGTTGTGGGAATACGGGTCTGCCAGCTCAGCCATTGACGCCAAGCGCGATTGCAGCACGCTTTCAGTTACCGCGCCGACCGTCCTTGCATCTTCAACGGCCATCTTGATGCCCTTCAGGTTGGTGAAGAGCGGCGCAATGCCTTCCGAGACATACCGGCTGAAGCCATGCACCATCGCCGGCCGCGCCGCGTCGGTCGCAGAGGCGATCAGCACACCGCCCAGCGACCGCACATAATTGAAGGCCTGCACTACGCGAAGCACTCGGGCGAAATTTGTGCTGGCGCCGCCGACATTGTACTGGCCGCGCAGAAGGTCGCGCACCGCAGCCAGGTCTTCGACATCAGCCTTTTCGCGCGCCGTCAGCGCCTTGAGGGCGTTTGCCTTTTCCTTCTGATCGATCGTTGAGGCGTTCACCGCGTCACGCTGCTGGAGATAGTCGTTGCGCACGCGGTCGATTTGGGATTGCAGCGTCGGGTCACCTTTGCCACCCAAGCGCTTATCCATGCGCGCCAGTTCAATGTCCGTTGCCATGACGCGAGCATAGCGCCGGCCGATCATCTCAATGTCGTGTTCGAGGAAGTCCTCGATCAGATGGTCCGGAATGTTGAAGGTGCGTTCCTTCATTGGGCCGCGATCACTCATCACCATGTCGTAGGACGGCATGCCCTGCCGAGCGCGGCCGGTCAGCTGCTCGTGGATGTCGTTGACGATCCCATTCACGTATTCGGCGCGGTCAGCGTCAGAGACGAAGTCGGGGATTTCCTGCTTCACCTTCGGAACCATCGGCTCCAGCTTGTTGGCCTTGACCCTCAGGCCTTCGATGTTGGCTTGGAGACGGTCAAGGTCGATCGATTTGGCCGCCAGTTCCGAGAGCATCGCATCGTTCGCCCGGCCTTCCGATTCCATGCGGCGAAGTGCGTCAACTCGCTTCCGCAGTGAGCGTTCCGAGAGCTTGGCCTTGAAGATGTCGCGCTTGACCGTCGCATAGTCGACCACCAGACGCACGCGCGGCGAGGACTTCGCCAGGTCCACCGACTTTGCGATCTCATCCTCCAGCGACTGAAGATGATCGTTGGCGTTTTCCAATTCAGTCTTGCTGATCGCGTGTTCGTTGAGGATGCGGTCCGTGGCCTGGTCGAACTCTTCAAGCTCTCGCTCAAACCGCGAGATGCGCGTGTCCAGGCCTTCGGTGTGGCGCTCGGCCGCCTGCACCCGGGCGATATGATCCCGAACCTGTTTCACGGAGGCATTCGGAGGCAGGCCCACCTGATCGAGCCATTCGGCCGCCGTCTTGTCGAGATCATCGAGCGCGGCGGCTGCGGCTCGCTCATTGGCAGTCCGCAGCGGGTTGCCGGCCAGTTCCGAGCGGATCGCCTCCATGATGTCGCGGTGGTCGACATAGCCTGCGCCGTCGTCGTTCAGATCGGCGAAGATGTCGTCTTCCGCCTTTACGAAGTTGTCGACGTCACCAATGCCGCCTTTCTTGACGAACATGCCAGGGTGCGTCTTCGGCGTCACGCCCATCGCGCGCAACTCATTGTCGAGCTTGGTGCCGACGCGAGCGCCGCCTTTTGCTTTTATGAACGCCAGGACCGGCGAACGTTCGGCGAAGGTCTGCTGTTTGCCGGCCGACCGCTCAGCGGCGCGTGTCTGCCTGACGGCATCGATCATCACGGCATTCTCATCGGCGCCGCGCAGCCTGGTCACCAGCGCGGCCGGAGCGCGTGTCTTGAGCACGTCGAGCCGATCCTGGCGCAACCGGGTCAAGTCGTCAGTGCGGCGCTGGCGCGAGCCAGTGCGCTCTGCCAAGCGGTCCTCTAGGCCCTGCACCCTATTCGAAAGGCGATCGTGCGCCTCCATCGCCTTGTCACTGTCGACGATCTTGTTGCCGAGGCCGATCTCTTCGCTCTTGAATTGGGTTTGCGAAATCTGCTCATCGATCCAGGGACGAACGATCTCTTTGAACCTGGCCTCTTCAGCGGTTAGCCGCGGCGCATTCCACATTCGGGTTAGATAGGACGTCGCCGTCTTCACGCTCACATCAGGCGGCAAGCGTCCCTCTTTGACGGCATAATCCTTCAGCGGATCAAACAGCGTCGACCGCCAGAAGCTTGCGGCTTTGGATACGGCATCATTTTCGCCCTCGTCGCTGCGCCGCATCGCGCGTGCGGTGGCGCTGCGGAATTCGTCCCGGGTCATGTTCAGGCCCGATTTGCTGGCCTCGTCGTAGATGTCTCGGGTTGCCTTAAGAGCCTTTGCGACGGCGCCGCGATCCCATTCCTTGACTGCGCTCTCGACCGAGATATCGCCTTCACCACGCGCATTGCGTTCCAAGTAATAGCCGGTCTCTGCCATGTTCGACATGATTTCACGGACCGGCGCCGACGGGCTGTGAGCGGCCCGCAGAAGCGGCACCATCTGGGCTTGCGCCGCCCCGACGAGCTTCGCGCCCTTGCCGATGTCGTAGTCTTCTAGGACCGGCCCGCCTACGGCTTGCGCACCCACGCCTCGGGCGACCCCTTCCCGAAACTCGGTGTAGGCATTCGGATTGCCAGGATCAGACATAATGCGCTCGACCGTCTGAAGCGCCGCACGGCGTTCGGCAACAGACATCAGCGCTCCAGCACCGCCGCCAAGCAGCGCGCTCAGCACGGCACCCGAACCGACGTTCATGACGCTTTCGGAAAGCGGCCTAGTCTGCTGCGTCGATTGCAGTGCAACTTCGGAGACGCCAGCGCCGAGGGCACCAGCGATGCCGGTGCGAACACCGGTGGCTATCGCGGCTCTTCCAACACTGACACCAGCTGCCAATTCGCCGCCAGGGATAAGGCTGGGCAGATCGAATAGGCCGGCGCCGAGGCTGGCCGCCGTTGCGGTCCAGCCACCGGCATCGAGGTTGCGCTTGTCCTCGCGCTCCATGTCGATCTGCGATTTCATCGCGTTGAAGGCGATCCGATTGCGCATCGGCGCCAGACGTGACCACTCATTCTCGTAGGACGTACCCCGAATTTCGTCCCAGCGCGCTTTTCCGTCGAAACCGTTTTCCGGCGTGCGCGTATCGATGCCGGCCAACTTGTTCGCAGCCATGGACGCGACGGTGTTACCCTGTCGGAAAGCGGCGCCAATGATCGTTGCCGTGTCCGGGTCGATCTCCTTGTCAGGGTCAGGGCGATAGTCGACAGCACCAAATGCGGCGGTTGGCGGATCATCGGGATAGTTCAGGATGCCCATCAGTTGTTCCCAAAGCCAGTTTTCTGGCTTCCATCGTATGTGCTGGTGCCAAGATCCTTGGCGCGCTGCTGCTCCGGGGTGAGAGGCGCAGGCGCAACCGGCTTTGCATTCTCCTGTCTGTAGAGATCGGCCTTCACACGACCAGCGCCGACAGTCGCTTCGGAGTTCAGCGCCTTGATGAAATCTAGGGTGCCAGGATCGGCATTGATGCTGCGAGCACGTTCTTCCGCCGAAAGCTCAATGTCGTTGGCTTTGTCCGAGACACCCGAGAGGTGAATCGATTTCTTGCCGGCATCGTTTGAGTATCTTTTCATCTCGTCCGCACCGACGCCCCACGGACCGGCGAACACTTCCGAAAAGGTTGGCTGGCCATGGTCGCTGTACTGGTAGAACAGGCGATAGCGAGGCGGGCGCTTCTGCTCGATGTCGGCACGGGTTTTGTCAGACGGCCAGATCGTGACGTTCTCGACTTTCTGCCCGAGGTGGTCGGCATAGGCTTGCGCCGTCGCCATGGCGTCCAGTCGGAGATAGTCGTAATTGCCGCCGATCGGCGGATAATGAAGCTCGGGCGGCATCCGCATCAGCGTCGGTGAGCCCGTGATGTTGGTCACGTTCCAGCGCTTCTTGAGGTCGTCTATAGCGCGAGCCTTTGCCAGACCAACGTCACCGTTGGTGTCATAGAATTTCTCGGTCGCGATCTCCCGGTATTCGGCGAGCAGCCCCGAGGATTGTTCCGGCATCAAGCCCGCGCCGGGCTCGCTGCTGAATATGCCCGGATCAAATGCGTTCGTGACGTCCCCGACGCCAAGCTTCTTGGCGAACTCTTCCGCCTTGGGTTTCAGCACTTCGCGATTGACCTTCACCGACGGATCAGCGCGGCGAAGGATTTCAGCCGCAGCGGCTTCACCTGTCATGCCCAGATCATTGACCATGTGGCGATAGTCGGTGAGTTTGGTCTGAACATCTGTTCCAGGAATTGTGCCGAAGGACTGGGGGGCGATCTTCTCCAGCGTGTCTGCTTGCGAAAGGCTGGTTGCGAGTGCCGGCGCGGTCGTCGACGCGGCACCCTGTCGAAGCTGTGCCTGCACTTGGTCAGGGATATAACCCGTTGCGGCCACATAGGTCGCGGTCGCGGCAGGCTGGTTTTCTGGCGCCACCTTGGCAACATACTGCCCGAACGCCTTGTTGCCGATCTTGGTCTGATCGCCATCGAAGCTGTTGATCGCCACCTTCTGGTTTGCGCCGATTGCGCTTATAATAGCGTCGACGCCCGCGTTGTCCTTGTTCTCCGTCTTCAGCATCTCATAGAGCGTCGCCTGATCGCCCTCGTTCAGCCTACTGCTCAGGATCAGCGCTGGGTCGCGAATTTCTCCGGTGCGAATGCCAAGTTCGATATGATCCTTGTAGGCGCTATACTCGACCTTGGCCTGCGCGACGTCGGCCGCCTGCTTCTGGCGAAAGGCGACATCGTCCTGGTTGGCCAGCGATAGCATGTCATCCGGCGACATCCCCTTGAAGCGCGGGTCCATCGGAGCGTTTGCGGTTCGCACCACCGCCTGGCCGACCGGCGCATTGTCGAGCGCGTGGCGCGCCCACATCGGCAGGCTGTCGGAATGGTGCGAGGCACCCCAGGCCCGTTGCGGACCGGTGTCGATATGGATGGAGTTTCCATAGACGCCGATGCCACCGAAGCCCTGCGCACGCGCCTCTTGAATGATCTTGATCTGCTCAGCCTGGGATTTGCCCCGGACATCGAGGTCCAGCGCGTTGCCTTCGATATGCTGCGAAGCCTTCGCCCCGCCAGCACGCTCATTGCGGGCAGGATCACGGAAGCCGGACACGACAGGCAGCGAGAAGCCGAGGGAGTTCTGGAGGCTCTTGAAGCGGTCGATCACCTCAGGATGAACGCCTTTCATGTCGGGTACCGCCGAGACGCGGCCGGCAGTGTTGCCGAAGACGATGGGCAGATCGGGGCCGGTATGCTTCATCGCCCTCGGACTGCCGTCAGCGCCGCCGCTGACTTGGCTTGCGAAATCGCCATCGCCGATTTTGTTCAGGCCCTTCCATGTGCTGGACAGAACGCGGCGAATGCCGGCCTTGACGTTGGCGTCGGGTGATTTCAGATCGGTCAGCAGATCGCGGCCGGTGTTCAATTTGTAATCGCTCTGCGCAAGCCACCAGTTGCCGATATCCTGCGAACGGGCAGAGAAGTCTGGCACGCCGGTCGCGTTCTTGATGCGCTCCCATGTCGACGGCAGATCCTGGTATCGACCGGCGGCAATGCCCGAGTCGCCATGCTGGCCGGCTTTGGGGTGATCGGCAAAACTGGCGAACTTTTCCCCGCCGTTGATCACATCGTAGGCGCCTTCACTTTCCGTGCCGGCGATGGTGTTGAGCAGCGCGGCGCCTTCCGGGGGGATGACATCTGTCGCAACGATGTTCGCAGACACACCCTCGGAAGCCGGCGGGGCCATGCCGAACAGCCGGCGCAACTGACCCGGATCGCGAGCGCTTATCGCCTGCGCGAGCGCTTTCGGCGTGGCCTGTTCCCAGCCGTCCAGTGTCGCCTGCTTCGCCAGCGGGCTCAGCGGGCTGGCAAGAATGGCTTTGCGGCCTTCCTCTTTGTACGCGTCATAGGAGGCGCTGTCGTTCGGGTCCATCTGCAGGATGGAGCCAAGCAGCCGATCCTGAATTTTCGTGGTCTCGAGAGTGGCGTATTTCTGCTCTTGCTCGAACTGCGCCGCAGCCGCGCTTCCCGAAAGTTGCAACCGCTTCGCCGGCAGCGTCGCGTCAAAATAGCCACGCTGGCTCTGCGGGATTTGCGCGCGATACTGGTCAGCGATGGAATCGAACAGCCCCGGCTTGGCGATTTTGCCGGTTGCCGGGTCGATTTGGCCGACGATTGTGTCGTGAAGGCCCGAGCCGTCGGCCGATCCGTTCCGAGCAGCTTCGGCCGCCTGGTTGGCGGTATCCGCGTCCATGGCATTTTCGATGGTAATCCGCTTGAAGCGGTCCATCTCGTCCTGGCGCTGCTGAATGCGATCGGCAACGGCAGTAAACTCGCTGCCTACATCCTGCAGTGCACGGCCAGTCTCGCCGCCACCCGGATATTGAACGACGTTGCCGGGATCGAGGCGACGTTCAGCGATCTGAAGAGGAATGGTTGCCATAGATCACGCCGCGAATGGGGATTGAGCCATCTGGATTTTCTGGATGCCTGAAACCAGATTGCCGCCGGCCTTGAAGATGGAAGACGTCACGGCCTGCTTGCCGCTGAACCGCGAGATGCCCGCCTGGGTGTTGAGGTTGTTCTGCCGAAGCTGCGAATTGAATTGGATCGCCTTCAGGTCCAGTTGGTTTTGGCGCGCATTGGCGGCGAGGACTTCCGTGGGCGAGCCGGCCAATGAGACGCCGGATGCTCCGGCAGCGGCCACCGCCTGCGATTTCAGCAAGTCCTGCTTGTGCTTTTCCTGGGAGGCTTCGAACGCTGAGGCTTGAGCGTCGGCCTGCGCCTGTTGCTCATAGGCTTTGGCCTGCATATCGGCCATCTGCTTCTGCTGCTGGCCCTCGACCAGCGCGCCGCCGACCGACAGGCCGAGGCCGATAAGAGCAATGGTGCACATCGAGAAACCTACGGTTCAGCGTCAAAGGCGGGGGTGAACGAGCGGATCGTGCACGGCGTCGGGTTGGTATGACGGATCCTCACACGGCCTTGCCCTTCCCAACTGTCGTCGATCGGGACTTCGACATTGCCGGAGAACAACGTTGCCCTGCCGTCGGGCGCCACGATCGAAGGCAGGCGCACGTCTTCCCACTTGCCGCGCCGGAAGGACTGGACGGAAAGGCCGGTTGTATCGGTCTCCAGCAGCGACATGATCACCCGCGCCACCTTTTTTCGGCGGCCGATGATCGAGCCGTCCTTGCCGCCAACGTCGAGCTCCAAGGTGTCGGCCTCAGCAGTGAAAGGTAGGCCGACTTGCCATTTAGCGGCGGTCGCGCCGCCCGGCAGTGTCACCTGTCCACCGCTGACAGTCAGGCCGGTGTAGACCTTGCCGCTGGCCAGCACGTCGACCAGTTGACCGTTGAGATGAGCAAGCCCGGATACCGTGCCAACAGCAGCGCCGGAATAGGTCAGACCGCAGTCGACGGCGAAAGCATCGGCGAGGTTCTGATATTCGAACGGCGCCTGCATGATCTCGATGTAGCGCTTAGTCACGCCACCGATCACGCGCTTCACGATGAGCCAGATGTCATCAACGCCGTCTTGGCCGGGAGTGACGCACGCGCTTTCGACTTGAGCCCAGCCCGAACCGGTGAAGATGCCGCCCAGCTGGTGGCGATGCATCCCGCGCACGTCTTGCGACGGCTGATGGGTGTATCCGCAGATTTCGCCGGTATCGACCGGGAACCAGATTACGGGATCGGGGTCCGTCTGGTAGGCGAGTTCGACTACCCCTTTTTTGGGAAGGTGCTCCGAGACCTGTCCGATGTCGTCCGAACTGAATTTGTTCGTTGAAACCTGGGTCAGTTCGGCAATCGCCTTGCGGCTGCGCGTCACATAGATGAACGATTGCCCGGCATCCACCGGTCTGATTTTCGCACAGCCGAAGGTCCGCGAGCGCCTGTTCTTGAACGAGGACGGCGTCAGCGCTTCGTCAATGCCGGAGCCGGACAGAGCGCGGATACCGCCGGAGGTGCCGATCATCAAGGCACCATCCGATTCCGCAATCCATTGGATGTTGTTTGCCTGGCCGCCGCCGGCCTGGACGAACTCCAGCGCGTCGTCGTCCTTCTCACCCAGCGCAAAGTTGTCGAAATCGCCGGTTTTCGACGCATAAACGGAGAAGCGGCGGCTGAAGGCCAGGCGTTCCTCATAGAGCGAACCGCTTTCGACATACTTGCCGGGCACGAACGTGCCGAGACGCCAGCGGGTAATCGACGACTTATCTGGCAGCGCATGACCGTAAAGTCTGATCTTGACCACCGTGGCGCTGGTCCGACTGGTAATCCTGGCCCAGCGCCAGACATTCTCACTTCCGAGAAGCCGGATGGACCGACCAACATCTGAAGTTTGAAACCCGGCGCCGTTATTGATGCCTGCCGTCGATGAGGCGGTCAGATCGAACGGCGTCATCAGGTCGCCGTTCTCCGCCAATGCTATCTCTGAAATGCTACTGTTTAAGGCGTCGACACCACCGCCCCCCGAAACCGCCAGCTTGTAATATTCGTATGTGGTGCTGTTCTGGAACTCATAGAAGCGCACTTCCGAGCCGGACCAACCGGTTTCCCCTGCTCGGCCATCCAGGGCGACATAGTTTACGCCGTCGTTTGACCCCAATAGCGTCCACTGCGTGGGCGTATCGGCTGTTGCTGCGACGTTGTTTGAGGCCGCGATCCAATAAGCATTCACAGCCCTGCCTTGTCCCGCAGGAAACTGATACTGGACGAAGCCATTGGCGGAGCTTGTGAGCACGACTTCCTGGGCTATATTGCGATCGAATGCCCTCCACGAGCTGATGCCTGTACCATCATCTGTAACAGTGCCGCTCGGGGCCGTAGCGGATGTCATCGGAGGGATGGCATGGCCGGTACTTGCCGGCGTCAGCGTCGTCGGCGTCGTATTGATTGGGTCGTAGGGACCGTCAAGAAATGTGAAGTCTGCCAGCGACCAACTGGTGTGAGCGGTGCGCGTCAGCACCTTTGGCGGATAGTCCTTGTGGGTGATCCACATCTGATCGGCCGACTGGACGTAGGCAAGCTCGAACAGATCAGCTTCGAGGTACGGGCTCGCCACCTCTACCCCAACATATGCGCCGTAGGCATAAACGCGAATATACTGGTCCCCGAATTCGAGCATATAGGCCTGCTCGGAAGAGAAGATGAACGGCACCCCGCGCGTCTTCTTTGCGGACGTCTTCACCTCAGCGCAGAAATAGGTGCCGCCGCGCTTGCGGATGCCACCATGCGGCAAGGTCACGAAGTTGAGGCACGTCGACAACGCGGCGCGGTAGAGATCGAGCGAGGCACGGGCATGCAGGCGCGGCGACACTTCCCCGCGCACAAAGGTGTCTTGGATCGGGTAGAGCGTCGCCATCAGCGCGGAGCCCTCCAGTCGCCCCGGGCTTGAGCCCAGGACGTCGTAGAGAACCGTCCGCCGCGTTGGATGGCGTGGGCGTTAAAAGCCGCATCCAGCGCCCTGTCGTAGGCGCCGCGAGCGATGTCGATCATTCCGGACTTATGCGTCAGAGGATGAGCAACCTTGATCGCTAGAGCGGCAACGACGACTTCCGTGAATAGCGCATCCCAGTCGTTCGGATCGGTCAGGTTCGCGATGTAGCGGATCACGCGCGGGCTCGACTGATCGGAATAGATGATATCGGCTTCTTGGCGCCAGGAGATCGGCACCCCGTCCGGCTCGCCATTGTGGGTCAAGGGCAGCGGCCGGAGGCAGTCGGCGGGAAGCTCATAGGCCCAGTTAAACGTACAATCGCCGGAACCGGTATCGCTACCGATTACCGATGCGCGCAGGACCGCGAACACCCAGGCATATTTGGTCAGTTCGGCCTCACACGTCAGGTCGAAATGCAGGTTCAGGAGGCGCGCCGCCTTAACGTCCTGATCGAGGCTGTCGATCGGGGCTTCATCGAGAACGGCAAGAGCCATGTTGGCGACATCGAGCGGCGTCGTCGGCATCGCGTCAGGCCTTAGTCGCAGTGATCGTCACATAGCGTGGCTCACGACGCGGACGGCCATGAGAGTCGAAAACCTGCACCGCCGGGTTGGGCACGAGCCGCATGGCGTGCTCACGGAACTGGCGACGGACCGCTTCCTTGCGGGTTTCGGCTGGCTTGCGTTTTCTCATGTGACCCTCGGAAAATTTCGCAAATTGCATGAAACGGTTGGCGCCCAGCGAAGTTGCCGCTTTGTGTCTTGGTGCAGGAGAACCGCCATGGTCATGTCGTTACTGCAGTTCCACAACCTCGCCGCGCGGCGGGGAGACGGGTTACGCCCCGAGTTCCTCAGCGGAAAGCGGTTCAACCCCGTGGGCGTCTGGGAGTTGCCAATAGAAAATTTGGGCGAGGACGCCCCAGAGACGCCTCGCCCAATTGCATTGCAGGAGGTTAAGCCTCGGTCGTCTTCAACGCGATGAACGTCATGTTCTTGACGCTCGACGCCGTGCGGTCCCAGTTCGCCGCCAGTGCCAACTCGGCATCCGTTGCAAACTCGCCGGCAGTGGACGCGTCAAGGAACCGCGTGCCGGGGACGTGCGGGACGAAGTGACGGCGGCCGACCATCTCGGTAACGCCGCCGCCGTGACCCTGACGGGGCTTGCGATCGAATTCGAGCGGGCCGCCTTCTGTGTTGACCGGAAGTTCGTTCCACATGATCGCTTTGTCCTTGAACAGGAACGCGGTGTACACGTTCGTCGCCACGGGGATGTCATCGTCCACGACGCACCGATAGCCCATGTAATACGGGATCAGCGAGCCGCCCTGCTGCGAGGACGGGATAAAGTCGATCAGATCAGCCAGCTTGAGAGCCTTCATCTGCTTCGAATGCATCCAGATGGACTTGAACTTGTCCGCGCGGTCGCCCTGGAGGTAGGCGGCCTCGATGATGTCGGTGTCGACGATGGACGCGCCAGTCGTGCGCACCATGTCGCCGCCATCATTGGCAACGTTGTCGGCGATCACACCCTTGAGGATGTTGATCAACGTGGCCTTGTTGGCGCGCTGCCAATATTCGGTCTGGCGCTGCACGATGATCTTTTGCGGATCGGAGCCGGCGAGGATGCTGGTCAGATCCGGAATACCCCATGCCTGGGCACGCACGTTGCGGGCCGCGACTTCACGCCGCGAACCGATCTTCTTCATCTCGATGCTGTCGGTCGGATCGTCGTTGACGGGTTCCGACGGATCGTTCCCGAGATCCTTCCAGCCGGGCATGTCGACGGAGCGACCGCCGAGGCTCAGCTTGGCGCTGATCGCGGGATCGTTGAAGAGGATGCCGGCCTGGTAGATTTCGAGGGACTGCACGTGTTCCTCGAATGAGTACTGCGCATAGACGGACGGGACGATCGAATCCGCAATGCGGGTATATGCGTCTGCCATTTTATTTCATTCCTTCAAGCAATGCGGAGCGGTGTCGGTCCCCGTCAAAGGGGATGGCTGGACACCCAGAGATCCGGGTTTTCACCGGCCTCGCGGGCAAGCCGCTTCGCGCGATCGGGGTCGCTTTTGACGAGGGCTGAGATTGCCGTCAGATTGCGTTCGCCGGCCGCGTTGCGCTTGAACGGGTTTTCACCCATGTTGACGCCGCCGCCTTCGATCGTGTCTTCCTTGAACATCGCCTCGCCGACCGCATGGAAAGCCCGCGCGATCTGCGGATCGGTCAGAGTGCCGTCAGGCAGAAGGATACCCTTCGCCTTATAGGCGTTGACCAGGCCAAGCTTCTTCAGTGCGCGGTTGGACACTTCGAGCTTCTGTTTGAAGCCGTCGCTGTCAACCGGACCCCAGTCCTTCACGAGTTCGGTGTGGGTGTCCTCGACCGACTTGACGAGAGCAGCCTGCGCCGCCTTCGCCTGTTCGGCCACATAGCCCACATACTTATCGTGATAGGCCTGCGCCACCTTCGGAGTAGCGCCCGCCTCGACAGCCCATTGCTTGGCTGCCGTGGCGAGTTCATCCGAATAGGGGACGTTTTCAGGGAGTCCTTCCGGGCGCTTGAATTCCAGCTTGTCAGGCGATGTCACCGGCCGCATCGTCTCGGGAAGTTTGGAGTTGAATTTCTCCCACTCCTCCGGCGCTGCGTCGGCTGCGGGAACCCGAAGGCTTTCGCCCTGCAATTTCTCGAGTTCCGCATAGGAKGACAGCACCTTCTCGATGCCGCCTTCCGGCTTGGTCCAGCCCTTTGTCTCAGCGAGTTTGCGGTTGCCTTCGGAAAGACCGTCAAACCAACTTTTGCCGGCTTCGGAGGTGGACCCGTTTTCCACCGTCGCCGCTGGCTTCTCCAGGTTGCCCGCCGGTGGATCGACCACCACGGACCCGGCTTCCGCCTGATCTGTCATAAGATGTTCCTTCGATAGAACGGCTCACCCAGCCGCAGGGATCATCAAACGTTGTCGCCCCAGTTCTCCCAGAGCAGCGTGATCGTGCCGGTGATCGCCAGCACGCCGTCCGCATCGATGTCGGTGCCGGTGGCAAACGACAGGTTGAGGTAGAGATCGACCGGCGTTGAAGTGCCGTCGAAGGTAGCAGCGGCGACAACATCGGCGGCCGATGCCGTGGAGAGTGCAGCGGCGGCGCCGTCGAGCGTGCGCGAGGTCACCGCGACGACGTTCTGCATGGTGGTCGCCAGCGTCGCGGCAGACGCGGCAGCGGTGCCAAGGCCCCATGTCAGCGCGGCGTTGTCGTTGATGGTCGATGCCCGGACACCGAGCACGGCAAACTGCATCTTGGCGGTACCGCCCTTGATCCTGATCTTCCCATCGAGGAAATCGAAGATCTTCTGCGAGGCATAGGCCAGCGCATCGGTCACCGGCACCTGCATGGCATTGAAGGTGAACACCGTCTTGAAGCCGCCGCCGTCACCCGTGGTGACAGCCTTTAGGCCGGCAACCGGAGGAGCAAGGCCAGCCGATCGAGCAGCGGCGCGCGAAAGGGTACGCGGAAGTCCACGTGGCATGATGATGATCCTTCGTTCTGGGGAGGGATTGATCGGCTGGACCCGCCGCGGGCAAACTCGCTACGCCTCCAGGCGCGCCGCTCTTTCGAGAGCTATCAATTGCTCATCGGTCAGCGTCAGGAACCGCATGATGTGCTGAACCACTTCGGCCCGAGCATTCGAGAGAGCGCTGTGGAGCTCGAAACCGTGCGGAGACTTGGTGTCTGCCATCCACTGGCCATAGGACGGCCGGCGATAGTAGCCGACCGTCGCCACCAGATCGGCCAGCACCATCTCACCGTCCTGTCCAGAGAAGACTCGGAGGTAGGCCTTCGTCAGCGCGTCCTGTGCTTTGGCAGGCCCGCCGACTTGCTTGGAGTGCGCGAACTGCTTCTCCTTCACTGCTGTGCACCCTGGCCGCCTTGCGGCATCATCTGCTGGAGTTTGTCCAAGAGGCCACTATCCTGAGCCTGCACCGCAGCCGGAATGGTGTCCTTCGCGACGCTTGCAGCGGCAGCAATGCCCGCCATGCCCTTCTGCGCTTGTGCAGCCTTGGCGCGGGCATCCCGCATCGCCTCGACATCCTCCTGTTTGCGGAAGATGCGCTGCGGGCTCCGGCCGGCGCTGTGGATGACGCGGATTGCTTCCTCGCCATCGATCGTGTCCATCACGCTTGGATCGAACTGGGCAACCTGTGCAGCCGCTTGGAGCACTTGCATCGTGTCCTTGGCCTCAGCCGAGCGGCGCAGCACGTCGAGCGGGCTGGTGAAGGTCGGGCGGACTTGCTTGCCGGCCAGGCTCTCGGGCGGCAGGAAGCGGCTGTCCTGATCGTATAGGCCCTTGTCTTCGAGGATGCCGAGTTCGCGATCGAGGTTCGTCGCAAAGCCGGCCTGAATGATCGAGCCCGAGGGACCGAGCAGTGATGCCTTCTCTTCGTTGCGGATCAGCGCTTCAGTAGCCGTCATCTGCGGGTTTTGAACGAGCACCTGAAACAGGTTCACGAACATCATGTCCCGCACTTCGTCGGCCCGCGTCTTCGCATAGTCGAAGGCAAACGTCGGATTGGCGCCGGTGTTGATCGGCACGATCTGCGGCCGACCGTTGTTGTCGATCATCCCCTCGTAATTCTGACCTGGATTGAGCACTGGAATGTAATCCAGGCGCGCAGCCGAAGCCGTCGGCGGATCAGTGATCTGCTGCAGCGCCCGAAGGCCAGAGCGGCGCACGGCGTTCTCTTCCTTCACCGTCACCAGTGCCTCGATCGTCGGCGAGATGCCGTAGGGATCGCTTTCGTATCGGCGCCAGCTGAAGGTCGAAATCGGGAATGTCCGGAACCCGCTTTCCTTCACGATCGCCTGTTCTTCTTCGACCAGGTGGTAGGAGACAAAGGCCGTATCGAGATAGTCGTATCGACCGGCGAGATTGTACATCTTGCGCTCGTCACGAGGCTGGATGCACTGGATAAGCGAGATCTTCGTGTCGCACTTCGTCGGATCGTCGACCAGCGACTTGATCTTGGGTGGCAACTTCTCATAGCCGAGGAGCTGCGCAGCCTGGCGTGCGGTCCGCTCGTACCTACGGTGGAATGTGTCGACGATGCCCCACCGGTTGCGCGACAGATAGCCCTCGACCACCGGGATCGAGGCATAGCGGATCAGTGTCGAGCCAAAGCCTTCCTCAGCATAGAGATACGCCGGTCCGTAGCGAACCACATTGCGTAGGCAGGCTTGAGTGGCCGGCACGAAGTTCGAATTCGCCGAGTAGCGCAGCGAGAACAGGAAGTCGCGCAGATCCTCCGCCCATTCCTTCTCTTCGTCGGTCTCCTCATCATTCATCGCCGCCGTCGATAGGCCATGCCATTTTTCCGACTGGGGAATGATCAGGCTCTCCAGCCCGGCAGCGAGACGATTGGCGGCGCTGTTGATCGTGTTGGCATACACCCGCGAGCCGCGACGCTCTTGACGTTCTGCCTGGCTGTCACGCCCCGTCACGGACGTGCGCCGGCCGCGCCAGACATCAGGGGCGTCAGGGTCGCAGAATTCCGCGACTTGCTCCCACACGGCTTCGTAAGCCGAACGCTCAGTTTCAAGGTCCGACTGGCGGGACAGGATATCGTTGGCGCGGGAATCGCTCATTCAGGTCTTCCGCTTGAGGCGATGGGCAATGCGACGCCAGATTGCCCAGGCGCGGCCAGCACGATCACGGAATGTGCGTTTCATCGCGCCCATGGTCAGACGCCCAACAGCACGCGCTTCTGTCCGACGATATCGGCAGGCGCCAAGTCGGTCTTCACCGTGCCAGCTGTGCCCTGTTGCTGGTTGAGCGCAGCACGGGCCGCATCCTCACGCGCCTTGACATCCTTGTCGTTTACCGTCGGCGGTGGCGGCAGCGGCTTCAGCTCCGGCGGCTTCTGAAATAGGCACATGGTTCCAAGTCTCCCGCGTCCAATCGAATAAAATGAAGTCTTCACCGTTCTTGCCGTATGCCGGCAGGCGGCAGCGTTCCGTGGCGCCGAGGCGAGTGAGCCAGCGCAGGGCCAGGTCATTCGATGCCAAAGCCCGAGCCTCGACCCGCCAGGCGCCCTTTGCAGCGACGTCCGGGCCGAGCACTTCCCAGAAGAATGTCGTGATCCGAGGGACGCAGCGCTTCATGCGCCGAGTGCCCCATGACCAGGCGATCCAGAGACCGGAGCGTAGTTCAGCAGCGCCGAAGGCTGCTTCAGGATTTCCATCGAGTTCGACCACATAGGCCGGCCCCTGCATGGCGTGCAGCGCCAGTGTTGCCGGCGACCAGCCGTCAAGCTGGCAATCGATCTCTGCCCTGTCTTCCGGCCGAAGGTTCGCGGCGATGTAACTCAGGTCGCGGATGGTGCCGCCGATAATGCGGACCGTCACAGCATCCCTGGAGAATTTACGCCGTGAGTGAGTTGCATTTTAGATTTCCTGATGATCAGCTAACCGTCCAACATCCGCTTGGAGAACGTTATGAGCAATATTTCAGAACCGTATGTCGTGATTTATCACGAGACCGAACGTGGGCTTGAATACAACCGGGAAGGATATGACTTGCCGGAGTTGGCAAATACAATCCCCGTCATAGGTGACTTCATTGTAGATCCTGGCATACCGGTCGGGGCTGAACGCGCAGTCGCGAGCAACCATACGGTTTATGAAGTGACCAAGCGCTACTTCAAGCCACAAACTTCAGACAAATACGGCGCGCGAGTAGTCCTTGTCGTGCGGAGTAGAGCCGGGATCGAGGCCGAAACCGATCTGCTCTATCGGTAATCGCCTAGAGGGTCGCTGTGGCGGGCCGACAGCCGTGTCCGTTCCATCGGCTCGATCTCGTCGACGCCATCGAAGGGAGAGCCCTTCGGCTTGCCTGGCTCACGCAAAGCAGGACGCTCTTGAAGCACCATACCGCTGGCGACATCGATCAGCACATAGTTGCCGGTCTCAGGATTGAAGCGTTGGACGCGAGCGCTCATGAATACCTCTTGGAACCATGACGAGTTTCAGTTCCGGTATGCCGCCAATGGATCGGACTGCCCATTGCTGCGCCGAGCGGCGCGGAACTCGGCAGGATCGACTAGAGATTCCCGGATCATCATGACGCCGTAGCGTGTCGCCGACATCAGATCGTCCCGCAGCTTGACGACTTCACCATCCTTGCGGTGGTACAGGCGGAATTCCTCGAACCAGTCGAGCAAGGTGTTGAAGACCCGCAACCGGCCCGACTGCATCCTGTCGAGCATGTCCATCAGACCGGCCTCGACCGAGACGGACTTGTCAGGGTATTGGGCCCAGGTCGGCAGCATGTTCAGGCCGGCTTCGCTGTATTGCTTAGCGAGCGCTACGCCCGCACCTTCCAGTGTGTCCCGCCGCCCGTCTTTCGGCCATGACCAGGGAAGCCATGCGCCCCACGGCTTCAGCGTGATCGCCTGCATTGCTGGTGTCTGTTGCGATGCTCGATGCGCTTTCGTGACATAGATCACGTCGGCTTCAGTATCCCATGCCAATTCGACCGCAGCTGAAGGGTGATCCCATCCGAAATCCAGAGCACCGAGGCGCGGCCAGAAGCGAGGTAGGCGGAACGGCT
Source organism: Mesorhizobium sp. 01N446 (assembly GCF_056399285.1). Taxonomy (NCBI): domain Bacteria; kingdom Pseudomonadati; phylum Pseudomonadota; class Alphaproteobacteria; order Hyphomicrobiales; family Phyllobacteriaceae; genus Mesorhizobium; species Mesorhizobium sp. 01N446. The sequence continues at coordinate 159,306 of NZ_JBFTRA010000005.1, read as the reverse complement.
CGCAAGCGACAAGCTCTTCAGCAACCGGGAAGATGCGGCCAGAGCCAAGTACCGGGATGCCCTTCGCTCTGGCTTCACGCTCATGCTCGGGATAGGCGGCGATGATTTCGGCACGCTGCTCAGCGGTGTAGTGCTCCGCATCGTCGATGGTCATGAAAGTGACGTGGCGGCTCATTTTGAACTTTCTTCGCCCCGGGGAATTAGACTGCCATGGCTCGATACTTTTTCGACATTGGAGATAGCGAGACCGATTCGCCTCCTGGCGACCCTATCGACGTGCACGATGTGCGCGAACAAGGCATGAGGGCGCTGGTAAGATTGATGAATGAGACCAAATTGGACGAAGCTGGTCGCGAATTTTCCTTCAAGATCTGCGACGAAGCTGGGCGGCAATACATGCAGGTTACCGTTAAGCTTGAACGGCTGCATCCCTTTGACCGTCCTTCTTCAGTAACCCATTGACCTCATCAGACGTGAGGAACATCAGCACCACCTCAGACATACCGAGCAACGGCGTGAAGGTAATCATCGTGATGCCGCCCGTGGCGTTCGTGCGCGTCAGGCCTTCGCTGTAGATGTCGGCCGGCGGCTCCTCATCAAACCACACGCCGTCCAGCGTCGGACCCTGCCACTTCTCCCGGCCCTTCTCGTAAGACTTGAAGCCGAGGACGCTCCGGCCGGACTGGACGTCGCCACCACCGCCATGCTTGACCACTATGCTATCGAGCGCGTTGGGTATGCCGCGAGCCAGATAGGTCTCAGCGAACGCATCGCCCGGGATCATGCCGGTTCCCCAAGCGTCTTTCCGCTCAGCCTGGCCGATCAGCATCTTCTGCACTGTGTCGCGGGTGGATTCGCCGGTCAGACCGGCCGCCCACATCGCCACCGGCTTGTCGAAGACCTTGCCCTTCCACCAGTCAGGATATCGCCCCGTCAAGTGCATCGCCCATTCGGCGCCGCCGGCCAGCGTCTTGCCCAACTGGTTGCCGGCCATGAACAGCCGCTCACGATTGGTCGCGCCGGCTTCGTGAAATTGGCGCTGCTTGGAATATGGCCGATAACCGAGAAGCCTATTCCTCGCCTTCCGCCTTTCCCGTTCCTCCAGGAGCTGCGCCAGTTCCTGCTTTTCCGAGTAGCTCAGCGATGCGAGCATCAATCGCCTCTTCCGATACCGTGTTCAGCGTGCCCGCGACGTTCAGGTCCAGCTTCTCGCCATACTTCTTCGGATCCAGCTTGGCCGCTGCCCATTTGCGAGTGTCGACGCGAAGCTTCGAGCGCTGGACGTGCTCGGAGTTGAACGCCTCATAGGTCGACCCGTCAGGATTGGTCTTGGTCGAATAATCTTGTGAGCCGTCGTCGGCGATCTCGATCGTCTCGTCGAAGAGCTCGTCCGCCTGGATCGCGCGGGCGCACGCGTACTGGTCGCGAAACGCTTGGTGGATGGCGAGCCACCGACAGACCGTTGCCTTATCCGGCATATCGTCAGCGAGGCAGATTTTGCGGAGGCTCTTGCCATCGGCCAGCAACTCGCAAATCTTGTCTGCCATCGCCGGCGAATAATCGGTCGGTCGCGCCATCCTGTTACTCGGTCTCGGTCTTGTCGGTCGACGGGTCAACGGGCGGTTCGGCCGCCTGCTTGGTGTCCTTGCCCTTAGCCGGCCTACCGCGCTTCGGCTCTTTCGGTTCAGCGCGAGCGACACCAACAGCACGCTCACCGGCGCTTGCGGTGTTTTCCGGGAAGCCGAAGTCACCCACGGCACTGACAGGACCGCCGCGCACCATGCCAATCAGCACGCCGTCGGCGACCTTCTCAACCCTGCCGAAGCTCACTTGTGGTGCAGCGCCCTCGATCTGCGCTATATTCGAAACGACCTCCTGGCCGTCATCGTTCGGGATAATAGTCGCGTATCTCGTCGACATGCTAAGTCTCCATCGGATTAGGCATTGGGTGCCACACATGGCAAATGCGAAGTACTACGTCTTCAAAGAAGGTGAGCGCTGGAAGGTCCGCTACGACGGGGACGAATACCCGTACGTTTCGAATGTTGCCGCCGTCGTGGCGGCGATCAGAGGTGCGAAAGCAGCCGCGTCGCATGGCCACGACGCTGAGGTTCTAGTCCAAGGCATCGACGGCAAGTGGCGTACCGAATGGCCGAGTGAGTAGAACATCGGCGCATTCGCTTCCCCGGTCCAAGTCGCAACTTGCCCGCCGGGTTCTTTTCAGGAGCGAGCGAATGCCTTTGGCCGCGTGGCCGGGCTTAGCGTTGAAAAGCCGGGGCAAACGCGTCTTAACGGAGGAACATTAGCCCCGGATCAGATGTCCGCCTGGCCGCTGGATAAAACTTCGTCAGGGGTCGGGGTGGCGATCTACCCCTCATCGCCCCGGCTGGTGACTATGAAAGCCCCGCGCAGACAGGCATATCGCCAAATCAGTTGTAGGAATTTAGTCCTTTTTCGCGATCTTTGCAACCGGTCCGGAGGCAACAACCTTGCCTCCGAACATGTCGAGTAACACCCGCACGCTGTTGACGCTCTTGGCCGTCACCATCTGCGCATCCGCACCGGCAAACGCGCCCTCCAGCACGGTGACACCTTCGCCAGCCTTGAGGCGCAGGCCATGTTCGCGCATCTTGTCGAAGACGCCTTTTTCTTCTGCATCGCGGATACCCTTGATGTCCTCGCCAGAGATGGGCACGGGCTTGCCTTCGATGTCGCAGAGCACCCCGTTGCGCACCAGTCCATCACAGCTGTTGAGCGCTCCCCACTTCACATCGTGAGCCGGCGTGAAGACGTAGCCGAGGAACAGCGGGAAGTTCTTCACCAGCCAAGCCTTGGTCCGATGATGCCGGTACTCGTGCCGGTACTGAGGGATGTAGACCGGAATCCCCAGGCGCTGCATCTCGGTGACGGCGCGATATTCGCCGCCGGGCCTCGTCTGAACCGCCAGCCAGGCGGCCAGTTTCGTCTTCGTCTGTGCGTTCAACGTATTTCCTTCCAAGTTTCGCGCCGCGCTGGATCGGTCCGGCGCGGCGCAGATTTTCACGCCACCAGGCGCATCACCTGTCGCTTCTTCTTCGTCTTCCGAAACCAGATCATCCCGAGCGCCCTCCATTCCGGAATTCGCAAGGTCTTTGCTTGCACCCGCGCTTCATCCTCCGCCGTGAGGTAGAGGTCGCCGATTGCTTTCGTTAGATCCTCTGGGTCGAACTTCTGGGACAACTCCTTGTCCGACATGAGGTAGTCAGCCGCCTTGATGTGCAGGGCGGTGATCGGCGCGAGGTGGGCGTTCGCCAGCACTTCCAGAATGGTTCGTGCGCCCATTGAGGTGCGCCGCGTGACCAGCCCCCTGATGGCCTGAACCGCAATGGTATCACCGGCCTTGTAGCGGCCGGAGCCGGGTAGGCACTGCAACACGCGGACACCGGCGCGAGCGCAGACGTTCTGAACGTCGAGTGCGTTCTCTTCCAGCGCTAAGACTGCTGCCTGGTGCAGTTGGAGCGGTGTGATACCGAGGCGCTGCGTGTTCTGCCCTACGAATGCCGCCGCCTGTGCTTGCCTGTCCGGGGCGTCGACGATCATTACCGGGATCAAGTCAATGTGCGGGTTGCTGGCGGCCGCTATCGCCGTGTGCTGGCCGTCGAGCACCTTAAGGATCGTCTGACCGTCATGTTCGGCGTATGCGCAGATCGGCGGTTTGTATTTCGTCCAGCAGAAGTCCTCAATTATAAGGCGGATTTGGCGCTTCCCTCTTTCCCCGATCGTGCGCTGATATTCGTGATCGACATAGAGTGTCGACGGGTCGACACGCTCGCAAATCGGTTCGCCGGTCGACGGCTTTCGCGGCGTGAGGCCGGTGGTGGGGATTGCGGCAATGCGATTGAGCAGTTCCACTGAAGGTATCCTGTTACGCAGCTCAGCCTGAGCGGGGACGCCTCGACATGAGTGCGCGCCCGTTTGGTTGCAGCGCATGGCCTGGACCTCGACCGAGCCGAACAGGCTTTCCCCGACATACCCGGTCTCTGCCCACCGGTCGCCGAAAGATTGGTGAACAAATGCTTGCGAACCGCTCAATTTCGCTTTCCTTCGCGGGACGCTAGATACTCGGCGGGATCGATGTGGCGGACGGGTGAGGCCGCACCGAACGTCCCAAGCTGCGAATCCCGATACTTGCGTTTTCCGTGCGGATCGAAGTTCGCCGCTGCTATGGTGCGGAACCATGTCGGGGCCTTGGCAGCGTTGGCCTGCATCCCTTTGGCCTTCCGGTCTTTCGTCTTCCGATTCTTGGCCGCGCGCTTCTTCTGCTGCCGGGTGCGCTTCGGCACGATCGGCGCCGGGCCGCTCGACAGGATCTTGGTGGAAATCCAGTCAGCCCGCTTTTCGGCTGGCGATATCGGCGAGCCCTCGATGCGATCGGCCGCGCGCCAAGCTTCGGCGTTGGTCGGGAACGGTCCTGCCAACGTTTCGCCGCCAGACACCACTATCCAGCCGCTGCCTGGCGCTTCAACCACGGTCATGGCGCTGCCCGGTGTTGTCATTGGAAAGCGTCAGGGCGCGCGGGAATTCGCGGCGCAGATAATCCACCTCGTCAATGATGCGCCGCATTTCCGACCGGTCGATGTTGCCGGCGGCAATCCACTGCTCGAGGACGGGCTTCATCCTGTCCCAGGTCTTATTCGGCATCTCGACCCAGATCGCGACTACGGCTTCGCGCGCCGCCATGTAGATTTTGCGATGCTGAAGCAAGGCCTGTTCTACGGACCAAGGCAGGCGTTCGGCCCTCTCACGCTTGTTCGGCATCTTCAAACCTCCCGTTCTGGATGTTGAAGTTGATTTTCAGCTTGCAGGGATGGCCCAGCTCATCGAACCGGGTCTTCTTGTGAAAAATCACCGCGTCGGTGCAGCGCTGTCCCTCGTCGAACATCTTCGGGCGATGCACCACCAAGCCTTGGTCAACGCGGTTGTCCCAGTGTTTCGAGCCGGCGATGTCGTCGAGTTCTGGCGGCGTGCCTTTGCGCGGGCCGTCCATCTTCGAAGGGTGCGCAAGGATTTGGACGTGACAGCCCATGTCCTGGGAAAATTTGTATATCGCTGTCAGACAGCGACCGATGTATTCGGTTTCAGTCTCGCGCGCCTCACGCTGACTTTCGAGCCGGTTCCAAGGGTCGAGCTGCACGACCGATGCGCCGTGCCGGACAACCGCGGCCTCTGCCGTTTCGAGCAGCCAGCCGAGCGTTGGCGTTTGCTCTGGGTGCTGCATGAACAGGTAGTGGTCGTTTATCCACTGATCGGAATACCGGATTTCTTCCGGCGACATCTCCCGCTCGAGGCGGCCGGCGTGCAGTGTCCGCAAGATGCGCCGGTAATGCGGCTTGGCGCGCGTTTCAAACGTGGCTGTCGCGATAATCAGACCGTATTTGTCGGCGATGTCAGCCCAGACTTGCGCCATCACCGCCGTTTTGCCGTGGCCTGGGTGCCCGGTGACCACCGACATGGTGCCGGGCGCAAAAAGGATCTTGCCACGCCACGCAGGCATGCGCGGCACTTCCCAAGCCTTGATCGGCGGCAACTCGGGTAGTTCGCCCAAGGTATAGAGGCCTGCCACCGGCCACGGCAACGCGCCCTCCGTCACCAGTTCTTTCAACGGGCCAGGCCCGTCCGCGCGCAACATGTCGTTGGCGTCTTTGATCCCTTCCGGCCAGTCGATGAACCAGAATTTTGCCGCCCCGAGCAGATGCGCCATGTCAGCACGCAACGACAGGCCAGTGTCGTCCATGTCGCCGCACCAGATGAAACGCTTGTGCCTGCCCAGCCCGCGCGTCAAAGCCTGCTCGACATAATCGTAGCCGGCGGGCTCTGCCGGTTTCGGCTCGTCGGTTTCCTTCTTTTCCCTGCCGCCGTTCGGGACCGACAAAATTCGGTCGATCGGCAACCCGGCCTCCACCATCGCCGCGAGGTCCCATTCGCCTTCAACGATGAACACGTCTCCAGGCGGAGCGGCCAAAACACGGTCGAGGTTGAAGAAGCAGAGCTTGCCGCCCTTCTCCCCGATGAAATCTTTCTCCGGGAAGGCGCACGCCTTGTAGTTCACCCGCTTGCCGCCAAGCAGATACGGGAAGAAAACGGCTTCGCTCTTCCGCTCAAGACGCCGAGGGAAGTAGACCGTTCCGGAGGCGGCGCCGAGCAGCTCCAAAGTCGTCTCGCTTATAGCTCTGGTTGTCTTTGCGTAGGCCTTTGCCGCCGCGGACAGCTTGCCCGGAACGAACGCCGCCGTTGAAGCCGCAGTGGTGGCAGAAGTAGGTTGCTCCGTCTCCGTCGATCCTGACAGCAAGGCACTTGTCCTTTTTCTTGCGGCGGTGCGGCGAGCATGACGGGCATGTGGTCCGCTGTTCGCCATCACGCTCTGTGATAAAAATTCCGAGTTCGTTCAGCTCGCGCATCAGTTGCCGACCTGTTGTTTTTCGTCGTCGTAAAGACCGCCCGCGAACCGCCAATAGGTGCCCTCACGCTCAACCGGGTATCCCTGGGCGCGCGCGTCTGTGATCCATGCTGGCAGACGTGGGTTGGTCTTCAGCTTCGGTGTTCGGTGTTGACTAAGAATTCCGCCCAGATAAGCCTTCGGGTCTCTCGCGCCTGCGGCTCTGGTCGCGATGTCGATCAGTTGGCCGAAGTCGCCGCCAAGGTGTTCGCTGATCTGGAACAGCATCCCGCGCGGGACCCCGGCCCTTTGCCAGCCGGGGAGGTCGGAATAGAATCTCTCTTCAGCCGATCCGCGCCAGTCCGGCCCATCCACGCGATCTGGCTTTTTTTCTGCCGATTGGGGTTGATTGGGAACAGTGACGGGGGCAGAAGCCGAAGGCGCGCTGTTCTTCTTTTTCTTGTCTTCAATGCCTTTACTGTCTTCTTGTTTGTCTCGGGGTCGTCTCGCGGTCGTCTCGGCTGGTGTCTCGCCTGCTGTCTCGGATGGCAAGCTGACGCGCTGATAAGTGTCGTAATTACAGATAGTTATGACGCTCTGACCTGTCTCGACAGAGATGCTAATCATCGTCTCGGTTTTTAGCCGCTTCAAAAAGCGGTCCACACTGGACCGGTGCCATTGCCACCGATCGGCCATGAACCGGACTGACGTAGCAAGCTGTCCGCGCTTCAACGAGACCATGCCGTCCTTGACCCGGACCCGCCGCGCCTTCCATGCCGCTTCCCGGATCAACCAGACCCATGCTTCCCTTTCGGTAAACGGTTCGCCCGCAAAAAACCGATGCTCAAAAATGTCCCTAGAGACCGCGAAAACTCCACTGCTCACGGCTTCACCTTTGAGGCGTCGTACCCGTGAACACCGGCCGTCTCGAAGTTGGTCCGCGTGGCAGCGGCGCCATTGATCGCGGCCGACCATTTGGCGGCCGACCAGATCAAGCTATGGATCATGCTTTCTGCGGCAGTCTCTCCGCCAATGTCGTAAGCGCGGGCGAGTTCGCTGGCGATGACCTGATTTGCCCGCTCGTCCAAGCGGTCAAATTCCGTCTGGGGGGACGGAAATGCGATGACCGTCGCTGTCATTTTATGCCAATGCCCTCATGGCAATATCGGGCAGCTCGGGCGGGTACAGGTCCGGGCGCAGGCGCCCGCGATGAACCCCCGTCAGACGCTCAACCGCGATCACCCGCTCGCCTGGGATCTGTTCCCACTGGCTGACGGCCTGGGGCGATATCTTGAGCGCTTCGGCAAGGGCCTTGGCCGTTCCTCCCAGCGCTTCCACGGCCAGCTCCAAGCCGCTCTTTTCGTCGGTGTCATCACTCATCGAGGGGTCACCCGTTTGCTTGATAGGAGGTGACATTTAAAGCACGACTTAACCACAATTTCAAGCACAGCTTGCTTGAATTGATAAAGGCGCGCTTTATGATGCTGGCTGAAAACGGATTTTTGTTTATGTCGCTTGGTACGAAAATAAAGGCTGCGAGGGAGGCCAAGGCCTTTTCTCAAGCCCAGGTCGCCCAAATGCTGCACGTTTCAGTGCAGGCGATTTCCCAATGGGAGAATGACAAGACTATCCCGCGGGCCGATCGCTTGATGCTCTTGGCTGATATGCTCGATATGAGCCTTGCCGGAGAAGGCGACCTTTTGCCCGCGTATGGGATGCCATCTTCCGGGTCGCAATATGTGGCGCCGGTACTGACGCCCACTGAAGTCGCCAATTGGCGGAGCCAGCTCGCGTCGCCGCAACATTCGATAAAGCTTGTGGTCCATTGGAGGCCGACCGGACTGATTTTTGCGACCATGGTCCCTGACGACAGCATGGAGCCGGAGTTCAGGCAGGGCGAATTCGTGATTTTCGACGCTGGCTTGGCACCAGGCCCCGGGGACTATGTGATATTTGTACAAGGCCAAGGCGACGATGCGCTTTTCCGGCGGTTCAAGGCGAACTCTACCGGTCCTACTCTTCACGAGATCGAGATCGGGGACGTATCTAAGTACCCTGCTAATGACTTAGTGCCTCTAAATTCATTCTATCCAACCATCCCGACTTCCAGTTTCCGGTCGGGAGGGGAGATCATCGGTACTATGGTGGAACACCGTCGCTTTCGGCGAAGTAGATAAAGCTGGCTTGATATCAACATCAAGTAGCGCTTGACCAATCGAGTTAAGTCGTGCTTAAATCCGCTTCATCGAACCGATGGAGATGGAAATGGCTACCACTTTACCCGATGCCGAATTGCTTGCCTTGGGCATCGAATTTCGCAACGCCTGGTCCGCAGAGCGCGCCGCCTTCAATGCAGCCGAGATCGCGAGTATCGGGAACAGCACTCCGGAAATCGATAGTGCCCATGACCGGTGCGCCGAGCTGGCCCACCATATGGTCAGCCACCGCGCCCAGACGCTGGAAGGCGTTAAGGCGATGGCTATGGTGTGGGGCTGGCTGCACTACCTGTCATCGAAGCCAGGCGAGTACGAGGGGGCTGAACTCGGGAACACCACCGAAGAGCGGGCATCCTATGCAGTCATGTCCTTCCTGCTGAAGGATGTCGGCGCGTGACCTACTCCGGGTCAAATTTCCGTTTGCGCCGCGCAAGCACGTCCCTTGCGGCGCGTTCGACCGCTTCGGCGTCGTCCGGCGCGGAATCGATGGTTTCGGAAAGGCCTGGGTCGCTCTGGCGACGAGCCTCTCGTTCCACTCGGCGCTCCGCCCGCTCTTCCGTCTTCTTGGCCTCTGTCAGTTCGCGCATGGTGCCGGACATCGCTTGGAAGAACTGGCCCAGTGGCATGTCGACGGTCGGTGTTCCCGGCTTCAGGGCCTCCAGCCTGATTATGATCTGCGGCGGATGCTTCGGCCCTACAAATGACTGCTCCAGGCGCGCCACGATTTCAGCGGTCACGCTTCGCCCCAATTCCAGTGCGGCGTCTTCTAGCCGGAGCTTCAGGGAAGCCGGCATTCGAATGTTTATCTGTGGGTCTTCACGGGCCATCCACCGGATATATAGCACGGTGCTATTGCCGACAATAAAGCACGGTGCTATATTTCGCCATGGTTAATGGAAAGGGAAAGGGCATGAGTCGGGTGGACCCGAAATTTCTGGTGAGACTGCCAGCGGACGTGAAAGCCTTCATCGCATCGCAGGCCGCGCGCAACGGCAGCTCGCAAAACTCTGAAATCGTGCGGTGCATCCGCAATCGTATGGACGAAACGAAAACGGCGACCAGCGAGCCGGCAAGCTCAAACTGATCGCCGTTCCGAAATGAAACCGCCCGGCAAGGCGGCTCCCCAATGTCAATCAACCCTCGTGAGGTTTTCAATGACACGTGCATCACATAGCACCGCAGCGGCGAAAGTTCAAACCCGCCGCGCTTCGGCCAAGCAGCCGCACCCCGCCGACGACCTGTCGTTCATGCACCGGAAAGTGCCCGCCGGCACCGGTATTTGCTACTGGAACGTCGAACACACCGGGCGGTACAGCACCGACTGCGACAAGGGCCACGAGCTGGCGCATGAATACCTCAACTATATCGGCCGGCATCCGACCAACGGAAACGTTACGCTGCTCGGCTGCATCGTCAACGACATGTGCCGCGTGCGGCAGGAAGAACGCCTGCCTTCCCGGAACCATGTGACCGGCCTCGAAATCGGCTTCTTGATGGAGGTCAACCGCTACGTCATGGCGACGATGAAAGTCGTCGTGCAGACCATGGGCCAGGCCGAAGGCGGTGCAGCATGACCGCGACATTGACTACGCCCTTTGACCCTTCGAAGGCCGGGCCGTTCTGCTACGAGGTGGCCGCCTACACCGATGTCATTGGGGGAAACGTCCACGATACGAAATACGCGAAGGAATGCCTTACCATCGACCCCTTCGCCGAACTTGAAAACGGTTGCCTCGTCGTTTGGCAGTTGTGCGGCGGGCATGCCTACATGGAGCGGTGGCGGCGGACCAGAAAGGACCAGAACGGCCGGTTCATCAAGCCCGGCTCGGATTGCGAAGCCTTTGTTATTGGCAGTATCAGCTACACCACGGCTGATATTGGCAAGTCGGTCAACATTCTTGGTCGTGTCGTCGGCGCGGCTAGGGAATTCCCGAGAGAATCGCCCGCCGCATATGTTCGAGGGAAAGGCGGTGCGAAATGAGCGCCGCCACCAAGACCCACATGGACCTGGAAGGCGAAGTTCGAGACGCCGCCTTGGCTGCTCGCCTCGTCCTCGAATGGATCAATAGCCATTTCGAGACACCGGCAGAAAACAGCAACTACCGGGTTCATGAAAGTGACGCGGAACTGCTGGTTTTCGCGGGCCGGATTGCCCTGGAAAAGACCGAGGCAGCGTTGACCAAATGGGAGGCTGTCCATGCCGCAGGAGGCCGAAAATGAGCGCCGACGACGGTTTGGCCCTTTCCAGCAATTTTTGGAAAGCACCGCAATTTCGTAAAAACGGAACGGGTGAGTTCGGGTGAGCGTGCCAGATCCCTTCGAGGACTCGCCCTTGACCCTGAAGGAAGCTTGCCAACTGTTCTTCAGAGGCAGGATCACGCCGGCCACGTTGCGAGCGGAATCGCGCCGTGGCAGGCTTAGCATCATGCGTATAGGCAGGGCGGATTTTGTACTGCCCTCGTCGGTGAGAGGAATGATGACAAAATGCCAAGACCCGCCAAGGGAGCCCGGCTCTACCTCGACCCCAAACGAAAAGAATGGGTCATCCGAGATGTCGGCCAGGTCTTCGAACGCACAGGCTGCGGCGAGTCAGATCGCGCAGGAGCTGAAAAAAGGCTCGGCGAGTACATCGCGGAAAAATTCAAACCAGTCTCCCGGGAAAGTCATCTCGCTCGCCTCTCGGTCGCCGAAGTCCTGACCGCATACGGGCGCGAATATGCGCCACATAAGAAATCGTCCGAGCGCAGCGGTTACGCCATCGCGGCGCTTCTGCCGTTCTGGGGGACGAAGACGCTGGCAGACGTGCGCGGCGAAACATGCCGAGCCTACGCCAAGCAGCGCGGCGAGACGGTCAAGGATGGCACGATCAGGCGCGAACTTGCCGAACTGTCGAAAGCGATCAATCACTGGCACAAAGAGCATGGGCCGCTGGCGTCGGTGCCACTTGTGACGATGCCTGATGTCCCGCCGGCAAGGGACCGCTGCTTACCAGGACCGAAGCCGGGATGTTACTGGCTGGCGCCTTGGGCTGGTATTGCGAGTTCTGGTCTGATGTCGCCACCCGGCGCGTACATACCCGGTGGCGCCGGAATCGGTTCGCCATCAACCGCCATCTGGCGCGTTTCATGTTGCTCGGGCTCTACACGGGATCGCGGCGCGCAGCCATCTTCAACGTCCAATGGATGGCCAATACCACCGGCGGCTGGATCGACATCCAGCGCGGCGTTATGCATCGGCGCGGGGAGGGCGTTGCGGAAACGAAAAAGCGTCAGCCGCCGGTGCGCCTGGGAAAGCGAATCAGCGCACATTTGCGCCGATGGAGGATGCTCGACGATATCGCGCGTGACGAAGCCGCCAGGGAGGCCGGCGCACCCGTATCGGTCTATCTGCATGTCGTCAGCTATATGGGGCGCGGCGTGGCGTCGGTTCGAACGGCTTGGGACATGGCAATTGAGAATGCGTGGCTGGACCCAGCCGTCACCGGCCAGCCGGCGATTACGCCGCATGTGCTGCGCCACACGCGCGCAACTTGGATGATGTTCGCAGGCGTCGACATCTGGGAAGCAGCCGGCGCGCTCGGTATGTCGGCCAAAACGCTCGATAAGATCTATGGCCACCACCACGTAGATTTCCAAAAGAACGCGGCCGAGGTCTAACGCTTCGGCCCCGCCTTAGCCTTGGCTTCATCGTAGAGCCGGCGCAGTTTGCGGGACTCGCTGAGGCACTTGGCTCTATGATCCAAGATAGCCTTTTCCTGTTCGCGCGTCAGGTCAGGTCGACCCAATTCCACCGTGTCAAGGTTGATCGAATCCGCGAGCGTCTTCAGGTCGCGTTCATAGATTTCAAGAGCGGTCAGAGCTGACATATCGTGCCGTTTCTGTGCCGTTTCTGTGCCAAGCGGAGCAAGGGCTTAGCTAAGTTATTGAAAGGATGGTGGGCGTGACAGGGATYGAACCTGTGACCCCTGCAATGTCAATGCAGTGCTCTCCCGCTGAGCTACACGCCCATCCGAAGCCGCGCATACACCATTTTTGGTCCGGCGCGTCAATAGCGAGAAAAAGGAAAGAAGGCGTCGTCTCGCCGCAGCGGCGATGCCTCAGCGGAAGGCGGCTCAGGCCGCCTGCAGCATCTTCTCGACCTCGTTGACGAGATCGCGCAGATGGAAGGGCTTCGACAGCACCTTGGCGTCTTTCGGCGCCTTGGAATCCGGGTTCAGCGCAACGGCGGCGAAACCGGTGATGAACATGACCTTGAGGTCGGGATCGATCTCGGTGGCGCGTCGCGCCAGTTCGATGCCGTCCATCTCCGGCATGACGATATCGGTCAACAGCAGCGAGAACGGCTCCTCGCGCAGCCGCTCATAGGCGCTGGCGCCATTGTCGAAATCGCTGACCTGATATCCGGCGCGTTCCAGCGCCTTGACGAGGAACCGACGCATATCGTCGTCGTCTTCCGCCAGAAGAATGCGTGCCATGATATCCCGTCCGAATCACCCGCCCGAGACTGCCGCCCAGGCAGCCCGTTAACCATCCTGTATATGAGGAGGTGACGGTAAACATCAAGTGAACGCKGCGAAGCATTATCCGCATTCGGCAAGGCGAGGCGCGTGGCGAAATGCTGGACATGCGGCCAGCAAGGTGGCACTTTCATGCGATGATGCATCGGTGTTTTCGGGTTCGTGCAAATTGAAGACGGCAGCCGAGGATTTTTCGGTCGTTCAACCCTTCGAAATCCGATCGGGCGTCGAACAGCGCGTCCCCTTCCTGTTCAATTCACCGCATAGCGGCCGCTACTATCCCGAACGCTTCCTCGCCATGGCGCGGCTCGACCGCAACGCTATCCGCCGCTCGGAGGATTGCTACGTCGACGAGCTGTTCGGCGGCGCGGTGGCGCTCGGCGCGCCGATGCTGGCGGCGAATTTCCCGCGCGCCTATCTCGACGTCAATCGCGAGCCATGGGAACTCGACCCGCGCATGTTCGCCGAGCCGGTGCCGTCCTTCTGCAACATCCGCTCGGCGCGGGTGGCCGGCGGACTTGGCACCGTGCCCAAGCTGGTCGGCGAAGGGCTCGACATCTATTCCGGCCGCCTGCCGCTCGCCGAAGCCGTCGCCCGCATTGAGGCCGTCTACAAGCCCTATCATGAAACGCTGAAGCGGCTTTTGACCAGGACGCACGCCCGTTTCGGCTTTGCCGTGCTGATCGACTGCCATTCGATGCCGGCAAGCATCCGCGTCGGCGACAGCGGCCTGCGGCCGGACTTCATCATCGGCGACCGTTTCGGCATCTCGGCCACCGCTGCCTTGACCGAGACCGCGATCGGCCTGCTGACCGCAATGGGCTATACCGTCGCCCACAACAAGCCCTATGCCGGCGGCTTCATCACCGAACATTATGGCCGTCCGGCACGCCATCTGCATGCGCTGCAGATCGAGGTCAATCGCGGGCTCTACATGAATGAGCGGACGTTCGAGAAGACTGCCGGTTTCGACGCGCTGGCCGACGATCTGACGCGATTTTCGGCGGATCTGATGTCGATGCCCGACCATCACTTCATCGACCTGCCGCTGGCCGCGGAGTGAAATAGCCGGCCCGGGGCGCAGGGGGTAAAAAAAGACCGCATCGTTTGCACGATACGGTCGAAGTCTAGGGAGGAAACGCCCAAGGAGGGCATGGACAGGAAACCCTGTCCGAGGTCGAGGGTATTGTGCGGTGCACAAATGTCAAGCGACGTTCAGGCTTTTTTAATTCAGAGTGATGTGGAAATTGCGTTTCGATGACGCGGATGTGACATTTGGGCAACAAGTGTCGCTGCGAATAAATCGATAAACAGGCTTGTTTTGGCGGGAAAGTGTCGGCAGAGCCCGGTTGGGCACTCGGCAACGCGGGAGAATCAGTTGGACATCAGCATCGATTTCATGCGCCGCATCGCGCAGGCGGCAGCGGCCGAGACCTTGCCGCGCTTTCGTGCCCAGGGTGCCGTCGCCAACAAGGAAAAGGGCAGTTTCGACCCGGTCACGGAAGCCGACCGTGAGACCGAACGCGCCATCCGGGCGCTGATATCGGGTGAGTATCCCGACCATGGCATTCTCGGCGAGGAGCATGGCAGCGAAAACATCTCCAGCCGGCATGTCTGGGTGATCGATCCGATCGACGGTACGCGCGCCTTCATCTCCGGCCTGCCGGTGTGGGGGACGCTGGTCGGGCTGACGGTCGACGGCGACGCGGTTGCCGGCATGATGGCGCAGCCTTTCACCGGCGAGCTGTTCTACGCCAATGCCTCGGGCTCGCACTATGAGGGGCCGGGCGGACCGCGCAAGCTTTCTACCCGCAAGACAACCAGCCTTGCTGACGCAACGCTGTTCACCACCACGCCGGCGCTGTACAAGGGCGAGGCGCGCACGCGCTATGATGCGTTCGAGAAACAAGTGCAGCTCGCCCGCTACGGCGCCGATTGCTATGCCTTCGCCATGATCGCCTCGGGGAGCGTCGACATCGTCGCCGATCCCGGCCTGAAACCTTACGACATCGTCGCGCTGATCCCGATCATCGAGAAGGCGGGCGGCGTCGTCACCACCTTCGATGGCGGACCGGCCGAAAAGGGCGGCGACGTGTTGGCGGCGGCGACGCCGGAGCTTCACGCCGCCGCCATGGCTGCCCTGCGCGGCTGATATTTTCGTTTTCCCTGAGATGTCGCATCAGCGCGATCGGATCGAGCGCTGGAACTCCGCCGGAGTGCGGCCGTAGGCCTGTCTGAAAGACGCGCTGAAATGGCTGTGGCTGGAAAAGCCCAGATCCATGCCCAAAGTCGTCAGATTGTCGTAGCGGCCAAGCAGGTCGAGCGCGCGCGCCAGCCGCAGGCGAAGGTGATAGCGATAGAGCGGCATGGCCTCGACCTGCTGGAACATCTGCGTCAAGTAGACCGGCGAGACGCCGACCTCGGCGGCGATCTCGGCCAGCGTCCAGCGCCGCGACAGGTCCGACGCAAGCACCAGCTTGGCGCGGTCGACCAGCTTTTGCCGCCCGGGGCTGGCGCCCGCGACATGCGAAGTGCGCTCGCCGAGCGAGCGCCGTACCAAGGTTAGCGCCAGCGTCTCGGCCTCCAGCGTTTCGGCGACGCCGCGGCTCAGGCTGTGGCGCAGCAGCGCCACCAGCGCCTGCGCACGGGGATCGATGCGCCGGCGCTGGCGACGAAACCCCAGGAGGCCACCGGCGCGCAACTGCTCTTTCGGCGCCAGCTCGCGCAACTGGCCTTCCTCAATGACGAGGTCGAGGCAGGCGTCGCCGCCCTCGATGGGATGGCTGACCTGGTAAGGCTCGGCCTCGTTGAAGAACAGCAGCTGGTTGGCTTCAGCGACCGCGTCATTGCGGCCGACATGACGCACGAAGACGCCGCGGTAGGGAAACACCAGATGCGTCGCCGACGTGCATTCCTCATCGCTCCTGTGCCGACATTCGCCGCTGCAGACCACATCCCGCACCTTGACGATGCCGGTGTCCAGAAGGAGCTGAACCTTGAATTGCGACATGGCCATTGTGCTCATCCCTCAAACCGGAAAATGATCCCGGCATTGCGATGGGCATTTTACGCACGCAGCCTGTCCAATCCTGTCAGGAGACTTTCTCCGTGAGCTGCTCAGTCCCACGAACGGCGCCTGAATTCCGAATAGGCCTGGCCGCGCGACAGACCGATGTCCTTGAGCTGTTCATCTGTCATTTCCTGCAAGGCAAGCCGGCTTCGGCGCTTCTCCATCTGGCGGGCGATCCATCTCGCTGCCGCGATACACCGGGCGTGCAAGGCCCGCAGGCTCGTTTCGGTGCGGGCTGGCGGCGCCGGGGCCTGGCCAGCCAGGCGTTGTGCCGCTGCGTGATCGGTGCGCATGGCTCAACCCTCGCTCACGCTGGCCGCCGAGGCCCCGGCCTCGTTCAGCGCGGTCGCGCATTCCTCGCAGCAGACTTCGACGGACTTGCCGCCGACCTTGACGCGGATCGGGTTGGCATCGAGCTGGCAGTCGCAGGCGGCGCAGGTTTTCTCGGTCATGATCTCATCTCCATGGCGTTCAATTCGACGCATTGAGATGAGCATTTCGGAGCCGGCACGGGCTGTCAGAATCTTTAGCGGTTTGCGTGCCGCGAGGAGCGGCCGGTCGATCATCCTGACAACGGTGTGTCAGCTATGCCGATCCGTGAAGGAGCCGCGGCGCCGGTCAGGCCGTCGGGTCGTCCGAGCCGGGGATGAAGGCATCGAAGGCAGCGAGGAATTGTTCGCGGTAAAGGTCGACCTCCTGCAGGATTTCGTGCTTGGAGCCGTCGATCATCAGCAGCGAACCGAGCCTCAGGCTTCTGGCGTAGGCCTCGACCGCCCTGGTCGAGACGACCTTGTCGGCGCCGGCGGCGAAGATCAGCACAGGCACCTGGATCCTTGCCATGAAGTCTGGGTCGCTGACCACTTCCGACGCCTTCGCAGCCGCCTGCAGCCAGCGGATCGTCGGACCGCCGAGCGCCATTCGCGGATACTCTTCGTAGATGCGGGTGTTGCGGCGATAGCGCTGCGGATCCGACGTCACCTTGTTGGCTTCGAAAGGCAGCGTGTGTCTGGGCCGAGGACCCCAGGCGGCATAGAGCCGGCCCAGCCCCAAAGCGCAGAGAACCGAACAGACACGGCGGACGGTTCGGATCGAGACCGGCAGGTCAGGCAACGTCAGGAAAGGCGCGATCAGCACCATGCGCCGCACGCGGTTCACCATGGATGGCGCGGCAAGCAGCGCGATCACGGCTCCGGCTGAATGGGCGAGTATGTAATAAGGCCCGCGGCAATCGGGCAGCACGATCTCCTCGAAAAACTGCTCCAGATCGGCCGTGTAGTCGCGGAAGGAGCGGACATAGCCGCGCTGGCGATCGCGGATCAGCCGGTCGGAATCACCCTGGCCGCGCCAGTCGAGCGTGGCGACGCCAAAGCCCCGGGCCGCAAGGTCGCGGATGGTCTCGAAATATTTTTCGATGCACTCGTTGCGGCCGGACAGCAGTACCACGGTGCCCCGCAGCGGACGTGTCGCCGCCGCGAACAGGCCATAGCGGATCTTCTTGCGGTCGCGCGTGATGAAAAAGCCGCCGGTGGCGTTTTCCGGTCGCGGATTGCCCTCGGTTTCGTGGAAAAGCGGCGTGTCGTGGAGAAGGTCCGTCATGCGGCGCTTTGTGCTCGGCGTCTTCGGGTGCCAGTCTGTCGCGGCTGGCCTCGTCAAGGTGATAGACGCCAACGCACCAAAAGCAAAGCAAATCCGGCTTATGCCGGGACTGTAACGGGGAAGGCCGGAAGCCGCTCGAAGGCGTGCTTCCGGCCCCTGTCGATCCGGGAGGAAGGGACGTTAACACCCGGTTCGGCCTCGTTGCGGCGCCTGTGCAAGATCCAGCGCCGCCAATCCTTGATCTTGGGATCACTGTAGCGGCACCCGTCTGAACGCGCGCCGAAGGTCCGGTTCATCTGCCGTTCATCAAGGGGAAGGCGGCGCGGTTTTTTGCCACCCGGCGAAATCTTGAAATGCATTCGGGCGCTCCCCAAATGTGGAATGCGGTCGCCAATGTCGGGACCGCTGGTCTTCCCGAAACGCCGCTTACGGGTTTCGCACCGGCCATACGCAAACCATGTTGCTCAACAGGAGAACACCTCATGCGTCACGTTGATTTTTCCCCGCTTTACCGTTCGACCGTCGGCTTCGACCGTCTGTTCACCATGCTGGATTCGCTTGCGCAGCCCGATGGCGCGCAGACCTATCCGCCCTACAATATAGAGCGCACCGGTGAGGATTCGTACCGGATCTCCATGGCGGTCGCCGGCTTCTCGGACGAGGAAATCTCGATCGAAGCCCACCGCAACGTGCTGACCGTGAAGGGCGAGCGCAAGGACGAGGGTACTGGCGAAGGCTCCGAGCTGCTCTATCGCGGCATTGCCTCCAGGGCTTTCGAGCGCCGCTTCCAGCTTGCCGACCACGTTGAAGTCGTCGGCGCCGCGCTGAAGAACGGCCTGCTCTTCGTCGACCTCAAGCGCAACATTCCCGAGGAACTGAAGCCGCGCAAGATCGCGATCACCTCGGCTCCGGCCAAGGCCAAGCAGATCGAGGCCAAGACCGCTGCGTAATGTAGCCCAGGAATAGAAGTGTCTCCTCCCGAGACGAAAGCGGCGCCGAAAGGCGCCGCTTTTTTGTTGTTCGGGGACCGATTACCCGGCGATCAATTGGCCGAAGCGGTCGACTTCCTCGGCTGACGTGGCGAAGCTGGTGACGAAGCGGTAGAGGAGTTCGTCCTCGCCGACATGGCCGTCAAAGCCATGCGGCTTGTGCCAGTCGTAGAAGGCGGCGCCCGTCGCCTGCAGCCTCTCGGCTTCGGTCTTCTTGATCACCGCGAACACCTCGTTGGCCTGCGGCAGCCAGGCCAGCTTGGCGTGGGCCGAATCCTCGATCGCCGCGGCGAGGCGCGCGGCCATGGCGTTGGCGTGGCGCGCGGTGTCGAGCCACTGGCCGTCCTTGAAATAGGCTTCGAATTGCGCCGCGACGAAGCGCGACTTCGAAAACAGCTGGGCGGCACGCTTGCGCAGGAAGGCCAGTTCCCTGGCGCGGTCGAGGTCGAACAGCACGATCGCCTCGGCGCACCAGCAGCCATTCTTGGTGCCGCCGAAGGACAGGATGTCGACACCACGCTTCCAGGTCATTTCGGCCGGCGTCGTGTCGAGCGCGACCAGCGCATTGGCAAAGCGGGCGCCATCCATGTGCAGCGGCACGGAATGCCGTTTGGCGATGGCCGAAATCGTCTCGATCTCATTCAGGCCGTAGATGGTGCCAACCTCCGTCGACTGGGTGATCGAGACCGCCATTGGCCGTCCCCAGTGGACGATTTCGGGCGCGAAGCGGCCAATGGTCCGCTCCAGATTGTGCGCGTCGATCTTGCCCAGGGCGCCGTCGATGGCATGCAAGCGCGCGCCGGCGGAAAAATACTCGGGTGCGCCGCACTCGTCTTCGATGACATGCGATTCGCGGTGCGCGAATGAGATGCCGCCGGGCTTGTTGAAGGCGGTCAGCGACAGCGCGTTGGCGGCGGTGCCGGTCGCCACGAAGAACACCGCGACCTCACGCTCGAAAATCTCATTGAAGCGCTGGTAGACCGTCTGGTCGAGTGCGCTGTCGCCATAGGCGGTGGCAAAGCCGCCGGCCGCGGCCGACAGGCCGGCAACGATATTGGGATGGGCGCCTGCCCAATTGTCGGAAGCGAAGAACATGCAACTGCCTATGTCTGGGGAAGATCGGGGTTTTGGGGAAATCAGCGCGGAGTTGAACGGTTCCACGCGCCAACCGCAAGGGCCAGGCGCCGGAAAACCGTTAAAGCCAGCCAAGCCGAAGGGGTGGGGATCGGCGACTTAAGCTTACGTTTCCCCTCAACTTCACGTAATTTTATGTCGCTGAAAGCCCAAGTTTTTTGTGAATCGGTCTTGTGTGCGTCGGGGAATTCTGCCATAAAAATTTAGGACAGTAGTGCTGTCTTATTTTGTCGCACAAAATAGGCTGGATTGGCGTAACATATTGGCCTCTCCGGCTGTTGCTGCGAGCGACAGGTGGACGGCCAGACTCTGGCCTGTACGATACCAGATGCGAACCATGCGGAAAGCCGCCTGGTTCGGCAAGGATTTCGCAAGACGTGCCGCAAGGATCAGGGTGAGCCAAGCGCTTGCCGAGGCAAATTAGCGACCGAAGAACTGGCCAGCGCCTGAAGGGCTGGGAATGGAGGATAGGACAATGACGGACATGACGCTCTCTGCGACGAACGGCCAGGCCGCGCAGACGAAAGCGGCTGCCGTCAAAAATACGTCCCGAACCAACACTGGGCGAACCGAGACTGGCCGAACCGACATCGGCCAAACCGCTTTTGCCCCTCGGGGCCTCTACGATCCGCGCAACGAACATGATGCCTGCGGCGTCGGCTTCATCGTCAACATGAAGGGCGTGAAGTCGCACCAGATCGTCAAGGACGGCCTTGCCGTGCTTGAAAACCTGACGCATCGCGGCGCCGTCGGCGCCGACCCGCTGGTCGGCGACGGCGCCGGCGTGCTGGTGCAGCTTCCCGACCAGTTCTTCCGTGAGGAGATGGCCGCCCAGGGCGTCGAACTGCCGCCCGCGGGCCAATATGGCGTCGGACACTGGTTCATGCCGCAGGACGCGGCACTTCGCGCCCATATCGAGGACATCATCGCCGAATCGGCGCAGTCCGAAGGCCTGCCGCTCATCGGCTTCCGCGACGTGCCCGTCGACAATTCATCGCTGTCGAAGGCGCCCGACATCGTCGCGTCCGAGCCGTTCCACCGCCAGGTGTTCATCGGCCGTACGGCTGACATTCCCGATGACGAGGAATACGAGGCCCGGCTCTATCTGCTTCGCAAGGTCATCTCGGGCCGCATCTATGCCGAGAACGACAACAAGGACATCGGCGCCTATTGCGTGTCGCTGTCGGCGCGCACCATCGTCTACAAGGGCATGTTCCTGGCCTATCAGGTCGGCGCCTACTACAAGGACCTCAAGGATTCGCGCTTCGAGACCGCGCTGATTCTTGTCCACCAGCGTTTCTCGACCAACACCTTCCCGTCTTGGAAGCTGGCGCATCCCTACCGCATGGTCGCCCACAATGGCGAGATCAACACGGTGCGCGGCAACAACAACTGGATGGCGGCGCGCCAGGCATCAGTCGATTCCGAACTGTTCGGCAACAACATCTCGAAGCTCTGGCCGATCTCCTATGACGGCCAGTCCGACACGGCGTGCTTCGACAACGCGCTCGAGTTCCTGTTCCAGGGCGGCTACAGCCTCAGCCACGCCATGATGATGCTGATCCCGGAAGCCTGGGCCGGCAACAAGCTCATGGATGCCGACCGCAAGGCTTTCTACGAATACCATGCCGCCCTGATGGAGCCGTGGGACGGGCCGGCGGCGGTCGCCTTCACCGATGGCCGCCAGATCGGCGCCACGCTCGACCGCAACGGCCTGCGCCCGGCACGCTACATCGTCACCGACGATGACCGCGTCATCATGGCTTCCGAGGCCGGTGTGCTGCCGGTGCCGGAGGAGAGGATCGTCAAGAAGTGGCGGCTGCAGCCTGGCCGCATGCTGTTGATCGATCTTGCCAAGGGCCGCATCGTGCCCGACGAGGAGATCAAGTCGGAGATCGCCACCAGGCACCCTTACAAGACCTGGCTCGCCAACACGCAGCTCATCCTGGAAGATCTGAAGCCGGTCGAACCGCGCGCGCTGCGCAAGGATGTCAGCCTGCTCGATCGCCAGCAGGCGTTCGGCTACACCCAGGAAGACACCAAGCTGTTGATGTCGCCGATGGCGACCACCGGCCAGGAAGCCGTCGGTTCGATGGGCACCGACACGCCGATCTCGGCGATGTCGGACAAGTCGAAGCTGCTCTACACCTATTTCAAGCAGAACTTCGCCCAGGTCACCAACCCGCCGATCGACCCGATCCGCGAGGAACTGGTGATGAGCCTGGTGTCCTTCATCGGTCCCAGGCCGAACATCTTCGACCTGGTCGGTAATTCGCGCCGCAAGCGGCTCGAAGTGCGCCAGCCGATCCTGACCAATGGCGATCTGGAAAAGATCCGTTCCATCGGCCACACCGAGGACCGTTTCGACACCAAGACGATCGACATCACCTATGGCTCGAATGAGGGCGCTGCCGGCATGCAGGGCGCCATCGATCGCCTGTGCGAGCGGGCGGAGGCGGCGGTCGCCGGCGGCTACAACATCATCATTCTGTCCGATCGCCAGCTCGGCCCGGACCGCATCGCCATTCCCGCACTGCTGGCGACGGCGGCGGTGCATCATCACCTGATCCGCAAGGGGCTGCGCACCTCGGTCGGCCTGGTCGTGGAATCCGGCGAGCCGCGCGAAGTGCACCATTTCTGCTGCCTTGCCGGCTATGGCGCCGAAGCGATCAACCCCTATCTCGCCTTCGATACGTTGCTCGACATGCACAAGCGCGGCGAGCTGCCGGAAGAGGTCGACGCCTACGAGGTGGTGTCGCGCTACATCAAGTCGATCGGCAAGGGCATCCTCAAGGTGATGTCCAAGATGGGCATCTCGACCTACCAGTCCTATTGCGGCGCGCAGATCTTCGACGCCATCGGGCTGAAGACCGATTTCGTCGAGAAGTATTTCACCGGCACGGCGACGCTGATCGAAGGCGTCGGGCTGGACGAGGTCGCCGGCGAAACCGTCAGCCGCCACACGGACGGTTTCGGCAACGATCCGGTGCTGCGCAACAGCCTCGAAGTCGGCGGCGAATATCTCTTCCGCATGCGCGGCGAGGCGCATATGTGGTCGCCCGACGCGGTCGCCACCTTGCAGCACGCCGTGCGCCAGGGCTCGTGGGAGACGTTCAAGGACTATTCGGCGCAGATCGACAGCGAGACGGCGCGCGCGCAGACCATCCGCGGCCTGTTCAAGATCAGGCTGGCTGAGGACACCGGCCGCAACAAGGTCGCGCTCAGCGACGTCATGCCGGCGGCCGAGATCGTCAAGCGCTTCTCGACCGGGGCGATGTCGTTCGGTTCGATCTCCAGGGAGGCGCACACCACGCTGGCGCGCGCCATGAACCAGATCGGCGGCAAGTCGAACACCGGCGAGGGCGGCGAAGAGGCCGACCGCTATCTGCCGCTGCCCGGCGGCGGCAAGAACCCGGAACGCTCGGCGATCAAGCAGGTCGCCTCGGGTCGGTTCGGCGTGACGGCCGAATACCTCGTCAATTCCGACGTCATGCAGATCAAGGTGGCGCAGGGCGCCAAGCCCGGCGAGGGCGGGCAGTTGCCCGGCCACAAGGTCGACGCGACCATCGCCAAGGTCCGGCATTCGACGCCGGGCGTCGGCCTGATCTCGCCGCCGCCGCATCACGACATCTATTCGATCGAGGATCTGGCGCAGCTGATCTACGATCTGAAGAACGTCAACCCGGCGGCCGACGTGTCGGTCAAGCTGGTGTCGGAAGTCGGTGTCGGCACCGTCGCGGCCGGTGTCGCCAAGGCGCGCGCCGACCACATCACCATCTCGGGCTATGATGGCGGCACCGGCGCCTCGCCGCTGACCTCGCTCAAGCATGCCGGCAGCCCGTGGGAAATGGGCCTGGCCGAGACGCACCAGACGCTGGTGCTGAACGGCCTGCGTTCGCGCGTTGCGCTGCAGGTCGATGGCGGCCTGCGCACCGGGCGCGATGTCATCATCGGTGCGCTGCTCGGCGCCGACGAGTTCGGCTTCTCGACCGCGCCGCTGATCGCAGCGGGCTGCATCATGATGCGCAAGTGCCACCTCAACACCTGTCCGGTTGGCGTCGCCACGCAGGACCCGGTGCTGCGCAAGCGCTTCAAGGGCACGCCCGAGCACGTCATCAACTTCTTCTTCTACGTGGCGGAAGAGGTGAGGGGGCTGCTCGCCGAAATGGGTTACACCCATATCGACCAGATCATCGGCGACAGCGATCTGCTGGAAAAGCGCGACGTGATCCAGCACTGGAAGGCGCGCGGCCTCGACTTCGCGAAGATGTTCTACAAGCCCGATGCGCCGCATGAGGCGGTGCACTGGACCGAACGGCAGAAGCATCCGATCGACGACGTGCTCGACCGCAAGCTGATCGAGCTGGCCAAGCCGGCGCTTGAGGCCAAGCAGCCGGTCAAGATCGAGGTCGACATCCGCAATGTCGACCGTTCGACCGGCGCCATGCTGTCGGGCGAAGTGGCCAGGCGCTTCAAGCACAAGGGCCTGCGCGAGGACACCATCCAGGTGAAGCTGACCGGTACCGCCGGCCAGTCCTTCGGCGCCTTCTTGGCGCGCGGCATCTCGTTCGAACTCGTCGGCGCCGGCAATGACTATGTCGGCAAGGGCCTGTCGGGCGGGCGCATCGTCATCCGGCCGCCGGAAGAGGCCAGGATCGTCGCGGCCGACTCCATCATCGTCGGCAATACGGTGCTCTATGGCGCGACCGAGGGCGAAGCCTATTTCGCCGGTGTAGCCGGCGAGCGTTTCGCGGTGCGCAATTCGGGCGTTGCCGCCGTCGTCGAAGGCGTCGGCGACCATGGCTGCGAATACATGACCGGCGGTGTCGTCGTCGTCATCGGCAAGACCGGCCGCAACTTCGCCGCCGGCATGTCGGGCGGCGTCGCCTATGTGCTGGACGAGGCGGGCGATTTCGCCGAGCGCTGCAACATGGCCATGGTCGAGCTGGAGCCGGTACCGGAAGAAGACGATCTGATGGAAAGGCTGCTGCACCATGGCGGCGATCTCGACCACAAGGGCCGCGTCGACGTGTCCGGCGACATGACCAGCCATGACGAGGAACGGCTCTACCAGCTGATCTCGAACCACGTGCACTATACGGGTTCGGTGCGCGGCCGCGAGATTCTCGACGACTGGGCTACGTTCCGGCCGAAATTCCGCAAGATCATGCCGGTCGAATACCGCCGCGCGCTGATCGAGATGGAACGCATGCGCATGGGCGTCGCGGCCGAATAGATTTTAAGAGAATTGCCGGGGAGCCCAGGCTTCCCGGCCCCCTTCATCGACAGTTTGACCTCGGGCGCAAGGTTGCCATGGCTGCCTCAAGAGGTTAACGGGTGCGGCGAAAACCGCACCATCTGGACAGCAGGAACTGGACTATGGGCAAGGTAACAGGCTTTCTCGAAATCGACCGGCAGGTGCACAAGTACCAGCCGGCCTCCGACCGCATCCGGCACTTCCGCGAGTTCACGCTGCCGATGTCGGACAAGGAGGTCGAGAAACAGGCCGCGCGCTGCATGGATTGCGGCATTCCGTTCTGTCACGGGCCGACGGGCTGCCCGATCCACAACCAGATCCCGGACTGGAACGACCTCGTCTATAACAGGGACTGGGACAACGCGATCCGCAACCTGCATTCGACCAACAATTTCCCGGAGTTCACCGGCCGCATCTGCCCCGCGCCTTGCGAGGAAGCCTGCACGCTGAACCTCGAAGACATTCCGGTCGCCATCAAGACGGTGGAACAGGCAATCGCCGACAAGGCTTACGAGACCGGGCATATCAGGCCCTATCCGCCGGAGAAGAAGACCGGCAAGCGGGTCGCGATCATCGGCTCCGGCCCCGCCGGCATGGCCGCTGCCCAGCAGCTTGGCCGCGCCGGTCATGACGTGCATGTCTATGAGCGCGAGAGCCGCCCGGGCGGGCTGATGCGCTACGGCATTCCCGACTTCAAGATCGAGAAGCACTATATCGATCGGCGCATCGAACAGATGCAGGGTGAAGGCGTGACCTTCCATTGCGGCGTCAATGTCGGCGTCGACAAGCCCGTCGCCGAACTGCTCGCCGAACATGACGCCGTGCTCTATTGCGGTGGCTCGGAAACGCCGCGCGCGGCCAACATTCCGGGCGACGATCTCGGCGGCGTGCATGACGCCATGCCCTATCTGGTGCAGCAGAACCGCCGCGTCGGCGGCGAGCCGATCCAGTCGGTGGCGTGGCCGTCGCACCCGATCATTGCCGGCGGACAGCATGTCGTCGTCATCGGCGGTGGCGATACGGCGTCGGACTGCGTCGGCACCGCCTTCCGCCAGGGCGCGGTGCGCGTCACCCAGCTCGACATCCGCCCGCAGCCGCCGGAAAAGGAAGACAAGCTCGCCGTCTGGCCCTACTGGGCAACCAAGATGCGGACTTCGTCCTCGCAGGCCGAGGGTGCGGAGCGCGAGTTCCAGGTGGCGACGCTCGAATTCATCGGCGAGGACGGCCAGCTGACCGGCGTCAAGTGCTGCGAAGTCGACGACAAGCGCAAGCCGATCGCCGGCACCGAATTCGTCATCCGCGCCGATCTCGCCTTCATCGCCATCGGCTTTGCCGGACCGGCGGCGGAGGGCGTGGCGAAGGAACTCGAGGGCGAGATGAAAATCACCACCGACAGCCGCCGCTCCCGGAATGTCGAGGCCAATGACCGCGACTACAAGACCAGCGTCGACCGGCTCTATGCGGCGGGCGATGTGCGCCGCGGCCAGTCGCTGGTCGTCTGGGCGATCCGCGAAGGCCGCCAGGCGGCGCGCTCGATCGACGAGGCGCTGATGGGCTCAAGCGTCCTTCCCCGCTGAGCCCGTTGGTCTCGGAAGCTCCGCGCGATTAAGGGGTGATTGCCGTCGTCGTGTCGGTCGCGGCGGCCGTCGCCGGCGGCTCGGCCTTTGGCGGCCAGGAGAAATCGTCTGCGCGTCCGGGCGAAGCCTCCGGCGCCTTGCCTTCGATCACCAGTTTTTCACCGGGAAGAGCCGGATCGGCCTCTGCCGGCGGCGCGGCGCCGAGCAGTTCAGTGCCGCCGTCGAGTGCCGGATCGCTGAGCAGCATGGGTGCGGTGCGGTCGATGACGATGGGTGCCGCTGCCGGCGCCGGCGCCTCGACAGGCGCGCCCGCTGGTGCCGTCGCCGGGGCCACGCTGCCGGGCGCGGCCAGGCCCAGGATCTTGGCCAGCGGCTTTTCGGTGTAGAAGGCGAGCTTGCGCTTGCCGGCCTTGGAGACGTTGATGCCGTCATCGGCGCGCAGCCGCACCGGCTGGCCGTTCATGTCGGGGCCGGTGGTGACGAAGGCGCCGTTCTCATCGACGAAGCCGTCCCAGACGTCGACGAATTCGCCACCATGGTTTTCGGCGGCCTGATGGTAGATGTCGTTGAAGGCAAGCATGTCGGAGGTCATCTTCGGCACCCGGAAGGCCGGCATGCCGACCCACAGGAAAGGCACCTTTGCTGTGGCGATGGCCTTGCCGAGTTCGTCGGTGCGGCGCTCATATTCCTTGGTCCAGTTCTCGGACCGGGGTTGCTCGCGCACGTCGCCGACCTTCATCTGCTGGCGGTCGTTGGAACCCAGCATGACGACCACCGCTGCCGGTTTCTCGGTCTCGATCAGCGATTTGATCTGTTCGGGCCAGTTGTAGAAGTCATCGCGCACGAAGCCCGACGAGCCGTTGCTGCGCACGACGATCCTGACGCCGGGATTGTCGGCGAAGGCGGTGTCCAGGCCCTCGGCAAGGCCTGTGGCCATGAAGTCGCCGACCACCAGCACGGTGCGGGCGTCCGGCGTCTTTTCGACCACAGGGATTTCAGGCTGCTCCGGCGGACGCGGGGCGCGTTTTTTCGCCTTGGCCTTCGGTCTTGCCTTCTGGATGTCGAGCGGCGGTTCGACCCGCTCGCTGCGCCGTGGAAACAAGAGGTCGCGCAACGACCAGCCGCGATTTTGCTGCGGCTGCTCCTGCGCCATGGCCGGTGCATGGAAGGCATCGGCGGCGGCGATCGCCAGCAGGACGATCGCCAGAAAAAGGATCGGCGTGCGACGAACAAGGATCGCGATACGCGCGGCCGAAACCAATCACTCCTCCATCCCCTTGCGCCTGGTTCCGCAAACCGGAGCCGGTTTTGCGGCCGGGCGCAAGTTCAAAGTGCCAAGGCGCCGGATATGTGCGCCAAAAAAGCGCCCGGCGCCGTGGCCGGCGCTATTTCTGCCTGAGCCATTTGAGCACTTCCATGCTCGGGTAGCCGTCTTGGGTCAAGCCGACCTTCGCCTGATAGGCCATGATGGCGGTCTTGGAGCCGTCGCCGATCTTGCCGTCGAACTTGCCGTCGTAAAGCCCGTGCTGCGAAAGCCGCTTCTGCAGCTCCTGCCTTTCCTCGAAGGTGAGCTTGGTGAAGGGCCGCTTCCAGTCCTGGACCAGACCGTTGCCACCGGCGATCTCGTCGGCGAGGAGGCCAACCGCCAGGGCATATTTGTCGGCATTGTTGTAGGCCTTGATGACCGAGAAATTCCTGATCATCAGGAAGGCCGGCCCGCCACGGCCGTCCGGCACTTTCAGCGTCGCCTTGTCGGTGAGGTTCTTGAACGGCTTGCCGCTGGCCCTGACGACGCCAAGCGCCTGCCACTGCGCCAGTGTCTTCGATCCGCCCGGCAGCTTGCCAGCCGGTATCGCGACTTCGTAGCCCCAGGTCTTGCCGGCCTGCCAGCCATTCTTCTTCAGCAGATTGGCCGATGTGGCCAGCGCATCGGGGATGGAATTCCAGATGTCGCGCTTGCCGTTGCCGTCCATGTCGACGGCATAGTGCTGGTAACTGGTGGGGATGAACTGGGTCTGGCCCATGGCGCCGGCCCAGGAGCCCATCAGATGGCTTTCGTCGATGTCGCCGGTCTGCAGGATCTTCAGGGCCGCGACCAGCTGGGTGCGGGCATATTTCGACCGCTTCGGGTCGCCATAGCCCAAAGTCGCCAGCGACCGGATGACGTTGCGCATGATGTCGTCGCGCTTGAGGATCTCGCCATAGTTCGATTCCATCGACCAGATGGCCAGCAGAATGTAGCGGTCGACGCCGAACCTCGACTCGATCCTGTCCAGCCACGGCTTCCACTTCTTCGCCATCTGCTGCCCGACGGCGACCGACTGGTCATGCACGCGGTTGTCGAAATAATCCCAGGCGGGCGCGGTGAATTCGGGCTGGGTGCGCGCCTTTTCCAGCACCACCGGATCAGGCTCCTTGATATCCCTGAAAGCCTGGTCGTAGACAGCGCCGGAAACACCGCCGGCGACGGCGGTGGCGCGGAAGCTGGCGACCCATTGCCGGAAACCGGCGTCGGCGAAGGCGGGACCGGCAGGCATCAGCAGAGCGAGCGAGAGGCTGGCGGCCGTCATGACGCTGCTGAAACGTTTTGCGGCATTGCGAACGGACATGTTTTCCTCCTTCTCTGTCTCAGGAAAGACCATTCATCGCCGAACCGGGTTAGGAATTAGTTTACCATAGGCGTCGCCTGGAACGAAAAGACACCTCGATGCTTTAACCGGTGGAAGTTTCCCTCACCCGCCCCCCAGTAATCTTCAATTCCGGCGTGAAAATGTCGCCAGACGGGGATTGCGGAGCCGGGCAGCAAACGGATAATTGAAAGCATGAAGAGAGTTCGCAAGGCAGTTTTCCCGGTCGCCGGTCTCGGCACGCGGTTCCTCCCGGCCACCAAGGCTGTTCCCAAGGAGATGCTGACCGTCGTCGACCGGCCGGTCATCCAGTATGTGGTCGACGAGGCGCGCGAGGCGGGCATCGAGCATTTCATCTTCGTGACCGGCCGCAACAAGGCTGTCATCGAGGATCATTTCGATATCCAGTTCGAGCTCTATGACACGCTGGCCCAGCGCGGCAAGGACGAGCAGCTTGCTCGCCTGCAGCGGCTGCAGCCGGCGCCGGGGCAGACCAGCTTCACCCGCCAGCAGGTGCCGATGGGGCTCGGCCATGCCGTCTGGTGCGCGCGCGAGTTGGTCGGCGACGAGCCGTTCGCGCTGCTCTTGCCCGACATGATCATGCAGTCGGAAAAGAGCTGCATGAAGTCGATGGTCGAGCTCTACGAGGAAACCGGCAACAACATCATCGCCGTGCAGGAATGCGATCCGGCGGAGGCCCATAAATACGGCATCGTCGGCCGTGGCGAGGATACGCATCACGGCTTCCGCATCACCGAGATGGTGGAGAAGCCGAAGACCGGCACCGCACCCTCGAACCTCTACATCAACGGCCGCTACATCCTGCAGCCCGAGATTTTTAAGATCCTCGAAGACCAGGAAAAGGGCGCCGGCAACGAAATCCAGCTGACCGATGCGATGCTGAAGCTGGAAAAGCAGCAGGCCTTCTACGGCTACCACTATCAGGGCCGTACCTTCGATTGCGGTTCGCCGGAAGGTTTCGTCGAGGCCAATGTCGCCTTCGCGCTGTGGCGCAGCGACATGAAGGAGAACATGGCCGGCGTCATCCGCACGCTTCTCGACGAAATGACGCCGTCAGAGCGGCGAGTCGCGGCGTCTTAGCTGGATGGGGCATGCCAGCGCGAGCGGCTGACCACCCTTCCTGTGCAGACAAGTTTCAGCGCTGCACTTTCAGGCCGAGATAGATGCTGTTGGCGGTGTAGTCGCGGCCGGGCAGGTTGCTGGTCAGCTTTTCGGTTCTCACCCTTGTGGTGAGGCCAGCATAACGGTTCAGCCACCAGGTCAGCCCGGTCTCGGCGCTCAAGATCTGGTCATGGCCATCGATGCCGACATAGTCGCGCCAGTCGAGGCCGAGCGCCGCATTCGCGGTAAGGTTGGCGCGGATCTGCCGTTCACCGGTCAAGCGGCCGGAATAGAGGATGTCGCCGCTTTCACCCGCAGTGGTCGTGGTCTCGACGGTGGTCTTGCCAGTCAGGCCGATCGTGGTCCCGCGCTCCGGCGACCATTTGAGGTCGGCGTTGACGGTGGCGCCCGAAATCGCCCCCAGGCTCTTGTCGTCGATCGCTTCCCGCAGCCAGCCGGCCGAGAATTCGCCCGACAGCTTCTCGCCCATGTCGAGCTGCAGGCCGGCGCGAGCGCCGAGGCGCGTCGAGGAACGCTCGAAGCCCTCATTGTCGATGCGCTGATCATAGGCCCTGCGGCCGACCTCGATTTCGGTGAACGGGGTGAGGGCCGGGGAGATTTCGTAACCGGTGCGCAGGGTCGCCGTGTAGAGCGTGTTGTCCTGATCCTTCTGCGACAGCGTGGTGCCGTCCGAAAGCTCGGCGTCGCCATAGAAGTCGTGCGAGACCGCGCCGGTCAGCGTGTACTGCATCTTGCCGATGTGCTTTTCGATGCCGAGGCTGCCGTCGATCGTCTGCCGCAGCGGCTGGGTGCTGACGCCGGCAATGGCGTTGGGCGAGGACGCCGTTTCGGGCACGGCTTCATAGCCGAGCTTGGCGATGGCGCGCAGCTCATTGTCGAGGTCGACATTGAGCTGGCCTTCGATGCGGCCTTGCGCATTGTGAACCCGGTAGCCCGAAACGCTCTCGCGGAACAGGCCATAGCCGTCGATGGTGGCGGAGTTTTCGCGCCAGTCGGAAACCGCGGAAAAGCGCAATGCCGTCTCCGACAGCAGCGCTGATGTGCCGGCGCTGCTCGAATCGCCGTTCGTGGTGGCGGTCATGCCCTGTTCGATCGACGGGCGGATGACGAAGGACCCCCATTTGACGCCGGTGGGCGCAAACGGATCGTCCTCGGCCTTCTTGTTCTGGCCTTCGATGGCGGCGGTGCGCTCGGCGCCGGGGTCGAGCTTCTGCCTGTCGGCGCTGTCGACGGTGAGGGCGCGGCGGTTGGCCGTCTCCTCATCAGTGCCGGTCGTGCCGGCAGCGTCCGTCGTGGAGGCGGTCGTTGAAGCGGTGGTGTCAGCGGTTGCAGCCGTCGTCGTCTTCTTCTTTTTCGACTTGTCGGCCGTCTTGGTGCCCGCTTTGGTCCTGTCCTGATCAGTCGCTTTTTGCGCGGCCGTCGACGGATGGCGGCGCGGCTTGGGTGGCGTCGCATTGTCGGTGGACGTGTCGTCGGTCGCCTGCGGCGGATCGAAAATGCCGCCGGCGGCGGCATCCGTGCCGGTGTCGTCGGGGACGGCGCCGGCACTGGCTGGCAAATAGGTGCGCGGCGGCGTATCGTCCTGCGCGGTGTTGGCCGACTGTTGCTTGCCTTGGGTGGCAAGGGCGAGTTGCCTTGCCTTGCGCTGCTGGTCGGTCAGGATCGCCGATTCGGAAACCTCGCCGCGCAACTCCGTTTCCTGGGCATGGAGAGGTGCCGGGCGCAGCAAAGCGAACACACTGGTCGCCAGCAGCAGGGCGCACACCGCCTTGCCTCGTCGTCCTCTTGATTTTTCTGGCTGGGCCCCGGACATCGCCACCACTGCTTGCGCGGCGCTGTGCGCGCCATACTTACCGAACCGTAAATGGGGATGGTTAACGGAGGGTTGAGGTGGCGCTCATTCGCCCAGTCAAAGTGCCGCTGTTTGCAGGATCGCGTGGGCTGCCCGGGGCCTCCGCCATCCGGGCGCCAGCGCCATTTCTGTTGGACAGGCGGGCGGCAACGCGCTAATCGCATCATCCATGCATGCTAGATCCCTCGATAAGAAGCCCCTGGACAGGCAAGCGTCGATTGATTCGGCACTGAGAACGGTGACAACCGAACAGGCCGGGATCGCCGCCCTTGCCGAAGCGCTCGAGAACGGACTGGCCGCGCCTTTCGCGCAGGCCGTCGACATGATCTCGAAGATCGAAGGCCGGCTGATCGTCACCGGCGTCGGCAAAAGCGGCCATATCGGCTCGAAGATCGCAGCGACGCTGGCCTCCACAGGCACGCCGGCCTTCTTCGTCCATCCCGTCGAGGCCAACCATGGCGATCTCGGCATGATCGCCAAGGACGATGCCATCATCGCCATGTCGTGGTCGGGCGAAAGCCTCGAGCTCAAGGGCATCATTGCCTATTCCAGGCGCTTCTCCATTCCGCTTATCGCCATAACCGCCGGAGAGACATCGGCGCTGGCGCGTGCGGCCGACGTCGTGCTGCTTTTGCCGCGCACCCCGGAGGCCTGCCCGCACGGCCTGGCGCCGACGACATCGACATTGCTGCAACTGGTCATCGGCGATGCGCTGGCGATCGCGTTGCTCGAGGCGCGCGGCTTCACGCCGGACCATTTCCGCACTTTCCATCCCGGCGGCCAGCTTGGCGCCAACCTGACGCTGGTCTCCGAGATCATGCGGGTCGGCGACCAGATTCCGCTGGCGCTTCTCGGCACCAAGATGCCGGAAGCGGTGATGACGCTGTCGCAGAAGAAGGTCGGCTGCGTCCTCATCGTCGACACCAATGGCGAATTGGCCGGGATCATCACCGACGGCGATGTCGCGCGCAACCTGCACCGCCACCTGGCCGACGTCATCGTCGACGAGGTGATGACCCGTAAGCCCAAGACGGTCGATCCGCAGACGCTTGCCGGCACCGCGATCGCGCTGCTCAACGAGCACAATATCGGCGCGCTGGTGGTGACCAAGAACAACGTGCCGCTCGGCGTGGTGCACTTCCATGACCTGCTGCGCATCGGCGCTGCCTAGGTGTGCTGATATTCAGGTGAGGCCGGCCTGCAAATTGCTGATACCTGCGCCTCCCCGCTCTACTGCGACGCAGTAGAGCGGAGCTCACGTACGAAAAGTACGCTCCGCTCCAGTTCTCGTATCAGGCATTTTCGACTCGGCCTGACCTGAATCTCAACACACCTTGTGTGTCGGCGCCCAGGCTGAAAATTCAGACCCGTTCGACCGTCAGTTCCAGGTCGGTATCCGCGGCACTTGTCACCCGCACCTGCGTGCCGGCGGGCAGGTCCGGGCCGGAGACGCGCCATAGCGTATCGCCGAGCTTGATGCGGCCGCGGCCGTCCTTGATCGGCTCGGCAAGCGTCGCCATGCGGCCGACCATCTGAGCGCCGCGCCGGTTGAGCAGCGGCTGGTCGGTCGGCTGGTCGCGTCCGCCCATGAGTTTCTTGCCGACGAAGGCTGAAACCAGCGACAGCGCCAGGAAGGCGAGGACCTGAACCTGCCAGGTCCAGATCGCCGCATCCCAGATCAGCAGCGATACGGCGCCAATGATGAGCGCGGCGATGCCGATCCACAGCATGAAGAAGCCCGGCGCGATGACCTCCACGACCAGCAGCACGAAGCCCAGAACCATCCAGGTCCAAGGGCCGAGTTCGGAAATGATGCGATCGATCATAAGAGTGACCCCCTATGGACCTAGTTGTCGCTCGGCCGCACGACCGGTGGGCGGGCGGCCTGGCGCTGCGCACCGGCCGTGCCTTCGTTGCGGAAGACTTCCTTGGCAATTTCGCCGATGCCGCCGAGCGAGCCGATCAGCGACGACGCCTCGAAAGGCATCAGCACGATCTTGCTGTTGGTGGCCGTGCCGATCTTGCCCAACGCCTCGGTGTATTTCTGGGCGACGAAGTAGTTCAGCGCCTGCACGTCGCCCTTGGAAATCGCTTCCGACACCACCTGGGTCGCGCGGGCCTCGGCCTCGGCCGAACGCTCGCGCGCCTCGGCGTCGCGGAAGGCGGCTTCCTTGCGGCCCTCGGCTTCGAGAATCTGCGACTGCTTGAGGCCCTCGGCGGCCAGGATCTGCGCGCGCTTGTTACGTTCGGCGGTCATCTGGCGGCCCATCGATTCGATGAGGTTGGCCGGCGGATTGATGTCCTTGATCTCGACGCGGGTTATCTTGATGCCCCACGGATGCGCCGCCTCGTCGACGACGCGCAGCAGGCGCTCGTTGATGGCGTCGCGGTTGGACAGGAGCTCGTCGAGGTCCATTGAACCCATGACGGTACGGATGTTGGTCATCGTCAGGTTGAGGATGGCGTTCTGCAGGCCTGCAACCTGGTAGGCTGCCTGTGCCGCATTGAGGATCTGGTAGAAAGCGATGCCGTCGACGCCAACGATGGCGTTGTCGCGGGTGATGATCTCCTGGCTCGGAACGTCGAGCACCTGCTCCATCATGTTCATCTTTGCGCCGATGCGGTCGACGAAAGGCGTGATGATGTTGAGGCCGGGGCTCAGTGTCCTGGTGTAACGGCCAAAACGTTCGACGGTATAGTTGTAGCCTTGCGGAACTGTCTTGATGCCTTTGAACAGCACCAGCACGACAAGCGCGACAAGAACAATGACCGCAATATCGAAACCACTGAAATCCATTTGGCTCTCCCTCAGAAGCTGGCCCTGCGAGCCATTCCCGCGCAGCCGGCTTCACCAAAGACTTAAGTGTGTTTCAGGAGCGTTACAATCAGGTGATGAAGGATTGTTTGTGGGTTTGCACTCACCGGTTGAAGGCGAACAGCTCTGCATCCGTGTCGGCGAGCCCCTTGATCGAAGCCGAAATAATTTCGGAAGCGATGCGCGAGAAGGTGATGCCGTTGCCGCCRTAACCCATGACCGCATGGATCCGCGGGTGCCTGGGGATGGCGCCGATATAGGGCAGGCCGGTGCTGGTCGTGCCGAAGGAACCGGTCCAGGCGAATTCAGGCCTGACGTCGAGTTGCGGAAATATCAGGCCGAGTTTTTCAGCGATGCGCGCAGCCTTGTCGGGGATCAATTCATCGCGCCGCGTCTCGTCGGCAAAATCCTCGTCCTCGCCGCCGCAGATGACCCTGCCGTCGGCCGTCGCCCTGAGGTAGAGATACGGGTCCGACGCTTCCCAGATGAACGCTGGACCCGGCCAGAGCTTTCGCGGCTGCGGGCGCGTCGCGATCGCCCAGGTCGAGATGATCCGGTGGGCGGCGGCCGGCACGATGTCGACCAGTTCATAGCCGGTGGCCAGCACCACATGCCGAGCCGTGATGGTCGGGCCGTCCTTTGTGGCCACGACCACTTCGTCGGCGCTGTCCTCGATCGCCGTCGCTTCGACGGGCGCGTAAAGACGTGCCTTGCGTTCCAGCGCCTTGAGCAGCAGCCCGGCCGTCAGCTTGCGCGGGTCGAGCGCGATGTTGCCATGGCTGAGGATGGCGCCGCCGCGGTCGATACCGAATGTCACCGCCAGCGGCTGCGGCGTCAGATAGGTCGCGGCAATCCCCGCTTGCCGGCGCGCTTCGGCTTCCTCACGCAGTGCCGACGGGCCGAGCAGTGTGCCGGCCAGATAGAGCGACTGGGTGCGGCGCAGGCGGCAGTCGATCGCGAGATCCTCGATGCGGCCGGCGAGATTGGAAACGGCGAGCCGCGAGCGGCGCCAGGCCTGCTGCGCCTTCGTCTTGCCGATCATCTTCGAGAGCGTTGAAAGCGGCTGGTCGATTTCGAACTGGACCAGCGCCGTGGTTGCGGCGGTCGAGCCCTTCAGCGGGCCACGCCGGTCGATGCAGATCACTTCATGGCCGTCCGCCGTCAACGCCTCGGCCATCATCGCGCCGCTGATGCCCATGCCGACGATCAGCACATCGGTCTTGACGTCGCGGGTCAGCGCCGAAGTCGGCACGGCAGGCGCGCGGTAGGCGGACCAGACGGGCCGGCCGGTTCTGAGGTCCAGTTTGCGGGGCATCGAATTCTCCGGAGGTGCGCCTCAACGCCCCGGAGTGATCGTTGTTCCTGATATCAGACCCAACCGGACAGTTCGCGCCGCACCATTGCCTCGATCACCGCCATCCCCTCGGCGCTGTCGTTGAGGCAAGGGATGTGCGCAAAGTTCTTGCCGCCGGCGTGATGGAAAGTCTCGGCCGCTTCCCGGCCGATCTCGTCCAGCGTCTCGATGCAGTCGACGGAAAAGCCGGGATTGACGATGGCGATGGATTTGACGCCGTCCTTGCCCAGTTTCTCCACCGTCTTGTCCGTGTAGGGCTGCAGCCATTCCTGCGCGCCGAAGCGGGACTGGAAGGTGGTTATCAGCCTCTTCTCGTCCCAGCCGAGCCTGTCGCGCAGCAGCCGCGTCGTCTTGAGGCAGTGGCAATGGTAGGGATCACCCTTTTCGAAGTAGGGTCTTGGGATACCGTGGTAGGAGGCGATGACCACTTCCGGCTCGAAATCCAGCGTGGCGAGATTCTGTTCGATCGAACGCGCCAGCGCCTCGATATAGACGGGCTCGTCATAGTAAGGCGGCACACTGCGGATGGCGGGGGCCGCGCGCATTTTCATCAAGGCGCGAAACAGCTGGTCATTGGCGGTTGCCGTCGTCGTCGCGGAGTATTGTGGGTAGAGCGGGAACGAAAGAATGCGGTCGCAGCCCTGCGCGACCAGCCTTTCGGCGACACTCGCGGTCGAAGGATTGCCGTAGCGCATCGCCCAATCGACGACGACATCGGGCAGGTCGCGCAACGCCTCGGCCAGCTTTTCGCCCTGGGCGCGGGTGTAGGTGCGCAGCGGCGACTCGTTCCTTTCCTTGTTCCATATCCGGGCGTAATTGGCGCCGGACTTCTTCGGGCGGGTGGTGAGCACCAGGCCATAGAGGATCGGATACCAGATCGCCCTGTTCAGCTCGATGACGCGCGGATCGGACAGGAATTCCCTGAGATACCGCCACATCGGCTTGAAGTCGGTGCCGTCAGGCGTGCCGAGATTGATCAGCATGACACCAACCTTGCCGGTCTTGACCGGCGGATGCCCGGCCGGCCGGGGGCCGAGGGCCTTCGCGGCTTTGGGATCGACAGCGGTTGTAAGCGTCATAGGGGTTCTCCAGGAGACGCGAACCTAATCATCCTGCCCGGGGTTTCAATGCCGCGTCTGGCCGCACCTTAACGCGTGTTCGGCCGAAAACAGAACACCCGCCCGGTTTCCCTGGCGGGTGTTGGATGGAAGAGGCGAAAGCGCGTTACTTCGGCGGGATGGTCAGCGTTGCGCCCGGCATAAGCCGATGCGGCCTTTGACCCTTGTTGGCCTCATAGATGAGCCTCCATTTGGTCGCGTCGCCATAGGCCTTCTTGGCCAGGTCCCAGTAGGTATCGCCGGTGACGATGACATGGTTGCCCGTCGCCGGTGCTTCGGCCGGCTTTGCCGGTTCCGCGGGCTTGGCGGGTTCCGCCGGCGCCGGTGCGGGAGCAGCCTCGGCCGGTTTTGCCGGAGCAGCGGGAGCAGGCGCCGGGGCAGCGGGTGCCGGCGGCGGAGGTGCCGCCTCCGTCGATATGGCCGGTGGCGTGTTGGCGATATCGCCTGAATTGGCCGGCAATGCGGGCATTGCCGGTGCCGCTTCCGCAGGCTTTGCCGGTTCGGCAGGTTTCGCGGCCTCGGCTGGTTTGGCAGGTTCCGCCGGCGCGGGGGCCGGGGTTGCCTCGGCTGGCTTTGCCGGCTCTGCAGGCTTGGCAGGCTCGGCTGCCGGGGCCGCCGCGACAGTCGCGGCGATCTCGGTGATGCGGCCGTCGAGCTTGGGCGTGTAGGGCCGGTGGGCGCCGAGATAGTCGGCCACGACCTGTTCCAGACCGGGACCGTAGTCGTAGGGGTTCTTGGCCTTTTCGGCGAAGACCTTGTAGCCGTCGCCGCCCTGGCGCACGTAATTGTTGGTGGCGACCAGATAGTCCTTGTCGGGCTTGATCGGCGTCCAGGCGCCGTTCTCCATCACCTCGACGGATTTGACGCGGCCGGCATTGGGTGCGACCGACTTGTCGAAGGCGTATTTGAGGCCAGCAACCTGCGGGAAGCGGCCGGCGCCGTCCTCGATCTGGCTGACGCCGCCTTCCAGACCGGCGACCAGGTCCTTGCCGGAAATCTGGAAGGTCGCCAACGTGTTCTGGAACGGCAGCACGGTCAGCACCTCGCCCATTGTGACGGTGCCCTTGTCGATCGAGGCGCGCAGGCCGCCGCCATTGGAGATGACGATCTCGACGCCCTGTCCCTTGACGCGGTCGAGGATGGCGTCGGAGACGAGGTTGCCCATCGCGCATTCCTTGGTGCGGCAATTCTCGCGGCTGCCGTCGACAACGTCGGTGGTCTCGGCCACTTCCTTGTTCTTCAAAGCCTCGATCGGCGCACCGAGCTCCTTGATGCGGGCCAGCACGGCGGGATCGGGCGTAATCGACTTGTCGAGAAAGATCGGGTCGCCGCTGGCCGACTTGACGACGCCATTGTCGTCGAACACCACCTTGAACTCGCCGAGATATTTCGAATAGGAGGCCGCCTGCACCACCGGCACCTTGTAGCCGTCCGGGTTGTCGACCATCGTCGGGTAGGGGCCTGCCGCCTTCGGATCGGTGTTGGACAACAGCGTATGGCTGTGGCCGCCGACGACCACGTCGATGCCCGGGATCTTGGCGATGATGTCGCGCTCCCTGTTGTAGCCGATATGGGTCACCGCGATGATCTTGTTGACGCCCTGCGCCTTCAGCTTCTCGACTTCCGCGGTGATCGACTTGACGTCGTCGGCGATGGCGATGTTGGGGCCGGGGGAGGCGAGTTCGGGCGTATCGTTGGTGACGGCGCCGACAATGCCGATCTTCTGTCCGCCGACCTCGACGACGATCGACTGCTTGATCTTGCCGGCCGCGCCGGACTTGTCGTTGGGCAGGACATTGGCACTGACGATCGGGAACTTCGCCTTGTCGAGGTAAGGCACCAGCGCGCTCTCGCCGTCGTCGAATTCATGATTGCCGAGCGTCACCGCGTCGGGTTTCATCTGGTTGAGGAATTCCTCCTCCACGGTGCCCTTGTAGGTGGTGTAGAACAGCGATCCCTGGAAGCTGTCGCCCGCATTGAGCAGCAGCACGTTCTGGCCTTCGAGCTTCTTGCGTTCCTGGCCGATCGCCGTGATCAACCGGCCGGCGCCGCCGATGCATTCGCCCTTGGTCTCCTCGTCGGCCGAACAGGTCGATTCGTATTTGTTGTTGCCTTCGATGCGGCTGTGCCAGTCATTGAAATGCAGAATGTTCAATGTGTAGTCGGCAAAGGATGCGCCGGCCGACAGGCCAAGCGTCGATGCTGACAGGGCGGCAATGGCGGCAAGCTTCTTCATCTTCGTCTCCCGGTAGGCTGATCGGAGGCGTTTAACGCCCTTGCTTGACTGGGGTATAACAGCCAGCGTTTCGACCATGTTCCCATCGCGTTCCGGCTGACGCAAGCGGAAATGCCGCCAAGAGTTGCAAGCACAAAAAAGGACGGCGGCCAATCGGCCGCCGTCCTCGATGAGTCCGATGTCGCCGGTTCAGACGCGTCGCGTCAGCACGAAATTCTGGCCGGACGAGCTGGTGCAGTTCAGCTGGCTGGTGGAGATCAGCAGGCAGTTGAAGCTGACCGGCGTCTGGCGGATCAGCGACGTGCCGTTGATCTCGACCGACGTGGCGCCGGTCATGGTATAGCTGCCATCGGCGAGCTTCTGGCCGGTGTCGGTGGCGACGGTCGTGAACTTGCCGCCGGTGAAGGTCGACAGGCCGGTGCCCTTGGCATCGATCCACGAGCCCTCGACGCCTTTCGGCGCGGCCGCCATCGGCGGTGCGTCGGGACCGCTTGTGGTGCAGGCAGCAAGCATCATGGCAAAGGAACCCGCCACGCCCATCGAAAGAACTTTGCGCGCAATAGTCATCTGAAATCCTCTCCAAACGCATCGGCCCAAAAATCGGTTTCGATTTTGGCAGGCACGAGGCGAACGTCCAAAGTGCTGGAACGGGCGGGCGTCCCGCAAGACGCACGCTGCCCCAGGCCGCATCTCTTCAATCGCCCGATTTCCGGGCGATTGCAAGGCAATGGCGCATGGTGCGTAACGTGCTATCGGACGAGGATGTTGCGGAATTGCCACGGATCGCTGCGGTCGAGGTCTTCCGGGAACAGGCCCGGGCGTCTGTCGAGCGGCGTCCAGTCGGTGTAATAGCCTTTGACCGGTCCGAGATAGGGCGATTGCACCTCGAGGCAGCGCTTGTAGTCCATCTCGTCGGCCTCGACGATGCCGGCATCCGGATTTTCGAGCGCCCAGACCATGCCGGCCAGAACCGCAGAGGTAACCTGCATGCCGGTGGCGTTCTGATAGGGCGCCAGCTTGCGCGCCTCGGCGAGCGACAACTGCGAGCCATACCAGTAGGCATTCTTGTCGTGGCCGTAGAGCAGGACGCCGAGCTCGTCGACACCGTCGACCAGTTCGTTCTCGTCGAGCACGTGGTGCACCGGCTGAGGCTTGCCGGCGGCGCCGAACATCTCGTCCAGCGACAGTATCGCGTCGTTTGAGGGATGGTAGGCATAGTGGCAGGTCGGCCGGTACTGGACCTTGCCCTTCTTGGAGCGAACGGTGAAGAAATCGGCGATCGAGATCGCCTCGTTGTGCGTCACGAGCAGGCCGTATTGCGCGCCCGGCGTCGGGCACCAAGAGCGCACGCGCGTGTTGGCGCCGGGCTGCTCCAGATAGATCGCGGCCTTGGAGCCGTGCTTGTGCTTCTTGCCGTTCTTCGGCATCCACTTTTCATGCGTGCCCCAGCCGAGCTCGGCCGGCTGCAAGCCCTCGGAAATGAAGCCCTCGACCGACCAGGTGTTCCAGAACACCTCCATCGGCTTCGGCTTCTTGCTGCGCTGGGTGTCGCGCTCGGCGATGTGGATACCCTTGACGCCAGCCTTCTTCATCAGCTTGGCCCAGCCCTCGCGGTCTTCCTGCGCCGGCTCCGAGAACTCGAGGCCAAGATCAGTGGCGAGGTTGACCAGCGCCTGCTTGAYGAACCACGAGACCATGCCGGGATTGGCGCCGCAGGTGGAGACGGCGGTGGCGCCGCCGGGCTTGTCCTGCTTTTCCTGGATCATCGCCTCGCGCAGCGCATAGTTGGTGCGGCTGGCGTTGTCGGCCTTGGCGTCGAAATAGAAGCCGAGCCACGGCTCGACGACGGTGTCGATGTAGAGCACGCCGAGCTTGCGGCAGAGCCGCATCAGGTCGACCGAGCCGGTATCGACCGACAGGTTGACGCAAAAGCCCTGGCCGCCGCCATTGGTCAAAAGCGGCGTCAGAAGCTTCTTGTAGTTCTTCTCGGTCACCGCTTCCTGGACGAAGGCGATGCCGCGCTCGTCGAGCAGCTTGCGGTCGGTATCGCGTGGGTCGAGGACCGTCATGCGCGACTTGTCGAACTTGAAATGGCGTTCGATGAGCGGCAGCGTTCCCCGTCCGATCGAGCCGAAGCCGATCATCACCACAGGGCCGGTGATCTCACCGTAAACGGGCCAGTTTTCATTCGCCATTTTATCGAGCACTCCTTCAGACATATGCAAAGCCGGGCAAATACCCGCAAAACCCGGGGATTTTCGCCCAGCGGTCATGCGCTACATCACAGATCATTGTCATAAACCAGCGAAAAGCGCCAACCTGTGGCTAGCCGTCGCTCGCCATGTGGTTAAGGACGGCAATCAGCCGATCGCGGTCCGATGTCAGGCCCTTGTAGTCGAGCTGATCGAGATCGAGCGCTTCGAGCTGGGCGGCAAAGGACAATGCGAGCGTCGCCCGATCCGGATGCCGTGCCAGCACGGCGAGGGGATCGAGGTGGATGCGGATGGTGAACAGGATGTCGCGTGAGGACGGCAGCTTGCGCAGCGTCTGACGCTCGACGCGGATGAAGGCGTGCGCCTTGACGTCGCCATCGGGGAAGCGTGTCGGCCGGTTGGTGGCACGGTCGATGCGCTCGACATTGGACAGCGGATGGTAGAGCGCATTGTCGGCCTGGATCGACCAGTTGAAGCGTTCGACCGCTTGGCCCTGCAGGCCGTCGAACATGCGGTTGATCAATGCGGCCGGCCGCGTGCCCGGACCGAAGCCCGGCACGGGCTCATGGATCTGCTGCAGCGGCTTGCCGAATTTTTCGGTGAGCGACCAGGACGAGGGAAAGCACAGCGAGCCGGCGGCGAGCCGCCAGCCGCTGTCGTCGCGGCGCATCAGGATCAGGTCTTCCTGGACCAGCAGCGAGGCCGCGACCAGCGGCGCGTCGGCGAGACCGGAAGGCAAAGCGGGGTGGTTCGTAGCGCCCACCACCTCGATGCCCGCATCGGTGCGGCGGTGTGTGTGCGGAAATCGCTCCGGCAGATGCGCGCCGAGCAAGTCGAGCACTTCCCGCTGGGCGTCCCGCGTGCCGTCCTCCTCGACGAAAACCCGTTCAGGGATTTCGGCATAGAGCCTGCGCTTCTCGGCGAGGTAGGGCAGGAGATGGCCGTCGACCTCGATCCAGTTTGCCGGGTCTAGCGGCTTCAGCCCGATGTTGAACAGCTTCGATGAGCCGTCATAAGGGGTGTGGGTGGGCAGGGCTTCGACCAAGCTCATGCTTCCTTGAAAGCGTCGAAACCGGCGGCGGCCATCCTGGCCACGAATTCGGTGACTTCATAGTCCGCGGCGCCTGCCTTGGCGAAGGGGTCGGCAGCCAGCCTGGCGTCGAGGATCTCACGGGGGCATTGCGCGATGATGATGCCGCCGGTTCGCGGTTTCTTCGGCCCGGAAGCAACGAAAATACCCTCCGCATAGCAGGCCTTCAGCCACTCGATGTGCGCCGCCTGCAATTGATCGATCTCCGTCAGCGGCACTTTGTAATTCAGCGAAACGACGAACATGGCGTTCTCCTGGTTACACCAGCCTTGCGGGAATCAGGCCGCGCAGCGAATTGCCGACAAAGAGCGCCTTGGCCGACTTCAGATCGTCGTAGCTGTAGATTGCTTCTTGCGCTCGGCCTTCATCCAGAAGCTCGGCGCGCAATACGCCAGGCAGCAGGCCGCAATCGAGTCGGGGCGTTGTGAGCACGCCGTCGCCGAAATCGGCGAAGACATTGGTGATGGTGCCTTCGCAGATTTCGCCGCGCTCATTGGCCAGCAGCACCTCGTCGGCCTGGGTGACGAGATATTCGGAACGGGCATGGGTGTAGAGCTGGCGCCGGCTGGTCTTGTGGCGCAACAGCGTATTGCCGGAATCGAGCCGCGTCCGCGCCAGCCGCAGCAGCCAGACCTTGTCGGCGGCGAGCGGTTCGTAGGGCTGTGCCGAGGCCGTCGCGTCGCCGTTGCGCGCCAAGGCGAGCCGTGTGCGCATGGCGTTTCGGGCGCCGTCGACCGCCTTGCCCAGCACGGCGCCTATCGTCTGCGGATCGCAGGCAAAGCCAAGCTCCGCCGCCGAGCCATAGAGGCGCGCAAGGTGGCGATCGAAGCGCAGGAAGCCCGTCTCGGGCTGCCAGCGCATGGTCTCGATCAACTCGAAATCGGCGGTGTCCCCGTCGCGAAGCGGGCTTTGAGCAGACACTCCTGATACTCCTCCTCAGGCGTCGAATCGAAGACGATGCCGCCGCCGACATTGTAGACGGCCTCGCCGCTGGCAAAGAGCGAGATGGTGCGGATCGCCACGGAAAAGCGCATCGTGCCGCCGGGTGCGATCCAGCCAATGGCGCCGCAATAGACGTCGCGCGGCGTGCCCTCCAGATCGTGCAGGATCTCCATGGCGCGGATCTTCGGCGCGCCGGTGATCGAGCCGCAGGGAAAGAGCGCCGCGAAGATCTGGCGGATTCTGAGGCCCGGTAGCAGCTTCGCCCTGACGTCGCTCACCATCTGGTGCACGGTCGGGTAGCTCTCGATGCGGAACAGTTCCGGCACCTCCAGCGTGCCGACCTCGCTGATCAGCGAGATGTCGTTGCGCAGGAGGTCGACGATCATCCGGTTCTCGGCCTGGTTCTTCTCGTCATTGCGCAGGAAGGTCTTCTGCCGCTCGTCCTCGGCCTTGGTCGTGCCACGCGGGGCGGTACCCTTCATCGGATGCGTCTCGATCATCCCGGCGGCGTTGATCTCGAAGAACAGTTCGGGCGAGCGCGACAGCACGATCGGGTCACCCAGCGCGACCAGCGCGCCATACTTCACCGGCTGGCGTTCGGTCAGCGCGTCGAAGGCGGCAAGCGGGTCGCCCGACCATTGCGCATGCACCGGAAAGGTCAGGTTGCCCTGGTAGCAGTCGCCCTGCCTGATATGCTGGTGCAGCCGCGAGAAGCGTTT
This sequence comes from Mesorhizobium sp. 01N446, assembly GCF_056399285.1. NCBI lineage: Bacteria > Pseudomonadati > Pseudomonadota > Alphaproteobacteria > Hyphomicrobiales > Phyllobacteriaceae > Mesorhizobium > Mesorhizobium sp. 01N446. Next base: position 114,427 of record NZ_JBFTRA010000005.1, on the reverse strand, counting down.
TTCATAGTCCTCGAACGACCAGGCCGCCCGTGCATCGAAGATCGGGCTGTTCGGGGTTGCCGCATTGCGCGGCGGCACCGCGTCTTCGACCGGGGCATCGAAGACGCCGAGGCAGACCAGCGGCGCGCAGCGCCGACCCGGCAGCAAGGGAGCGAGTTTCGGTTCGAGCAGATAACCGGCCTCGTAGGAGAAATAGCCGGCCAACCATTTGCCGGCGTCGTGCGCGGCCTGCGCGGCCTCCAGCGCGTGTCCGAAATCCCGGGCCTCATGCGCCACGATGATGTCGGCCGGCCGGTCGAACACGAGCTGACGCGCGCTTTCGTCGTTGCGGAAGATGGCGGCGGGCAGGGACATGGGGACCAGGATCGATGAAGCCGTCGATCGCTCTATATGGGGGGCGGCTCGCGTGCAATCGAGGGAACGTCACCTTGCCCCTCAAAGCCGACCTCCTGGCGGCCTGCCGGCAAAACAAAACCGGCGGCGCCATGCGCCGCCAGTCGCAATTTGTCCCGGCTCCGCCGCTCAGGTGTTGCTGGCGGTTCCCGCTGTCGGAAACTGCTTGGCGAACTCCTTCTCGTCGCCGGCGGCGAGCAGCTTGGCTTGCTCGATCCAGCGTTCGCGCGCGATGCGGCCGTCGAAGTTCATCACGTCCTCGATCCGTTTGATGTCGGCGGCGGTCCAGGCGGCGATCTGGGCGAAAGTGGTGACGCCTTGCGCCTTGAGCAGCTTCTCATTGACCGGGCCGATACCGATCAGCCGGCGCAGATTGTCTGATTTGCCCGCCGCAGGCTTGGCTGCTGCTGGTTTGGCTGCCGCCGGAGCGGCCTTCTTGGCGGCTGCCGGCTTGGGCGCGGCCGCGCTTTTGGTTGTCGAAGCGGCGGAGGCCGCGGGTTTGCTCGCGGCGGGCTTGGCGGCCGCCGGCTTCGGTGTCGCCGACTTGGCGGTGGCGGCTTTCGCCGGCGCTGCCTTCGCGGCCGGTTTGGCGGGCGCAGCCTTGGCCGCGGCAGGAGCGGATTTGGCCGCGGCCGGCGTTGACATCAGGGCGGCCGGCGCCGGACTGGCGGCCTTTGCTCCACCCGTCGAAGCCTGTGCGTCGCGCAACTGGCGCTCGAGGTCGGCGCGGGTCTTGCCGCATGCATTGAGTTCGCCGGTCAGCCGGTCGCTGTCGGCGCGCAACCGGTCGCGCTCGCTGCGGGTGCGGTCGAGGTCGCCGCGCAAACTGTCGAGCTCACCACGCAGGCGACCCCAGATGAACCAGCCAACCAAAACGCCTACAAGGAACGCCAGGACCACGTAGAAAAAAGTGCCCATTTTCTCTCTCCAGTCAGATCCGTCTGCCGTGGGTCATGACCTTCGGCGATGGACTACTCGATGATGGTTCCGCGGGTTCGCAGAACAGCCGGCTTCGGTTCGAGCTGTCGGCGATCGGCTTTTCCAGCCCATGGCCAACGGCCGTTGTCGCGTTCGCCTGAGCGTCACGGCCGGCTGAGATTTTCCCTCGCCGATCCGCACAGGCTCCGGCTGAGCTTGGAGCGAAGGCTATCATAGAGCTTGTGGAAAGCTATGGGAAAACTTCCGCCCAGAGTTCTTCAAGAACAAATATTTAGCGCAAGAACAGCGCCGTCCCCACATGCATTCCGGCTAAACTGTTCTTGCAAGTGAGAGGCGTCTCAGCCGTTGAGGGATTCCAGTTCATCGATCAGGCCGCTGATGACGCCGAGCCCGATCTGCCAGAAGGCGGGATCGGTGGCGTCGAGGCCGAAGGGCGCCAGAAGCTGCGAATGATGCTTGGTGCCGCCCGCGCGCAGCATTTCGAAATACTTGTCCTGAAAACCGCGCTCGGCGTTCTGGTAGACGGCGTAGAGCGAGTTCACCAGGCAGTCGCCGAACGCATAGGCGTAGACGTAGAAGGGCGAGTGGATGAAGTGCGGGATGTAGGTCCAGAACACCTCGTAACCCTCGCGCAGCTTGATCGCCGGGCCGAGGCTTTCAGCCTGCACTTCCAGCCAGAACTGACCGAGCCTGTCGGATGTCAGTTCGCCGTTGCGGCGCTCGGCATGCACCTTGCGCTCGAATTCGTAGAAGGCGATCTGGCGCACCACCGTGTTGATCATGTCCTCGACCTTCTGGGCGAGCATGGCCTTGCGCTCGCGCCGGTCGGTGGTCTGCTCGAGCAGCGAGCGGAAGGTCAGCATCTCGCCGAAGACTGAGGCCGTCTCGGCCAGCGTCAGCGGCGTCGAGGCCATCAGCGCACCCTGGCCGGCGGCCAGCACCTGATGCACGCCGTGGCCGAGTTCATGCGCCAGCGTCATCACGTCACGCGGCTTGCCCATGTAGTTGAGCAGCACATAGGGGTGGGCCGATGGCACGGTCGGATGGGCAAAGGCGCCTGGCGACTTGCCCGGGCGCACCGGCGCGTCGATCCAGTTGCGGTCGAAGAAGGTGCGCGCGATCTCGGCCATCTCCGGCGAGAAGCGCTGATAGGCCGACAGTACGGTGTTCCTCGCCTCGTCCCAGCCGATCACCGCTTGCGGCGTCTCCGGCAACGGGGCGTTGCGGTCCCAGTGGTTCATCACCTCCATGCCGAGCCAGCGCGCCTTCATCGCGTAGTAGCGATGCGACAGGCGCGGATAGGCCTCGCGCACCGCGCTGGCGAGCGCATCGACCACGCCGCGCTCGACGCGGTTGGCGAGATGGCGGGAATCGGCGATGTCCTCGAAGCCGCGCCAGCGGTCCGAGATTTCCTTGTCCTTGGCCAGTGTGTTGGTGATCAGGGTGAAGGTGCGCAAATTCTTGCGGAAGGTCGCGGCCAGCGCCTCGGAGGCGCGGCGGCGCACCTCGCCATCAGCATCCTGCAGGCGATTGAGGGCCGGCTCCAGCGTCAACTCCTCGCCGTCGATGTCGAAGCGAAGGTCGGTCATCGTCTCGTCGAACAGACGGTTCCAGGCGCCGCGTCCGGTTATCGACTTCTCATGGAAAAGCTGCTCGACGCGGTCCTCGAGCTGGTAGGGCTTGTCCATCCTGAGGTCGAGCACCCAGGGCCGGTAGTGGCCGAAAGCCGGATCGCCGGCGAGGGCGCTTTCGATCGCCGCGTCATCGATCAGGTTCAGTTCGAGCGCGAAGAACAGGAGATGCGCGCTGGCGTCGGTCATCTTCTCCTGGATGTCGCCATAGAGCTTGGCGCGCTGCGGATCGGCGGTGTTGCCGGCATAGACCAGGCCGGCATAGGAGACGATGCGGCCGATCAGTTCCTCCAGCGCCTCGTAGGCGACCAGCGCCTCGCCCAGTTTGCCGGCGGCGCCGCGTCCGGCCTCGGCGGCGAGCGTGCCCTTCCAGCGGGTCTCGAAGGCGATCGCGTCGGCGGCGGCTTTGGCGATGTCACGCTTCAGTTCCGGGGCTTCCATGCCGGCATAGAGGTCGGCAAGGTTCCATTCCGGCAGATCGCCAAGCTCGGCCGCGCCCTGACCGGACGCCGGTGCCGCAAGCCGCCGACCAAACATCATGCGCATCGACAATACCTTCCGTGAATTATGGGGTCAGAATCAAGCAGCAGAATCAGGGGGAACAGGCAAGCCGGTCAAATCCTAAGGAATTCGTTCACCGGGTTTTTTGAAACCTTATTTAGAACCCTGTGCCAAGATGATCCATGGGGATTTCGGGCGCGGGCAGTTCAAGACAGTCATGACAGGTTCCATACTCATAGTCGATGACGATCCCGTGCAGCGCCGGCTGCTCGAGGCGGCGGTGACGCGGTTCGGCCACACGGCAATCGTCGTTGACGGCGGTGCGGCCGGCCTCGACGTGCTCGATGGGCCCGGTGCCCGCGACATCTGCGTGGTCATCCTCGACCTGGTCATGCCCGGCCTCGATGGCATCGGCGTGCTGAAAGCGATGCGCGAGCGCGAGATCACCGTCCCGGTCATCGTGCAGACCGCCCAGGGCGGCATCGAAACCGTGGTGTCGGCGATGCGCCACGGCGCCTTCGATTTCGTCGTCAAGCCGGCGTCACCCGACAGGCTGCAAGCCTCGATCGCCAATGCGCTCAAGGTCGAGGCGGTCGAGGGCGAGGTCAAGCGCACGTCGCGCAAGCGCGGCGGCCTTTTGACCTTCAAGGATATGATCACCCACAGTTCGGCCATGGACAGGGTGATACGCCTTGGCCAGAAGGCGGCGGCTTCCAACATCCCGATCCTGATCGAAGGCGAATCCGGCGTCGGCAAGGAACTGGTGGCGCGCGCCATCCAGGGCAGCGGTGACCGCCGTTCGAAGCCCTTCGTCACCGTCAATTGCGGCGCCATTCCCGACAATCTGGTCGAATCGATCCTGTTTGGCCATGAGAGGGGCTCGTTCACCGGCGCCACCGACAAGCACACCGGCAAGTTCGTCGAAGCGCATTCGGGCACGCTGTTCCTCGACGAGATCGGCGACCTGCCGCTCGATGTGCAGGTCAAGCTGTTGCGCGCCGTGCAGGAGGGCGAGGTCGATCCGGTCGGCGGACGTTCGACCGTCAAGGTCGACATCAGGCTGATTTCGGCGACGCATCGCAACCTCCTGCAGCAGGTCAAGGACGGCAAGTTCCGCGAGGATTTGTTCTACCGGCTCAATGTCTACCCGATCTTCGTGCCGCCGCTGCGCGACCGCCGCGACGACATTCCGCATCTGGTCACGCATTTCATGGAGAAGGTGGCGCCCGCCGACCCGCGCCATCGCCTGCGCGGCATTTCGGCAGCAGCGCTTGCCGTGCTGCAGGCCTATGACTGGCCGGGCAACATAAGGCAGCTCGAGAACGCCGTCTTCCGCGCCTCGGTGCTGTGTGAAGGCGACGTGCTCGATGTCGATGATTTTCCGCAGATCCGCGCGCAGGTGGAAGGCACCGTCAATCTCGAAACGGACGACGCGGCACCTCGCCTCTCATCGCCTCCGGAGCTCCGCGACGAGGGAGGGGCGGCCGGCGACGCCGCTCCAGCCGCGGAGCCGGATCGGCCGGCTGTGCTTCAGCCCAGATTCGGCACGCTGCGGGCGCTCGACGAACGCGGCAATGTGCGCGCGCTTGCCGATGTCGAACTCGAGATGATCAAGCTCGCCATCGACCACTATAACGGCCAGATGAGCGAAGTCGCGCGCCGCCTAGGCATCGGCCGCTCGACGCTTTACCGCAAGCTCAAGGAATACGGTATCGACCCCGAGACGGGCCGCGTCGACCGCCTCGCGTCCTGAAGCACATCACGTAGAAGCGGATTCACGCGACGCGTTCTAGGTCGTTGTTCCTGCGCGTGTCGCTCCGCCAAAACGAGGCCCCTTTTTCGCGGTATGCCTTCGACGCAAGGCCGGGACCAGCTTGCAATGGCAGGTTTGGCGCTCTATCGAGGTTTCGGCCGGAATATGGCATGCCTGTGGACAGCTCTGTTCACGCATTAAGGCTAACGGTAACAGATCGTGTTCGGGTAAAGCCGGAATCCTGATCTAAACCAGCGGTTTACCAAGAAATCTTGTGAACAATTTTTGACGGGATATCGCCATGGTGTTACCGCATTTCGGCTTCAATAAGCGATGATTAACCATTAGGATCGATATTCGGATGTGAAAACGACACGTCCGTTTGGGCAAATCCGGGGACAAACGGCAGCCTGCAAGGCCTTTTGATTTGAACAGAATCGAACGACTCACAAACGGGCGTCATCATCATCTGAGCGTCTGGCCGAGATGGCTGGCAGCGATGATTGTCGCTTTTGGTTTTGTTGCCGCGGCGGCCACGGGCGCCAGCGCTGAAACGCGTTCGCTGAAGCTCTATCACCTGCACACGCACGAAAAGGCCGAGATCGTCTACAAGCGCAACGGCCGCTACGTTCCCGAGGGTCTGCGCAAGATCAACATCATCCTGCGTGACTGGCGCCGCAATGAGCCGACCAAGATGGATCCGCGCCTCCTTGACCTGGTCTGGGAAGCCTATCGCGAAAGCGGCGCCACCGACTATATCCAGGTCGTGTGCGGCTATCGTTCGCCGGCGACCAATTCGATGCTGCGCAGCCGCAGCCGCGGTGTCGCCGAAAAGAGCCAGCATATGCTCGGCAAGGCGATGGATTTCTACATTCCCGGCGTGCCGCTGAAGAAGCTGCGCAACATCGGCCTGAAGATGCAGGGCGGTGGCGTTGGCTACTATCCGACCTCCGGTTCGCCGTTCGTCCACATGGATGTCGGCAATGTGCGCCACTGGCCCGGCATCAGCCGCCAGGAACTGGTCAGCCTGTTCCCCAACGGCAAGACGCTGCATGTGCCGAGCGACGGCCGGCCGCTGCCCGGCTATGAGCAGGCGCTTGCCTCCTATAAGGCCCGCAAGGGTTCGGGCACGCCCAACATCGAACTGGCCAGCGCCGGCGGCGGCAGCGGCAAGAAATCCGGCGGCTTCCTTTCCGCTTTGTTCGGCGGTGGCGGCGACGACGAAGCCGATGACAGCGCCGATGTCGAGACCGCTTCGGCCGCCCCTGCGCCCAAGCCGAGAGACCTGAAGCCGACCGCGAGCGCCAAGAGCAGCAACCTGCCGGGCATCGCCATCGTGGCGCCCGAGAAGGCGCAGCGCGCCAACATTCCGCAGATTGCCGAGGAGCAGGCTCCGGAACCGGAAAAGGATACGCCGGAGACGATCATCGCCGCGCTGCCGGCCAAGGAGATTCCGCTGCCTGATTTCGCGCCGCGGCCGAAGGTCGACGTCGGCGCGCAGCCTGAGAACGTTCCGTTTGCCATGGCGGATGCGACCGCGACCACCGAGCAGGCCGTGGCGACCGCGCAGGCGCCGGCGAACATGCCGTTCGGCAAGGCTGACCCCGCAGCGCTCGCGGCTGCGGCTGCCGCCGATCCGGCGCAGGTTGCCGTCAACAACATTCCCTTGCCGACATGGCGTCCCGAACGCACGCTGCCGGCGGATCTCGCGCCGCCGCCCAGCAAGGATGTGCTGATGGCGCTGGCGGATACGGCCGAACAGGGCAAGACCGCGACGGATGCGTTCTCGGTGCTGCCCTCGGCACGGCCCGAGCCGGCCAAGCCGGACGCCGTCAAGGCCGTGCTCGAAGAGGCCAACGCGCAGGTCGGCAATGCCGTCGAATACAAGCAGGTCGGCAATGCCGACGAATACAAGGTTGCGTCGCTGGCCGAAGAGCCGCGCTCGGCCTTCAACGACCCGTCAGGTGTCGATGCCGCATCGCCGCGTCAGGCCGTTGCCGCCCGTCCCGCCGGGTCAGATCCGGCCGCCGCGATCGGCGCCGGCGTGAAGACGACCCGCAAGGAAGCCAGGGCCACCGCCCGCGACCAGAAGCCAGGTCCCAGGGCCATGGTGGTCGCCGCCGCGCCCCAGGCGGCCCGTTGGGCGCTGACCAGCGGCGACAAGGTCGCCGCCGTTTCGAGCGCGACGACGGCGCCTGGCTACGCCTACAATATCGTGCACACGCCGCCGAGCGAGGTCTATACGGCCGGCTTCCAGACCGACGCCCAGGCGCCAGACCCCAGCCGCTTCACCGGCAACGCCGTCAAGTTCCTGTCGGTCGCCCGCTTCCAGACGAAGTAACCGGCTGGCCAGATACGACAGAAGCCGCGCGGGGCAACCGGCGCGGCTTTTTGCTTTTCTGGGGATGGCAGATGCGATGCCGCGATCCTGGGGATCACAGGCGGCTGAACTTCTCGTGAGACCGGAACGGCTCCCTCATTTCCGGGTTGGGGTGCGTACGTTCCAACCTGGAGATATTCATGAAGACGATTCTACTGGCGTCAGTTCTGGCATTGGCGGCAGCTTCGGCCGCGATCGCTCCATCACAAGCCGAAACCGTGATCATCAAGAATGGCAAGCATCACTAAAGGACCAGGCTGGTCACGCACTGGGTTCACCACCACAGGATGGTCGAGAAGGTCAGGGTCTGCCACTGACACGATCCGGAACTGCCAGGATCCGGAAAAGCCCGGTCGGCGAGAGTCGGCCGGGCTTTTATGTGCCAGCTGACGCCACCTCTGGTTCCGAGCTTCAGTCAATTTCCAGCGTGGCTGCTTCGCCCCTGGCCAGAAGCCGCGCCGCGTCACGCGCCGGCGGCAGTCCAAAATGGCGCGCATATTCCCGGCTGAACTGGGATGCGCTTTCATAGCCGACGGCAAAGGCGACACGCGTGGCGCTGCCCGGCTCGGCGATCAGCAGATGACGCGCCTCCAGCAGCCGCACCTGTTTCTGATACTGGATCGGGCTCATGGCGGTTGCCGCCTTGAAGTGACGGTGAAACGAAGCGTTGCTCATATGTGCCAGCGCGGCCAGCTCCGATACGTCGATAGGCTCGTTGTAGTGCGATCGTATCCAGGCGGTGGCGCGGCGGATCTGTGACAGGCGGCCGTCGGCACGCGCAAGCTGGCGCAGCTTCGCGCCTTGCGGGCCTTGCAGCAGGCGGAATGCGATCTCGCGTTCGAGCATGGGCGCCAGCACCGGAATTTCGGCCGGGCGGTCGAGCAGCCGCAGCATGCGGCGCCATGCATCGAGCAGTTCGTCATCCAACCGGTTGGTCACGAAGCTATCGCCGTCGACCGCCGGTTTGTGGTCGATAAGCAGGCCGGCAATCAGTTCGATATCGAGGGCGAAGGCGATGGCCATGTAAGGGCGGGCGTTGCTCGCCTCGATCAGCTGGCTGGTGGCGGGCGTCTCCACGGCGTACACGAAATAGCTGCCGGCGCCATAGCGAAGCGTGCGGTCGCCGATCAGCACCGTTTTGGTCCCCTGCAGCACGAACAGCACAGTCGGTTGGCAAAGCTCGGGCAGAGGCGGGGTCGGAACCTCGCTGCGGCCGATGGTGACACGCGGTATGGCCGTTCTGGTGCGCCGCCCATGTGCATGGCGGCCGGCGACCGCGATCAATTCGTGCAGGGCTTCTTCCATGTCCTGAGCATTGCCGATCCATGCACGCCGCGCAACTGGTTGAGAGGATCAGGCAAGAGGGTGCGAGTATTCGGCGCGCGAAATCGGCCGGTGCACGTCATGTCTAGGCCATCAAGAAGGAGATCTGGACATGACGACGAACATGACTGCGCTGGTCACCGGCGCCAACAAGGGTATCGGCCTCGAGACCGCTCGCCGGCTTGCTGCCATGGGGTTCAAGGTATGGCTCGGCGCTCGCGATCCCGAGCGCGGGGAGGCCGCGGCCAAGGCGTTGCGCAATGAGGGGCTCGACGCCGAATGGCTCGCGCTTGATGTCGCCAGCGACGACAGCGTGGCGGCGGCGGCCAGAACCTTGATGGCGCGGGTATCCAGCCTCGACGCACTGGTCAACAATGCCGGCATCGCGCCCGGTTATGTCGACGCACTTGGTCCGGACGGCCGCTACGAACGGCCGCCGAGCCGCGAGGATGTCGCTGACATGAAGGCCACCTATGAGGTCAACGTCTTCGGCCCGGTTCGCGTCACCCAGGCTTTCCTGCCGCTGCTCCTGGCAGCGCCCGCCGCCCGCATCGTCATGGTCAGCAGCTATCTCGGCTCGATCGCGCGTGCCGCCGGCAACAGCCAGTCGCCCAATGTCATGGGTTATGGCAGTTCGAAAACCGCGCTCAATTCCATCACAGTGGCCTTCGCGCGGGAGCTGTCGCCGCGCGGCGTCATGGTCAACGCCGCCGCACCCGGCTACACCGCGACGGACCTCAATGCGCACAGAGGCGGCCGAACGGTGCAGCAGGCAGCCGGGGTCATCGTGCAACTGGCGACGCTGAAGGCCGGTGGACCGACCGGCGGCTATTTCGACGAGAACGGCCCTTTGCCCTGGTGAACGAGGACCCGATTATTTCCGGAGCTGGCTGGCGGCGCGTGCAAGCGCTTCGATCTCGTCCCATTTGCCGGCCTTGACCATGTCGTCGGGCGCGACCCAGGAGCCGCCGACGCAGATGACGTTGGGCAGGCTGAGATAGTCGGCGGCATTCTTGCCGGTGATGCCGCCGGTCGGGCAGAATTTGACGTCGGCGAGCGGCGAGGCGAAGGCCTTCAGCGAGGCGATGCCGCCGGACTGCTCGGCCGGAAAGAATTTCAGGAAGCGCAGGCCCGCCTCGCGCGCGGTCATGATCTCGCCGGGCGTGATGGCGCCGGGCAGCAGCGGAACCTCGCTGTCGGTTGCGGCCGCCAGAAGCTCGCGCGTGATGCCGGGGCTGACGATGAAGCGCGATCCGGCAGCGGCTGCTTCATCGAACTGTTTGCTGTCGAGAATGGTGCCGGCGCCAACGATGGCTTCCTCGACTTCGGCCGCCACGCGACGGATCGCTTCCAGCGCATCGGCGGTGCGCAGCGTGATCTCGATCGCCGGCAGGCCGCCGCGCGCCAGGGCTCGGGCCAAAGGCACCGCGTTGGCGACATCATTGATCTTCAGCACCGGAATGACCGGCTGGCCGTTGAGGAGCGACAGGAGTTTTTCGGTCTTGCTCGGCATCTGTCTCTCCATAGCCTGATGCATGTCGTCCAAAAATGATCTCGGTTTTGGACAACGACATACATAAAACAAAGATCTAAAGCGCGACGCGCTTTAGGGTGATTTCAACCGATTAGCAGACGGGTGTTTGCCTGTCCACGAAACCCGTCGCGTCGCGGTGTCACGCGCCGTCGGCCAGCTTACGGGCTCTTTGCCAACGGGGCTATGACACCGGCCAAAACCCGTTTCGCCTTGAATCGGCTTTTACGAGCGTCTAGTTGCTCTGGCAATGACACTGTCCGCCCCATCCCAGCCCGTCCGCGTCGCCGCGCTCTACCGGTTTGCCCGGCTCGACGCCTTCGAGACGCTGCGCGCGCCGCTAGCCGCCTTCTGCTGCGGGCGCGGCATCAAGGGCACGCTGCTTCTGGCGCATGAAGGCATCAACGGCACCGTCGCCGGCAGTGAGGCCGCGATCGCCGAGCTGATCGACTATATCGAAGCCATCGACGGCCTGGCGGGCCTCGAGGTCAAGTACAGCGCAGCCGCGGACATGCCGTTCCACCGTATGAAGGTACGGCTGAAACGCGAGATCGTCACTATGGGCGTCGAGGACATCGATCCGGTGGCGAGTGCCGGCACCTATGTCGTGCCGGCCGACTGGAACGCGCTGATTTCGCAACCCGACACGATCGTCATCGACACGCGCAATGCCTATGAGGTCTCAATCGGCACCTTCAAGGGCGCGCTCGATCCGGCGACCGCGAGCTTTCGCGAATTCCCAGCCTGGGTGGAAGCGCACCGGTCGGAACTCGAAGGCCGCAAGGTGGCGATGTTCTGCACCGGCGGCATTCGCTGCGAGAAGGCGACCGCCTACGTCAAGTCGCTCGGCTTCGAGGACGTGTTCCATCTCAAGGGCGGCATCCTCAAATATCTCGAAGAGGTGCCGGCCGAACAGAGCCTGTGGCAAGGCGAGTGCTTCGTTTTCGACGAGCGGGTTTCGGTGTCGCATGGTCTCGCCGAGGGTGACGCGCAACTCTGCCGCGCCTGCCGTCATCCGCTGACGGCAAGCGAACTGGTGTCGCCGAAATATGTCGCCGGCATCTCTTGCCCGCATTGTTTCGACGCCCGCACCGACGAGGACCGCCAGCGCTATGCCGAGCGTCAGCGGCAGGTCGAGCTTGCGCAGGCGCGGGGCAAGGGGCCGCATATCGGCTCCTGATCGGGCCAGCGGAACCCCCGGCAAAGCGGCGGCCTGTCATTGCAATGTCAGGTTTCGGGACCTACGTCTTCGGCGTTCGAAACCTGCCCGTTCGGCCGGGCACATGCTGGAGGCACTGAATGTTCGATCCCAAGAAGCTTCTCGACGATCTGCTCGGCTCGCAAATTCCCGGCACCAGCGGCACCGTCCGCGACAAGGCTGGACAAGCGGTGCAGATGGCCAAGGACAATCCGCTGGCCGCCGGCGCGCTTGCGGCAGTGCTGCTTGGAACAGGTGCCGGCCGCGAGGTGACCGGTGCCGCGGTGAAGCTGGGTGGGCTGGCCGCGATCGGCGGCCTCGCCTACAAGGCCTACCAGAACTACAAGGCCGGCAATGCGCCGGAGCAGGCGCGCGCCGACGGCGAACCGGAATTGCTGCCGCCGCCCAAGGACACCGCCTTCCACCCGTCGCAGGCGCCGCAAGGCGAGGACGAATTCACGCTGACCCTGGTGCGGGCAATGATCTCGGCGGCCAAGGCCGACGGCCATGTCGACGAGGAGGAGCGCAAGAAGATCGCCGGCAAGCTCAGCCTTTCGGGGATCGGCTCCGATGCCGAGAAATTCCTGATGGCGGAGCTGGAGCGGCCACTCGACCTCGACACGCTGGTGGCGGAGGCCAAGACCGACGCGCAGAAGCTCGAACTCTATACGGCGTCGCGCCTCACCATCGATCCCGACACGCGCGCCGAGCGCGGCTATCTCGACCTGCTCGCCGGCCGGCTCGGTTTGCCGGACGCGCTGGTCGACCATGTGGAGGCGACAGTTTCGGCGGCCAAGGTGCCAGCCAAAGCAGGGACATCGCCCAACCCGCGCTGGTAGGCCAAAAACGGCACAGGGAGACTTTTTCGGCGTTAACCTTTCGTTAACTCAGGAAGCGCATGATTCTACACAGTCGGATCGGCTTTTCCTCCTCCCAAGCCCGGTTCAGATCAGGGCGGTCGCCAATGACCGCCCTTTTTGTCGGCCCTTGCTGGGGCTTTCTCCGAAAGTCGAGCGTCATTTTCGCGGATATGCTCAAGCAGGTCCGCTTGCCATCGCTGCCGTCATTTGCGATGCCTTTGCCCGAGCCAAATCCTGAAAAATCAGTCGGGGATATCCGCCATGACCGAGCAAAGAACCGCCATCGTGACCGGCGCCGGCACGGGCATCGGCAAGAGCGTCGCCACGGCGCTACTCAAGGCCGGCTGGAACACGGTGTTCTGCGGCCGCCGCAAAGCGGTGCTGGACGCCGCGGTCGCCGAAGCCGGCCGGACCGAGGCCAAGGCCCTGGCGGTCGCTTGCGACATCAGCAAGGCCGGTGAAGTCGACGATCTGTTCGAGACGGTGGCGGAAGCCTTTGGCCGCGTCGACCTGCTCTTCAACAATGCCGGCATGGGCTACAAGTCGACGCCGATCGATGAGATCCCGGTCGAGGTGTGGAACGATATCGTCGGCGTCAATCTCACCGGCTCGTTCCTGTGCGCCCGCGCCGCCTTCGGCGCCATGCGCAAGCAGCGGCCGATGGGTGGGCGCATCATCAACAACGGTTCGGTGTCGGCCTATGCGCCGCGCCCGGGCTCGGTTCCCTATACGGCCACCAAGCATGCCATCACCGGACTGACCAAGACGCTGGCGCTCGACGGCCGTCCCTACGACATCGCCTGCGGCCAGATCGACATAGGCAACGCCCTGACCGACATGGCGCAGCCGATGACCGTCGGCGTGCCGCAGGCCAATGGCTCGATATCAGCCGAAGCGGTGATGGATGTCCAGCACGTCGCCGATGCCGTCGTCCATATGGCCAGCCTGCCGCTCGAGGCCAATGTGCTGTTCATGACGGTGATGGCGACCAAGATGCCGTTCGTCGGGCGCGGGTGAACAGCGGACGCTGGAGGCACCACCGGCCTATTTGCCTGCCAGCGGCACGCCGGGCTTGAAAAGCAGAATGGGTCGGATCTCGTAAACGGCGGTCGGATTGACGCGGCGAAGGTCGCGGGCGATGGCGATGGCCTCGTCCCGCGTGGCGCAGTCGACGACATAGAGGCCGAGCAATTGTTCCTTGGTCTCGGCGAAAGGACCGTCGATGACCACGCCGTCGCCTGGGCCGCGCAGTGTCACGGCATCCTGTGTCGCCCCCAGACGCGCGGACGGTCCAAGCGTGCCTGCCTCATGAAGCTGGGTGTTGATCTTCAGCAGCTCGGCCATCAACGCCGCATCCTCCTGCGGCGTCAGCGCCTTGATCGCATCTTCCACGTGGTAGGCAAGGATTGCATAGAACATCTAGGGCACCCCGGTTCGATCCTGATCTCAGGACCGTAACCATTCCAAACCTGTACGCCCAGTCTTGGCCGCGAGCCTCCGGACGGCTCATGACATCGACATGGCAGCCGGTCGAAAACCATCCGGAAGGGTTCCGGCCTGCTTTGAGGTCTACTTCGCCAGGAACGCCCCGATCCGTTCCAGCGCGCGCAAGATGTTCTCCTCGGAATTGGCGTAGGAGAGCCTGACATAGCCTTCGCCGAGAATGCCGAAATCAGGGCCGCCGATCAGCGCCACGCCGGCCTCGTCGAGCAAAGCGGAGGCGAGCTTCTTGGCCTTCCAGCCGGTCTTCGAGACATTGGGGAAGGCGTAGAACGCGCCCTTGGGGGTGATGCAGGAAATATTGGGCAGGGCGTTCAGGCCCTCGACGACGACCTTCCTGCGGCGGTCGAAAGCGCGCATCATGGTGTCGACGTCGTCCTGCGGGCCGTCGATGGCGGCGATGCCGGCGAACTGGCTCGGCGCGTTGACACAGGACCAGCAATTGACCGCGAGCTTGCGCACCTTGTCGTAGAGATGCGCGCCCTTGTCACCATTCGGCCAGATCGACCAACCCATGCGCCAGCCGGTCATCGCCCAGGTCTTGGACCAGCCATTGAGCACGATCAGCCGGTCGCGTATCTCGGGATAGCCGAGCAGCGAGCAATGCGTCTCGCCGTCATAGGTCATGACGTCGTAGATCTCGTCGGAAAGGATGGCGACATCGGGATGCTTCTCCAGCCCCTTGACCAGCTTTTCGATCTCGGCGCGCGGCGTCACACCGCCGGTCGGGTTGGCCGGCGAGTTGAGGATCAAGAGCCTGGTCTTGGAGGTGATCAGCGCCAGCGTCTCCTCGGCCGAGAAGGCAAAGCCGTTCTCCTCGCGCATCGGCACGGGAATGGGGGCCGCGCCGGTGAACTCGATCATCGAACGGTAGATCGGGAAGCCGGGATCCGGATAGAGGATCTCGGCGCCGGGTTCGCCGAACATCAGGATCGCCGCGAACATGGTCGGCTTGCCGCCGGGCAGGATCATCACGGTCTCGGGCGACACCTCGACGCCGGTGGTGGTCAGCGTGCGCCGCACCACCGCCTCGCGCGTCGCCAGCAGCCCGTTGGCCGGCGTGTAGCCATGGTGGCCGTCGCGCAGCGCCTTGATCGCGGCCTCGACGATGTGCTGCGGCGTCTTGAAGTCGGGCTGGCCGATGCCGAGATTGACGATGTCGCGGCCCTGTTGGGCAAGTGCGGTCGCCCTCGCGAGCACCGCGAAGGCATTTTCCTCGCCGAGACGGTCGAAGGCCGAAATCGTGTGGAGCATTTTTCCCGTCCGTGTGGTTCTTACTGTGGGGTTGCGTTTTTGTGAGCTTCGGCCCGCAAAAGTCAAACGGATTGGAGTCTTCGGTGTCGGAAAATCTCAAAGATTGGCAGCCGCGCCCGCGACCGGAGCGCAAGGCGATCGACGGCCGCTATGTCAGGCTTGAACCGCTGAGCGCCGCAAAACATGGTGACGGGCTCTATGAAGCGTCTTCCGTATCCGATGTCGACGGCCGCTTCGCCTGGCTGCCTGACTATCCGCCGGAAACGCGCGCGGCCTTCCAGCCGTGGCTGGACAAGGTCGAGGCGAGCGAGGACCCGCTCTTCTTTGCCGTCATCGACAAGGCCAGCGGCAAGGTCGCCGGACGTCAGACCCTGATGCGCATCGATCCCGCCTACGGCGTCATCGAGATCGGCAACATCTATTGGGGGCCGCTGATTTCGCGCAAGCCGGGCGCGACCGAAGCGCAGTTCCTGTTCATGAAATACATCTTCGACGAGCTCGGCTACCGCCGCTATGAATGGAAATGCAACAACCGCAACGAGCCGTCGAAGCGGGCCGCCGAACGGTTCGGCTTCAAGTTCGAAGGCATTTTCCGCCAGCACCTCATCGTCAAGGGTGAAAACCGCGACACCGCATGGTATTCGATCATCGACAAGGAATGGCCGGCCCTGCGCAAGGCCTATGTGGCGTGGCTCGATCCGGCCAATTTCGACGGCGACGGCCAGCAGAAGCGGCGGCTCGAGGATTGTCGCGCGGAATTCGGCGCTTAAGTCCGGCTTGGGGCGCATGACAGGAGCTGCCATTGGCGGACACCCACGACCATAGCGGGCATGATCCCGATGGACATGATCACGGGGGCGCCGGCCATGTGCATGGCGCGACCGACAAGAAGCGCGTGCTGATCGCTGCCTGCCTGACGGCGGGCTTCATGGTGGCGGAAGCGCTTGGCGGGCTCTTCACCGGGTCGCTGGCGCTGCTGGCCGATGCCGGCCACATGCTGGCCGACGCCATCGCGCTCGGCCTTGCCTGGTACGCCTTCCATCTTGCCGGGCGGCCGGCGACCGGCCAGCTCACCTACGGCTTCGGCCGCGTCAAGACGCTGGTCGCCTACACCAACGGCATCGCCATCTTCGTCATCGCGCTGTGGATCGTCTACGAGGCCTGGGCCCGTCTGCTGACTCCGGCGCCGGTGCTGGGGGGGCCGATGCTGGTGGTGGCGATCCTTGGCCTGCTGGTGAATATCGGCTCCTTCCTGGTGCTGCATGGCGGCGACCGCGAAAGCCTCAACATGCGCGGCGCCATCCTGCATGTGCTGGGCGACCTGCTCGGCTCGGCGGCGGCGATCGTGGCGGCAGTGGTGATCCTGGCGACCGGCTGGACGCCGATCGACCCGATCCTGTCGGTGCTGGTCTCGCTGCTGATCCTGTCGACGGCCTGTTCGCTGTTGCGCGCCGCCGCCCATGTGCTGCTCGAGGGCGTGCCGCCAACCCTCGACCGCGATCTCATCGCAAGGGACCTGGAAACCACGATCCAGGGCGTGCGCGAAGTACACCACATGCATGTCTGGTCGCTCGATGGCACCAGCAACATGGCGACGCTGCATGCCTGCCTCGATGAGGGCGTCGATGCGTATTGGGCCGTCAGCGCCATCAAGAAGCGGCTTGCCAGCGAGCACGGCATCAGCCATGCCACCGTGGAGCCGGAATTCGGCCAGTGCGCCGACGAGGCCGACGACCACGACCATGAGCATGATGCGGCCCCGCATCACGGCCACTACCACTAGGTTGCGTCCATCGATATCGACCGCCTTGTCCCAGGAGTTCCAAAATCTTGAAAGCCAGCCTGACGAATGCCCGCTGCCCCGGTGCCGCATGATGGACCGCGACACCAGGAATGCCGCCATCGCGGCGCTGTGGATCATGCTGCTGTTCGGCATCGCTGCCTTCTACCTGCCGACCATTATGTTGGCGCTCGGCAGCCTTTCGACGGTGCTCGCCGGCATTTTCGGCATTGTCTTCGTGCTGGCGTTTTTCCTCGTCTTCTGGCTGCGCGCGCGCAGCCAGCGCAAAAATCAGGGCAAGTAAGGGAATTCTGACATGCGTATTCTGATCACCGGCGCCGCGGGCATGGTCGGCCGCAAGCTCATCGCCCGGCTGGCCAAGGACGGCACGCTGCGGGCCGAAAAGATCACCGCGCTCGATCTGCACGACATCGTGCAGCCGCAGGCCCCGGCCATGGATGGCGTCAGCATCAACACCCATACCGGCGATCTTGCCGAGGCGGGTGCCGCCGAGAGCCTGGTCGCGTCGCGCCCCGATGTCGTCTTCCATCTCGCGGGCATCGTGTCGGGCGAGGCAGAGGCGAATTTCGATCTCGGCTACCGCGTCAATCTCGACGGCACGCGCGCCTTGTTCGATGCCATCCGCCTGGCGGACTTTGCGCCGCGCGTCGTCTTCACCTCGTCGATCGCCGTGTTCGGCGCGCCGTTCCCGGATGTCATCCCCGATGACTTCCATCCGACACCGCTGACCTCCTATGGCACGCAGAAGCAGATGAGCGAGGCACTGCTCGCCGACTATTCCAGGCGCGGCTTCTTCGACGGCATCGRCATCCGCCTGCCGACGATCTGCGTGCGGCCGGGCAAGCCGAACAAGGCGGCCTCCGGCTTCTTCTCCGGCATCATCCGCGAGCCGTTGAGCGGGCAAGAGGCGATCCTGCCGGTGCCGCGCTCGGTCGTGCACACTCATGCCAGCCCGCGCTCCGCGGTGAATTTCCTGATCCATGCGGCAAACATCGACAGCACCGCCGTCGGGCCGCGCCGCAATCTGACGATGCCCGGCGTCGCCGTCAGCGTCGGCGAGCAGATCGAGGCGCTGGAGCGCATCGCCGGGCCGAAGACGGTAGACCTGATCCGCGAGGTGCCGGACGAGACGGTCTGGGCGATCGTCAAGGGCTGGCCGACCCGCTTCGAGGCGAAGCGGTCACGGGAACTCGGCTTTACTGCTGAAAAGAGCTTCGACGAGATCATCCGCGCGCATATCGAGGATGAGCTGAATGGTCAGATTCCTGGCTAGGAGTTTGCCATCCCATTTCGATGGGATGTAGAAGGCTCAGACGCTGCCCGTCAAACTCGCCGACAGCAGCAACAATCCGAACAGGAAGACGAAGGCGGCGCCGCCGATCTCGACGATCGAATGGATGCGGTTGCCCATGCGGCCGTCGCCGGCGAAATACACCGCCCAGTTCTTGGCTGTCACGGCAAGCGTCGCCAGCGCCGAGACGGTGATGGCGGTTCCCAGCGACATGGCCAGCACCGACAGCAGGCCGCCGAGCCAGAGCCCGTTGAGCAAGGCGAAGCTCAGCACGATAAGCGCGCCGGAGCAGGGGCGTATGCCGACCGCCGCCACCGCCGACCAGGCGGTGCGCCAGTCGAAACGGTCGCCCGACAGCAGCGCCGGATCGGGCGCATGCGAGTGGCCGCAGGTTTCGCAGACTTCACCTGCCGCGTGATCGTGATGCGCATGGTCATGATGGGCATGATCGTGCGCGCCATGGTCGTGATGGTGGTCATGCGCGGCGTGGTCGTGATGGTCATGCGAGTGGCCATGCGCATGGTCGTGGTCGTCATGCCTATGCAGGGCGTGCGAATGGGCATGTGCCGAATGGCTGTGCGCGGCATGCGAATGGCCGGCATGGGAATGACTGGCGTGAGAGTGGCCGGCATGTGAGTGACCACCATGCGAATGGCCGGCGTGAGCCGCCGACAGGCTGTAGGCCGGCGCCTTGCCGAACAGGCGCAGGATCGACGGACCAAGCTTGCGCCACAGCAGCCAGGCGCCGAACAGGGTGACGAGGGCAAAGCTCATGATCTCCATGAACCAGGCCGCGTCGGTCATCGAGATGGTGGTGCCGCGCAGGACGAAATAGGCGAGCAGCATGACGGCGATCGCCGTCAGGCCCTGCAGCAGGGCCGACACGAAGGACAACAGGATGCCTCGCTTGAGCGCCACTTCATTGGCAACCATGTAGGACGAGATCACCGCCTTGCCGTGGCCGGGGCCGGCGGCATGGAAAATGCCATAGGCGAAGGACAGGCCGATGAGCACCCAGAGCTTGCTGTTGTCCTGGCGCATCGCCTTCATGGCCGTCGCCAGCGCGCGATAGAATTCCTGCTGTCTAAGGTTGATCCACATCAGGATGTGGGCGAACGGGCCGGTGGTGGGCGCCATGCCGTCATTGACGCCGATGCCGAGCGAGGACTGGGCGTGCGCGGCGTTGGCGAAATGCATTGCGGCAAAGGCGAGGGCCAACAGGCCGAATGCCAAACGCAGGGACGGTTTCGTCACCGGCTTCATCCTTCTGGCTGACAGGTCAGTTCGAGCTTTGTGGCAAAGATCTTGCTCATGTCGGTGCCTGTCGGGTCGTTGAAGAAGGCATCCGTCAAGGTCTTCTGGTTTTCCTTGATGGCTTCATCCGGGTCCGGCCGGACCACCTTGCTGGTGCAATTCGACGGCAGGCCTGCAACCGTGATGTTGGAATCCTCGGTGAAGTCGATCGCCGTGTAGAAGGTCGGGTCGTAGACGCCGATGTCGATCGTGCCGGTCAGCTTGATCGGCTCCTTGGGTTCGGACTCGAACAGGATGATCAGCTGGTCGTTGTCGAAATTGGCCATCAGATGCGGAGGCGGCACCATCGTCACGTCCTTGCCGTTCTGCGTGACGAGCTGGAAATAGTTGAATTCGGCAAGAGAGGCATGAACAGTGTCGGCGACCTCCTTCAGCTCCTTGTCGTCAAGCTTCAGGTCGGAGTTCTTGTCGAACTCCATCATCACCGTACTCGAAAACAGGTCGTCGAAGCGCCAGAGATGGCGCAGCGCTTTCACACTTTGGTGATCCGGGGAGAGGATGACGTCGAGGCGTGCCTCGGCGAAGACGTGCGGATGCACGTAAGCGGGACCCGTCGCGGCAAAGGTCGCGGTCAAGGCCGAAGCCAATATGATTGCGTGCCGTTTGAACTGCATTCCCGGTCGCGATTCCCTTGGCTTTGGAGAGAAACCGAAGGTTACCAGAAAGGGGGCGAAATTGGGACCGCCCGTGCGTGTCACCCAAAAGTGCGCAGCGATTTTGGGATCATGACACGCACAACTTCAAAGCGTGTCACCCAAAAGTGCGCAGCCATAGGCAGGTCAGGTGACCTCACGCGTCCTGAACCATTGCACCAGGAAGTCGACGAAAACACGGACCTTGGCCGGCAGATAGCGGCGGTGCGGGTAGACGGCGAAGATGCCGCCGCCCGACAGGATGCGGTCGTCGAGCGCCGTCACCAGCTGGCCGCTCTTGAGATCGGGCGAGGCTATGAAATCCGGCAGGATGCAAAATCCGAGCCCCGACAAGGCCGCGGCCCGCGCCGCCATCGGGCTGTTGACCTCGATCGGGCCTGTCACCGCGACGCTCAGCTGATCGTTGTTGTCGCCCTTGAACGCCCAGTTGTTCAGCCCGCGGCCATTGGTGTCGACGATGCAGGGCATGTGGCCGAGATCCTGCGGCCGCGTCGGCATGCCATGCTTGGCGATCAGTTCGGGCGAGGCGCAGAGTTTCACTGAAAACGGCGCCAGGCGTCTCGCGATCAACGACGAATTCTCCAGGCGCGAGATGCGCACGGCGAGGTCGAAGCCTTCCTCGACCAGGTCGACGAAGCGGTCGTCGAGTTGGATGTCGAGCACGATGTCGGGGTGCTGCTTGGCGAAGTCGATCAGCGACTGGCCGATCGGCGCATCGGCGAAGGTGCGCGGCGCCGACAGTTTGATCCGGCCGCGCACGTCGCCGGAGGATTCGCGCACGGCGTCGGCCAGGCTGTCGACCTCGCGCACGATCTCCGAGGCGCGCCGATAATAGGTGTGGCCGGCCTCGGTCATCGAGAATTGGCGCGTGGTGCGGTTGAGCAGCAGGGCGCCGAGCTCGTCCTCCAGCTCGCGCACATATTTCGACAGCAGCGCCTTGGAACGGCCGATCTTGCGCGCCGCCGCCGAAAAGCCCTCGGCCTCGACGACGTCGATGAAGGCGCGCATGCGGGTCAGTGTGTCCATGGTCAGGCCCTTTGTGCTGCGTCGAGAAGTTTTCGGCCGAGCCGTATCAGGGCAATGTCGCTACCGGAAGGGCCTAACAGCGACAGGCCGAACGGCGCGCCGGCGACGGAACCGATGCGCAAGGTGATCTGCGGAAAGCCGGAGAGGCCGGCGAGGCACAGAAGATGCAGGGCGCGCTCGCGATAGGCCTTGAACTGTTCCGGTGTCGAGTCAACATAGGGCGCCGGGCCCGGCACCGTGGGCAGGACAAGGAAGCCGTCCTTGCCGAGCAGGGCGCTGAGTTCACCACGGAAGGTCAGGCGGCGCACTTTTTCGGCCTGTGTCGTGCGGTCGTCGACGGCGCGGCCAAACCCGAAACGCTCCTCGACGCCGGGGCCAAGGTCGCGCTCGCCGCTGGTGATCCATTCGCCATGCACGCCCCAGGCTTCCCTGGCCTGCAGCCGGCGAAAGCACCAGTAGAGCTCGTCAGGGGAAGAGCTGAAGCTGGTCGTCGATATTGCCGGCGTACCGAAAACCGCGCCCGCCAGCGCCTTCATTCCGGCATATTCGGCAAGTACGGGGCGAGCGACCATCTCGTCCAGCCAGGGGAGCGATATCGGGCGGTCCAGGGAATGCTGATGCGGGTCGCGGCCAAGCAGCAGCTTGCCGACGGTCTCGTAGGTCTCGATGTCGTCGGCGAACCAGCCGAACGTGTCGAAGCTCGGCGCCAGCTTCATGGTGCCATCGAGGGCGATGCGGCCATGCGTGGTGCGCAGCCCGATCAGGCCGCAAAAACTTGCAGGCGCGCGGATCGAGCCGCCGGTGTCGGAGCCGGTGGCGATGTCGGCCAGCCTGCCGGCCACCGCCGATGCCGATCCGGAAGACGAGCCGCCGGTGACGCGGTCGGGTGCCGCCGGGTTCACCGGAAACGGAAAATGCGCGTTCTGGCCGAACAGCGCGAAGGCCAGCTCGTCGGTCTGCGTCTTGCCGACGAAGCGCGCGCCGGCATCGAGAATCGTCTGCACGGGCGGCGCCGTGCGCGAGGCGGCATTGCTTTCGGCGAATTTCCTGGAATTGCCGCAGCCGGTGCGATAGCCGGCGACGTCGTAAATGTCCTTGACGGCCAGCCGCAGGCCGGCGAGCGGGCCGAGTTCGGCATGGGCCACCGGCATCTGGCGAAGATCGAGGAAGGCGTTGTAGGGGCCGTGCGTGCCTGTCATCGTTCGATATCCGGATACGGTTGCACCTACATTGTTCGATGCCGGAAATTTTACAACCTTGGATACGATTTTTATTGATTGTGACGGCAACCAGCCATATATCGCGCTTGCCCAAAGTCGCACGTGCCTGTGGGTGTCCGCCGATCCTCGAATGGTGAGGGAAATCGGTAAGGTAACTGGAGCTAACCCCTCCAGTCGGTCTAGCGGCCAACCGCCAGCCCGAGGACACCTTGAAGCAACGACGGTGCGGGCCTTTCTGGTTCTCTGCCGGTTGTCCAAAGACCGGGGTTACTGAAGAGGCACACCTTCATTGCCGGCAGTGCGGAACGGGGTTCTCCCAATCCAAGCCAAGGCAGACAAAGCGGACCGAAGCCGGGCAAGGCCGAGGTTCATCGCCGCGAGACGGCGTTTCATGGTTCCGGGGTCTCCACCGGCTGGTTCCATGGAATTTCCGTCCCGCCTTTGTTTGACCGCGTGTTCGCGAGGCCGACAGCCCGCGTCCGCACCCTTGTGCGCGCCGAGAGGCGTGATGGAGATATCCGATGGCCACCCAGCGCATCCTCGACTTCCTCGC
Organism: Mesorhizobium sp. 01N446; assembly: GCF_056399285.1. Taxonomy (NCBI): domain Bacteria; kingdom Pseudomonadati; phylum Pseudomonadota; class Alphaproteobacteria; order Hyphomicrobiales; family Phyllobacteriaceae; genus Mesorhizobium; species Mesorhizobium sp. 01N446. The sequence goes on along the minus strand of NZ_JBFTRA010000005.1, from coordinate 91,306 downwards.
CACCCGACGTCCGTCCGGCCCCTGCCTCGTCGTCGACCTCGATGTCGTGCGCGACAATTTCCGCGCCTTCGAGAAGGCGCTGCCCGATTCCAAGATCTACTATGCGGTGAAAGCAAACCCGGCGCCGGAAATCCTGCGCCTCCTTGCTGCGATGGGCTCGTCCTTCGACACCGCTTCCGTTGCCGAAGTCGAGATGGCGATGGACGCGGGTGCGCCCGCGGACCGCATCTCCTTCGGCAACACCATCAAGAAGGAGCGTGACATTGCACGCGCCTACCTGCTCGGCATCCGCCTGTTCGCGGTCGATTGCGTCGAGGAGGTCGAGAAGATCGCCCGCGTCGCTCCCGGCGCGCGCGTGTTCTGCCGCGTGCTGACCGACGGCGAAGGCGCAGAATGGCCGCTGTCGCGCAAGTTCGGCTGCGTGCCGGCGATGGCCGTCGACGTGCTGCGCCATGCCAAGGGCCTCGGCCTCGATGCCTATGGCGTGTCGTTCCATGTCGGCTCGCAGCAGACCGACCTGACCGCCTGGGACCGTGCGCTGGCCGACGCCAAGAAGGTGTTCGCCACGCTCGCCGAGGAAGGCATCGTCTTGAAGATGGTCAATATGGGCGGCGGTTTCCCGACGCGCTATCTGCGTGACGTGCCGGCCGCCCAGGCCTATGGCCAGGCGATCTTCTCGGCGCTGCGCAAGCATTTCGGCAATGCCATTCCCGAAACCATCATCGAGCCGGGCCGCGGCATGGTCGGCAATGCCGGCGTCATCAAGTCGGAAGTCGTGCTGATCTCGAAGAAGGCCGACAATGACAATGTGCGCTGGGTGTTCCTCGATATCGGCAAGTTCGGCGGCCTGGCCGAGACGATGGACGAGGCGATCCGCTATCCCTTGGTCACCCGCCATGACGGCTCGGAGACCGCGCCTTGCGTGCTCGCCGGCCCGACCTGTGATTCGGCCGACGTGATGTACGAGAAGACACCCTATCCGCTGCCTCTGTCGCTGACGATCGGCGACGAGGTGCTGATCGAAGGCACCGGCGCCTACACGACCACCTACTCGGCGGTCGCTTTCAACGGCTTCGAGCCTCTCCGATCCTACGTGATCTGACGGTTCTTTATTTGGCGCCTTTTCGGCCAACACTTCGCCCGAAAATGCGCTGAGAACCGATCGGATCATCCGGCGCGGGCGCATGTCGTCCGCCCGGCTTCGCTTGTGGAACAGATCTCCGCTTGCCAGGGATTGCGGAAATGGAAATGTCAGTTGAAATCGTAGCTCATGCGCCGGCCTTCGTTTTGGTCGCCGAAACCGTTGCCGATGTCGCGGCACGCGAAGCCTTGCTCGATCGCGCCATGGGGCCGATGCGGCGGAAAAAATCGTCGGAGAAGCTGCGGCGTGGCCGGCGGCCTTCGGAAGGCCTGGCCTTCGTCGCGCGCGATACGTCGGGCGGCGTCGCCGGCACGGTGCGGCTGTGGGACGTCAGGCTGGGCGAGGGTGGTCCGGCGGCATTGCTGCTTGGCCCGCTCGCCGTCGATCCGTCGCTCAAGAATGCCGGCATCGGCTCGGCGCTGATGCGCCATGCCGTGGCCGAGGCGGCGCGTCTCGGCCACGCGGCGATCCTGCTGGTCGGCGACGCGCCCTATTACGGACGTTTCGGCTTCTCGGCCGACAAGACGGGCAGGCTGGCCATGCCTGGCCCCTATGAACGGCATCGCCTGCTGGCGCTCGAACTGGTGGATGGCGCGCTCGATGGCGTCCACGGCACGCTGAAGGCTTGCGGCCGCAAGCTGAAGGCACAGGCGCCGACGATGGCCGCCTGAGGCATCAACCCGTCACTCCTCAAACAAACGCCGCCCGAAAAGGCGGCGTTTTTCATGATACATGATTTATTGGGTTGCCGGGTGTTCAGCCGATCAACTGGCTGAGCGCCATGGCCACCGTCATATCGCCTTCGACTTTGATCTTGCCGGTCATGAACGCCATGGTCGGGTTCAGGTCGCCGGCGATCAGCGAGTCGAGATCGTCGAGCGAGAGTTTGATGGTGCAGTCGGTGGGGGCATCGGTGTTCGAGACGGTCGCGCCGTCGATGACGATGACGCCGTCGCTGCCGGTGTCGAACTTCACGGAACGATCAAACCCGCTGCTGGCCACGCGCGACTTGATCTTCTCGGCAATCTCCTGAACGCTCACGCTGTTCTCCTGTCTGGTTGCATCTGTCGCGCGACGGCGCTTCGGTTCGACCGAAGCCCATGCTGCCTCTGAGGCGATTACAATCGCTGCCGCATATAGCTTTGGATTGACGTTTACGTCAACGCGAATTGCGACGACTGGTTCCTATCGCCGCACCAGCAATTGGAGCATCAGCGGTCAGTGGGCCGGCGGCGCTTCCGCTTCGGCAGGCTTGGCGGTCTCGGCAGCCACGGTGTCGGAATCCTGCCGGCGGCGCAGCCAGTTGTCGCGGATTTCGTCCTTGCTCAGGAAATTGACCTGATCGACCAGAACCTCATGCACCAAGTTCGCACCGACACGGGCGTTGACGGTGTCGCGGATGGCGGCGCGAAAGGCATCGAGGTCGATCGTGGCCTTCTTGGTGAAGTCGATCTGGGGATTGGCATAGAGGTAGCTGTAGACCTGGTCGGTGATGAGTGCCTCGGCCGGGATAGACAGTTTCTTTATCTGCTCCGGTTCGACAGTGTAGACGAGCTTGGCCAGGAAATAGCCGCCGATCTTGGAGTCGCGGATCAGAGGCACCGAAATGACGTCGGTCTTGACGTAATCCAGGCCGCCCAGCATCGGCTTGGGTTTCTCGCCGACGCCGCGTTCGCCGGCTGCCTGGAACGAATAGAAGACGGCGCCGAGCGTGGCGGCGCAGACCCAGACCGCGATGGCGATGATCTTGATCATTCAGAGCCCGTCGGGATCATGCCCTAGCCTTTCATCCGGCCGAATTCGCCGGCGGAGTAGGTGCCGTCGGTTTCGGCGCGCTGGATGGCACTGCGCAGCAGGCCGGCAACCTCGTTGACGGCGCTCAGATGCGCCAGGATCGCCGCCTCGTTCTTCGCCAGTTTCTGGCGCAGCCGGGTGAGGCCCTCGCGGTGCTGTTCGAGGAACTCGGCTTCGCTGCCGCCCTTCATGGCGCGGGTCAGCTCATAGAGATAGCGGCTCTTGCGGGCGTTCGATGCCTTGAGATCATAGCTGGTGTCGCTGCGGATGCCGGCCGTCTCTTCCTCGACCACCTCCTCGATGCGGCCGATGATGGCGGCAAGGTTTCCGGGCCGCGCGAACGGGATCGGAGCTTCCGACGCGGTGGTGCGCGCCGGCAGGTTGGCGGTGAATTCGGAAGAGTCGGTCATGGTGTTTCCCAGCCTAGATCTTGATGTCTGTTTTTATGGTTGTCTCGTCGCCGGTCATCGACCTGGCGGCCTTGCGCTGCAATTCCTGGACGAGCGAGGTGGACAGACGGGTTTGCTGATCGATCTCGGTCTTTTCCGGTCCGTTTGAGACCGGGCCGATCGGCACCTTGCGCTTGCCGTCCATATAGTGGTCGGCGAGCAGCGACTTGGCGATGCCGATGCCGCCGCGCTCGGCCATCACGTCGGCGACGCGCTCGGCGAGTTGCGACTTCCACATGTCGCCAGCCAGACCCGTGCCGTAGACGCCCTCCGTGTCCTTGGGCAGCATGTTCTGGATGAAGGTCTGCAGGACCATCGCCTCGAATTTCTTGAATTTCCTGGCCGGATCGGCTGTCGCCGCCGCCTTGTCAGCCGTGGCGCGCGACAGGATCGAGCCGGCATCGACGGATGCCGCAGTGTCGACCGAGAACGTGCCGGCGGCACCGCCCGCACGCTTGGTCAGCGCGGCGCGGGCAGCCTCGATATCCATCGGATCGGCAGCTCGGGCGACATCCATAACGATGTCGCTGGGTGGAGAAATCGCCAAGAAAGTCCGCCTTTTGCAGGGTTTCCTTAGCCGGACCATGCCTCAACAAGCTTGTGGCAGGCTTGCCGGTTCGAATTTTGCCGTCGTCCGCGATGCGTGTCCGGCAAAACTGCAAGGGAGCGAGAAACTTGCCGGCACCTTGATCCGTAACTCGCCTAACAGACATCCATGATCGTTCAGGGCTACGATGTGACGTTTACAGGCTTGTTTATCAGTGTAGGCATTTGCCTGTCGCTTGTGATGTCGGCGGCTTGGGCGATTGCCATTCGAAGCGGCAAGTCCGGCTGGGTGGATGCGATCTGGTCGTTTGCGGTGGGCGGCGCCGGCATCGCCATGGCGTTGGTTCCATTGTCCGGCTGGCAGCAGTCGCCGACCAGGCCTGTCATCGTCGCCCTGCTCGCGGCGATCTGGTCGCTCAGGTTAGGCTGGCATATAGTCGCCAGAACCCGGCACGGCGGCGACGACCCGCGTTACGCGCAATTGCGCGGCGAGTGGGGCAGGGATTTCCCACGCCGGCTTTTTCTATTTTTGCAGGTGCAGGCCGGTGCTGCTCTGCTGCTTTCGCTGTCGATCTTTGCCGCGGCCCGCAATCCGATATCGCAATTGCAAATCGGCGATTGGCTGGGTGTTGCCATTCTGGTGGCTGCCATCCTTGGCGAAGGCCTGGCCGATCACCAGCTCGCGCGGTTTCGTCAAGATCCAGCCAACAGGGAAAAGGTCTGCGACGTTGGGCTCTGGGGACTTTCGCGCCATCCCAACTATTTCTTCGAGTGGTTCGGTTGGCTGGCCTATGTCGCGATCGCATTGGACCTCACCGGCGCTTACCCGTGGGGCTGGGTCGCCCTATCGGGCCCGATCTTCATGTACTGGCTCCTGGTTCATGTATCCGGCATCCCGCCGCTCGAAGCGCACATGCTGAAATCGCGTGGCGAAAAATTCCGTGCCTACCAGGCGCGCGTCAATGCGTTCTGGCTGGGGCCGTCCCGCAATATCCCTCCACAGACATCGAAAGGTCGAGTGTCGTGAGTCTCATCGCATCCGCCATACGAACCGTCGAACGCAGCCCGTTTCCGGATTCCGTGACCCGAACGGGCATCGACTTCCTGGTCGGTCGCACGCGCCGTAGCCTCCTGGAGAGCCCCACCACTTACGAGCAGGCCTTCGTTCGCGCCATGGCCGATCATCCGATCGCCGAGCACACGCAAGCCGCCAACGAACAGCACTACGAATTGCCGCCGGCTTTTTTTGGGCTGGTGCTCGGGCCGCTTCGAAAATACTCCTCCTGTCTCTACCGTCGCGGAGACGAAAGCCTGGCGCAGGCCGAGCTGCTGGCGCTGGAGGAAACCGTTGCCCACGCCGATCTCGCCGACGGCCAGGACATCCTCGAACTCGGCTGCGGCTGGGGCTCGCTGACATTGTTCATGGCAGAGCGTTTTCCCGCCGCCAGGATCATGGCGGTCTCCAACTCGGCACCACAAAGGGCGTACATCGAGGCGCAGGCTCGGGAGAGGGGCTTGGCAAACATTCGCGTCACAACGGCCGACATGAACAATTTTCATCCGAACGCCATGTTCGACCGGATCGTTTCGGTCGAGATGTTCGAGCACATGTCGAACTGGCAAAAGCTTCTCGAACGCGTGCATAGCTGGCTGATGCGGGAGGGGCGGCTTTTCATCCATGTCTTCACCCACAAAAGCCGGTCCTACCGGTTCGACCATCGCGACAAGTCCGACTGGATTGCGCAGCACTTCTTCACCGGCGGCATCATGCCGAGCCACGATCTGATCCGGCAATTCTCCGCTCTGTTCGACGTCGAGCAGGAATGGCGGTGGAATGGCCGAAACTACCAGCGCACCGCCAACCAGTGGCTCGCCAATCTGGACGCCAACCTGCCCGAGGTCGATCGCATCCTCGCCGAGGTCTACGGCAAGGAGGCCTTGATCTGGCGACGGCGCTGGCGTCTGTTCTTCCTTGCCACCGCCGGGCTGTTTGGACACAAGAACGGCGAGGAGTGGGGCGTCAGCCACTATCGCCTGCGCGCGGCTACATGAGATTGGAAACGCCGGCCCGATCGGGAATGGTGAGGACGTTCTGGAACGCGGCGAAGGCTTACTTCGCCCATGACGATCCACTCGTGGCCACCGCCAATCTGGTCGCTCTGGTCGTGCTTTGGAACCAGCCGTTCTATCCGCTCTATGTCTACTGGTCCGTGGGCCCCGAAATCGCGCCAACCTTCTACACATTCCTTTCGACGCCGTTCTTCCTGGCGGTTCCGGCAATGGGTCGCGCCAACGGCCGTGCCGGGCGTGCATTGCTGCCGCTCGCCGGAATCGGCAACACGGTGCTTAGTGCCAGGGTATTCGGCGTCGGTTCCGGCGTGGAGATTTTTCTGCTGCCCTGCGTGCTGCTCGGCTTTGTCCTGTTTCGGCCGAGCGAACGTGCCATTGCCATCGCCATAGCGGCGGTCGGCCTGCTGGCCTTTACGGTCCTGCATGGACGCTACGGAGCGCCCGTCCATCTCTATTCGACCGAGGAATATGCGGGTTTTCTGAAGATGAACGCCCTGAGCGCTGGCACGCTTACCGCCTTCATCGGTCTTCTCGTGATGAACCTGATCAGTCCCCCAGCCAAGCGCTGACGACTGCTACGCAGGTCGCGACAAGGCACTTGAGACGAGAAACCCCGCCGTCACCGCGATTGCGGTGAGCACGGTTCCCCAGCAGATATCCGCGATGGTGACCGCGACGGGCCAGTTCTTGAGCGTCGCCTGGTTGGTCAGATCATAGGTGGCGTAGGCGCTTAAGCCGAACACAGCGCCGTTCACCGCCGCGCTCGTCCATGATCCGCTCTGAAAGGCGGGCAGCACCGCGAAATAGACGGCGCCGGCGATGTAGATGACGTAGAAAAGTGCTGCCGCCTTGACGTTGAAATCATCGAGCAGGATCGGCCCCAGCAGCGGCTTGTAAAGCCGACTGCTCATCACCGTCAGCCAGACAGCATCGATGCACAGAAACACGACTGCCGTCGTCACATAGGCGATGCCGTAGGTCTTGATCATGTCTGCTTCCGAAATCCCATTGGCTGTTGATCTCAGCAACGGTTTTCAGCCGCGATAGTTTCGACCGGCCGAAACTCACCCGGCAAGTCGTCCGTAGCTTCGTAAAACGAGTGACAAGGGCGACTGATGAACCGAGTGGCAGTGGCGGCAGGCCTTTTCCTTTTTGTCTCCTTCAGCGGATCGGCGTTTGCCGCATCGGCGCCTGACCCCAGCGGCACATGGAACCGTGGTGACGGTAATGCGAAGGTCCGGATCGCCCCATGCGGTTCGGATATCTGCGCCACAAATGTCTGGATCAAGGACACCAGCGGCGGTGAAGCTGTCGGCGACAAGCTGGTCATGACGCTGAAGCCGAAGTCCGCAGACACGCTGACCGGCAAGGCTTTCGACGCAAAGCGGGCGCTGACCTATGCGATCCAGCTCAAGGTGACCGGGCAGACCCTGGTCACGCGTGGCTGCCTCGTTGGCGGGCTGATTTGCAAATCGGTCAACTGGTCTCGCGCTCGCTGATGACGCCAGCGGCAGGGCTGGTTCCACACGCCTTCATCTGCCGGCAAAATATCCCTTTCGCCAGACTGAAACTCACACCGGATTCTTGCGTATCTACAAATGCCCAGGGGTGCCGCCCGCACCTTACAGACTTGATTCCAAACAAGGATTTTCGATGAACATCGTGCCCATTCACCGTGGCGGCTCCAACGGCAGAAAGAAAATCGCCATCATCGGGTCGGGCATATCGGGTGCCGCCGCCGCGTGGGCATTGCAGCCGAGCGCCGACGTCACTCTCTATGAGGCCTCTGACCGCGCAGGCGGCCATACCGCGACCGTCGACATCGACTATGACGGGACACCGATTTCGGTCGACACGGGCTTCATCGTTTACAACGAACTGGCCTATCCGGATCTGACCGCGCTGTTTTCGCATCTCGGCGTGGCCACGCATGAGAGCGACATGGGCTTTTCACTTTCGCTCGACGGCGGCAAGCTCGAATGGTGCGGTTCGACGCTGCGAACCATATTCGCCCAGAAGCGCAATGTCTTTTCGCCGGGCTTCCTGTGGATGCTGCGGGAAATCCTGCGATTCAACAAGGCTTGCATCGCCGAGCGTGACAGCGGCACGTTGGGCAACGTCTCGATCGGTGATTATCTGCGGACACGGGGTTTCTCCGCGGGCTTTCGCGACAATTATCTCATCCCGATGGCGGCGGCGATCTGGTCGACGCCGCGCGCCAAAATGCTGGATTATCCGGCCGCAAGCTTCATCAGCTTCTTCGAGAACCATCGCCTGATCGACAATGATACGCGGCCGATGTGGCGCACGGTGAGCGGTGGGTCGCGCAATTATCTGCGCAAGCTCCTGGCGCCGCTTGGATCGGCGCTGCGCCTGTCGTCGCCCGTCAAGACAATGGTGCGCGATGTCTTCGGCATTACCGTGTGGGCGGGCGATGAAGCGCCGGAGCGCTTCGACAATGTGGTCATCGCCGGCCACAGCGACCAGGCGCTGGCCATGCTCGGCGATGCATCGAGTGTCGAAGAATCGATCCTTTCAGCCATACCGTATCGTCCCAACCGGGTGGTGCTCCATAGAGACCCCCGCCTGATGCCGAAGCGGCGGGCCGCCTGGGCGGCGTGGAACTATCTGCGCTGCTCCTGCGATCGCGACGAACCGGAAGTATCAGTCACCTACTGGATGAACCGCTTGCAGGGAATCGACGCTGCAAAGCCGTTGTTTGTTTCGCTCAATCCCGTTGTCGAGCCGCGCCCCGAACTGGTGTTCGGCGAATGGACATTCGACCATCCGCAATACGATGCGCGTGCCCTGTCCGCACAAGCCCGTCTCGATGACATACAGGGCGTGCGTGGCACCTATTTTGCCGGCGCCTGGACCGGCCACGGCTTTCATGAAGACGGCTTGCGCTCGGGCCTCGACGCGGCGATCGCGCTCGGCGCGGAGGTGCCGTGGCGGCGATGCGCGGCGACTCTGCCCAGGGCGCTGCTGGCTGCGGAATAAGGCTTCTACCGACGTGGACGAACGGATCACCACCCTGGAGCAGAACGGCCCGCCGCCGCAGGCAGTGGGCGTGCTCTATCCCGGCGAAGTCATGCATGCGCGGCTGAAGCCGTTCGGCCACCGCTTCACCTATCGCGTATTCTCGCTGCTGGTCGATATAGACAGGCTTGCCGAACTCGACCGCATGACATGGCTGTTGCGGGTCAACCGGCCCGGCCTGGCCTCGTTCCATGAGAGCGACCATGTCGAGACACCAGGAGAAACCCTGCGGGCCTTCGCCGACAGGCAGCTTACCGAAGCCGGCATCAAGAAGTCGCCGGCTCGCGTGCTGCTGCTCGCCTATCCCCGCATCTTCGGCTACGTCTTCAATCCGATCTCGGTCTATTTCTGCTACGACGACAACGACGCGCTGATCGCCTTGATTTACGCCGTTCGCAACACGTTCGGCGCCCGGCATATCTATGTGTCGCCGATCCGGCCGGGCGAACTCGGCCCTGCCGGGGTGCGCCAGACGCAAGCCAAGCTCTTCCACGTCTCGCCCTTCATCGGCATGGACACGCGCTATCATTTCCGCATCTTGCCGCCCGGCAGGATGGTCAGGCTTCGCATACATGAGACGGAAGACGGCGCCCCATTGCTCTCGGCCACCTTTATTGGCGCCGCGCGCCCGCTCGCAACGCCGGACCTCGGCGCGTGCCTGATCAGGTTTCCGCTGATGACTTTGAAGATCATGCTTGGCATTCACTGGGAGGCGCTGAAGCTGTGGCTGAAAGGCGCACGCTTTCGTCCGAGTCCTGAAACCCCGAAGGATGCCGAGCCGCAAGCGGATGTTCCCCTGGGGACCTAGACCAGTTCAACGTTTCACGCCGCGAATGTCTTGTGCTCCAATGTAGAAAGCCGACCCGCTGCCCTTTGCGGGACTTGACGAGAACTGGTGTGCCTGTTTGACAACGGGGGGCGAGACATTTGCTGCATGGGATGGGCAAGCGGTGGGCAATCAGTGAAGCGCGTTCTTCGAATGCTTGCCGCTGTGATTGTGGCGTTCGGCCTGGCCGGCTGCACCAGCATTTCCTATTACGCGCAGTCGGTGGAGGGCCATGTGCAGATCATGGCCGCGCGGAAGAACGTCGGAAGGCTCATCCGCGATCCCTCGACGCCCAAGGCATTGCGCGCCAAATTGACGTCGGCCAGCGCCATGCGCCGCTTTGCCACGGAACAACTGGCGCTGCCCGACAACAGCAGCTATCGCAGCTATGTCGACATCGGCCGGGCCGATGTGACCCTTGCGGTTTTTGCCGCGCCGCAATTCTCGCTTACGCCGATAACATGGTGCTTTCCGGTCTTCGGCTGCGTTCCGTACCGGGGTTACTTCTCCCAGAAATCAGCGGCTGAAAACGCCGCCGAACTGCAGCGGCAAGGGCTGGACGTTTATGTATCGGGCGTCACCGCCTACTCCACGCTGGGCTGGTTCAGCGACCCGCTGCTCAGCACCATGCTGCGCCAGGACGACACCTATATCGCCAGCCTTATCTTCCATGAGCTGGCGCATCAGAAGATCTATGTGAACAACGACTCCGCGTTCAACGAGGCTTTCGCGGTCGCCGTCGAAACCAGCGGTGTGAGGAAATGGCTCCGCGCCACCGGCGATCCCGCCGGATTGCGGCGTTACGAAACCGATCGCAAGCGCCGGGCGGATTTTCTCGGACTGATCGCGCAAACGCGCGATGAGTTGCGGCAGGTCTATGGAAGTCCCCGCGCCCCTGCGCAGATGGCGGCTGCCAAGGCGGCCACGATCGACAAGTTGCGGATGCGCTACCGGCAGATGAGGGACAAGCGCTGGGCCGGCTACCGGGGATACGACGCCTGGTTCAATGCCCCGATCAACAACGCAAAGCTCGCCGCGACTGCCGTCTACGGTGAACAGGTTCCGGCATTTCTTCATCTGTTCGATGTGTGTTCCGGCGATTATCCAAGGTTCTACGCTGCCGTTCGACGGATCGCGGATTTGCACGAACCTTCCCGTGCCGAAGCGCTCAAGGCTGCGGATACGTGCAATTGACCTGAGCAAGCACTGGACCCTGCCTCTGCAATGCTCCGATATCGGCGGTAGGCTCTAGGCAGAATTCCTCGTCAACAGTGACGATCCGATATCCGCGTCGAGTGAGAAACGCTCGCAGTGCTCGCCGTCGGTGTTATCGATGAAGCTCTCGATATGTTCGAAGCCGAGCTTCGCCAATATCCGCAGCGACGCGAAATTGCGCGTCGCTGCTTCGGCCGTCACCCGTTCAAGCGCCAGGGTTGCAAAGGCATAGCGCAGGACTTCGCGCGCCGCTTCGCTGCCCAGTCCGTGCCCCCAATGCGCCCGCGCCAGTACAAATCCCAACGCGGCTGAATTGGCGTCGGCCGCGCCGAAGGTCAGGGTTATCGTTCCGATCGCGTCCGATACGCCTGCCAGGTCTATGGACCACTGGATCGCCTTGCCGTCAGCGAAACGCTGACGCGAACGGGCGAACCATCGCTGCCCCGCGCTTATGTCGCCGGGAACGGGATCGCCGGCAAGGGAGGCGGATTCGACATCCGTCGCGCGCGCAAACCATGCCGGGATATCCTGTTCGCTCGGCGCGCGAAGCACGAGCCTTGGTGTCGTGAGCTTGGGAACTGCTTCCATGCAGGCATTTTCGACCCGAGGTGGCGCCAATGCAACGGCGCTGGCAGGCTGCGTCCGCTGACCCCCAATGACTGCCCCTCTTGCGTACGTAACCAGCCATTCAGTGACGATCAGCCCGTGAGGCGCCCGCGAAACAGGGCGGTGCCGTCTGTGAGGCGCGATCTGGAGATGTCCCGGAATCCGGCCTCGGTCATCCATGCGCGATACTGACCTTCCGTGTAGGATTCGCCGTGGCGATAGAGGTTCAGGAAGGTCAGATTGAGAAAGACACCCTCGGGCGGGCCGAGGCGGTCGTCATCGACTACACCCCACCCCGCAATTGCAATCTCGCCTCCTGGTGTGACGCAACGCGCCGCGTTCAGGATCGACCTGCGCGCCTGGTCCGGCGGAAGGACCTGGACGACGGCCTTCAGGATCGCCAGGTCGTGCCGGCCGATGGATGGCGCGACAGTTATGTCCCCTTCTTCGACAACCACGTCATCCGCACCGTATTCCGCCAGGATAGAAGGCGCGACCGCCGCGACTGTCGGCAGTTCCATCAGCGTCGCCGCGATCTGTGGTCGCTGCTCGCGAAGTCCGACGAGAATGGTCCCGGCGCCCCCGCCGATGTCGATCACCGAACGGATCGCAGAGAGGTCGATCTCCCGGGCCAGATGTCGGCCGAAAATCACCCCGCCCGGTGCGAGCATGCGGCTGAAGGCCGCCGCGGACTCAGGCCCCGCTTCGGAAAAGTCGTGCAGTGCGGCCGGCCGGTTCTGGCGCAGCGACTCCGCGGTCAACAGGTCGGCTCCCCACAGTTCGCGCAGGAGCGCATGATCGCCGCCGCGATAGGTCGGCTTGGACGCGTCGAGGAAGGCCGCCGCTTCGGTTCCGTTGCGAAACCGGCCATCCTCGACCTCGAGGAGACCGATGCTGGCGAGCGCGTAAAGGAGCCGCGACAGACGAGCGGGCTCGACCTTGAGCGCGGCCCCAAGGCTGCCGGCAGTCGCGGCATCGCCAGCGAGCCGGGTGAAGATGCCAAGGTCCAGCCCGGCTCGAATCGCCAAAGCGGCGGGCACCGCAGCGATCAGCCTATCGATCCGGTCGGAATCCACCATGTCGCACCCCTCCCACGATCCAGGACCGACCTTGAAGCAGCCCCCACAAGATTAGAGCTTCCGTTCTCCGGAAAGTGAAGACGAAATCATTGCCTTGTGCGGCCGACATGCGCTGCAAAGCTGCCGTTCGCGTCGTGGAGGACTTGTGTTCGCAACGGATTCCGCCGCTATTCCTCGTTCCGCTTCTGCGCGATCAGATCCAGCCTTTCGCGGTCGGAGCGCTCGCGCTCGTCGCGGTTGCGCACGTCCTTGTAGGCGCGCTCGACCATGTTGGTGCGCGCGTTTGCCGTGGCGATCAGGCCGGCCTCCTGCCTGGCGCTTTCCAGGCTCTTCTCCTGGCGCACCACCGCCTGGGCGATGCGGCGGTGATAGAGATCCGGGAACAGGCCGGACAGCGAATTGTCCTGGTCGAAATGGCCGAGCAAATCCCTGGCCTCGGTTTCCGCCGCGTTTGCCGCGGCCAGGAAGGTGGCGTGGCGGGTCTCGTGCAGCGCCGTCAGTTGCTCCTGCACCTTGACCAGTTTCTTCAGGCGTTCCTTGCGTGTGCTCATCTCACCTCGCCAGAGTCAGGTCGACGAAACCGTCGACAAACAGCGACAGCATGGTGCCGAAGGCGAAATAGAAGATGATCATGCCGCCGGCGATGACGAAGGGCTGGGAGATGAAATAGATCGGGATCTGCGGGGTCAGCTTGTTGACGAAGCCGATCGTCAGGTTGACCAGGATGGCATAGGCGACAAACGGGCTGCCGAGGCGGATGACCAGGAAGAAGGTGTCCGACACGGTGTCGGTGATGTCGACGAGTGCGGCCTGCGGGTTGAAGAAGACGTTGACCGGCGCGACCGTATAGGACGCCACCAGGGCGCGCACGATCTCGTGGTCGAAGTCGAAGACGAACAGCATCAGCAGCGCCGAGAACGAGATGATGGCGGCGAGCGCCGCCTGCGGTTCAGGCTCCTCGATCGCCGGCCCGCCCGAGCCGCCATAGCCGATCAGCATGGCGATGGCCGAGCCCATGAAACGCAGCGCTTCCATGTAGAGCCTGGTCATGGCGCCGATCAGCCCGCCGACCAGCAGTTCCGAGATGATCATCGGCACCAGGATCTGCGGGCGCGGATCGACGAAGGGGATGATCCGGTCCCACAGGAAGGCGAGCAGGCCGCCGGTGGCGGCAACCGCCACGAACAGCCTGACCTGCACCGGCACGCGGGCGCTGGAGAGGCCCGGCATCAGCATGAAGCAGGCGCCGATGCGGCAGAAGGCGAGGAACGCCGCGATGACGACGCTCTGCGAGAGAACGCTCACGATATGGTCCCGAGCACCCTGATCTCGACGCCCTTGGCGATTTCGACATGGGAGAGCACCGGCAGCGTGGTGAACAGTCGCTCGATGATCATGCGCACATAGGGGCGGGCGTCGGGTGCAGTGACCAGGACGAAGCGCTCGCCGGCCTCGAGGAACTTCTTGATCGCCTTGGTGGCGTCCTGGCCGAATTCCTCGAGTTGGCGCGGATCGATGTCGAACTCGCGCACCTCGCCCTTGGCGTCGCGCTTGAGGCTTTGATGGAAGGCGAGATCCCAACGGTTGCCGAGACGCAGCACCTTCAGCACGCCACCTTCTGAGAGGTCGCCGCAGATCTGCTGGGCCATGCGGATGCGGACATGCTCGACGATCTGCTCGGTGCGGCGCACATGCGGCGCGATCTCGGCGATGGCCTCGATGATCAGGTGCAGATTGCGGATCGAGACGCGCTCGGCGAGGAGCAGCTTCAGCACCGCCTGCAGGCCGGGATAGGAGATGTGCGTGGTGCAGATCTCGTCGGCCAGCTTGCGATATTCCTGGTCCTGGCGCTCGAGCAGCGCCTTCATGTCCTTGTAGGACAGAAGCTGCGGCAGGTTGTTGCGGATGACTTCCGAGAGATGGGTGAGCAGCACCGACATGTTGTCGGCGAAGGTGTAGTTCTCGCGCTTCAGATCCTCCGCGAAGGTTTCCATGACGGAATAGGCGCGCATGCCGAAGGCCGGCTCGCGGATCTCTTCGCCGGGGATTTCGGGCACGTCGCGGCTGCCGAGCAGCACCATGATCTCGCCGACGCGCATCGAATACTCGGCGACCACCGTGCCGTGCACCTTGATCTGGTAGCTTTTCGGCGGGATGGCGAAATCGTCGGCAACGCGCACTTCCGGTACGACGAAGCCGTATTGCTGGGCGAATTTCTTGCGCATCTTGGCCATGCGGAAGACCAGCTCCTGATGCGAAACCAAAAGCCGGGTCGACAGCTGCTTGCCGATCAAAAGTTCGATCTCGGCGGTGGCGAGCGAAGCCTTGACCGAGTTCTTCTCTTCCTCGGCCTTGGTCGCCTTTTCCTGGGTCTTCAGCGCCTCGGCCTCGGCGAGGACGCGGTTGGCGCGCATCGGGATGATGTAGCCGAGGCCGGCCATGCCGCCGGCCAATGCGAAGAAGGGGAACAGTGGCAGGCCGGGCATCAGGCCCAGCAGCACCAGCAGCGCCGCCGCCACGTAAAGCGCGCGCGGATGGGCGCCGAGCTGGCCGAACACGGCCTGGTTGGTCGAGCCGCGGGTGCCGCCCTTGGAAACCAGCAGGCCGGCGGCGAGCGAGACGATCAGCGCCGGGATCTGGGTGACGAGACCGTCGCCAACCGACAGCTTGATGAACACGTCGGCGGCCTCGCCCATGCCCATGCCGTGCCTGATATAGCCAATGGCAATGCCGCCGACGATGTTGATGGCGGTGATGATGAGGCCGGCAATGGCGTCGCCGCGCACGAATTTCGAGGCACCGTCCATTGAGCCGAAGAAGGAGCTTTCTTCTTCCAGTTCGCGGCGGCGCAATTGCGCGGTCTTGTCGTCGATCATGCCGGCGGAAAGGTCGGCGTCGATCGACATCTGCTTGCCGGGGATGGCGTCGAGGGTGAAGCGGGCGCCGACTTCGGCGATACGCGTTGCGCCCTTGGTGATGACGATGAAGTTCACCACGATCAGGATCATGAAGACGATCAGACCGATGACGAAGTCGCTGGCCATCACCAGCTTGGAGAAGCCGGCGATGACGTAGCCGGCGGCGTGCGTGCCCTCGTTGCCATGCGACAGGATCATGCGGGTGGTGGCGATGTTGAGCGACAGCCGCAGCATCGTGGCGATGAGCAGCACGGTCGGGAACGAGGAGAAATCGAGTGGCCGCTGGATCCACAGCGCCACCATCAGGATCAGCACCGAAAGGGCGATCGAGAAGGCGAGGCCGATGTCGATGAGGAAGGCTGGGATCGGCAGGAACAGCACGGCCAGGATGATGACGATGCCGAGCGCGAAGAAGACGTCGCGGCCGTTCTTGGCCACCGCGCCGGGCTGGATGCTTTCGCTGATCGCCATATAAGTCCTCGAACCATAGACTGCCGCGCATGGGACAGCCCGGCGAGGGTAGCTGGCCAAGCTTGCGCGAGGGTGGGAAAGTGGCCAGATCGACGATCCCGCAAGAAGGAAACCCCATGCTCCTGATCATCGGCACGATCCGCCTACCCGCCGGAAAGCTGGAGGAGGCAAGGCCGGTGATGGAGCGCATGATCTCGGGCAGCCGCGCCGAGGATGGCTGCCTCGAATATTCCTATGCGCGCGACGTGCTCGATGCAGGGCTGATCCGGGTCACAGAGGTGTGGCGCGACAAGGCCGCGCTCGACGCGCATTTTCGCTCGCCGCACATCGCCGAGTGGCGCTCAAGCTGGCCGGCGCTTGGCATCGGCGAGCGCAATCTGGTCCTCTATGAAGCGGGCGAGCCCAAACCGACTTGAGCGGCAGCTGCTCGAGGAGTCTTCAGCCGCCAGCAATCAGTCCCCGTCCGTCGTTGCCACGCCAACCAGCCAGCGCCGGACAATGCGCTCATCCTCGGCGGAAAGCCCGGCGGTCAGCTCGCCTTCCAGTCTTTTCACGCGCTCGCGGCAGGCGCGCAGCAGTGCGCGACCGCTGTCGCTGAGATCGATGTGCTGGATGCGGCCGTGGACGGCATGCGGCTTGCGCACCAGCGAACCGGCCCTTTCGAGATTGGCGACGATGACGCTGAGCGTTTGCGGGGTGAGCAGCGCCAGCCGGGCAAGATCTGCGTTGGAGAGGCCGGGATAGGCGGCAAGCATGGTCAGCGTGGCAAATTGCGGCTGCGTCACGCCGAGATCGCCCAGCGCGCGGTCCATTCTGAGCCGATGCGCGCCGGCGGCCTGGCGCAGGAGATAGCCGAGATAGCCTTCCTCGCCGCGTTTGCCTTCGCCGGGAGCGGGTATCGATGAGTGCGGATCCGGCTTGCGCATAATGTAAGAGCTCTTATATGTTGTTCGTGCACTGATATTAGGACAATACGGAGTCCATGACGATGGGTCATCGAATCTTTCTTGCCGGTGCCTCCGGCGCCATAGGCCAACGGCTGATTCCGCAACTTATGGCCGCCGGCCATCAGGTGACGGGGACGACGCGCAATGCGGACAAGGCCGCGACATTGCGCGCCCTCGGCGCCGAGCCGGCGATCGTCGATGTCTTCGATGCCGAGGCGCTGTCGCGCTCCATGCTTGCCGCCCGGCCTGATATCGTCATCCACCAGCTGACCGACCTGCCGCCAGGGCTGGATCCGAGCCGGATGGGCGAAGCGATTGTGCGCAATGCCCGTATCCGCGACGAGGGCACGCGCAATCTGGTCGCGGCCGCCGTCGCCTCCGGTGTCCGGCGCATGGTGGCGCAAAGCATCGCCTGGGCCTATGCGGCGGGCCCGGAGCCGCATGGCGAAGCCGATCCGCTGGATGGCGGAGCGAGCGGTAATCGCGGCATCAGCGTAGGCGGTGTCATTGCCCTGGAAAAGGCCGTTCTCAACGCGCCATTCGCGGGCATCGTGCTGCGGTACGGTCAGCTCTATGGGCCGGGTACGGGAACCGACACGGCCGCCGGCGCGTCGCCGGTCCATGTCGACGCCGCTGCCTATGCGGCGCTGCTCGCGCTCGACAAGGGCGCGCCCGGCATCTTCAACGTGGCGGAACCCAACCCGGCTGTTTCGACGCAAAAGGCGATCAAGGAACTCGGCTGGCGCGCCGATTTCCGTTTGCCTGCCTGAATTCGGAGACATCGATATGATCGGCAATCAAGCGCGTCTGCGTACCGGCCAATCGCTTATCGCCCTCAGTGCGATCGGGGTTGTGGTCGCGCTGGCGGCAAAATGGATCGGCCCAGGTTTCGTTGGCGTCGCGCCGAGCATGGAAACGCACGCGCACATGGCAAATGCCGATGCGGGCGCCGCCGCCGGGGCACGGCCGAAGACGGTCGTCACGCCGATCTCCTGCGAAAAACTGCCGAACGTGCCGGGCAAGTCGATCACCACGGTGATCGTGGCATTTCCGCCAAACGGTTTTACGCCGCGCCACCGGCATCCGGGCTCGGTCAGCGCCTTCGTCCTGAAGGGCACGCTGCGCTCGCAGCTCGAAGGCGGTCCCGCCGGAACCTACACCCAAGGGCAGACCTGGTTCGAGCCGCCCGGCACGATCCATCTCTTCGCCGAAAATGCCAGCACCACCGAACCCGCCGAATTGCTGGCGACCTTCATCGCCGACGACGATTGCGGGCCGCTGACCATACCGGACTGACGGCAAAAGCCGCTGCCTCTCAATCAGAAGTCATCAGCAGGCGTTGACCTGTCTGCAGGACCAACCGCCGCCATCCGTGTCATGGCAATCTTCGTAGCTGCCGTAACACATGTTCGTTGAATTACGGTACCAGGGATAACCGCCGGGGCAGCAGACATCCTGCTGCGCAAGCTGAAGAAATCCTTCTGTCGGTCGGCTCTGTTCCGCATTGCCACCGGGCAAAAGGGACATCGAGTATGAAATATGCTGCCTAACTGGAATATCTATGCTTGAGCTGCTCATTGCAGACGAACTCAAAAAAATCGTGCAAGCAGCTAACGAAAAAAACCCCCGCGCACTCATATTCTCCTCCTTGAGGGAAATAGTGACGGGCTAAAATACCATTTCTCAGGCATTGCGTCGATTGCGCAGGCGAGCGGGAGCAGGGACATCGCTGCGGGTCCGATGCACCTGTATCGCGGTTGCCATGCTGGATCGCTGGGCGTATCAGCCTTCCACGTTCCCTTGATATCGGCGAGCCGCCAGAGTGCTTTCCAGAAACCAGCCACAAGTCTATGCCCGCCGGCTGCGCGCGGTGCTTCTGAGATCCATTCCGCTGCTCGAGGCGCGCGGCATCGCCGTGGTCATCCTGGCGGGCGTCGTCGGCGTCATGGCGGGCATATTGGTCACCGCGATGAGCCAGATCGTGCAGGATCTGCACGGGCTGTTGTTCGGCGTTCAACCCGGCGGCCGGCTTTCCGGCATGTTCTCGCTCGGCAATCCCATGCAGGCGCTGATACCGGCGGTCGGCGGCGCCCTGCTCGGGTTGACGGTGATCTGGCTGCGGCTGCGGAAATTCCGCACTCCGGTCGATCCGATCGAGGCCAACGCGCTCTATGGCGGGCGCATGTCGCTGACCGATACGTTCATCATCGCCGGCCAGACCATGATCTCCAGCGGCTTCGGCGCCTCGGTCGGTCTCGAAGCCGGCTACACGCAGGTCGGATCCGGCCTGGCCTCGCGGCTGGCGCGCATCTTCCGGCTGCGTCGCAACGATGTCCGCATCCTGGTCGGCTGCGGCGCGGCCGGCGCCATCGCCGCCGCTTTCGACGCGCCGCTGACCGGCGCCTTCTACGGTTTCGAACTGGTCATCGGCATCTACTCGGTCGCCAATGTCGCGCCGGTCATGACGGCGGCGATCTCGGCCTCGTTGACCGCGGAAATGTTCGGCGGCGTGCCGTTTCCGCTCGAGCTTTCAGGGCTGCCGCAACTGACCCCCGGCCAGTACGTGCCGTTCCTGCTGCTCGGTCTGCTGGGCGGTGCGGCCTCGATCGCCATCATGCAACTGGTGACGCTGATCGAACGCGGCTTCAACAAGCTGTCGGTCGATGCCTCGCTGCGCCCCGTCATCGGCGGCGTCATCGTCGGCCTCTTGGGGCTGATCACGCCGCAAGTGCTGTCCAGCGGCCATGGCGCGCTGCACCGCGAATTCGCCATGAACTATGGGCTGACCGTGGTGGCCAGCGTCTTCGTGCTCAAGCTAGCGGCGTCAGCCATCTCGCTTGGTTCGGGTTTTCGCGGCGGCCTGTTCTTCGCCTCGCTGTTCCTCGGGGCGCTGCTCGGCAAGGCATTCGCCGGCGTGATGGCGCTGGTCTCGCCGGCGACCGGCATCGACCCTTCGGTCGCCGCCGTCGTCGGCATGACCTCGCTTGCCGTCGGTGTTGTCGGCGGCCCGCTGACCATGACCTTCCTGGCGCTGGAATCGACCCGCGACCTGACACTCACCGGCGTCGTGCTGGCGGCCTCGATCATGGCGGCGATCCTGGTGCGCGAGACCTTCGGCTATTCCTTCTCGACATGGCGCTTCCATCTGCGCGGCGAGACGATCCGCAGCGCCCACGATGTCGGCTGGATGCGCAGCCTCACCGTCGGCTCGATGATGCGTAAGGACATCAAGACCATCGATGCCTCGACGACGCTGGCGGATTTCCGCAGGCAGATCCCGCTGGGTTCGGCCCAGCGCGTCATCGCCGTCGACCCGGGCGATCAGTATGTCGGCGTGCTGATCGTGGCTGAGCTGCACAGCGACCCCGGCGCCGGCGAGGTGCCGGTGCGCGATCTCGCTCAGTACAAGGATGCCGTCCTGGTGCCGAGCATGAACGTGCAGGCCGCCGCCGAGACGTTCCAGCGCGCCGGCGCCGAGGAACTGGCGGTCGTCGAGGATTTCACCGATCATATCGTGCTCGGCCTGCTGACCGAGGGGCACCTCATGCGGCGCTATGCCGAGGAGCTTGAAAAGGCGCGCCGGGACCTGTCGGGCGAAGGGTAGGGGTTCCTACACGTCCCCTTGTCCATCGGTCGGCGCATGTCTCTCCCGCACCCTTCCGGCCTGCAGGCTGGCCCAGCTTTTGGCGCGGCGCTGGCGCCACGCGTGGCTTGTCATCTGTACAGTGGTACTGTACAGAGTGTTAAGTGCGGTGAGGCGACGGCATGAGCAAGGGGTCGGACAAGGCTTCGGTGAAGACGGGCGACGCACCGGCCGCGACGCATGCTCATCAGGTGCTCGGCATGCGCCTCAAGAGCCTTCGCCTCGCCCGCCGGCTGTCCCTGCGGGAGCTTGCGGAGGCGACCGGGACGAGCGCCAGCTTCATCAGCCAGCTTGAACGCGGTCTCACAGGGGCCAGCACTGCCTCGCTCAACCAGATGGCTTCGGCGCTCGGCGTCAGCGTCGCCATGCTGTTCGAGGAAAGTACCGCGCAAAACCATGGCGTTCTGAGACGCAGCGAGCGGCCGAGCCTGCCGCCCAGCGACGGCTGCCGCAAGATGCTGCTGTCGCGCCCGCCGCTGAGCGACATGGAAGTCTATGTCGGGGAATTCGACATTGGCGGTTCGACCGGACCCGATCGCTACACCCATGGCGACGCGCACGAGATGCTCGTCGTGCTGCGCGGGGTCGTTGAGGTCTCGCTCGGCGAGGCGCGCCACGTGCTCGAGGAGGGTGACAGCATCGAATACACGACCTCGACACCGCATCGCTCAGAAAACATCGGCAGTGGCCGAGCCGAAGTGATGTGGATCATCGCGCCGCCGACCTCGGTGCGCGCCGAACTCGATCAATACACGGCCTGGAAACCGCTCGCTGCCAGGTAGGTCCTATCCAAACGCGGGCATGAATGGGAGAGTTGGTGTGATGTTTAAATCGAGATTTGCAGGCCTTGGCGCCATTCTGGCGCTTGGCGTTGTGGCTGGCGCGGCCTTCGCGCAGGAGAAGCCGGTGGCGGGCGATGTCAAGGAAGGCTCGCTCAAGGGCAAGACCCTGACGCTCGTCTCCTATGGCGGCATCTACCAGGACGGCCAGGCGGCGGCGCTGAAGGAATTCGTCGACAAGTCCGGCGTCAAGCTGCTCAATGACGGCCCGACCGAGATCGCCAAGCTGCAGGCGCAGGTCGAGTCCGGCAATGTCACCTGGGACGTCGTCGACACCGACGACCTGCCGCCATACGTCTATTGCGGCAAGCTGTTCCAGAAGCTCGATCTGACGAAGCTCGACGTCTCGAAAATCCCGGAAGGTCAGGTCGGCGAATGCTCGGTACCGGCGATGAACTACGGCGTCGTGCTGATGTACAACAAGGAGAAATACAAGGACAATCCGCCCAAGAGCTGGGCCGACTTCTTCGATACGGCTAAATTCCCGGGTGTGCGCGGCATCGACGGCTCCGGCAGCCCGACGGGCGGTCTGCTCGAGCAGGCGTTCAAGGTTGCCGGCGGCGACCCGAAGGCGATGACGGTGGCCGATATCGACAAGGCCATCGATGTGGTCCGCAAGCTCGGCCCCGATACCATCTTCTGGAAGACCGGTGCTGAATCGCAGCAGCTGGCGGAATCCGGCGAGGCCGACATGCTGATGATGTGGACCGGCCGCGCCATGACCGCGGTCAAGAACGGCGCCAAATATGCGCCCGCCTGGCAGGATTGGCTGGTGGTGATGGACCAGATGACGATCCCCGTCGGCGTCAAGGATACGGACGCATCCTACGCGCTGCTCAACGCCTATCTCGGCAAGCAGTCGCAGGAAATCCTGGCGGAGAAGACCTCCTACACGCCGATCAACAGCGACGCGAAGCCCAAGGTCGACGATTCCGTCGCCGCCTTCCTGACCAACACGCCTGATCGCCAGAAACAGGGCTACAAGCAGAACTTCAAGTTCTGGGTCCCGAACTTCGCGGTGGCGCAGGAGAAGTGGTCGGCGCTGATGGCCGGCAACTGAACTGGCGAACGAGAGGTAGATCGTGAGCGCGTCCGAGCTTCCGACCCAACCCGCCGCCGATGTGCGGCCGGGACGGGCATGGCGGCCGTTCGCGCTCACGGCGCCGGCGCTGATCCTGCTCGTCGCGGTGATCGGCTATCCGCTGTTCACCATCGCGGTGCGCAGCCTGTCGGAGCCGGAATGGGGCGTGCAGAACTATGTCTGGTTCTTCGGCGCCCCCATCAATCTCACAGTGCTGCAGCGCACTTTCACCATCTCGGCCTGGGTGACGATCGTCTGCGTGATCTGCGCATATCCTTACGCCTATCTGATGACCGCCGTCGGGCCGCGCGTGCGGCTGGTGCTGGTGCTGTGCGTGCTTATCCCGTTCTGGGTGAGCGGGGTGGTGCGCACGCTCTCCTGGGTGATCCTGCTGCAGGATTCAGGCGTCATCAATTCGCTGCTGAGGTCGGCCGGCTTTGACGGCATAAGGCTGATCCGTACCCAGACCGGCGTGGTGATCGGCATGGCGCAGGTGCTTCTGCCCTTCATGATCCTGCCGCTCTATTCGGTGATGAAGGGCATCGACCTGAGGCTGATGCGGGCCGCGCAAAGCCTGGGCGCACGACCTTCACGCGCGTTCTTTACCGTCTACCTGCCGCTGTCGCTGCCCGGCGTCTATGCCGGCGCGATCATCGTGTTCATTCTGGCGCTGGGCTTCTACATCACGCCGGCTTTGCTTGGCGGGCCGCGCTCGACCATGCTGTCGACGCTGGTGCAGACGCAGGTGCTCAGCCTGCTGCAATGGGGCCGCGGCGGCGCCATGGGCGTGGTGCTGCTCGTCACCACGTTCGTGCTTCTGGCGCTCGCGGCACCCGTGATGCGCTCGCGGTACCGGGAAGCGGGGAGACGCTGATGGAGATCAAGCCGCTCACCCGCGTGATCCTCGGCCTCGTCTGCCTGCTGGTGGCGATATGGCTGGTGGCGCCGACGCTGGTCGTCGTGCCGATGTCGTTCAACGAGAACAAGTCGCTGGCCTTTCCGCCGCAAGGTTTCTCCTGGCAGTGGTACCAGAACTTCTTCACCAATCCGGACTGGTCATCGAGCTTCCTCAACTCGCTCAAGGTCGCCTCGGTGGTGGCGGTGCTGGCGACGGTGCTCGGCACGCTCGCGGCCTTCGGCCTCGACCGCATGAAGGCCGGGCCGGCCAATCTGCTGCGCATGCTGATGCTGACGCCGATGGTGGTGCCGGGTGTGGTGCTGGCCATCGGCATCTACGCCGTCTATCTCGACACCCATCTCGTCGGCACGCTGCTGGGCTTCGTGCTTGCCCACACCATCCTGGCACTTCCCTTCGTGCTGATCGCGGTCTCGGCCAGCCTCGAAGTGTTCGACAGGCGCCTCGAGACGGCGGCGGCGAGCCTCGGTGCCGGAGCGCTGACAGCGTTCCGCACGGTGACGCTGCCGCTGATCCTGCCTGGCATCCTGTCCGGCCTGCTCTTCGCCTTCGCCACCTCCTTCGACGAGATCGTCGTGTCGCTGTTCATCACCAACCCCTATCTCAAGACCTTGCCCGTGCAGATATTCTCCTCCATCACCCGCGACGCCGACCCGACCGTTGCCGCCGTCGGCACGATCCTGCTTTTGGCCACAACGATCCTGATCGGCGGCGGCATGCTTCTTCTTGGTCGCGAGCGGAAAGGACGCCAATGAAGCAGGCACAGGAGAGCAAGGGCGCGGCGATCGATCTCGAATCGATCAGCAAGGCCTATGGCGGCTTCAAGGCGCTGGACGGCGTGTCGTTGCGCATCGAGCCCGGCGAGTTCATGACGCTGCTCGGCCCGAGCGGCTCCGGCAAGACCACGACGCTGAATGTCGTGGCCGGCTTCACAGACGTGACCAGCGGCAAGCTGCTGGTCGGCGGCAAGAACGTCGTCGGCGTGCCGGCGCACAAGCGCAACATCGGCGTCGTCTTCCAGCATTACGCGCTGTTCCCGCATATGAGCGTCGGCCGCAACGTCGCCTATCCGCTGACGCTTCGCGGCGTCGACCAGGCAGAGCGAAAGGCGCGCGTGGCAAGGGCGCTCGACATGGTCAAGATGGGCGACTTCGCGCATCGCTATCCCAGCGAGCTGTCGGGCGGCCAGCAGCAGCGCGTGGCGCTGGCCCGCGCCATCGTCTTCGACCCGCCGCTGTTGCTGATGGATGAGCCGCTCGGCGCGCTCGACAAGAAGCTGCGCGAATGGCTGCAGCTCGAGATCAAGCGCATCCACCGCGAGCTCGGCACCACCTTCGTCTATGTGACACACGACCAGGAGGAGGCGCTGGTGCTTTCGGACCGGATCGCCGTGTTCAATCGCGGGCGCATCGAGCAGGTCGGCACCGGTCGCCAGCTCTACGATGAACCGGCGACGCTGTTTGTCGGCCGCTTCATCGGCGATTCCACCGTGCTGCGCGGAGAGGCGCGAAGCGACGGCGCGAGCACGGCGCTGACGATCGCCGGCGAGACGGTGACGGCGCCGCGGCGGATCGTCGGCGAAGCCAGCCCGGTCATGCTGCTGCGTCCCGAAAAGCTCGCCATCCGCCGTCCTGGCCAGAGCGCTGCAGGCACCACCAACCGGTTGCCGGGGACGATCGCGGAAGCCATCTATCTCGGCTCGGGATCGAAATATGAGGTCCGGCTCGCCGACGGCTCCACGGCGATCGTGCGCTCGCCCCTAACCGGCGAGAGCTTTGGCCTTGGCGACAAGGTGGAGCTTTGCTTCGACGGTACCGATGCCAAGCTTCTGGCCGATGACAGCTCGGCCGACGCGACGCTGACCTGATCATCTTTTTGTTTTAACGCAATTCCGGACGGAAAACCGCTCCACACTTTTCCTGGAATTGCTCTACCGGAAGTCATTCCATGCAAGCCAAGCGCAACGGCGACATATCGTTCTGGTATGCGGATCTGGGAGGGGTGCCCGCGCCACGGCCACCCTTGCCCGGCGATATCGAGGCCGATGTCGCGATCGTCGGCGCCGGCTATACCGGCCTGTGGACCGCCTATTATCTGAAGAGGGCCAGGCCCTCGCTGCGCGTCGCGCTGATCGAGCGTGAGTTTGCCGGTTTCGGCGCTTCGGGCCGCAATGGCGGCTGGCTGTCGGGTGGTTTCTCGTGGTCGCGCGAAAAATATCTCAAGACCTCGACCCGGCAAGGTGTCAGCGCCATGCAGGCGGCGATGGCGGGCTGCGTCGACGAGGTGATCCGGGTGGCGGGTGCGGAGGGCATCGATGCCGATATCCGCCGCGTCGACAATCTGACGGTGGCCACCAACCCCGCGCAGCTCGAACGCGCGCGTGAGGAGTGCGAAACGATCCGCGCCTGGGACGTCGATCCGGGCCGCGTCGAGATGCTGGATCAGGCGGCGACGCGGGCACGCATCAACATCCGCAATGTCATGGGCGGCTTCGTCGTCCACGGCCAGGCGCGGGTGCAGCCGGCCAAGCTGGTGCGCGGGCTTGCCGCCGCCGTCGAGCGGCTGGGCGTGCCGATCTACGAACAGACGACGGTGACGGCCATCGCCAAGGGCAGCGTGACCACCGACCGCGGTACGGTGCGGGCTGAAACCATCATCCGTGCGACGGAAGGTTTCACGGCCGGCATTCCGGGCGAGGAGCGGACCTGGCTGGCGCTCAACAGCGCGCAGATCGTCACCGAGCCGCTGTCGGAGGCGCTCTGGCGCCAGATCGGGTGGGAAGGGCATGAACTTCTCGGCAACGCCGCCCACGCCTATTGCTATGCGCAGCGCACGCGCGAGGGGCGCATCACCATGGGTGGGCGCGGCGTGCCCTATCGCTACGGCTCGCGCACCGACGTCAACGGCCAGACACAGCAGGCCACGATCGACCAGCTGCATCAAATCCTGACGACGCTGCTACCGCAGACGGCGAACTGCCGCATCGAGCATGCCTGGTGCGGGGTGCTCGGCGTGCCGCGCGACTGGTGCACGACCGTCGGCCTCGATCCCGCGACCCGTATCGGCTGGGCTGGCGGCTATGTCGGGCTTGGCGTGTCGAGCTCCAATCTTTCCGGGCGCACGCTGGCCGACCTGATCCTCGGCCAGGAGACAGAGCTGACGAAGCTGCCCTGGGTCAACCGCAAGGTCAGGCCGTGGGAGCCGGAGCCGTTCCGCTGGCTTGGCGTGCATTCGATGTACCAGCTTTATCGCATCGCCGACGGGCGCGAGGCGGCTGGGCTTGCGCATACGTCGAAACTGGCCGCGCTCGCCGACAGCATTACGGGCCACTGAAGCGGTTCAGCGTTCGCTGAGCCGCTCCAGCAATTTGTCTTTACGCAATTCCGGACGGAAAACCGCTGGACACTTTTCCTGGAATTGCTTTGTTCATGGAGACCAGTTTGATCGACCTTTCGACCTTCCACGATCTCGCCAAGGCTGACATCGGCGCGTTCTCACCCAAACCCACTTCCGTCGAGGGAGATCAGGTCGAGGCCGTGCGCTCGCTTTTCCAGTCGCCGGACGGGACCGTCGATATCGGCATATGGGAATGCACGCCCGGCCGCTTCACCGCCGACCGCACGGGTTCGTCGGAGATATGCCATATCATTTCGGGGCGGGTGGAGGTGAGCCGCGCCGGAGGAGAGGCGCGCGAACTGGGGCCTGGCGACCTTCTCGTGCTGCCGCAGGGATGGAAGGGCGAATGGCGCATCCGGGAGACCACGCGCAAGCTCTACATGATCCAGTCGGCCGGCTGATCGACTGATATCAGCCAGACATGGTCAGTGCTCGATCGGCCCCTTGGCCATCACCAGCGCTGTGCCGGCGGTGGTTGGACGCTCGATGACGCGACGCACGCGCGGCGGCTCGTGGCCGCTGTGCAGCGCGCGAAGGCGCTCGCCGACCATGGCGTCGGCATGGGTGATGCGGCCATTGTGCCTGACATATTCGAGCCAGGTCGGCGTGTGGTAGTGCTCGATCCATATCATGGGATTTTCGAGATCGCGCGCCAGCGTCCAGTTGCGAGCGCCGTCGCGGCGGCGGATGCGGCCGCGTTCGGCCATGGTGGCGAGGAATTCCGCCTCGTCCTCGTGGCGGATGATGTATTCGATCATGATGGCGATCGGACCGCTGCGCGGCTTCAAATCGAGCGCGAGATGCGGTTCCTTGAAGCGGTTGAGCGGGTCGAGGTTCAGCACCTGCTGCTGTGGCAGCGGCAGCACAAGGCCGATCGCGCCCCCGGCCAGCATGGCGATGGCGGCGGCGATCAGCGCGGTCTCGGCGCCGTGCGCATCGGCGACGACGCCCCAGATCCAGCTGCCCAGCGCGATGCCGCCGAAGGTCGCGGTCTGGTAGACCGACAGCACCCGGCCGACCACCCAGCGCGGCGTCGCCATCTGCACGGTGACGTTGAAGTGCGAGAGCGCGATCACCCAGCAGGCGCCGCCGACCAGCAGGCCGAGCGATGTCTCCCAGGCGTGATGGCTGAACGCGGCATTGAAGGCGCAGACAGCGAAGCCGGCGAAGGCACAGCGCACCATCGTCTCGCTGGAGAGCAACTGCCGCAGCCGCACGCTGATCAGCGCGCCGCCGACGGCGCCGATGCCGAAGGAGCCGAGCATGATGCCGTAGGTCAAGGCATCGCCCTTGACGACGTCGCGCGCGACCAGCGGCAAGAGCGCCAGGACGGCGCCGGCGCTGAAACCGAAGGCCGCGCCCCTGACCAGCACCTTGCCGATATTGGGCGACATGGCGACATAGCGCAGGCCGGCGCCCATGGCCGCCCCCAGCGACTCGCGCGGCAAGGTCGACACCGGCACGTCAGGCTTCCAGCGCGCCATCACGATGATGAGGCCGATATAGCTCACGGCGTTCGCCGCGAAGGCGGCCGCGGCGCCGGCGGCCGCAACGATGATGCCGCCGATCGCCGGACCGACGCTGCGTGTCAGGTTGAAGCCCATGGAGTTCAGCGCAACGGCGGCGGGCACCTTGTTGCGCGGAACCATGTCGCCGACGGACGCCTGCCAGGACGGGCTGTTGAGCGCCGTGCCGCTGTCGATCAGGAAGGTGAAGGCAAGCAGTGTCCAGGGGGTGATCAGGCCATACCAGGTGAACAGGGTCAGAAGCAGCGAAACGACCAGCATGAAGGTCTGCGCGACCAGCATCACCTTGCGCCGGTCGAAGCTGTCGGCGATGGCCCCGGCGACAAGCGCGAACAGCATGATCGGCAGAGTGGTCGAGGCCTGGACCAGGGCGACCTGGTAGGGCGAGGTGGCGATTGTCGTCATCATCCAGGCGGCGCCGACGCCCTGGATCAGGCCACCGAAATTGGAAACCAGACTTGCGGCCCAGACGGCCCGGAAAATACCATGCCGGAACGGCGCCAGCGCCGAAACGCCCTCGCTATCCGGTTTCTCGTCAATCATGGATGGGTTCCTGCCACGACGTGCTGATCCTTGCGGCGATCGGTTTCCCCGCATCGTTTGCCGAAACTATGGCATCGCGCCGCAAAGGGCGAACCTGATGCGCGCAAGATCATGGTCCAACAAGGGGATAGAGGAGGGCCAGCTTTTGCTTGCGAGAGGGCCGGGCTCCTCCGCACGCAGCATGGCTTGCATGATCGCGGTGAAATTGGCCGATAGCTGCAGCCGTTCTGGCGAGCGGTGTCGTTCTGAAGCGGAATGTGCCTTTCCGCGACTTTCTCAGAACCCGTTCTGGATGCGCTCGAAGATCACGTTGGTGAAGGCCGATATCTGGCCGCCGATGAACGGACCCGTGAGCGCCACCACCAGCATGATGGCGACGATCTTCGGCACGAAGGTCAGGGTGATTTCCTGGATCTGCGTCAGCGCCTGAATGAGGGCGATGCCGATGCCGACCGCCATGGCGACCAGCACCACCGGAGCGGACGCTGTCAGCACCGTCCACACCGCGTACTGGACGATGTCGAGGGCGTCGGCCTCATTCATGCGCGCGGTTGGCCTAGCTTGCCGGCTTGATCGACACGCCTGGGCCGACGGGGACTTTGGTGCCGTCCTGCAGCACCGCGATCAGTCCGCTGCTGGCGAGCGTCACCGAAGCCACTATTCCGGTGGTCTTGCCGTCGGCCGACGTGATCGAGCGGCCGATGATCGCATCGGCCTGCGACAGCGCCGAGGACTGCATGATCTGGTCGAGCTTGGTGTTGCTCTGCACCGATTGCTCGACCTGCGAGAAGGTGGCGAGCTGGGCGACGTATTGCGTCGAATCCATCGGCTTGGTCGGATCCTGGTTCTTCATCTCGGCGATCAGAAGCTTCAGGAAGGACTGGTAGTCGACCGCTGTCTTGGAGGTCGGCTTGGTGGTCGAATTGGCGCCAACCGGTATCGTCGTCGTCATGTCCACGGTCATCAGCAGCGTGCTCCCACAGCCAGCGGGCGCGAGGCGCCCGGAACATCGTCATTGCCGCCAAGCGCGCGGCGTTCGAGAGGATAAAGCGAACGGATCGCCTTCAGGGCTTCGTAGATGTGATCCTCGCCGACCATGCGGTCGATCTGCTTCAGCGCGCTGCAGATCTCGGCATCCTCGAAACTGGCGATGAGCAACGGCAGCGAGCGGCGGAACATCTCGCGGGCGTCATCGGCGCCAGCCGGGTTGATCAGCATGACCTGCACGATGAAATAGAGCTGCCTGAGCGGCGTCGATGCCTGGTCTGCCTGGATCACATGGCTTTCGAGCAGGAACTGCACGTCGTTCATCAGTTCGATGGTGACCTTGCGGTCGACGCGGATGACGGCGCCGTTGATGTAGATCTTCTCGTTGGGCTTCAGCGATATCTTCAGCGTGTTGGTCATTGAATGCCGTCGCGGATGATCTGGGACACTTCGATCAGCCCTTCGAAATTGTTGGTGCGGCCCTGGCGGATGTCCTCCGCCTCGCGCAGCAGCCACAGGCCGATGGAAATCAGGTTGGCACGCAATTCCTTGGGAAGCGCGTTGTCGCTGGAGCCAAGATCCTCGACGAAGATTGTCCAGACGCGGTTGGTGAAATTCAGCGCCTCGATCGCCTCCATCGAATCCTGGCCGGCCGCGGCCGCCGCCGACAGCATGTCGATCGAGCGGGTCAGGAGTTCGCGCTCACGGTCCTTGGCGTCCGAGACGGAGGTGCTTTGGACGTCGGCGTAGGAGAATTGATACATCGTCGGCTCTACCGTTCCGCTGGAAGTTGTCAGGTCAGGTACTTCAACAGGCTGAGCTGCTGCAGGCGCGCTGTCAGAGCAAAGGATGTCTCGATATGCTGTGTCAAATCCGCGACTTTGGTCGCGGCCGTGGCCGGGTCGACGGCTTCGAGATCGAGGATATGGCGTTCGAACAGATCGATCTGCGTCTTCATGCGGTCGCTGGCATCGGAGACGCGCTTCTGCACGATGCCGGTCTCCGACTGGACCTGGGCGATGCCGCTCAGCGCCTCGCCGACCAGCGTCTGCGAGTGGCTGACGATGCTGTCCTTGGCCGCCCGGCTGATGTTGGTGGACATCAGGCTGGAGACCATTGCCGCGGCCATGGCGAGCTTCCTGATGCCGTCGCGGTTGGCGCTGGTCGAGGTCTCGGTGGTTTCGTTGAGCGCGATGCGGCTGACGATCTGCTGGTCGGTGGCGTTGGACATGTTGGTCTGCCAGCCGGTGCCGAGGAATTGCGGCGCAACGTAGTTGTTGATGAAATCGTCCATCTGGGCGCCGGTGATGTTCGCCGCGGCCGGATCGCTGGGCGTGAAGCCGAATTTGGCGACGAAGGAGGCGTCGAAGGCGGCCTTGGCCGGTGAACCGGCGGCCGTGAAATCGTTGATCGGCTTGACGTCGGTGTTGGTGCCGGCAAACAGATATTCGCCGTTGACGCTGGTGTTAAGGATCGAAGTAAGCTGCTGGATGGTCGTCTGGCCGGTCGACTGGGTCAGGCTGTTGGAGTTGTCGCCCGACGACGCGGTGGTCAGGGCGGACAGGAAGGTCTGCGCCACGCCGGAGAGCTGGCCGAGCGACGTCTGCGTCGACGCAAGCCTTGCGGTGACCAGCCCGTTCGAATCGACGATCACGTTCAGCCGGTCGAGGTCGCGCGAGAAGGTGACGGACTGGGCGGCGCGTCCGCCCAGTGCCAGGCCGACATCGGCGACCCTGCCGGTCGAGGATTCTTTCGTGGCTTTGACGAGTTCGGCCTGCATGCGCATCTGTTGATAGCGCATGGCGTTGGTGAGGGCGGCCGAAGAGACTGAAGTCATGGATTATCCCACCGCGTTCAAAAGGGCCGCCAGCATGTCGTCGACGGTCTTCATCATCCTGGCTGATGCCTGATAGGTATGTTCGAGGTCGAGCATCAGCGACATTTCCTGGTCGACATTGACGCCGGTCGCGTTGGATAGCGCTTCGGAGCTGCGCTGTGCCAGCGCTTCCTTTGCGTCGGCGGCGGTCGAAGCCTGCTGGCGCATGCCCTGGAGCCAGCCGATCGAATTGGCGGCGTAGTTGGAAACGCTGGACGTTGCCGAAATGCCGGCGGCGGGGTCGAAGGTCATCGGCTGGTCGAGCCGGTCGCCATAGGCAACCAGGAGGCTGGAATAGGAAGCGCCGCCTGTGGTGTTGGCGACATAGGCCGCACCGTTGGCGCCGCCGTCGCGCAGCAATGTCGGATTGCCGCCGGTGCTCGGATTCATCGCCGCATTGATGCTGATCGTGCCGGCCAGGCCATTGATCAGCGTGCCCGCGGCCGGTACCGCCGGCGCGCCGGACCAGGTGAACAGGCCAGCGGCGTTGGGCATCGAGGGCGCGGTCTCGGCAAAGGCCGTGATCAGCCCGCGCGCGGTCTCGTCGAGCTGGCTCTGCATGGTCGAGGCGACGCCGTCACGCAGCTGCAGCAGGCCGGCAAGCTTGCCGCTGGCGGTGGTGTTGCCGCCGCTTCCCGCCGAGACCGGCACATTGTCGATATAGATGGTGTTGCCGGGGGCTCCGGCTGCATAGCCGGCCGATGGCGTGAAGCTCACCGTGCGCGGTATGGTCTCGAACAGCGTGGTGCCGTCACCCGTGGTGATGACCATGTCGTTGTCGCCGCGTGTGAAGGTCGATATCGGAACATAGTCCGCGATCTTCTTCAGCAGCGCGTCGCGCTGGTCGAGCGCGTCGGAAACATCGGTGCCGGAACGGGTTCCGGAAATGACCGCCTGGTTGGCGTCCTGGAACTGGCCGAGCAGTGAGTTGAGGTCCTTGACCGCCGTGTCGATCTGGCCGTCGGTCTGGGTGCGGAAATCCTGAATGGCCTTGGAGCCTTCATTCAGCGAGCGCACGACCTGCTTGGCCGCGTCGATGACGCTGGAGCCAAGGTTCTGGTTGGACGGCGAGGTGGCGTAGAGCTGCAGCGCCTGCTGCAGATTGGCGATGGCCGTCGAGGGCGAGGAGGCGTTGTCGACGCCATTGACCGAAACGTCCAGCTGATCCATGCCGCTGTAGAGCGCGTTCTGGCCGCTATAGGCCGACAAGGCACTGAGATTCTGCCTGAAGAGCAGGTCGTTGGTGACGCGCTGGATATCAACCGAACGCGCGCCGGGCGCCGTGCTGGTGACGACGGCGATGCGGCGCGTGTAGTCCGGATTGGAGGCGTCCGAGACGTTGCGCGTGACAACGCTGGTCTGACGCGCGGTACTCATAAGCGCCGATTGGGCGATGCTCAATGCGGAAGATAACGACATGCTGGTCTTTCACGGGCCTTGCCCGGTTTATCTCTTCAGGTTGACAAGGACGTCCATCAGGTCGGAACCGGTCTGGAAGACTTTCGAGTTGGCAGTGTAGCTGCGCTGCGCCGCGATCATGTCGGTCAATTCCTCGGCGATATCGACGTTGGAATTTTCGAGTGCGCCGGAGATGATCGAACCGGCCTTGCCTTCATTGGCAAAGCCGACACGGATCGCGCCAGACTCGGTGCCTTGCGCGTAGACGTTGCCGGGCAGGGCCTTGAGCTGGTCCGGACTTTGCACATCGGCCAGTGGAATCTTGTAGAGCGCCTTGGTGGAACCGTCCTTGTACTGGGCGTAGATGGTGCCGTCCTTGCTGATCTGGATCTTGTCGATCGTGCTGGGCGCGTTGCCGTTGACCTGGGCGTCGGAAACCGTGAAGCCCGTGCCGAGCTGCGTCAGCTTCGACAGGTCGAGATTGAGGCTCGCGCCGCCCGGCACGGTAAAGGAAATGCTGGTGGGCGTACCGGTGAGCTTGCCGGTCGTGGTGTCGAAGGTCAGGTTGGCCGTGCCGAGTGCGCCGCCGGTGTAGGGGAACGATGTTCCCGGCGTCGCCTTCGACTGATCGAAAACCGCCACCTGCCAGGTGCCGGCACCGGTGTTGGTGAAATAGACGTCGAGCAGTTTCTTGTTGCCGAGATTGTCATAGGCGACCATCGACGACTTCGAGGTGTACTGCGCGGTGGCGGCGTTGGCGCCGGGCAGGTTGGCGGCGACGACAGGCGTCGCACCTGCCGGCAGATTACCGCTGAAACTGCCCAGGGTGCTTGGGGTCGCGGTCAATCCCTGGTCGGAAATGACGACCGGCTCCAGGCCTTCGAAGCCGTTCACTGTCGCCGCCGGAGTACCATTGGCGTAGCTGTAGGCCATCAGCTGGAAGCCGGCCGCGTTGACCAGCCTGCCCTGTGCATCGGGAACGAAGGCGCCGGCGCGGGTCAGGAAAGGCGTGCCGCTCGGATCCTGGACGACGAAGAAGCCATCGCCGCTGACAGCAAGGTCGGAGACAGAGGTCGTGTATTGCAGCACGCCCGGATCGCTGACAGCCTGCCGGATCGTGGTGGTGACGCCGCCGGAATTATAGGCGCCGCCCGTCGAGGGCATGATCAGGGTCGAGAACTCGGCCGAGGACCGCTTGTAGCCGGTGGTGTCGGAGTTCGCGATGTTGTCGGCGGTTGTCGACAGGCGGTTGGCCTGGGCGTTCATGCCGGAAACGCCGGTCCGCATCATTCCGTAGAGGCTCATCGAGATGTCTCCGCAATATCCATGCCACTGGCGGCGAGGCTAAGCGTCCTGTCTTGCGCGAGGCTGGCGCGGCGCGGCATCAGAAGACGAGCCGGTAGCCGAGGAAGCGTTTGGAATCGATCGGGTCGGTGCCCAGCTTCTCGCGCAGCTTCTTGCGCAATTTGCTGATGTGGCTCTCCACCACGTTCTCCTCGACCTCTTCGTCGAAGATGCCGTAGATGGCGTTGAAGACCTGGGTCTTGGTGACGCGCCGGCCACGGTTGCTCGCCAGATATTCGAGGATGCGGCGTTCGCGGCGCGGCAAGGGCAGCGGCTGCCCGTCGATCTCAGGGTCGCGGCCGTCCATGAAGATGCGCATGGCGCCGATCTCGGTGTAGGCGACATCCTCATGGGCGCGACGGCGGATGGCGGTGATGCGGGCCAGGATCTCTCTGATGTGGACGGGCTTGCGGATGACATCGTCAACGCCGCTCTCGAACAACCGCAGCGTGTTTTCCAGGGAATGCTGCTCGCTGAGCGCAATGACCGGAGCGCCGGTGCGGTCGCGGATCTGGCGCGGAGAGATGGCGCCGTCGCGGCAGTCGCCGATCAGGAAGGCCCGCACCGACCGCAGGTCGGTGTCGGCGGCCGAGTTGACCCACTCGCCGAATTCACCCGGCGCGAAGCCCGCGCAGGCAACGCCCTCGCGATCAAAAAGTGAATTGTATCCCTCAGTTACGAGCTCTCGCTCGTCAACGATCACGATCATCGGCCCCGCCTCCGAATCAGCACATCTGCCCCGTGGGGAAAGGCGTAACCGTTGGCGGGAATCCTGAACAACCGTCATTTCTTGTAACTAGTTTCTTGGGAGTCTGGAATCGCACCGGTTGCATTAGCGTGCAGCCAGATATGCTTGCGGCGGGAAGTTCTGAGCAAGTTCAAAACGGCAACCCGAAGCAGCGCGGTCGGCGTATTAGAAGCAGAAAATACGCTTACGGGTTGCAGAAGGCGCGGGCGTTGGTTGTCCATTTGCCGAAACCGGTGGCAACCATGTTGGCGATCACCCTGCACACATAGACCTTCTGCGCCGGGTCGTTGTCGGGGCCGGCATGGTAGCGGGCGACTGCCATCGACCAGGTCTCGTGGCGGGCATGGAGACTGGCCAGGAAACGCGCCGCGTAGTCGACGTTCTGGCGCGGGTCGAGCATGTCCTCGACGCTGCGGAAATGCGAGGAATGATAGTGGTGGTTGATCTGCATGCAGCCGAGATCGATCAGCGTCTTGCCCTCGCGCTGCGCGTTGGCGAAGGTGGCAAGAGCTTCGGCACGGCTCCTTGGGAAGATTGCTTTTCCTTCTATATTCAATGCGTTAGGCTGAAGGCTGCCTTTCTTGCCCGTCTCGGTCAGGCCGACGGCATAGAGGATGCCGGCGGGCACGCCGTAGCGGTCGGCGGCGCGCAGGATCTCGGGCTCGCAGGGATTGGTGGCGGCGAGGGCGGCGTTGGCGAGGCTAGATAAACATATCGCCGCCAGCGCGCTCGCGAGATGGCGAAGCGGCGCGGCCGTGGGCTTGCGCGTCATCATGATTACCCCTTGCGGACTGCTGGCCTGGTTGCTGGCCGCCGGCTCCATTGTTGCCGCCGCTGGAGTTTCCGGGCTGAAAGGCGGACTGGTCGCGGCCAGGCGCGGCAGTGAGCGAGGCGGTTGCATCCGTCCGGGTTGCAGCCGGAACGGCCACTGACGGTTGCATGATGGTGACCTTATCAACCTCGAAACCCAGCCCGCGCAGCGACTTGACGATAGCCTCGCTGTCGCTGGAAAGCCGGCGGTAGGCGTCGTGTGTTTCAGGCTTCAATTCAATCGAGAGTTGTTCTCCCGAGAGGCGAAGATGGGCGGTGACCATGCCCAGTTCGGCCGGGTGAAGTTCGATCTTCAACACATGTGTCGGAACGGCAACAGAGCCGGCCATCTGGCTGGTCGCGGAGGCTGTCGAAAACGCCGGCTGTGGGCCAACATCGGCCGCTACGGCGTTGATTACGTTGAGTGCTGCCTGGCTCATCGGCGCCTGCGGCGGGGCAGGGAAGCTGCGCTCGGAAACGACGTCGACGCGCGCCTGCGCCGAGAGCTGTTTTCCCGGCTCCGACCGCAACGAGGACTGGACGTCGGCGATGGACTTCAGCTGCGGCGGCGCCTGCTTCGGCTCGACGCCGGGCACATCGGCGGTTGTCGTCTCGGGCAGCGGGCCGGCGGCGATCGCATTGTCATGCCGTGGCGCGCCGGTGCCGGCGCTTGCGTCGCGGGCGGACTCGAGCTTCGTCAGCGGCCCGTCGACGAGCGAGACCCGCTCAGGCTTCGGCATCGGTTCGAGATCGTCGTGCCCGGCGGCGGATGCCGACCGATAGGCTTTCGACAGGAGCTGCCCGTCGAGCGCCGGTTCCTGTGCGGCCTCGCCCGCGTCGGCTGACTTGGCCGATGTCGAGAAATGGCGCAGATCATGAAACGCCATCAGCAAAGGCAGATGATCGTCGAGCGGCGTTGCGCCGGCGTCGGTCGTCGGCGTTTCGCTATCGGCGTCCTTGTCCGCTTCGACGTTCTTGCCGTCCTTCATGGATTTCGCCGCCGTCGATCCGGTGGGCATGGTCTGAGCCTTGCCGGACGGCATTGGCTCGCCCTCGCCCGCCTGCGCCGCGAGGCCGGCGGCAAGCTTGCTCCAGCGCGGATCGCGCGCGCCGTGTTCGGTGGTCGGCTGCTTTTCCGCCTGGCCCGCGCCGCCATGCACCATCTTGCCGAAACCAGCATCATCCTTCTTGCCGGACGCGGCCGGCTGCTCCGCGGTGCGGGCGGCGGTGAATCCTGGCAGGGCCGGGCCGAGGCTAGGGGTCATTTGGGGGCGGCTCCGAGCATCTGGTCGATCAGGTCGAGCTGTCGACGGGTTTTCATCATGGCGGCGTCGGTTGGATCGGTCGTGTCGGGGCCGGCGGATTTTGCCGGCGCCGATGCCGGCAGGACCGTCGCCGAATCGACTGGAGGCGCCGGTGTGCTCGGTGCGGCGGCCACCGTTCCGTCGGATGGTGGGGCGGCGGGCTGTTCGGAGGCGGCGCCCTCGACGGGCGGCAATCCGGCCTCGTCGGCGGCTTGCGTGGCGGCGACCTCGGATTTGGGCTGCGGCGCAAGCGGTACGGACACCGGACTTGCGGCCGGAACGGAAGCAGGCGGCGCCACCACCTCACCGGCGATCGCCTGAGCGGCGTCGAGCAGGGCGCGGTCACTGTCCGACAGTTTGCTGCGGTCGATCTTGCCGAGCTTGGTGCGCACATCCTCGATCGTACCGGACGTCACCGTGGACAGGCTGGAGTAAAGCTGGGCGCGCGGATCGCCCTGATTGGTGTTGCCGTCGCGGCCTTGCTCGGCGCGGGTGGAGGCGAAGGCCGACAATTCGCTGAGGCCGTCGATCGCGGCGCGGCGGGCGATGCGCAGATAGATCACCTTCTCGCGCTCGGGATCCATCATCGAGGTGATATCGGCGAGCTTGTCCTGGCTGATCGACATATGCAGCGTGATGACACCGGAGACGAAGGAATCGGCGAACTGGCTGGCATAGGGCGAATAGAGATAGCGCTCGACATACTGGGTGGAGACAAGCGCGAACCGAGCCGCGTCGCCCTGCGCCACGGCGATGCCCACCGAGCGCCGCAAGGCCGCTTCCTCGACCAGTGTGCCGGGGCTGAGCAGCTTGGCCTCGTCGAGCAGCGTCAGCGCCGCCGCCGGGTCGTCCGTCGCCATCAGCGATCCTTTGACCAGGGCAAGAAAGGCCCCGATGTCGCTCGGCAGCGTCATCGGATCGATTGGTCTCAGGACTTCAATAGCGCCGGCGGGCCGACCCACCAGATAGTTGATGACGCCCTTGGCGATCGACAGGTCTTGGGCATCCACCGAGTTGGCGCGAGAAACCGCCGCCTCGACCGTCGACGGATTGCCGCCGCTCATGCCGTAGACCAGGAGCGCGCGAAAATTCTTGGGGTCCTTGAAGTCGTCCGCGTCGGCTTCGCGCAGGCGCTGATCGGTCATTTCGAGCAGTTTGGCCTGCATCGGCATCGCGGCGTGATCGCCGGCGGCGATGCGGTCCTGGACGAGCTGCAGCGAGCGCACCAGCTGGTAGGGCTGCAGCGTGTCCTGGGCGAAGCCGGCCGACGGATATCCGGCTGCCAGCAGCAACAGGCCCATCAGCCGGCTGGTGATGGCCGCCCGCTTCATCCGCCGCTCGCCATCAGGATTTCGATGCGGCGGTTGGCCGCCGACAGGGGATCGGCCGGGTCTTTCGGCTGGCGGTCGGCGAAGCCGGCGACCTCGGTGATACGGCGTTCGTCGACGCCGCCGCGCACCAGCATGTAGTAGGCGGAATGCGCGCGCGCCGTCGACAGCCGCCAATTGTCGTAGCTGGCGCTGCGGAAGGGGCGCGCATCGGTGTGGCCGTTGATGCTGATGGTGCCCTTCTGGCTGTTGATGATGCGGCCGATCTTTTCCATCGCCAGCACCAGTTCGCGGCTCGGCACCGCCGATCCGACTTCGAACATGCCGAAGTCGAGCTGGTCGGTGATCGAGATGACGACGCCCTTGTCGGTGGCTTCGACCGAAACGCCGTCGTGTAGCTTGTCGCCGGGCTTGAAGGCATCGGCCAGCTGCCGCTTGACGTCGGCCGCGGCCTTTACGGCAGCGGCGGTCGGCGGCTTCTCCCCGGCTTCAGGCGCGGTCGTCTCTTGCGCGGCGGCTGCGGCATCGGCCTTGGCGGCAGCCACGGCCTTGCTGTCTCCCGTCTTGGCATCGCCGGCCTTGGCATCTCCGGTCTTGGTTTCGCTGGCCTTGGCCATCGTCGCGACGGTATTCTTGCCATCCTCGGCCAGGGGCTCGAGCGGTGCATCCTTGACGGGCGGCGCCGGCGGCACGGCCTTGACCTTGGCGACCTGCGTCTCGGCGGCCTTGTCGCCCGGCTTGAGCGGATCGCCCTCGATCTTGGGGCGCTGGGCACTCGCCTCGGCGGCGGGTGCTGCCACCTGCTGCGACCAGAAATCCGGTTCGAAGGGATCGCGGTAGGATGCGCCGCCCGAGGCGCCTGTGGCGGGACCGGCGTTCTGCGCGCCGCCGTCACCCTTCTGGCTGACATTCTGCATGACGCCGGTGTCGGTGGCGATTTCGGAGAGCACGGCGTAAGGATCGGCGAACAGATGATCGTCGGACTGCTCGGCCTTGTTCGGCTCCTGCTTGTCCTGCTTGCGGTTGGATGAGCCCGCCGCGCCGATGCCGTCCTGTCCGGATTTGGTCGTCGCCTCCTGCGGGTCGTCGGTCGTCATCCCCACCGCGCGCGGCCCATTGCCGAGATCCTCCAGGCCCTTGCGGCTCGACTCGCGGTCGACGAGCTTGACGGGGTTGAAGTAGCTGGCGACGGCCGCCTTGGTCTGTTCGTTGGCGGCGTTGATCAGCCACATGACCAGGAAGAAGCACATCATGGCCGTCATGAAGTCGGCGAAGGCGATCTTCCAGACGCCACCGTGATGGCCCTCGTCATGGTCGTCATGTGCCCGCCGCACGATGATGATCTCGTGCCTGCCGTGATCGGCATCGACAGCACTCATGACAGGACCTCGGAAAGGGTCGCCGACCATTCGGCGATGCGTGTCTCGAACACGGCCTCGTCAATGTTCACGGTCAGGTCGAAGCCTGGCGCCTCGATGAAGTCGAGATTTGCAATGCGTGGTCCAAGCGATGCCTTCAGCGTTTCGAACAGCGACAGTGGCCCGCGGACGGCGATGCGCACCGCTTCGCCGTCGCCGACAGCTTCGCGAATCGCGCCGGCAAGCGCTTCAAGCGAGCGCTTCTGCAGATCGTCGCTGACAACGCCGCCGATGATGCGGGCGACCGTGGCGGTGACAAGGTCTGTCACGCGCGCCTCCATGGCGTCGATGCGTAGCGAGACCGCCTTGCCGATATCGCCGCCGAAGCTTTCGAGGAAAACCCTCGCTTCCTCGGCATTCGCCTGGCGCTCCGCTTCCAGCGCCGCGTCATGGGCCGCGACGAGCCGTTCCGCCAGCGCTGCCTCCGCCTGGGCAACCGCCTCGGCGATCAGCGTGCCGATATCGGCCTCCGGTGCGGATATCTCCGGTCTGTGCTCGGACGCGGCCTGCGGCTGGCCGGCACGCGGCGCGCGCGTACCGAAATCAGGGAGAAGATCGAAAAGCGCTGCGGAGGCCATGGTTTACGCCGCGACTTCCTGGGCCGCCCATTTGCGCAGGATCTGCGCTGTGCGCTCCTCGTTGAGGTCGACCATGCGGGCAAGCCGCTCCTGTGGCGCCGGTCTGATCTTCTGGCGAAGATCATCGAGCGGATTGACGCCCGGCCGCGACCCGGGCAGGGCGCCGATGGCGGCACCCGCATCGGCGGACGCGACCGCTTCAGGCGTCGGCAGCGAACGCTGCACTTCATCGAAGTTCGGGCCCGACAAAGCGGGCGTCGCTTTTGCCGTCAGCGCGGCCGCCATCGGCCGCAGGCCGAAGAAGGCCACCAGGAACACCACGACGATGAAAGCGGCGGCGTTGATCAGCGTGCCGGCGTGCTGGCCGACGGAATCCAGCATTCCAGCCTGCGGGATCGCTTCGCCGTCCAGCCCGTCGATGAATTCGACCGCCGAGACGTCGATGACGTCGCCGCGCTTGTCGTCGAGGCCGGTGGCCGACGTCACCATCTTCTGGATCTCGGCGACGCGCTTGGCGATCTGCTCCGGTGTCGCGTCCTTGCCCAGGATCGCCTTCAGCCGGTCCTGGTTGACGACGACGGCGATCGACATCTTGGTCACGGTGTAGCCGTTGGAGACGGTGGCGATCTTCTTGGAATTGATCTCGTAATTGGTGATCTCTTCCTTGCGGTCGTTCGCCGAAGAGGTCTGCGGACCCTCGGTGCTGGTCGCCTGGGTCTCCGGCAGGTTCTGTTCGACGCTGGCCGGGGTCGAGGCCTGCTTCTGGTTGCTGTTCTCGTTGGCGCGCACCGACTGCACCGAGCGCTCGACACGTGAATTCGGATCGAAGATCGTCTCTTCGGTCTGGCGGGTGTCGGTGTTGACCTCGGCCTTGACGCTGGCGCGGAAATTGTCGGGTCCGAGATAGGGGGTGAGCGCGCGGCGGATGTTGTCGCCGATCTGCGCCTCGACGGTCTGCTCGACGCCGAGCGTGCGGGCCGCACTGGTGTTGGAGGGATCATCGCCGGCGGCGAGCAGGTTGCCGTTGGAATCGAGCACCGTCACCTTGTCGGCCGACAGGCCAGGCACGGCCGCGGCGACGAGATGGCGGATCGACTGGGCGCTTTTCTCGGCGTCGATGCCGGCATAGCGGATGACCACCGATGCCGAGGGCTGCTGTTCGTCGCGGCGGAAATTGGCGCGCTCGGACATGACGATGTGGACGCGCGCTGCCTTGATGCCCGATATGGACTGGATGGTGCGGGCGATCTCGCCTTCCAGCGCGCGCACGCGGGTGATCTGCTGCATGAACGAGGTCAGGCCCATCGCGCCGACATTGTCGAACAGCTCGTAGCCGGCATTGGCGCTGGTCGGCAGACCCTTTTCGGCAAGCAGCATGCGCGCCTGCGCCGTGGTGCCGGCCGGCACCAGAACCGAGGTTCCGTCGGCGCCGACGTCGAAGCCGATACCGGCCTCGCCCAGCACCAGGCCGATCTGGTTCACGTCGGAGCGGTCGAGCCCGACATAGAGCGTGTCGTAGGCTGGACGGTTGAGGTAGACCGAGGCGATGCCGATGACGCCCATCACCAGAACGGCAATGCCCGCCAGCATGGCGAGGCGCTTCACACCAAAACCGCGGAGATTCGAGATGATGCTCTGGATCTGTTCCGGCACGATAGAGCGACTCCCAGCATGATTGTCCGCCGGAACACTAGCCCTCGAAGCTTGTGCGAAAATGAAATCGGGCCGCGCTTGCGGCGCGGCCCGTGAAATGGAGGGAGCAGTGTCTGGCTGCTATGGCCGGATCAGCCGTTCTTGAACAGTGACAGGATCGACTGCGAGGAGCTGTTGGCGATCGACAGCGACTGGATGCCGAGCTGCTGCTGCACCTGCAATGCCTGCAGGCGGGTCGATTCCTTGTTCATGTCGGCATCGACGAGCTGGCCGACGCCGCGGTCGATGGAGTCCATCAGGCTCTGCGTGAAGGTCTTCTGCAGGTCGATGGAGCTCTTGGCGGCGCCCAGGATGGTGGCCTGGTCGGTCAGCTGGCTCATGACCTTGTCGATCTTGCCGATCATCTGGGTGATGATGTCGTCGGTTACACCCGCTGCCGTGATGTCGAGATTGAAGGCGGAAACGTTGTCGATCCTGGGGACCACCGCGCCCGCAGCCGTCTGGCCGGCGGTGTTGGCAGCGATGTCGGTCTGTCCACCAGCGATCGCAGCCGCATAGGCGGTGTCGTAAAGGTTCTGGGCGGCCGCCGTCGCGTATACGGACGTCTTGCGGTCGAGCGTGCCCT
Source organism: Mesorhizobium sp. 01N446 (assembly GCF_056399285.1). NCBI lineage: Bacteria > Pseudomonadati > Pseudomonadota > Alphaproteobacteria > Hyphomicrobiales > Phyllobacteriaceae > Mesorhizobium > Mesorhizobium sp. 01N446. Next base: position 48,192 of record NZ_JBFTRA010000005.1, on the reverse strand, counting down.
GGTTCTTGACGGCGGTGGCAAGACCGTTGTCGAACAGTTTCGTGCTCTCGACATCGATGTCGATCGTTCCGAGCGAGATGGCGCCGGAGGAGGAGCGATTGAAGGCCGCGACGATCTTGGCGTCGGGCTGGACGCCGTCATTGGGGGCAGAGACCTGCGTTGACGTCACCGAGAGATAATTCGAGCCCGAGAAGGTGGCGGCATCGGCAAAGGACTTCATCTGCGCCTGAAGCGTGGTGATTTCCGTCTGCGTCTTTGCCTTGGCCGCGGCCGTCTGGCCGATGGTGGAGAGCAGCTTGGTCTTGAGCTGACCGATCGACGTCAGAACATTGTTCATGCCGGTATAGGCGGTGTCGACTTTCGAGGCGCCGAGGCCGAGCGCGTCCTGCACCGTCGACAAGGCTGCGTTGTCGGAGCGCATCGTGGTGGCGATCGACCAGTAGGCGGCGTTGTCGGAGGCCTCGGAGACCCTGTAGCCCGTCGAGATTCGCGCCTGTGTCTGCTCGAGCGATTTGTTGGTGGCGTTAAGGCTTTGAAGTGCCGTCAACGCCGCAGCGTTTGTCATGATGCTCGCCAAGAAACTCGCTCCTTTTTCCCAGGCCGGTCTTTGTCAAAGCCGGCATTGCCCTCGCGAGCCGCTGGCCCGCCCATCAATTGCCGTCGCCCGACCGGGCCGATTCGCCAATCCGTTGTAAGCTATTGGTTAACCATGACTAGCGCGTTATGGTTAACGGCCTGTTAAAGGCTCGCTTTCGAGGGGGTAAGAAACGAGGGTTGCGCGGGGCTGGAGCAAACGCAAAACGGGCCGCGCTTTTGGCGCGGCCCGTTTCCTTGATTGGTCGGTCTAGGGCGATCAGCCGCGGAAGAGCGACAGGATCGACTGCGACGAGCCGTTGGCGATCGACAGCGCCTGGACGCCGAGCTGCTGCTGGACCTGCAATGCCTGGAGGCGGGTCGATTCCTTGTTCATGTCGGCATCGACGAGCTGGCCAACGCCGCGATCGATGGAGTCCATCAGGCTCTGCGTGAAGGTCTTCTGCAGGTCGATGGAGCTCTTGGCGGCGCCGAGCTTGGTGGCGGCGGTCGTCATGTCCTTGAGCGCGGCATCGACGACGGTCATCATCTGCGAGATCTGGCTGTCGCTGGCGGCAGTGGTGCCCGAGAAGATCGACAGGCTGGCGACCGAATAGGTATCGGTGGCCGCAGCCGCAGCACCCAGGGTCGGAGCCGAAGCCGTGGCGGTCTCGGCGCCGGAGACGCCGAGCCGGTTGGCGTCGAGGATGCCCTTCGACGTTGCGGCCGTGCCGGCTTCATACAGCTTGATGCTTTCCACGTTGACGTCGATCGTCGAGATCGAAACCGCGCCGGCGGAGGTGCGGTTGAAGGCCGAAACAACCTTGACATCCGCAGCGGTGGTGGCCGTCGCGCCGCTGTTTACTGACAGCATGTTGGTGCCGGAGAAGGTGGCGGAGTCGGCGTAACCCTTCAGCTGTGCCTGAAGGGCGGCGATTTCCACCTGGGTCTTTTCCTTGGCGGCGTCGGTCTGGCCGTAGGACGCGGTCAGCTTCTGCTGGATCGAGTTGATGGTGGTGATCGCGCTGTTCATGCCGGTGTAGGCGGTGTCGACCTTTGAAGCGCCGAGGCCGAGCGAGTCCGAAACGGTGGACATGGCCTGGTTGTCGGAGCGCATCGTGGTGGCAATCGACCAGTAGGCGGCGTTGTCCGAAGCCTGGGAAACGCGATAGCCCGTCGAGATGCGGGACTGGGTGGTGTCGAGGCTCTTCTGGGTGGCGTTAAGGCTCTGCAGCGCCGTCAAAGCGGCGGCGTTCGTCATGATACTGGCCATGGCTACTCGTACCTTGTTTTTACAGGTGTTTTTTTGACATACCGGTTTGTCCGGTATGACGGAGCGGCATCATGCCAATGACCGTTGCGTTTGGGTCACCCGCCATCTGCGAGCGACTATGGCGGCGAGTTCCTACCAAAGGCCTAAACCGGACGGTTAAGCAAAAATAATTGGAGAAAAAATCGACGCCTCGCGCACTGCGCGATCTTTGCGGGCAGTCGTCGCTTCGGGCCGCGACGGCGAGGTCAGTTGAAGGATCGCACCAGGCTGCCGACGAGCAGGTTCCAGCCGTCGATCAGGACGAAGAACAGGATCTTGAACGGCAGCGACACCACGGTGGGCGGCAGCATCATCATGCCCATCGCCATGGTGATGGTGGCGACGATCAGGTCGATGACCAGGAATGGCAGCACGATCAGGAAGCCGATCTCGAAGCCGCGGCGGATCTCGGAGATCATGAAGGCGGGCACCAGGATGCGCAGGTCGACCGTCTCTTTGGCAACGACCTGGCCGCGCTCGCGGGCGAGGTCGGCGAACAGGTCGAAATCCTTGTCGCGCACATTGTGCAGCATGAAGGTGCGGAACGGATCCGAAATCTTCTCGAAGGCCTCGGTCTGGCTGATCTGGTTGTCCATCAACGGCTTGACGCCGGTGTTCCAGGCCTGATCGAAGGTCGGCGCCATGACGTAGAAGGTCATGAACAGCGACAGCGAAATGAGGATGAGGTTCGCCGGCGTCGACTGCAGGCCGATGCCGGCGCGCAGGATCGAGAAGGCGATGACGAAACGGGTGAAGCTCGTCACCATGATCAGCAGCCCGGGCGCCACCGAAAGCACGGTCAGCAGGCCGAACATCTGGATGATGTAGCCGACGGTGGCGCCGTCGGCCTTGCCGATGCCGCCCAGGTCCAGCTGCTGCGCCGCCGCGACGGAGGTGGCGGCGCCGATCAGCGCCGCGGCGAGAAGGAACTTCTTCATTCGAGCAGCAATGTCCTGATGAGAACCTGTTTGGCGTGCCCCTGGCTGCGGATCGAGGCGCGTTCCTCGATATCGGCTTTCAGGTGCTGGTAACCGCTGGCGCCCTCGATCTGATGCATCTTCAGCGTACGCACGAAGGCCAGAAGGTCCTGATGGATGTCCTCCGTCATCGCCGGCGGCTGCGGCGTGTCGTAGACGACGGATACTTCCATCCTGATCCAGGTGTCGGCGGGTGAGGCGATGTTGGTGGTGATCGGCGCCAGCGCGACAAGCGTCGGCCCCGTGCCTGGCTGTTGCGCGGCAACGGGTTCGGCGACCTTGCCCTCATTTTCAGGCGCAGCCGGCACCGATGACGGTGCGCCGGCACCCTTGAGATAGCCGCCGGACATCCAGCCCATGCCGATGGCGGCGGCCGTCACCACCAGCAGCATGGCGCCCTGGACCACAAGGGATGGACCCTTGCGCGGCTGAAGCTGTTCGACATTGGCCACGGCGCTTTGTTCTCCAATCCCTAGAACGGAAGAACCTGGTCGAGAACCTGCTGGCCGTAGGCCGGCTGCTGGATCTCGGTGATGCGGCCGCGGCCGCCATAGGAAATGCGCGCCTCAGCGATGCGTTCGTAGGGGATCGTGTTCTCGGCGCCGATATCGGCCGGTCGCACGATGCCGGCGATGGTCAGCACCCTCAGTTCGGCGTTGACGCGCACTTCCTGCGAGCCGGTGATCATCAGATTGCCGTTCGGCAAGACATCAGTGACGATCGCCGCCACATTGAGTTCAAGCGTTTCCGATCGTTTGATCTCGCCATCGGCCGTCGTGTCCGTGGCGGAGTTGAGCGTGCCCGCACCTTTGCCGGCGGTGCTCCATTTGTCCCACTGCGCGCTGAGGTCGAAGCCGAGCTTGCGGTTGGCGGTGCGACTCCTGTCGTTCTGGTTCTTGAAATTGGCGCGGTCGTTGATCTTGATCCTGACAGTCAGGATGTCGCCCTGCGAGAGCGCCCGGGGATCGGTGAAGAGGCGGCTCTGGCGATCGTCCCACAGCGAGAACTTCTTTACCGGCGCCCGAGGCGGCTCGGGGTATCTGTACAGGGAAGACGTGTTGCCGCCGTCGATGCCTGAGCCGACCGGCGACAGCGACGGTTCCTTGCCGACTTCCCTGAGGTTGGTGCCGCAGCCGGACAGCGTGGCGACCGCGCACAGGATGAGCATTCTGCGGATCATGACGGATCTACCCTTCGGGCTGCGCTGGCCATGATGCCGGTGAGCGTTGCCGCCGCCTTCTGGTCCATTTCGTTGAGAATGACGCTGGCCTTGCGCGAATCGAGCTTCATCAGGATGGCCGCGGCCAGGTCGGCGTTGACGATTGCCAGGCGTTCGGCCGCCGCGTCGGGCTTCATGCCGGCATAGATCTTGACGACGCCGTCCTCGGCCCGAGCCAGGAACACCTCGCGCCGCTTCAGCCAGGTCTCGTATTCGGCTTTCTTCGCGTCCAGCGCTTTCATGCGCTCGTCGATGCCGGCCTGCAGTTGCTTCAGCTCTTCCGCCTGCAAGGCATAGCGGCGGTCGCGGGCGGCATCGGCGATGTTGGAGCAGAAGCGCTCGATCTCGCTCTGGTCAGGCGCCTTTTCCCGCGTCAATTGCTGCGGCGCCGCCGCGGGTTGCGCTCCGGGCAGAACCTGGCGAACGACATCCTCGCCATGTGCGCCGCCACTGGCAATGGCCATGGCCGCCAGAACCACGGCCGCCAACGGGATTGCGCGGGAGGAGCGTCTTTCGTGGGATGAGGGGGAAGAGATCATCGGCATCGCCTATTGGAGAACCAGATCGGCTTGCAGGGCGCCGGCCGACTTGATGCCTTGCAGGATGGCAATGATGCCGTCGGGCTTGACGCCGAGACGGTTCAGGCCGGAGACCAGAGTTTGCAGGTCGGGTCCGTCCAGCACGGCGACGCGCGCGTCGGGCCGGGTGGCGTCGATGGCGGTGAAGGGTTCGACGGCAGTTTCGCCCTTGGAGAAGGGTTCGGGCTGCACGACGCGCGGCGCTTCGGTGATGCGCACCGTCAGCGTGCCATGGCTGATGGCGACGCGCGAGATCTTGACGTCGTTGCCGATGACGATGGTGCCGGTGCGCTCGTCGATGACGACGCGGGCCGGGGTGTCGGATTCGACCACCAGGTTTTCGATCTCGGCATAGAAGCGCGCGGCCGAAACGCTCTTCGGCCTTCTGATCTGCACGGTGCGGGAATCGCGCTCGCCCGCCACGCGCATGCCGAAGCGCTGGCTGGTGTAGTCGTTGATCGCGTCGGCGATGCGGATCGCGGTCGAAAAATCGGGATTGCGCAATTGCAGCGTCAGTGTCGACTGGTCGTCGAACTCGGCCTTCACCGAACGCTCGATGATGGCACCGTTCGGCACCCGGCCGGCGGTCGGCACGCCTTGCGTCAATTGCTCGGCCTGACCCTTGGCGGTGAAGCCGGAAACGATGACCGCGCCCTGGCCCACGGCGTAGATCTCGCCGTCCGCCGCCTTCAGCGGCGTCATGATCAGCGTGCCGCCGGCAAGCGAGGTGGCGTCGCCCATCGAGGAGACGTCGATGTCGATGCGCGCGCCCGATTGCACATAGGGCGGCATGTTGGCGGTGACGATGACGGCGGCGACGTTCTTGGCGCGCGCGCTGCCACCTTCGGTGGCGATGCCGAGATTTTCCAGCATCGCGCGGATCGACTGTTCGGTGAACGGCGAATTGCGCAGGCTGTCGCCTGAGCCGGCAAGACCGATGACCAGGCCGTAGCCGACCAGCTGGTTGTCGCGCGAACTTTGCAGCTGAGCGATATCCTTGATGCGCGAGGCGACCTGGCCGGGCGGCAGCGAGCTTGGCCCGGGCGAAACGCGGAACATGCGGGTCGTGGTGGCCGGATCATATTCCGGATCATTGTCGACGCCGCCGTTCCTGGCGGCGAGTTCACGCTTGGCCTTGGGCGTCAGGCCGTCCGCCAGGGCCGGCTGCAGGCCGAGCGTGGCCGCGATCAGAAGGGCAAGCAGGCGCATCATGAAGCGCTGACCTGGATGGTCCCGTCGGCCATCACCGTGCCGGAGAGGATCTTGCCGCTGTCGCTGTTGCGAACCTTGATGAAGTCGCCGGCCGAACCTGGCTGCAAGGTCACCGCGGTAGCTGTTATCGTCAGTCCGCCGGCGATGAAGAACACCTGCACGGCGGCACCCTGTTCGACCAGCCAGGCTTCGCGGATGGCGGCGGTCGGGATGTAGCGTCCAGGCAGCAGTGTGCGCTTGGCGATCTTGCCCTGAAGTTCCTCGGCGCGGGTCGCCATCGCATCGGGCTTGTGCTTGCCCGGGATGAGGGTCACCTGTTTCAGGGCGGCGAGCTCGATGGTCTCGCCGGGATAGATGACGCGGTTGGGGATCAGCACGACCTCGCCGGCAGGCTGATTGCTGGCGATCTGCGTTGCCGACTGATTTGCCGATTCCTGGGCGAAAGCCGGCATGCCGCCGGACACCAGCGCGAGGATCAGCGCGGTGCGGTGGAATGCGGAGCAGGAGATCGGCATGGCCATCATCCCTTACCTGATGTTCTTGGAGACGACCGAGGCCATGTCGTCGGCGGCCTGGATCACCTTGGAATTCATCTCATAAGCGCGCTGCGCCGAGATCAGCTCGGTGATTTCCTTGACCGGATCGACGTTGGAAGCCTCGAGATAGCCTTGCTGGACGGTGGCGAAGCCAGGGTCGCCGGGCACACCGACGTTGGCCGGGCCGGAGGCCGCCGTTTCCTGGAAGAGGTTGTCGCCGAGCGGTGCGAGTCCCGCCTCGTTGGCGAAGTTGACGATCTGGAGCTGGCCGAGAGTCTGCAGATTGGTCTGGCCGTCGATGCGGGCAAAGACCTGACCGGTCTTGTTGACGATCACCTCGACCGCATCGGTCGGCACGGTGATGGCCGGAATGACATTGGCGCCATCCACCGTCACCAGCTGGCCGGTGGCGTTGGTGTTGAAGGCGCCGGCGCGGGTGTAGAGCGTGCCGCCGTCGGCGCCCTCGATCTGGAACCAGCCCCGGCCGGTCAGGGCCATGTCGAAACTGTTGCCGGTGCTCGTCAGCTCGCCCTGGGTATGCACGTTGCGCACGGCCGTCGTCTTGACGCCGAGACCGATCGAAACGCCTTCCGGCACCAGCGAGGCGTTGGAGCGGTTGGGCACGCCTTGCGTGCGGTCGACCTGGTAGAGCAGGTCGGAGAATTCGGCGCGCGCCCGCTTGTAGCCGGTGGTGTTGATGTTGGCGATGTTGTTGGCGATGACTTCCAGATTTGTCTGCTGGGCATTCATGCCGGTGGCGGCAATGGCAAGTGCTTTCATGCCCTAACTCCTCAAATGCCCATTCGACTGACTTCGAGATAGGCCGAAACGACCTTGTCGCGGATGGCGACGGCGGTCTGAAGCGCCTGCTGGGCGCTCATCACGGCATCGACGACCTGGCGGGTGTCGGCATCGCCCTTGAGCGCCTGGAGCGACACCTGTTCGGCATTTTGCAGCGTGTTGACGGTCTTGGAGGCTGCCTGGCTCACCGCTTCGGCGAAGGAGGTGCCAAGGTTGCCTGATATCGCCGGCGCGACACCGCCCTGAAGCAGGTCGGTCGCCGTATCGCCCAGCCCGGGCTTCAGGTTAAGCGCGCCGATGCCGTTCACGATCATTGGTTCCTCATCAGGTCGATGGTCATTGAAATGAGGTCGCGCGCCTGCTTCACGACCTGCAGGTTGGCCTCGTAGGAGCGGTTGGCCTCGGTCATGTCGGCCATTTCGATCAGCACGTTGACATTGGGCATCTTGACGTAGCCCTTCTCGTCGGCGGCCTCGTTGCCGGGCTGGAATTCGACGGGAAAGTCACTCGGATCGCGATCGATCGAGTTCACTTCAACCGTCGAGCTGCCCGAGGCCCGGTCGAGCTCCGAGACGAAGCTGATGGTCTTGCGCCGATACGGGTCGGCGCCGGGCGTGGTGCCGGTCGACTGGGCATTGGCGAGGTTTTCCGAAACCACGCGCAGGCGCTCGGACTGGGCGCCGAGGCCGGATGCTGCGACTTTCAGGGCTGCGGTCAGTGCGTCCATGGTCAGCTCTTCACCGCCATCATCATCATCGAGTGGAAGGCCTTGACGATCGCCGTGTTGAGCTCGAAGGAGCGGCGCACCTCGCCGGCCTTGAGAAGCTGGTCCTCAAGCACGACCGAGTTCTTGGACGGCAGGACCACGCCGTCATCTTCCTGCGGCTTGATGGTGAAGCCGGCATTGGTCGCCGCGCTGCCGAGATGGCCGGCCTCGGTGGTCCGCAGCGACACAGCCGTGCGGTCGAGCACCTTTTCGAAGGGCTCGACATCGTTTGCCGTGTAGCCGGGCGTGTTGGCGTTGGCGATGTTGCCGGCGATCGCCGACTGGCGCACGGAAAGCCATTGCGCTTGCTTGGCGGCGAGATCGAAAAGGGAAACGGGCTCCATGGGAATCTCCGGGCATGTGCCCAAAGACTAGGCCGCCAGTCTTGCGCGGACCTTGCGGGCAGCCGCTACCTGGAAAGCTGGATCACCTGGTTGGTGCTGGTCAGCATGACCCACTTGCCGTTGCGCTGCTCGATCGACGAGACCGTGCTCGAATCCGGCAGTAGCGAGCCGCGCTGGACGATCCACAGGCCGGTATCGTCCTCGATCATGGCGCGGCCATTGGCGACGTGGACCATGCGGAATTTCGCGACATCGGCCGGGAAGGGCTGATCGCCGGGCGGCTGCATCGGAGTGGCGTCATCCTGCACCGTTCCGGTGGCGAGCAGGTCGATGCTGGTGTTGGGAAGGTCCTTGGCCGTCAGCGGCGCGCTGCGCGAGGTCACCACGCCGCCACCCGCGCGTCCCGAATTGGTGCCGGTGCCGCCAAACTTGATCGCCTGAACGCCGAACTGCTCCTGGTTGAAGAAGATATACCAGGGAAACAGGGCGCAGATCAGGCCGAGCGTGACGCCGAGCGCGGCGATGACGAAGTCGCTTCGCCGGTCCGCTTTCTTGCTCAACTTTGGAAATTGCGCCTTTGGTGGTTGCGGCCATTCGGTGACGGGAAACAAGCCGTCGATCAGCGATTCGCGGCTTTCCTCGGTCATCTCGGCAGCCTTGACACGGGGAACCACGGGCATGGCGGACACGGCAGCCCGAGCCATGGGTTCGGATCGGGGCAGGGTCGGCTTGACGGCCCTGGCCAGAACAGCCGCGGTCTTGGCCGCGATGGCGCTGGCGGCCTTTGCCCTGGCACTTCTCTCTTCCTCGGCCCGAGCCGCCTCGGCGGCGTTCGCCTCGGCGATCATCTCGTTCAGGATGCGCTCGGTGTACTGGCGTTCAGTCTCCTGATTCGGCATTCAGCTTTCCCTTGAGATGGCGGGCGAGATCGGAGAACGGATCGGCCGACGGGCGGTCCCTTGGCGATTGCGTCAGCGCCTCGTAGATCAGCGGCACCTGGCGCACGGCGATGTCGAGTTCAGCGTCGGCGCCGCCCTGATAGGCGCCGAGCAGGCGGATGTCGCGCGTGTCCTCGAAGCGCGAGATCATGGACTTCAGCCGCGTCACCAAAGCGCGCTGTTCGACGCTCCAGGCCTTGCCGGCCAGGCGCGATATGGATGACAGCGGATTGACTGGCGGATAGCGGCCCTGTTCGGCGATCGCGCGGTCGAGCACGACATGGCCATCGAGGATGCCGCGCACGGAATCGGCGACCGGATCATTGTGGTCGTCACCGTCGACCAGCACGGAAATGATGGCGGTGATCGACCCCTTGCCTTCGGCCCCCGGTCCGGCGCGCTCGAGCAATTTGGGGAGTTCGGTGAAAACCGAGGCGGGATAGCCGCGGGCGACCGGCGGCTCGCCGGTTCCCGTCGCCACCTCGCGCAATGCGTGGGCGAAGCGGGTGATCGAATCCAGCACCAGGAGCACACGCTGGCCCTGGTCGCGAAAGTGCTCGGCGACCCGCATGGCGGTATCGGGCGCGCGCCTGCGCATCATGGCGCTCTCGTCGCTGGTGGCGACGACGGCCACGGTCTTGGCCATGCTGTCGCCGATCGTGTCCTCGAGGAATTCACGGACCTCGCGGCCGCGTTCGCCGATCAGCGCCACGACGACGGTGTCGAACGCATCGGCGCCGGCGAGCATGGCGAGCAACGTCGACTTGCCAACGCCCGAACCCGCAAAGACGCCCATGCGCTGGCCGAAGCACAGCGGCGTGAAGATGTCGATGACCTTGACGCCGGTCATGAAGGCGGTGCCGACACGCTGCCGCGCCATGGCGCCGGGCGTCGTGGTGCCACCCGACAGGTCTTCGCCCCTGATCAGCGGCGGACCGCCATCGATCGCCCGGGTGAGCGCGTCGATGGCGCGGCCGCGCCATGAATCGTGCGGCGCCACCGCGAGCGGACCCCGGCGGAACACGGCATCGCCGATACCGGCATCGGCTGAGCGTTCGAAGGGAGCGACGACGACCTCGTCGCGGCTGATCTTGACGATCTCGCCGCGGCGCGCGCCGGACTGGCCGCGCTGCTCGACGATGTCGCCCAGCCTGGCGAAATCGGAAAGGCCGCGCACCTTGTAGTGCGTGGACGTGACTTCGGTTACGAGTCCGCCACGCTTGACCAGCCCGTCGGTGTTGCCGAAACGCCTGATAACGCGTTCCAGCGCGGCGAGCCGATCCTCGGGCGCCGGCTGGAGTTGCCTTTCGGGTGCACGGATGGAGGACCGGTCGAGCGGCATGCTAGGACTTCGAGCCGAGCGTCTTGATCGCCTCGTCGGTTGAGGAATCCGTCTGCCGCATCAGGGCCGCGGTGTTCTCGAAGGCGCGCTGGACCATGATCAGCCGGGTCATCTCCAGCACTGGATTGACGTTGGATTCCTCGACGAAACCCTGGGCGATACCGACATCGGAACGGTCGGTGACCGGCTCGGGGGTGCGCGCCGGCACGATGCCGGAATTGCCGTAGCGCACGAAATTCTCGCCGGGGTCGAAATTGTAGAGGCCGATCGAGCCGACAAGCTGGTCGTTCTGGCGCAGCGAGCCATCGGCGCCGGCCTTGGGCGGGCCGTTGCGGGGGTCGAGCTGGATCGGCGCGCCGCCGGCGTCGAGCACCGGATGGCCTTCGATCGACATCAGCTCGCCATTCTCGTTCATCGAGAAGCGGCCGTCGCGGGTCATGACGGTGCCGGCCGGTGTGTCGATGGCGAACCAGGCGTCGCCCTGGATGGCGAAATCGAACGGATTGCCGGTCTCGGCGAGGGAACCGTGGGCACCCGAAAGATAGGTCTTGCCCGACGAGGCGAACGACACCGATTTCTGGCCGGCGCCCGAGACCACATCCTCGAATTTCACGCCGGTGGCGCGAAAGCCGACGGTGTTGGCGTTGGCGACATTGTCGGCGATCGTGTCGAGCCGGCGCTCGAGCGCCATCTGCGCGGAAAGGGCGACGTAGAGACTGTCCCGCATGATCAGAACTTCAACTTCTGCATGGCCATCATCAGGTCGGTGGAGATGCCCGCCGCGACCGGCTGGGCGAAAAGCACGCTGACCGACGAAACGGCCGTCGAGGTCGGATTGTTGATCTCGTACATGCTGGTGAAGCGCGTCAGGAACTTGCTGAGCTTCGCGGGATCGGTGAAATCGGTGAGGTCGAGCTTCTGCTCGAACAGCTGTGCCTGCTTGTCGATGTCGGCGGTGGCGAAGGAATCGGGAAGCCCCAGCGCGGTGCGCACGACGCTGGCAAGAGCGGTATCGGCCAGCACATCGTACCAGCTGGTGATGTCGGGCGCCTTGCGTTGGAAGTAAAGCGCCAGCCGCACGCCCTCATTGGTCTTGCCGGCATCCTCCTCAAGCGTCTGGCGCATGTACTTGTCGACGGTCGGCTGCTGCGCCGGATTGATGGTGGTGGCGTTCGAGCCGTACTGCTCGAAGTTGAGGGCCGAGGCCAGTCCCGCGTAGGCCGGGTTATTCTGCTTGTTGGCGACGCTGTTTGGGTCGCGCACGCCACCCTGCAGGACCTGCTTGATCAGGGTCTTGTCCTCGGTCGCCGAGTCGAGACCGTATGCGGCCAGCGCGTAGGTGTAGAGCCGGCTGTTCGACATCAGGTCGTCCACGGACTTCACCTTGGTGATGTTGGCCAGGTAGTAGGCCGTTTCGCCCTTCACATAATCGGATTTCGGATCGAGGCCGGCGATCTGTGCCTGGATGGCGTAGTTCTTCGTCACCAGCTGCTGCGCCTTGTTGTAGATCGTCGCGTCGGCGCCATTGGCGGCGAAGTTGAAGGCGCTGACGAACTGGGCATAGCGCTTGTCGGTCAGCTTGTTGGCGAAACTGTTGGGGCTGGAAACGCCTTCCTTGAGCGCCTTGACCATGAAGGCCTTGGCGTAATCCATGTCCGCCAGCCCGTAGGCTTTCATGGCATATTTGAACAGCCGGTCATTGTTGACGAAATCGTCGATCGATTTCACCTTGGTGATGTTGGCCAGGTAATATTTGGTATCGCGATCGACCGTCGGCTGCTGCTCGATGCGGTCGATCGACTTGTTGATGTCTTTGGTGATCAACTGGTAGCTGGTAAAGGTATTGAGCAACGTCATGCCTCCGGCCGAAGCTTAATGTCGCGACAATAACCTCACTTCCTTGCGCGAAACTGAATCGCCCGACATTCGGTCCCGTGGCAGCCCGGATTCAAGCCTCACACAAGGCACGGGGACTATCCGTTGCACCTGATGTGAAATGCGGAAGGACCTGTCGTGGGCATTCTGATTGGACTTGTGGTGACGCTCGGCTGCGTCCTTGGCGGCTTCATGGCCATGGGCGGGCATCTGCACGTGTTGGTCCAACCGTGGGAAGCCGTGGTGATCTGCGGCGCTGCACTGGGCACCTTCCTGGTCGCCAACCCGATGAAGACGGTCAAGGATACCGGCAGGGGCATTCTCGAGGCCTTCAAGCAGGCGGTGCCGAAGGAACAGGATTATCTGGAAACGCTCGGCGTCCTCCACAGCCTGATGCGCGAGCTGCGCTCGAAATCGCGCAGCGAGGTCGAGGCGCATATCGACAATCCGGAAGAATCAGCCATCTTTCAGGCCTTTCCGACAGTGCTCAAGAACCACGATCTGATGAATTTCATCTGCGACTACTGCCGCATCATCATCATCGGCAATGCCCGCTCGCACGAGATCGAGGCGCTGATGGACGAGGAAATCCAGACCATCAAGAGCGACAAGATGAAGGCCTATCACGCGCTGGTCGCGGTCGGCGACGGCCTGCCGGCGCTGGGCATTGTCGCCGCCGTGCTTGGCGTGGTCAAGGCGATGGGCGCACTCGACCAGTCGCCGGAAATCCTGGGTGGCCTGATCGGCGCCGCGCTTGTCGGCACCTTCCTCGGCATCTTCCTGTCCTACGCCGTGGTCGGCCCCGTCGCCACCAAGATCAAGACGGTGCGCGAGAAGAAGAACCGCCTCTACATCATCGTCAAGCAGACGCTGCTCGCCTACATGAACGGCGCGCTGCCGCAGGTGGCGATTGAATTCGGCCGCAAGACCATCTCGTCCTATGAGCGGCCGACCATCGACGCCGTCGAGCAGAGCACGATGAACACCGGCAGCGCCGAGAAGAAGGCCGCTTGAGCGATGCACGTCAGATCGGTGCCGATACGGCCATGACCAGCCCAGGCAGCCCCGCGCAAGCGCGCTCGCTGATCATCGAGCGCCTGGTCGGCGACAGCGGCGAGGCTGATCAGGTCATCGACGCCGGCCGCGCCATGGCCGAACGCGCCGTGCCGCTGCTGCAGAAGGGTCTTTCGGGCGAGCTCGGCGTTCCCGTCATCGTCGACCTCAAGGCCGTCGAGGTCAGCCGCGTCCCCGAGGCGCGCTCGCGCGCCGGCGACAATTTCGCCATGACCATCGTCGGCTCGCCGGCATCCTCGGATGCGATGACACTCGTTATCGACGCCGCCGCGATCGCGATCATGGTCTCGACGCTGTTTGGCGGCGATCCGGATATGCCGGCATCGCCGATCGAGCGCGACCTGTCGCCGATCGAGGCCGATGTTTCGACCATGGTGTTCCAGGAGGTGGCGCAGGCGTTCAACGGATCGGGGCGGCGCTCGCTCGACCTGCGGCTGCCCGCGCCGCGAGCGATGTCGGGCGCCGAGGCGAAGCGGCATGTGCTGCGCGACGGCGCCGCCATCCGCATCGTGCTTGGCATCTCGACGCCGGTCGACAGCGGCTTCATCACCGTGACGCTGCCGCAGCGTGTCGTCCTTGTCGGCCGCGACGGCACCGCCGGCGTCGTCGAGGACGATCATGGCACCAGTTGGCGCGCACGTTTTTCGGAAGAGGTGATGCGTTCGACGGTGGCGCTCGAAGCCACCATGCCGCTGACGCGGCTGACGCTTGGCGACCTTGCCAATCTCGAAGTGGGCCAGGTCATCGACTTCGACGAAACGGCGCAATCACGGGCCCGCCTCAACGCGCGCGGCCAGACGCTGTTCGTATGCGAGTTCGGCAAACTGGGGCAGAATTACACCGTCCGAATCAGGCATCCTTTCGATGCCGGGCAGGATTTCATCGATGGGCTCATGCCGGCCGGTGCCGGGCGCGCCTGAGCTTTTGGAGACGATTCATGGCCAAGACCAAAGTGGAAGCAGCAGAACTCGACCAGCCGGATGAGCAGCTCGACCGCGCCATCGAGGAATTGCGCGGGGTCCTGCATGAGGAGGAGCAACGCCCGGACGCGGCGTTCAAGGCCGCCGCGGGCGCCAATTCCAATGTCATCATGAACATCCCCGTGGATGTCCAGATCATCCTCGGCAGCACCGAGATGGCGGTGGCTGATCTGATGGCGCTGCAGAAGGGCTCGACGGTGGCGCTCAACCGCCGCATCGGCGAACCGGTCGACGTCGTGGTCAACGGCCGCAAGATCGCCCGCGGCGAGATCACGGTGCTCGAAAGCGATCCCTCGCGTTTCGGCATCAGGCTGACCGAGATCATCGCCGGCACGAAGGGCGCCTAGATATGGCTGGCGGGGCTTGCCGATTGCAGCGGAGGCGAGAGGCAGCATGACGCCGCTGACGACCCTGACGCGCGCGCAGAAGGCGGCCGCCATATTGGTGGCGATGGGCAAGCCGTCCGCCAGCCGCCTGTTGAAATTCTTCAAGCAGGAAGAGCTGAAGGCGCTGATCGAGGGCGCCCGGCTGCTCAGGACCATTCCGCAGAGCGATCTCGAGCGCATCGTCGCCGAGTTCGAGGCCGAGTTCACCGAGGGTGCCGGCCTGCTCGATTCCGCCGACAGAATGGACACCATCCTCAACGAATCGCTGTCGCCCGAAGAGATGAATGCCATCATGGGCAACAAGAAGCCGGAGGCGGCGCCTGAAGGGCCGCCTCCGATCTGGCCCGATCTCGAAAAACTCGAACCTTCGCGGCTGGGCACCTTCCTGGCTGGCGAACATCCACAGACGGCTGCCATGGTGCTGTCGAAGCTGGGACCGCAGGCAGCGGCGAGCGTGCTTTTGACGCTCACGAAACCGATGCGCGGAGAAATCATCAAGCGCATGGTGACGATGGCCAATGTTCCGGCCGCCGCCACCAAGATCGTCGAGAACCGATTGCGCACCAGCGTGCTGTCGGAAATCTCGACCAAGGACACGTCGGCCGGGCAGGCGCGTGTCGCCAGCGTGCTCAACGAGCTGGACAAGCCGCTGCTCGAGGAGGTCATGCAGGACCTGGAAGCCGCCGGCACGCCCGACCTCGACGGTGTGCGGGCAAGGCTTTTTGCTTTCGACGACCTGCCGCTGCTCACCCAGAAGGCGCGCGTGCTCCTGTTCGACGGACTGTCGACCGAGCTTGTCACGCTGGCGCTGCGCGGCACGTCGGCGGCACTCGCCGAAGCGGTGCTGTCGGCGATCGGCGCGCGGTCGCGGCGCATGATCGAAGCCGAACTCGGCCAGGGCTCGGAGGGCGTGCCTGCCGCCGACATACTGGCGGCACGCAAGACCATCGTGACGACGACAATCCGGCTGTCGCGCGAGGGCGCATTCGAACTTCCCGCGACGCAGAACGCCGCTTAGGGCATGTCCGACGCCGCCGACAAGGACTCCAAAACCGAAGAGGCGACGGAAAAGAAGGTCCGCGACACGATCGAACAGGGCAAGCTGCCCCATTCGAGGGAAACCGCGATCCTCGCCTCCTTCGTCGCCATACTGGTGTTCACCGTCTTCTATGCAAAGGACGCGGTCATGAACCTCGGCATGTTCCTGTCGATGTTCCTCGAGAAGCCCGAGGCCTGGCCGATGAACACCGAGACCGATGTCATCGATCTCTACAAGATCGTCATGCTGGAAGTGGGCCGCGCCGTCGTCAGCCTGCTGGTGCTTTTGACCGTCGCCGGCATCGGCGCTTCGGTGCTCCAGAACATGCCGCAATTCGTCGGCGAGCGGATCAGGCCGCAGCTTTCGCGCATTTCGATCACCAAGGGCTGGAACCGGATGTTCGGCGCCCAGGGCTGGGTCGAGTTCCTGAAATCCCTGGCAAAGGTCGGCTTCGCCATTGCCGTGCTTACCTTCACGCTGTCGGAGGATCACCGTAAGCTGCTTGCCGGGATGATCACCAATCCGATCGCTTTCGGCCTCGTCATCCGCGGCATCGCGGTCGACATATTGGTGGCGATCGTCTTCGTCATGGGGCTGATCGCGGCGATCGACATCGTCTGGTCGCGCTTCCACTGGAAGCAGGACCTGCGCATGACCAAGCAGGAGGTGAAGGACGAGTTCAAGCAGTCCGAAGGCGATCCGATCGTCAAGTCGCGGCTGCGCTCGCTGGCACGCGACCGCGCGCGCAAGCGGATGATGACGGCGGTGCCGCGCGCGACGCTGATCATCGCCAACCCGACCCACTTCTCGATCGCGTTGAAATATGTGCGCGACGAGGATTCGGCGCCGCTCGTGGTGGCCAAGGGGCAGGATCTGGTGGCGTTGAAAATCCGCGAGATCGCCAAGGAGCACAACATTCCGATCTTCGAGGACGTGGCGCTCGCGCGCTCCATGTACAAGCAAGTTTCGGTCGATAATGTGATCCCGTCGCAATTCTACCAGGCCGTCGCCGAACTGGTGCGGATCGTCTACTCGAAAAAGGCTGAGCGCAGACAGATTTCATGAACCGCCAACCGCACGCAAAATCCCGCGAGATCATCGTCGCCAGCGCCATCGAGCAGGTGGTCGGCGAACTGAGATTGATCGATGTCGCCGACTACATCGCCTTCATCCGGCTGGAGCATTTCGCCTGCCTTTCGGATCTGGTCGATTCAGCGGTGGAGCTGTTCTTCATGCCGGGCACGCTCAAACTCGGCCATGGCGGCGAGGCGCATGTCGACTGGAGCGGCAGTCCGCGCATCGTGCTCGACCTGGAACTCAGGCCACCAGGGGTGACCGTCTATTTCCAGCTGACGCTGAGCGAGGCCGGCAATTCGGTCGCGGTCAATTACGTGTCATTCGAAAAGCCCGGCGAAGACCCCGAGCACAATACGGCGCTGCTGGAAGCAGTGATCGAACAGGCCCGGATCCGCAAAGTCGAGCCCATGGCGTTCTAAGGCGCCTTGTCAGGCGACAGCAATCATTCGATCAGGCCCAGCCGCAGCGCCTTGGCGACCGCCTGGTTGCGGTTGACGGCGTTGAGCTTCTGCGTCGACTGGGTCAGGTACTGGTTGGCCGTGTGCACCGACAGCTTCAGCAGCCGCGCGATTTCCTCGCTTGTATTGCCGTTGGCTGTCAGCTTCAGGCATTCCAATTCGCGTTTGGAGATGGCGCGCATCCTGCCGGCATCGCCGGGACGGATACGGGCGACAGCGGCGAACAGGGAAAAGCAGCGGGCGTGGATTTCGTAGAGCGTATCCTGCGGCAGCGCGATCTCCGATCCCAGGAAGACGACAAGGCCGCACTGACCGCGATCGGCGTGGACGGGAAAGGCAATGCCACTGGTGCCGGGCGCCAGGGGGGATATCTGCGCGGTCCAGGCAAGGTTGCCGAACATCTCGGCCATGGCTGCGACGCCGTCATCCGTCCACCAGCGTGGCTCCGTCGAATTGTGGGTGTGGCGCACGATCTCCTCGCCATTGGCGCCCGAGATGAACTTCGTCGCCACGGCAATGCCGGGATAGTCGGAATCGAAACACGGCACCAGCCGCGCCCGTTCCGGCGACGGGCTGACGAAGTACAGGCCGAAGGCTGAGGCGTTGATGTCGACCGATATCCAGCGGCAGCGGCGCACGGCATCGGGAACGGTGACGGCGTGATGGGTTTCGGAGCTGAGCGAGAAGGCGCCGAAGGGGCTGCGCTGCTCGTTGAAGAGGGCCTCCGCGGCGTCCTTGATGTCAGCGTGTTTCAAATGATGCCACTCCTGATCGCCGTGGCGATGGCCATCGCACGGTTGGAGGCCGCGAATTTCTGGATGGCGTGGGTGATGTAGCTGTTGACGGTGTTGGAGGAGACGCCAAGGATGACCGCCACCTCGTCGGTGGTCTTGCCTTCCGAGACCCAGAACAGGCATTCGCGCTCGCGATCGGACAGCGGATCCTGCATGGCGGCGGCGGCGATCAACTGCGGGATATGCGAGAGCGCGTAGCAGCATTTCAACTGCGCCTTCATCAGCGCCGGCTGGTCGATGTGGCCTGGCGTCGCCGCCGAGAACAGGGCGAACAGCCGCTGGCGGCCGACATTCAGCCGCAGCGAATAGATCTCGGCATGGCCGAGCACGTCGAGCAGGCGGGCCTCGTCGCCGGAGACCAGCCCGTCCGCATCGGGCGCCGCCGCGGCCACCAGCGGCCTTGGACGGATGCCGGGCGCGACGGTGAGGGCTCCCTGGGCAAGGCTGGCGATCAGCCGCTTGCCGATCAGTTCGATGGCGTCGAAAATCCAGTTCGACGAGACAATGCGCGCGTCGTTGCGGTCCTGGTCGTGGACGATGGCAACCAGCATGTAGCTGTCGGCGCCGATCTCGGCGGTCAGTTCCATGAAAAAGCTGGTCAGATCACCGCGCGACGCCAGGCGCGAGCCCAATGTGTCGGATTGAAGAAGCGCGGCGGGACTGCTCATTTGCTGCTTTTGGCCGGAATCGTTTCTGCTGTCCGGATGCTGGAGGCCAGCCGCCGAACCCTAAAAACGCGTTACTTTCACGAGACGCACACGAGGCGCGGTGCCGCGCCAATCAGACGGAATCCATCAGGGAACGCGAAGACATCCGCGTCTGGCGCCGGAGAAATTCCGGAACGTGAGACTTTGGGTGGTCGCCGCGCCCCCCGAGGACCGGCTGATTCGGGTCTAATCTACCCGCAGATGAATCCGACATCAAACGCGATTTGACAAAATCGAATCCGGTGGACTCGCGTGCGACTCATAGGCCGATTTTCACGGCCTCCGCGCGTGTGAAAATGCCGGGACTGCGCAAGCCGGCCATATCCGTGTGCTGCCCGATGCGATAGATTCGCGAGCGCCGGAGGGGTGGGCACCGCCGGCGATGGAGTTCGTAGCTGCATTACGGCCGCGGTCGTTCGCGGTGGTGTCATGCGGGCTCCTGGCATCTTTTGTTTCGGGGGAAACGGTGAGCGATTCATTTCGGGAAGTTACTTCCGTCTCGTGGTTCGGACGGATCAAGCGCGCGGTCGGCGGGGTCATCTTCGGCCTGCTCTTGATCGTGCTGATGGTGATCGGGCTGTTCTGGAACGAGGGCCGCGCGGTGCAGACGGCGCGGTCGCTGGCCGAAGGGTCGGGCGCCGTGGTCTCGATCAATGCCGACAGCGTCGATGCCGGCAATGACGGAAAGCTGGTGCATGTCAGCGGGCCGGTGACGGCCGACAGTGGCCTGTCGGATCCGGATTTCGGCATCGCCGCGCAAGGGCTGCGCCTGTCGCGCAGCGTCGAGATGTACCAGTGGAAGGAAGAGTCCAAATCCGAGACCACCAAGAAGCTTGGCGGCGGCGAGGAGACGGTGACCACCTACAGCTATGCGAAGGTTTGGGACGACAGCCAGATCGACTCGTCGGATTTCAAGAAGCCGGACGGCCATCAGAACCCGCCAATGGCGATCCACAGCCGCGCCTTCCAGATTCCGCAGGGCAAGCTCGTTGCCTTCGACCTGGATACGCCGGTGCTCGACCGCATCGATGGCGACAAGACGTATTCGCTGTCCTCCAGCCAGTCGGCGGCGATCAAGGCCGCGTACACCGGGACGAAGCCGCTCAGCATCGTCGACGGCAAGATCTATCTAGGCAGCGACAACACGACGCCCGCGCTGGGCGACTATCGGATCGGCTACGAACTGGCGCCGCTCGGCGTGGTCAGCATTGTCGCGCGCCAGGCCGGCAGCCGGTTCGAGCCCTACCAGACGCAAGCGGGCGATGCGCTGCTGATGGTCGATACCGGCAACGTGCCGGCCGACAAGATGTTCGCCGAGGCGGTGAGCACCAACACGCTGATCACCTGGCTGCTGCGCGCCGCCGGCCTTTTGCTGCTGACGATCGGCTTTGCCCTGTTCCTCAGCCCGATCGGCGTGATCCTCGACGTCATCCCGTTCCTCGGCAGCATGGCGCGGATGGGAACCGGCATCATCGCCTTCTTCCTGGCGATCCTGGTCGGCACGACGACGATCGCGATCGCCTGGTTCTGGTATCGGCCGGTTCTGGCCGCCGGCATACTGGCCGCCGGCGTCATCGCGGCTGCTGCGGTGTACTATCTCGGCCGCTCACGCAAGGCTGCCGCACCAATGGCGACGCCCAGCGCTGGCGCCGCAGCGTAGCTCGCAAAAAGGGCGGCCAAGCCGCCCTTTTCTCTCGTGCCCGTCGTTGTCGGCCGCGTGCCGGCAGCAGCCTTACCGGTCCTCGAAGCCGGTCAGCACGCCGACGGCGTTGATGCCGATCTCCTCGACGGCATAGCCGCCTTCCATGACGAACAACGTCGGCAGGTTAAGTTTGGCGATGCGGTGGCCGATCTTGGGATAGTCAGGGCTTTTCAGCTTGAACTGGCTGATCGGGTCCTTCTCGAAGGTGTCGACGCCGAGCGAGACGATGACGATGTCGGGCGCGTAGGCGGCGAGCCTGGCGCAGGCATCCTCCAGCGAGGCGTTCCAGGCGTCCCAGTCGGTGCCGAAGGGCATGGGATAGTTGATGTTGAAACCTTCGCCGGCGCCCGCGCCGCGCTCGTCGGCATGGCCGAGGAAGAACGGATATTCGACCATCGGGTCGCCATGCAGGTTAAGCACCTGCACGTCGGCGCGGTCGTAGAAGATTTCCTGCGTGCCGTTGCCATGGTGGTAGTCGACGTCGAGGATGGAGATGCGCTTGGCGCCCTGGTCGAGGAACCATTGCGCGGCGACGGCGGCGTTGTTGATGTAGCAATAGCCGCCCATGAAGCCGGCGCCGGCATGGTGGCCCGGCGGACGGCAGAGCGCGAAGGCCGACCGTTCGCCGCCCTTGACCAGGCCGGCCGCGGTCAGCGCCACGTCATAGGACGATTTGATCGCGGCCCATGTACCTTCGACGAAGGTGGCGCCGGCGTCGAAGGAATAGTAACCGAGCAGCGCGTCGATGCGCTTTGGCGGCACGTCGCCGCGCAGGCCGCGCGTCGGCCAGGTAAAGGGCATGGCCGTGCCCTCGTGACCCGACGCCACCCATTGCGGCCAGACCGTCGGCAGGAAGTCGATATAATCTGATTTGTGGATGCGCTTGGCCGCGGCAAGATCGTGCTCGAGCGGCAGGACGATCGGACCGAGCTTCTCGCTTTCGACCCGCGCCTTGATGAACTCGGCACGCGAGGGTTTTTCAAAACCCGGCACGATGGCCGATGTGACCAGTTCCATCTGGCCGGCATGGCCAGCATGAAGCGGCGAATAGACAGTCTTCATGAAATTCCTCTCGAAATGCGCAATCAGTCCAGGTTGAGATAGGGGCTTACCAGAGCGAGCCACATGGCTTCGACATCGTCCTCGATGAGGTCGAATGTCCTGCGATCTCTCTTCAGTCCGACCAGCCGGCAGGCGTGCCCGACCTCCATCATCACAAGGCCGAGCCGTTTGGCGATCTTGTCATCGAGAGCAGGATTCACATGCCGCAGCCAGGCGGCGTAGAGCGCGATGATCTGTTCGTCATATTCGTCCTGGATAGGCCTGAGATCGGCGTTGCCTGAAATCGCCTCGATCACCGGCATCAGGGTCGCGTTCTCGATATAGATACTGGATGTGTCGATGAAGAGCTTGCGCACTTCGCGCCGGAATTCTTCGCGGTTGGTGGGCCGGGGAACCTTGATGCGCTTCTCGATCACCTCGGGAAAGGAGGACAGCCAGCGCCGGGCGAGGTCCAGAAGAATGGCTTCCTTGTTGGGAAAGTACTGGTAGACCGAACCGACCGACAGGCCGGCGCGCTGCGCGATGGCGAGCGTCGTCGGTGTCCTGGTCCCTTGCTCCCGCGTCAGGATCAGCGCCGCGTCGAGGATCCGGTCGACCACCTTGCTCGACCGTTGCTGCCGAGGCTGCTTGCGCGGCTCGAGCGCTATCCTGGTTTTGCGGTCGAGACTGCGCTTCACTACTCGATGCCCTCGTTCCCCGCTTGCTCCCAACACAGGCGCAGGGTGCTGTCCACAATACATTCTAAATTCCGCATGTTGACAAACGCGAATAATCAGTCGCATTCTTTATCCACGCTGTCCCTAGGGATAACAAGGGGAATTTCGAAGGCAGCGGACTGGCATCGTTTTTTGTTCCGTGGCGCCGCTCCGGTGGAGTGGCAGGTCGTTGAGCGCAGGGCTGTCGGTCTCAATCGGTCATCAAAAGCGCGGAGTCGCGATGTCTGTTACGGGTGCGGATCACAATGCGGATCTGATCGTCATCAATGGTTGCGTGCTGACCATGGACGGTGGCAATCCCGTGGCCGAGGCCGTAGCCGTCAAGGACGGCGCCATCATCGCCGTCGGCAGCCGCGCCGCAATCGAAGAGCTCAAGGGATCGGCCACACAGGTGATCGACGCCGAGGGCGGCTCGGTCCTGCCCGGTTTCATCGAAGCCCATATGCATCTGTTCTCGGGAGGGGCCGAGCTCGCGCATCTTCAGCTTGGCGGCGTCCATGGCTTCGAGGCGTTGCAAAAGGCGATCCGCGACTACGCATCGACCAAGCCCGAGGCAAAAATGCTGGTTGGGCAGGGCGTCGACTACACCGTGCTTGGCAGCGAGCGGGTGACGCGTCACCATCTCGACCAGATCCTGCCGGATCGCCCCTTCTGCATGGCCGCGCCCGACCACCACACGATGTGGGCCAACACCAAGGCGCTTGAAATGGCGGGCATCCTGCAGGGCCGTGCGCTTGGTCCTGGCAATGAAATCGTCATGGGCGAGGATGGCCTGGCAGCGGGCGAACTGCGCGAGGGCGAGGCCTTCGGTCCGGTCCTCGATCTTGCCGGCGAGGGCCGGGTGCGGCTGGGGCTGGCGACCGGCGGCGAGCCGGATCCAATGCCGTCCGCCGCCGAACGCGCCGCCGACCGCGACATCATGCGGCGAGGCCTCGCCTGGTGCGCGCGCCACGGCATCACCTCCATCCAGAACATGGACGGCAACCTCTACCAGCTCGAACTGCTGGCCGAAATCGAGGCCGAAGAGGGCTTGCCCTGCCGCGTGCAGATCCCGTTCCACTACAAGAATTTCATGACGCTCGACGTGCTCGAGAAGGCGTCCTTGATGGCCGAGCGCTACAACAGCGAATGGCTGTCCTCAGGCATGGTCAAGGTGTTTTACGATGGCGTGCTCGATTCCTGGACGGCGGTGATGGTCGAGCCCTATGCCGATCGTCCCGACTGGGTCGGCGAGCCGCTGTTCACGCCGCAGCAATTCATCGACCTGGCCGTTGCCGTCGACAGGCGCGGCCTGCAGATCGCGGTTCACTCGATCGGCGACGGCGCGGTGCGTGCGGTGCTCGACGGCTATGAGGCGGCGCAAAAGGCCAATGGCAAGCGCGACAGCCGCCACCGCGTCGAACATATCGAGGTCACCACCACGTCGGACGTGCCGCGCTTCGCCGAACTCGGCGTCATCGCCTCGATGCAGCCGCCGCATCCGCCCGGCGCCATGGATTTCCCGCTGGAGCCGACCGTGTCGCGCATCGGGCCGGCCCGCTGGCCGCTGAGCTATGCCTGGCGGACCCTGAAGGATGCCGGCGCGCATGTCGTCTTCGCCTCGGATTGGCCGGTGTCGCCGATCGACCCGATCCTGGGCATTCAGGCGGCAGTGATGCGCAAACCATGGGCAGACAGCGACCCTGACCAGAGCTTCTCGCTGCAGGAATCGGTCGCCGCCTACACGGTCGAGGGCGCCTATGCCGAATTCGCCGAACACCGCAAAGGCACACTGAAATCAGGCTACATGGCCGATCTTGTGGTTCTGTCGGCCGATATCGAGAAGACGGCGCCGGCCGACCTGCACAAGGTGCGCCCGGTGACGACGATTTGCGGCGGCAAGGTCACCTATCAGGCCTGACAATGGCATGAGGCTTGCTGGTTAAAGACGGACTGAACTGTGATTCAATGCCGGGCTTGCCAACCTACCGGGCGTGTGGTCACATCGAACAGGGGAACAGCTCCGCCAGCAAGAGCGGGGTCAACAGTGAGGCGTAATCGTGCCGGACAAACCGGATCGGAATGCGATTGAAGTTGTAAACGTCAGTAAAATTTTCGGATCGGGTGAGGGGCAGGTCGCGGCCCTCGACAAGGTCTCGGTATCCATTCGCGAGAACGAGTTCTTCACGCTGCTGGGACCGTCCGGTTGCGGCAAGACCACCCTTCTGCGGCTGATCGCCGGCTTCGACTTTCCAACCGCCGGTGAAATCCTGCTCTACGGCCAGGACATCGCGCCGCTGCCGCCCTTCAAGCGGCCGGTCAACACCGTCTTCCAGTCCTACGCGCTGTTCCCGCACATGACGGTGGCCGACAATATCGGCTTCGGCCTGGAGATGCTGGGCAAGCCCAGGGCCGAGATCAAGGCGCGCGTCGCCGAGATGCTCAAGCTGGTCAAGATGGAGGCGCTGGCCGGCCGCCGCACCGCCCAGATTTCCGGCGGCCAGCAACAGCGCGTGGCGCTGGCCCGGGCGCTGGCGCCGCAGCCGAAAGTGCTGTTGCTCGACGAACCGCTCTCGGCACTCGACTACAAGCTGCGCAAGGAGATGCAGATCGAGCTGAAGCGGCTGCAGCACGAGACCGGCATCACCTTTATCTTCGTCACCCATGATCAGGAAGAAGCGCTGACCATGTCGGATCGCATCGCGGTGATGTCGTCGGGCAAGATCCTGCAGGTCGGCTCGCCCTGGGACATCTACGACAAGCCGGCGGAGCGCTTCGTCGCCGACTTCATCGGCGAGACCAACTTCCTCACCGCCGCCATATCGGGCACCGGCAACGGCAAGACGCGCGCGACCCTCAAATCCGGCACGACCATCGAGGCAACCGTTGCCGAAGGGTTCCAGCCGAAGGACAACGCCACCGTGGTGGTGCGGCCCGAGCATGCCAAGCTGACCAAGGACAAGGGCGACCTGTCGGGCACGGTCGAGAACATCGTCTATTTCGGCACCGACACGCATATCCATGTCCAGCTCGACAGCGGCGAGGCCTTCACCGTGCGCCAGCAGAACACGCGCAGCGCAGGCTGCGGTTTCGAGCGTGGCGACAAGGTCGGCATCCTGATTGGCAACGACGCCGCGCAAGTGCTGAGGGACTGATGGCCACCGCGGAGGAAATCGCCAAGGCAGCGGAACGGCGCGATGTCCGTGACCGCTGGCTTTTGTCGGCGCCGGCGCTGCTGGTCATCCTGCTCGCCGCGACCGGCCCGTTGCTGATCGTGCTCGTCTACTCGTTCCTGACGCCCGGCGCCTATGGCGACGTGAAGTGGCAGTTCTCGCCCGATGCCTGGATATCGGTGTTCATGGAACGCGACATTTTCGACGACACGCTTTCGCTCGCGGCGGCGCATGTCACGATCTTCTGGCGCTCGATCAAGCTTGCGGTGGTGACCACGCTCGCCACTTTGGCGCTCGGTTTCCCGACCGCCTATTTCATGGCCACACGCAGCGAGAAGACCAGGGATCTCTGGCTGTTCCTGATCACCATCCCGTTCTGGACCAACCTGCTGATCCGCACCTTCGCCGTGCTGCAGATCATCCGCAACGAAGGCATCATCAACACGATCCTGCTCAAGCTCGGCATCATCTCGGCACCGATCCAGATCCTCTACACCGACACCGCGATCCTGATCGGCATGGCCTATGTCTATCTGCCGCTGATGGTGCTGCCGATCTACGCCAGCATGGAGAAGCTCGATTTCCGCCTGGTCGAGGCGGGCTACGATCTCTACGCGACACGCTTCAAGGTGCTGCGCAAGATCATTTTCCCGCTGGTCAAACCCGGCGTCATCGCCGGCTCCATCCTGGTCTTCATTCCGGCGCTCGGCGCCTATGTGACGCCGGTCGTGCTTGGCGGCGGCAAGAACATGATGCTGTCCAACCTGATCGAATTGCAGTTCGGACAAGGCCGCAACTGGCCGCTTGGCTCGGCGCTGTCGATCACGGTGATGGTCATCGTCATGCTGGCGCTGCTTGCCTATGTGCGCAACGCCGGCAAGTCAGGGGTGCGTCATGGCTAGCAACTTCTCCATCAAGCACCAGCCGGGCTTCACCGCGATCGCGGCGACCTGCTTCGTCGTGCTCTATCTGCCGATCATCGTGCTGGTCGCCTACGCCTTCAACGCGGCGAGCTCGACATCCGAATGGGGCGGCTTTTCGCTGAGATGGTTCCAGTCGGCATACCAGAACACGCAGGTCATCGACGCAACGCTGCGCTCGTTCCAGATCGGTGCGATCGCGGCGGTGCTGTCGACCACCTTCGCCACCATGGCGGCACTCGCCACCACGCGCACGGCCGCCTATCCCGGCCTCACCTTCAAATATGCGGCGATCAACCAGCCGCTGATGGTGCCCGAGATCGTCACCGGTGTGGCGCTGCTGATCTTCTTCTCGCGCATCAAGATATTCACCGGCTATTCCGGCCTCGGCTATTTGATCGCCGCGCATACGGCGTTCTGCATTCCGTTCGCCTATCTGCCGATCCGGGCGCGGCTGGAGAATATGGACCTGACGCTCGAGCGCGCCGCGGCCGATCTCTACGCGACGCCGTGGAAGACCTTCCGCCGCATCACGCTGCCGCTATTGTGGCCCGGTATCCTTGCTGGCCTGATGCTGGCCTTCGTCATCTCGCTTGATGACGTCGTCATCACCGAGTTCGTCAAGTCGGGCGGCCAGGACACGCTGCCCACCTACATGCTCGGCCAGATCCGCCGCGGCGTCACACCCGAGATCAACGCGATATCGACCGCTTTCCTGCTGCTTTCGGTCGCGATCGTCACGTTGTTTTTCTTCGTCAGCAGGAAACGAGACTGAAACCGACAATGGGAGTTAGAACGATGAACTGGAAGACAACAGCGACCGCCATGGGGTTGGCGCTGCTCGCTTCGACGGGCCTGGCCCGCGCCGAGGGCGTGCTGAACATCTACAATTGGGGCAACTACACCAGCCCCGACGTGATCAAGAAGTTCGAGGACAAATACAAAATCAAGGTGTCGATCACCGACTACGATTCCAATGACACCGCGCTCGCCAAGGTTCGCCAGGGCGGGACCGGCTTCGACATCGCCGTGCCGTCGCAGACCTACGTGCCGATCTGGATCAAGGAAGGCCTCCTGCTCGAGACCGATCCCGGCAAGATGGAGAATTTCAAGAACGTCGCACCGGAGTGGGCCAATCCTGAATTCGATCCGGGCCGCAAATATTCGGTGCCGTGGGCCTGGGGCACGATCGGCGTCGTCGTCAACACCGACGCCTACAAGGGGCCGGCCGATACGTGGGGCATCGTCTTCAACACGCCCGACGAGCTGAAGGGCAAGGTCAACGTCGTTCCCGAGATGAATGACGTCATCTTCGCGGCGATCAAATATGTCGGCGGCCAGCAATGCACCGACGACAAGGCGGTGCTGAAGAAGGTGCGCGACCTGCTGGTGGCGGCCAAGCCGAACTGGATCGCGATGGAATACAACACCATCGAAAAGATGGGCGCCGGCGACTTCAAGGCAACCAGCGACTGGAACGGCTCGGCGCTGCGCCAGCGCCTGGCCAATGCGGCCATCCATTACAACTATCCGAAGGAAGGCTTTGGTCTTTGGAGCGACAACGTCGTCGTCCTGAAGGAGGCCAAGAACGTCGAGAACGCCAAGCTGTTCCAGAACTTCATCATGGATCCGGAAAACGCGGCTGGTCTCTCGGCCTTCCACCGTTACGCCAACGCCATCACCGGCTCGGAAAAATACATGCCGGCCGACATGAAGGATGCGCCGGAAGTCGTCATTCCGGCCGACGCCAAGCCGAAGGGCGAATTCCAGAAGATGTGCGCGCCGGAAACGCAGGAACTCTACACCAAGATCTGGACCGAACTGCAGAAGTAATCGCTGCATGCCAGACCCGGCGGCATACGCCGCCGGGTCTTTTCTTTTCCGGGAATGGCCTTTCATGGACTCCTATCGCAACAGCGATCCGCGGCCGCCGATCATGCAGGGCTCGCCGCCCGCCATGGTGCCGCCAAGGCTCGACTGGGACCGGCCGCCATGGAACCGCTGGGCGTTCCAGCACATCAGGGAAATTCTGCCGACCGCCGAAGTCTGGCGCGGTAACGGCCACCGCCATCGTCTCGAACGCGCCGAGGTCGATCTCGACGGGCTGCCGGTCGAGGACAGCCAAGGCAGGCCTTCGACGCTCGCCGGGCTGCTCGACGAGACCTATACGGATGGGTTCCTCGTGCTCAGGCACGGCAAGGTTGCCCATGAGCGCTATTTCAACGGCATGGACGAGCGCACGCTGCATCTGTCGCAGTCGATGGCCAAGTCCATCACCGGCTCGGTGTTCGGCATATTGGCCGGACGCGGCCTGATCAATCCGGCCAGGCCGGTCACGGATTACCTGCCGGAACTCGGCGCCACCGGCTGGGCCGGCGCCAGCGTCCAGCATGTGCTCGACATGACGACGGGCGTGCGTTTCTCCGAAGAATACACAGACCGCTATTCCGACATCGGCCAGGTCGATGTCGCCACCGGCTGGAAGCCGGTGCCGCCAGGCAGCGATCCGAACTTCCGCTGGCCCTCGCATATGTTCGAGCTGATCCTCGGCTTGAAGGACACTGTCCGCCCGCATGGTGCTCAGTTTCAATACCGCTCGATCGAGACCGACGTGCTCGCCTTCCTCATGGAGCGGGTGACGGGCAAGCGGCTGGCACAACTGGTGTCGGAAGAACTGTGGCAAAAGCTCGGCGCCGACGAAAGCGCCTGTTTCACCGTCGACAGCGCCGGCTATGCGCTGGCCGATGGTGGCTTCAACGCGACGCTGCGCGACTATGGCCGCTTCGGCCAGATGATCCTCGACAATGGCGGCGGCATCGTGCCGGCCGACTGGATCGAGGCGACACGCAATGGCAGGCACGGGCCGGACTTCTCCCCAAGCCTGCCCGAAGGCAGCTACCGCAACCAGTTCTGGATCGAGAATCCCGCCTCGCGCGCACTGATGTGCCGGGGCGTGTTCGGGCAGATGATCCATATCGACTGGAACACAGGAATGGTCGTGGTGAA
This sequence comes from Mesorhizobium sp. 01N446, assembly GCF_056399285.1. NCBI lineage: Bacteria > Pseudomonadati > Pseudomonadota > Alphaproteobacteria > Hyphomicrobiales > Phyllobacteriaceae > Mesorhizobium > Mesorhizobium sp. 01N446. The sequence goes on along the minus strand of NZ_JBFTRA010000005.1, from coordinate 18,646 downwards.
GCTTTCGACCTGGCCGGATTTCAGCAATCTCGCCTATTCCACGGCGACGCTGAAGGCCGTGCACGCCATCGCCGCCGCACTGCCCTGAGCCCCCATAAGAAACGACCCGGAAGGAAACGCCATGACCGGCAAGACCGCGTTCGAGATCCGCTACGGCTTCGCCCGCAACGAGGTGCTGCTTTCCAACTGGCGCGAAAACCCGTTCAACCGATGGTCGTTCCAGAACCTCGGCGAACTGGTGCCGACGGCACGCGTGGCCGCGGCATCGGCTGGTGCCGAGGCCCCCGCGAAGGATTTCGCTGGTCTGCTCGGCGAAACGGTTTCGGTGGCCAACGCGCCGGAGACGGTGGCCGAATTCCTGGCGCGCTCCAGCACCGACGCGCTGACGGTGATGAAAGGCGGCAAGGTGATCGGCGACTGGTTCGCGCCACACATGGATTTCGGCGCCCGCCACATCATCTTCTCGATCAGCAAGTCGGTGACTGCGATCATCGCCGGCATATTGGAAGGCGAGGGGTTGTTCGATCCGGAAGCGCCGGTGACGCAATATATTCCGGAAGCCGCCGGCTCGGCCTATGGCGATGCAAGCGCTCGGCATGTGCTCGACATGAGCGTAAGCCTCGATTTCGAGGAGGCCTATCTCGATCCGGAAAGCGCCTTTGCCCGCTATCGCCGCGCCACGCTGTGGAACCCGGGCGGCGGCACGGAAAGCCTGCGCGAATTCATCCTGTCGCTGCAGCGGCTTGCCGAGCCGCATGGCCAGACCTTCCGCTACAGGTCGCCCAATTCCGACCTGCTCGGCCTGCTGCTGGAGCGCGCTTCCGGCCAGCGCTTCAGCGACTTGATGCGCGAAAAGCTGTGGCAGCCGCTCGGTGCCGTGAGCGAAGCCTCGATCGGCGTCGACATGGAAGGCACGGCACGGACCGCCGGCGGCATTTCGGTGACGCCGCGCGACCTGGCGCGCATCGGCGAGATGATGCGTCAAGGCGGCACCGCCAATGGCCGCCGCATCGTGCCTGAGGCCTGGGTGCGCGACACGGTCAGCACCGGCGGCAGTGCGGAAGCTTGGCAGCGCGGCGCCATGCTGCCGCTCTTCCCGCAAGGCCGCTATCGCAACAAATGGTACCAGTCGGGCAAGCCGAGTGGCGCCTATTGCGGCATAGGCATTCATGGCCAGTGGCTCTATGTCGATCCGAAGGCCGAAGTGGTCATCGCCAAGATGTCGTCGCAGCCGGAACCCGTCGACGATCCGCTGGACCTCGAAATCGTCGCTTTCTTCGAGGCGCTGACCCAGCTGGTCTGACCGGGCGGGCACGGTTTCGTTGCCGCATGCTTTCCTGTGGACCGGCCGCGGCGGTTGAAAACGTCGCGGTTGGCGAAGCTGGCATCTGCGCCTATGGTCGCCGCTCTTTTGAGGAGAGCAGGAACGACATGGCATCCGATATCAAGCGCATCGCAGCCATCATCGCGGCAGAGATCAAGGCGCGGCCCGAACAGGCGGCGGCGGCGATCGAATTGCTCGACGAGGGCGCGACGGTGCCGTTCGTGGCGCGCTACCGCAAGGAGGTGACCGGCGGGCTTGATGACACGCAGCTGCGCGACCTTGCCGAGCGGCTCGCCTATCTGCGTGAGCTTGACGCCCGCCGCGACACCATCCTCGGCTCGATCCGTGAGCAGGGCAAGCTGACCGATGAACTGGAGACCAAGATCGCGGCCGCCGCCACCAAGGCGGAACTCGAAGACATCTACCTGCCCTACAAGCCGAAGCGCCGCACCAAAGCCGAGATCGCCCGTGAGCGTGGATTGGGGCCGCTGGCGGAGGCCATCCTTGCCAACCGTTCACTGGTGCCCACCGAGGCGGCTCTGGCCTACGTCACCGAGGAGGTGGCCGACGTCAAAGCCGCACTTGAAGGTGCGCGCGACATCCTGTCGGAACAGTTCGCCGAGAATGCCGATCTGGTCGGCAAGCTGCGGACCTACATGAAGGATCGCGCCTTCATGCGCGCCCGGGTGGTCGACGGCAAGCAGGAGGCCGGCGCGAAATTCTCCGACTATTTCGACCATGTCGAACGCTGGGCCAACGTGCCGAGCCATCGTGCGCTGGCCATGCTGCGCGGCCGCAACGAAGAGGTGCTGTCGCTCGACATCGAGGTCGATGCCGACGATGCGTCGCCGGTGAAGCCGGTCGAACGGATGATCGCCAATGCCTATGCGATCGGCGCCAGCCTGCCCGGCGACCGCTGGCTGATGGAGGTCGCCGGCTGGACCTGGCGCATCAAGCTTTCGCTGCACCTGACGCTCGACCTGATGCGCGATCTGCGCGAACGGGCCGAGGAAGAGGCGATCCATGTCTTTGCCCGCAATCTCAAGGATCTGCTGCTCGCGGCGCCGGCCGGTTCGCGGCCGACGATGGGGCTCGACCCCGGCATCCGCACCGGCGTCAAGGTCGCGGTGGTCGACGGCACCGGCAAGCTGGTGGCGACGACGACGGTCTACCCGTTCCCACCGAAGAACGATGTGCGCGGCACGCAAGCCGAACTCGCCAAGCTCATCCGCCTGCACAAGGTCGAGCTGATTTCGATCGGCAACGGCACCGGCAGCCGCGAGACCGAGAAGCTGGTGGCGGACATGTTGTCCGACATGCCTTCCGACGGCGGGCCGAAGCCGCTCAAGGTCATCGTCAGCGAGGCCGGCGCCTCGGTCTATTCGGCATCGGCGACGGCGGCGGCTGAATTCCCCGGCCTCGACGTGTCCTTGCGCGGCGCGGTGTCGATCGCGCGGCGCCTGCAGGATCCGCTGGCAGAGCTGGTCAAGATCGAACCCAAATCGATCGGCGTCGGCCAGTACCAGCACGATGTCGACCAGTACCGTCTCGGCCGCTCGCTGGAAGCGGTGGTCGAGGACGCGGTCAACGCGGTCGGCGTCGATCTCAACACCGCCTCGGCGCCGCTCCTGGCCCGTGTTTCCGGCCTTGGCGCGTCGCTCGCCGACGCGATTGTCGCGCATCGCGATGCGACCGGTCCGTTCGCCAGCCGCAAGGACCTGCTCAAGGTGCCGCGGCTTGGACCACGCGCTTTCGAACAATCCGCCGGCTTCCTGCGCATCGCCAATGGCAGCGAGCCACTCGATGCCTCGTCGGTGCATCCGGAAGCCTATGGCGTGGCCAAGAAGATCGTCGCCGCCTGCGGCCGCGATGTGCGCTCGCTGATGGGCGACAGCGCCGCGCTCAAGGCGCTCGATCCGCGCGTCTTCGTCGATGAGCGTTTCGGCCTGCCGACGGTGCGCGACATTCTGGCGGAGCTGGAAAAGCCCGGCCGCGATCCGCGTCCCGGCTTCAAGACGGCGACCTTCGCCGACGGTGTCGACGACATCAAGGATCTGAAGCCCGGCATGCTGCTGGAAGGCACCGTCACCAATGTCGCGGCCTTTGGCGCCTTCGTCGATATCGGCGTCCACCAGGATGGGCTGGTGCATGTCTCGCAGCTGGCCGACCGGTTCATCAAGGACGCGCATGAGGTGGTCAAGGCCGGTGACGTGGTCAAGGTGCGCGTCGTCGACGTCGACATCAAGCGCAAGCGCATCGCGCTCTCAATGCGCAAGGACGGTGGCGAGGGCGGCGCATCCAGGGGCGGGCCGCGCGACAATGGCGGCGGCAGGCCGGCGCCCCGCTCGCCAGCGCCGCAACGCCAGCCGGAACGGCCGGCCCAGCAAGGGGCCTTCGGTGCCGCGCTGGCGGATGCGCTGAAGCGGAAGTAGCTACCACGCCAGAACAGCCGGCTCCTTCTCAAGCTGGCCGAGCAGCCAGTCGCGGAAACTGGCGACCGGGGGATGGCCGCGCTTGTCGTGCGGGACGACGAAATAATAGGCGCTGCGGCTTTGCATGGGCTGGCCGGGCGCCGTCACCAACTGGCCGCGTTGCAATTCGCCCGCGATGAGGAGCAGCGGCAGCAGCGCCACGCCAAGCCCCGCCATGCAGGCCTGGGCGGCGGTGCCGAACTGTTCGAACTGCATGCCTGGTCCGGTCGGTGCGCTCAGACCCTGATGCTCGAACCATTCGGTCCAGGCGCCGGGTCGCGTTGCCATGTGCAGCAGCGGCAGGCGGCCGATATCGGCCGCTGAGGCGATGGCGCGGCCGGCGAGGAATCCGGGCGATACAACCGGCGCCACCGTCTCGCGCACCAGAAGTGTGGAGTCCGCCTCCGGCCAGTCTGGCAGGCCGTAGTGGATGGCTGCGTCCAGCCTTTCCCTGGCGAAGTCGAAGCGGCCGACGCGGGTGACGAAGTTGATGGTGATGTCGGGGTTGTTCTCGACGAAATCGGGGATCATCGGCATCAGCCAGCGTGTGCCGAAGGTCGGCAAGATGGCGAGGTTCAGGATCCCACTATGCCGATTGCTCATCAATCCAAGTGCTGCACCGCGCAACTGGCCAAGTGCTGAACGCACCGCTTCGGCATAGATTTCCCCTGCTGTCGACAGCCGGACATTGCGGCTGTCGCGCTCGAACAATCGGCGGCCGAACTGATCTTCCAACAGCCTGATCTGCCGACTGACCGCGCCCTGGGTCAGATCCAACTCCTGTGCGGCGGCGGTGAAACTGCCAAGCCGGGCCACCGCTTCGAAGGCGGCAAGGGCACTGATGTTGGGCAAAAGGCGGCGCTGGACACTCATGATCCATTCCTAACGCTCATTGATCTGTGACGCAATTTCGTTTGATTTTTTGAGGCCACGGGCCGATAAGCCGGGCTTCACCGGTTTGAGGATCGAGAAGCCATGGCCGCCGACAAGAATGCATTCGTCTGGGAAGACCCGTTCCTGATCGAGGACCAGCTTTCGGAAGAAGAGCGCATGGTGCGCGACGGTGCGGCGGCCTTTGCCGCCGACAAGCTCGCGCCGCGCATCGAGGATGCCTACCTCAATGAAAAGACTGACGCCGGCATCTTTCGTGAGATGGGTGAGGCCGGCCTGCTCGGCATTACCATTCCGGAAGAATATGGCGGGCTCGGCGCCAACTATGTGACCTACGGGTTGGTCGCGCGGGAAGTCGAACGCGTCGATTCCGGCTATCGCTCGATGATGTCGGTGCAGTCGTCGCTGGTGATGTATCCGATCTACGCCTATGGCTCGGACGAACAGCGCAAGAAGTACCTGCCCAAGCTCGCCAGCGGCGAGTGGATCGGCTGTTTCGGCTTGACCGAGCCGGATGCCGGCTCCGACCCGGGCGGCATGAAGACGCGCGCCGAGAAGACCGCCAACGGTTACAAGCTCTCCGGCTCGAAGATGTGGATTTCCAACGCGCCGATCGCCGACGTGTTCGTCGTCTGGGCGAAGCTGAAGGGCGAGAACGGCAAGGACGAGATCCGTGGTTTCGTGTTGGAAAAAGGCATGAAGGGGCTGTCGGCGCCGAAGATCGGCGGCAAGCTGTCGCTACGCGCCTCGATCACCGGCGAGGTGGTGATGGAAGGCGTCGAGGTCGGCGAGGACGCGCTGCTGCCCAACGCCAAGGGCCTTGGCGGCCCGTTCGGCTGCCTCAACCGGGCTCGCTACGGCATCTCCTGGGGTTCGATGGGTGCAGCGGAAGATTGCTGGCACCGCGCTCGCCAGTATGGGCTCGACCGCAAGCAATTCGGCAAGCCGCTGGCCGGCACGCAGCTTTACCAGAAGAAGCTCGCCGACATGCAGACCGAGATCGCGCTCGGCCTGCAGGCATCCTTGCGCGTCGGGCGGCTGCTCGATGCAGGCAAGATGGCGCCGGAGATGATCTCGATCGTCAAGCGCAACAATTGCGGCAAGGCGCTCGACATCGCCCGCCAGGCCCGCGACATGCATGGCGGCAACGGCATCCAGATCGGCTACCACGTCATGCGCCACGCGCAGAACCTGGAGACCGTCAACACCTATGAGGGCACGCATGACGTGCATGCGCTGATTCTTGGAAGGGCGCAGACCGGGATACAGGCGTTCTTTTGAAGCAGAGCGGTCCTGGATTTGAGACCGCTCGCTAAACAGATCGTACAGGATTTCTAGATAAACGGTGTTGTCTCTTCAGTTGCATTGGAGAAGGCAATGCCGTTGCGAAGTAGCGCCGATTGCATCCGCGAGGGGCTCAAGCGTCTTCGCGGCGAGCGTTTGGTGCAGAAGGATGGCTATCCGGGCCAATTCAGCTTCCACGGGGGTACATGGGTCTCCGGGAGCGAAGAGTGCCGCTTTTCGGTATACTCTGGGCACGACTGGACATTCCGTCTGAATTCCGGGGCTGTCCGCAAGATGTACGCTTGGGATGCCGGGCTGTTTTTCGGCGGCTCCCAGGGTGTTGTTATCTCCATTACCCGCTGGTTTGAGAAGATCGAGCATCCACGCCCGGCTCTCTCCCATGTCGAGGCCACTGCCGCATCTCGCTGGCTTGCTGCGATTGCTCGCCGGCTTAGCGAGTTCGCATTATTTCCAAGCTCCGCGCGACCTCTGCACACCAAGGTCGCTGCAGCGTATTGCTCGCATATCGCTGTCGAACGGATCAACTACACCGATCCGTTTCGGGCCAAGGTTGAAGGGCTTTCGGACTCGGATCTCGAAGATATTCGGGCGCTGATCGAGAAGCCGTTGCAGGATCTGTTATGGCGCAGCATCAAGGAAGTGCAGGTCAATGCAGAATACTGGCAGGGATTGACCGTTCCCGTCATTGCCGGCGAACTCCACTGGAATTGGCGAAAGCCAATGCCGGAACTGCTGGCGGTCCAGGATACGATCCTGGATTTCGTCCGAACCTTCACACCGGAACGCGCTACGGGCCGTCCGCTCTCACGCTATAGGGTCGAAACCAGTGAGCGCGATTACTGGTCTTCGACCGTGACCGTGGATAATGAACCGGATGTTCGGATTCAGATTCCGGTTGTCAACCGCGAAGATCCAAACATCTATGAAGTGGACGTCAGGATCGCCGGGATATCGTTTCCTGTAAGGATCGAGAGGTTGACCCCTGTCCCTCTAGAGGCAATGCCGTTACGTCCTGAAGGGGGGCCTCAATATCTTGAGTACCACCTTCTTTTTCACCCTCGCAGTGCCCGCTTCGCGGCTTTTCCCGAATCCCCGCAGGCTCTGACGCTGGAAATTGGTGACCGCGCGGCTGAGCACGTCAAGAACGCCTGGCTTGCAGTTCATCTTGAGAGGATGCGCAAATATGGCAGATTTGTCGATGTGTTGATCATCTAGGCTCAAATGGGCTGGCCCGTTCCACGACGGAGCAGGAGCCAATGGATGTCGCGAAGACCTTGCCAGGCGAAATTGCGCGGTCCTTTGCTGCTTAAATTAGGTGCACCGCAACATCTGTGCTTGGAGAATGGCCAGCAGATGTGTCAGGGTTCGGCGAATTCGTTTGAAACGCCGATCTCCGGGGCCCCATGGCAATTCTGGCAGCCGTCTACCATCTGACCCACTACAAATACGACCGGCCGGTGGTTCTCGGCCCCCAGATCGTCAGGCTACAGCCGGCGCCGCATTCCCGGACAAAGGTGTTGAGCCATTCGCTCAAGGTCGAGCCGGCGAACCACTTCGTCAATCTGCAGCAGGACCCTTACGGCAACTTCCTTGCCCGCTTCGTCTTCCCCGAGCCGGTGACGGAGTTGAAGATCGAGGTCGACCTCGTTGCCGACATGACGGTCTACAATCCGTTCGATTTCTTCGTCGAGCCGTCGGCCGAGACATTCCCGTTCGAATATCCGGAAGAGATCAGGGATGATCTCGCCATCTATCGGACGCCTGAGCCGGCAGGGCCGCTGCTCTCGGCCTTCCTCAAAACCATCGACACCAGCGCGAAGAACACCGTCAATTTCCTCGTCGACCTCAATGCGCGGCTGCAGCGCGAGATCGCCTATATCGTGCGCATGGAGACTGGCGTGTTCTCGCCGGAGGAAACGCTGGCCGCCGGCAAGGGATCGTGCCGGGATTCGAGTTGGCTGCTGGTGCAGATCCTGCGCAATCTCGGCATCGCCGCGCGTTTCGTCTCCGGCTACCTGATCCAGCTCAAGCCTGATCTCGTTGCGCTGGATGGGCCGGCCGGCACATCGGTCGATTTCACCGATCTTCATGCCTGGTGCGAGGTCTACCTGCCGGGCGCCGGCTGGATCGGCTTCGACCCGACGTCGGGCCTGCTCACCGGTGAAAGCCATGTGCCGCTTGCCGCCACGCCGCATTTCCGCAATGCGGCGCCGATTTCCGGCATGGCGAGCTTCGCCAATGTCGAATTCGGCTTCGACATGCGGGTCGACCGCATCGCCGAGCACCCGCGCATCACCAAGCCATTCTCCGACGAAAGCTGGCAGGCGCTCGATGCACTCGGCAACAAGGTCGATGCGGCACTTGGCGAAGGCGACGTGCGGCTGACGATGGGTGGCGAGCCGACCTTCGTCTCGATCGACGATTTCGAATCCGCCGAATGGAACACCGCCGCCGTCGGGCCGACCAAGCGCGAAAAGGCCGATGCGATGATCCGCAGGCTGCGCGAGCGCTTCGCGCCGGGCGGTTTCCTCCACTACGGTCAGGGCAAATGGTATCCGGGCGAAAGCCTGCCGCGCTGGACCTTCTCGCTCTACTGGCGCGCCGACGGCCAGCCGGTGTGGAGCGACCCGTCGCTGATCGCGCGCGAAAAGAGTTCGGCCGATGTCGGTCCGCAGCAGGCCGAAAGCCTGCTTACCGCGATCGCCGGTGAACTCGGCATCGACAAGACCATGGTCAGCGAAGCCTATGAGGATCCGGCCGAATGGCTGCTCAAGGAAGGCAAGCTGCCGGAAAATGTCGATCCGTCCAACTCCAAGCTGGAAGACCCGGAAGAACGCAGCCGCATGGCGAAAGTGTTCGAACGCGGGCTGACCAAGCCGTCCGGCTATGTGCTGCCCGTGCAGCGCTGGAACAGCCAGGCGTCCGGACCACGCTGGCGCTCGGAGAAATGGAAGACGCGGCGCGGGCGGCTGTTCCTGGTGCCCGGCGATTCACCGGTCGGATACCGCTTGCCGTTGGGCACGCTGCCCTATGTGCCGCCGGCGCAGTTCCCCTACATCGTGCCGGTCGACCCGTCGCTGCCGCGCAGCCCGTTGCCGGCACGCGAAGCGATCCTGCCCACCGCGGCGCCGGCCGAACTGGAAGGCGCCGACGAGATGGCGCGCCGCCAGCAGGCGGTGTCGTTCACCGCCGCGACCGGTCAGCAGGACCGGGTCGAACAGGAGATCACCGAGATCGGTGGTGCGGTGCGCACCGCGCTTTCGGTCGAGCCCCGCGATGGAAGGCTTTGCGTGTTCATGCCGCCGGTCGAGGCGCTGGAGGACTATCTGGAACTGGTCGCGGCCGCCGAGAATGCGGCAAGGGCGATCGGTCTGCCGGTCCATATCGAGGGTTATGGGCCGCCGCATGATCCGCGCCTCAACGTCATCCGCGTCGCGCCCGACCCCGGTGTCATCGAGGTCAACATCCATCCGGCTTCCAACTGGCAGGATTGCGTGGCGACGACCACGGCGATCTATGAGGAGGCGCGGCTGACGCGGCTTGGCGCCGACAAATTCATGATCGACGGCCGCCACACCGGCACCGGCGGCGGCAATCATGTCGTGGTCGGCGGCGCGACGCCCAATGACAGCCCGTTCCTGCGCCGGCCCGATCTGTTGAAGAGCCTGGTGCTGCAATGGCAGCGGCATCCATCGCTATCCTACCTGTTCTCCGGCCTGTTCATCGGCCCGACGAGCCAGGCGCCGCGCTTCGACGAGGCGCGTCACGATTCGCTCTACGAGCTTGAAATCGCCATGGCGCAGGTGCCGCATCCGGACCAGGGCGCGGCACCCTTGCCGTGGCTGGTCGACCGGCTCTTCCGCAACCTGTTGACCGATGTCACCGGGAATACGCACCGCTCGGAAATCTGCATCGACAAGCTGTTTTCGCCGGATGGGCCGACGGGGCGGCTGGGACTGGTCGAGTTCCGCGGCTTCGAAATGCCGCCCAATGCGCGCATGAGCCTGGCGCAGCAACTGCTTGTCAGGGCGATCATTGCGCGCGCGTGGAAGAACCCGCTCGACGGCCGCTTCGTGCGCTGGGGCACTTCGCTGCATGACCGTTTCATGCTGCCGCATCATGTCTGGGCTGACTTCCTCGACGTGCTCGACGACCTCAAGCTCAACGGCTTCGAGTTCCGGCCTGAATGGTTCGATGCGCAGCTCGAATTCCGCTTTCCGTTCTGCGGCGAAGTCCAGCACGCCGGCATCAAGCTGGAACTGCGGCAGGCACTGGAGCCGTGGCATGTGATGGGCGAGCAGGGCGCCATCGGCGGCACCGTGCGCTTCGTCGATTCCTCGGTCGAGCGGCTGCAGGTCAAGACCGAAGGCCTCAACCCGGAACGCCATGCCATCGTCTGTAACGGCCGCATCGTGCCGATGAAGGTCACGGATAACCGGGAAGTGGCGGTGGCGGGCGTGCGCTTCAAGGCCTGGCAGCCGGCTTCGGGGCTGCATCCGGCGCTGCCGGTCAACACGCCGCTGGTGTTCGACATCTATGACCGCTGGTCAGGAAGGGCGATCGGCGGCTGCGTCTACCATGTCGCGCATCCCGGCGGCCGCAATTACGACACCTTCCCGGTCAACGGCAACGAGGCGGAAGCGCGGCGGCTCGCCCGCTTCGAACCGCGCGGCCATACACCATCGGCCTATGTGCTGCGCGAGGAACAACCGGCGGAAGATTTCCCGATGACCCTTGACCTCAGGCGGCCGGCAAGACTCTGATCAGCGATGGCAAAGGGGAATCACAAAAGGATACGCGGCAAGCCGCAGATCCACAGCCTGCTGGAGCACTACCAGCCGATCGACGGCGTCGTCGACGAGATGGTCGACGCCGCAGGCGATCCCCGTCCGGTCTGGAAGCATTTCATCGAGGCGCTCGACGATCTCGGCGCCGAAAAGCTTGGCCAGCGCTTTGCCCGCGCCGACCAGTATCTGCGCGATGCCGGTGTCTACTACCGTGTCTATGACAAGGCTGGCGCCAATGAGCGCGAATGGCCGCTGGCGCATGTGCCGCTGCTTATCGAAGACGCCGAATGGGCGGCGATCAGCGCCGGGCTCGTGCAGCGCGCCGAGCTGTTCGAGGAAACCATCGCCGATATCTATGGGCGCAACCGGCTGATCGAAAAAGGCATCCTGCCGGCGGGATTGATCGCGGCCAGCCCCGAATATTTGCGGCCTGTCGTGGGTACCACGCCGGCCGGCGGCCATTACCTGCATTTCTGTGCCTTCGAGCTTGGCCGTGGACCCGATGGCCAGTGGTGGGTGCTGGGCGACCGTACGCAGGCGCCGTCGGGCGCCGGCTTTGCCCTGGAGAACCGCGTCGCCACGACGCGCGCGCTCTCCGATATCTATGGCGAGATGCATGTGCACCGGCTTGCCGGCTTCTTCCGTCGCTTCCGCGATGCGCTGATCGGCATGGCCAGGGAAAGCGAAGGCCGCGTCGCCATATTGACGCCAGGGCCGCTCAACGAAACCTACTATGAACACGCCTACATCGCCCGCTATCTCGGCATCATGCTGCTCGAAGGCGAGGATCTGACTGTTTCCGGCGGCAGGCTGATGGTGCGCACCGTTTCCGGCCTGATGCCGATCAGCGTGCTCTGGCGGCGCCTCGACGCCGCCTTCGCCGATCCGCTCGAATTGCGCCCGGATTCGCAGATCGGCACGCCGGGGCTGGTCGAGGCGATCCGCCAGGGGGCGGTGGCGACAGTCAACGCGCTGGGCTCGGGCCTGATGGAAACGCGCGCACTGCTCGCCTTCCTGCCCAAGATCGCGCGCGAATTGCGCGGCGAGGAGCTGCTCCTGCCGAGTGTCGCGACATGGTGGTGCGGGCAGGCGACCGAACGCGCCCATGTGCTTGCCAATATCGACCGCATGGTGGTCGGCCCGGCGCTCTCGACGAGACTTGCCTTCGAGGATGACGGCCAGACCACGCTCGGCTCGACGCTGTCGGCCGGCGAGCGGGCCGAACTGGTGGCGCGCATCGAACGCGATGGCGGCGCCTTCGTCGGCCAGGAAGCGGTGACGCTGTCGACGACGCCGGTCTTTGTCGGCGGCTGGCTGGAGCCGCGGCCGGCGAGCCTGCGGGTCTACCTGGCGCGCACGCCCGATGGCTGGACGGTGATGCCGGGCGGGTTCGCCCGCGTCGGCCTGTCGCTCGACCCGACGGCGATCGCCATGCAGCGCGGCGGCCAGGCGGCCGATGTCTGGGTGGTCAGCGACAGGCCCGTCGAGCGCGAGACGCTGCTGCCGCAAGAGGGCGACAGCTTCACCCGCACCAGGCCGGGCAGCCTGCCCAGCCGCGCGGCGGAGAACCTGACCTGGCTCGGCCGCTATATAGAGCGCTCGGAAGACACGGTGCGCATCCTGCGCGCCTATCATGTGCGGCTGGCCGAGACGTCCGATCCGGACATGCCGCTGCTGGCCGACATCAGGGACTATCTCGAACCGTTCGGCATCGACGTCTCGACGGCGATCCCGTTGGGGCTGATCGGCACACTCGACAGCGCCGTCTACAGCGCCGGACAGATCCGCGACCGCTTCTCGCCCGACGGCTGGCTGGCGCTGAAGGACCTGTCGAAGACCATCCATCAGTTCGCCAAGACGGTGGCGCCGGGCGACGACGCGACACGGGCCATGACCGTTATCCTGCGCAAGCTTGCGGGTTTCTCCGGCCTTCTGCACGAGAACATGTACCGCTTCGCCGGCTGGCGCTTCCTCGAGATCGGCCGGCGGCTGGAGCGCGGCATTCAGATCGCCCGCACGCTGTCCCGGCTGACCCGCGCCAAGGCGCCGGACGGCGCGCTCGACATGATGCTGGAGATCGGCGACAGCGTCATGACCCATCGCCGGCAATATCCGGTGCAGGCCGGCCGGCGCACGGTGATCGATCTTCTGGCGCTCGATCCGCTCAATCCGCGCTCGATCCTGTTCCAGTTGGAAAGGCTGAAGGCCGAGATCGGCCTGTTGCCGTCGGTCGGCGGCGAGGGTCACATGTCGCCGGCGGCCAAGGAGATCCTGCAGCTCAACACGGCCATCGCCATCAAGGAGCCTTCGGACATGACGGCAAAGGCGCTGGATGAACTCGCCTATGAAATCGGCGGTCTCTACAACAGCCTCGCCAAGGCCTATTTCGGCTAGAGCAATTCCAGGAAAAGTTTGAAACGGTTTTCCGTCCGGAATTGCGTCAAAACAAAGAGTTAGGCAGGTTGCGCAAAAGTTTCGCGCGGTTTTGCGACAGGAACCTGCGCCAGGACAGAAAAGTTTTGCATGCTTTACGACATCAGGCTTCATCTCCATTACGATTATGCCGCCGCGGCGGGCGGCGGACGCCACCAGATCCGCGTGCTGCCATCGACGATACCAGGCGTGCAGCGCGTCATTGCCGCATCGCTGTCCTTTGCCCCGGCGCCCAACGAGCGTTCGGATTTCTCCGATTTTTTCGGTAACAACGTCACCTCCATCGCCTTTCGCGACGCGCATGACGCGCTCGACATCAGGATGAGCGCCCGCGTTTCGGTGTCGCGGCCGGAACCCGGGCTCGACGTGTCGCCCGATATCGGGCGGCTGCGGCAGGAACTGGCCGCGGTGCGGTCGCTGGCGTCTGCCTCGCCGCACCATTTCCTGGCGGGAAGCGCTCACTCCGGCATCGATGCGGCGATCACCTCCTATGCGCGGGACAGCGTCGGCACCTCGGCCGCGGGAACGGCAATGGACCTGTGCAACCGCATCCATCGCGACTTCACCTATGACGGCGAGGCGACCACCGTGCGGACCCGGGCCAGCGATGCCTTCAAGCTGAAGCGCGGCGTCTGCCAGGACTTTTCGCACATCATGATCGCCGGCTTGCGCGGGCTCGGCATTCCGGCCGGCTATGTCAGCGGCTTCCTGCGCACCATACCGCCCAAGGGCAAGCCGCGGCTGGAAGGCGCCGATGCCATGCATGCCTGGGTCAAGGTCTGGTGCGGGCGTGACGCCGGCTGGCAGGAGTTCGACCCGACCAATGGCATGCGGGCCAGCAACGACCATATCACCGTCGGTTATGGCCGCGACTATTCCGACGTCGCGCCGATCGTGGGCGTGCTGAAAACCACCGGCGGACAGGTCGGCGAGCAGGCTGTCGACGTCATTCCGGTTGCGCTCGAGAAGGTATGAAGCGGCTGAAAAGCGCGAAGCGTTCCGCCATTGCAATTCTGGGTGGACGAAGCGACTTCTCAAACATAGAAGGGGCCGCTAATCTCCATTCGTTTCGAGGGACAGCCATTGTTGCTGCCAATGGGCGCGGGCGCGGGGTCTTGTAATTGAAAGCGGTCAGCGTCGTCATCCCTGCCTACAATGCGGCGGCCACTATCGCGACGACGCTGGCGTCGCTTAGCAGTGAGGCCGAGGTTATCGGCGAAGTCCTGCTGGTCGACGATGCGTCGACTGACAACACGGCCGATGTCGCACGGCAGGCGGCGGCGAAATTGGCTTTGCCGCTGCGTGTGCTGCCGGCCGAATGCCGCGACGCCGGCGCCGCCCGCAACGTGGCGCTGGCGCAGGCGCTCCATCCCTGGGTGTATCTGATCGACGCCGACGATCTGCATCTTCAGGGCGGATTGCGCGCGCTGCTGCGGCAAGCGGAGAACCAGCCGAAAGCCGGCATGATCGTTGGCGCCTACCGGCGGCGGGTGAATGGCCAGGATCGGCAGATCAAGGTTCCGAACGGCTATCAGGCTGCGTGCCTGGCAAATGCTTCGGCCTATGTGAAAGGCGACATACGCTCCGTCGCCGTGGGCAGCGTGCTGGCATCCCGGCAACTGATCGGCGATACGCGGTTTCCGGTGGGCCTTGCCTATGACGAGGACACGCTATTCTGGGCACGGCTGATGAGCAAGGCTTCGCTGGCCATGACTCCGCAACCCGTGATGGTCTATGAGGTTTCGCCGGCCCGCTCCGACGACCGCTTTGCAATCAACCCGGTGCGGCGCTTCCTGGAATGGCGAAGGGAATTGCGCACGCTCACCGATTGCGGCATCCCGGTTTCGGCGCTCAAGACCAGGGAAGGGCTCGTCGCCCTCAAGATTGCCCGCGTCCATTATGCGCGCGGCGACCTCGACATCGCGGCGCGCTTCCTGGCAGTGGCCGCGGCTGCGCCAAAGCGGCGCTCAGAAGCCTGGCGCTGCCTGCGCTACAGGCTCAAGCTCGCGGTGCGACGGCGGCTGTCGGCGCCACGGGTAGAACTGCAAGGCGTCTTGTAGTCGTAAGGTTCCGCCATTCGCGTATCGCGGCCAGCCGACTTTCGAGCGGGCGTGGAACCAGCAGTCGGCCAGCAGCTTATCTACGCATATTTGCGTGGAGCTTACATGCTGCAGAGATCCGGATTGTCGCTCAGCCGGTCGGCTGACGGGGATGTTGTGCCGAGGAACGGGGCGCAAAGCGCGGCCGAGCGCGCCGCGCTGACCTATGTCAGCGATGCCGAGCCTGGTATCCGCCGGCTGAAGACCAGCAAAGGATTTTCCTACAGGGGACCGGACGGGAAAGCGGTCTCGGATGCCGTCCGGGCGCGCATTGAGGCGATCGTCATCCCGCCGGCCTGGACGGATGTGTGGATCTCGCCTGATGCCGACGGGCATATCCAGGCGACCGGAAGGGATTTGCGGGGGCGCAAGCAGTATCGCTATCATCCGCAATGGGCCGAAGAACGCGACGGCGCCAAATATTCCAGCCTCGTTGCCTTCGCCGAGAGCCTGGCCAAGCTGAGGCGCACGATAGACAGCGATCTGCGCCGCCACGGCCTGCCGTTCGAACGTGTCGTCGCCGCCGTCGTCTGGCTGCTCGACAACACGATGATCCGCGTCGGCAATGCCGCCTATGCGCGCGACAACAAAAGCTTCGGCCTGACGACGTTGCGCGACCGCCATGTCGATATCAAGGGATCGAGCCTGCGCTTCGCCTTCAAGGGCAAGTCCGGCAAGGAATGGAAACTGAAACTGGTCGATCGCCGCATCGCCGGCATCGTGCGGGGTGCGCAGGATCTGCCCGGCCAGAAACTGTTCCAGTATCTTGACGGGGACGGCAACAGGCGCCCGGTCCGCTCCGACGACGTCAACCGCTATATCAGGGACGCCGCCGGCGATGCGTTCAGCTCCAAGCATTTCCGCACCTGGGGCGGCACCATCCACGCCGCGTCGCTGTTTGCACAGACGGAACTGCCCGAAAGCCAGACACAGCAAAAGCGGGTGATGAACAGCGTCATCGACAAAGTGGCCGAGCGGCTGGGCAACACCCGTGCGGTCTGCCGCAAATGCTATATCCACCCGCAGGTTTTCGAGGCCTGGTCGCAGGGACGGTTGCTGGCCGAAATGGCGGAGGCCAACAAGCGCAAGCGGTCCATGGAAGGTCTCGATGACGAGGAAGCGCTCGTGTTGAGATGGCTGAAAAGGCACGAAGGGTGACGCGCAACAATTGGCGGTCGCCATGTCAGATTTTTTTATCGACGCCGTGTCGGGATCGGTCATACTGTTTCGTCCTTTGATACAGAAAAGGACCAGCCATGCTCTACGCCATACTCTGCTATGCCTCCGAAGACGTCGTCAGCTCCTGGAGCAAGGCGCAGGACGACGAAGTCATGGCCAATCTCCTCAACGTTCAGGACAAGTACGCAAAGGCCGGCCGGCTTGGCCCGGTGGCGCGGCTTTTGCCGACGACGGCGGCGACGACGCTGAGGAAAGTGAAAGGCGAATCGGTCGTCATCGACGGGCCATTCGCCGAGACCAAGGAGCAGTTCCTCGGTTTCTACACGCTCGAATGCGCCGATCTCGACGAGGCTGTCGAATTCGCCCGTGAGCTCTCCGAGGTCAACCCGAGCGGCGGCTCCTACGAAATCCGGCCGGTCTCGGTGTTCAATCCCACCGGTGTTGCCGTATGACCGAACTTGCCTGGATCAGCTCCGCGATCAGCGCCGCCCGCCCGCAGGCAATGGGCGCGCTGCTGCGCTATTTCCGCGATCTCGATACGGCGGAGGAAGCTTTCCAGGATGCCTGCCTCAGGGCGTTGAAGAACTGGCCGCAGAACGGGCCGCCGCGCGATCCGGCGGCCTGGCTGATCTTTGTCGGCCGCAACAGCGGCATCGACGCGGTGCGCAAGCGCGCCAAGCAGGCGCCGATGCCGGAAGAGGACCAGATCTCCGATCTGGAGGATGCCGAGAGCGACATCGCCGAGCGGCTGGACGGCGCGCATTACCGTGACGACATATTGCGGCTCTTGTTCATCTGCTGCCATCCCGATTTGCCGGCGACGCAGCAGATCGCGGTCGCGCTGCGCATCGTCTCCGGTCTCACCGTCAAGCAGATCGCGCGTGCCTTCCTGGTCGGCGAAAGCGCCATGGAGCAGCGTATCACCCGCGCCAAGGCACGCATCGCCGAAGCCGGTGTGCCGTTCGAGACGCCGGGCGCTGTCGAGCGCTCCGAGCGTCTCGCCGCGGTGGCGGCAATGGTCTACCTGATCTTCAACGAAGGCTATTCGACCAACAGCGGCGAGGCACCCGCCCGCGCGCCGCTATGCGAGGAGGCGATCCGGCTCGCCCGGCTGCTGCTGCGGCTGTTCCAGACCGAGCCGGAGATCATGGGGCTGACGGCGCTGCTTTTGCTGCAGCATGCACGCGCGCCGGCCCGCTTCGACGAAGACGGCGAGATCGTGCTGCTCGAGGACCAGGATCGCGGCTTGTGGAGCCGCAAGATGATCGACGAGGGGCTGGCGCTGGTCGACAAGGCATTGCGCCATCGCAAGCCGGGTCCCTATCAAGTGCAGGCTGCTATCGCCGCTTTGCATGCCCGGGCAGAGAAGGCCGAGGACACCGACTGGGTGGAGATCGACCTGCTCTACGGGCTGCTCGAACAGATGCAGCCGTCGCCCGTCATCACGCTCAACCGCGCGGTGGCGGTGTCCAAGGTGCGCGGCCCGGAAGCCGCCCTTGCCATGATCGAGCCGCTGGAGCCGAGGCTGTCCGGCTATTTCCACTTCTTCGGCCTCAAGGGCGGGCTTTTGATGCAGCTCGACCGGGGCGAGGAGGCGCGTGTCGCCTTCGACCGGGCCATCGCGCTTGCCAACACGGCGGCGGAAGCGGCCCATATCCGCATGCATATCGACCGGCTGATGAAGGACGGCGCCGTGCGCGTGCCGGCGAAAAAGGCCAACTGAGCCACGTTTGCCCATCTGGCTCAACCGTGTCACCAGGGCTTAGACCATGCCGGGGTGGCGATTTTCCCTCGAAACGAGTAAGGCCACGCCATGACTGTGCCTGAGGTGCCTTCTCGGCGCGCGGGCGAATGGCGCGAGGCGTTGACCCGACGCCATATGATGACTCTGAAAGGGACAAAAATGACCATAGCGAAGGAAACGACCGAGCTTCTGGCGAAACTGGGTGTGGCCAAGGACACGCTTGTCGGGGGCGACCTGATCGTGCGCAGCCCGGTGACCGGCGAACAGATTGCGGCGCTGAAGACCATTTCGCCCGCCGATGCGGCCAAGACCATCGATGCCGCGCACAAGGCATTCCAGTCCTGGCGGCTGGTGCCCGGCCCGAAGCGCGGCGAACTGGTGCGGCTGCTCGGCGAGGAATTGCGTGCCCACAA
>NZ_JBFTRA010000004.1:0-492819 GCF_056399285.1 Mesorhizobium sp. 01N446 | reverse complement strand
ACTCAACGGCGTCGACCCGTACGCCTACCTTGCCGACGTCATCACCCGCATCGTCGCAGGCCATCCGCAAAGCCAGCTCGACGACCTGCTGCCCTGGGCCTATGCCACCGCGCCACTCAAGGCCGTGGCCTGAGAACAGCGGTTACGCGCCACCGAACCGCAGCACAGATCTATTGCCACCTTACTCGCGCAGCGACACGTGCGAAGTTTTGAGCAAAAAGGTCTATGAATTCGGGGTCGCCCAGGGCAAAGCCTGAGCGCACCAAGTTCGATTTAAGCGGGTCCGTCTGTATTTCGTTGAGAATTTTATCCCTGTTCTTGCTATCCCACGCAGCACGTCCAAAAGCCATGAATTCCCAGCCGTTCTGAGGGTCGCCTTGGAGGGTCTCCTTGACTCGAGCCTTTGGATACCGTTCGAAATTCCCCAATGATCCAAGAACTTCAAAGCGCTCAAACATGAGCTCGAAGTCCGGGATAAGGCCAACAAAAGTCTTCGCCCATTGCTGAAATATGGTCAGCAGATGATCGCTGAGCGCTGTCTTACGTTTTTCAAATCCTTCAATATTTTTGAACGCCTCGTTCTCATCTCCATCCCAAACATTCAGGAAAAGAACGTCGATCAGGCGCTGCGGCTCTCCATACTGTTGATCAACCTTCGCATCAAACAACCTGTGAAGTGTTGCCCATCGCGTTGCGCGCGTAAGCCCAAGACCGTATGCCGTGAGAATGAGTACTGCTGGATATGAGCGTATGTTTAGTAGCCTTACAGAGCCACCACCAGGTCGCTTGGCATTGGTGTAGAGGCTCTGGATAATATCCAGCACGAGCGAAAGCTCCGTATCATCTCCCCAGCGACCGAGAATGCCGACCATGCAGGCTAGTGCCTCGGTGGCGGCTTCATAGCTGCGGACATGCGAACGGAAAGCGTCGGCGTCTCCATGCGAAATGATTTCAAACTCGGACGTGCCTAGTTGCGCTAACAGACGATCCGCTTCCTGGGCAAACAGTTCATCCATCTGGATGCGGTACTCCGGCTTTGCCAGAAAACGCTTTGCACTGCTGACCAAAAGTTCAATGCTGAAAGGGTTCTGGCGCTTACTCTGTTCGAGTGTTTCGACGCGCTGCTGCAATCCTCGAAAGAAGCTGTCTGCGTCATTGATGGCGATCACGCGCGCACGGCGATGATCAACGATTGTCTGTGCGCCGCTACCAAGATTTCCGCGAGATGCCCAGAATACTGAGTAGCGACGGTTTGGTGCTCGAAGAAATGCTGCACGCAACGCACTATCCCACTCGCCCGACCAACCACAAACGATGAGGCCGTGTTCGTCCATAATACGATCAAGAAGCGTGTCATATTGTTTTGGATAGCCGCTAAGCTCGGCCTCTGTGTTCAGAATCCGCGCGTCCTTGTAATCGCCATGCAGCTTGAGGATGTAGCAAACGCTGTGTGTAAGTGGCTCAGCGCCGGAAAGCGCGTCAACGGATGAAACGATTGTCGGCTCGATTCCGCGCTCTCGCAACGCGTTTTCCATGAGTCGATCAAAGTTGGTTGTGACGATCACGCGGATGTAGCCGCTACGCACAAGTTCTGCGATAGCATTGTGTGCAGCCGTGGGAATTTTGCGCCCCTCTTCACGATCCTCATCACTCGGCTCGATATAGCTGTGCAGGATTGAGCGTCGCTCCTCAGGAGATGAGGCCAGCTCTTCAAGGAGTCTGGAGTAACTGGGTTCCTCTCCTGCCGTCTTGCGGTACCACGCGGCCCAGTCGGTCTGATCCTCTATTCCCTGCGCCAGTGCGGCACGGCGGATCAGGTCAAGTGTGATTTCCCAACCGGTAGGAATTTCCGCTGCACGCGAAAGGCCAGACCCCAGCAGCACGGCAAACACACCCTTGTTCTCGTACACCGAGAAAGCCAGTTGTGTGAGTGGATCACCAGCGAGAATACTCATTACTCACCACCGACTGATGTTGCTTTGCGCCGGGAACGAGCATTCCTTGAACGGCGGGGAAGCCTCGGCCGCCGTGAGGCGGGCGTGCTCCTAAACCGGTTGTCAATCTGATCGAGTGTTTCCCTGGCGGTATATGCGTTTGCCTGAAGCAGGTCTTCAAACAGCTCGGTGCCGAGTTCACGTGTATCCGGTCCTAGGCGATGAAGCGTAATTGCTATGTCTACGAATTCAGGGGCAACGGTTGCGGTGCCAGTGCTCATGTCGGCGAGTTCGGTGCGCCAGTTGGCAATCAATCCACGCGCAAATCTTCCGACAAGTTGTCCGGAGTGAGGGAGCAGTGTCTGTAGCCTCTCAACAACGAAACTGGAATTCACACCTTTAGCGGTGGCGAGATGCTCTTCTATCGTCCTCAGCAACCCTATCCAGTGCGACTCCGGCGTTATCTCATCGACAAGGCGGAAGAGATCGAAGACTGCAATCCAGGCGAGCTTGTCTGCGATTGGAATGATTTTCTGAAGCAGGGCTGAGCACGCGACCTGCCATTCCGCTTCAGGCCAGACATTTACTGCCGCGTATGCAGCGCCGACCCTCGCGTTCAAAAGCTCGGGTTTGGAAAGGATTTCGTCGAGAAGCTTCTTAGGCCAGTCAAGGCTGGGCCGGACGAGAGAAATAAGCGCGACCAGTTCGCCATATCCTTGCTCATTGCTAGCTGATGCGGAGTAGTCCCAGCGCGAAAGTAGAGAGCCGACAAAGGCATCCGCCTTCCAATGAAGCTGAGCCAACAGACGCAACCCTTCATGCGTGAAGGCAAGCTTGGGATACTGGTTGAACAGGCGATCCAGAAAACCGGTTAGTTCGTTAATATGCGCCGAAGGCACGTACGGCAAAAATCTTAGCAGCGCCTCCCAGATTCGGCTATCGTCTTCTGCGCTTAGCTGCTCATTCAGCATCGATATAAGGCGTGGATAATCTTTGTTGCGAAGGAATATCTGAAACAGAACGTCAATAATTGTATAGTTACCATGGGGCAGAATTCTTAGTCCACCCATCCCCCATAGTATGCTTTCCTGTCGCTCTTCTTTTTCGGTATCGACTGTCGCAGCCGTGAAAATTCCTTCATCGTCATCACCCTCGTCCTCGTCCTCGTCCTCGTCATCGGAATCCTCACGTTCTGGAACCGGGGGCTTTTCCGCAAGCCAGCTTTCGAGCAACGTGATGGTTTTTTCATCGATGTTCAGATTACGCCGGACGAGCCGCTCGACAGCTCTGGCCGCGCTTCCGCGGTACTCTTCACCAGAGAAGCCGTGCTGATCAAGGTGATCAATCAGCTGCAGGATGAGTTCGRCAGGGACCGTTTCTGCCATCGCGTCGAGCGCATATCCAGCTGCGCGAGTTCCGATGTTGGGCGTCATCTTCTTAATGATTGCGGAAGCCCGGTCTGGGTACGACTTTGCGAATTCGGCAAATTCTCGTGAGAGCTGAACATTCCCGCCCTTCATCCAGTCCTTCGGATTGTCCCAACCAATGGCGTCGGGCAATTCTGTGAAAGCGTTGATGATGTCGTCATCACTGGCCTTCGCCAGATTTTCGGCTGCTATCGATGATCCGATCCATTGAGGGCCGTAGGATCGCACGCCATCTTTTTGAGCAGGAAACTGCCGTCGCTGCTCGGTGATGAACCGCTTCACCTGTTCGGATGTGCGCTCAGGCGGTAACGCCTCCAGAAGATCAGTCTTCAGGCGACGGATACGTTGACCAAAATAGCGCCTTAAGCTCGCATCTAGCCCCGATCGTGGCTTTGGAGAATAATCAAAGACTGTCCTTTCAAAAATCTTCACCTGACTGTCAGACCAATACGGGCTTGCAGCGCGGATGAGCTTGGTCGTTGTGCTGTGGGTGTCTTGAAAATTTCCCAGATGAAAGCGGTTGGTATCCTGCAGAAAAAACTGAAATGATTGATCGGCGTATTTTTCCGGCTGACTGGCAAGGGCATATGCGAACAGGCGCTGAGCAGGTGTTGAATCATCGTTCTGGTTGCGGTCGATCCAGCTGAGGAATTCCGCTTCGTCCTCCTTTGCCAGTTCTTCGGCCGCTGTTCTTAGCGCGCCTTGAATCGGATGCTCAGGCAAGTCCAGTGGGGACTCTCCATCGAAGCGGAAATCGACCTGATAGCTTAGTGCGAATCCCGGACCATCAGTGTCGTTTTCAAGATCGCGCAACACATCGGTCGCATGGCGGAACCACGGCCACAAAGTTTCCAGAAAATCCTTCGGGTGCTCTCGGGCAAGCGCTTCGAGACTGTCCCATCCGTTGGAGTTCTCAATAACTTTTGTAATAGGCTCGGTCGGTGAGTTCGATATCCGCCAGACAATCCTCTCATCATCGCCCTCAGGTGGAACAAGTGCCGTACGGCGTTGACCTTCTTCTATTGCTAATCTGAGCTGGGCATCCAGCTGAGACCGGACAAATCTCAGTGCCATATCGGGTTGGGATGCGCCAAGGGTTCCCACGATATGATCCAATTCATATGGTGATGTCGTGGAGCGGGCAGCAACTGAACTTGCGATTTCGAGAACGTCTTCTGTCCAGTATGGACAGGACTGAATGACGAACAGTGTGAGACGATCAAACCGTTTGTCCGGTAGCCAGTGAGAGCGTATCAACGAACTGACTATCTGCGGCGCAAAACTGAACGCTCGGGACAGAATAGCCGCTGCTATATTATCCTCGCCAGGTACTGTCATCGCGGTGGCAATTGCGTGCTGCAAACGTCCGAACCATCCATCACTGCCGACAATCGCCTGCAATGCAATCTGGCGATTCGGGGAGGTCAGGGCCTCCCCCATCAGGAGGACTTCCGGGTCTATTGGCTCAGGTTGTTGCCCCAGAAATTCGATCAGGAGATGCCGCAAGTGAACCCTCAGGTTCTGTGTCGACCAGATGGCACGCAGTTCCGTGAGATACGTGGGAGGTTCGACGTCCCGCAGATAAGTCAAAGCAGCCCAGAGTTTCGGCCTGACAAACAAGGAGGCTTCGCGTTCCAGTATGTATCTGGACAGTCGGCCAGTCTGCTGTGAGAACGCGCGTGCAAGCGCGTGTTCGAAGACGGTCTGGTGTGAAAATCCGATTCGCCCGGCCGCGCCATAGCGCGTCAGGATGCCCAAAGCGATCAGGGCATCGAGCTCACTCACGTTTCCCTCAAAACGCGCTGAATTCAGCCACATGGTCTCAAGTTCCGCCATTTGCTCGGAGATATTTCCCGCGAGCTTGGAAAGCTTGGCGCCGTCGGGCCGCTTCAGAATGTGCTCCTCCCAAAGATGATTGAGCATAGTCTGATATTTGGCAAACGGTTCGCTGCCGGCGTTCACCCCTAACTTAAGATATGTCGAAAGCGCCTGCGGCGAGCGCATAACTTCCTGTGCGTTTAAAGGCCAACCTGCCGCCTGGATCCCATGTTCTTCCAAGACGCTGAGTACCGTGCTCCAGGGCGGCAACTCCAGGTTAAGACTTTCGGCACGAATGGTTCGAAGACGGACATCGTGTTCATATTCGAAGGTGCGGGCGGACAAGACAATGTGGATATTCCGTGCGCCGCTCAGCCTGCGTACAAGATTAAGCAGGACATTAAGACGACCGGTGCGTAGGTCTACATACCCAGCCAGCGCGTCAAGCTGATCAATGATGAGCACGGTCGGACGCGTGAGCGACAGCCCAAGTAGAAGCTTTGTCGGAATGTGATCCAGGCCGATGGATTGTGAAAGTCCTTCCTCGTCAGAAATATCGAGGTCTAACAGGTCTGCTTTGATCGCCAGGAATGGAATGTTTTGGTCATGAAGGCGCTGGCCTAATGCTGCCAGCAACGCAGATTTTCCAGCGCCAGGAGGTCCCAAAAGCGCTGTTGTGCTGCTTTCGGAATCTTGAACCAGCGATAACAGGTGATCAAGTTCGGGGCGATGAATTGCGGTGCCGTCCGGCAGAGTCTTAGGCCAGTCTAAGAGTGAACGGGAGGCTTCGAGGATGCTGACGCCCAATGTCGGCGCGGACAAAAATTCGGATTCTGTCGAGACGCCCAGCAAGCGTGACTGAAACTTCTCCTGCAGGAGCCCGAAAGTTTCCCGCGCGCTCAGCCGCACGATGTCGGATACTCGCGCGGACACGAAAAAGCGGAACGAGCCAACTTCGGTGCGCACGAGACTAAGGTCTGGATCGCCAGTTATCGAGCGAAGTTCATCAATTATCTGGTCGATCTTTTCTTTGGGAAACTCGGTGGCTTTTCCAGCGAAATTGAGAACAAGTATTGTTCGCGTGCTTTCAACGCCCAATGATACAGAAGTTGTGTTCTCCTCTACCCCTCCGCGTTCTGGTGTCGTTGAAATTGCTGGTGCCGGACGCGACGCGGGAGAGGTTTGACTCCATGCAGCGAGGAGTTCGAACCCAAACGCCGCAGCATGAGCGGCAGCGACGGGTTGGTAGATGGCATCGAGTTCTGGCGTCTTGTCTTTCCGCATGTCCGAAATGCCACGGACCACGATGCTTGGGGTCCGCTCAAGTGAGCCTGCATAGAGCGCACCGTAGCCTTCCATCTCCAGTGCAAGGGAATCGCCGTAATGTTTCGAAATTTGTTTTTCCAGTTCGGACTCGGCGTCAGCAGATACCGCTTCGACCGAGATGATTGGCGCAACAAAACAGGCTGGCGGAAAAGGCTGAGGATAGACCGATGTGTTCGGGAGCTTCTGTCTGAGCAAATCGCGAATGCGCATCTGCCACTCGCCATCGCGGCGAAGCTTCTTCGCAAGACCAACCAGACGGGTATCAACTGGAAAAGTGTGAGGGCGGCTGGAAAATTCGCCGCCTTGGTATTTGCCAGTGTAAGGAAAATAGACATGGTTTGAGACAACCACTGCTCCGATAGCAGCCTCTGGTTTCCTAGACGCCGCAACACCAACGAACAACATGACCTCGAACGGTCCAAAATCCACAGAAGCATATGTCACGGCACTCTGTGCTGCGTGTGTTCCAGCGCCGGATTCGGTGACGACAACGAGCCACTCATCGCCTGGAGCGGAAAACTGCCCGATCTCAACAATGTTGCCGTCACGCGCCTGACAGGATCCAAGATGGGCTAAATGAGCCCTGACGGCACTCATCTCCATGTCCAGAGCCGTGACAACGAGCGCCCTCCGGAGCCCGCGAGCCTCTGCATCCTTCAGGATTTCGGCTTTATCGACGAGTTTCAAACGTGCCTCGTAGCGTGCAAAATTGCTGTGGCGATTATTATCGCAAATTGACCCTTGGTGTTGAGCATGTAAGCACTATACGGCGATGGCGGGTCGCTTCAATTACTCTTCGCAGGTTACCCCGAACAAATCCGTATGATTGGATAAGGCAATCCCTTACACCCTCAGCGTCTGTTGTGCGGAGTATCACGAATTAGGTGGTGCTGGCTGGTGGGGACTAGTTAAAGATTGGCGTATCCCAATCAGCCTGATCGCAAACCTCAGCTGCAACAAAATTCATCAAAGCATGACCCGCTGGCAGAAATTCGAGGGTCCGCTCATATGTAAACGGAGCTGGCATCTGATGCTTGTTGCCATGTGCAACATTGTTCCTCAATTGACCGTAGCTCCTAGACAGCAGTCGATCCCATGAATCGATTGGAGCGTTGTCGCTGTCCCACTTTAGTGTGCCGCCCCACCCGACGGTGAGATATTGCGGAACGGTTTCCTTAAAGATGAGAATGCCTTTGGCAGCAAAATCGAAGCTGGCGAAAGGAAATCTGCTTTCTACATCGACGGAGATCACGTTCCAGTTCACGCCCGCAACTGCGCGAATGCCACGGACGTTCGTTACGTGTGCAAACCGTATGTCGTGATTGACCAAGAAGAATTCGAACTTGGCCGCCGCTAGAATAAACTGGGAAATCTCCTCTTCCATGCGCCAGTACCTCCGTAATGAAAATATACAACATTTGGCGGCAGCAGTTTCATGCAACTGCCATTCCTTTGTTCGATCCAGCCCGAGGCAAGCGAACATTCCGTTGTCACGAAGACAAAATATCGCATCTCCGTAACGCGCGATCAGGTCAAGCCCCTAAGGGCGTGGGAAACCCACGCGGGCATGACGTGTTAGTGCGGGAGATATGATGACAGGAAACGAAGGACTATGTCGAAACATGTGGAGCGGATACGATCGGCTGGCCAACCGACCACGGCCTTTGAAGAGATTCTTCGAACGGCGTCCAACTTCCTCGCAAACCGTTGGAAGGGTTTCATCAAGCCTTTGTCGACAATCGGATGGTGCTAAAACTTGCATTCGCAGATAAGTTCGGCGTTCGCTATTGGCGTTTGGCCAAGCGCACGCCAGCGCCACCGCCGTTTTCCGAAATGAACTCGATGCCCGCCCTTTCAAGGGCACCACGGATCGCGTTCCGATTTGCTATGGTGATCGGTGGGACGCCATCCGCAGCTTCTGCGCGCCTAACTGTCGCCACTCCCACGCTAGCTGCATCGGCCAAATCATCGGCACTCCAACGTATCAACGCTCGCGCTGCTCTGATCTGGGCGCCGGTTATTTCTTTCATATCGTCTAATTTCAAGTTGATCACTTATGACTCATATGATATGAAATCACTCACTGAAGCCTTTCTGCCGCCAAAGTTCATAGGGGCAGGGGCTCACGTATGGACTCGGCTGAGGGACGTGCGTCGGCAGTCATCCCAGGCTGACCACAACCAAGCTTTAGGGAGCTCGGATCATGGCTGATTCCGACAATAGCACGACTTTGCCTCTCGTCACCCGCAGGAGGGTATTTGTGGGAAGTGCAATTGCGAGAACGGGAACCATCTTCCCCGCTAACTGAACATTCAAACCAGAGGATCTAAGAGCCGAACACCTTCGCCCTTTTGACCTGCGGATAAGAATTCGACACCCGCTTTTATCAGGGCCGCCTCAATGGCCTGCAAAGTGCTGATCCGGGAATCCACCTTGCCATTTTCCAACCGGGCCAGCGCATTCAGCGATACGATTGCTTTGTCGGCGAGCTCCTGCTGCGACCAACCAAGCAAAGCCCGTGCGGCTCGAATCTGTCGTGGACTGACCATGAGTCCACAATCGGCAGGCCGATTTTCTTTGCCACATATAGGGTTATTTTACACCCGGTAAGGTATATTAAATGGCGGTCGACATTCGGGGGACCTCGACGGGAGGCCGGGGTCACACCCCCACAATCCCGATCCGGCTGACTATGGGAGCGCAGAAAGGCATTGTTGAAACCGCAACGCCTCGTCTTTCGGATGGAGCCGAAGCCAAAGATCGAGAGCGACCCGCATCCCGCCGATCAGCATGTCGGCAGGCAGATTGCGACCGTTCGCGTCCAGTCCGACGTATCGCAAGCCCAGCTTGCCCGATCGATAGGCATCAGCTTCCAGCAGCTCCAGAAATACGAGAATGCGCGGAATCGCGTGAGCGCGTCGATGCTCTACGAGATCGCCAGGTCGCTCGGCGTTCCTGTCGGCCGCTTCTTCGAAGGCCTGCCCGGAAACGATGAGACCCGCGTCGAGGCGAGGCCCCTGCCGGTCGATGAGCGCCTGGATTTCATTGCCAGCGCGGAGGGTCGGCGCCTGATCGAGGGGCTTGTGAACCTTCCGCCGCGTGTGCGCGGTCGCGTCTCGTCCCTGATCGCAGCGTTAGGAGAAGAACTGGCCCTGCCAGACTCAGAGGCGGATAGCGAAACGGCCGGCGAATCCGCGCCGGCCGAATGCAAGACCGTCTGACGGCGGGTTGCGCTTGTCAGCCAAATTTTCGGGCAGCTGACACGGCGATGCGGCCGCAATCCGAGGACACTTCGATTTCGACGCCGAACGCCCTCGAGCGGGTCGCGAATCCCTCTAGGATGTCTCGCGCCGCGCTTCCCGTGACGGCGACGGGTACCAATCTGCCTGTTGCTGATCCGAGGGACTGAGCTTCCGCCCCGATCACGACGGGCAGGAGGTCTATTCCCGCGAGGTTTCCGCCCGCATCATAGCGGCACGCGGCGACGATGCTTTGCCAGACTTCCGGTGGATCCCATTCGGTTTCGTCGGGGTGCACATGGAACAGGAAGTTTCCGAGACCGTAGAAGATCGGCGAGCCATTGTAGATTTCCACAGCCTGCAGCACAGGAGCGCCGTGGCTGACGAAGATGTTGGCACCGGCGTCGATGCACATCCGGGCAAAGGTCTGCACCCAGCGCGGCACGTCCTGCCAGCCTGGTTCCCAATGATGGTGGTGTAGATAGGCAATGACGAAATCACCTTGTGCCGCCGCGTGCCGGATGGCGGACAGATGGATACTCGCGCTCCGCTGATCGACTTCGATCAGACGGCCGAAATCGGCGGCTTGCGTGAACACCGTGCCGTAGAAATTGATCTCCTTGCCGGCTGCCACCTCTACCGGGTCCTCCGGTTGCGCATAGTTGGCCAGTTCAAAGGGGGAGCTTTGCAAATGCGCGCCCAGCCTTGCCAGTCTGCTGAAATGTCCGTCCGGCACCCCCATCTTGCGAACGGTGTTCAGGCGATTGACGCCGGGCCGAGCCGGCCGGAAAGCCGTGCGGTCTTCGGCATACATGTTGGCCGGGCCGGGGCCTGCATCCATCGCAAGAAGCGCGACCTCGCGCGCGCCCAGCCGGCGGCGGCTCGGGTTCCTCGCGTCAGTCTCGTCGGCTCCGATGCCGGCATGGAGGAAACCGCGCGCTTCCACCTCCTCCAGCGTCGAGAGGATACCGCCAGCTCCGAGATCGAAGGCGTGGTTGTTCGCGAGCGCAAGCGCGTTGAAACCGATGGCCTGCAATGCGTCGAGCACTTCAGCCCTGGAATATCCGAAGTATTTGCCCTTGGTCGGCCACCCGCCGTGCTTGCCGAGGATCGTCGACTCGAAGTTGGTGAAGACGACGTCGCCTTGGCGCAGAAAATCCGTAACCGTGATGAAGCGTTCGTCTTTGACGTCACGGATGTCGTGCTTGATCAGGGATTGGCCGGTAACGACCGCGCAGAACTGGTCTTTCATGGGGCTCGCCTTGAAGGAGGGGAGGGCGCCGGCGTTCCGGCCAGCGCCACGTCGATGTCGAAGTCGTTAGCCGCCTATTGCGAGACGGCAGGCGAGATGTCGCTCTTGAACCATTTCAGGCTCAGCGCCTTGATCGTCCCATCCTTGGTGGCGGCGTCGATGGCCGCGTTGAACTTGGTGAGCAACTCGGTATCGTCCTTGCGCATGCCCGCGCCGACGCCTGGCCCCCAGAGACCGCCCTTCAGTTCAGGGCCGAAAAACACCACATCCGAGCCAGCAGGCGTCTCCAGAAAATCCCGCCAGGTGAAATAGTCGGCGAGGCCGCCGTCGATGCGACCTGCGGCAAGATCGAGCTTCATGTTGTCCTGGCTGTCATAACTGCGGATGGTCACGACATCGCCCAGCATTTCCTTCACGACTGCTTCCGAATTCGACGAGCGCAGGGCCCCGATCGCCCTGCCGGCGAGTGTCGATCTGAGGCGTTCGATGGTAGCCTTTTCCTTGTCCCCGATGCTCGAGAGGTTGACCTTCTGCTTGATGTCGCCAGGATCGAGACCCAGGTCCTTGCGCACAACGAACTGGTTGAAGCCGGTGGCGTAAGGAACTGAGAACGCGATCTTCTGCTTGCGCTTTTCCGTGATCGCCATGCCGGACATGATGACGTCGAACTTGCCTACAAGCAGTGCCGGAATGATCCCGTCCCAATCCTGCGGGACGAAGGTACATTTGATCTGGATGCGACGGCACAACTCCTGTCCCACATCGATATCGTAGCCGTAGAGTTGACCGTTCGCGTCGGTGCTGTCCCAAGGCGGCGAAGCACCTTCGGAGGCGATCGAAATGACGCGCTCGCTTTGCGCGCCGGCCGGGAATGCCGACATCAGGGATGCGATAGAAACAGCAATAGCCAGGGGTATACGCATGATGCACCTCTTCGTTGGTTAAGATGGAAAGGGCCGCCAAAACCCCGCGGGTCAGGGCAGGGGCGTCGTGATCTCTGGATCAGGTAGGGCGGGGCGCAATCGCGCCTTTCGTCGACGCACCGGATGGCCGTCCGTCGACAGCCGCCGTTCCAGGAATTGGATCGCCTTTACGGCAATCGATGTCAGCAATAGATAGATCGCTCCGGCGACAATGAAGATCTCGTACGGCGCGAACGTCGTCGAAACCATCTGTCTCGCCATGCCGGTGATTTCGAGCAGCGTCACGGTGCTCGCCAGGGACGAACCCTTGATCATCCCGACGATCTCGTTCCCATAGGCCGGAAGCGATATCCTGAAAGCGATCGGGAAGGTGACCAGGCGAGCGATCTGGAAGCGTTTCAAGCCGAGTGACGTGGCCGCCTCGGTGACACCCTTAGGCACGGACTGGAGACCGCGGCACAGGATCTCGGTGGTGTGTCCTGCGCTGTTCAGCGAAAACGTCAGAAGGGCGCACCAAAAAGGATCCCGCAGGATCACCCAGAAGATGCTGGCTCGCACCGCCTCGATCTGAGCGAGGCCATAATAGAGCAGGAAGAGTTGAACCAGCATCGGCGTGCCGCGTATGACATAGGTGTATGCCAGCACCGCGAGCGAGAGGCTGGGACGTCCGAACGCGCGGATGAAGGCCAGCGGCACGGACACAAGAAAACCGGCCGTCAGCGATAAGACCGTCAGGGTCAATGTGAGGCCAACGCCCGAAGGCAGGGCAACCATCGCGTCGAACATCAAGCCGAGGTTCATGGGACGCTCCCTCCTACCGGCCGAGTGCCGGATAGCGCCGCTCAGCCAGCCGGATCGACAGCAGCGTGACGGTGGTCAGCGAAAGATAGAGAGCGGAGGCCGCAAGGTAGAAGGTCAACGGCGCGCGCAACGATCCGGCCCCCACATACGCAACGCGCATGATGTCGGTCAGGCCGACGATCGAAACCAGCGCGGTATCCTTGAAGAGCGAAATCCAGAGATTGCCATAGGCCGGCAGCGCCAGCCGCAGCATCTGCGGTCCGATGATGAACACCCAGCGCTGCCAGGCGTTCAGCCCAAGCGACTTTGCCGCTTCGGTTTGACCCGCTGGCACTGCCGCAATCGCGCCGCGAAACACTTCGGTCGCATAACCGCTGAAGACGACCGAGAGCGCGATAATTCCTGCGGTGAATGCGTTCACCTCCACGTACCGGCCGGCGATCTTGCTGGCGAGCGTGGTTCCGCCGAAGTAGATGAGCAGGATAATGAGAAGTTCTGGCACCCCACGGACAACCGTCGTGTAAGCCGTCACGACTGCGTTGACGCGGGGTAGGGCCGTGCCCTTCGAAATGGCCAGAAACAGCCCAAATGCCGTGCCCAGGCAGCCGCTGACAAGAGCCAGGCTTATGGTCACGGTGAGTGCGACAACAAACTGAGTAGTAAAACCACCCATGGGGCGCGTTCCTTGGTTCGCAATACCGCGAGATACGACGGTCCGTGTCACTCTGACCAAGTCGTATAACCCAGGGTTGCGAATTGTTATATTGATAATTTGGAGTTAATTGAGATATTGCCCAATTTTAACGCTTGAAATTACACACTCAATCTATAATTTTTATTATTTTATCTATAACGCGCCGTTATATACTAAGGCGGTTCGTTGCTCCCCATGTTGGCGGTATCTGCTTCCCGGGGGGCGTTATAAGGGAAAGGAGCGCAGGGCATGGAGTTGCTGCAGAGCGACCTGAAGCTCCGTCAACTGAAGGTGTTCCGAGAAGTGTTGCGGGCCGGTTCGACAAGGCGAGCGGCGGCAGCGCTCGGCATAAGCCAGCCGGCCGTCAGTCAACATGTGAAGCAACTCGAGACCACGCTCGGCATCGCACTCTTCAAGAGATCAGCCAACCGCATCGTCCCCTTGCAGGAAGCCTGGGAACTCCTGCGAAACGTAGAACTTGCCCTGACGTCCCTGGATCGGCTGGAAGCGTCGATTTTCGCAATGAAGAACGAGGAAAAGCAGCGGATCGCGATTGCCGCTCCTTCTGTTTTCGGCTTCGTCACCTTGCCCAAGGTCGTGGCGATTATCCACGCAAAGACGGCTTCGAATGTCCGATCGCTATCGGGAAGCTACGAGCAGATCGGCGAGCACGTCCTGGCCGGGCGGGCAGATCTCGGTATCTCGAGGTTGCCCTTGGATCCGAGTCTGTTTGAGTGGGCGCCGCTTGGGTCGGCCCGAAATGTATGCATCTTTCACCCCGACCACCGCTTTTCAAAACAGACGTGTATCGAGGCACACAACCTGGCAGGCGAAACGATCGTCGATATCGATCCCCAGTTCGCGGCCCACCAAATGAACTTCAATGCAATGCGCTTCGCCGGCGTCGAGCCGGACATACTGGTGGAATTCGATTGCAACGGTCACGAAGCCGGATACGTTTCGGCTGGTCTGGGCATTTCGATAACCAATGAAATCATTGCGCGCGAATACGCGGCGTTTCAGTTGGGAATAAAGCCAGTGGAACCTTCCGCGCTCTATCACTACGTGGCGATTTGGCAGAAGGGCAGGACCTTTTCGAACGCACTGAATGTCTCACTCGAGGCGATCATCGCTGCGTTTTCCAAGGAACCCGCTGCGCGAGGTTGACAGATATTCCTCCCGAAGCGGCAGAGATTGCGTTTGTTCCCGGTATATTTCCAGAGAGACGAAGCCTGATAGAGGAAACTGATAGAGGAAACGGAGCGGCGGATGGGCAGATTCCAACATGTACCGGACCGGCGAGCCATTTCCCGGTTATTGCGCTACGCTGAAGTACGACGCAATCCGCCAAAATGGTTGAATACCGCAGCGGGCGTCCGTCCTTGCGCTTTAGAAGTTGCCGATAATCGTCTGGCGCAGTTCAATTTTGTGCCGATTGCCGGCACAATGGTGCGATGCGCGACAACATATTTCCATCGCCTGCCTGGCAAAGCCATCTCGATCTCTATGACTACGCCCGCGGTAGCAGTGTGCCGGATGCACGGCGTCGGCGCCGCGCAGGACGTGTTGCCGAAGATGGTCGCGACGTCAACATCTCCGATGACTGGCCGGACCGAGTCCCGGTCACTGACGTCGAACTCGATGTCTTCGAGGTTCAATTCGGGGCGTTGTTGGACGAAATGTTGCGCCAAACATAACCATTCTAAAAAGGGAGGCGTCACATGACCCTCACATTGACCAACGCCTTGCCGTCGTCAGGGCGCGCGGCTTTGTATTTGAGAGTTTCGACTGGTCGGCAGGCCGAGCACGATCTTTCGATTCCCGATCAGCGACGTCAGCTCCAATCCTATTGCACAGCGAAGGGAATATCCGTTGTTGCGGAGTTCGTGGAGGCCGGCGCATCGGCAACAGACGACCGCCGGCCGGAGTTTCAACGGATGATGGACGCAGCGGCGCAAAAGCCGGCTCCGTTCGAGTTCATTATCGTGCATTCATTCTCGCGCTTCTTCCGCGACCAGTTTCAGCTTGAGTTCTACGTGCGCCGCTTGGCGAAGAACGGCATCCGGCTCACATCCACCACCCAGGATCTCGGTGACGATCCGATGAGTGTGATGATGCGCCAGATCATGGCGCTCTTCGACGAGTATCAGTCGAAGGAAAACGCCAAACACACGCTTCGAGCTATGCGTGAGAATGCCCGGCAGGGCTATTGGAATGGCTCCCGCGCGCCCTTTGGCTACAGGATCGTCGCTGCCGAGCAGCGCGGCTCGCGGACGAAGAAGAAGATCGAACCGGATCCCGCACGAGTCGATACCGTCCGCCTGATGTTCCGCCTCGCGCGCATTGGCGCGGGAAACGGACCCATGGGGGCGAGGCAGATCGCTGACTTCTTGAACATTCGAGGCATTCGGACCCAGACCGGTGGACGGTGGGGTGTTGGCGCGGTGCATCAAATTCTGACGCGCGAGACGTACACTGGACGCCACCGCTTCAACGTAGCCAGTTGGCGCAAGAAACAGCAGAACCCCGACGACCAGGTGGTTGAAGTGATCGTCGAGCCTATCGTCGACCCTGAGGAGTTTGCCGAGGTCCAGCAAATGATGCGGTCCCGAAGCCCGCAGCTGAAAGCGCCCCGATTCGTGAGCGGAGGCACCTTGCTCGGTGGCGTCTGCTTCTGCGCTGACTGTGGTGGGGCGATGACCCTGCGTACATCGGGAAGGGGGAAACAGTATCGCTACTACACCTGCTGCACGGCAGCGCGTCAGGGAAAGACCGGATGCCGAGGACGCACAGTCCCCATGGAGGAACTCGATACGAAGGTCGTTGCCTATATGGAGGATCGGCTACTGGAGCCAGCCCGGCTGGAAGAGCTGCTGTCGGGGTTGATAAAGCGGCGCGACGAGCAAGCAGAGCGGCGAAAGGGCCGAGTCGCCGAGCTGAAGAGGCAGGCTGGGGACGCCGATGCCAAGCTCACGCGATTGTACGAGGCGATCGAAAATGGCCTCGCCGATTTGGGTGATTCCAATCTTAAAGGGCGAATCGGTGAACTGAAGCAAGCCCGAGACGCTGCGCGTGCCGACGCTGAGCGTGCAGAAGTGCGCACGGAAAGAGGAGAAACCACGATTACGCCGGAGTTGCTTCACCGGTTCGGCCTAGAGGCGCGAAAGAAGATTCGAACGGATAATGGGTTCAGCCGTCACTACGTGCAGGCGCTAGTGCAGCGGATTGAAGTGGGAGATGCCGAAATTCGGATCACTGGATCCAGAATCAAACTTCTGCAGGCGCTTGCCACGGAGCAGGGGGGCTCGGGAGTGGAACCTCGTGCAAGCGGCGTTCGCAGTTTTGATCTGAAGTGGCTCCCCGGGCCGGATTCGAACCAGCGACCAACCGGTTAACAGCCGGTTGCTCTACCACTGAGCTACCGGGGAACGGAGGCTCTTTGAGCAAGTGGCGCAGCCTATAGCAAACACCTTTCGGCTTTGCAAAGAAGCATTTCGCTTTTTTCCGAGACTTTTTCGCGCAGCGGTTTTTTGCAATCGGCGATGTCCGTCCTCATATTAGCCGTCTTGGCGACGGGCGCGGAACCGAAAGGGCGGTTGCGGCTTTCGTAAATAGATATTTTCAAGCGACCAGCGGGCAGCCATTGGCGATGACGGCAGCAGACGAAAACCCGGTACCGGCACGAAAGATCTCGATTTTCGGGCGCGAGTTCACCATGCCGCAGTCACGCGGCCTCAGAATCACGATCGGCGTTCTTCTGACCATCGGCGGCATTCTCGGCTTCCTGCCGATTCTCGGCTTCTGGATGGTTCCGATCGGACTGCTGGTGCTTTCCTATGAATTCGCCATGGTGCGGCGCCACCGGCGCCGCTTCGTCGTCTGGTGGGAGCGGCGGCGACGGCCGGATGGGACGACGGATACCAAGCCGGGCCCTTGACCGCGCCATACTTCCGCAGCGCTATACCCTTGTTCGGGTTTCGGATTCCGGCGAATCCGCTTTTCCGTGCGCACGTCTCTCCAAATCCTCGCGAATTTCCCTGAGAATGGCGGAAGCCGAGGCGAGACGCGCGCGGTCGCGCGGCGAAAGCCTGGCGAAACCGTCTATCGCAAGGCAGTCGATGGCATGGCGCAGCATCGCCTCGCATCCCGATCGCGACAAGCCGTCCCATGTGTTCGTTCCGGTGTCCGGGCTTGCCGGCCGCATGGCGCAGTCCTCCTCTTTGCTCAACGGCTGCGGGGGCGTGGAGTTTCTGGTGATCTCCTGCTATACTTAATGATCGGCTAATATGCTTCGTGCCCCACCGTGGCCGCGACGCTGGATGTGGAGGGTCGGATTCTTGCAGAGGAAACCGCGCGGAATGCGTGGTGGCCGCTTGACGCCATTTTCGCCGCAACCTATTGGAACCGGGTGGAACGCCGGGAGCAACGAGGCCTCGTGGCGGAGTGGTTACGCAGAGGACTGCAAATCCTTGCACCCCGGTTCGATTCCGGGCGAGGCCTCCAATACCCGGGCTCCCGCGCGCGCAGCGCCGGAGCCTGACGTTCTCATCGTAATGAACCGCGGTTCTGACGCGGCAAGCGGACTGGTTGGGACATGAGCGCTGATTTCTCCGAGCTACGCGTCAAGATGGTCGACGGTCAGGTCCGCACCACCGACGTGACCAGCGCCCCGCTGCTGGAGGCCATGCTCACCGTGCCGCGCGAGGTTTTTGTCGGCGACCGCCAGCGCGATCTCGCCTATATCGACGAGGACATCCGCATTGGCGACGGCGCCGGTGGCGCGCGCTATCTGATGGAAGCGTCGCCGCTGGCCAAGCTGATGCAACTGGCCGAGATCAATGCGACCGATTCGGCGCTCGATGTCGGCTGTGGCACAGGCTACGCCTCGGCCATCCTGTCGCGGCTGGCGAGGTCGGTCGTGGCGCTCGAAAGCGATTCGGCGCTGGCGCAAACCGCGGCATCGACCCTGTCCGGCCTTGGCTGCGGCAATGTGACCGTGGTCGAGGGCGCGCTGGCGCAGGGGCATGCTGCCAAGGCACCCTATGACGTCATCTTCATCGGCGGCAGTGTCGAGAAAGTGCCGGCGCCGCTGCTCGATCAGCTCGCCGAAGGCGGCCGACTCGTCGCGGTCGAAGGGCGGGGCAATTCCGGCGTGGCGCGACTTTTCTTCAAGGCTGGGGGGGTTGTAACCGGGAGACGGGCATTTAATGCGGCAATTAAGCCACTACCGGGATTCGAACGTGAGCATGCTTTCGAATTCTGAATGATTTAGCCTTGCAGCAGAGGCTTTGTCATGGTCGCTTGCATTTGAACAATCGTTGCTGATCCCAGACTGGGGGCACTTTGGGACCGAGCGACAGGGAACGAAACACGCCACTCCGGCTGCTCTAGCGAGAAGCCGGCGCGGCGCAGTTCCCATGGAAAACGAATGAGGGATATACCCGTGCCGTCTGTATCCAAGACCCTTTTTGCCGCCGTCCTCGTCTCCGCGACCGCGCTGTCCCCAATAACCGCATCGGCGGAAACCATCATCGGCGCGCTCGCCAAGGCCTATCAATACAATTCCACGCTGAATTCATCCCGCGCCGGTGTGCGCGTCACCGACGAAGGCGTGGCCATTGCCAAGTCGACCGGGCGCCCGTCAATCACGGGATCCGCCAGCATCGACTATACAAACACGCGCCGGGCCAATGGCGGTGGCAACTCGAAGCTGACGTCCGGCAGCTACGGCATTCAGATCAACCAGTCGCTGTTTGACGGCTTTCAGACCAGAAACAACGTGGCGGCGGCCGAATCCCAGGTCAAGGCGTCGGTCGAAACCCTGCGCAACACCGAAGAGAATACGCTGTTCAGCGCGGCGACGGCCTATATGGACGTGATCCGGGACCGGCAGATCGCTGTGCTGACCGAGCAGAACCTGCAGTTCCTGACCGAGCAGGCGCGTGCGGCAAGGTCACGTTTCGAAGTTGGCGAAGGCACCCGCACCGACGTCGCGCAGGCCGATGCGTCGCGCGCCTCGGCTGTGGCCTCGCTGAGTGCCGCCCGCGCGCAGGCGCTGGCCAGCGCCGCGACCTATCATCAGGTCGTCGGCGACGAGCCGGGCAAGCTCAAGCCGGCTTCGCCATTGGGTAAACTCTTGCCGTCGAGCCTCGATGCGGCGATCGCGATCGGGGCGAATGAACATCCGGCCATTCTCGCCACGCAGCATCTCGTTGACGCGGCAGCGTTCTCGGTGAAGTCGGCGGAAGGCGCGCTGTTGCCGCAACTGACGGCGTCGGCCGGCATTTCGGAAAACTATCGCAACGGCATTCCGGACCAGACAGGTTCCAATGGCAATTCGACCTCGGCCAATGTCGGCGCGACACTGACCATTCCGATCTATTCGGGCGGCCGGACCCCGGCGCTCGTGCGCCAGAGCAAGGAATCGCTTGGCCAGGCCCGCATCCAGGTCGACGTCAGCCGGGACCAGGTGCGCCAGGCCGTTGCCACCGCGTGGTCGCAATATACCGCCGCGCAGCAGAGCGTCTCGGCCAACAAGCAGGTGATCGACGCCGCGCAACTGGCGCTGAACGGCGTCATCGAAGAACGCAATGTCGGCCAGCGCACGACGCTCGACGTGCTCAACGCGCAGGCCGCCGTCATCACGGCCAAGATCAACCAGGCCAATTCCGAACACGATGTGGTCGTGGCAAGCTATGCCATCCTGTCGGCGATGGGTCGCCTCTCGGTCGACCGGCTCGGTTTGCCGGTAACCAAGTACAAGCCCGAAGAGCATTATAACGCCGTCAAGGACAAGTGGTTCGGTCTGCGCACGCCGGACGGCCGCTAGCGCCGGCGGCTCGACTTGCCGTCGTGCCCTCCGAGCGGAACCTAGTTTGAACCGGTTCCGCTCCGGCTTTGTGCCCTGTCTCTTTGCACCGGCGCGATTCCGAAGGGAGCGCGCCATGTGCTTTTCCTGGGGAAACCGTTTTTTGCGCTTTTCCCGGAATCGCTTCTAATCTGTTGAAATCCCACATGTCCCCAGATTGGGGATTCTCGTTGGGCGATCCGTCGGTTACGCTGTCGCCGTGATTCGAATCCGGCCTCTGCCGGAGCGGAAGACTAACAGGTCACAAGGGCGGCGGATGTGACGATGGCAACGGCAAGCAGCGCACAGCGCGAACCTTCCATGGAAGAGATACTGGCTTCCATCAGAAGGATCATCGAGGACAGCGACAACGGCCGCAAGCAGCCGGGCGAGGCCGAAGAGTTGCGGCAGGATCTGGAGCCGTCGCCGGGCGAGGCTCCCGCCGGCGATGTGGATGCGTTTCGCGCCGAACTGCATGCCGCCCCCGAAGTCAGGAAGCCCGTCGTGCTCGCGGAAGTCCAGGCGCCATCGCCCGAGCCCGCGCGCATGGAAGCGCAGACGCGCGCCGATCCCGCGCCGGTCAAGCCGTCGATGACGCTTGCCGAGGTCAGCGCCAGGATCGCCGCCGAGCCAGCGCCCGCCGCCACGGCCGGAGCGCCAATGGTCTCGCCGGCTGGCGCCCCTCAAACCAGCACGACCAGCGATGCCATCGTTGCCGATTGGCGACGCGAGATCGCGGCGGTCGGAGAGCAAGCGAAAGCGATACCGGACAGGAGCATCCGCAAGCCGGCGGCCCAGCCCGAGGCGCCGGCGAGCGAACCGGAGGCTGCGTTCGAACGGCCGTCTTCAAGCGAAGCTCCGGCACCCATTGCTGAGGCGCGCCCGGCAACAAATGAAGCGCCCGCGGTCCGCGCCGCAATCCTTTCCGAACACACGGGCCGGCAGGTCGCGGCGGCCTTCGGCGAGCTGTCCGATGCCTTTGCCAGCCGCAGCAAGAAGACATTCGACGAGATGGCCGAGGAGATGCTGCGGCCGATGCTGCAGGACTGGCTGGACAACAACCTGCCGACGCTGGTCGAGCGCCTGGTGCGCGAGGAAATCGAGCGCGTCGCCCGCGGCGCGCAGTAGGTCTCGCCGCCCATCCTCTAACGAAGCGCCGCCTCCCTGGCGGCGTTTTTGTTGATAAAGTCGGCTCGCGATGATCATGGCAAGGAGATTGCCCTTTTAAGGCCATGTGTGATTGCTCTCCTTGGCCGATGGACCGACGGTTGACGCATAGCTACCGATTGCGGGCGATGGTTCCGATGCTGACCGATGAAGAGTATCGGGAGATCGTCGGTGACCCCGCAGCGCTATATTTACAAGTCAAGAGGTTCATTTCCCGGCACGGACAATGGACGGAAATGAAGCATCCGGCGGCCGATCGCTATCGCGAGCGGACCGGAGCAACGCTTCATCATACGTTCTGGCTCCTGCATGTTCGCCGATCCGACTACGGCCCCGACTGCCCGGCCTGCGGAAAGCCTTACCGGACACCAAGGGCGAAGTTTTGTGCCGAGTGCGGGCATGGCCTTCACGACCTGCCGTTGAAATGAACGTGGGCACGCCTATTTGCTTCTCATGAGCCGGGGCGGCCCTTGCGGTTGACTTGGCCAAGACCTTCCGATTTACACCGAACCAGCAAAATCCCGACAGCGCGGACCGTTTCCCCATGCTTGAAAAGACCTACGACGCAAAGACCGTCGAGCCGAAGATCGCCAAAGTGTGGGAAGAGGCGGATGCCTTCCGCGCTGGCGCCGGGGCGGAAGAGGGGGCCGAAGCCTTCACCATCGTCATTCCCCCGCCCAACGTCACCGGCTCGCTGCATATGGGCCATGCGCTCAACAACACGCTGCAGGACATTCTGGTGCGCTTCGAGCGCATGCGCGGCAAGAACGTGCTGTGGCAGCCGGGCATGGACCATGCCGGCATCGCCACGCAGATGGTGGTCGAGCGGCAGTTGATGGAGAAGCAGATCCACCGCCGCGACCTCACGCGCGAGCAGTTCATCGAGAAAGTGTGGGAGTGGAAGGCCGAATCCGGCGGCGCCATCTTCAACCAGCTGAAGCGGCTCGGCGCCTCGGCCGACTGGTCGCGCGAACGCTTCACCATGGATGAAGGCCTGTCCAAGGCCGTGCTCGAAGTCTTCGTCACCCTCTACAAGGAAGGCCTGATCTACAAGGACAAGCGCCTTGTGAACTGGGACCCGAAACTTTTGACCGCGATCTCCGATCTCGAGGTCGAGCAGCAGGAGGTCAACGGCAATCTCTGGCATTTCCGCTATCCGATCGAGGGCGAGACCTTCGATTCGGAAAATCCGAAAACCTTCATCACGGTCGCGACCACGCGTCCCGAAACGATGCTGGGCGATACGGCGGTGGCGGTGCATCCGGATGACGAGCGGTACCGGCATCTGGTCGGCAAGAACGTCTTGCTGCCGATCGTCGGCCGCAAGATACCGGTTGTGGCGGACGAGTACTCCGACCCCGAAAAAGGCTCGGGCGCGGTCAAGATCACGCCGGCGCATGATTTCAACGACTTCGAGGTCGGCAAGCGCCACAAGCTGCCGGCGATCAACATCCTGACCGTCGAAGCCGCCATCAAGTTGAAGGACAATGAGGATTTCCTCGCCGGCCTCGAAGCGACGCCGGAGCGCCAGGCCGTCTGGGACGAGCTCGACGGGCTCGACCGTTTCGTCGCGCGCAAGAAGATCGTCGAACTGATGGAAGCCGGCGGCTTCCTCGACAAGATCGAGCCTCATCGCCATGCCGTGCCGCATGGCGACCGCGGCGGCGTGCCGATCGAGCCGTTCCTGACCGAGCAGTGGTATGCCAACGCGGCCGAGCTCGCCAAACCGGCGATCGCCTCGGTGCGCGAAGGCCGCACCAACTTCGTGCCGAAGAATTGGGAGAAAACCTATTTCGATTGGATGGAGAACATCCAGCCCTGGTGCATTTCGCGCCAGCTGTGGTGGGGCCATCAGATCCCGGCCTGGTATGGGCCTGACGGGCGCGTCTTCGTCGAGAAGACCGAGGAAGAGGCGCTGAGCGCGGCGATCGAATATTATCTGGCGCTCGAAGGCCCGTGGAAGGCCTGGGTCGAGGACAAGCTGGAAAACTTCCAGCCGGGCGAGATCCTGACCCGTGACGAGGATGTGCTCGACACCTGGTTCTCCTCGGCGCTGTGGCCGTTCTCGACCCTGGGATGGCCGGACCAGACGCCGGAGCTGAAGACCTACTACCAGACCGACGTGCTGGTGACCGGCTTCGACATCATCTTCTTCTGGGTTGCCCGCATGATGATGATGGGCCTGCATTTCATGGACGAGGAGCCGTTCCACACCGTCTATGTGCATGCGCTGGTGCGCGACAAGAACGGCGCCAAGATGTCGAAGTCGAAGGGCAACGTCATCGACCCACTCGACCTTATCGATGAATATGGCGCCGATGCCTTGCGCTTCACCTTGACGGTGATGGCGGCGCAAGGCCGCGACGTGAAGCTCGACCCGGCGCGCATCGCCGGCTACCGCAATTTCGGCACCAAGCTGTGGAACGCGACGCGTTTCGCCGAGATGAACGAAGTCGCCCGCAATGACGATTTCTGGCTGAACGACGCCAAGCTGGCGGTCAACCGCTGGATCCTGACCGAACTGACACGCGCGGCGCGCGAGGTCACCGACGGCATCACCTCCTACCGCTTCAACGAGGCGGCCGGTGCTGCCTACCGTTTCGTCTGGAACCTGTTCTGCGACTGGTATCTGGAACTGCTGAAGCCGGTGTTCATGGGCACGGACGAGGCGGCCAAGGCCGAAAGCCGCGCCTGCGTCGCCTTCGTGCTCGACGAAATCTATAAGCTCCTGCATCCGATGATGCCGTTCATGACGGAAGAGCTGTGGGCGCAGACGGCGGGCGAGGGCAAGGAGAGAGAGTCGCTGCTGTGTCACGCCGCTTGGCCGTCGCCCGACTTCGAGGATGACGAAGCCGCTGCCGACATCAACTGGCTGGTCGATCTCGTCTCAGGCATCCGCTCGGTGCGTTCCGAGATGAACGTGCCGCCGGCGGCGATCGCGCCGCTGGTCGTGGTCGGCGCCAATGATGTCACGCGCGAGCGGCTGGTTCGCGAGGACTCGGCGATCAAGCGGCTGGCGCGCGTCGGCGACATCTCTCTGGCGGACGCGGCGCCCAAGGGCTCGGCGCAGATCGTGCTCAACGAGGCAACGATCTGCCTGCCGCTCGGCAGCCTGATCGATCTCTCCGCCGAGGCCGCCCGGCTGCAGAAGGAACTGGCCAAGGTGACCGAGGA
Organism: Mesorhizobium sp. 01N446; assembly: GCF_056399285.1. Taxonomy (NCBI): domain Bacteria; kingdom Pseudomonadati; phylum Pseudomonadota; class Alphaproteobacteria; order Hyphomicrobiales; family Phyllobacteriaceae; genus Mesorhizobium; species Mesorhizobium sp. 01N446. Next base: position 468,217 of record NZ_JBFTRA010000004.1, on the reverse strand, counting down.
GATCGCGCGCCTGCACAAGAAGCTGTCGAATGAAAGATTCGTCGCCAGCGCACCGGCCGAGATCGTCGACGCCGAGCGCGAAAAGCTCGCCGAATATCGCGACGCGCAGGACAAGCTGTCGGTGGCTTTGACCAGGGTTCGTGACGCCGGGTGAGGGCAGATTCGCGAGACGTTAGCCGCCTCTAAAATGGTGGTCCGTTTGCCTCGAAAGTAGGCATTCCGTAGCGTTAATGTTGACGTAAACGGAAGTTTTAGCCCCATTGTTGCCATAATGTAACAATGGGGCTGAAAGCCCGTGAAAATGGCTGTTTTTGAGCCTTTTGGGGCGAGTTTTCCTCATTTTCCAGTCGGATAAGCATGCGTCGGGCCGTTTTTCGACCTTCCGGCGCCTGTCCGCATTTTGTCGAAAATGCGTTTGGTAAACATGTACATGTACGCCCCAAGAATTCGTTGTTGCGCCATTAACCCGAATTGGTTCTAGCTTGATGCACTAGTTATTCGGGGAGGACATCCATGAACATTATGCGTCTGAAAGCACTGCTGGGGGCGGGGTGCTTTTCGCTGGCTTTGATTGGGACCGCAATGAACTCGGCGCATGCCGGTGGCATTGAGCGTGGCGGTTACGATATCGATCTTCTGTTCGATCCGGCGCCGTTCGCGACGGAAGCGGAATCGACTTATGTTATGCCGCAACGCAAGCTCAAGAACGCGGTGGACACCGATCCGAGCGATGGAAACGTAACGTTCCTCGGCAGCACGGCGAAAGACAGCAAGAGCTACTGGGTGCCGCGCATCGGCGTCAAGGCGCAGATCGTTCAGGGTGTCGATTGTATGTTCGACTATTCCCAGCCTTGGGGCGCGCACACAAATCCCGGTCTGTGGGCCGGCGCCGAATCCAACATGGAAACCGACATTAAGAGCAACAACTACGCAACGACTTGCTCCTACAAGATGGATGCCGGCAAAGGCCAGATTCGCTTCATCGGCGGCGTCTACTATCAGGAAGTCTATGGTTTCAAGAAAGACCTGGTGTCGCCGCTGGTGCCTGGCTTCCAGGGTACCGGCCAGGTTGATCTCAAAGGGACCGGCTGGGGCTGGCGCGCCGGCCTTGCTTATGAAATCCCTGACATCGCGCTGCGCGCCAGCCTGGTCTACAATTCGCGAGTCAAGCTCGACAATATCTCGGGCACGCTGGATCTGACGCATGTTGGCAGTGTCGTGCTGCCGATTTATGGCTCGACACAGTACATGCCGGACACGGTCGAGTTTAAGTTGCAGTCAGGCATCGCTCCCGGCTGGCTCGCCTTCGGTTCGTTGAAGTGGGTCAATTGGAGCCTGCTGCAGAGCGTTCCGATTTGCGTAGTCGGCACTCCGGCCGCGGCGTGCGTCACAGGTGATAAACTGCATTCGGGCCAGATCACCTCGCTGGATCTGATGTATCGCGACGGCTGGACCGTCACGGGTGGTATCGGCCACAAGTTCAACGATCAGTGGAGCGCGGCCGGCCAGCTTTCGTGGGATCGCGGCACGTCGCATGGCTATGGCTCGCAGACCGACACCTGGACCGTGGGCGGTGGCGTCGCCTATACGCCCCAGCCCAATATCGAAGTTCGTCTGGCCGGCGCGATCGGCGTGCTGACCAGCGGCCATTCGGGGACAGTGAATGGCGAAAACGGCTATGTCGCCGGCAATGAGGTCAGCTACGACTTCGGCAACGATCTGGTCACGGCAATTTCCGGCGGCATCAAGATCAAGTTCTAACCTGTTGAGAATTTGACAAAAAGGCCGGGCATTGCCCGGCCTTTTTCGTTTGGGCCGACTTTATCGGCGCCTCCGGTATCCAAGCTGCGTTGCATATAAGCCGCACCGGGATCGCCTCGTGCGATTGTGACGTTTTGGCAACACTTTCTGAACAACCCCTGCGCTAGAAGTCAGGGCGGGGAAATTGCCTATTTCCCGCCATAAACCCGGCGCACCTCGAAAGGGTCCCGGGACACGCGCCAAAAGGCTCGGCGAAGGGACAGGCCGCACCGCCCGCGGCAAGGATGAGAATGGACGCCAAGGTCATTTCAAAGGCTAAGCTGCCTAGCCGCTATGTGACTGTCGGTCCGGCGCGCGCGCCGCACCGGTCCTATCTTTATGCCATGGGGCTTTCCGCCGCCGAGATCGCCCAGCCGCTGGTCGGTGTCGCCTCCTGCTGGAACGAAGCCGCCCCCTGCAACATCTCGCTGATGCGCCAGGCGCAAGTGGTCAAGAAGGGCGTCGCTGCCGCCAACGGCACGCCGCGCGAATTCTGCACCATCACCGTCACCGACGGCATCGCCATGGGCCACCAGGGCATGAAGTCGTCGCTGGTGTCGCGCGAGGTCATTGCCGATTCGGTCGAACTCACCATGCGCGGCCATTGCTACGATGCGCTGGTCGGCCTTGCTGGCTGCGATAAATCGCTTCCCGGCATGATGATGGCCATGGTGCGGCTCAACGTGCCGTCGATCTTCATCTATGGCGGCTCGATCCTGCCCGGCAGCTATCGCGGCCGCCAGATCACCGTGCAGGACGTGTTCGAGGCCGTCGGCCAGCATTCGGTCGGCACGATCGGCGATGCCGAACTGCTCGAGATCGAGCAGGCCGCGTGTCCGTCGGCCGGCTCGTGCGGCGCCCAGTTCACCGCCAACACCATGGCGACCGTGGCCGAGGCGATTGGTCTCGCGCTGCCCTATTCCTGCGGCGCGCCGGCGCCTTACGAAATGCGCGACCGTTTCAATTTCGCCTCGGGCGAAAAGATCATGGAACTGATCGCCAAGAACATACGGCCGCGCGACATCGTCACGCTGAAGGCGCTGGAGAACGCGGCGACCGTGGTTTCGGCCACCGGCGGCTCGACCAACGCAGCGCTGCATCTGCCGGCGATCGCGCATGAGGCGGGCATCAAGTTCGATCTTTTCGACGTCGCGAAGATCTTCGAGAAGACGCCTTACATCGCCGACCTCAAGCCGGGCGGCAAATATGTCGCCAAGGACATGTTCGAGGCCGGCGGCATTCCGCTTCTGATGAAGACGCTGCTCGACCACGGTTACCTGCATGGCGATTGCCTGACGGTCACTGGCCGCACTTTGGCCGAAAACATGGAGCACGTTGCCTGGAATGAACACCAGGATGTGGTCCGCCCGGCCAACAAACCAATTACCCAAACCGGCGGTGTCGTGGGGTTGAAGGGAAACCTTGCCCCCGAAGGCGCGATCGTGAAGGTCGCGGGCATGGCGGAGTTGAAATTCTCCGGCCCGGCACGCTGCTTCGATTCGGAAGAGGAATGTTTCGAGGCGGTGACGCATCGCAACTACCGGGAAGGCGAGGTTCTCGTCATTCGCTACGAAGGACCGCGCGGCGGTCCCGGCATGCGCGAGATGCTGTCGACGACGGCGGCGCTCTACGGCCAGGGCATGGGCGGCAAGGTGGCGCTGATCACCGACGGCCGTTTCTCGGGCGCGACACGCGGCTTCTGCATCGGCCATGTCGGGCCGGAAGCCGCGGTTGGCGGCCCGATCGGCCTGATCCGGGATGGCGACGTGATCTCGATCGACGCCGTGAACGGCACGATCGACGTGGCGCTGTCCGATGAAGAACTGGCGGCGCGGGCAAAGACATGGAAGGCGCGCACGACCGACTACCAGTCGGGCGCGATATGGAAATACGCACAGACGGTCGGGTCTGCCCGGGATGGCGCGGTCACCCATCCGGGCGGTGCGAAAGAAACACACTGCTATGCGGATATCTGAGTTGTTGAAGTCAACACCAGAGTTGTTGAGGTCATCTGTCCTACCGGCACTGGTCGCTGCGGCGATCTTTGGCGCCGTGGGCCAGGCTTTGGCCTTCGACGACAAGGTGTTCGACGACAAGACCGGTGTGAAGCCGCAGTCGAGCCCCTGGGCGGTGTTCCAGTTCGGCTTCTCCGCCTACAAGAACGGCCACAAGGAACAGGCCGCCGAGGCCTACAAATATGCCGCCGAAAACGGCCAGATCGGCGCCACCTGGAAGCTTGCCCGCATGTATGCCGAGGGCGACGGCGTGGCGCGCGACGACTATGAGGCGTTCAAGTTCTTCTCCGAGATCGTCGACCAGGATGTCGAGCCCGGTTCGCCTGAGGAAAGCTACGTCTCCGACGCGCTGGTGGCGCTCGGCGACTATCTGCGCAAGGGCATTCCCGGAAGCCCGGTCACCGAGAACGAGGTGGCGGCCCAGGAATATTACATGCGCGCCGCCGCCAACTACCGCAACCCGAACGCCCAGTTCGAGATGGGGCAGATGTTCCTCAAGGGCGAGGGCGGCGTGAAGGCCAGCGTCAAGCAGGCCGGGCGCTGGTTCCAGCTCGCCGCCGAGAAGGGCCATGCCGGTGCGCAGGCGACGCTTGGCCATCTCCTGTTCCAGAGTGGCAAGATCGTTCGCGGCCTGGCGATGATGACGGCCGCGCTTGAACGCGCGTCGCCGGCCGATCAGCCCTGGATCCGCGGCATGCAGGAAGAGGCTTTTGCCGCCGCCGGCGAAGCCGACCGGCGCACGGCGATTTCGCTGGCCGATGACATCCTGACCAAGGGCACCAACGCAGATCAGTAAGATCGTCTGCCGATCTCCTCCACGAGGGGGAGATTAATTGAGCGAAAAAATCAGTTTTCGGTTGGCTCCGTCGGCACCATGCTTGGCGCGGGCGTCGAGATCGGCGTGACGTGCAGGTGCGGCGCCATCGTGTTTCCGGGGCAGCTGTCGCCGATCTTCGTCCAGGACGTGTTGTTGAGCACCATCTCGCAGCGCGCCAGATGGCTCTGGTCGGCCACCGTCAGGCAGGCGACCTGACCGACCGGATAGGACTTTCCGTTGGCAAGACATTCCGGGGCGGCGAAGGCACGCACCATGGCAGCCGTGGCAAATGCCAAGCCGATCGGACAAACAACAAATCGAATGGTCATGGGAACCCCGGCCGCCATGATGATCTTCCATCCTGCGCCCGATTTGTGGCGACACAACGTCCAGACAAATCGACGGCAGTAGGGCTCCGGTCAGGCTGGCTGCAAAGCGAGATCGATCGCCACCGGCACGTGATCGGACGGCTTTTCCCAGGCGCGCACATGTTTTTCGATTGAGGCTGAAGAGAAGCGGTTGGCGGCCTCCGGCGACAGCAGCAGATGGTCGATGCGGATGCCGTTGTTCTTCTGCCAGGCGCCGGCCTGATAATCCCAGAAGGTGTAGGTGTCGGGTGCATCGGTGACCGCGCGCACCGCTTCGATGAAACCGAGGTTGAGCAGGCGGCGGAAGGCCTGCCGCGTCTGCGGCTGGAACAATGCGTCGCCCAGCCAGTTTTCGGGAAAGCGCGCATCGATCGGCTCGGGAATGACGTTGTAGTCGCCGGCCAGCACGAGCGCCTCTTCCAGCCTCAGCCGCTCCTCGGCCCAGCGCTCCAGCCGCGCCATCCAGGACAGCTTGTAGGAGAATTTCTTGTCGTCATCGATCGGGTTGCCGTTCGGCAGGTAGAGCGAGGCGACGCGCAACGCGCCCTTGTCGGTCGAGAACACGCCTTCGATGAAGCGCGCCTGCTCGTCGGTATCGTCGCCCGGGAGGCCTCTGTTGACTTCGTCAAAGCGCAGCTTCGACAGCAGCGCCACGCCATTAAAACCCTTCTGGCCATGGGTTTCGACATTGTAGCCTAGCGCCTCGATCTCGGCGCGCGGGAACTGATCGTCGACCGTCTTGATCTCCTGCAGGCAGACGATGTCGGGCGCGCTCTCTTTCAGCCAATGGGTCAGATTGCCGATGCGGGCGCGAACGCCATTGATGTTCCAGGTGACGATTTTCATGACGGTCTATTCTTCCTGCGGCGGGTGGCGTTCGACGAGGCCGATCGTATTGCCTGCGGGGTCCTTTAGGAAGGCCATCCACTCGCTTTCCCCCGGCGGTCCGAAGGTGCCTTCTGTATCGCGGTGGACAAGTGCGGGCGGCGCGGTGAAGGGAACACCTGCGGCTTTCGCCTCGGCGTGGAAGGCTTCGAGGCCTGTAATGTCGAGATAGACTATGCCGGCCGGTACACCGTCGGTGAATAGCAGGCGCACGTCGCCGGCCATGATGAAGGCAATGCCGGGGGGATCGTAGCGGGCATGAACGCCCATGCCGAGCACCTCGCGCCAGAAGCCCAGCGTCGAATCAAGATCGCGCCCGGCCGACAGCGCGACCTGACGGACCGCGCCGATGGCAGGCATGCCGTTAGATAGAGAAGCTCGTGCCGCAGCCGCAGGAGGCGACCGCGTTCGGATTGCGGATCTGGAAGGACTGGCCCATCAGGTCGTCGACGAAGTCGATCACCGAGCCACCCATATAGACCAGAGACAAATCGTCGATCAGCACGGTTGCGCCGTCCTTCTCGATCGCGACATCGTCGTCGTTGCGCGTGTCGACCAAGTCGAATTTGTAGGAGAATCCCGAGCAGCCGCCGCCTTCGACGGAAACGCGCAGCGCCGTCTTGCCGGCCTCGCCGGAGACAATCTTGGCGATCCGCCTGGCGGCGGCCTCGGTCATGTCGACTTTCATGGCGGTCTTGGCATCAGCGCCCATGGGCGTCACCTTGCTTTCGGTTTCACATGATAGGTATGAAGCGCAAGGGGCCAAGTCAACTAGATCAAGTCAACTGCGGCAGCATCAGCCATGACCAATGAGTTGGGCGACATCGGGTTCGGCTATCGGCCGCGCGCGGCCTATGCCACCGATCCGGCGCGCTCGCGCGGCCGGCTGTTCGACGAGGTCGAAAGCCCGACCCGCACGCCGTTCCAGCGCGACCGTGACCGCATCATCCACTCGACGGCGTTCCGGCGGCTCAAGCACAAGACGCAGGTCTTCATCGCCCATGAAGGTGATCACTACCGCACACGTCTGACTCATTCGATCGAGGTGGCGCAGATCGCGCGTGCGCTGGCGCGGGCGCTTCGCGGCGACGAGGATCTCGCCGAGGCGGTGGCGCTGGTGCATGATTTCGGCCACACGCCCTTCGGCCATACCGGCGAGGACGCGCTGAACGACAAGATGGCGGCCTGGGGCGGTTTTGATCACAACGCGCAATCGCTGCGCATCGTGACGCGGCTGGAGGCGCGCTACGCCGAATTCGACGGGCTGAACCTGACCTGGGAGACGCTGGAAGGCCTGGTCAAGCACAATGGCCCGTTGACGGATGCCAGCGGCAAGGGGCTGAAAGGGCCGGTGCCACAGGCGATCCGCGATTATTCGCAACTGCAAGACCTCGAACTCGACCGCTTCGCCGGCATCGAGGCGCAGTGCGCGGCGATCGCCGACGACATCGCCTACAACACGCATGACATCGATGACGGGTTGCGGGCAGGGCTCTTGACGCTCGACATGCTGAAAGCCGTTTCGCTGCCGGGAAAGATTCTGGACGGCGTGCGCCAGCGCTATCCCAGGCTCGATGATGTGCGCACCGGCCACGAACTGATGCGGCGGCAGATCACCGCCATGGTCGAGGATGTCATCGTCTCGGCGACCGCAAATCTGGAACGTGTCGGGCCGCAAAGCGCCGACGCGGTGAGGGCGGCGGGCGAGACGATGGTGACCTTTTCCGCCGAGATGGCCGCGGCCGAGAAGGAATTGAAGGCGTTTCTCTACAAGCACCTCTACCGGCACGAGGAGGTGATGCGGGTGCGCGCCGGCGCCGAGCAGATCGTCAGGGACCTGTTCGACGTCTATTTCGCCGATCCGCGCGCCATGCCGGATGGCTGGCGCGAGGGGCTGGACCGGGCCGAGGATCGCATCAAGGCGCGCTCCGTCGCCGATTTCCTGGCAGGGATGACCGACACCTACGCGCTCAAGGAACACAGGCGTTTGTTTGACCGCACCCCGGATTTGAGCTAGGGCGAGCGCGATTTTGCCAGCCAACGAGCCGGATTCGCCCTAAAGCCGCCAGAGCAATACCCATGAACATCTTCGCCGATTTCACCGCGCGAGTCACAAAGGCTGTCGAAGCGCTTGATCTGAAGGACAAGGACGGCGTTTCGCCCGACCTGTCGCGCATTGCCGTCGAACCGCCGCGCGACGCCAGCCATGGCGATCTCGCGACCAATGCGGCGATGGTTCTGGCCAAGCCCACCGGGCAGAACCCGCGCGTGCTGGCCGAGAAGCTCGCGCTGGCGCTGCGCGACGACAAGGATGTCGCCGCCGCCGAGGTCGCCGGTCCCGGCTTCGTCAATCTCCGCCTGAAGGACGGGTTTTGGCAGGCGCATCTGTCGGCGCTTCTGGGCGAGGGCCGCAACTACGGCCGCTCGAAGGTAGGCGCCGGCCGGAAAACCAATGTCGAATATGTCTCCGCCAACCCGACGGGGCCGATGCATGTCGGCCATTGCCGCGGCGCCGTCGTCGGCGACGCGCTCGCCAATTTGATGGCGTTTGCCGGCTACGACGTCACCAAGGAATATGYCATCAACGACGCCGGCGGACAGATCGACGTTCTCGGGCGGTCGGTCATATTGCGGTATCGGGAGGCGCTCGGCGACGACATCGGCGAGATCCCGACCGGCCTATATCCAGGCGACTATCTGGTTCCACTTGGCCAGGCGCTGGCGAAAGAGTTTGGCCGCAGCTTGCTCCAAATGCCGGACGATGAGGCGCTGGCCATCGTCAAGGATCGTGCGATCGACGCCATGATGGCGATGATCCGAGAGGATCTGGCGCTGCTCAACGTGCATCATGACGTGTTCTTCTCCGAACGCACGCTGCACGCCGACAATGCCAAGAAGATCCGCTCGGCGATCAACGACCTGACTCTGAAGGGCCATATCTACAAGGGCAAGCTGCCGCCGCCCAAGGGCGAGAAGCCCGACGACTGGGAAGATCGCGAGCAGACGCTGTTCCGTTCGACCGCGGTTGGCGATGACATGGACCGGGCGCTGGTCAAGTCCGACGGCGCGTTCACCTATTTCGCCGCCGACGTGGCGTATCTGAAGGACAAGGTCGATCGCGGCTTCGTCGACCTGATCTACGTGCTTGGCGCCGACCATGGCGGCTACGTCAAGCGGCTGGAAGCGCTGGCGCGGGCTATTGCCGGCGACGAGGTGAAGCTTACCGTCCTGTTGTGCAATCTGGTCAAGCTGTTTCGCGATGGCGAGCCCGTTCGCATGTCGAAGCGGTCCGGCGATTTTGTCACGCTTCGGGAAGTGGTGGAGGAGGTTGGCCGCGACGCCATCCGCTTCATGATGCTATATCGCAAGAGCGATGCGCCGCTCGATTTCGATTTCGCCAAGGTCACCGAGCAGTCCAAGGACAATCCGGTGTTTTACGTGCAGTACGCTTCGGCGCGCTGCCATTCGGTGTTCCGGCAGGCAAGCGAACAATTGGGCGAGGCGAATTTCGATCGCAAAAGCCTGGCTGCCGCCGCGGCTTCGCTGACCGACGAAGGCGAAATCGGCCTGATCCGCAAGCTCGCCGAATATCCGCGCCTGATCGAGTCCGCCGCTCTTGCGCTGGAGCCGCATAGGCTGGCATTTTATCTCTACGATCTGGCTTCCAGTTTCCACGGACACTGGAACCGGGGCACGGATAATCCGGACTTACGTTTTGTTAAGGTTAACGACCGACAATTGACGCATGCCAGACTAGGGCTGGTGCAGGCTGTTTCGGACGTTCTGACGTCCGGCCTGACGCTGATCGGGGCCGCTGCGCCCACCGAAATGCGTTAGGTTTGACTAAATAACCTGTCACCTTTTGCCCACATTGCGCTGGTAAGGGCCAACCCTGCGCGACGTCCATGGCGTCCGAATGAGTGCGAGTTCGGGAACAATAATGGCAGACAGAACCCAGCTGAGAGTAGCCGACAACAACGACATCGCTGACGATGATCCGTTCGCGGAACTGACCAGGATCATGGGATTCGACCCACGCCAGCCGGTCAAGCAGCAGGCGCGGGTCGAACCGCAGGTCGCTGCCGCCAGCCAGCCCGTGCAAGAGGACGATTTCGACATCGACCTCGAAAAGGAGCTGATGGGCGAGTTCGACGCTGGCGACAGCGTGGCGACTCCGGTTGTCGAGGCTCATGAGCCGGCATTCGAAACGGCGGCCGCTCCGGCGCAGGACGACGACCTTGCGTTGTCGCTAGACGACGATTTCCATCTGGACTTCACGGGTGCCGACGAGCAGGGGCTCGTTGCCGGCCATGCCGATACCGGCGCTGCCGAAGCCGCGCCATCCGTCGAGCCCGCCTTCGACGCTGATTTCGACAATGCCGTTGCCAGTTCGCTCGAGGACGTTTCGCCCTTCGAGGACGATCTGCGGATGGATGACGAACTTGCCGCGTCGCTCGATCAGGACTTCCACATCGAGGACCATGCCGTCGAGGACGAGGCCGTCGAGGCCCAGCATGCCGTTGCCGAAGTGCCGATGGCTGCCGAGCCGGCCCCCGAGCACGAATTCCACGATGCGGCCGCGTTTTCGCTCGAAGACGAGCTGATGCTGGACGGCCATTCGGCTGATCTGCGCCCTGCGGCTGCGGTCGCGGTCGACTATCCCGAGCCGGCGCTGGCCGCCGCGCACGAGGCTGAGGCGATTTCCGACGACGATTTCGACGGTCGCTTCGAGGCCGCCATGGCCGATGTCGATATGGATTTCGACGTTCATGCGGATGAGCCGGTGGCCTTTGATGCGGTGGAACCGCACGAAGTGCTCGCCGATGCCATGGATGCGAGTGGCGAGTTCTCAAGCCCCGAAGCCGCTTCGGAAGATGATTTTGATCAAAACCTGGACGACGCGTTCGCCGAGCCTGCGGAAGAGCCGGTCGACGAGGTTGCGGCGGCCCCGGTCCAGCCGATGGCTCCGGCAACGCCCGCAGCCATCATGGCCGAGGCTGCGCCGGCCCCCGTGGCGGACGAACGCAGCCTCGAAGACGAGTTGAACGCGCTTCTCGGTGCCATGACGGCACGCACGCAGCCGTCGGCCAAGGAACCTGTCGTGGCACAGCCTGTCGCCGCTCAGCCCGTTGTCGCTCAGCCGGTTGCCGCTCCGGTTCAGCCGTATGCTGCCCCATATGCTGCCGCGCCTGCAAAAGCCGCCGAGGAACCTGCCGATCTTGTCGGCGATCTCGACTGGGATCTCGACGAACAGGCGACCGAGGATCTGCATGCCTCCAGCGCCGCTGCCGATGCCGATCTCGACGATCTGCTGCTCGATGAGCTTCAGGGCCAGGATATGGGTGCGGACGCCGCCGATCATGGCGGCATCGATTTCGACGATGATGCGTTCGATGCGGCCTTGGCCAGCAATCTCGATCCGCGCGACGAGGCAGCTTCCCGCCAGGATCAGGCCGATTCCCTCGATTGGCTGGCCGAGCGCTCCGCGCCGACCGAGCCGACCCGTTCGTGGAGCCGCGTGACACCGGTTCCCCAGCAGCCGGCATTCGCCGCGCAGCCGTCCGCTTCGATGGCGGCCAGGCCCGCCGAGCCTGATGTTGCCCCTGCGGTGGCCGTTGTGCCGTCCTACCGCGCGCCTGAGCCGGTTGCGGCAGCTCCCTATGCAGCGCCGGTATCCGCACCGCAGCCGCGCCAGTCCTCGCGCTACGAAGAGGTGCCTGATGTCGAAACGGTCGATGTGCCGGAGCGCGTCGTGGCGCTGGCAGATGATCTCGACATTCCGGAACTGCATTTCGAGGAAGATGAGCCGGCGGCAACAGGTTATGACGACCTCGACGCCGAGTTCGCCAGCCTGCTGACGGAAATGAATTCGGTGGAGGTCGCGCCTGCTCCAGCCGCGCCCGCAAGCAGCGCTGCCTATGCCGATGAAGCCTTCAATGGCGGGTTCAATCAGGGCTATCAGGCGCCGGCCTATGAAGAACCCAAACCGGCATATGACGGGGTCAAACCGGCCTATCAGCCGGAAGCGCGGACCTATGCGGCTCGGCCGGCGGAAATGCCCGCGCGTGCCGCAGCAAACACCGGCTATGCCGATGCCGCCGATGGCTTCGATCTCGACAATCTGCCCGGCAGCCAGCCGGTCTCGCAGGCGGACGATTTCACCGTCGATGAGCTCGACTATGATCCCGAGCTGGACGAAGCAATGGCCGTTCCGGGTCTCGGCGAGCGGGAAGCCGCCAGGCCGTCGGGCCGCCGCGGCCTGTTTATCGCCGCGATCGTCGGTGCCGTGGCCGTCGCGGGCGGCCTTGGCGCCTTTGCCCTGTCCTTCGGCGGCAAGGGCGGCAGCGAAGCGCCTGTCATCGTCAAGGCTGACAATTCGCCGATCAAGGTCAAGCCGGAAAATCCGGGCGGCACCGTGGTGCCGAACCAGGACAACAAGGTCTACGACGCGGTGGTCAAGGGCGCGAAGCCGGCCGAGCCGGTGCAGCAGAAGCTTGTCACCAACACCGAGGTCCCTGTGGATGTGCAGGCCAAGGACCCGGCCCGCGCCATCGATCTTTCCGCTGGCCAGGGTGCTACCGTTGGTGATGACGGCAATGCCGCGCCGACCGCAAGTGCCGCGCCGGCTGGCAATACGGCTCCGGCCGACAATGCAACCCAGGCTGACAATGCGGCGCCCGCGCCCAAGTCCGAGGACCGCATCGCGCAGGTGCTGCAGGATACCGACAAGGGCACCAACAACGATGTCGTCGCCGTCGCGCCGCGCAAGGTGAGGACGATGGTGGTCAAATCGGATGGCTCGCTGGTGCCGCGTGAGGATCCGACGCCGGCCGCACCGCAGGTGGCGGCCGCCGAGCCGAGCGATCCGGCGCCGCAGCATGTCGCTGCACCGTCGGCGCAGGCCGATGCAGACCAGACCGGCACGGTTGCGCCCGCCGTGGCCCAGTCGGGCGATGAACCGGCCCTCAAGCCGGCGGCCAAACCGGCCAAGGCGCAGTCGGCCAACACGCCGGCCAAGGTTGCGATCGCGCCGCAGCGTCCGTCCGACCAGCCGGTCGATGTCGTCGGCGAGGTCAAGCCCGACCAGGTCGCGTCCATCGACCCGGCAACGACGGCGACCGGTAGCGGTTCGTGGTCGATGCAGGTTGCTTCGCAGCCGACGGTGGAAAGCGCCCAGTCGACCTACCAGGATCTGCAACGCCGCTATGGCAGCGTGCTTGCCGGCCGCACCGCCAACATCGTCAAGGCCGAGATTGCCGGCAAGGGCACGTTCTACCGCGTCCGGGTCGTTGCCCAGTCGCGCAACGATGCCATTAATCTGTGCACCAGCTACAAGGCTGCCGGCGGCAACTGCTTCGTCTCGCGCTAGACGACGTTCAACTGTTCAAAGCCGGCGCGGCCCAAGGTCGCGCCGGCTTTTTCATGTGCCTGACCTTTCACATGCCTGACTTTTTCATGTGGAAGCATATCCCGTGGTTTGACGCATGTTTCCCGAGACGATTCCCTTTGACCGCGTGAAGCCCTAGACTCCTGATATGACCGAATCAAAATCCATGATCCTCGGCTGCGCCGGGAAATCGCTCACCCGCGAAGAAATCAATTTCTATCGCAATGAATGCCCGTGGGCCTTCATCCTGTTTGCCCGCAACATCGGCGAGACCGAGCAGATCCGCGATCTCGTCGCCGAGATGCGCGACTGCATCGGGCGGCCGGACGCGCTGGTGTTCATCGACCAGGAAGGTGGCCGGGTGCAACGCCTGCGGCCGCCGCTGGCGCCGAACTATCCGGCGGGCGGGGCGCTTGGCGCGCTGTGGCGCGACGATCATGACGCCGGCGCCCGTGCTGCCTGGCTGATGGCGCGCCTGCACGCCTTCGACTTGCTGCGCTATGGCATCACCGCGGATTGCCTGCCGGTGCTCGACGTGCCGATCGAAGGCGCCAGCGACGTCATCGGCGCGCGCGCCTACGGCAAGGAGCCGCGCGCGGTCATCGAACTCGGCCGGGCCGCTGCTGAAGGGCTGATGTCGGGCGGCGTGCTGCCTGTGATGAAGCACATCCCCGGTCATGGCAGGGCCTTTGCCGACACGCATTTCGAACTGCCAACGGTCGATGCCTCGCTCAGCGATCTGCAACGACATGACTTTGCCCCGTTCAGGGAGCTCAACGACCTGCCGATGGCGATGACGGCGCATGTGGTCTACAGCGCCATCGATCCCAAGAACCCGGCGACGACGTCAGGCAAGGTCATCGACGAGATCATCCGCCGCGACATCGGCTTTGACGGGCTCCTGATGAGCGACGACACCTCGATGAAGGCACTTTCTGGGGATTTCCCGACAAAGGCGGCGTCGATCCTTGCGGCGGGCTGCGATCTGGTCCTTCACTGCAACGGCGTTTTCGAGGAGATGGCGGGCATTGCGTCGCGCACCACGGGGCTTGAGGGCAAGTCGCTGGAGCGTGCAAAGCGGGCGCTGACCTATATAAGGAAACGCGACGCGGCCGAGGAAACCGAGATACGCGCTGAATTTGCCACCTATTTCGATGCGGTGGCCTAACCAAGGAAAGTGACAAAGGCAGTGGCGGAAACATTGGAAAGCAAGGCCGCGAAGGCCGCACCGATGGACCGTCTGTGGGCCGAGAATGACGATTCACGCGTCACCGGCGACCCGTCGCTGGTCGTCGACGTGGCCGGTTTCGAAGGCCCGCTCGATCTGCTCCTGCACCTTGCCCGCACCCAGAAGGTCGACCTGGCGCGCATCTCCATCCTGGCGCTGGTCGAGCAGTATCTGGCGTTTGTCGAGACGGCGAGGGCGCTGCGGCTCGAACTTGCGGCCGACTATCTGGTGATGGCGGCGTGGCTCGCCTTCCTCAAGTCGAAGCTGTTGATCCCCAAGCAGCCAGGTGAAGAGGGCGAAAGCGGCGAGGAACTGGCGGCCGTGCTGCAATTCCGGCTGAAGCGGCTGGAAGCCATGCGCGATGCGGCGGCGCGCCTGGTCAACCGCAACCGGCTCGGGCGCGACGTGTTCGCGCGCGGCATGCCCGAAATGGTCATCATCGAGAAGCGCAACGCCTATTCGGCGTCGCTCTACGATCTCCTGACCGCCTATGCCCAGCAGCGGCAGAAGCAGGCGATCACCAATGTGACGATCGCCAGACGAGGCGTGTGGTCGCTCAAGGACGCGCGCGACATCCTGACCCGGCTGATCGGCTCGCTGCGTGACTGGACCGCCCTGGACAGCTTCCTCATCCAATACATGACCAGCCCGGAAGAGCGGCGTACGGCGATCGCCAGCTCGTTCGCGGCGACACTGGAACTGGTGCGCGAGCGCAAGATGGATCTGCGGCAGGACGAGGTGTTCGCGCCGATCTATCTGCGCGATCACCGCGCTCCGGCAATCAAGGCAGTCGAGGTGGCATCATGAGCGAACGCGCCAACGCTTCGGTTATCCCGTTCAAGGTGGACGATGAACTGGAAGGCGAACTCGACCAGACCTCGGCCGAGAACCCGGTGCAGAATCCGGCCGAGCGCCTGCATATGGCGGAGGCCGTGCGCATGGCCGAGGCCATCGTGTTCGCCAGCGCCGAACCCGTCAGCGAAAAGCAGCTTGCCGCGCGCCTGCCCGACGGCATCAACGTTGCCCTGGCGATGGCCGAGTTGCAGCAGGTCTATGCCCGGCGCGGCGTCAATCTGGTGCGGGTCGGCGGCGCCTGGGCGTTCCGCACCGCCGGTGACCTCGCCTTCCTGATGAGCCGCGACACGGTGCAGCAGCGCAAGCTTTCGCGCGCGGCGCTCGAGGTGCTGGCGATCATCGCCTATCACCAACCGGTGACGCGCGCCGAGATCGAGGACATCCGCGGTGTCGAGACGTCGAAGGGCACGCTGGACACGCTGCTCGAGACGGAATGGGTGCGCATGCGCGGCCGCCGCAAGACGCCCGGTCGTCCCGTCACCTATGGCACCACCGAAACCTTCCTCGACCATTTCGCACTCGAGGAAATCCGCGATCTTCCCGGAATGGAAGAACTGAAGGGGGCGGGCCTGCTCTCGGGGCGCATGCCGTCGAATTTCTCCATCCCCCAGCCGCCGGCCGACCCCGACGTGCTGACCGAGGACGAGGATCCGCTGACTGACATCGATCTCGAGGAACTCGGCCTGCTGACGCCGCGCGTCACGGAAGATTGACCTGCCGGCCTCTGTCCAAGCGCTCCGATAGGTCGTAGATGCGCCGATTGGTAGCGGGCCAGCGAGTCGAAAAAGCGTGACATCCGTCACCCTTTCATAAACTCTGTCGCTGTTGTGTTTGAATCCCAACGCGAAAACGCATAGATCATCGCCAGGGAAAACATTCGAGAGAGATTTGCTATGGGTTCATTTTCGATTTGGCACTGGATGATCGTGCTGGTGATCGTGCTGCTGGTTTTCGGCCGCGGCAAGATTCCCGAGCTGATGGGCGACATGGCCAAAGGCATCAAGAGCTTCAAGAAGGGCATGGCGGACGACGACGTCGCCGACGACAAGCGCACCGTCGAACACCGTGCCGACGAGACCGTTTCGGCCGTGAAGGAAAAAGCCAGCAAGAGCTGAGCCAAAAAGTTCTAGTCGGAACAGAGTGCCATGTTTGAAGTCGGCTGGACCGAAATGCTGGTGATCGCGATCGTCATGATCGTGGTCGTCGGGCCGAAGGATTTGCCCAATATGCTGCGCACCTTCGGCCGCACGACGGCGAAGCTGCGCTCGATGGCCGCCGACTTCCAGAAACAGTTCAACGAAGCGCTGAAGGAAGCCGAACTCGACGACGTCAAGAAGTCGGTCGACGAACTCAGGGGCTTGAGCCCCGTTGCCGAGATCAGGAAACAGCTCAATCCGTTCGAGCAGGCGGCCGCCGATGTGCGCGCCGGCGTCGACCAGGCGATGAAGCCGAAGCCAGCCGCCGACCCGGCAACGCCCGCCGCTTCGACGCCACAGGCGGCCGAGCCGTTGAAGAACGGCGCAACGGAAATGCCTGGCGTCATTGCGGCGGGAGCCGCAGCGCCGACGCCGATTTTCCCGGCCATGACCGATGAATCGGTGGTGACGGCCTCCACGGAACCTGCCGTGGCGCCGAAGGCATCTGCCGCGAAGAAGGCGGCCAAGGCCTCGCCGACAGCAAAGGCTCCGGCCAAGGCCCCGGCGAAGGCGGCGACGGCAAAGGCCGCGCCGGTGGCGACGGCAAAAGCCGCATCCGCGTCCAAGACGCCTGCGAAGGCGTCGGCAGCAAAGCCTGCCGCCGGCTCAGTGAAGAATACCGCTGCCAAGGCGACTGCTGGAAAGACCATGGCGAAAGCCGAACCGAAACCCGCGCCAGTGAAGAAGCCGGCGGCCAAGAAGACGGCTGGAGCCGCCAAGTGAGCGTTTCGGACAAGGAAAAGGACGAGATCGAAAAATCGTCGGCGCCGCTGATCGAGCATCTCATCGAGCTGCGCCGGCGGCTGATCTGGTCGCTCGGCGGCTTTTTCGTCGCCTTCCTGGTGTGCTTCTTCTTTGCCAAGAAGCTGTTCAACCTTCTGGTCGTTCCCTTCAAATGGGCGACCAAGTGGGCGGGTCTCGATCCGCACAAGGTCGAGCTGATCTACACCGCGCCGCAGGAATTCTTCTTCACGCAGGTCAAGCTCGCCATGTTCGGCGGCATGGTCATCGCCTTTCCGCTGATCGCCACGCAGATCTACAAATTCATCGCGCCCGGTCTCTACAAGAACGAGCGCAACGCCTTCCTGCCGTTCCTGATCGCATCGCCCATCCTGTTCCTGATGGGCGCCTCACTGGTCTATTTCTTCTTCACCCCGATGGTGATGTGGTTCTTCCTCGCCATGCAGCAGGCCGGCACGGACGATCAGGTGCAGATTTCGCTGCTGCCGAAAGTGTCGGAATATCTCAGCCTGATCATGACGCTGATCTTCTCCTTCGGCCTGGTGTTCCAGCTGCCGGTGGTGACCAGCCTGATGACGCGCGTCGGCATGCTGTCGTCCAAGGCGCTGGCCGAGAAGCGCAAATGGGCGATCGTCATCGCCTTCGTCGTCGCCGCCGTGCTGACGCCCCCCGACCCGATGAGCCAGATCGGTTTGGCCATCCCGACCATCCTGCTCTACGAGGTCGCCATCTGGGCCGCGCGGTGGATCGAGCGCAGCCAGGAGCGCGAGCGCCTTGCGCGCGAGAAGCAGGAAGCCGGGGAGACCGTGGCGGACAAGACGCCGGACGAGCCGCCGGCGCCGGCTGCCTCGTAAGCCGTCAGCAGCGGCGGAAAACGACAACCGCCGCCCAGCCTCATCTTGCATCGATCAAGGATGCGGTTTACGCCCCTCTAGCCTAGCTTTGAGGACGTAAAAACCATGCTTGACATCAAATGGATTCGCGACAACCCGAAGGCCCTAGTCGAGGCGCTGGCCAAGCGCTCGTGGTCGACGGCTGAGGCGCAGTCCACGGTCGATGATTTGATCGCCAGGGATGAGGCGCGGCGCGAACACGTCACCGAGCTGCAGACCAAGCAGGAGCGCCGCAACGCCGCCTCGAAGGAGATCGGCAACGCCATGCGTTCGGGCGACGCCGCCCTTGCCGAAAAATTGAAGGCCGAAGTCGGCGATATAAAAACCTTCATCCAGAATGGCGAGGCGCGCGAACGCGAGCTCGACAAGGCGCTGAACGACGCGCTTGCGGTGCTGCCCAATGTGCCGCTCGACGACGTGCCTGTCGGCAAGGACGAACACGACAATGTCGTCAAACACATCGTCGGCAAGGTGCCCACGCGGCCGAACTGGGTGAAGGAGCATTTCGAAGTTGGCGAAGCGCTCGGCATGATGGATTTCGAGCGCGCGGCGAAGCTGTCGGGCTCACGCTTCACCGTGCTGAAGAGCGGCCTGGCGCGGATGGAACGCGCAATCGGCCAGTTCATGCTCGACCTGCACACGACCGAGCATGGCTATGAGGAAGTGATTCCGCCGCTGATGGTGCGCGATGAGGTGCTTTTCGGCACCAACCAGCTGCCGAAATTCGAGGAGGACCTGTTCTTCACGCCGCACGGGGAGGGCAGGCTTGGCCTGATCCCCACCGCCGAAGTGCCGCTCACCAACCTGGTGCGCGAGGAAATCACCGCGCATGAAAAACTGCCGCTGCGCTATACCGCGCTGACGCCGTGTTTCCGTTCGGAGGCAGGCTCAGGTGGGCGCGACACGCGCGGCATGCTGCGCCAGCACCAGTTCTACAAGGTCGAGCTGGTGTCGATCACCGACCAGGACTCCTCGCTCGCCGAGCATGAGCGGATGACTGAGTGTGCCGAGCAAGTGCTGAAGCGGCTCGAATTGCCGTTCCGCACCATGGTGCTGTGCACCGGCGACATGGGCTTTGGCGCGCGCAAGACCTACGACATCGAGGTCTGGCTGCCCGGCCAGAACGCCTATCGCGAAATCTCGTCCTGCTCGGTCTGCGGCGATTTCCAGGCGCGCCGCATGGACGCCCGTTACAAGGACAAGGACGGCAAGGGCAACCGCTTCGTCCATACGCTCAACGGCTCGGGCACCGCCGTCGGCCGCGCGCTGATTGCCGTCATCGAAAACTACCAGAACGAAGACGGCAGCGTAACGATTCCTGAAGTGCTGCGGCCTTACATGGGCGGTCTGGCAAAGATCGAAGCGAAGTAATGCGCATTCTTCTGACCAATGACGACGGCATTCATGCCGAGGGGCTGGCGTCGCTCGAACGCGTCGCCCGTACGCTGTCCGACGATGTCTGGGTGGTGGCGCCGGAGCAGGACCAGTCCGGTTACGCGCATTCGCTGTCGATCTCGGAGCCGTTGCGGCTGCGCAAGATCGGCGAGAAGCATTTTGCCGTGCGCGGCACGCCGACCGATTGCGTCATCATGGGCGTCAAGAAGATCCTGCCCGGCGCGCCCGACCTGATCCTGTCCGGCATCAATTCCGGCGCCAACATCGCCGATGACGTGACCTATTCGGGAACCGTCGCCGGCGCCATGGAAGGCGCGCTGCTCGGTATCCGTTCGATCGCCCTCAGCCAGGGCTATTCGTATGTCGGCGAGGACCGCATCGTCCCCTACGAGACCACCGAGGCGCTGGCGCCGGCGCTGCTGAAGAAGCTCGTTGCGACGCCGCTCCCGGACGGCGTGCTGCTCAACGTCAATTTTCCGAACTGCCTTCCCGAAGAGGTCGCCGGCACGGTGGTCACCATGCAAGGCAAACTCGTGCACAGCCTGTGGGTCGACGAGCGCCGCGACGGGCGCGGCCTGCCTTACTATTGGTTGCGCTTCGGCCGCGAGCCGGTCGAGGGCAAGCAAGGCACCGACCTCCATGCGCTGCGCAACCGTCTGGTGTCGGTGACGCCGTTGCAGCTCGACCTCACCGCGCATGAGATCCGTGACCAGCTGAGCAAGGCGCTTGCATGAACCTGCCAATCGATGACCGCGAAGGATTTGCCGCTTTCCTGTTGCGCCTGCGCGGCAGGGGCACCGTGCCGAAGGCGCTGATCGCGGCTTTCGAGGCAACGCCGCGGCGCGGCTTCCTGGCGGCCCACTTCCACCAGCTCGCCTGGTCCGACCGCATGCTGCCGATCGAATGCGGCGAGGCGATCGAAGGCGCCGACATGCAGGCGGCGGTGATCGCGGCCCTTGCCATCGAATCGGGAAACCGCGTGCTCGAGATCGGCACCGGCTCCGGTTATACGGCGGCGGTGATGTCGCGGCTGGCGGCGCGGATCGTCACCATCGACCGCTACAAGACGCTGGTGGAGCAAGCCAGGCAGCGCTTTGAGGCGCTGGGCATCGGCAATGTCATCGTGCGCCAGGCTGACGGCTCCGGCGGCCTGCCTGCCGAAGGGCCGTTCGACCGCATCGTCGCCTGGGCCGCCTTCGACAGCCTGCCGCGCTTCCTGCTCGACCAGCTGTCGAGCGGTGGCATCGTCATCGCGCCGATCGGGCCGGAGGAGGGCGAGCAGGTGCTTGCCAAGCTCACCAAGGTCGGAAGCCGTTTCGAGCGCGAGGATATCGGCCTCGTGCGGCTGCAGCCGATCCTGCGCAGCGTCGCGGCGATCATCTAGTTTTCGGCACAGTATTGGTTCGCGGTCGAACACCTGTTCGACCTGATGATCCCTGCCGCCAGCTATCCCCAAATGTTTTAAGAAAATTTTCGTCGGATTCTAATGGGTTAACCGCCCGGTAACATTAACGCGCTTTAATCCTGTCTCAGTTGGTGCAGCGTTTGTGCGGGTTAGTGCGATGCAACTCAGTGTTTTGAAGGCAAACAGTCGCAATCTGGCGCGGGGCTGCGCTGTTCTCATGATTGCAGGCGCGGCCGCCGGGTGCAGTTCCCAGGCTTCGCGGTTCAACAGTGTCGACGACGTCTTCACTTCCTCGACCAACAACCAGCGCGCCATCATCAACAAGCAGGATGCCGCGCAGCCCTATCCGGGCGATGTTTCGGCCGCGCCGCTCGACGGCAGCCACACGCAATCGGTCAGCCGCTCCAGCCTCGAACCGGTTTCGAGCCGGCCTTTGCCGCCGCCCGCATCAGCCCAGGCGCAGTCCGCGCCGGCGCTCGCGCCTGCCGCCAATCCGGTGCGTGTCGCATCGGCTCCCGCCATGGTTCGACCTGCTCCTCATGTCGACAGGACGACGACCGGCACTGTCGAACCGGCCGCCAAGCCGTTCAAGAATGCCCAACCTGATGCGCCCAAGATGGCCGACGCGCCGAAGGTGGCCGAGGCGGGCAGGCCGCACGCGACCGAAATCGTCGTCAGGGACGGTGAGACCATTTCCGGCCTGGCCGCACATTACAAGGTGCCGGCCGATGTCATCATGAAGGTGAATGGTCTCAGCCCGACCAAGGGGCTGAAGACCGGCCAGAAGATCGTCATCCCGGCCTATGCCTATTCGAGCAAGGCCGAGCCGAAGGTCGCCGACGCCAAGCAGTTGAAGGACGGGCCCGCGAAGGAGGGCAAGCACGATTTGCCGGCCACCGCGCCGGACAAGGTCGCCGTCCTGCCGCAGCAGCCCAAGCTCAAGGAGGGCAAGGCCGCCGCGCAGGTCGATGCTTCGGCCGCCGCGAGCCAGCCCAAGGAGCCCAAGCCGGCGCAGGTCGCCAAGGCAACTGGCGCCCCCGGCACCTATACGGTCCAGTCGGGTGACACGATGTCCTCGATCGCCAGGAAGACCGGCGTCGGCGTCGTTGCGCTGAAGCAGGCCAACGGCATGAAGGAAGGCTTGCTCAAGATCGGCCAGACCCTGAAGGTACCGGCCGGCGGAACCGCCACGGTCGCCAGTGCCAAGCCGGCGAAGGTCGACCCGGTGACCACTGCAACCACGCAGCCTCCGGCAAAGACCACCCCGTCGGAAACGCTGGCGTCCTACACGCCGCCGAAGAAGGACGCGAAGGTTATCCAGCAGGCCGAGGACGACGAAGCGGTGGCGCCCGATGCCACGGGTATCGGCAAGATGCGCTGGCCTGTGCGCGGCCGGGTGATCTCCGGTTTCGGGTCCGGCAAGGACGGCGTCGACATCGCCGTGCCCTCGGGCACGCCGATCAAGGCGGCCGAGAATGGCGTCGTCATCTACGCCGGCGACGGGCTCAAGGAATTCGGCAATACGGTGCTGGTGCGCCACGAGAACGGCCTGGTCACCGTCTACGGTCATGCCAGCTCGATCGAGGTGCAGCGCGGCCAGAAGGTCAAGCGCGGCCAGGAGATCGCGCTCTCGGGCATGAGCGGCACGACGGACTCGCCGAAGCTGCACTTCGAAGTGCGCAAGAACTCGGCGCCGGTCGATCCCTCGACCTATCTCGAATAGAACAAAAAACGCGATTTGCGGTCCGTCTGACCTCCAGTCCGGCCCGCCGGCTCAGCCCGTTCCGCAAGGAGCGGGCTTTTTCAGTTTGTGCAAAAGCCCGCCCGCCCGGTTCACAGATGATCGCGGAGCGTGTCGGCGATCATCTCCTCGAGGCTGCTGGCTTTGACGCCCAGTAGCGCCTCGGTGTCGAAGGCGTCGACCAGCAAGGGGCTCTCGAAGAGGTAGCTCATCTCGACAGCCTCATGCATGCCCAGGGATTCCATCTCGGAGGCGGAATAGGAACGTATCCCCGAAACCTCTCGTGCGAGCATCGCCGCGGTTTTCTGGATGAGTTCCCGGGGTGAGGCGTATTGCGAGGGAACGTGAAATGCCCGGTCCCATTCACCCTTGTAGCTGGCCGCCGCGACCAGTGTGCGCGCGACGTCCCTGGTGAAGGTCCATGCGTGGGTTGCGTCGAGGTCTCCGATGAAGGCGGTAGGCTTGCCGTCGATGATGGAGGGCAGGGCGATCAGCGAGAAATAGCTGATCGCGCCATGTCCGAGATAGTCGCTGGAGCGTATTTCGAGCGCCGGCACGTCGGCACGAACCGCCCGCTGCCACATGATCGTCCTGGCGGTTCCCTTCCTCGAAGTCGGGTTCAGGGGCAGATCGCAGCGAAGCGGGCTATCGGCGTTTTCTCCATAACCATAGAGGTTTCCGAGCACGATGAGCTTGGCGCCGACCGCTTCGGCCGCGCGCACGGTGCCGTCGATGATGGGGAAAAAGTCGGTCGGCCAGCGATCATATGCCGCCATGGCGCACATGAAGATGGCGTCGGCGCCTCGGCAGATTCGCGACAGTTCCGAGGCATCCGTGGCATCGGCCTGTATGGTCCGCACGTTCGGCAAAACGTTCGAACCGATGCTTCGGCTGGTGAGAACGACTTCATGTCCTTCTTCACCAAGAAGACGCGCGGTCTCGCGACCAACCGGGCCCGCGCCGACGACAACATAGAAACTCATGGCAACCTCTCTTCCAAGCTTGATGGAGAGGCGTGCGTACAGCTTCGCGGCATTGAAAATCGCGCGGGAATTGCCAAATCTTGAGCAGGTTTCGCCACGAATCGAGAGAGCATGCGTCCACAATCCGCTCCGGCCCGATCCCTATCCGACGTGGCGATGATCTCCCGGCATATCGATGCGGGTGTCCACCGCCTGTCGCGGGCGCCGCACCATCGCATCATGGTCCACGCAAGCGCGGCGACACGCTCCTACTGCAATCAGGTCGGGCGTTATTTCGTCAGGCGCGCCGGCGATATCGACCTGGTGCCGGCCGGCGAGGAGGGCGGTTTCGAGGCTGAAACTCCGTTCGATACGGTCGAGATCGTCTTGCAGCCAGCCTTGATGGAAAGGGTGGCGGCAGAACTTGGCGGCAGGGGGTCGGTATCGCGGCTCGACACCCGCCATCTGCTTCGTGACCAGCGCATCGAACATCTCGCTCGCGCACTGCATAGCGACCTCGATGCAGGCGCGCCGAGTGGCTCTTTGTTTGCAGACAGCATTGGCGCCGCGCTCGCGGTCAGGCTGCTCAGCCTGGATGATATAGACATCAATCGAACGAACCGCTTGCCGGATGTCCAGCTCAAGCGCGTGCTGGAGCACATTGAGACCGCTCTCCACGAGCCGCTCTCGATCGATCGACTGGCCCGGGTTGCCGGCGCGAGCAGCTCGCACTTGCGGACATGGTTCAAGGTGGCGACGGGCGTCACCCTGCACCGCTACGTGTTGCGACGCCGCGTCGAACGCGCGCGCCTCCTGCTGCGGCAAGGCGATCTCAGCACCAGCGAGGTTGCGGAGTTGACGGGCTTTGCGCACCAGTCACATCTGGCGCATTGGATGCGCCGCGAGATCGGCCAGACGCCGCGCGACGTGCGGCGGGCGCAGCCGCCCAAGTGACACGCCTCAATCCTTGAGCTGCTTGCCAAGCCGGCCGGCCAGATCCTGCGTGAACTGCCAGGCGACGCGGCCCGAGCGGCTGCCGCGTGTCGTCGCCCACTCCAGCGCCTCGGCACGCAACTGCTCGGGGTCGATGTCGAGGCCGTGATGGCTGGCATAGCCGTTGATCATCTCGAGATACTCGTCCTGCGAACATTTGTGGAAGCCGAGCCAAAGCCCGAACCGATCGGACAACGAGACCTTCTCCTCGACCGCTTCGGACGGGTTGATGGCGGTCGAGCGCTCATTGTCGATCATGTCGCGCGGCAACAGATGGCGCCGGTTCGAGGTGGCGTAGAAGATGACATTGGCCGGGCGGCCCTCGACGCCGCCTTCGAGCGCTGCCTTCAGCGACTTGTAGGAGGTGTCGTCATGATCGAAGGACAGGTCGTCGCAGAACAGGATCACGCGGAAGGGCGCGGCCTTCAGCAGACCCATCAGCTTCGGCAGCGTGTCGATATCCTCACGGTGGATTTCGATCAGCTTGAGCGGCAGGTCGGATTTGGCCCTGGCGTTGATCTCGGCGTGCACAGCCTTGACCAGCGACGATTTGCCCATGCCGCGCGCGCCCCACAACAGCACATTGTTGGCGGCAAAGCCGGCGGCGAAGCGCTCTGTGTTGTCGACCAGGATGTCGCGGACACGGTCGACGCCGCGGATCAGGCCGATGTCGACGCGGTTGACCTTGCGCACCGGCTCCAGATAGCCGGGATCGGCCTGCCAGACAAAGCACTCGGCCTCTGCGAGGTCGGTTTCCGGCACCGGCGGCGGGGCGAGGCGGCCGACAGCCTCGATCAGGCGGTCAAGTTTCTTGTTGAGGGCGTCGATGGTGCTGTCGGTCATTTCAGGTCTTTTGGCTCGTTTCCTGGGGTGGGCAGCTGGGACACGTTCGAATCCGTCGGGTTCGAAACCGGTCCCAACCTTTTGTTCGAGCGTGATCTTTTCTGTAAACCGGCTCTCGCTTTTCGCGATCATGCTCTAACACGGGCGAACAGGCCGGAAAAGCAGCCGATTTGGTCGGTCGCGCAGTTGCATTGACAACTTTACCGACTATATTCCGGCCAAATTTCACGAAGCCGCCAAAATCCACAGCACTCGGTTTGGCGGCTGTTTTTCAAAATTCAGGAGTACCTCGATGTTCGTGACACCGGCATACGCCCAAGGCATTGGCGGCGCCTCTCCCGATATGTTCATCAGCATTTTGCCGTTTGTCCTGATTTTCGTGATCATGTATTTTCTGATCATCCGCCCGCAGCGCACGCAGCTGAAGAAGCGCGGCGAGATGCTGGCGGCGGTCCGTCGCGGCGATACGGTGGTCACCGGCGGCGGTTTCGTCGGCAAGGTGACGAAGGTGATCGACGACAACGAGCTCGAGATCGACCTCGGCGGTGGCACCAAGGTGACGGCGCTGCGCTCGACGATCGCCGATGTTCGCGTCAAGGGCGAACCGGTCGCCAACCAGAACGCCAAAAAGTAACCCAATTTCAGGCGGAGCGATCCGCGGACACGCTCTGACGGACGACGCCATATGCTGTATTTTTCGCGCTTCAAGATGATCCTGATCTGGGTGGCCGTTGCCATCACAGTGATCCTCGCCGCGCCCAATCTGTTCCCCGCCAGCACGTTGGCCCAGCTGCCGAGCTGGGTGCCCAAGCGGCAGATGACGCTCGGCCTCGATCTTCAGGGCGGTTCGCACATTCTGCTGGAGATGAACCAGAACGATCTGATCAAGGATCGGCTGGAGACGACGCGCGACGAAATCCGCACGCTGCTACGTGACGCCAAGATCGGCTATACCGGCCTTGCCGGCACCGGGCGGACCTTGCAGGTCCGCATCACGGATCCGGCCCAGCTCGACGCCGCAAAAAAGGCGTTGAAGACCTTGACCGATCCGGTCGCGGCCGGCCTGTTCACCGGCGGCTCCATCCAGGAAATGGCGCTGGATGATTCCGAGCCGGGCCTGCTCAAGTTCACCGTCACCGACGCCGGCATCAAATACCGCACGTCGACCGCATTGGCGCAGTCGATCGAAGTGGTCGAGCGCCGCGTCAACGAACTCGGCACCACCGAGCCGATCGTGCAGCGGCAAGGCGATGACCGCATCCTCGTCCAGGTGCCAGGCCTGCAGGATCCGCAGCGGCTGAAGGAAATCCTCGGCCAGACCGCGAAGCTGACCTTCCAGATGGTCGACCAGTCGATGCCGGTCCAGGACGCGCTCAAGGGCCGGCCGCCCGCGGGCTCCTCGGTGCTTTATTCGCAGGATGATCCGCCGGTTCCGTATCTGATCGAAAACCGCGTCATCGTTTCGGGCGAAAACCTCGTCGACGCGCAGGCGACCTACAATTCGCAGAACAACGAGCCGGTGGTTTCATTCCGCTTCGATTCGAAGGGCGCCGCCCGCTTCGGCCAGGCGACCTCGCAGAATGTCGGCAAGCTGTTCGCCATCATCCTCGACAACCAGGTGATCTCGGCGCCGCAGATCCGTGAACCGATCCTCGGTGGCACCGGCCAGATATCAGGCAATTTCACCGCCCAGAGCGCCAACGACCTCGCGGTGCTTCTGCGCGCCGGTGCGCTGCCGGCGACGCTGACGGTCATCGAGGAACGCACTGTCGGTCCAGGCCTTGGCCAGGATTCGATCCATGCCGGCAAGGTCGCCGGCATCATCGGTTCGATCCTCGTCGTTGCCTTCATGTTCGTCGCCTATGGCTTCCTCGGCTTCCTTGCCAACATCGCGCTGGCGGTGCACGTGGCGATGATCGTCGGCCTGTTGTCACTGCTCGGGGCGACGCTGACCTTGCCCGGTATTGCCGGTATCGTGCTGACCATCGGCATGGCGGTCGATTCCAACGTGCTGATCTACGAACGCATCCGTGAAGAACGACGGGCCGGCCGCTCGGTGATCCAGGCGATCGACACCGGCTTCTCGAAGGCGCTGGCGACCATCGTCGATTCCAACGTCACGTCGCTGATCGCGACCGTGGTGCTGTTCTATCTCGGCACCGGCCCGGTGAAGGGCTTTGCCATCACCTACGCCATCGGCATCCTGACCACCGTCTTCACCGCTTTCACCTTCACGCGCCTGCTGGTGTCGATCTGGCTGCGTCGCGCCCGTCCGAAGGAACTGCCGAAGGCGCCGGTGACCTTCATTCCGCCGGGCACCAAGATCCCCTTCATGGGCATCCGCCGCTGGACGTTCGCGCTGTCGAGCTTCCTGTCGGTGCTGTCTGTCGTGCTGTTCATGACGGTCGATATCAACTACGGCATCGACTTCAAGGGCGGCTCGATGATCGAGGTCAAGTCCAAGAGCGGCGACGCCAATATCGGCGATATACGCAGCCGATTGATGGAGCTCAACATCGGCGAAGTGCAGGTGCAGCAATTCGGCGCGCCGAACGACGTGCTGATCCGTGTCGGCACGCAGGATGGCGGCGAGAATGCCGAGCAGACCGTCATCGACAAGGTGCGCGGCGAGCTGCAGGACCAGTATGATTTCCGCCGCGTCGAGGTCGTAGGCCCGACGGTTTCCGGAGAACTGGCCAAGCAAGGCACCATCGCCATGCTGGTCGCGCTGATCGGCATCCTGGTCTATGTCTGGTTCCGGTTCGAATGGCAGTTCGCGGTCGGCGCCATCGTGGCGACGGTGCACGATGTGGTCATGACGCTCGGCTTCTTCGTTATCACCGGGCTTGAATTCAACCAGTCGTCGCTGGCGGCGATCCTGACCATCATCGGCTATTCGCTGAACGATACGATCGTGGTTTATGACCGCGTCCGAGAGGATCTGCGAAAATACAAGCGAATGCCGCTGCCGCAGCTGTTGAACAACGCCATCAACGAGACGCTGTCGCGAACGACGCTCACCTCGGTGACGACGATCCTGGCCTTGCTGGCGCTGGTGCTGTTCGGCGGCGAAGTCATCCGCTCATTCACGATGGCGATGCTGTTCGGCGTCGTGTTCGGCACCTATTCGTCGATCTTCATCGCCGCACCGCTGCTGATCCTGTTCAAGCTGCGGCCCCAGGCTTCGGCCGACGAGGAGAAGCCGGTCAACGGCGGCAAGGCGGTCGCGACCTGACGCGCGGCCCCCAAGGGGTGACGAAAGTGGTGACCGGCAAAGGCATCGTCATCCGCGAGGCGCATTTTCCTGGCCGCGCGCCGATCGAGGCCTACGGCAATGGCGGGTTCCGCTTTGCCGACATGTCGCATCGCGGCTCGCTGCTGTGCCTGCCCACAGGCATCCATGGCTGGGAGCCGGCGGATGCTTCAGCGCTGACGGTGGCGGATTTCGAAAAACTGCTCGCCGAGGCCGACAAGGTCGAGATCCTGCTGGTCGGCATGGGCAAGGATTTGCGGCCATTGCCGGCGGCGCTGCGGGCGGCGCTGAAGGAGGCAGGTATTGCCTCCGACCCTATGTCGACCGGGGCCGCGGTGCGGACCTACAACGTCCTTCTGGCGGAGGACCGCGCCGTGGCCGCCGCGCTCATCGCCGTCGATTGATATGTCCGAAAATGCCAAAATCGTCATGGATGCGGTGCGCGCCGCCGACCATGACCGGTATCTGACGGTGCTCTACGCGCCGGCCGACAAGCGCGACGCGCTGTTTTCGCTTTACGCTTTCAATGCCGAAATCGCCGGGATCCGCGACCGCATCCATGACGCGTTGCCGGGCGAGGTGCGGCTGCAATGGTGGCGTGACCTCATCGCCGCCGACAATGAGGATGCTGCCATCGGCCATCCCGTCGCCGACGCGCTGAAGGCGACGATTTCCGCCAACCGCCTGCCCAAGCTCGCCTTCGACAACATGCTCGAAGCACGCATCTTCGATCTCTATGACGATCCGATGCCGTCGCGCACCGATCTGGAAGGCTATTGCGGCGAGACGGCGGCCGCGCTGATCCAGCTTGCGGTTATGGTGCTCGATCCCGCCGAGGCGCCCCGCTTTGCCGAGCTGGCGGGCAGGGCGGGCTGTGCGCAGGCCATGACCGGCCTGCTGCTTCTGCTGCCGCTGCACCGCAAGCGCGGGCAGTGTTTCATTCCCGCCGACGTACTGGCCGCGGCAGGGTCGTCGCCGGAAGAGTTTGTTGCCGGCGATGGCGGGCCCGGAGCGCGGCGTGCGGTGGCGGCAATGATCGCGCTGGCGCGCGAACACCTTTCGGCTTTCGAGCGGGGCGCTGCCGCGTTGCCGGCATCGTTGCGCCCGGCGTTCCTGCCGCTGGCGCTGTCGCGCGCCTATCTCGACAAGATGGAAGGCTCGCGACATTCGCCGCTCGACGGCGTCGCGCGGCTGTCGGTCTTGCGCCGGCACTGGCTGCTGTTGCGGCGGGCGAGCAAGGGCTGGTCGGCACTTTGACGTAAACGTCAATCGTGCTAAGGATTCGGCCGCGCCGGAACTGTCGCTGAAGACGACAGGCCGGCGCGGAGGAAATCCATGAGTTTGCCCGTTCTGGTCGCCATCGTCGTCCTTGGCATTGCGCTGTCGGTTGCCGCGGTGCATTTCACCGGCGGCAGCAAGACGGCCACGCTGATCGATCCGGATCAGGCGCTTCGCCGTTTCGCCGAGGATTTTCCGGATGAAGCGGCTGGAGCAATCCACCTGACCGCGGATGCCAAGACCGCGTTCCTGCACCTTGGACGAGGGCGCGTCGGCATCGTCCACAGCATCGGCGACTGCTTTTTGACGCGCATTGTCACCGCTGCGGACGTCTCGGTGTCCAGTTCCGAAGAAACGAGCACTATTTTGATGGGGCTGAAGGACTTTACCTGGAAGGGCGGCCGTTTCCGCTTCGCCAATGCCGGTGATGCGCAAGCTTTGCGGAAGGCTCTTGAAGCCCGCCAGTCAGATGCCACCAAGGAGGCCGCGTGATGGACAGCTATGATTTTCCGCAGGTCACCCAGCTGGCCATTCCGTTTTTTGTCGCGGCCATCCTGATCGAGCTCTGGCTGGTGCGCACCGGCCGCGCCAAAGGCTCGTTCGAGACGCGCGACACGCTGACCAGCCTGATGATGGGCACCGGCAATGTCGTCGCCGGGCTGCTGCTCGGTGTCGTCTCCTACTGGGCGCTGCTGTGGTTGTGGCAGTTCCGATTCTTCAATCTCGGCCTGTCGGTCTGGGTGTTCCTGGCCGCCTTCCTGCTCGATGATCTGCGCTACTATGTCTATCACCGCATCGCGCACCGGGTGCGCTGGGTGTGGGCCGAGCACGTCAACCATCACTCCAGCCAGCACTACAATCTGTCGACGGCGCTCAGGCAGAGCTGGACGGGCCTGTTCACCTTCATGTTCGTGCTGCAGGCGCCTTTGGTGCTGCTCGGCTTCCATCCGGCGGTGATTGCCTTCACCTTCGGCTTCAACCTTGTCTGGCAGTTCTGGATCCACACCGAGACCATCGGCAAGATGTGGGGCTGGTTCGAATTCATCTTCAACACGCCCTCGCATCACCGCGTCCACCACGCCACCAATCCGCGCTATCTCGACGCCAATTATGCCGGCACGCTGATCATCTGGGACCGCATGTTCGGCACCTTCGTGCCGGAACTGGAGGAGGACCGGCCGCGCTATGGCATCGTCAAGAATCTGGGCACCTTCAATCCGCTGAAGGTGGCGTTCCACGAGTGGATCGGCATGTTCAAGGATGCGTTTGCGCCGGGTCTTACGCTGAGTGATCGCATCAACTACCTGATCAAGCCGCCAGGCTGGAGCCATGACGGCTCACGCGATACGTCGGAGAGCCTTAAGGCTGCCTATGTCAGACGGAATCCATGTGAGGCCGGGAAGCCGGGGCTGCCGCTTTCACAGAGTCAGCAGGGGGCGGAGTAAGTAAAGGGCAATCTTTTGTTTATTTGACACAATGAAATCCAAGTACTAGGCTTTGCCGTCATATTTTATGGTGGTGATCATGCTTCGTCTTGTAATCACTTGCCTGTTTTTATTGACATCGACTTTGGCTTACGCGACGCCGGCCATTGATTGGCGAGTGGAGCATCCGTTTCGGTATTTCACCGAAACCACCGATTTCGACATGCAGCGCGAGGCCATGGCCGAGGTCATGACAACGCATGGCGGTGCCTTCACCGCAACAGCGGTTTCCGACCTGGAGCGGCTGCTCAACGATCCGCGCTGGTTGCGGGAATGGTACAAGCAAGACACCACGCTTTATCCAAATCCAAAAGGTGCGGGCCGGCCCGAACGTGGCTGGGCCAATCCCATCAATCTTCGCCGCTCCACTTGCTGGGACAGCCGAGAACAGTGGCATTCGTCCTGTACCAGCGACAGTTTCGGAACGGCCCTTCGCACCGATTATGTGCGCCCACAAGGCCATACCGTGCTCTTCACAGTGACAGACGCGCCATCGGGTACGTGCCGATGGGAAGCCGCACGGCCGATCTTCATCGCCGGGCGCGGGCGGCTTTCGGCGACAGCTGAGCAGCCCTGCACCGCGATCGTGAAGGCGCGCATTCCCTTCGAACCGGACATTCCAGAGGCGGCGCGCGGTGTCGATGTGTCGGTGAATCTGCCCGACGGTAGCAGGCTGTCGCAACCCGCCATCTGGGTTCGCGACCGGCTCATCGCCGGCATCGGCGACAGTTTTTCGTCAGGGGAGGGCAATCCTGACACGCCGGTCGAGATCGATCCGTTGTCGAAGCGAAAGCACCTCAACCTCTCTTTCGTCTATGACCCCGATACCCAGGCGATCAAATCCGTCCCGGCTTACTCCTTGCCGGTCCGTTTTCAGAACGTGCCGGCGGGTTGGCTCGACCGCAAATGCCATCGTTCGGCCTATAGCTACCATCTGCGCACGGCGCTGCAGGTCGCCCTTGCCGATCCCAAGCATAGCGCGGTGACATTTCTGGGCTTTGCCTGCTCCGGCGCCGAGGTGACGGAAGGATTGTTGTTTCCCTATGCCGGCGTCGAGACGGTCAGCAATTCCTACTTTTCGCCCGGTGGCCGACAACGTCGGGATTTGCCGCAGATCGATCGTCTGATGATTGAGTTGTGTCGCGATGATCTTCTGCGCGCGCACGCAACGCGCACGGTCAGTTTTGATAGACCGCTGACCGACGAGCGGGGACACATTTTGCGCAGCGCCAAGCTCCTGGACTGCAAGCCCGGCCGGTTTTTGCGACCGATAGACATGTTGATCGTTTCTATCGGTGGAAACGATGTCGGCTTTACACCGCTCATCGTCGACGTTCTGACCAAAACGAGGCCGCCATACGCAAACCTCAATACCAAGATACGCGCTGAGGCACTTGGTGCTTCAGTCATCCGAACCGTTGCGCGGGTTGCCAAGGCACACGATGTGACCGTGGCGCGCAAGCGGGCGATGGAGTTACCTGCTCGCTTTGCCGCCCTGCGTAAAGCGCTGGCGCCGTTTCCGATCGTAGCCAACGGTGGAATGCCTAACGTCGTCCTGACTGCCTTCCCGAAGATCGAGTTCGACGAAAATGGAAGGCTCTGTGGCGAAGCCACTCCGCGAGGGAGGCTGGAAGGCTTCAATGCGGGTGGCGTGTTGTCGATCGACGTGCCGACGCTGCGCCCGGTAAGCGATTTTGCCAACAATGTTCTTTATCCTGCCACGCGCGATGCCGCCCGCGCCGGGAACTGGCATTTCGTCGATGCACAGCGCGAGGTTTTCGCGAAGCACGGCATATGTGCTCAAAAACGGCAGTCAGGCGGCGTTACCGCCGCCGAGAGCCTGATGCTGCCCTACTACTATCTCGATGGGGCGGGACGGGAGACATGGATTGATTTCGAACCATTTTCGGCCCATCGCGAGGCAGACTTCAAGGCATCCCGCGACACACGCGCCTATGCGCCGCGTGAGCGATGGTTCCGCACCATCAACGACATCTGTCTGTTCGTGCAATCCAAGGCGAGCGGTACGCCGCCACCGCCGTCGCAATGGGCCTTGCTCGACCTGATTGAGGTCTGCCTGGGCGGCCCGTTCCACCCTACAGCGGAAGGCCATTCCCACATCGCCGATGCGGTGTTTGCGACAGCAAGCGCGATGCTTAAGCTGCCGCAGCCGACGATCGCGGACGTGCGGCCGCATTAAGCGGGAGATTATTCAGCAGCCGCTTGCGTCGTGGGAGCCGGCAGCCCCAACCATTGCCGGCAATCGGCTTGGGCGCGCGATGTGATGGCGTGCCGTTTTGCGACCGTCTTGTCCTTGCCGCGCAGGCGCTTGCCTTCGGTCTTTACCGCCTCAACCGGCGGGAACAGGCCGAAATTGACGTTCATCGGCTGAAAGGAGCGCTTGCCCGGTTCGTCGTCGGAAACGATGTGGCCGCCGGTGATGTGGTTGAGCAGCGCGCCGAAAGCCGTGGTGAGCGGCGGTAGCGACGGTGCCTGGCCGAGCCTTTCCGCAGCGGCGAAGCGGCCGGCGAGCAGGCCGATGGCCGCGCTTTCGACATAGCCCTCGCAGCCGGTGATCTGGCCGGCGAAGCGCAGGCCGGGGCGCGACTTCAGCTGCAGCGAGGCATCGAGCAGCGTCGGTGAATTGATGTAGGTGTTGCGGTGCAGGCCGCCGAGGCGGGCGAAATCGGCGTTCTCCAGGCCCGGAATGGTGCGGAAGATGCGCACCTGCTCGGCGTGCTTCAGCTTGGTCTGGAAGCCGACCATATTGTAGAGCGTGCCCAGCGCATTGTCCTGCCGCAGCTGGACGACCGCATAGGCCTTCACCGTAGGATTGTGTGCGTTGGTCAGCCCCATCGGTTTCATCGGGCCGTAGCGCAGCGTCTCGACGCCGCGTTCGGCCATCACCTCGATCGGCAGGCAGCCGTCGAAATAGGGCGTGCCTTCCCATTGCTTGAACTCGGTCTTCTGGCCGTCGATCAACGCCTGCACGAAGGCAAGGTACTGCTCCTTGTCCATCGGGCAGTTGATGTAGTCCTTGCCGGTGCCCCCGGGCCCGACCTTGTCGTAGCGCGACTGGAACCAGCAGGTGTCCATGTCGATCGTGTCGAAATGGATGATCGGGGCAATGGCGTCGAAGAAGGCCAGCGCATCGGCGCCTGTCGCTTCCGCGATCGACTGGGCAAGCGACGGCGCGGTCAGCGGACCCGTGGCGATGATCGCCTGGTCCCAGTCCGCCGGCGGCAAGCCGGGCACTTCCTCACGCTGGATGGTGATCAGCGGGTGCGCCTCGAGCTTTTTCGTCACGGCGTCGGAGAAACCGTCGCGATCGACGGCCAGCGCGCCTCCGGCCGGCACCTGGTTGGCGTCGCCGGCGCTCATGATCAGCGAGCCGGCCAGCCGCATTTCGGCGTGCAGCAGGCCGACCGCGTTGTTTTCGGCGTCGTCGGAGCGGAAGGAATTCGAACAGACCAACTCGGCGAGGCCGTCGGTCTTGTGCGCGTCCGTGCCGCGAACCGGGCGCATTTCATGCAGCACGACGGGAACGCCGGCTTGCGCGGCCTGCCATGCGGCTTCGGAACCGGCGAGACCGCCGCCGATGATATGGATAGGGTTTTTGCTCATGAGCGCCGGAATAATCGCTTGGGGCGGCGATTGCAATTGCCGCGCGGCGGCAGCGGGAAATGACCGGTCGGGAAGCCTGCCCTTGAAACAACAACACCCGCCGGGGGAGGAGGTCCGGCGGGTGTCGTTTTGGGGGTCGATCCTCGGGAGGAGGTGAAGATCGACCGTATTCGTCATCGCCGGGGAGGAGGTCGGCTTTGACGAAATCTCTTTCGCGTTTTGAAAGGGGCGAAACCCTTTGGAGCAAAACTCGTTTGCCCCGGAGAAACAACGCCCGCCGCGGGAGGAGGTGCGGCGGGCGCCGTTTGGTTGGCCAACCCTCGGGAGGACGTGAAGGTTGGGCCTATTCGTCATTGCCGGGGAGGAGGTCGGCTTTGACGAAATCTCTTTTGCCATTTTTAAAAGGGGCAAAACCCTTTGGAGCAGAACTCGTTTTGCTCCGGGGAAACAGCGCCCGCCGCGGGAGGAGGTGCGGCGGGCGCCGTTTTGGTGGTCAACCCTCGGGAGGAGGATAAGGGCTGACCGTTCGCTGGAGGTCGGGGAGGAGGTCGACCCCAGCGAAATTCCGTTAGATCGCCCGGCGGGCGATGATTTTGATTTCGTCGCGGACGATACCGAGATCATGCAGCTGGCGGTTCGAAAGGCGACCCAGCTCGGTAACCGTCTCGCGATAAACGCGCCAGTTACGATAGTTGCGGATCAGGTTCATTGTCGTTCTCTTTTCAGAAACTTGTTCGGACCATTCGCGGTCCGAAGAATTAGACCGCCTTGCGAGCGACGTAAGGAATGTCGCTGCGGCTGATGCCGAGGTCGGTCAGTTCGCGGTTGCTCAGGCGGCTCAGCTCGGACACGGTGTCCCTGTAGCGGCGCCAGTTGCGATAGTTGCGGATCAGGTTCATGGTAGTTCTCGTTTCGTCTTTCTTGCGGATCATTCCGTTTGTGTACGAACCATAAATAGGCGGGCTCATATCGATTTAAAAGCGCTATGGCTGCATGGCAGCAATGCAAATTGTGCAATGCAACATTAACGCGCCTTCACGGACCTGACACAAAGAAGCCAGAATCAGAAAGTGCCGTGGCGTCAACGGTTTGGCTGGTTCGGCTGAAAAAACGACCTAGCGGGGGAGGCTGGACATGGCGGGCTATTCGACACGGGTCAGATCCGACATCGCGCGATGGCTGCAAGCAGGGCTGATCGATGCCTTGACGGCCGATGCCCTGACGCGTGACGTCGAGGCCAACGCGCGCAAATCAATCAGCTTCGGTTCGATCCTGGCCATGATGGCGGCCCTGCTGTTTGGAGCGGCCATCCTGATCTTCGTCGCCGCCAACTGGGACGCCATTCCGCGGCTGGCACGGGTCACGGCGCTCTTTGCCATCATCCTTGGCGGCTATGTCGGCGGCGCGGTGCTGAAGACGCGCGACCATGCGGCGATCGGGGAAGCGCTGTGGATCGTGGCGGCGGCGGCCTTCGGCGGTTCGATCGCGCTGATCGGCCAGATGTATCATTTGTCCGGGGACGAAACGTCCGCGCTTGTCACCTGGGGCGCCGGAACGGCGCTGGCGGCCGTTGCCTTGCGATCGAACCCGCTGACCGTCGCCTCGGTAGGCATCGCCGATGCCTGGCTGTTCCTGAAGGGGTTCGACCATTACAGCCGCAGCAACTTTCCGCATGCCTTCGTCGTCATGGCGCTCGTGCTGTTCGCCGTCTCGTTCTGGACCCGCAGCCAGGCCGCGCGGCATCTGATTATCCTGTCGCTGCTCTTCTATCTCGTTCTGCTGGCCGGAAATCACGCGACGCTGCCGGTGGCGATCCCTCTGGTCATTGCCTCTGCCGCGCTTTTCGCGGCTGCCGTCTTTGCACCGGAACCGGTCGACAGGATCGTGCAGCTTGGCGGCTATTTGCCTCTGCACGCACTGTTCGGCTTCCTCACCGGGCTGGCCATCATCCAGTTCGAACTGGCCGACGAAAGCACCTACAACAGCGGTTTCGCCATCGCCTCGGTCGTAGCACTCGCCGGCATCGTCGCCGCCATCGTGCTGGCTGGGCGTGAGAGCCGCGGATTGCGCTGGCTCGCCTATCTCGGCTTCGCCTTCGAACTCGCCATGATCTATGTCGTGACCTTGCAATCGATGCTCGACACGGCCGGCCTCTTCCTTGCCGCCGCGGTGCTGCTCGGCATCCTTGCGGTCATCATCATCCGCGTCGAAAAACGCATGAAGGGTCCGGCCACCGGAGGAGCCACGGCATGATGACCGGAAAAAAGCTTGCTATCTCGGCGCTGGTGCTGGCACTCGTCCAGATCGGGTTCCTGAGCTGGATCATCGCCGGCCGGGCGGCCATCCTGCGCAACGGTAAGGAAGTGCTCCTGAAGATCGAACCCGTCGATCCGCGCGATCTGCTGCGTGGCGACTATATCATCCTCGGCTACGACATTTCGCGCATTCCGGTGAAAATGATCGCCAACATTCCCGCCGATAAACTTTCCAGCGACGACACATCGATCGTCGTCAGGCTGAAGAAGGGCGCCGACGGCTACTGGACGCCGATCACCGCCTGGTTCGGCAAGGCGCCGACGCCAGCCGCCGACGACGAGGCCGACATATCTGGCCATGTCGCCGAAGGCTGGGATCTGCGCAGCGAGGGCATGACCATCACGCCGGACTACGGCATCGAGCGGTTCTACCTGGCGGAAGGCCAGGGTATGGCGATCCAGGATGACATGCGGGTACGCCCCTTCGGGATAAAGCTCGCCCTTGCCAGCGACGGCACCGCGCAGATCAAGGCGCTGGTCGACGGCGACAAGACGCTGTTCGAGGAGCCGCTGTACTAAGGCTGCATACTTACAATCGGGGCGCTGGCGCCGGCGCACCGCCCTGGAAAGTTTCCCGCGTTGCCATGCCGCTGATCGCCACGCGCGCCACCGCTGTCGTCCATGTGCCGGCGACGCGGCGATCAGCAATGCCGATTTCAGTCGAACGAAGCAGGAGATTGTTTGATGCCACTGGAACTCATCAACCCCGACGACCTGCCAGTTCCGGAGATGTACACGCAGGTTGTCGTCGCGACGGGAACCAGGCTGGTATTCGTCTCAGGTCAGCAGCCCGAAGACATACACGGCAAGCTGGTTGGGCATAGTGATTTCGCGGCGCAAGCGCGCCTGGCATTCGGCAATCTCGGCCGGGCGCTCGGCGCCGCAGGCGCACGGCCCGAACAGGTTTGCAAGATCTCTACATTGTCGATTACAAGCGCGACGAACACGTACCGATCATCGAAGAAGCGCAGATAGCGCAGTTTGGAGATCACAAACCGGCCAATGTGGTGGTTGGGGTGGCGATAATGTCCCCAGGCTATCTCATAGAGTTCGACGCGACAGCGGTCATCTGACAAAGCCAACAGGCGCCAGGGTCGGAGGACACTTTTACATCCAACGATTTCGGTGGCCTGCCGCCCGAACAGCGAAGGGTGGTGCGGGTAGAGGGACTCGAACCCCCACGATCTCTCGCCAGAACCTAAATCTGGTGCGTCTACCAGTTCCGCCATACCCGCGTTGCCCGGCAATCCCATGTAGCCATCATTCTGTCAATGTCGGAGACAAGATGTCGGGTGAGAGCCGCAATGTTGGTTATTCGCCTAAGCGCGAAGACTGTTGAAAATTAGGCTCGCCTGTGACAAAAGGCGTGTCAAATGTGACGGGACGCGACGATCCGCTTCTACAGAATGTGATAAGAAGTAGGAAAAACAAGAACTTATTCACATTTTGGAACGCAGTTTGGGAGAGTTTGAGCCGTAATTTCGGTCAAATCGCCAGGTTCCGTACCAAAAGCCATTCCCGGCAAGATTATACCGGCAGGCTGTAAACGGCAGAGGCCGTGGCAGTCTCATTGGTGAAAACAAAGGTTTTACGATGCAGGTCACCGAAACGCTCAACTCCGGTCTCAAGCGCGAGATCAAGATCACCGTGCCGGCGGGTGACATGGAAGCCAAGCTGATGGCGCGGCTGTCGGACGCTCGCAACAAGGTTCGCATCAACGGCTTCCGGCCGGGCAAGGTGCCGGTGCAGCACCTGCGCAAGGTCTATGGCAAGTCGTTCATGGCCGAGGTGGTCAACGAGATCCTCAACGATTCGACCCGCTCGATCATCACGGGCCGGGGCGAAAAGGCCGCCATGCAGCCCGAAGTCATCATGACCGAGGACGAGAAGGAAGCCGAGAAGATCCTGGCCGGCGGCACCGACTTCGAATTCCGCCTCAACTATGAGGTCATCCCGGCGATCGAGATCAAGGATTTCTCCGACATCAAGGTGACGCGTCAGGTGTTCGACGTGCCGGACGCCGAGATCG
Organism: Mesorhizobium sp. 01N446; assembly: GCF_056399285.1. Classification (NCBI taxonomy): domain Bacteria; kingdom Pseudomonadati; phylum Pseudomonadota; class Alphaproteobacteria; order Hyphomicrobiales; family Phyllobacteriaceae; genus Mesorhizobium; species Mesorhizobium sp. 01N446. Next base: position 428,710 of record NZ_JBFTRA010000004.1, on the reverse strand, counting down.
ACGACCAGGTCAAGCGCGTCGCCGAATCCGCACGCAGCTATGAGCCGAAGACCGGCAAGGCCGCCGAAGGCGACCGCGTCAGCATCGACTATGTCGGCAAGATCGACGGCGAGGCCTTTGCCGGCGGCGCCGGCACCGACCAGCCGCTGGTGCTGGGCTCAAAGGAGTTCATTCCGGGCTTCGAGGACCAGCTTATCGGCACCAAGGCCGGCGATGAAAAGCAGGTCATCGTGACCTTCCCGGAAAACTACCAGGCCGCCCATCTGGCCGGCAAGGAAGCCACCTTCGACGTCACCGTCAAGGAAGTGTCGAAGCCGGGCGAACTGGAAATCAACGACGAGACCGCCAAGAACCTTGGCCTGGAATCTCTCGAGCGCCTGCGTGAGATCGTGCGCGGCCAGATCGAGGGCCAGTTCGGTTCGATGACGCGCCAGAAGGTCAAGCGCCAGCTGCTCGACCAGCTCGATGCGGCCTATTCGTTCGAGGCGCCGTCGAAGCTCATCGACGCCGAGTTCAACAACATCTGGGCCCAGGTCACCCGCGATCTGGAAGCCGCAGGCCGCACCTTCGCCGACGAAGAGACGACCGAGGAAGAAGCCCGCGCCGAGTATCTGCGCCTTGCCGAACGCCGCGTGCGCCTCGGCCTGGTGCTGGCCGAGATCGGCGAGAAGGCCGGTGTCACCGTATCGGACGAGGAATTGCAGCGCGGCCTGTTCGAGCAGGTTCGCCGCTTCCCGGCCAACCAGCAGCAGGAGGCCTTCGAGTTCTACCGCAGCAACCCCGAGGCGCTGAATGCGCTGCGCGCGCCGATGTTCGAGGAAAAGGTGGTCGATCACCTGCTCGGCCAGATCTCGGTCACCGACGTCAAGGTCAGCAAGGAAGAGCTGATGGCTGACGACGAGGAAGCCGAAACCACGACCAAGGCCAAGCCCGCGAAGAAGGCTGCTGCCAAGAAGGCTGAAGCCAAGGCGAGCGAGGCGGGCGACGAGGCGGAAGAGCCGAAGAAGAAGGCCGCGCCGAAGAAAAAGGCCGCCAAGGACGCCGAATAGGCTCCCGCAGTTGATGGAATCGACGAAGGCCGCCCTCGGGGCGGCCTTTTTCGTTGCGAAACTGCAACAGCCGATTCGCTTTGCGGGAAGCGGCACTTGGCGATACCTGGCGTTGATCATTATCTGCGCTGCTGCTGCAAACCGTGTGGTTCCTGGAGGGGGCGTTGAGCCTATTCTTCGAAACGGGGCGCGCCGTCGCCCTGGCGCTCGTTCTGGCCTTCGCCTGTGATCTCGCCCAAGCCGATGCGCTTGCCGGCGAGTGGCGCTTCGCCACGGACGACGACGGCCTTGTCACCGCTTCGCTTCATGGCACCAACAAGCTGATCACGGGCGGCGGCGCCTTGAGCTACAGCCCGGTGCTGACGATTGCCTGCCGGGCAGACGGCGAACCGCGCTGGACCGAATGGCTGCAGTTGAATGACGGGGTTTCGGCCAGCCGCAAGATCACCATGTCGGTCACCGTCGACGGCGGCGGCAAATTCGACGAGAACTGGTCGGTCGGGTCACGCGGCCGAATGCTTGTGCGCGATGGCGCCGACGGCATCAAGCGCCTTGTTCCCGCCAGCCGGCTGTCGCTGTCCTGGCGGTTCGGCCTGTTGTCAGGCCGCGGGCAGGCGGATTTCGACCTTGCGGGGCTCGAAGAGGCGGTCGAGCAGATCGCCGGAAGCTGCCGGACCGATCCGCCTTGAGCGCGGCCGTGTTCTAAACCTTCGCAATGCTTGGGTTTTTATACCCGCAGCCTGGATTCCATGGTATGTTGATACTGCAATTCCACTGGGGAGATATTCCGCCCCGGCGCGATCGTCCGAGGCATAAATGGCGATCAGGGAGGAAATGCCATGCGCGCTATAGTGTTTTCCGCCGCGGTGTCCGTTTCGATCTTCATCGCGCATCCGTCGCAGGCACAGGATGCCGCGGCTGGTGAGAAGGTCTTCACCAAATGCCAGGCCTGCCACATCGCAAACGAGGACAAGAACAAGATCGGTCCATCGCTGCATGGCGTCATCGGCCGCACGGCCGGGACGCATCCGGATTTCAAATATTCCGATGCCATGATCGCGGCAGGCAAATCCGGCATCAAATGGGATGAGCCAACGCTGACGACCTACCTTCACGATCCCAAGGCCATGGTCAAAGGCACCAAGATGACGTTTCCCGGCCTCAAGAACGATGCAGACGTGGCCAACGTCATTGCCTATCTGAAAACGTTCTCCAAGTGAGCTGGCTGCCCCGCCATCCGTCTAACGTCTTGTCTTGCCGTGGTTCTATCCAAATCAAGGGACAGCGTGGCCCAGCCTGCCTGATTCCATCGGTGGTCGTCGGAGATGTCGACTAGGGAAAGCCGGCTCAAGGATACCGCCATCCGCCTCTCGGAAGCGACGGCGGGTGATTTCTTCGCGCTTTTGAAGCCGCGTGTCATGGCGCTTGCCGTGTTTACCGCTTTCGTCGGCCTGATGGTGGCGCCTGGCGCGATGAATCCGGTCATCGCCGTGATTGCAATCGGTGCGATTGCGATCGGAGCGGGAGCGGCGGGGGCCCTCAATATGTGGTATGACGCGGACATCGATGCGCTGATGTCGCGCACATCAAAGCGGCCGGTTCCGTCGGGCCGCGTCACGCCGGGCGAAGCGCTTGGCTTCGGCCTCGTGCTTTCCGCGCTTTCGGTCATGACACTCGGCGTACTGGTGGGCTGGCTTGCCGCATCGCTGCTGGCCTTCACCATCTTCTTCTACATCGTCATCTACACAATGTGGCTGAAGCGCTCGACGCCGCAGAACATCGTCATCGGCGGCGCGGCCGGTGCCCTTCCTCCTGTCATTGGCTGGGCGGCGGCAACTGGCGCCATCGGCGTTGAAAGCCTCATCCTGTTTCTGATCATCTTTCTGTGGACGCCGCCGCATTTCTGGGCGCTGGCGCTGTTCAAGGTTGGCGACTACGCCGCTGCCGGCATTCCGATGATGCCGAATGTGGCCGGCCCGGTTTCGGCGCGAAGGCAGATCTTCGCCTATGCTGTGCTTCTGGCGCCGGTGGGCGTGCTGCCTTGGCTCCTCGGATTCACCAGCGGCTATTACGGAATTGCCTCGGCCGCATTGGGCGCCGGTTTCATCTGGCATTCCTGGAAGGTTCTGGCCGCTTCCGAAACAGAGCTGAAACCTGCCAAGGCGCTGTTTGCCTATTCGATCTTCTATCTTTTCGCGATCTTCGCCGCGCTGCTTGCCGACACCATTGCCATGCGCGCGTTGATCTCAGTCGGGGCTTGAGCGCAGATCAGCGTCCGCGAACCGTTCTGGCCGGTCGGCAAGTGCCGTACCGAAGACGCCGCGGTGCCGTCACGATGGCAGCGCACAGAATCCGAGCAACAGCAGAGTGACTATGCCAAGGGCAGGTATGAGAAGCGTCCTTGCGTCCATGACCTTCGCCTTCGACCCGGTGCATGGTCCTGAAGATCGGGATCGATCCTGCTTCGCCGCTCTCCGGTTCGCAGAAGGATCATGCGCCAATCCAAGTGGTCCAGCGTCTTTACGTCCCCAAAAAGGGACACGCGGCGCTGCATGAGCATATCGAAGAAAGGCCTCAGCCAGCCGTGCGGTGCCGACAACTGGCGACAAGTCGCCCACAAGAGAGTATATTGGTGATGGTGCAGGTCGCGGTTTTGCGTGGCCAGTCACGCAGACGACAGCACCGCGAAATCGCGACCGTTCCGGACACAGTCTGGAGGAACGGCCATGACAAGCTTTCATGTGATAGCAGGCGCCAGCGAGACGCTGGAACATACCAAAATTCGAAAGATCGCTGTTTCTGACCTTTTTGACGCGCTCAGGCGGGGCGTCGATGATTTCATGGTCAAACCGTCGCATATCGTCTTTCTCTGCCTGATCTATCCGCTCGTGGGCGTCGTGCTCGCCGCCTGGACTTCGGGCGCCAATGCGTTGCCGTTGTTGTTTCCGCTGGTTTCCGGTTTTGCGCTGGTTGGCCCGTTCGCGGCGATAGGCCTCTACGAAATAAGCCGTAGACGGGAAGCCGGGCTCGACACCTCCTGGAGGCACGCTTTCGAGGTCAGGAACTCTCCGGCTCTGCCGGCCATCGCTGCGGTCGGGATCATGCTGTTTGCAATCTTCATCACGTGGCTTTTGACGGCGAAGATGTTCTACGAATATCTTTTCGGCCCGGCTCCGCCGGAATCGATATCCAGCTTCATCAACGCAATATTCGCCACCGGACGCGGCTGGACGCTGATTATACTGGGGCACGCCATCGGCTTCGTCTTCGCCGTGGTGGTGTTGTGCACGACGGTCGTTGCCTTCCCATTGTTACTCGACCGCGATGTAGGCGCCTACGAGGCGATCCACACCTCGGTGCGCGTGGTCCTGGCGAACCCGATCGTGATGGCTGTCTGGGGGTTGATCGTCGCGGTCGGCCTGATCATCGGTTCGCTGCCGGTGTTCGTCGGGCTCGCCGTCGTGTTGCCGATCCTCGGTCACGCCACCTGGCATGTCTACCGCAAGGTTGTGGAGTCGCCCGCCAGGCCGGCGAGTTGAGGATATTTTGCCTCATCGCTCCGGCGGGGGAGCCGGTGCGAGATTGATCGAAGCCGTCAGTAAGCGCGGTGACTGAAGCGGGCGCGGTATGCGCCCATCGTCAGATTGCGGAAATCCTCGCCGCTGACATGCACCAGCGTTCTGTGGTCGCCGCCTTCGAAGTAGATGTCGGCGGCATCACCAAGGCTTTCGTCGACAATCACCGGCACATCGTAGGGTGCGCCGATCGGCGGGATGGCGCCGGTGTCGCAATCAGCGAAGAGCGAAGTCACCTCGTCCTCGGAGGCCAGTCCGAGACGCTTGTCCATGACATCCTGCAATGTGCCGAGCTCGATCCTGTGCGTGCTGGGAACCACGGCCAGCGCATAGCCGAGTTCGTGGTGAACAACGACCGATTTGGCCACTATGCTGCCGGGTACATGCGCCGCAATGGCGGACTGTCTGCTGGTGGATGTGCGGTGGTGGGCAATTGTGTCGTATGAAATTCCCTTGCCGTCGATAAAGTCCTTCAGTGTGGTTGCGATCGTCATCTTGGCCTCCCTTTGCCGGAGTTCGCGACGCGTGAGGAAACGAGAGCAATTGTTCTGCCTATGTCGTTTCCGGTACTAAAATGGATCAGCTGCCGACGGTTCGAGGCGCGGCGGCAAGATCTGAAGACGGCTTGTGCGTCAGGGTCCGGACCCGAAAAATGCCAACCGGGTGAAAAGCGTGTAGTCGGCTTCGAAGACCATCATTGTCATGAACACCACCACCAATATCGGCGGCAGGATGACCGCGTAGGCCAGCGCCAGCCGTTCCCAGGCCATGTGCATGAAGACGGCGACGATCAGCCCTGCCTTGAGGATCATGAAGATCAGGATCAGCGACCATCTGAGATAGCCGTGGAGGCCGAAATAATCGACCAGGTAGGAGCAGGTGCTGAGGATGAACAGCCACGCCCAGACCACCAGATAGAGCTTGATCGGATGTTCCTGATGCACGTCGGCACCGGCGGCGGCCGCCGGCGTTGCAGCATGAAGTGCGTGTTGTCCGAGGCCGTTTGCGGTTGCTTCAGCCATGTCTGCCTCTCACCAAAGATAGAAGAATGCGAAGATGAACACCCAGACCAGATCGACGAAGTGCCAGTACAGCCCCATGATCTCGACGTTCTCGTAGCGGCCCGTGCGGCTGGTGAAGAAGCCGCGCCGTCCGGTGTCGTAGTCTCCGCGCCAGACCTTGCGCGCCACGATGATCAGGAAGATCACGCCGATCGTCACGTGCGTGCCGTGGAAACCGGTGATCATGAAGAAGCACGAACCGAACTGCGCGGCACCCCAGGGATTGCCCCAGGGCCGCACCCCTTCAGTGATCAGCTTGGTCCATTCGAAGGCTTGCATGCCGACAAAGGTCGCGCCGAGTGCCGCGGTCAGCAGCATGAGGATGGCTGTCTTGCGGCGGTCGTGGCGATAGCCGAAGTTGACCGCCATGGCCATTGTCCCGCTGCTGGAGATCAGCACGAAGGTCATGATGGCGATGAGGATCAGCGGGATATCCGAGCCGCCGATACGAAGAGCGAAGACCTCGCTCGGATTGGGCCACGGCACGCGTGTCGAAATGCGCGCGGTCATGTAGGAGAGCAGGAAGCAGCCGAAGATGAAGGTGTCGCTGAGCAGGAATAGCCACATCATGGCCTTGCCCCAGGACACGTTCTTGAACGCACGCTGATCCGAGGACCAATCGGCGGCAATGCCTCGCCAGCCTGTGGGCCGGGGCTCCGTCTGGCCGATATGTGTCAGTGTCTGCGCCATCCGCATGATCCCCTTAGGTCAGCAACTGCCGGCAAATGTCGATGAACGTCGCGGCCCAGCCGGCCAGCAGCGCGAAGATTGCAAGCCACACGAAGAGCAGGAAATGCCAGTACATGGCGCATAGTTCGATGCCGAGGCGAAGCCGTTCCGGCCGCGTTCCAGTCCAGGCGCTCGTGGTGGTCCTGCCCAGACCCACCAGTCCTCCCAACACGTGCAGACCATGCATCCCGGTTATCAGGTAAAAGAAACTGTTGGCTGGATTGGAGGCCAGAAAATATCCGTCGGCGGTCAGCTGCCGCCACGCCATGAGCTGCCCGACCAGGAAGGCGAGGGCCGTGAGCCCGGCCGTGGCGAGGCCGAGCTTGACCGTATCGATCTGGCCCCTGCGCGCCGCCACCGAGGTGCATTGCAGGGCCACGCTGCTCAGGACCAACACGCCGGTGTTTAGCCAGAGCAGGCGCGGCAGCGGCAGCGGCTGCCAGTCCGATACCGCCATCCGCATGAAATAGGCACTGGTGAAAAGCGCGAACAGGCAGCCGACGACAGCAAGGAAAACGCCGAGACCGATCTTGGCGGTTGGCAGGGCCGACCGGTCGAGGCCGACAAGATCGCCGGCCAGACCTTGCTCGAGCCATGGCTTCGTCATCAGCCTCTGGTGCGAAAGCCACCATCCGGCAAAACCGGCAATGACGAGCAGGAAGACCAGGATGACGCTCATGCCGGCTCCCTCGAGGGGCCAAAGGAGCCCGGCATGTTCTGCGGGATGAAGTCCTCCTTGGCGCCCGGTACGCTGTAGTCGTAGGCCCAGCGATAGACGATCGGCAGGTCCTTGCCGAAATTGCCGTGGGCCGGCGGTGTTTGCGGCGTCTGCCATTCCAGCGTCGTGGCCCGCCACGGATTGCCGCCGGCCTCGCGGCCATGGCGGATGCTCCAGATCAGGTTGAACAGGAACACCATCTGGGCGAAGCCGACGATGAAAGCCATGACGCTGATGAACGAGTTCAGGTGATGGGCCGATTCCGTCATGATCGTCATGTCGGTGAGTTCAGCATAGCGCCGCGGCACGCCCATCAGGCCGAGGTAGTGCATCGGGAAGAAAATCAGGTAGGCGCCGAGGAAGGTGACCCAGAAATGGAACCGGCCCAGCGTTTCATTGAGCATCCGGCCGGTGACCTTCGGGTACCAATGGTAGATCGCGCCAAAAACCACGAGGATCGGGGCGACGCCCATGACCATATGGAAATGGGCGACGACGAACATCGTGTCGGACAGCGGAACGTCGACAACGACATTGCCGAGGAACAGGCCGGTCAGTCCGCCGTTGACGAAGGTGACGATGAAAGCCAGGGCGAACAGCATTGGTATGGTGAGATGGATGTCGCCGCGCCACAGGGTCAGCACCCAGTTGTAGACCTTGATGGCGGTCGGGATGGCGATGATCAGCGTCGTGGTGGCGAAGAAGAAGCCAAAATAGGGGTGCATGCCGCTGACATACATGTGGTGCGCCCAGACCACGAAACTCAGCGCGCCAATGCCGACGATGGCCCAGACCATCATCCGGTAGCCGAAGATGTTCTTGCGTGCGTGGGTGCTGATCAGGTCGGACACGATGCCGAACGCCGGCAGCGCCACGATATAGACCTCGGGATGGCCGAAGAACCAGAACAGGTGCTGGAACAGGATCGGGCTGCCGCCATTGTGCTGCAGCTGCTCACCCATCTCGGAAATCGCCGGCATGAAGAAGCTGGTGCCCAGGACACGGTCAAGCAGCATCATCACGCTGGCCACGAACAGCGCCGGAAAGGCGAGCAGCGCCATGACGGTCGCGGTGAAGATGCCCCAGACGGTCAGCGGCAGGCGCATCATCGTCATGCCGCGCGTGCGGCCCTGCAGCACCGTCACAACATAGTTGAGGCCGCCCATCGTGAAGCCGATGATGAACAGGATCAGCGAGGAGAGCATCAGGATGATGCCCCAGTCCTGGCCGCCTGGCGTCCCGCTCATGATGGCCTGCGGCGGGTAGAGCGTCCAGCCGGCCCCTGTCGGCCCGCCGGGCGCGAAGAAGCTCGACACCAGAACCAGCACGGCGAGCAGGTAGATCCAGTAGCTCAGCATGTTGACATAGGGAAAGACCATGTCGCGTGCGCCGACCATCAACGGGATCAGATAGTTGCCAAAGCCGCCGAGGAAGAGGGCGGTGAGCAGGTAGATCACCATGATCATGCCGTGCATGGTGATGAACTGGTAGTAGGCTTCCGGGGTGATGAAGTCGAACGTACCGGGAAAGCCGAGCTGCAGTCGCATCAGCCAGGACAGCACCAGGGCAACCAGCCCGATTGCCGTTGCCGTAGCCGAATACTGGATGGCGATGACCTTGGCGTCCTGCGAGAAGACGTATTTGGTCCACCAACTGTGCGGGTGGTAGAGTTCCACTTCCGCGACTTCTGCCGGCGGGATGCCATCTGCAGGCGTGATGTCGACCATAGGAACACCTCCGTGTCCTTTTCAGCGAGCCCCGACCGTTTCGAGCCTTGCTGCAATTTCGGGACCCGGTGCCGCCGTCCGTCCCGTCGTCGCGTCAGCCGACCCCGTCTGCTGGGGGGCGGATAATTGTGCAAAAGTCTGCTGCTGGCCAAGCCAGGCCACATAATCCTCCTGGGTATCGACCATCACGACGCCATGCATCATTGGATGTCCCTGGCCGCAAAGTTCGGCGCACAGCACCTGGAAGGTTCCGGTCCTGGTTGGGGTGAACCAGAAATAGGTCACCGAGCCCGGGATCATGTCCATCTTGGCGCGGAATTCCGGCACATAGAAATCATGCAGCACATCGATCGAGCGGAGCAGCATCTTGACCGGTTTGCCGACCGGCAGATGCAGATCGGCCGCTTCGACCACGACATCGTCCTGACCATTGGGATCGCTGGGGATGACCCCCAGCGGATTGTCGGCACTGACATCGCGCGTGTCCGATGTGCCGAGCTTGCCGTCCTTGCCGGGCAGGCGGAAGCTCCACTGCCATTGCTGGCCAATGACCTCGACCTCGGTCGCGTCGCTAGGAACGGTAACAAACCGGCTCCAGACGAACAGGCCAGGAACCAGCAACGCCGTGACCCCCACCGCGGTGACGATCGTCAGCCACGATTCGAGCCGCTTGTTCTCTGGTTCGTACGCCGCGCGATTGCCTTCCCGATGCCGGAAGCGGAACACGCAATAGGCCATGAAAAGCACCACGGCGGAGAAGACGGCGCCGGTGATCCAGAAGGTAATGATGATGGTGTTGTCGATATAGGCCCAGTTCGAGGCAATCGGCGTCCACCACCATGGGCTCAGGAGGTGAAACAACACTGAGCCCACTACGATCAAAACGAGTACAAGCGCTACGGCCATGTCCCGTTCCTCCGGCATTCGAGGGGGGAGCCAAGCCGCCCCAAGAAATACCAAGCGCATCATAGCTTATTTTGGGGTCGCAATTCCAGAGCCGACTATCTTGACGGGAAAAATGCCGTCTGTTGCCGCCGCGTCCTATTTCAGCAGGTCGACCAGAACGTCGAAGGCGGCGTCGATATCGGCGCGGATCGCCTGGCGGACGGCTTCGGCGTCACGGTTGCGCAGTGCCGCGAACATCTCCTGGTGGTGCTGGTTGGCGGTCGAATAGTTTCCGGAATCATGCAGCATGTTGAAATAGGGGCTGATCTGCAGCCACAGATTCTCGATGATGTTGAGAATGTTTTCCGAGCCCGCCGCCCGGTAGATCGAGAAGTGAAAGGCGTAGTTGGCTCTGAGGTAGGATTTGACGTCTCCCGCCGCATTGGCCTGTTCGAGTGCGGCCAAATGCTGGCCGAGTTGCGCGATGCCCTGATCGTCGATGCGCTCGGCCGCCCAGGCGGCGGCGATTGCCTCGATCTCGAAGCGCACATTCCTGAGATCGACGAGGCGCGCGCGGCTGAGCGCGGGAATGCCGATCGAGCGGCCTGAAACCACCATCAAGGCATTCGCGGCCGTCAGCCGCCGCAACGCCTCCCTGACCGGCATCGGGCTAACCCCGAAGGCGTCGGCCAGGCTTTGCACCGTCACCATTTCGCCGGGCACGATGCTGCCGTCGAGGATCAATTCGGTGACGTGGCGATAGACCCTGTCCTGCAGGGTCTCCCTGGACAGGGGCACGATCTCGACACCAGGCTTCCTGAACGCCGCTCCGGCCATTTCCCATCAACCTTTCAGCGCAAAGGCCGCGCCACAACCGTTCCCGGAATGCAGGGTTCCGGCTGCCGCGTCAAGCGTTGGCGACCGGCGGCATGATACAAAGATATTTCATCATTGATCTTTGATCAAATGGTGTTAGGGTTACCAACATCGGATGGCGAGGGCTACGGTTCGTGCCCTCGGGAGGCATCCGGTCGTTCGTTTCGGGAGGAATTCAAAATGGGTATCGGATTGAAAGTCCGTCGGCTCGCGCTGCTGGCCGGCATGGCCGTATGCGCCTTTGGCATGTCGGGCGCGCAGGCAGCCGAAAAGCACAAGATCTTTCTCAGCATGAGCTATATCGGCAATGACTGGCAGGCCGAGGCGGCAAACATGGTCAAGGCCATGGCCGCTCACAAGAGCCTTGCCGACAAGGTCGACCTGCAGGTCCAGGTCGCCGGACCCAACGCACAACGCCAGATCCAGCAGATCAACGCCATGGTGCAGAGCGGCGCCGAGGCGATCGTCGTCTATCCGATCTCGCCGACCGCGCTCAACCAGGTCGTGAAGAACGCCTGCGACAAGGGGGTGAAGGTCTTTGCCTATGACGCCGAGATCACCGAACCTTGCGCCTACAATGTCCATATCGACCAGCTGGAAGCCGGCAGGGTGACCGCCGAGTGGCTGGTGAAGAAGCTCAACGGCAAGGGCAACATCATCGCCATCACCGGTGTTCCCGGAACATCCGTCGACGACCAGCGCACCAAGGCCGCCAAGGAAGTCTTTGCCAAATATCCCGACATCAAGATCGTCGGCGAGGCTGTCGGCATGTGGAGCCAGGCGGTCGCCCGCACCGAGCTTTCCAAGATCCTCGCCACCCGCAATTGGAACGACATTAACGGGCTGTGGATGCAAGTCGGCTGCTTCACCGCCAACTCCATGCAGCTCGAGGCCGGCAAGAAGGCCAGCGAACTCCTGCCTTGCGCCGGCGAGGGCTCCAATGGCGGCCGCATCCAGATGCTGCCGGAGAGCACTGAGGTCGAAGGTGCGGCTCCCCCCTATGCACCGGCCGGCGCGCAGCGCATTTCCTATGCCTCGCCGCCATATTCCGGGGCGCTGGCGCTGAAACTTGCCGTCGAGGCGATCGAAGGCAAGGACGTGCCGAAGACCACGATCCTGCCGCTGCCGGTCGTCACCAACGAGACGATCAAGCTGTGCGATGAAGGCACCTGGGCGGAGATGAAGGCCGGCTGCAACGTCTTCAAGCCGTCGCTCGTCTCCAACCCCGGCTGGTTCGCCTCGATCTTTTCGGACCAGACGCCCGAGATCGGCCTCAACGCCGCGCTCGTCGGACAGCCGGAGAACTGAGCCTCCCAAGGCAAATCGCGACGATGCACGGATTTCCGTGCATCGTCGATCCGCGCTCATGCGTGGCGTCCAGAAGTGCCCAGCCTGCGATCGAGGATATGACAGAACAATCCGCGCTCCCCGCCATCGAGATTGACGGTATCGGCAAGGCGTTCGGCCCGACCGTCGCCTTGGACGGCGTGTCGTTCGGCATCGTGCCCGGCAGCGTCCATGCGCTGCTGGGTGAGAATGGCGCCGGCAAGTCGACGCTGGTGAAACTGCTGTCGGGGCTGGTGCGGCCGAGTGCCGGCCATATCAAGGTCTTCGGCAAGGAGATCGGCTATGGCACGCCGCGCGCGGCCCATGCGCTCGGCGTGCAGACGGCGTTCCAGGAGATGACCTTGGTGCGCGATCTCTCCGTCCTCGACAATATGCTTCTGCCCTATGCCCCGGTCGGCATCTCCGGGCTGATCAGGCGCAACGCCGCGCGCAAGGCGGTGCGCCGCCATATCGACGAGCTCGGCTTCTCCGTCGATCTCGACGCCGAGGTCGGCGAACTCGAGCTTTCGGTGCGCCAGAAGATCGAGATCGCGCGCGCCGTCTACCGTAAGCCGCGCATCCTGTTGCTCGACGAGCCGACCTCGACGCTCGCTGGCCGCGACGTCGACTGGCTGGGCGACATCATCGCCAGGCTGAAGGCGGCGGGCACCACCATCGTCTTCATCACCCATCGCATGCGCGAGGTGCGCGCCTTTTGCGACATGCTGACGATCCTGAGGAACGGCCGCCACATCGTCACCGCGCCGGTTGCCGATGTCTCGGATGCCGACGTCATCGAAAAGATCATCGGCCGTTCCATCGAGCAGACCTTCCCGCCTAAGCCCGACGGCGCCCAGGCTTTCGGCCCGCCGGTGCTGGGCGTGCGCGACCTCAAGGTCGGGCGCAAGCTCGACGGCGCGCGCTTCGACCTGCGCCGGGGCGAAATCCTCGGCATCGCCGGACTGCAAGGCATGGGCCAGCAAGACCTGTTCCTGGCGTGCTTCGGCATGGCCGAAATCACCCATGGCGACGTGCTTGTCGACGGCCGCAAGGTTTGGCTCGGCTCGCCGGCGGATGCGTTGCGGCCCAACATGGCGATCGGCCTGGTGCCGGAAGACCGCAAATCCGAAGGCCTGTTCCTGAAACTGTCAGGCAGCCAGAACGCCACGCTGCCCGTGGTGTCGCGCTTTACGCGCTTCGGCCTTGTCGACACCGCTGCCGAGACCCGCTCCGTCGAGGAGGCGTTCGCCACCGTCGAAGTCGACCGTCGCGCGCTGTGGACAAGGGCCGGGGCGTTTTCCGGCGGCAACCAGCAGAAGATTGCCATTGCCAAATGGCTGGTGGCGCAAAGCCGTATCCTGCTCCTGTTCGATCCCACACGCGGCATCGACGTCGGCACCAAGCATGAGCTCTATGTGATGATGCGAAACTACGTCGCTGCCGGTGGCTCGATCCTGCTGCACTCGACGGAGATTCCAGAACTCGTCCACCAATGCGACCGGGTTCTGGTCCTCTACGATGGGCGCATCGCGGCCGAGTTCGAAGGTGACGCCATCACCGAGTCCGCCATCATGCGGCCGGCGCTCGGCCATGCCGAGGAAGAAGCCGCATGAGCAGCGCTGCAGTTTCACTTTCTGGTTCCGCTGGCTTCAGCCTGCGCCGTGCGCTGATGCGCCATCGCGGCGCGCTGATCGCCGCGGCCGTGCTTGCGATCCTGCTTTTCATCGTCGACTGGATCAGTGCCGGGCCGCTGACCTATTTCGACGTGTCGTTCCTGTCGAGCGGCGGCGCGACCTCGGCGCTGGCGGCAATCGGCCAGACCATCGTCATCCTTTCGGGCGGTTTCGACCTGTCTGCCGGCGCGGTAATCTCGCTGGTCAATGTGGTGCTGGCATCGAGCATGGACCCGATGGCGCCAGGCGCCAGCATCCTTTTGTGGACGGCCGTCGGCATCGGCGTCGGCATGGCGGTGGGCGCCTTCAACGGCTTCTTCATCGCGGTGCTGCGCATGCAGCCCATCGTGGTGACGCTGTCCACCATGTTCATCCTGCAAGGCGTCACGCTCCTGGTGATGGACAAGCCCGGCGGCTTCGTGTCGCCCGATCTCGGCACATTCTATCTGGGCGATGCGATCACCGGCTGGCTGCCCATGCCGCTGGTGGTGATCGGCGTCGTCCTGCTCGCCTGGTTCTGGCTGAAGGGAACCCGCTTCGGCACCGCGCTCTATGCCGTCGGCAGCGACCCGGATTCGGCCGCCGCCGTCGGCATCAATGTCGTGCTGGTGCGCTTTGCCGTCTACATCATCGCTGGCGGTTGCTACGGGCTTGCCGGCGTGTTCATCAGCGCGCAGACCGGCAGCGCCGACCCGCTTGTCGGCAATCCGCTGCTTCTGTCGATGTTCGCGGCGGTCGTCGTCGGCGGCACGCGTCTTGGCGGCGGGCAGGGCGGTCCGGTGGGCACCGTCTTCGGCGCCTATATCCTGATGATGGTGGTGAACATCCTGCTGGTGCTCAATGTGTCGGCTTACTATTCGACCATCGCGGAAGGCACCATCCTGGTACTGGCGGCGCTTGCGGGATCCTTGTCGCACGCATCGGTGCTTGCCGTGCAGTTGCGCGCGGCGCGCGCCCGTCTCGCCGCCTGGCGCGCCGGCATATTGCCCTCTCAGCTCGAACCGATCGACCGGCGGCTGAAGATCGCCGGGCCTACGCAAAACCAGCGCGGTCCGGCATCGCCGCGCCCGGCTTTCCGCCTGCGCAACGCCGAGACGCTGCGCTATGCGCTGCCCGCCTATGTCTGCCTGCTCATCATTGTCGTCGTCACCCAGGTCTGGCTCGGCCGCGCCATCCTCAATCCGGGGTACTGGAACTCGCTGCTGGTGCTGTCGTCCTTCCTCGCCGTCCTCGCGCTGGGGCAGGGAACCGTCATCCTGACCGGTGGCCTCGATCTTTCCGTGCCGTGGACGATCGGCATTTCCGGCATCATCCTGGCCGGCATGGTCAATGGCTCCGACGCCGCACTCCTCTATGCCCTCCCGGTCGTGCTGGTGATGGCCTGCGCCATCGGTTTCGCCAATGGTTTTGGTATCGCCTATCTCGGCATCTCGCCGATCGTCATGACGCTGGCCACCAACGGCATCCTGCAAGGCTTCGCGCTTGTCTATTCGCAGGGAACGCCGGCAGGCTTTTCCTCGCCGATGCTGCGATGGTTCATGACGGCCAAACTCGGCTTTGTCACCCCGATCGTGCTGTTGATGATCGTCTTCGTGGCCGTTGCGGTGCTGCTGCTTGGACGCACGCCGTTCGGACGCCGGGTCTACGGCGTCGGCAACGGGCTGCGCGCGGCGCGCCTGTCCGGAATCGGCGTCGAGCGCACGCTGATCCTGGTCTACATGCTGTCGGCCGTCTGCGCCGCTCTTGTCGGGATCATGCTGACCGGCTTTTCCGGCCAGGCAAGCCTCGGCATGGGCGACGACTATCTCTTGCCGTCGATCGCGGTCGTGGTGGTCGGCGGCGCGCTGATCACCGGCGGGCGTGGCCATTATCTCGGCATGCTCGGCGGCGTGCTGCTTTTGACGGCGCTGCAGATGCTGCTGGCCGGCACCACGCTGCCCTACGCCACCAGGGCAATTCTTTACGGGCTGGTCGTTCTCAGCGCCGTCATGGCGCTGCGCGAACGGCGGCTGCAATGAAAGGGACAGGACGATGAGCGCAAAGGCACCCGCATCGGCGGACGAATTTCTGGCCGGGCTGAAAGGACAGCGCGTGCTGGTGACGGCGGGCGCCG
This sequence comes from Mesorhizobium sp. 01N446, assembly GCF_056399285.1. Classification (NCBI taxonomy): domain Bacteria; kingdom Pseudomonadati; phylum Pseudomonadota; class Alphaproteobacteria; order Hyphomicrobiales; family Phyllobacteriaceae; genus Mesorhizobium; species Mesorhizobium sp. 01N446. The sequence goes on along the minus strand of NZ_JBFTRA010000004.1, from coordinate 412,978 downwards.
GTGGCATCGGCTTCGCCATTGCCGACACGCTGTCGCGGCTCGGCGCCCGCATCGTCGTCTGCGACATTTCCGACGAGGCGCTGGCCACCGCCCCCGGCAAGATCGACCTGGTCGCGGCGGTCAAGGCCGATGTCTCGCGCGACGAGGATGTCGACCGGCTGTTCGAGACGGTTCAGGAAAAACTCGGCGGGCTCGATGCGCTGATCAACAATGCCGGAATTGCCGGACCGACCGGCGGTGTCGACGAGATCGAACCGGACGACTGGCGGCGCTGCATCGACATCTGCCTGACCGGCCAGTTCCTCTGTGCCCGGCGCGCCGTGCCGCTGATCAAGGCGGCAGGCGGCGGCTCGATCGTGTCGATGTCGTCGGCGGCCGGCCGCCACGGCTACGCATTCCGCACACCCTATTCGGCGGCCAAGTTCGGCGTCATCGGTTTCACCCAGAGTCTCGCAAAGGAGCTTGGGCCGCACGGCATCAGGGTCAATGCCATCCTGCCCGGCATCATCGAGGGGCCACGCATCGAAGGCGTCATCGCGGCACGCGCCAAGCAGGTCGGCATCAGCCATGAGGAGATGACCGGGCGCTACCTGCAGAACATCTCGCTGCGCCGCATGACCAGCCCGTATGATGTCGCCTCGATGGTGGCGTTCCTGCTCTCCGACGCGGGCATCAACATTTCGGGCCAGTCGCTCGGCGTCGACGGCAACGTCGAAACACTTTGAGGACCAATCCATGGCCAATGTCGCGATTGTCGGAAGCGGGTTCATCGGGCGGGCCTGGGCGATCAGCTTTGCCCGGGCCGGCCATGACGTGCGCATGTGGGATCAGTCGCCGGCCGCCACGGGTGGCGCGCGCGCCTACATAGAAGGGGTGCTCGGCGACCTTGCCGCGAACGAGCTGCTGCGCGGGCAGTCGGTCGACACCGTGCTCGGCCGCATCGCCATCGTCGACGAGCTGGCGGACGCGTTGGCCGATGCTGCGCATGTCCAGGAGAACACGCCCGAAAACCTCGATGTGAAGCGGGAGGTGTTCTCGCTGATCGATGGACTTGCCGGCCCGCAAACGGTCATCGCCAGTTCCACCTCGGCGCTGCTGCCGTCGAAATTCACCGATCATCTGCAAGGGCGGCATCGCTGCCTGGTCGTGCATCCGATCAACCCGCCCTATCTCATTCCGGCGGCAGAGGTTGTGCCGGCGCCGTGGACTTCCGCCGAGACGCTGGAAAAGACCCGCGCCTTCCTCATCGATGCCGGCCACGCGCCGCTGGTGATGAAGCGCGAGCTCGACGGCTTCATCATGAACCGCCTGCAAGGCGCGCTTCTGGAGGAAGCTTTCCGGCTTGTCGCGGATGGCTATGCCAGCGTCGAGGACGTCGATATCGGTATCCGCGACGGCCTGGCGCTGCGCTGGTCCTTCATGGGTCCGTTCGAGACCATCGACCTCAACGCGCCCGGCGGAGTGCGCGACTACGTCGATCGCTACCAGGGCATCTATTCCAACATCTTCCCGCAGATGCTGCGCCGGGTCGACTGGGCGGGCGAGGTCATGAAAACCGTCGAGGCCGAACGCAGCAAGCGCTTACCGAGGGAAGGCCTGGCTGAGCGGCAAGTGTGGCGGGATCGCCGGCTGATGGCGCTGGCGGCGCACAAGAAGAAATCGGATCAGGAGTTCGGACAATGAAAGAAACCAGCCGCAAATCAGGCGCAACGGCGGCCAAGGGCAAGGTCATCATCACCTGCGCGGTGACGGGGGCGATCCACACCCCGACCATGTCGCCCTATCTGCCGATCACGCCGGATCAGATCGCCTCGGAAGCGATCGCGGCGGCGGAGGCCGGTGCCGCGATCCTGCATCTGCATGCAAGGGACCCGGAAACCGGCAAGCCCGACCAGACGCCGGAGGCCTTTGCCCGCTTCCTGCCGCGCGTCAAGCAAGGCACCAATGCCGCCATCAACATCACCACGGGCGGTAGCCCCTACATGAAGGTCGAGGAGCGCGTGCGCCCGGCCGCCCGGTTCAAGCCGGAAGTGGCTTCGCTCAATATGGGCTCGATCAATTTCGGGCTCTATCACCTCGCCGACAAATACGAGACCTTCAAGTTCGACTGGGAAAAGCCGCATCTGGAGGCAACGCGCGACCTCGTTTTCCGCAACTCGTTCAAGGACATCGAGTACATCCTTGCAACCTGCTACGACAACGGCACGCGCTTCGAGTTCGAGTGCTACGACATTGCGCATCTCTACAATCTGGCCCATTTCGCCGATCGCGGATTGGTGAAGCCGCCATTCTTCGTGCAGTCGGTGTTCGGCCTGCTCGGCGGCATCGGCACCCATCCCGAAGACGTCGCCCATATGAAGCGCACCGCCGACCGGCTGTTCGGCGACCAGTTCCGCTGGTCGGTGCTGGGCGCCGGCGCAAGCCAGTTGCGCATCGCCGCGCAATCGGCAGCGCTCGGCGGCAACATCCGCGTCGGGCTGGAGGACAGCCTGTGGGCCGGCAAGGGCAAGCTCGCCAAGTCGAACGCCGAACAGGTCGTGCTGGCACGCAAGATCATCGAGGGCCTTGGCATGGAAGTGGCGACGCCAGACGAGGCGCGCGAAATCCTGTCGCTGAAGGGCGGCGACAAGGTCGCCTTCTGACGCGGTCGGAACAAGCGCCGCGCGGTCACCAAATACACAGGAGGATGGCATGAAGATCGAAGTCGTGGTGGACGTGAAGACGACGCTGGGCGAGGGCCCGCTGTGGGACGTTCAGCAGGAGCGCCTTTACTGGATCGACAGTTTCGACGGGCGCGTGTTTCGGGCGACCGCCGACGGGCGCGAAATCCGCTCATGGGACGTGCCGATGAAGATCGGCTCGATGGCGCTGCGCAAGGATGGCAGCGGCGCGGTCGTTTCGCTGCAGCGCGGCTTCCACCTGCTCGATTTCGCCACCGGCGAGGTGACGCTGATCCATGACCCGGAACCGGACAGGCCGATGAACCGTCTCAATGACGGCAAGGTCGACCGGCGCGGCCGCTTCTTCGCCGGCTCCATGGACACGATGGAGGAGGGGCCTTCAGGTGGGCTCTACCGTCTCGATCCGGATTTCTCCGTCACCCGGATCGATTCCGGCATCATCTGCTCCAACGGCCCGTGCTGGAGCCCCGACGACCGCACCTTCTATTTCGCCGACACCTGGACCGGCGAGATCTGGGCCTATGACTACGACATCGCCACAGGCGCCGCCAGCAACCGCCGCACCTTCGTGCGCGTCGACACGAGCAAGGGCGGTGCGGCCGATGGCTCGACCGTCGATGCGCAGGGGTATCTGTGGAATGCGCTGGTCTATGACGGCCGCCTGGTGCGCTACGCGCCTGACGGAACCGTCGATCGCATCATCGACATGCCGGTGAAAAAGATCACCAGCGTGATGTTCGGCGGGCCGAAGCTCGACACGCTCTATGTCACCTCCATGGCCAAGCCGCCGCTGCCGCGCTTTCCCGGCGACGGTGTCCTGCGCGGCAGCCTGTTCGCCATATCGGGCCTGGGCGTGACGGGCGTTCCAGAACCTCGCTTCGGCGGTTGACGGGCGGCGGCTCAGACGCCTGCCATGACCTCTTTCGCGAGTTCGCCTGATGTCATGACGCGGCCGAAGACCTTGCCGATGATGTCGAGCGTCGCATTGTGCGAGGCGTCGTCCAGGCCGCCATTGGCATCGCTGACGAACGCGACCTTGTAGTCGCGCATGAAGGCGCTGCGCGCGGTCGATTCGCAGCAGATGCTCGTGACCGTGCCGGTGATGATGACGGTGTCCACCTTGCCGGGACCACGGATGTTGCGCAGCACCGTGTCGAGCCGTGTGTCGTGGAATGCGTCGTAGCGATGCTTGTCGACGATGACGTCGCCGGGCTTGGGTGCAAGCTCGGACACGATCTCCACGCCAGGACTGCCTTCTCGCATGCCGGTCGACTTCAGCCTGGGTTGATAGGCGGTCTCCAGCGGCGAAATCTCGAAATCGTCGCTCAGCACATGCCTGGTGTAGATGATCGGTATGCCCGAGGCGCGGCAAAGCTCGATGACTTGCCGCATGACTGGAAGGCGGTGGCGAGCCGCCGCCACTTCCATGACGGCGCCCTCATCGACGAAGTCCCTTTGCATATCGATGACCAGCAACGCTGCGCGGTCCTTGTCGAAAGGCCATGGCCCCTGACTGTTTGGCATGACCCCTTCCTCCCGTAATGTTGCCGCTCTGTGCTTGCTCTAGCGGCACCATTTCCCGGCTGCAATCGCTATCGCCTTCGTGCGGTCGACGAGATCGCGCATCTCCTTGATGGTCAAGAAACAGAAAGGCCGCCGGGCGGAGCCCGACGGCCTTGGCTACTGCCGTTCTGGTCGACGCCTAAGGCGTCGTCTGCGCTTCGATCTTGGTGGCCATCTGGTCGATCTTGTCGGCAAGGACGCCCTGGGCCCAGGTCGTGACCTCGTCATCGACGGGCTTGTTGGCCATGTCCGTCAGCGCTGCATCGAGCGATGCCTGGTCGGTGCCGACGGTCGCCGTGGCAGCCTCCGCCTCGGCCGCGTCGGCCGCCTTGTTGGCGGCGTCGACAACGGCCTTCTGGGCGGTGATCTGATCTTGCACATCCTGGATCTGCGCAGTTGTCGCGTTCGGATCCGCCTGCAGCGCAGTCAGCTTGGCATCCAGCTTATCCAGTTCGGCCTGAGCGGCGTCGGCCGTGGCCGCTGCAGTCTCAGCGGCGGCCTGGGCAACCTTGGCTTTCGCGGACTGTGTCACGAAGGCCTGGATGCCAGCGAACTTCTTGCTCTTGGAATTCATATAGGCGTTGATGTTGCGCTGCAGGGAGTTCAGCCGGCCCAGCTTGGCATGGATGTTTTTCTCCTTCGGCACGGAAGAGACCTGGGTGGTCGTGTCGACCGTGGTGTCGGTCGTTGCGTCGGCGTCCACCTTGCCGACATGCCCTTTGGCCGACGCGGACTTGCCGTGCGAGGCGCCGCTGTTGCCCTTGCCGTTGCCGCCAGCATTGCCGTGGCCACCACCGTTGCCGCCGCCATTGCCGTGGCCACCACCGTTGCCGCCGCCATTGCCGCCACCATGCCCGTTGCCGGCGAGCGCCGGCGACGCCAGAAGCGCCAATGCGGCAAGCGCCGCGAACAGAGTTTTTCGATTTGTCATGGTGTCTCCTCGGGAATCGCCGCCTCCGCCCAACCGCGCTAGATCAGCGTAGTATGAGAAACCGCTAATCGTACGCAGTAAACTTTAGACAAATGCGGTCGCAATGCGCGAGCCTTGTGAAGGAAGCCTGTATAACTATTTGATATCTAATGACAATAGTCGCTGTGAGGACGGCGTGCTACTGAAGTCCCATGCCGGCCGGACCATAGTCCTAGCTGTCGGCCAATGTCGCCGAGCGATTGGTCAGAAACGCGCTGGAATGCGGGAGTCGATGAGCAAAAACTGGTCGGTATGCGCCATGCGAGAAACGCTCTTGCTTCCCTGTCGGCGAAGACGAGATGGCTGCCTTATTGGGCGTCCCCCCTAGATCAGCAGCAGGCCCTTCATGCTGGCATATCCCTTGCGCCCGATGATGATGTGGTCGTGCACGGCGATACCCAGCCGCTTGCCCGCTTCGATGATTTCTTTCGTCATTTCGATATCGGCGCGCGACGGGGTCGGATCGCCTGACGGGTGGTTGTGCAACTTCCTCTCGCCGTAAGCTATCTTGTTGAAATATATTGCAAAAATCCCTATATCCGAGAACGTGAGGAGCGGCTTCGGGGGGCGGTATTGGATGCTCCTCCGTCACTAACCACGCTCACTCACCGCCGTTCATGCTGAATCGCTTTGACGCACGGCACGCCACTGTATTCTTTTGATCCCACGTCTCCAGTTCCTTAATTGGGTACAACACGGCTTTTCCAAGCTTAACGTACGCCGGCCCAATCTTCTTGGCTCGCCAATTTCGCAGCGTCCCAAGAGAGATGGTGCCGCGATAGCGTTCCGAGACTTCCTCCGCTGTCAAAAACTTCGTGTTGTCCATCAACCTCCCCGAATGTCCGACGTCGGGAACATGGGAGCAGGCTCAAGCACGCTCGCAAACCCTTGGTCATGCAGTTGCGTGGCCATGAGTAGGTATGTGCATCGGAAACAAAAGCCGCTGAGTGAGGGAGTAGAAGCGGGGGATATGTCTGGATAGAAATCGGATCAACTGCCAGCAAGTGTGCAAGGTCGGTCGACCCGGGCCAGCCGGAATATCAGTAGTGCGATCTCCGGCACCAACGCATCGACGCGTTCGTGCTCGAGGTTGAAGTGGGTGTCGACGAATTAGAATTAGGCGACCGAAATTTGAGGCTTTTCCAGACGCTTGTCACCGAGCTTGAGCCAGCACTGGGTTCATATAAACCTTGAGCAGGAAAGCTCCTTCATTCCAAGTTGAGTTTTGTAGGATCGAAGATCTAATATCCGACGGTTGAAGAGCAGGTGTTGAGGGGTTGCGTAGAATGAACACCCGCCTATGTTGTCTTCCGGTTTTGATCGCGCTCTTGATGGCGACGATTTCGATTGCCATCGCTCAGGATTTCAAGGCGCCCAAGGGCGAGCATTGGGTGGCGGTAGCGAGTACCCAAGACATTAACAACGCAATCGGCATAGCGCGATACTTCGGTCGTGACGCGCGGGCGGTGCGAACAAGGAATGGATGGTTCGCCGTCGTTCTTGAACCGCAGAAGGGCACGATCCAGGAGATCAGAAAGAAGCAGGCGTGGCTGCAACTCCCCGTTGACGCGTTCCTTGCGGATGGAAAATTCATCACCGAAATAGTTTGGGCTCCGAGAGATGCGGTACTTGCCCAAACCACGTTGACGAGTGAGCGTCCGGCCGTGGTGACCTCCGGCCGTTTGACGGTGGTAGCCCAGCGGAGGATGGATCACGATGGATGGACAGCGTATCTGAATGGCCAGATCGACGGCAGGCAGGCCTTTGACCTAAGCTACGCGTTCGAGACCGCCGCGGACTATCCCTCTACGCTCCAACTCGTCCATTTGAACAAGGACAATGAGTTCCCCGATGTGGTGTTCGACGCAAACACCGGGGGAGCCCACTGCTGCGTACAAACGATGGCCGTCACGCCGGGTTTGGCTGGCCACTGGGCGGTCGTCGACTTGGAGACGCTCGACGCCGGAGGTCCTGGTTTTGAAGATGTCGACGGCGATGGGGTCGCTGAAATCGTTCACGGCGACAATGGGTTCCTGTACCTCTTCGCGCCGTATGTAGAGTCGTTTCAGCCAATACTCATCAAGAGGCTGGTTGGCGGTAGCCTTCGAGATGTTTCGCTGGAAACCGGGTCGCGGCCGCGATTGGTTCAAGACACCCGGGGCCTTGAGTTTATGGCGAAGCTGGATCCGTCGCTCTGGAGCAAGAACGGCTTTCTGGCTGCCTGGGTAGCCGACAAGGTTAGGATAGACGAAGGGGTCGATGCATGGAACAAAATGCTCCAAGCATACCAGCGTGACACGGACTTCGGAGTCAGCAAGTGCGAGATCGATGAGCCTATAGCCAAGTGTCCGTCGGACAAACAGCGAGTCCTTCCGTTTCCTGAAGGTTTATCGCAACATCTCCAGGAAGCTGCATATATGCGTGCGTATGTTGAGAGCACCCCGGTGCCAGCTCCATCTAGCGCCCCAAGCACGCCTCGTCGGCCACAGGGCGGAACGGCGGCGACCGGAATGTCGGGGACTGGTTTTTTTATTTCAGGCGACCAGCTGCTGACCAACGCCCACGTAGTCAAAGGATGCGACGATGTTGATACTTCCATCGCTGGGATACGATCTCCTGGAAAAGTCATGGCGAGGGACCCAATCAATGATCTGGCTGTAGTGAAGGTGAATAGCGCCGGCACGGCTGTCGCACAATTGAGGGGAGGCGTCAGACTGGGTGAAGACATAGCCGTGTACGGCTTCCCCCTCAGAGGCATTTTGGCGAGCTCCGGCAACTTTACCAGGGGCACGATTACGGCCATGGCGGGGTTGGGCGATGACTCCCGATATTTCCAAATCTCGGCTCCGGTTCAGCCCGGCAACAGCGGAGGGCCTCTTGTTGACCGAAACGGCAACGTTGTTGGGATAGTGGTATCGAAGATCGATGCGCTAAAGCTTGCTTCGATCACGGATGACATCGCCCAAAACGTAAATTTCGCCGTTAAGGCTTCTATTGTTGAGAGCTTCCTCCAGGCAAGCGGAGTCCAATTCTCGTCGGATATCGCCCACCAAGAACTGGCTCCCGAGGATTTGGCTGCAAAGGCTCAATCCATTTCCGTCCCGATCGAATGCCGACCTCCGATGCAGTGATCGAAGCGAAGTGATCATCGGCAGCGCTTTGCTTCCAGGAATGAAGCGCCGGATTCTCCATTGAAACGGAGAGAACAAGGGTCTCAGGTCACTATTTTTGAAAACTGATCGGCGACTTAGTCGGTCACCCATCCAGCAGGGCCGCGTCGAAAGGAATAACTTGCGGACGTTTCGAATGCGCCTTGGGGACGCTGCCAAGCGCGACATTCCACGAAGATTTCTGGACGATCGATTCGAATAATATTGAACGAATTCGTGGCCTGACGAAGCCGCGAAGAAACCGCTGTTCCCGCTTGAATGAGCAACGCAGCGTAGCCATCGATAAGGTAGCGCGTGGCGCTGGAACTGGCTCGATGAAGATGCTGATGGCCAGACAATATCATATCGACGCCACTCCGCGAGAAGGCATCCATTGCGAGGCTGGCCCGGCCGACGACGCCTTCGTCGCTCTCGAAATCCAGCCCTTCAAACGGATGATGCGTGACCACTATCCTGGTAACTTCATCGGGCAGATCTGCGAACTTGTCCCTGACCGCCGCAAGTTGGCGCACATTGATCCTGCCGTCCTTGATTGTCAGGGATCGAGCACTGTTGATCCCTGCGACAGCTAGTTCTGCATCGACAAAGAACGGATCCGTCCTCGCCTCAATGTAGCGGTTGTACCGAGATAGGGGCGTTCGTATGCGACTGATGACATTCCAAAGCGGCACATCATGGTTGCCAGGCACCACAATGCGGGGGCCGGGAAGGGAGTCGAGGAATGCTCGCGCTTGCAGGAACTCATCTTTGCGAGCACGTTGGGTCAAATCCCCGGAAACGACGAGCAAATCGGGAACGACGGCGCGAACTTCGGCAGCGATGGCTTCCACGACTAGGCTGTCTGTTCTTCCAAAATGCAGATCCGAAAGATGGACGAGTGTCCTCATCAGATTGCTCCGTCGTCAGGGCTTGGCACTAATCGAATCCATCTTGGCAGGTGAGAGAACCTGCAATGCCGCGGGGCGAATCCGAAAATTCAGGGGCATGTCCATACTTACGGCTTCACCGTCCAGAGAAACCCGCATCGCGGTTCGATGCGACGTGATTTGGAGAGTTTTTGTCCGATACGTCTCTACGTCTCGAGTTGAATCGATCAGACCCAACGCGATTTTGAAGGGGAGCAAAGCCAACCCAAACCACGACGTCTGTTTGACGACATAGACACACAGCTCTTGTGACGACAGGCTTTTGCGGCGGCCAAGATCGGCGATGTCGTAGAAATTGTTACCGACAAATACGCAGGGCGTTCGCAGCCTTTTGCGGTTGCCTTCAGCAGCAATATGGACAGCCTGCCAGGACGCGGAGCTAATCGTTCTCGCGACAGCAGGACCGATAGCTGCAAGCTTGCTTAACCCGCGGCGCTGTTGTTCGGCCGCGCGTTCTGTAACAAAGAAGGGATAGATGCCAATCGATGAGTTGTTTAGAAAAACGCGACCGTTCACCTCGGCGACATCGACTGCTACAGGCTTGTTTGCCGCCACAACATCCATTGCCGCGTCGAGTTCGATCGGCAGGCCAAGATCCTTGGCGAAGTGGTTCAGGGTGCCTAGCGGCAGGACGCCCAGCGCTATCTTGGTCCCGGCGAGCGCCGACGCCGCGCTCCCAAGTGAACCATCGCCGCCACCCACCACCAACACACTTTGATCGCCCGATCTCGGGCTTTCAGCGACGAACCTCGTGGCGAACTCGCCAATCTGGCGCCCGGTCACTAACTTCAAATCCGCCTTGATGCCGCGTTTCGCAAACCCATCTCGGACGAGCTTTTCGATGTCGCCGGTGCGCGCGGCAGCGCCAGCGCCTTGATTGATGAGCGCCAAAACTTTCAAGGCTCTATTCCCGGCCTAGGCTTGTCTGCTGAAACCACGAAGCGACCGTCCAGCACAGAATTGCCCAGCCAGAACCCACGCACCATCCAGCAAGGACATCCGTGGGATAGTGAACCGCGAGATAGACGCGGCTCGCGCCAACGGCCACTGTCAGGAAGACGGCGAGCCCCATGAAATAGCGTTTAAGGCGCAGGTCCTCGTTTGCGCCAGCAAGTAGGGCGCCGACGGTGAGAAAGGTAACCGCTGAAAGCATTGCGTGCCCGCTCGGGAAGCTCGCCGTGAACACCTGTGTGACATGCGGTATGTCAGGCCTGGGCCGGTCAAAGCTCTTCTTGAGGATCGTACTGAGCAGTTCGCCGCCTGCCACCGAAAAAGCCATCAAGATGGCGAGTGCCCGCTTATGGACCAGGAGGAGGTAGCCTACCGCCGACAGAAGAACAAATCCAAGAAACACCACGCTGCCGATGGATGTGACATCTCTGGCTGCTTCGTGAAGCCACGGCGGTCCGATTGGATCGGCTGGAGTGGCTGCACTGCGCAAGGCTGATAGGATGGCGAGATCGAAAGTGGTGGTATCGCCCTCAAGGACTTCTTCGGCAAGTGCACCGAACATGATCGCAAGGCCTCCAACCAGAAGGCCTGCACCAACAAACCACTTTTTGTTATGACAGGAAGTGGCGCTCATCCAGAACAAGTATCTGCGCTCGCCATTTGGGTTTGATTTACGCAAGCACACGACCTCATTTCCGAGTCGACAACGAGCTTGTGAGGACGAAGTTCCCACTTAACGCGCTGGTTAAAGAAACATGGCACCTTCGAGAGAAATGCCTCATAATGTTCTGCGGGCACCTCATTGGGCAACCTCTGATGATTGCCTTCATGCTTGCAGGCGCTGAAGCTAACGTCTTGATTGGGCCCATGTATTTCTGATTGCGGGTGATTGCCGCTATTTGAAACGTGCAAGAGGTCGATGGAAATTCGCAAGAGGGCATGATCGAGGGCCGGTCGACATGTTCTGCCAATTGAGAAGCACCCCCGTTGCTCAGCTGTTAGCAATCCCGTGTGATGACTTCTCCGGGAGTGGGGTTCGAGCGAGCCAACAGAGATAACCGACTTAGTCCAATGCTAACCTCAGGCAGGCGATACGATGCCAAACAAGCTTATAATGATCATTCGTCATGCCGAAAAGCCGATCCCAGGTGGTCTGGACCTCGGGGTTACTGAACTGGGCGAAAATGATCCTGCGTCATTGACGGTGCGCGGCTGGCAACGCGCAGGAGGCCTTTGCCGGTTTTTTTACGCGCCGCCTCTACCTCTGGGCAGGCCAGCGTCAATTGTTGCGTCGGGCACGATCAAAAGAGATGATTCCGGCACTCGAAGCAAGCGGCCTAGCCAAACTATCACTCCCCTGGCAAGGCGCCTTGGTCTTGAACCGGATGTCACTCATTCAAAAGGCCAAGAGCAGTTAGCTGCGGATGCCATTCGTACAGCCCAATCACCGGTATTGGTTAGCTGGCAACACGAGTCTATTCCTGCTCTGGCCGTCGCGATTGCCGGCGGCACAGGGATCGCTCCGCAATCATGGCCCGATGAAGATTACAGCAGCATCTGGGTACTGGAAGCAGACGAGGCAAATGTCTGGTCTTTCTCGCGGGAACGCCAGGCACTCCTGGATGGCGATGACACCAGTCAACTGAGTTGAGTGTCTGCTTTGGGCCAGCATCCTACCGTCGGCTGGTGGGCCGTTCGTATTAACATGGGGGCCAGTTATCCGGCGCGTCATGATCGCAGCCTGCCATCAGTGACGCGGTCACCTTTCTGCAAAAAATCTGATCGCAAACAAATGGGCTGATCACAAACTGTTGGCCGCCGGGCATGCCCGGCGACCATTCGTGAAACGGTATGCCCCTGGGCTCAGAAGGGTGTCGCGGGCAACTCCTGGGTGCCTTCGAGCTTCACGGCCTGGAGTTCATTAGCGTTGTAGCCAAGAGCCCGCAGGATCGTGGGAGCGACCTGCGTCGTCTGCACCAGGGCCGGCACCGACCGCGGCTTGAGCGAAGGACTGCTGATGAGAAGCGCCACGTTGCGATCGTTCGCATTGGCGCCGCCGTGCTCGGCAATCTTCGAACCGGACGTGTAGACCACACCCGGATTGACCGTGGCTATGAAGTCCGGCGTACGGCTGTCGGTGGCCGGATCCCGATAGGCGAGGGCAAGGGCATTCGGCGGCTGGATCTGGGCGATGCCTTCAGCCTTGCTGGATTTCTCGAGATAATCCTGCGCCGCCGCGAGGTTCTTGACCCTGTCTTGCGCTTTGAGCCAGATCAGCGCGGCGTCGTCGGCGATGTGGAAGGCGTAACCCGGTGTCTTTGTGTACGGATCGTCGTCCAGCGGCTGGAACGTCGCGGGGTCGATGGGCGACTGGCCATGCTTCGAGGCAAGTATGATCAGCGTCGAGTCGGCGAGATGATTGTTTTTGAGTGCGGCCATCAGCTTGCCGAGGGCGCCGTCGACATAGGCGAGCTGCCCGGCAAGACCATTGTTCGGCGCGCCGCTGGCATCCAGATAGCCGCCCACCAGTCCGGCCTCGTCGCCGGGACCGGACTTGGGCAGCTTCTGCCCCACGCTCACCGCCTGGAAATTCATGCCGAAAAGCGTGGGAACCGCTACGTGATGCGCGCCGGTGCTGTCGAGGCCCTTGATTTCGTTGATCACCGCATGCACCCGCGCTTCATCGAAGTCGCGCTCGGCCTTGAAGCTGCCCGTCGTCTTGACCTTGGTGCCGGGAATCAAGCTGTCCTGTTCCAATGCGTAGAGGTCGTCGACGCCTTTGCCCGAAGGTCCGTTCAGCCATTCATAGGCCGGATGCTTGTCGGACCAGGCCGTGCGGCCGCCATGCGCTTTCACGATTTCGAAGACGTTGTTGACCCGCACGAAATCATGCGGATAGACCACCGAGCATTTGCCGTTGATCAGCGTCATCGGCAGCTTTGCCGGGTCGATCTGGCTGCGGTAATCGCCTGGCTTGCCACCACCATCAAGGCGCGTCGAATCGACGTCGATGTTCTCGGCGAAGGCCACCTCGGCACCCGGCTCGCCCTTGCAATCCGAGGCCGGCGCGAAATAGGTGCGGTCGTAGCTGTCGTCGTAGAACACGCCCGTCGACTTGGGCGTGCCGCCGGTTACCTGTGCCACGAGGCCAGGAAACGAGTCGGACGGGGCGCTAGTCAGCGCATTCGGATAGAAAATCCCGGTACCGGCGAGCGTGGCGATCGCGCTTTTCGGGTTCGCGGCGACATAGTTTGCCAGGTCGAGTGCATGGAGCCCGTCGATACTGATGAGCAGGACGTGCTTGTAGGGTGCGGCGTTGGCGCTAGAAACAGACAGCGCGCCCGCCAACGCCATCGTGAGCGTGCCGGCGGCCAGCGCCAGAGATAGCATTTTCATGGAAGGGTCCCTCATGTCGCGGCCAGCGATGGATCAAGAAATAGGCGCGAGGGACCGAGGATAGGTGCGGGCACATGACAGGTTGATGAAGAAGCGGTGGCAGGGACCTTACGGATTGGTAAGGCGGCGGTGATGGCGCGGAAAGGTCGCCTCCGGTAGATACAGGTCACAGGACCGTGGTTTGTCAGGAACTCGCATCACATCCATTGTCGAGTCCACGACCTAGAGCCGGACGGACGAAAGACCGCGTATGATCGCCGACTGGTGCAAGGCCTCCCGAATCCTCCGGGCCGCTGCCTTTGGCTTGCTGAGTCTGGGTGCCGCAAGCGCCTCGGCCGTCGTTTGCGCATTGGCGGCGGACGCCGCCATTCCGGTGGTCGCGGATGTGGCGAGCCGCGGCGATGTTCCGGTATTTCTGGTCGGCCTTGGCTCGGTTGCGCCGCTCCACAGCGTGACCGTGACAAGCCGTATCGACGGACAGCTCCTCAAGCTCGACTTCACCGATGGCCAGAACGTGCATGCTGGCGACCTGCTTGCTGAGATCGACCCGGACCCTCTGCAGGCCGCCCTTGCGCAGGCACAGGCCAACAAGACGAGGGACGACGTGGCGCTGGCAAACGCCAGGCTCGACCTTGCCCGGGCACAAACGCTGACCACCAAAGGGGTCGGCTCGACTCAGGCGTTTGACACGGCAAAGGCCGCCGTGGCGCAGCTGGAAGCGACCGTCAAGGTCGACCAGGCCGCCATCGATATCCAGCAGATCCAGCTGCGCTTCACGCAGATACGCTCGCCGCTGGATGGCCGCGCCGGCATCCATATGGTCGATGCCGGAAACATCGTCCGCGCCAGCGACACGGGCGGCATCGTGCGCATCAGCCAGATCCACCCGATCGCCGTCGATTTCTCCCTGCCGTCCACCGATCTTCCCCGCATCCAGGCCGTGATGAAGGCTGGCGATGCCCCCGTGGTGGTGCAGGACAATGGCGGCCAGCAACTGGCGACTGGCCGGCTGGGCGTTGTCGACAACCAGATCAACAGCGCCACGGCGACGATCCGAATACGCGCCGTCTTCGACAATGCCGACGACCTGTTGTGGCCGGGGCAATTCGTCAATGTCCGCGTCCAGGTCGAACTGCAGCGTGGCGTGGTCACGGTTCCGGTGACGGCGATCGTGCGCGGTCCGGACGGGACGTATGCTTTCGTCGTCGGCAAGGACAGGCACATCGTCAAACGGCCGGTGACGGTTGCATATTCGAATGCCGAGCTTGCCGTCGTCGGCGAAGGCGTTCAGCCCGGCGACATCGTCGTCACCGACGGCCAGTACCGCATCCAGGAAGGAGACCTGGTCGACGTCACCGGTCCGGCCCAGGCGGCACTCGCGCCATGAACATATCCGCGCCCTTCATCCTCCGGCCGATCGCCACCACGCTGCTGGCCATCGGCGTGACCCTGGTCGGACTGGTGGCGTATTTCCTACTACCGATCGCCGGCGTGCCGCAGGTCGACATCCCGACGCTGCAGGTATCGGCCAACCTGCCGGGGTCGAACGCCGAGACGATGGCGACGACGGTCGCGGCACCGCTGGAAAGGCAGCTGGCACTGATTTCGGGCGTGACATCGATCAGTTCGAGCAGCTCGCTCGGGCGCACCTCGATCCAGGTCGAGTTCGACCTCGACCGCAGCCTCGACGGCGCCGCGCAGGACGTGCAGGCCGCGATCAGCGCCGCCAGCGGCGATCTGCCGAAGGACCTTCCCAGTCCGCCGACCTACGAGAAGGCCAATCCGGCCGACGCGCAGCTGATGTCGATCGCCGTCACCTCCACCGACCTACCGATCGACAAGGTCGACGGCTATGTCGAGAACTACCTGGCGCTGCAGCTGTCGCGGATCACCGGCGTCGGGCTTGTCGACTTCCATGGCGAACAGAAATCGGCGGTCCGCATCCAGGTAAACCCGTCGGCGGCGGCCGCGCTCGGCCTCAGCCTCGAGGACATTCGCGCGGCGATATCGAGCGCCAGCGTCAACGCCCCCAAAGGCACGCTGAACGGCCCACGGCAATCGCTGACGCTCGCCGCCACCGACCAGCTGTCCAACGCGGCCTCGTTCAATTCGGTGATCATCGCCTATCGCAACGGCGCGCCCGTTCGGGTCAGCGACATCGGCGCGGCAATAGATGGCGTCGAGGACATCAGACAGGCGGCGTGGCTCGGCAGCAAGAGGGCCGTCATCATGGACGTCCACAAACAGCCCGGCTTCAACATCAACCAGACTGTGCAGTTGATCAAGGACGCGCTGCCCGAGCTTCAGCGCACGCTGCCGCCGTCCGTCAAACTGCAGATCCTGGGCGACCGCACCCAGACGATAAGGGCCTCGGTTGGCGAGGTTCAATTCACCATGGCGATCAGTGTCAGCCTGGTGGTGCTGGTCATCTTCCTGTTCCTGCGGCATGTGCGCGCCACGCTCATCCCCAGCATCACCATTCCGGTGTCGCTCTTGTGCACCTGCGCGGTGATGTACCTGCTCGGCTATACGATCGACAATGTGTCGCTGATGGCGCTGACCATTGCCGTCGGCTTCATCATCGACGATGCCATCGTCATGGTGGAGAACATCATCCGTCATATCGAAAATGGCGACGCGCCGCTGCAGGCGGCGCTCAGCGGATCGCGCGAGATCGGCTTCACCATCATCTCGATGACGCTGTCGCTGGTCGCCGTCTTCATTCCACTGCTCTTGATGGGCGGGCTGATCGGCAGGCTGTTCCGCGAATTCGCGGTCGCCGTCAGCATCGCCATCATGATGTCGGGACTGATTTCGCTGACGCTGACGCCGATGATGTGCGGCAGGCTTTTGAAGCCGATCGACCACACCGCCCGCGAGAACATCGCCTCGCGGGCGCTGGAATCCGCCTTTGCCGGCATGCTGCACGTCTATGAGACCGGCCTGCGCTGGGTGCTGCGCCACAAGCCGGTGATGCTGCTGTTCATGGCGGCGACGCTTGGCGCTACCGTCTATCTCTACCAGATCATCCCGAAGGGATTTTTCCCGCAGCAGGACAACGGCACCATTTCCGGTAGTTCCGAAGCGGCGCAGGACATCTCCTACGACGCCATGGTGCAGCGCCAGCATGAGCTGGCCAAGGTGGTGACCGCCGACCCAGACGTGCAGACGGTTTACTACTGGGTCGGCGCCAACCCGACCGTCAACAGCGGCCGGCTGATGATCGACCTGAAGCCGCTGCGCGAGCGCCATTCGACGGCGACGCAGGTGATCAATCGCCTGCGCAAGGCGGCGGCCAAGGTCGAGGGCATCGCCCTGTTCGGCCAGGCCCGCCAGGACGTGCAGATCGGCGCGCGGGTCAGCAAGACGCAGTACCAGTACACGCTGCAGGATCCCGACGTGAACGAGCTGTTCAAATGGGCGCCGATCATGCTGGCCAAATTGCAGACCTTGCCCGAATTGCAGGACGTGACGGGCGATCTGCAGGCGAGCGCACCGAGGATGACGCTGAAGATCGACCGCGACCTGATCGGCCAGCTAGACATCACGCCGCAGGCCGTCGACGACACGCTGTACGACGCCTTCGGCCAGCGCCAGGTGGCGACGATCTTCACCCAGCTCGACCAGCATCATGTCGTGCTGGAGCTGCAGCCGCGGTTCCAGGAGGACGCCTCGGCGCTGGCGCGGCTATTCGTGCGCTCCGGCACTAGCGGGCAGATGGTGCCGCTGTCGGCGCTGGCGCATTACGAGACGTCGGTGTCGCCGCTKACGATCAACCACCAGGACCAGTTCCCTGCGGTGACGCTGTCGTTCAACCTGGCGGCCGGCCATTCGCTGGGCGACGCGATATCAGCGATCCAGAAGCTCGAACAGTCGATGATCCTGCCGCCGACGCTGACGACGCGCTACCAAGGCTCGGCCAAGGTGTTCCAGTCTTCGCTGGCCAACCAGCCCTACCTGATCCTGGCGGCGATCATCGCCGTCTATATCGTGCTTGGCATCCTCTATGAGAGCTTCGTGCATCCGCTCACCATCCTGTCGACGCTGCCGTCCGCGGGCGTCGGCGCCTTTCTGGCGCTGATGGCGTTCGGTTATGATTTTTCGCTGATCGCGCTGATCGGCGTCATCCTGCTGGTCGGCATCGTCAAGAAGAACGCCATCATGATGATCGACTTCGCGCTGGAGGGCGAGCGGCGACGAAACATGACGGCGGAGGATGCCATCTACCAGGCCTGCATCCTGCGCTTCCGGCCGATCATGATGACGACCATGGCGGCACTGCTCGGCGGCCTGCCGCTGGCGCTGGGCAGCGGCGCCGGCTCCGAGCTGCGCCGGCCGCTGGGCATCGCCATTGTCGGCGGCCTGCTCCTGTCGCAGTTCCTGACGCTCTACACCACGCCCGTCATCTACATCTACCTCAGCCGGTTCAGCCATATCAGGTGGTTCTGGCGCCGCAAGCCCGCCCCCGAAATCGTTGCGCAAGTCCGGCGCCGACGTGCAATCTCCACCAGTCCAGCAGCGGAAATTCAGGACGACGACCGCCTTCGCGCGAAGCAGCGAGAGCTTGTATCAAGCGCAAGACCGGGCTGAGGGATCGGCCCCTTCTAGTGACACGGATGCTAGCCGGAATGAGCGCGTACGCCGACGTTTCGCAGGCCGAGGCGCAAGGCGGTGCTGAACAAATCACAGGCGACGATAGCAACCGCTTCGCGCATTGCCTGTCGGCCGGGTTTACCACCGCAGCAAAAAGCACGTGGGTCGGAGCACTTTACTTGGTCATCGTACTTAAACGGCGCGCAATGGCCACGGCAGACTGACAAATGCAAAGTGTGAAGGTCGGTGCGTGTTGGCGGCAAGGAATGGCGCCAACCTTACGGTTTTGTATGGTTCCGGCAATATCGCCTCAAACCATCCTATGTATGTTTCATACATTGGAGCTGTCGTGATGAAGTCAATGCTCGTCTACGGTTAGCCAAACCGACTCATGGCGTCGGGTGCAAGGGTTGGAATCCCGTGGCAGGACATCCAATGCTGGAAGTGGGCAATGGATCTGCGGCATTGCTCAACGGTCCCCCGCTCTGGAAGGGTCAAACGCCATGGTGCTCAGCCGACGCGAATTGATGCTCTACGGTGCCGGACTAGTGGCCTCCTCGGCTTTCTCGGCCCGGGCCGAGGCCAAGGTCCAGGTGCCGCTGACGGATGGCCCTCCGTTGACGAGCAAGGCTGACTACATTCAGTGGATGCAGAAGAATCGAGGCGAGACGGCCAATTTCCTGGGCCAGCGCTGGGACCGTTTCGAACAGCTGATTGCCCACAAAGATGTGTGGGACGATCGGAACAAGCGCGCCTACCTGTTGACGCCGCGCGAACGCTTCGTCACCAAGGCGAACATCGCGCGCGCCTACGAATGGCACTATCTCGATATCGGCTATGGCGTCACCATCACCGGCCCGCACACCGTTGCCCGTATGACTAATTCCATCGACGTGCTCCATGGTGACAAGGTGCTGGAGATCGGCACCGGCTCTGGATACCAGTCCGCCTATCTCTCCTATCTCACCGACAAGGTCTATTCGATCGAGATCATCAAGCCGCTGGCCGCCCGAACTCGTGGCATCTATGACGGGCTCATCGCTGATGGCTACACCGAATACCAGCACATCTCGACCCACACCGGTGACGGCTATTACGGCCTGAAGGAAGAGGCGCCGTTCGACAGGATCATCGTCACCTGCGGCATCGATCACATCCCGCCACCTCTTCTGCAGCAGCTGCGACCCAATGGGCTGATGGTCATTCCTGTCGGACCGCCCGGCGCCCAGCATGTGCTCAAGGTCACCAAGAAACAGGCCGCGGACGGCAGCATCGCCGTCGCGCGTTCCGACATCTATCAAGGCGGAACCCTGTCTTTCGTGCCCTTAACCAAGCTCGGCGAGTCGGGGATCGTTGGCACCCACAATGGCGGCTGACGAGGCGTGCCGTGCCGGCATTGCCTGGAAACATGCGCCGGTCTTTTTCGACCAAGCCCTGCGCCAACCACGCAAGCGGATTATCCTTGCGGGGCATTTTTGCCAATGGCAGCCAATTTGTGAGACCTAACGAGTCGGTATTCGTGCCAGATCAACACCATAACGAATAAATCGAAAATAGTGAGAATGACCAACCCCGCTGATCCCGTATGGCTGAACCGATACATCTGATAGGCAATAAACAACCCCAGGACGATCAAGGAGGCCGGATATGCCCATAACTGGTTTTTCAACAAGGCGACAACGAGGGCAATTATTACGATCCCGTGATTGAGAAGATAGAATGCGTAAAAATGCTGGCTGGTGACCGAGAAGTTGCTCGCCAGCATCATCAGGTGGCTGGCGATGAAATCATGGGGATCCTCAACAAGCTCGTCCTGTGTCAGTCTATTGGCCAGGGAAACGATGACGTTGGTGCTGACGAACGCCAGTACGATGCCGCCTACGCATTCCACGAGCGCGTGTGCGCCCTTGAGCAGCAGGCTGACCTCGAAGATCTGATGGACGCGATGCTCGTTCATGGGTCTCCTGATTGGTAACAAACAACGATAAGGCAATTTCATGGACGTGGCGATTACGCAATGATCAACGCGGCAGCGGGAACCAACCCTGTGCTGGACAGGATGATGGTCGGGGTGACGACGTTTGGTGTTCCGCTTCTCATCGCCTGCGTAGCCCTTCAATGGTGGAGTAGGACGGACCGGGTGGATATTCGCCATGCGACGATCGTAGCGGGACTGTCGTTCTTGACCGGGCTTGGCGCCAACCAGATCATCCTGCTTTTTGCACACCGCATGCGCCCGTATGAGGCTGGAATCACCATCTCATAATCCCGACAACTGCCGACTGGTCGTTTCCTTCGGATCACGCGACGGCAGCCTTCGCGATCGTTGCCGCTTTCGCGCTACAGGCCTTGGCCGGCCGAGCTCTCATCTTCGGCTTGATGGCGGTGCTGGTTGCCTGGTCCCGGGTTTACGTCGGAACCCACTATATGACGGACGTCTTTGGCGGAGCGCTCATGGGCATCTGCGCCGCTGGGCTGGTGTCCATACTCTACCGGGAGGGCAACCCGCTTGACCGGATTGCAACAGGGATCCTGTAAGCGGTCTTGATTCCCGACATGGGCATCCGCCGGATTAAAGGACCGGATCGGCACAGCCGACCCGGTCCGTTTGGCGAGGCCTACTTGGCTTGGTGAATGCTCGAAACCGACAGTTTGCCGGCCTTGGCAGTGTAGGTAATACTTACCTTCTCACCGACTTTGAGCGTCTCGGCTTCGATGCCTTCCGGGAGGGTGAAGGTCTGCCCGTCGGACAACGTGATCGAGTCGCCATTCTTGTCGACGCTGGTGATCGTGCCGGTGGTTGCCTTGGCGAAGGCGCCAGTGGAAGTGGCGACGGCCAGCACCATTGCAGTAGCCATGATTGATTTCTTCATTTTCAATTCCTTGTTGGGTTGTGTGTGCCGCAAGGGGCCTCGAGCCCGGCGCGGCAGCTAGGGCGATCCAGAGAAGGTTGGCTTCCGGATCATCTCTCTCACCTTGAGAGGATGGCATGAGCCTAGGCCTCAGAGTTTTCGGGGGAATGGCCGTGGCTTTACAATTAGGTAAGCCTGGGCTTTTAGATATCCCGCAAGTGCTCTGCGTCGTGCCCCGGCGAGGGCCTCGCGGACAGGACCGCGATGACTACCGATGCGATCACAAGACTGAGTACGATCGCCAGGTAGGTCCATGGAATCGAAAGCGCCTCGGGCGGAGGATCGAACACCCCGGTCAGCAGTTTGACCAGCATCCAAGCGGTCATGAGACCCGATGCCAGACCGAACACGATGCCGCCGGCAACAACGACGAGCGCCTCACTCCACAGGAATGCGGCCAACTGCCGAGGCTTGGCACCGACGGCACTGAGAATGGCGAAGTTCCGACGCCTTTCACTGAATCCCAACGCTAGCATCAGCCCGGCCGCAGTTGCCGCCATGACCACAGAAAACCCGAGTTCGATCGTCGTCAATCCGCCGAGGTCGACTGCCGTGAGACTCGAACCGATGAGGTGCTTCGCCTGGCTGATATCGGAAACTTTCAACGACGGATCTTGAGCGACTGCCGATGAGACCTGTCGTGCTAGTGCGACAGGATCGCCTTTTGCTCTCATCAACACGTATTCGAAGGCATTCGACCCTGTCATCTGGGCGACATAAGCCGCGTTGGCGACGAGGAACGAATCCTTCGGCGCCGTCGGAAATTCGCGCGCCACACCGATGAATTTGAATGGAACTGGATGATACTGGTGGTCTCCCGCGCTCAAGAGCCGCAAGTTGATCGTGTCGCCTTGCTGGAGCTGGAAGTCCTGGACCGTCTCCTCCGACACGAGCACGCCGTCGGGTGTTGAAGCGAGCCGGTGCAAAATGGCGGCCGCACTGCCGCCGCTGAAATAAGCGTCGGACAGGTTTGTCGCGCGTTCGATGCGGAGAGGGTCGATGCCGTAGAGATCCTGCAGATCGGCTCCAACGTAGGCGAAGCGATGCTGCATGGGTTCGACCGCGGCAGCTTCTGGCGACGTCGCCAGGAGGCTCAGTTGTTTCCCTGCCGGCCTGTCCGAAGTCCCGAACACAGTGACGTCGGAGCCATTGGTCAGCTCGGCATCGACGCGGGCCTGTGCGTTGTAAGTGGTGTTGAAGATGGCGGTTGACGTGGCGAATGATATCGCCAGCGCGGTCATCGCGATGCCGATGGTCAAGCGCCGTGGCTGTCTCGACAAGGCCGCCGACACGACGGAAGCCAGAGGCCCTGAGACCGGCCTCACGATACCGCGCAACATGATGCCGTTGCGCGAGATGATCGCAGCCGAAAGACGGATGGTGAGCAGGGCTATGCCGAGCCAGAACAGCGCCGGCGCTATGAACGCCTTGTAGTCGACCGCTGTCGCGGCGACGCCTTCAGGGGCGAGTACGATCTGATATCCGGTGCTCGCCGACTGCCAGAAGAACAGTCCGGCGGCGGCCAGCAGTATCAAGTCTAACCACAGGCGCTGCCAAAGGGGCGTTCTCGTGCGGACGACAACGTGACGGGCAGAACTTACCGTGATCCAACGCGCGTCGCGCCAGGCCGGCCACAGAAAGGCAGTGAAGCCCAGCAACAATCCCACTCCCACGACAAAAACCAGCATCGGAACGCTGACGGACGACGTTTCGAGCATACCGGGAACCAGAATGCCGAAGAGCACGGTGCCAGCAAGACCGATGGCGGTGCCGCCAAGCGCTGCTATCGCAGCTTCGGTGGCCGACAAGGACATGATTGTGCCGGTGGTGGCGCCACGAACGCGGAGCAGGGCCTGTTCGATGCGCCGGCGTGCGGCGCCTGACGATGTCACGGCAAAGGTGAGGACCACGGCCAGTGCGATACCGGGCAGGCCAAGAAACAGGAACAGGACGGAGGCGTAGAGCGCGTCCTGGCGTACGGCGTCAAGGCGCGCACCGAGATTGTTGGCGACCAGGGCTTGACCCGCGACCTTCGCTTCAAAGTTCTTCTGCGCGCCGGTAACGAAATTGTATGCTGAAACCGGGTCGGGCGGCAGCGTGGGGTGATCAAGTCGCACATGCAACTGCAGCCTGGCGGTGTCAGGGCGCATTATCTGCTGAGCTTCAAACAAGTGCTGCCAGTCTTGCGGCGGCAGGATCAGCACGTTGTCCGGTGGCGCCTGGGGGGCTGCCTGGGGTGGCAAGCCCACCGCCTGGAACAGGGAATCCGCATCGGGCAGATCAATCACGCCGGCGACCTTGACGTTTGCCGAAGGCAGCCCGATCCGCCTAATCGAGATCATGTCGCCAGGGCCAACGTGAAGGTTGGCCGCCGTTTGCTGGGCGACTAGCACGCCCGTGGCATCCCCGGCAAGGGGTCGCACTTCCGTTGGGAAGTCCTTCAAATAGCCACTGTCGAAGGCCACGACTTGCCCCGGTCCCGTGGTCTGCGTTGTCCCTCCAGTCTGCGCCTCAAAACCTGCGACATCGGCATAGCGGACGCGGTGGACAGTCTTCACGCCTGCGGCGTCACTTAAGGCCTTGCCGACAAGGTCGGGATCGGCTCCTGGGATCACCTGCACCTGCCAATCGATGGGAACGGCCGAGATGGCGCGGGCCGTCATGGAGTTGCCGGCGTTGACGAGGAAAAGGCCCACCACGGCAAGGAGCATCACTGCCAGGGCCACGCCGGCGGTTGAGCCGGCGACGCGCAGGAAACGGCGGGCGAGTATCCCACGGACCCAGAGAAGATACATCATGCCGCCTCGTTTCTGCGACGACCACTAACAAGCCGTCCATGGTCCATTGTCCAGCGCGTCGCCATCCGGGCGGCCACAGCCTCATCATGGGTCGCGATGACGAGGGCCACGTCTGTGCCTTCCAATCCTTTGAGAAGGACGTCAACGAACAGTTGCGCCGTCACGCTGTCCAACTGCCCTGTCGGCTCGTCTGCCAGAATGAGTTTTGGCCCAATTACAAGCGCGCGGGCCATTGCCACTCGCTGTGCCTGTCCTCCTGACAACTCCTCTGGCAATTTGTCGGCGACCTCGGCAAGGCCAAAGGCGTCAAGTAGCGACATCGCCGAGGCGTTGTCCGTGGGGACTTTGCCGCCCAATATCAGCGGCAATTCGACATTCTGAACCGCTGTGAGCGCTGGAAACAGGCTAGGGGTCTGGAATACGAATCCGATGTGACGCGGCCTCAGTTCCTCGAACGAACCGAGGCCGGGCCATTCCACAGTGCCCGCTGTCGGCTTGTCCAGTCCGCCAAGAATATGCAGCAGGGTGGACTTGCCGCTGCCGGAGGGTCCAACCAGGGCAATGCGCGCACCACTGACGATTTCGCAGTCGACGTCGCTCAGAACCCTGACCAGGCCGGCGTTTCCATCGCGGAAGTCTCGGCCGAGGCCTTTGCCAACAACGAGTGTCTCACTCACTGACAATCCTCCCGTCTTTTAGTCTGACGATCCGGTCGGCTCTGTGCGCCAGCGCTTCGCTGTGCGTTGCCAGCAGCGTTGCCAATCCCGCCTCGCGTCGCGCCTCGAAATGGCCCATGAGCTTGGATTCCGTCTCGCGATCGACTTCGGCGGTTGGTTCATCGGCAACCAGAATGGGAGGGTCGGCGGCCAAGGCTACGGCGAGCCCCGCACGCGCCGTTTCGCCACCGGACAGCTGGGTTGAGAATGCCGTTGCACGGTGCGAAAGGCCGACACCTTCCAGGAGGGCGGCTAGTCGCTTTTCGTCCGGTTTTCCGGCCAGGAGCATCTGGAAGCGAAGGTTCTGTTCGACAGTCAGATGTCCGTACAGGTTCCCAGACTGCAGGAGGATGCCGAAACTGGCGGCGCGGATGCGTGTGCGTTCAGCCTCCGATCGCCGGGTCAAACGCATCCCGGACACTTCCACATGGCCGCCATCAGGCTCGTCCAGCCCAGTTAGGCAGGATAGAAGCGTGGACTTGCCACTCCCCGACGGCCCGGTCAGTGCAACAATCTCGCCGGCGGAGAGCTGGAAACTGACGCCGCGCAGTGCAGCTGTCTCGTCATCCCCGATGTGGAAGAACCGGTAGAGCTCATGCGCTTCAAGGACGCGCATGTCACTTCCACTTAAACGAGTTGGACATCAGCTGCCATTGATCGACATTGTCCGCGCCCTTGGGCGCATAGAGTTCAAGCGTGACCAGCTTGCCATCCTTGAAATAGAGGTAGCGCTCGTTCTCGAGCCGGATTTGCTTGTTGGTGACGGCGTTGGGCTCGGAATTGGATGTGTAGACGATGCGGATTGCTGGACCTGCCGGCAGCTTGACCTCCTTGACTGCGGTGACCTTTACGGCGCGCTCGGCCTTCTCCAGCTCCGGAACAGACGTTGCCTTGGCGCTCTCGACCGTCGGCGCGGTGGCTGCCTTGGACGCAGAGACAACAACGCCGTCGAGCTTATCGATGAAGCTTGCGCCGTCGGCACGATCCGATCGCGCCCAGCCCTCCGGCACCTTCATCGTAAAACCCTGTGAGGATGCGTAGTCGATGAAGACCTGGGAGTCCGGGATATCTCCGGGAGGGTTCTTTTCCGCCGGGATAGCCTTTTCAGCGGCCACGGCCTGGCCGCCGATAGCTGGAAAAAATGCCCCAATGCTTCCCAAGGCCAGGGCGAGCGTCAAAGTAGGCAGAGTGCGGGTCGTTGAAGATTTACGTTTCATAATTGTTGCGACCTTTCCAATTGAACAGACACTGCGTTCAATCTACCGCATCAAACTTACAGCGAGGTCGCCGCCCCTATACGGATCGGTAAGCTTCCCAAGGCGGCCTCCGTGCCTGCACAGTTGATTAATCGGCTGCTGGAAAGCTCACGATAACTGCCAGGCCAGGCCCAGAGTCTTCAAGCGCTATGGTCGCGCCATGCAAGTCAGCTATTGCCCTCACAAGGCTGAGTCCGAGACCGCTCCCCGGCGTGGTCCGGCTGGTGTCAAGTCGGTAAAGCCTCTGGAAAACCTTTTCGCGCTCTTCGACGGGAATGCCTGGCCCGTTGTCGCGGACGGTCGCGAGGATGCGACCCGACCGCCGCGCTGTCGATAACCGGATGAGCGTGCCTTCGGGACAGTGCCTCAGGGCATTTTCCGCCAAGTTCGCGAACATCTGGGTCAGAAGTTCCCGATCTCCATGGATTTGGGCTGCCCCGGCTTGTAGAGGCGCTGCCGACAGCGACTTGCCGTCATCCTCCGCAACGTCGGCATAGACCTCAACAATAGCGTCAACAACGCTGTTGAGATCCAGGTCCGAAAACCGCGCCTTGCGCGCCCCGGCCTCAATCTGGGCAATACGAAGCAGCGCGTCGAACGTCTCATTAATCTCAAGGCCCTCGGCTCGGGCCTCTGCGAGTTCTTCGGCCACGGTCTGGCCCAGTTCGGTTTTTACGATCGCCATGTCCAATATCATCTGCAGCCGGTTCAGTGGAGTTTTCAAGTCGTGCGCGATGTTAGCGCTGACCTGTTTCATACCGTCGACGAGGGCCGAAAGGCGATCAAGCGCGGCGTTAACCTGTCCAGAAACCACGTCGATGTCGTCCCCGTTTCCGATCAGCGGGATGCGGGCGCTGAGCCGGCCGTGTGACACATCCACCATCGTCGCAGCAATCCCGTCCAGTCGTCGCTGGACCCGGGATGCGAGCAGGGCACCTCCGATCACGGCGAGGCCTGTGACGATGAGTGTTCCCCAGCCAAAACTCATAAGGACGATGGTCTCCAGCTCCTCGGTTTCGGAAAGGCTGAAGGCAATTGTCAGGTTGTTTCCTCCGATCGACCCTGAATAGGCCCGATACCGCGCGTCTGACGTTACCTCCGGCGTCTGAGTACTGACTATTGAAAATCCCTCGGGAAGGGCGGTCGCGATGAAGTTTCCGGCGAGATGCTTGCCGCTCGAGCCTGTAAGTGAATAAAGCCGTTCATTCTTGGTACTGAGGTTGGAGTGGCTGTCGACTGTGGAAACTAGATCTTCCAAATCGTTCGCGGCGTAAGTCTCCGCGACCACCGAATAGGTTTCGCTGATGGACTCGTCGAGCCGGTCGGCCAAGTCGAGACTCATCAGGCGATAAACGATGCCGCCGGAGACAACGAAGGCGAGCACGAACAGGAATGCAAACGTCAATGCAAGCCGAAAAGGCGTGCTCCGAAAAAGCCTGACATTAGGCATGCAGGCTGTAGCCGGTATGGCGGACCGTATGGATAAGCTGACTTTCGAAAGGCTTGTCAATTTTGGTCCTCAGCCGACTGATATGAGTCTCGACCACGCTGGTCTTGGGGTCGAAATGGAAGTCCCAGACACGTTCAAGGAGCATCGTCCTTGTGATGACCCGCCCTTCGCCACGCAGAAGTACCTCAAGCAGGCTGAATTCCCGTGGCTGGAGGTCGATTGTCTGGCCGCCGCGCGTAACACGGCGCATGATCAGGTCCATCTCCAGGTCGGCGACCCGCAAGGTGGTCTTCTGGTCTTGGGCAGCCGGCCGGCGACCTAGGGCGTTGACGCGGGCGAGTAGCTCGGAAAAGGCGAATGGCTTCACGAGATAATCGTCCCCGCCCGCTTCCAGTCCTTCGACGCGGTCGTCGAGGCCACCGACCGACGTCAGGAAAATAGCGGGCGTCCGCACACCGGCGGCGCGGGCTGCCTTGATCATGGAAAGGCCGTCGAGGCCAGGAACCATCCGGTCGGCGACAATCACGTCGTAAGTACTGCTCGTTGCAGCAAACAGGGCGTCGTGTCCGTTGACCAAGATATCGCAGACGTGACCGGCCTCCGACAGACCGTTGGCGATATATTGTGACGTTCTAGCGTCGTCCTCTAAAATAAGAATTCTCATTGTTAGTCCTCCCCTGCCCATATGAATATCAGAGCAGTATACCGGCTGGCGACGTGCCGCCAGCCGTTTGCGGTTGGACCAAGATCTTGTTGCTATTACCTTTTTCTGAGCCGGTACGGCTTCCATGTCGGAGCAAGATATTCACCAACCCAAGTCGATTAATCTGTCTCGACCAAGCCTTCGCTGAGCGGCACATCGCGCCTCTTCACGCTCATGTAGAAGACAAGGGCGGCTATGCAGCCGAGGAAGATCACGCTCGTTAAGGTCGTGCCAAAACCCAAGCCACCATATTCAAAGGGTTGCGACAGCAAGTCACCAAACGAGGCGCCCAAAGGCCTTGTCAGGATATACGCAAGCCAGAAAGCGAAGATCCCATTCAGCTTGAATACATAGTAGGCCAGGGCGATCACGGCGATCACACCACCAAACAACAGGCCGGTCGTCAGATAGCCCATGTTGAAGGTTTCGGCGACCAGATCTCCTGCGGCGGTTCCCAGCGAGAACGTAAAGAGGATTGCCAGCCAATAGAAAACTTCACGTTTGGTCGTGTAGATGGTGTGGATCGACAGTGTTCTTTCGCTGGCGTACCAGACGGCAAATGTGGCAGCGAGAACGACGCTGAACGCCACCGTCGTCGTTTCCAGGCGGACGCCGAAATTGTCGACGAGATTGTCGGTAACCAGCGTACCCACGACGCTGATCAGCACAACAGCTAGCCAATAGGCCCAGGGAACGTAGCGCTTCTGCGCGAACTGGAAGACCAGGGCGACCAGCAGGACACCAGTCATGATCAGCGATGTCATCGTCAGCCCGAGGCCGAGGTTGACGGCGAGGTAGTCCGCCGCCGTTTCACCCATGGTCACGGCCATGAGTTTGATCAGCCAGAAGTCGACGGTGACGTCCGGTACACGGTTTGCGGCCCGTTGGACCGGTTGATAGGTTGAGATCGGCATGATGGTGTCCTGTGATCGAGGCGTTGATTGTTGTCGGCTAGCCTACTTGCCCATGACTTTCATGGCCTGGGTGAAGAAGTCGTCCGCACGCTTGTCGTCGTCAGCATTGCACCGCTCGATGCCTTTGGTCTCGAGATCGGTAATCTTGGCCTTATCCGCGTCGCTCGTCTTTGCGGTGGCTTCGGTTGCGCGCAGCGTCTTGAGCATTTCCTCGCACGGCACATTGGCCGCGAACGCAGACGACATCGGGACGACAAGAACAAGCGTGCCGAGGGCAAAGGCGAGAGTCAGATTCTTCATGCGTGATTTCCTTCTTCGGAACCGGTCTGCCGGCTCATGGTTCAATATCCGTCAGCTGAAGCAGCCGACATCAGCAGGATAGGGCGCTGACTTCACCTCAACCTGTCCGGCGAGTTACCGTTTTGTAATAAATCCATCCGCGCGGGTAAAATGCGGCATGTTGACTGCGACGTCGGGAAAACACCTCAAACCGTTGCATTCTCTATTCTGATAGGGTTACACGGTGTGGCATGAGGCAATCGATTTTATTACCGCTGACAGCATTAAAAAATGTAAGAAGTTGGCCACTCTATCAGAGGCCATAATGTTTTATCGGACATTATTCACGTTTGACCGGGTGGTCTGGTCACTTTCTGCCTCAGGATAGGAGGACACGTATGGACAAGCCCCACAAGACGGCCAGCATATGTCTCTCCGGCCGACGGGGACAATGAAAAGGGTCCGGACTTCCGCATCTTCGCCGGCGCCACCGAGTTCGGGGCGGCATGGAATAAGACCTCGCGCGAAGGACGCGACTACCACTCCGTCAAGCTCGACGATCCCAGCTTCGCCGCTCCGATCTACGCGAGCCTGGTCGAGACCGACAACGAGGGCGACTTCTCGCTCATCTGGTCCCGCCGCACCGCAGAGTTACCCTACAAAACACGAAGCCCCGCGGCAAGGCGGGGCTTCGCCATGTTCAGGTCAGCCGCAGCCTAGGCCTCTGTCAGATGCAGCAGGTTACGCTTTGGCCCGCGCCTTGCGCGCCTTCTTCATCGGCGACTGGATGGCCGCCGCAGTGGTTCTCGCTGCCGCCGCCCGCACGGCCGGTTTGCGTTTTTCCGCCGCGGCAGACGTGGGCGTCGCCGCCTTGCGCCCGAGCCCTATTGATTTCGCCAGAGCCGACCGGGTAGCCGCGTAGTTCGGCGCCACCATCGGATAGTCGGACGGCAGGTTCCATTTCTGCCGGTATTCGTCGGGGGTCAGGTTGAAGTGCTGAAGGTGCCGCTTGAGCGATTTGAATTTCTTTCCGTCTTCCAGACAGATGATGAAGTCAGGTGTCACCGATTTCTTGATCGAAACTGCCGGGTCCTGTTTTAGCACAGGTTCTACCGCCGGCGTGCCGATGCCATTCAGGGCGGCATGGATGTCGCCGATTAGTTTCGGCAACTCGCCAACCGGTACTGGATTGTTCGATACATAGGCGGCGACAATGTCAGCCGTTATCGACACGGTATCCAGTTTGTTGCCTTGCTCGAGAGCAGTGGTCATATGATTTCCCTTTTTTGTATCGGATGAATTGAGCGACGTTTGATTTTTCTGCCCTGCCCACGACGCAAATAGTACATTTCTTCGTTAAATCCACCTCTCTTACGCAACATGACAAGAGTAAGTTTCGCTTCTGTCGTCCCATCGGCTGGGATGCTTTTGCCTATCTCATCTAAAGCGAGGAGCTTCCTTCAGTTTTCCGCCCGTTCCAGCTGTGCAGAGCAATGCCGCTGGCTCGCACCCTGGCTACAGAGTTTCTATCAACGCGCAGTGTGCACGATCGCATCTTTGTAGCGTGGGAGGTTTCGAGGGGAACACGATCTGGCATTTGAAGTTTGCTCATAAGGGAGCGCCTGCTTTGACGAGCTTCGCCCACTCAAGCCTTGCGCCCTTCATCATCTGGATCAAGGCTCGCGAGATAGGATTTTCGCCGGTAGCGACGAAGATCGCGAAAGCTTCCCGCGCAAGCGCTTGACTGCGGCGTCGGCGCTGACGCATCGGCGGAGATCTACTGTTCGGGCTCGTGCCGAGCGCTGCTCGCTCCAACTGTGGCTACGTTCGCGGTCCCATCTGCTCTTCACACCGTTCAGCATCGAACGCCTGCCTACCCTTCGCAGTCCATAATCGTTGGGCTTGCTCGCCTTCATGGCTTTGCAGCTTGGCGGCGATCCAGAGCATCGCGCCGTAGATCGTAGCGCGATCGTCATTGGTGAGCTCTACGATGCCCGCCTTGACGACGAGCCCACCGAGTTCGATCAGATGTCGGGTGCGATTGCGTCGCTCGACCTGCCACGTGCGCATGTCATTGCGAACCTGTGCCGCCTGCCGGCGATTGTGGGCCGCCCGATTGCGCCGAAGCGCTGAGAGGGTTGCGCTGAGATGCCGGAGCAGCTCGCCGGGACCCGCTCTCGAAAAACATCACCCCACGCTTGGCCCATGCCTCACGCTTTGAGGTGTCTTTCGTCTCTGCGAGTGCGACGAGCGCGCCGGCAAGTTCATCGGTGCTGAGCTGATCGGCGCCGGTGGCGATCACCAGTTCGCCAAGTTGCTGCACCTTTCGCGTTTTGAGCTCGCGCGCTTTGTCTTCCAGCGCCTTCAGTTCGGCGTCGAAGTCCCGCGGTTTTCGCATGGTTGTCTCCATCTGACGTCAATGCGGCAATGATAGGCGAGAGCTTGCCGGAAGGCTTCGGGGTTGCCGGGACAGTCTGGCACGCGCCGGTCCATCCCGAGATTTTTTCGAGGGAGGGCGCGCTTATACGTCGTGCCGACGTGCGCTTTGACGTGCAAATGATCTGGTCGCGATGGCGATCTATCATCTTCACGTCAAGGTCATTGGCCGCAAGGCAGGCTCGAGCGCGGTGGCGTCGGCCGCCTACCGCTCGGCTTCACGGCTATGTGACGAGCGGATCGAACGCAGCCATGATTTCTCCGCCAAGCGCGGTGTCGTCCATTCCGAGGTGATGCTGCCGGAGGATGCACCGGAGGCCTGGAGCGACCGCGAACGGCTGTGGAACGATGTCGAGGCGTTCGAGGGGCGCAAGGACGCGCAGCTTGCCCGCGAGGTCGAGTTTGCGCTCCCACGCGAGCTGAGTCAGGCGCAAGGCATCGAGTTGGCGCGGGACTTTGTTCAGGCCGAATTTGTCAGCAAGGGCATGGTCGCTGATCTCAATGTGCACTGGGACAGGGCAGAGGATGGCAGTCCCAAGCCGCATGCTCATGTCATGCTCACCATGCGGTCCGTGGACGAGAATGGTTTTGGTCCCAAGGTTCGAGACTGGAATGCTACCCAGCTGGTCGAGCGCTGGCGCGAGCGATGGGCGGATCTGGCCAATGAGCGCCTGGCCGAACTCGACATCGACGCCCGCATCGATCATCGTAGTCTGGAAGCGCAGGGCATTGCCCTGGAGCCGCAAACGCAGATTGGTGCACCCGCTCAACGCATTGAGGGCAATGGCCTAGACGCTGGTGACATTGAAGCAGATCGCGCCGAGTTGCATCGCGAGATCGCGCGCAACAATGGTGCGCGCATCATTGCGGATCCATCCGTGGCGCTGGATGCCATCACGCATCAGCAATCGACGTTCATCCGAAAAGACATTGCGAAGTTCTCGCATCGGCACAGCGATGGAATGGAGCAGTTCAACGCGGTGATCACAGCCATCACCAACGCACCCGATCTGGTCGAACTCGGCAAGGACGGACGCGGCGAAGACCGGTTCACCACAAGGCAGATGATCGAGACCGAGCAGCGCCTTCACCGCGCTGCGGAACGTCTCGATTTGGACGAGCGACACGCGGTGAGTGACGCACATCGCGAGGCAGCGCTGGCGCGGGCTGCGCAACGCGGGCTTATCCTTTCGGGCGAGCAGACCGACGCGCTTGCGCACATCACCGAAGGTCGCGGTCTTGGTGTCGTTATCGGCTTTGCCGGGACGGGCAAGAGCGCCATGCTGGGCGTTGCGCGCCAGGCATGGGCAGCGGCGGGCTACGAGGTTCGAGGTGCCGCACTCTCCGGCATTGCCGCTGAGAATCTGGAAGGCGGTTCAGGCATCCCGTCACGCACCATCGCCAGTATGGAGCATGGCTGGGGACAGGGCCGCGATCTGCTTGCCGCCCGCAATGTCCTGGTTATCGATGAGGCCGGCATGGTCGGCACGCGCCAGTTGGAGCGCGTGCTTTCCCATGCGGCGGACGCTGGCGCGAAAGTCGTGCTCGTCGGCGATCCGCAGCAGTTGCAGGCGATCGAAGCCGGCGCTGCATTCCGCTCGATTCACGAGCGACATGGCGGCGTCGAAATCGGCCAGGTGCGCCGGCAGCGCGAGGACTGGCAGCGTGATGCCACGCGCGATCTGGCAACCGGCAGGATCGGCGCCGCAATCAACGCCTACGACGCGCAAGGCATGGTGCATCAGGCCGCAACGCGCGACGAAGCGCGGAATGAACTCGTTGAGCGCTGGGATCGAGACAGGCATGAGCATCCAGAGGCAAGCCGGATCATTCTCACCCATACAAACGATGAGGTGCGCGCCCTGAACCAGGCAGCGCGCGAGCGCATGCGCACTGCTGGCGATCTCGGCGACGAAGTGCAAGTGACTGTCGAACGTGGTCCAAGAAACTTCGCCAGCGGCGATCGCGTCATGTTCCTGCGCAACGAGCGCGGGCTTGGCGTCAAGAACGGCACGCTTGGCATCGTGGAGGAAGTCAGCACACAGAGCATAACCGTGCGCACCGATGACGCCAGATCGGTTCGCTTCGACCTCAAAGACTATGCCCACATCGACCACGGCTATGCCGCGACCATTCACAAGGCGCAGGGCATGACCGTTGACCGGACCCATGTGCTCGCTACGCCGGGCATGGATGCACATGGCAGCTACGTTGCTCTGTCTCGGCATCGAGATGGCACGGAGTTGCATTACGGCAGCGATGACTTCGCCACCCGCGAACGCCTCGTCCGGACGCTGTCACGGGACCGCGCCAAGGACATGGCGTCGGATTACGAGCAGGTCGACCCGGCGCAGACCTATGCCGAGCGGCGCGGCATCACGTTCCGCGATCGCGTGGTCGAGATCGTGCGTCGGATCGTACCGGAGAAGCTGCGCGACAGGATTGGCGGATTGCTGGATGGGTTGCGCTCACCTGGAGACGGCGACCCCAGCCAGGAAGGTGGGCGCGGGCCGGGAAGGGAGAATGTTGCGGCGCTGAGGGCGGACGTCGGCGCTTCGCCCCGGACAGCGGCTCCCGTCAGGGGAACGCAGCGTGATCCGGATGTTTCGGTGGACGGGGAAGCGGCGCTGCGCAGCGCTCGCACCAAGGCGCTCGTCCGTCACGCCCGTGCGCTCGACGCGATCCTCAGTACTGGAAATGCGGACGGGCAGGGCAGTCCCGAGCAGATGCGCGAATTGACGGATGCCCGTAGCGCTTTCGAGAAGGTTCGGCCGCTTGGCTGGCGAGATGCCGAAGCGGCCTACGTCAAGAATCCCGAGTTGGTTCGCGAAGCGGGCGCCGGCCGCGTCAGCCGCATCGTGCTTGCTCTCCAGCTTGAAACGGAAACCCGCACCGGGATGGACATCGATCCCGGCCGCAGCGCCGACCGTTTCGTGGAACGCTGGCAGAAGCTCCACCGGACAAGCCAAGATCAATACCAGGCCGGCGACATGGCCGGCTACAAGTCAACGCGCGCGGCCATGTCCGATATGGCCAAGAGCCTCGAACGCGATCCGCAGCTGGAATCCCTCCTTGCTAATCATAAGAAAGCGCTTGGCATCGAGGTCGAATCCGGCCGGCGTCTGGGTTTAGAACTCGCGTTCAATCACGGCATCGGTAAGGGGCGGGGTATTGGGATCTAAGGCATGCCGATTTGCCGCCGTTCCCACGCCCTAGCTCATTGAGATGAAAAATCTCATTGAGCGCGAGCCTTGGTTGGTGCTGTCTGGCTCCAGCGGGTGCCAAATGCTCTCAGTGAAAGGCAAGGCGGCCATGTCTGAGCCAGATCGTTTCATTCGCCTTAAGACCGTCCTCGCGCGGACCGGCTTGTCCCGCTCGACAATGTACCGAAAAATCGGCGACGGCACGTTCCCGACCCAGGTCAAGATCAGCCTAAACGGTGCGGCATGGAGGGAGTCCGACGTCAATCGGTGGGTCGCTGATCCTGTGTCCTGGCACACCGGCGCATCTAGAAAAAACAGCGACTAGTGGCGGTGGGTGGCACGTTGCTGTCAACGTTGAACACTCCTCTCTTGGACAGGTTCAACGACTGTGAATGGGCCGAGAACGGACGGTTGGCTTTTGGGCCCCGATCGGCGAAAGCCGACCTTCGGTCACCATCGAATGAGGCTTCAAACGACCCTTTTGGAGTGGACCTGCTTTCATTCGCTTTGGCTTAACGGGCTTCGGTTATACTGGCCCGAAGATGGAGCGGGGCATGCGGGGGCAGTTGGCAATCGGGGGCGTCGGCTACTTTGTAGCGATAAACTTTCTGGCATACGCCGCCATGGCGTTCGACAAGGCTAGGGCCGAGAACAGGTTGCAACGCATTCCCGAGTCGACGCTTCTGTACCTAGCCTTCATCGGGGGTAGCATCGGGACTGTGATCGCTCAGCAAACGATCCGGCACAAGACGCGCAAGGAGCCGTTCCGGTCCAGGCTCGTTGGCATCGTCCTGCTCCAAGTCTTCGCGATAATCGCGCTTGTCGTGGGATTGGTCATCACGGGATCGCCCGAAACGTTATCGCAATTCCTCACATTCTGAGGTGATTTTCGCGGCCGTTTGCAGGCTGTTGGCTTTAGGGTTGGGATCCGTGAGAGCGGACAACCAGGCTGTCCGCAGGTTGTCGAAAGACATCGCAAAGCTGGTGGCCCAAGACATCGGTCTCGTCTACTTTCAGAAGATGAACCTCCCAATCCGTCGCACCGTCCTCATCGTCGCGCTCTCAATCTCGCCTATTTCGGGATCGAGTTCGCTGTGGCGCTTGCCATCGGATCAGTGTCTCTGTTCGCCGACAGCATCGACTTTCTGGAAGATGCCTCTGTAAATCTCCTTATCCTGCTCGCCCTTGGCTGGTCAGTGCGCTCTCGCGCACGCGTGGGGATGGCACTGGCACTCATCCTGCTCTTGCCTGGCCTGGCAACAATCTGGACGGCGTGGAGAAGTTCAACATGCCCGTGCCGCCGCAGCCGATCGCCTTGACCCTGGCGGGCTTGGGCGCTCTCGCCGTCAACCTCTCCTGCGCCTACATGCTCGCCGCTTACCGTCATCATGGCGGCAGCCTCACAAAGGCCGCGTTCCTGTCGGCCCGCAATGATGCATTCGCCAACATCGCCATTATTGCTGCCGGGCTGGTGACGGCCTTCTCGTGGCGATCGGCGTGGCCGGATCTGATCGTGGGGCTGGGCATCGCAGCGATGAACGCGGATGCCGCGCGGGAAGTGTGGGAAGCGGCACGAGAGGAACATCGGGCCGAAGCGTAATTCGCACTTTCATGCCTTAACCGATATGTATGGTCGAATATTGCGGCCTATGCCATGTTGCCCGAAAGCGTTGGGAACTGCGCATGGCACAAAACAAGGCGTTGGCATTTGGTGGCGGGACGGTCATTGGCGCACTGGGCGGACTGATCGGTCTTGGCGGTGCAGAATTTCGTTTGCCGCTCCTGATCGGGGCGTTTCGATTTGCGGCGCTGGAAGCCGTGATCCTAAACAAAGCCATGAGCCTCGTGGTGGTGGCAACTGTGCTGCCCTTCCGCGCCCGCACGGTGCCGTTTTCCGAAATCGCCGCGCATTGGACCATAATTCTGAACTTGCTGGCCGGAAGCCTGCTCGGGGCTTGGCTCGGGGCAGGATGGGCGACACGCCTCAAGTCGGAAAATCTTTACCGCGTGAAGCCGTGCTTCTTGTCGTGATCGCTGCGGTTCTGATGTTCGGCCACGATGGGAGGTCGGGTACACCCCTTTTGAGCGGGGCTACGCAAGCGGTGGTAGGCATTGTCGCCGGGTTCGTCATCGGCGTCGTGGCGTCGCTGCTTGGGGTGGCCGGAGGTGAACTGCTGATCCCGACATTGGTGCTGCTGTTCGGCGCCGATATCAAACTGGCTGGGAGCCTCTCCCTCGCGGTAAGCCTGCCGACCATGCTCGTGGGCTTCACCCGGTATAGTCGGGACCAGAGCTTTTCGGTCCTCGGCCGCAATAATACCTTCTTGCTTGTCATGGCCGCGGGCTCTATCGCCGGCACGCTGGTCGGTGGCTTGCTGCTTGGTGTGGTGCCCAGCCCATTGCTGCTGCCGGCCCTTGCTGCGATCCTGATGATTTCGGCAGTGAAGATTTGGAAGCACGGCTAACCAGTTTCGGTGCACGCCTGGATATCAACCGCAGCAGCCGCCCTTGGCTGGCGCCGCCATATCCTTGAAGATCACGCAGTCCTGGCCGGGGCCGCCAGCGCAGGCGACATTGCAGCGGGTCACAAAGCCCTCTAGCCGGCGTTCGAGCAAGCGCAGCTCGGCGAGTTTCTGGCGCACCTGGTCAAGATGCCCTTGGGCAATGTCTCGGGTTTCCACGCAATCGCGGTTGGTGCTGATGGAGAGGTCCAGCAATACCCGCACTTGATCGATGCCAAAGCCGAAGTCCCGGCATTGCTTGATGAACGTCACCCGCCCCAAATCGTCGTCGTCGTAGGTGCGCTGACCTCCGGCCGTTCGCGGCGCGGGAGGCAGCAATCCAATCTCCTCATAGTAGCGGATTGTAGGCGTCGTCATGCCCGCAGCCTTGGCCAGCGCCCCTATGGAGAACACGCGGATGTGAAGGTTCATCGAAAATACTCCTTGAACCTCAAGTTACTTGAAGGAGTACACCATTGCAAAGGTAGAACTCGAAAGGCGTTTTTTGATGAAGAACACCCTGAAATGGGCCGGTGCCGTCACTGCCGCTTGCGCGGCCTGCTGCGCCATAGCGGTGGTGCCGTCAGCTGT
This sequence comes from Mesorhizobium sp. 01N446, assembly GCF_056399285.1. Lineage (NCBI taxonomy): Bacteria > Pseudomonadati > Pseudomonadota > Alphaproteobacteria > Hyphomicrobiales > Phyllobacteriaceae > Mesorhizobium > Mesorhizobium sp. 01N446. The sequence goes on along the minus strand of NZ_JBFTRA010000004.1, from coordinate 374,969 downwards.
GGTCGGCACAGGCTTGGCAGCTATCGCCGGCGCCGCATGTACCTGGGGTCTTGGCCTGCTCGCGCTAGCGCTACCTGTCGGTGGGATCTACCTCCTCTCGCGTCGCAAAGCCGCGCCCGCCGCCACATTTCAGTCTTTGATGGCACAAGACGAGTGCGGTTGCGGTCCGTCATGCGTCTCGGCTGCCGAGAATGACGCATTGTCCATCGCCTGCACTCTTGGTGCCTCTGATTTCAAGGAGCGGGTTGCGGGCATTCGCTCATTGGCCAGCAGGTCACTTCATCACGCCAAGCGCGCACCGCTATCGCTCAAACTCATCTATGGGCGGGAAGCACTGGAGGAGGTCAACGATCTGATGCGCAAGGAGCAAGCCTGCTGCGCGTTCCTAACCTTTGACCTGAAGAACGATCCTCGCGAAGTGGTCCTAACCATCACCGCGCCAAAGGCCGCGGCCGAAGCGGCCGACCTGTTGTTCGACCACTTCGCCCCCGAACTCGCTGAATCCAACCCTAGGGAGACCGCATAACATGCAACGTCGTCACTTTCTGATGCTCTCGGCTATTGCCGGTATCGCTGCCGTTGTCGTCCCGGCGTTCGCCCACAATGGCGACGAAACCATTCCCGGCTTTGAGGACGCGCTCAAGGCGGGCGGCCCTGTGATGATTCACGTCACAGCACCGTGGTGCGAGACCTGTCAGGCACAGAAGCCCATCGTGGCGTCGCTGCTGGCGTCACCAGATTTCAAGAACATGAAGAAGTTCGATGTCGACTTCGACACCCAAAAGGAAATTCTGGCTCGCTACCGTGTCCAGATGCAAAGCACGATGATCGTCTACAAGGGCGGCAAGGAGGTCGACCGACAGACCGGACAAACCGACCCGGCGGTCATCGAAGCGCTGCTGCGCGAGGCGCTGTAGCATGCTGCTTGCGCTCCTTGCTGGCGTCCTGTCGATCCTTTCGCCCTGTGTGCTGCCGCTGCTGCCGGTCGTCCTGACTGGGGCGGTGGCCGAACACCGGCTGGCACCATTGGCCCTGGCCGCAGGCGTCGCCGTCTCTTTCACCGCGATAGGCGTGTTCGTCGCCACCATCGGCTTTTCAATCGGTCTCGACATGACCGTGTTTCGCACCGCTGCCGCCGTATTGCTGATACTGGTTGGCGCGGTGCTACTCGTCCCTCGGCTCCAGACGCAGTTCGCGACGGCGGCCGGTCCGGTGAGCAACTGGACGCAGAGCCGTTTCGGCGGGTTCTCGACGTCCGGCATCTCTGGTCAATTCGGCGTTGGATTGCTGCTCGGCGCGGTATGGACGCCCTGCGTCGGACCAACTCTCGGCGCCGCGTCCATCATGGCCGCGCGGGGTGAGAACCTCGGCATGGTGGTGCTGACGATGCTGGCTTTCGGCATCGGCACATCATTGCCGCTGCTGGCTCTGGCTCTAATGTCCCGCGAAGCGTTGCTCCGCTGGCGAGGCCGCATGCTTGGCGCGTCCAGCGGCATCAAAATGGCCCTCGGCGCGCTGCTGGTCGTTGCCGGTGCCATGACGCTGTCTGGGTTCGACCGCATGATACAAATCGGCCTTGAACGGGCTTTGCCGGACTGGCTGGTGGCTATCACCACGCGCTTGTGAGAAATCCAGACCGCATGCCATTCTACTGAGCGCGTTCCTGACGTTTGCATCTGCTGGGCTCGCCGAGATCGCCGGCTGTTTTGCCTTCTGGGTTTGGCTGAGGCAGGGGAAATCGATCCTGTGGCTGGTGCCGGGCATCGCCTCTCTGGTGCTTTTCGCCTATCTGTTGCCTCTCATTCCAAGCGACTATGCTGGTCGCGCCTACGCGGCCTATGGCGGCGTATACATCTCGGCGTCGCTGCTCTGGTTGTGGCTGGCCGAAGGACAGCGACCGGACACGTGGGATCTCATGGGAGGCGCAATCGCTTTGCTTGCGGTGGGGATTATTCTGTTCGCACCTCGAACCACATGAGTCTCGCCCGCAGATCGCCTTCCCGCCGATGTCCTGGAGCGTTCGCAAGCAGACGCCGGTCCGCTTGGCCGGAGTTCCAAGGGGCAACCTCCATCATTGTCACGAGCGATGTCGGCTTGCAGGCGACGACAGAGCTTGCCCGCACGGCCGACATCAGGCGCAAAGCCGCCGCCCGCTCGCTACGGCGCTGTTGAGTGGCGCGCTCGCGAGCGGCTCGGACGGTCTTAGCTAGATTCAGTTTGGTTCTGCTGCCAATCTCTTGATGGCTGCAGAAGGGTCGAACCCCAGGATTTTCGCCAGATCGATGAATTCGACAACGTCGACGCGGCGTTGGCCGCTTTCGAGTCGAGCGACAAACGACTGATATTCGCCTAGCCTTTCGGCTAGCTCGGTCTGTGTCAGCCCGCTAGCCTCACGCTTTTCAATCAGCATCGTGATCAATGACTTGTGGCGCAGCGTTCCGAGCGTTTTCACAACCGGCCTCATCCAGTTCCAGATGAGGGCTTCAATTATATCTGATTTCCAGTTATCTTAAATTCAGATACGACCTAGCCTTGTCGAATTGGAGGAATCCAAGATGGCGTCATCAGCAGCAATGAAACATGACCCAGCTCTCGCCGTTTGGGCCGCATGGCATCGTGCCCAACATACGTCTCTGGTGCTTTGCAGGGTCCAGCAGCGGTTGGAGACGAGAATTATCAGCAATACCGGAATTCAGGCATTGACCAGAGGCGAAATCAAAGAGCAGCCCATGCCGATGAACGCGTCGAACGGCGTCCACTACGCTGTCGCTCAGCAAGCCGAAGTCTTAGCCGTGACCGAGGCGCTCAAACTTCAAGATGCGATTCCAGAGGTGTCAGCTCTGTCCTTAGTTGGCATTTTGGCCAAGTTGGAGGTGATCGTCGGAGCAGACCGGGATATCGGCGATCCGACCGATTTTCCTTGGCCACACATCGCTTCCGTGTTGCGCGACCTGAAAGCTATTGCGGGCGATTTCCCACCTTGCGAGTTGGACCGCTCCACGACCCACGCTGATGTATCGAGGCACCTAAAGCAGGCAGCCCAACTCGTAGACTTTGTGGAGGCGGAACATGCGGCGGAACGTATGCGCCAGACTGCGACATCGTTCGCGGAACCGTCCGTTTTTCCAGAACCGGCTGAAAAACCGGCTGAATTCTGAAAATCAAGCCGACGCCGACTCACCGGGTTTGCCAAAACAGTTAGGAAATGGCGCGCCCGAAGAGTTTCGAGCTCCTGATCCCAAGATTCGCAGTCTCGTTCCCGCAGTGAAGCTTTGCCTCAGCCGCTGATGGCGGTGAGGAGAAGCAATCGCTAGCTCAGGCAGCTGCCTTGAGCCCGGCTTTACGCTTCTTCTTCGTCAGGAGCTCACTGACAAACTTGTCCCACCGGGCCATGGCGGCACGCTTTTCCGGCATGTAATTCCAACGATCGTAGCTCTTGGAACTGACGTCCTGCAGAGTGTGGTTTTGCAATCGGTCTCGGATCTCTTTCGAGAGACCTGCCTTGCCGGCAAGCGTCTTCCAGGTTCGCCGGAGATCGCGGTTTGTCACGACCGGGATGACCTCGCGATCGCGCTGGCGCCACATGAACGAATAGAGTGTTCCATGACTGACAGGCTTGGACGGGTCAGTTGCCGATGGGAAAAACCAACCAAAATCATTCGGCTTGATCGACCCTATAAGCTCGGCCGCAATCTTGGGCACGGGGATGGCGTGAGGCTTTCCATTCTTGGTCTTGGACCAGTCGATGATGCGCTCGGCCGCATCCCATTGATCGACGTGCAGCCGAGCGATCTCCTCGACGCGCTGTCCGGTCAACATAAGAATTCTTACGGCACGCGTGTAAGGGGGGTGGACCGGCGCATCAGGAGATTCGAGCCAACGATAGAGACGGGTGAATTCCTCCTCGTCCAACCAGCGCGTTCCGACTTTTTTCGGTTCGGTTGGAATGCCCGCAGCTGGATTGTAGACGAGACGAAAGCGACGGGCCGAGGTTGTTCGGTAGTCATGCTCGGATTTCAGCCCCCAACTGTATGCCGATCGAATATAGCTGCGAACATGATCGGCCATAGACCGTTTGCCTCGCTGATAGATCGGGCGAATGAGGTCCCTGATCTCGTCAGGCTCGATGTCGCGGGCAGGGCGGTTGCGACCGAGCGAATCGGCGACCTTGTTCAAGCCCTTTTCGGCCTCCTTCCAAGACGGTTTTCCATCTGCTTTAAGCGACGCGACGTAAGCCTCGAACAGATCGGCGACCGTGCCGGGTCGCGTGTCGCCGGCTATCTTGATGCTGCGTCCCTTTTGGATCATGTCGGCGAAGTCGCGTCTGAAAATCTCGCGAGCCTGGCTGAGGCTCATTGACGGATACGACCCGAGCTTTTTCTTGAGACGCTTTTGGTCTCGCCACTGCTGGGCCATCCAGTCTGCCGTTATGCGGGTCGGCATTGGCTTTATCACTAGAACGAGGCGGCCTGTTCCATGACCCTCGCCATCGACAAGGTTCTGCTGCTTACCGGTCTCCTCGACCTGCTTCAAAGCGTGGCGAATCTCTCCATCGGTAAGGCTTGGCACTGGGGTCTCCCGTAGGCTTTCGAGTGGGATCGGTTGACGGGTAGTAGGGGTCTGTGGTTGGGTTCAAAACGGGCTTCGATCCCCCTACAACCGACCCCAATATGCCACAATGTCCGACTCTGCGACAAGTCGAAAAAGCGATATGTATCAACGTGCTAAAGCGTGATCGTGCGTGATTGAAAAGGGCCGAGTGGGATGATTGTGCACCAGGATGATCGCGGTGGCCGATAGTTCGAGCGCGCGCTTGACCACTTCCCTGGGATAGACCGGAGTGTGGTCGACAGTGCCGGTCTGCTGCACCTCGTCGGCGATCAGCGCGTTCTTTTTGTCGAGAAACAGGATTCGGAACTGTTCGCGCGCCTCGAAGGCCATGGCCGCGCGGCAATAGGCGAGAAGCTGTGTCCAGGACGAAAGGATCTCGCGGCCATGGACTTCGCCATGCGCCATGCGTTGCGCCGTCGCCGCGACAACCTTCAGGTCGAACGCCACCGCCGGGCCGATGCCCTTGACCTCCTGCAGCAGGTTGACTGGCGCGCCAAGCACTTCGGCAAATGTGCCGAAGCGCGCCAGCAATGCCTTGGCGGCCGGCTTGGTGTCGGAGCGCGGGATGAGCCGGAAGAGCAAGAGCTCCAGAAGTTCATAGTCGGGCAGGGCGTCTGGACCCGCCGAGGCAAAGCGCTCGCGCAGGCGGTCGCGGTGGCCGAGATATCCGGGCTTTTCGGCTGGAGCGGGCCTCGCCTTCGCCGCGGGCCGAACCGGCACCTCGGAGAAGAAACTCCGCTCGTCGTCGTCGCTGGCCTTCCCCATCAGCCCCCGCATCCAGCCAATCGGTCGGGCAAGGCGGTCGCCCGACGTATTCAAATATCAGGCCGGCAGGCCGGGCCGGTCGAGGTTGTTGGGCGAGAGCGTGAAAATCTCGCAGCCCGTGTCGGTCACGCCGATCGTGTGCTCGTACTGGGCCGACAGCGAACGGTCCCGCGTCACCGCCGTCCAGCCATCCGACAGAACCTTCACATGCGGCCGGCCGAGATTGATCATCGGCTCTATGGTGAAGATCATGCCGGGCCGCATCTCGACGCCCTCATTGGCGCTGCCATAGTGCAGGATGTTCGGAGCGTCGTGGAAGAGCTGGCCGACGCCGTGGCCGCAGAAGTCGCGCACCACCGAGCAGCGCTCCGCCTCGGCAAAAGTCTGGATGGCGGCGCCGATGGCGCCGGTGCGGGCGCCCGGCCTGACGGCGGCGATGCCGCGCATCAGGCATTCATGGGTGACCTCGAGCAGGCGTTCGGCCGCGCGCTTGATCGTGCCGACCGGATACATGCGCGAGGAATCGCCGTGCCAGCCGTCGAGGATGTAGGTGACGTCGATGTTGACGATGTCGCCATCCTTCAGCGGCTTGTTGTCGGGAATGCCGTGGCAGACGACATGGTTGATCGAGGTGCAGGACGACTTCGTGTAGCCGCGATAGTTGAGCGTCGCCGGCAGCGCGCCGTGATCCATGCCGAACTCGAAGACGAAACGGTCGATGGTGTCCGTGGTGACGCCGGGCGCGACCATCGGCACCAGCGCGTCCAGGCAACGGGCCGTGAGGTCGCATGCCTTGCGCATGCCGGCAAAACCGTCCTCGCCATAGAGGCGGATCTGGCCGGTGTTTCTGAGAGGGGCCGTCGCGGCGTCGAGATAGGTGACCATTTTGTCCGTATAGAAGGGTGGGCGCTGCAGGAGTGCTGGCGTGAATATCCCGCCAGATTTGGCACTTGAGGGCAAAAGGTTCAAGGAAGAACTGGCTGATGCGGCCTTAGCCGGCGGGATATTCGCCTCGTCGGGGCAATTTTTATCGGTTTTGCACGGCTGCTTTCCTTTCCGGCCATCCTGCGCTAGGGCGGGTGCATGTTTTGGAGAGTGCGTCCACTACCCAAGCGCGCCTTACCGCTTGAAGCGTCGCTGACTGCAGCCTGCTCATGTCTGATGGGCCTCGTGCTGCTGGCGATGCTTTGCCTCGGCCGGCCCGATCTTCCGACTTCGCGGACCCTGCCCAGGCCGGCGCCAGCGTTGGCCTGGAACGGTCGGGCGAGGTCGCGGCGCTGCTGCGTGTCACCAACAAGGCACAGGCGCTGGAGGTTCGCGCAGCCCGGCCGGTAATGGCCAAGTTCGCCGGCTTCCATCCGGCCTTGCCGGCTCCGCAAGCTGTTTTCCTTTGGTTGGGCCAGATTTCCCCAACCGCGCCCGTTGCCGGATCCGGCGCGGTGTCCACTCTCCGCGCGAGCACCAACCAGCCGCGTGCGCCGCCATCCGCGCAGGCCTGAGCGGTCCAGGACCGCACGTTCGTCTCCATTCCAAGCCATTCGCGTCGTGACCCGTGCGGCGGCCTTCAGCCGCGCATGGGTGGCGCGGCGCGTCACTTCCGGATCATTGCAATGCAACGTATCAAGACATTCAAAAGCCTGACGCGTGCGGCCTCGGCTGCATCTTTCCTGTCCGTCCAGGCGTTCATCTGTATCGGAACCCTCTATTGGGCGATTGCCGAGACGCTCTATCTGTCGGGAACCGGAGCGCTCGTCCTTGGCGCCCTGTTCGCCTTGCCGTCGGCCTATGTTCTGCTGACGGTGGTGCGCATGGCTTTCGACGCGGAGACCGACCCGGCCAATCAATAGCGGCGCTGTCGGTGCGAAAGTTCTGCCTGGCTGGCTGATGCCGGCAGGACTTTCCTCGGCCTGTCCGCAGCAAAACGGCCGTTTCCGCAGTGACGACACATTTGCGTGGCACTGACCAGGCAAAGCAACTTTTGACGACGAACGGCGTTGCCTGGGCGACGCCAGTTCGGGAGATCGCGGATGGATAGATTGCAATTCGAGGTGCCGGTGCGCATTGCGCAAGGCCCCGGCTTGCCCGTCGAGGAGATTTACAGCGTCGAGCAGGCGCTGGATTTTCTCCAGGACTGGCCGGCGCGCCGGCAGGGGCCGGTGTATCAGAAGGCCTTCAATGCCTGCTTCGGCGCCACGGTGGATGTGGTCAAGACCGAGGATGCCTGCCGGGCGTTCATGGCGTTCTGCCGTGTCACCGGACTGATGGCCAGCGACATGATGGCGACACGCAAGCGTGGCGGCGAGGCAAGCGCGCTGTCGGCCTGAGGCTGCTTCGCCTGTTCCGGTCAACCGCCTCCTTCTCAACCAACCTGGCTTGAACGTGCGTGATGATCTCGTGTCGGGGTCATCTCCGGATCGCCTCGCACAGCGACGCAGCGGCAGCGGCGTTAAGCATCCGTTTCCACCTTGGCGGCTACGCCATTGCTTGTTCAGCAATGGTTGATTCGTTGCGTCAGTTCAGGTTTGGAAGATGTCCCCAGAAAAAGTCCGTGCATTCCCGATCGACCGTCAGCTATTCTTGGTCAGGGAAGTCGCAGCCAAGCTAGACAATCTGCATGGCGAGACTGCAGCCTCGTTCTGGAGGGCTAAAGCAGCCGAGTTGCTTGACCTGGTTGTCGGGTCGGGCAGGGACAGAGCAACTGCCAGTGATGAAGTGCGCAGGTTTTTCCTGGCCGTACAGAGAGAGCTTTCGGCTGGGCTTGCTGCTGAACCGACTCCAATTCTTTCCGCCTGAAGCAAATATTTCTCTATTGCGTCACGCTATTTACTCCAATAGCGCGTGAACGCTGGGTTTTGCTGTGGATATGTGTGCTTGAACGGCAACACTGCACCCAATTTACATCACCTCTATTCTTAGCGGCGCCCATAGCCATCGCAATCTGCTAGGTTGCATTAGCAAGGGCAGATTCGCGCCGGGGGCGGTGCGGATCAGGGGGTGATGATGACTCGTGTTCGTTGGGACGTAGCCGAGTCTCGCCTTCTTTCAGGCTGGTTGAAGCAGAGATTTCTTGGCCTTTCAGGCTTTGCGGCGACAGCGGCGATTCTCATGGCGCTGACGCTGTTCGTCGGTTCGACGGGGCCTGCCGAAGCGACATGCACGGGGCCGAGTGGCGGCGTCGAGACCTGCGCGGGATCTGGAACACAGTCCGACATCAGCTACACCGCGCCTGGCGTCATGACGCTCAACGTCAACACGCTGACGATCGACCCCAGCCGGATATCCCTGACCGGGTCAGGTGCGGCGCCATCTGCTCCCGGCGAGGCGCACTATACGTGCAGCACCGGCATCGCGAGCGACTGCACAATCACGTTGGCGGTTCCCGCGAACGGCAGCAATCCGGCCCAGCCGGAAAAATGCGTGGTCAATTCCGGCGCTACGAGCGGCGCGACCTGCGTGGCGCCACCGCCGGTCGCTGCGGGCGGGCCCTCCGGCAATTCCGGTCCGACACTTGTTGTCAACTACAATCAGCCCACCGCCAACGCCAACACGCCGAACAGCGGCGCGGTGATCGCGACCGGCAACATCGGTGTTCTCGGCGCCTCGAACGGCAGCCGTGGCGGCAATGGCAGCAATGGCTACGTCTTCTCCGACGGCGGTGACGGCGCCAACGGCGCCGATGGTGGCACCGTCACGGTCAATGTGGACGGGGCCGTCAAGACGAGCAACAACTGCGTCCTGCCAACGGCCTGTCCCAATGCGGGCATCGTGGCCAGCAGCGTCGGCGGAGACGGTGGCGATGGTGGCGACGCCAAGGGTATTTCGGGCGACGCCGGTGATGGCGGGCTGGGCGGCAGCGGCGGCTTCGCCACCGTCAACTTCAATAGCGGTAGTGTCGAAACGCTCGGCAATTATTCAGCGGGCATAGCAGCCATCAGCCAGGGCGGCCATGGCGGCAACGGCGGCGGCGGTGGCGGCCTGGTCTTCAATCCGGGCGGCGGCAGCCCGGCCGGCGCCGGCGGCAACGCCACTGTCTTTACCGGCGTCGGCACGACGATCACCACCCATGGCATCTACTCGCACGGCATAGCCGCCCAGTCGATCGGCGGTGGCGGCGGCGGCAGCGCCGGTGGTTTCGGACTGTTTTCGTCATCCGGCGGCGGCGGCGGCAATGGCGGCAACGGCGGCATCGTCCAGGTCACCAACAATGCCAACATCACCACCTGGGGCAACAATTCACAGGGTATACTCGCCCAGACGATCGGCGGTGGCGGCGGCGACGGCGGCTCGAACTTCGGTCTGTTCGCCTCGGGCGGCAGCGGCAGCCTCGGCGGCAATGGCGGCCCTGCCAATGTCGTGACGGTCGGCGTCACCAATTCCGGCGCGATCGTCACCCATGGCCAGGAATCCAACGGCATCCTGGCGCAGTCGATTGGTGGCGGCGGCGGCAATGGCGGCAATTCCGGCGGTCTCGTGTCGCTTGGCGGCGACGGCGCCTCGACCACCAATGGCGGCATCGTCGAGGTGACGAACACATCAGCCGGTTCCATCAGCACCGACGGCAAGCAGTCCGCCGGCATTTTCGCCCAGTCGGTCGGTGGCGGCGGCGGCAATGGCGGCACTTCCGGCGGCCTGTTCTCGGCCGGCGGCAAGGGTGGCGCCGGCGGCAATGGCGCGCGGGTGACGGTGATCAATGCCGGCGATATCGAAACCGGAAAAAATGGTGCCGGCTCGGTCAATTCCGCCGGCATTTTCGCACAATCGGTCGGCGGCGGCGGCGGCAATGGCGGTGGTGCTTTCTCCGGCGGCATCGGCTTCAGCGTGGCGATTGGCGGCGTCGGCGGGAGTGGCGGCACGTCCGGCGCGGTGGAGGTGCTGCGCGACGCCAACGATACAGCCTATTCAATCATCACCCATGGCGACCAGTCGGATGCCGTTTTCGCGCAATCGATCGGCGGTGGCGGCGGCAATGGCGGATTTTCGGTTTCGGGCGCGGTCGGCGTGCTTGCGCTCGCCATGGGCGGGGCCGCCGGCAATGCCAGCGACGGCAACATCGTCACGGTGGAGACCGCCGGCTCGCTGACCACTTACGGCCAGGGATCGCGCGGCATCTTCGCGCAGTCGATCGGCGGCACGGGCGGCAATGGCGGCGCGGCGATCGCGGTGGCGGTCAACGCCACAGGGACATTCGCGGCGGCGATCGGCATTGGCGGCAATGGCGGCGCCGGCGGTGCATCGAAGCTCGTCACCGTATCGAGCCTCAGCGACATTTCGACGGCCGGCAACAATGCCGGCGGCATCGTTGCCCAATCGGTCGGCGGCGGCGGCGGCAATGGCGGCTATGCGATCGGCGGCGCCATCGGCGGCGCGGTCGGTATTGCCGTCAATATCGGCGGCAAGGGCGCCGGCGGTGGCGCCGGTTCGGACGTCATTGTCGGCAGTTCCGGCTCGATCCACACCAAAGGCAACAATTCGACCGGCATCCTGGCGCAGTCGGTCGGCGGCGGCGGCGGCAATGGCGGCTTCACCATCTCTGCAGCTCTTGGCGGCGGCGCGGCGAGCGTCGGCCTCGGCGGCGCGGGTGCCGACGGCAGCAATGCCGGCAACGTCACCGTCAATGCCGACGGCGCCGGCCATACGGTCGCCACCGCCTATGCGGGCACCTGGAACCTTGTTACCGAAGGCAAGAATGCGGTCGGCATCCAGGCCGAAAGCATCGGTGGCGGCGGCGGCAATGGCGGCTTCTCCGGCAGCCTCGCGGCGGGCGGGCTTGTCGGTGTCGGCGTCAGCCTCGGCGGCACCGGCGGGGGCGGCGGCGACGCCGGAACGGCGACCGTCAACAATGGCAAGAAGGTCGGCAACACCCTCACCCAGAACAACATATTGACGATAGAGGACAATTCGACCGGCATCCTGGCGCAGTCGATCGGCGGCGGCGGCGGCAATGGTGGCTTCGCCGTGACGCTCAGCGTCTCCGGTTCGTATGAAGGCGCCGGTGGCGCGGCCGCGGTCTCGGTCGGCGGCAGCGGCGCCACCGGTGGCGTCGGCAAGGACGTTTTCGTCACCAGCTACGGCAATATCGCCACCTACGGCAAACAGTCCGACGGCATCCTGGCGCAGTCGATCGGCGGTGGCGGCGGCAATGGCGGCTTCAGCGTCGCCGGCACGTTCACGACCGGCGCGCTGGGTGCTTCGGTGGCAGTCGGCGGCAGTGGCGGCAGCGGCCAGAGCGCCGGCGCGGTGACGGTGACCTCGACCGGCAACATCCAGACGCATGGCGACCAGTCGATCGGCATCATGGCGCAGTCGGTTGGCGGTGGCGGCGGCAATGGCGGCTTCGCCGGCGCCGGTGCGATCACGCTGCAGGGCGTCAGCGCTGCGGTCGGGCTTGGCGGCAGTGGCGCCGGTGGCGGCAGCGCGAAGACCGTCCGCGTCACCTCGACCGGCGACATCACCACCTATGGCGACCAGGCGATCGGCATTCTGGCGCAGTCGGTCGGCGGCGGTGGCGGCAATGGCGGATCGACCGTTTCGCTGGCACTTGCCAAGGATGCCGGTATCGGCGTGGCGCTTGGCGGCAAGGGCGGCGCGGCCGGCGACGGCCTTGATGTCACCGTCATCGCGACGGGCAACATTTCGACGGGCGCCGGTTTCATATCGGGCGGTGTTCGCGGCACGGGTGCGGCCGGCATCCTAGCGCAATCGGTCGGCGGCGGCGGTGGCAATGGCGGCTTTGCCGGCACGCTTGGCGGCGGCAAGTCGATCGCCGTCGGCGTGGCGTTTGGCGGCAGCGGCGCGGGCGGCGGCAGCGCCGACATCGTCAAGGTCACCTCGACCGGCAACATCGCGACCAATTTCGACAATTCGTCCGGCATCATCGCGCAGTCGATTGGCGGCGGCGGCGGCAATGGCGGCTTCAGCGTCGCGGTCTCGGGCGCACTGGGCGACCCTGATGCCGCAACGGCCTCGGTCGCGATCGGCGGCAAGGGCGGTGTCGGCGGCGTCGGCAAGGACGTGACGGTTACGAGCACCGGTACGATCACGACGACCGGCAAATTCTCCAACGGCATATTGGCGCAGTCGATCGGCGGCGGCGGCGGCAATGGCGGCTTCGCCGTCGCCGGCTCGGCCACGACGGGCAATGCCGGCATCGGCGTCGGTGTCGGCGGCACGGGCGCCACCGGCTCGACATCAGGCAAGGTGATCGTCAACAGCTACAGCCTCGTCGGCGCGAACGGCCAGCCAGTGCTGCAGGCGCCAGCCTCGGACATCGTGTCGATCTGGACCCAGGGTGACAATTCATCCGGCATTTTCGCGCAGTCGGTCGGCGGCGGCGGCGGCTCGGGCGGTTTCGCGGGCAGCCTCGGCGTCGGGCTCGGCGGCGGCGGGCTGGGCGTCAGCATCGGCGGTGGCGCCGGATCCGGCTCGACCGCTGAAACGGTCACCGTCACCAGCTACAACAACATCCTGACCGGCGGCAAAGATTCCTTCGGCATCATGGCGCAATCGGTCGGCGGCGGCGGCGGCAATGGCGGTTTTGCCATTGCGCTGGCCGGTAGCAAGGACATGGCGGCCAGCGTCGCGGTCGGCGGCTCCGGCTCGAGCGGCGGCGACGCCGCGGTCGTCACCGTCACCAGCCACGGCAACATCGAGACCGACGGCGACGGCTCGCATGCGATCTTCGCGCAATCGGTCGGCGGCGGCGGCGGCAATGGCGGCGGCGCGATAGCCGGCACGCTGACGGGCGAGGGCACGGGCAGTCTGGCCGTCGGTGTCGGCGGCTCGGGCGACAATGGCGGCAACGCCAAATCGGTCACAGTCACCTCGACCGGCAATCTCAGGACCGAAGGTTTGAAGGCCGACGGCATCCTGGCGCAGTCGATCGGCGGCGGCGGCGGCAATGGCGGCTTCTCCGGTGCGCTGGCGATCACCACGGGAGCCGGCGCGATCGGCGTCGGTGTCGGCGGGTCCGGCAAGGGCGGCGGCAACGCCGACACGGTCACCGTGACCTCGACCGGCAACATCGTCACTCTCAAGAACGGTTCGAACGGAATATTGGCGCAATCGGTCGGCGGCGGCGGCGGCAATGGCGGCGCGGCGGTCACCATCGCCGGCGCCGGGCAGAAAGCGGCCGCGGCGGTATCGGTTGGCGGCAGCGGCGCCAAGGGCGGCACCTCCCAACTCGTCACGGTCAACAACATCGGCACGATCAACACGACCGGTGACAAGGCCAACGGCATCCTCGCCCAGTCGATCGGCGGCGGTGGCGGCACCGGCGGCTTCGCCATCTCCGGCGAGATGGTCGTCGACGGCGCCGGTGGCGCCGCCGTCAGCGTCGGCGGCAATGGCGGCACCGGCCAGGATGGCGGCCGCGTCATCGTCAACAGCAATGTCGGTACGACGCTCGCCGGCAACAATGCGACCATCCACACCGTTGGCGGGGATTCGAATGGCATCTTCGCGCAATCGGTCGGCGGCGGCGGTGGCGATGGCGGCTTCTCAGGTGCTGTTTCGGTCACTGGCCAAAATGCCAAGGCCGCGATCGGCGTCTCCGTCGGCGGCTCCGGGGCCGGCTCCGGCGACGGCAAGGCAGTCAACGTCACCTCGGTCGACAACATCCTGACCCAAGGCAACGGCGCCAACGGCATTCTCGCGCAATCGGTCGGCGGCGGTGGCGGCAATGGCGGCTTCTCCTTTGCCGCGACAATCAAGGGCTCGCTCGGCAAGAACCCGAGCAAGAATGGCGCGGTCTCGGTATCGCTCGGTGGCGGCGCCGGATCCGGCGGCGATGCCGAGAAGGTCACGGTCGATTCCACCGGCATCATCCAAACCGGCGGCAACAAGGCTTTCGGTGTCCTGGCGCAGTCGATCGGCGGCGGCGGTGGCACCGGCGGGCTTAGCGTGGCGGCAGCGCTCAACCTCGGTGAGGGCGGCAACCAGATCACCGCGGCTGTCGGCGGCGAGGGCGGTGGCGGCGGCACGGGCGGCGAAGTGCTGCTGACGCGCCACGGCTCGACCATCACCACCGGCGATCAGTCCATCGGCCTGTTCGCGCAATCGGTCGGCGGCAGCGGCGGCAATGGCGGCATGGCGATATCAGGCGTCATTGCCGGCACCGATGCAAAAACCCTGTCGGCCAGCGTCGGCGGCTTCGGCGGCGCCGGCACCAACAGCAGCAAGGTGACGGTCGACAACACCGGCGCCATTTCGACCTACGGGGTCGAATCGCACGCCATCCAGGCGCAGTCGATCGGCGGCGGCGGCGGCAATGGCGGCATGGCGGTGTCGGCCGTGATCGGCTCGCTCGGCACGGGGACCAATTTCAATGCCGGCGTGACTGTCGGCGGCTTCGGCGGAGACGCCGGCTTTGCCGGCGACGTCTTCGTGACCAATCACGGTCTCTTGCAGACCGGCTTGCTTGCGGCTGGCCAGACCACGACCAATGGCGATGGCGCCTACGGCATCTTCGCGCAGTCGGTCGGCGGCGGCGGCGGCTCCGGCGGCAACGCCATCACCGGCGTGCTTGGCCTCAAAGGCAACAATGCGGGCACGCAGGTCAATGTCAGTGTCGCCGTTGGTGGCTCGGGCGGCAACGGCAATACGGGCGGCAACGTCACCATCAGGCAGTATGGTGGCATCGAAACCAACGGCATGGGCGCCTTCGGCATCCTGGCGCAATCGATCGGCGGCGGCGGCGGCACAGGCGGCCGCGCCAACTCGATCTCGCTGCAGCTTGGCGCGAAATGCACGCTTCCAAAGGTCTGTGAGCCGGCCGGCGGCAAACCGAACTGGAACCTGCAAGCGACCGTCGGCGGCGCCGGCGGAACCGGCAATGACGCCATGACCGTCGATGTCGGCAATTATGATTTCATCACCACGCATGGAGACAAGTCGTCCGGCATCGTCGCGCAGTCGATCGGCGGCGGCGGCGGCATCGGCGGCGATGCCTATGTGGGGACGGGCGGCCTGCTGGCGATACCTTACGTGCCAGTCGATCCGACGCTGCTCCTGAAGCCGCTCGGCACCAGCAGCCTGACCAGGTCGGGCACGGTCGCCATTGGCGGCAACGGTGCCGGTGGCGGCAATGGCGGTACCGTCATCGTTGCCAATGAAGGCGTGATCACGACTCACGGCACCAAGTCGGACGGCATCCACGCCCAGTCGATCGGGGGCGGCGGTGGCGATGGCGGCGACGGCGAGGCCGGCGCGCTCGGCACGGTTGGCATCGGCGGCAAAGGCAAAGCCGCGGGCAATGGCGGCTCGGTCACCGTGACCAACGGCAAGGCCGATCTCAGCCAGGCCGGCACGGCCATCATCCAGACCTTCGGCACGGGGACACTTCCGGCGGATGTCCCCCCGAACACCAAACCGGAGGAAGGCTTTTCGGCCGGCATATTCGCCCAGTCGGTGGGCGGCGGCGGCGGCACCGGCGGCGGCGCCGGGGGTCTGCTGTCGCTCGGCGGCTCTGGCAAAGCCGGTGGTATCGGCGGCCACGTCGAGGTCAACAATTACGGCGGCATTCTCACCCACGCCGATGATTCCGTTGGAATTTTCGCCCAGTCGATCGGCGGCGGCGGAGGTGCCGGCGGTTCGCTCGGCATCAGCGCGATCGCTGTCGGCGGCGCCGGCGGGGCAAGTGGTAACGGTGGCCAGGTGGATGTCGTCAACAGTGCGATGATCGAGACGCATGGCATCGATTCCTACGCGATCCAGGCGCAGTCGGTGGGCGGCGGCGGCGGTTCGGGCGGCGGCAAGAATGGCGGTATAACCGGCTCGATCCCGGCCCTGATCTCGATCGGCGGCGCCGGCGGCTCGTCCGGTATCGGCGGCATCGTCAACGTCACCAACAACAACAGCCTGCACACCTACGGCGCCGGCGCCGACGGCATCAATGCCCAGTCGATCGGCGGCGGCGGCGGTTCCGGCGGCCGCGCGATCGGCTTTATCGCCGTTGGCGGCAAGGGCGGCGATGTCGGCAACGGCACCATGGCCGGCAGCAACGGCGGGGGCGGCGCGGTCACCGTCAACAATAGCGCCAATGGCACGATCACCGTCGAAGGCGTCGGCGCGCATGGCATCTTCGCGCAGTCGGTCGGTGCCGGCGGCGGCTCGGGCGGTGGCGCCTTCGGCGTCAGCATCGTGCCTGTCGCGATCGGCGTCGGCGGCGGCGGCGGCAGTTCGGGCGATGGCGGCGTCGTCACCGTCAACAACCATGGCGACATCACGACGGTGTCGGCCTCGTCGGTCGCGATCTTCGCCGAATCCATCGGCGGCGGCGGCGGCACGGGCGCCATGAGCGTGGCGGCAAGCCCGGCGCCTGGCGCCTTCACCTTCGGCATCGGCGGYGATGGCGGCGCCAATGGCAAGGGCGGCAACGTCAATGTCACGAATTTCAGCGACGGCATCATCCACACAAAGGGCTTCGGCTCGACCGGCATCATGGCGCAGTCGGTGGGCGGCGGCGGTGGCGCCGGCGGTGCGTCCTATTCCGTATCGGGCGGCCCGCCCGGACTTGCCATCGCGCTCGGCGGCAAGGGTGCCGCCGGCGGCGACGGCGGCATCGTCACCGTCATCAACAATGGCGCCATGCAGCTCGACGGCGACAATTCCGTCGCGATCTTCGCGCAATCGGTGGGCGGCGGCGGCGGCTCGGGCGGCACCGCGATCGCCGCGGCGATCGGCGTGCCGGTGTTCATCGGCGGCGACACCGGCGCGACCGGCAAGGGCGGCGACGTCACCGTCACCAATACGGGACAGATCAGGCTCACCGGCAACGGCTCGGTCGGCATCTTCGCGCAGTCCGTCGGCGGTGGCGGCGGCGTGGTGACGGCGGGCACCGACGGCATCGTCCAGGCCGTCGCCGGCGGCAGCGGCAATGGCGGCGTCGTGACCATCAACAGCAATGTCGCCATGCTCATCACGGGCGACAATTCGGTCGGCGTGTTCGGCCAGAGCATCGGCGGCGGCGGCGGCGTCGGCGGCTTTTCCGGCAACTATCTCGGCCTCGACCAGGCGCCGGCCACAAGCAGCATGATGATGGCCATGGCCCCGCAAGGCTTCATGGGCAGTGCCGGCGGCGGTGGCACCGGCGGCGCCATCACCTTCACACAGACGGCCGATCTCGCGGTCATAGGCAAGAACTCCTTCGCGCTGATGGAGCAGAGCGCCGGCGGCACCGGCGACATATCGGACAATGGCGACATCAACGTCACCATCGCCAAGGACGTGACGATCACCGGCGGCTCGGGTGCCGGCGGCGGCATCAGCTACAAGGACGGCAAGAACAATGTGCTGACCAACAACGGCACGGTCCTTTCGGTGTCGCTGATCGACGGCTATGCCATGCGCGGCGGCGTCGGCAACGAGACGTTCGACAACAAGTTCCTGACAGTCGGCTCGATGGATCTCGGCGCCGGTCTCAACATCTTCAACAACAAGACCAGCGCCGTCTACCTGATGGGCGACACCGTCTCTCTCGACCTGCCGGGCCAGTTCAACAATGACGGTTTTGCTGCTCCCGGCGGGCTCGACCGGGTGATGACAACCGACGTCACCGGCAACTGGTCGCAATCGCTTGGTGGCGTCTATCTGCTGGACCTGGACCTCGATCCGGAGGCGGACCGCATCAATGTGAGCGGGACGGCCGACGTCAATGGCCTGGTCAGCATCAACATCATGAACCCGGGCGCGGCCTCGCCCGGCAACGAGGACTACATCATCCTGCACGCGCTGGGCGGTGTCACCGACAATGGGCTGAAGCTCGATACGATCCCGAGCGCGGTGGCGCAGTATTCGCTCAAATATCCGAACCCGGAGGATATCGTCCTCAATGTCGACATCAATTTCGCCCGTACCGGCCTGACCGAGAACCAGACGGCGGTGGGTTCAGCGATCAACGCCATCCAGACCGATCTGACGTCGCCGAACTTCACCAAGATCGCCAATGCGATCTTCTATATCCCGACGCTCGATCAGCTTGGCGCCGTCTACGACGCGATCTCGGGCGAGGGCGTCAGCGGCTTCCAGCAGCCGGAGTTCGACGCCAACAGCACCTTCCTGGCGCAGATGAACCGGCAGTCCGACGCCTGGCGCATGGGCCTCACGACGGACCCGATGAGCCAGTCGCTCAAAGCGTCGGAGGCGGCCTATGCCGAACCGCCCGGCAAAGCCAATCCGTTCGATTCCTTGACCAAGGCGCCCAACGAGCAGCGCTGGAGTTACTGGGCGACGGCGGGCGGTAATTCGGGTGCAGTTACCGGTGATCCGGTGGTCGGCAGCGCGGCCCTTGGTTACAAGTCCGGCAACTTCGCCGTCGGCCTGGACTCGCAGGGCGATCCCGATGTCCTGATGGGCTTCGCGCTGGGTGGCGTCGCCGGATCCTTCGCCGTGCCCGACCGTGAAACCTCCGGCAACATCATTGGCGGCCATGCCGGCGCCTATGGCGCGCGCAAATGGGGCCAGTTCTATATCAACGGCTCGCTGGCGATGGATCTCTACAGCAACACCATCGACCGCTTCACCTCGGTGCCTGGCGCGCCCAATCCGCTCAATCCGGTGCCGGCAATCACCAGGGAACACTGGACCGGTGATTTCATGAGCGCCGGCTTCGGCACCAGTCTCGAGGCCGGCTGGCGGCAGCCTTTCGGCGCCGGCGCCATCACGCCGTTCGCCGGGCTGCAATTCCAGGCTCTGGCGATGCAAGCCTTCTCGGAGAAGTCGGCCAGCGACGGAGCGCTGGGCCTCGACTTCGACAGCCGCACGGTCATCTCGCTGCCGGTCTCGCTCGGCCTGCAACTCGACACGACGATGGCGATCGGCGAGAGCAGGACGCTGCAGGCCTGGGGCCGCGCCGCCTGGCTGCATGAGTTCAGGCCGGACCGCTCAGTGGAGCCCACCTTCCAGGCGGCACCTGGCTATGCCTTCGTCGTTCAAGGGGCAGGGGCGGCCGAGGACGCGATCACCGTCAACGCCGGCGTCAAGCTGAACTGGAGCGCCAACACATCGGTCTTCGCCACCTTCGACGGCAAGTTCGCCGATAGGGTGCAGACCTATGGCGGCAATGTCGGGTTCAGGCTGAACTGGTAGGCGAGGGCACGATCGCTCGCCTGTTCAATACCGGCGACCTTACCGCCGGCAGGCAACTCCGAGGCATCGATGCTTGCCTCCGCCGCCGGGCTGCGTGATCACCGGCCCTTGGCGCGCAATCGCGCGCCAGGGGCGGGCAGACCATGCTCGGCATACCGGCGGGGCGGGAGTTGTCGAGATGCCTGCTTGCGGAGGTCGGCCAACAGCTGGCCATTTGAAAGCCAATCGAAGCCGTCATCAAAAATGAACGGAACTTTTTAGCCGTTCCTTCATATATGCATGCTTTCTAATTTAAGCTATGGCTTTCAATCGCTTCACCCGAATTCGGCTCGTCGCGACCGGTATACGCCGGAGCACAAGGGCGAATGTTGCCACCATCTTCGCCCTCAGCCTACCGATCGTCGTCGGCGCAGCCGGCTTCGGTGTGGAAACCTCCTACTGGTACTACAACAGCCTGAGACTGCAGGCGACGGCCGATGCCGCGGCCTATGCCGGCGCGCTTGAACAGATCTCGGGTTCCGACAAGCCGACGATCATCGCGGCCGCGACGCAGTCGGCAGCGACGAACGGGCTGGGCTCCGGCACGATCACCGTCAACACGCCGCCGGCGTCCGGGCCGAATACGGCGAAGAAAGCGGTCGAGGTCATCGTCGGCCAGAACCTCAACAGGATGTTCACCTCGATCTTCACCCAAGGCCAGGTGCCCGAGCAGGCGAGGGCGGTGGCCCTAATCATCAACGCTTCGAAGGCCTGCGTGCTCGCGCTCGACCCATCCGCCTCGCAGGCGGCGCTGTTTTCCGGCAACACCAGCGTCAAGATCATTGGCTGCTCGGTCATGGCCAATTCGATCGCATCGGATGCCATCAAGCTCCAGGGCTCGGCGGCCCTCCAGGCCGATTGCCTGATATCGGGGGGCGGTGTTTCTCTCAGCAATCCCGTTACGACCGTCTGCGCGGCCCCGATAACCCAGGCGCTGCCTGCCGCCGATCCATTTGCCGACCTGCCGGCCCCGGCCGCTTCGAACCCGTGCCAGAACGCCAACAAGTCGACGTTGAAGCCCGGCACCTACTGCAGCGGGCTCAGCCTCAGCGGCACCGTCACGCTGCAGCCCGGCGTCTATGTCATCCAGAGTGGCGATTTCAAGGTGAATGCGAACGCCAATGTCTCAGGTGACGGCGTCACGATTTACCTCGCCGGCGGCTCGCGCGTCTCGATGAATGGCAACGCCACCGTGTCCCTGAGCGCGCCGACGTCCGGCATCTATTCCGGCGTGCTGATGTATGGCGACAGAACGAGCACCGGCGGACAGAGCACCTTCAACGGCACGGCGGATTCGCTGCTGACGGGCGCGCTGTATTTCCCCAAGCAGCAGGTCAATTATCTCGGCAATTTCTCCGGCAAGAACGGGTGCACCCAGGTCGTTGCGGATCTGATCCAGTGGTCCGGCAGCTCAAACATCAGCCAGGATTGCACGAGCCTGGGAATGCGCGACATTCCGGCGACGCAGTCCGTCGCGCTGGTCGAGTAGCCTCCGTGAAACGTCGATCAAAGCGAATCCTTGGCGACGCTTCAGGTGTTGCCGCGGTCGAGTTCGCGATGGTGCTGCCGTTCCTGTGCGCGGCGCTGCTCGGTATCATCGACGGCTGGTCCTATGTGGCGAGCTCGCTGTCGATGCGCGCCGGGGTGAAGACCGCCGCGAACCTGATCATGGAAGGATCGGCCAATGACACGGCGACGCAGGCCGTTGCCATTTCGAGCTGGGAGAAACGGCCGGCGGACGGCCAGGTCACGTTAAGCCGTATCTATATGTGCGGGACGACGGTGGTCGACGCCTCCACTCTATGCAGCGGGCCAAAGGTGCCGTCGGTCTATGTTCAGATCCAGGCATCCGCCACCTGGACGCCGCCCTTCACCTTCGGCGTCTTTTCCGCTTCCAGCGTCATCGGCCATCTGGAGGTGATCCGTGTTCGCTAGGGCAGGCATGTTCAGGCAGGATCGATCGGGCGGGGCCGGGTTGGAGTTTGCGCTGATCGCGCCGTTCCTGATCATATTGCTGTTCGGGATCTTCGCCTTGGGCTGGTCGATGCATTCGGTGTCCAGCGTTCGCTACACGCTTGAGACATCATCGCGCTCGCTGCAGCTTCAGAACACGCTGACCCAGGCGGACATCCAGTCGATCGCCACGCAGAAGTTGCAGGCATTGGGTCTGAAGGATGTGAACGTGACGATCGCCATCGACCCGGTGAGCGGCGGCTTCCGCATGGCGCATCTGACCGCCACCTATGCCTTCGTGGTCGATTTTCCTTACCTCAGCACCTTTCCGATCAATTACGCCACGACCGTTACCGTGCCGCTGGTCGGCGGTTAGGCAATCGGACGCTGACCAGGGCTTGCGCGTTTCAGCCCGCATGGTCCAGCAGTCTTGTCGTGGTATCACGGCGATGTTCGGAATTGGCGCGATCGATGCCTTCCACGGTGATCGCAAAGGTTCCGTTCTCGATCCTTCCAATCCAGCCCTTGGCCTTCAGATACCAGAGATGAAACTCAAGATGCTCTCGTGGACAGCCTGACAGACGTTCGATCTCTGTATCGCCGATGCCGGGATTGTTTACGTCCTGTCGGCGTTTGACGTAGAGCAACGAGAGCAATTTTGCCTGAATGGCCACATCACGTTCGATGGTTGTATTGCTGCTGGCATCCCCGATCAGCTCTGTGCGCAGGTTCAAATGCTCTTTGTGCTGAATGTCATACCGCGCGCGCTTGACCGGATCCTTCAGAACATTGTGGGCTTCCAGGATTTCGCTGAAGCGCGATTCATTGCCGGTGTCCTGATTGTCAGGATGGTAGCGCATGGCAAAATAGCGGAATACCCGTTCTATCGTTTCCGAGTTGGCGTTCGGGCTGATTTCCAGAAGTTCGTAGTAATCAACGAACAAGATGGCGCCCCCTCAACATCGCTATTGCGCATACCGTCGAGAGCATGACCGCTGACGGCA
Source organism: Mesorhizobium sp. 01N446 (assembly GCF_056399285.1). Taxonomy (NCBI): domain Bacteria; kingdom Pseudomonadati; phylum Pseudomonadota; class Alphaproteobacteria; order Hyphomicrobiales; family Phyllobacteriaceae; genus Mesorhizobium; species Mesorhizobium sp. 01N446. The sequence goes on along the minus strand of NZ_JBFTRA010000004.1, from coordinate 352,515 downwards.
AGAAACCACCGTCCTCAACTTGCAGGGCGGATCGGCGCGAACTGGAGCTGGTCGAGGGAATCCGAGCGTGACATTGCAATCAGCCGCGCCGCGGCGAAGGCGGCCAGAATGATCAAAACAGCCGTGAGGTTAAGGAAGGCGGGTGATGCAAAAATGCTCCCGCTCGGATCATAGCAACTCAGCTCCATGGCGCTCTACCCCTTCAGCGACCTGATGGTTGGATAATGATCCGGCATTACGAGGAATACAAGCACTTGCTAATAAGATGGTTGACGCGGTTGCTTCGGGCTCAGCCAAGGGCGTCTGAGAGACGACTGAATATTCGGCAAATAGGGGATGGAGCTCAGCGCTCGAAAGTCTGGTACGCCCAAGGGGAATCGAACCCCTGTTACCGCCGTGAAAGGGCGGTGTCCTAACCGCTAGACGATGGGCGCGCTCAGACGAAGCGGCTTATACTGACGTTGTGCGCAACCGGCAACCCGTCAGGTGCCGCCTTGGACAACTTTTTTGCGGGGCTTTGGAATTAGGTGTTTCACCGCGACCGCATGGCTTGTGGAGACTCCCCATCGCTCCGCCCGTGGATGACGAAGTTGAGGACGCTTCGGCCAATCTCGAATGTTTGCGGATGTTCCACTGGAGCGATGTTGGCGGAACAATCCTGGCAGCCAACAGCCTTCGGCCCGTCAAATCGTGCCTTTAGCCGTCGCCACCGCCGCTGCGCCGACGGCAGCGCCAGTTCCAGTCGCGCTCGGGGCCGACGTCGACATGGACCGATTCGGTGTGGCAATAGGTGCCGACGCCACCGCGGCCGGGCATGGTCCTGATGTAGTTCGCCAACTCCCATTTGGAGACGCCCGGCACCTGGATGTCGGCGGCGGCGCAATACATGTGCAGCGAGTTCTTGGCGCCGTTGGCGCGGCGGTTGCGGGCCGGGTCGCGGTAACCCGATGTGACCACCATCTTGCGGCCGTAATGGCCTTCGATCGTCTTCAGTACGCGCACCAGCGACGGCTTCAGGCAGGCGACGTCGACGGTTTCGTTCTGCTTCAGCAGGCCGTTGGGCGCGAGACGGGCCATGCCGGCGGCGGACGCAACCTGATAGCTGCCGCCGATCGGACCCTCGTCCTCATTGAGATCGACGTCGCTTTCGTCGTCGAGGCCGGATTTGCGCTTGATCTCGAACAGGGCGGTCTGGCGCACGCCGGGCAAGGCATCGCTGCCGGTGATGTGGTCGGCATCGTCGCCGGTCGAGGCCAATTGTATCGGCTTTGCCGTGGAGTCGGCCGAGGCCAAAGTGATGATCGGCCTTGCCGCCGCAGGCGCGGGCTTGGCCAGTGCGGCCGGCTGTTCGCCCGATCGCGTGTTGATCAGCGGAGCCGGTGTGGCCGAAGCGGGCGTGGCGCCGAACATCGAGGCCAGGAAGCCCCGTTTCTTCGGCGCGTCGGCTTGTGGCGGCTCACCCGCGGTCACATAGACCGGATTGTTCATCTCCGGCGCCGCGGCCGGCTTTGGCGTTGTCACCGCGGCATCGGCGGCGGCGATCTTCTGGGCGACCGCGTCGGTCTGCTGCGCCGTCTGGGTCGGCTGCTGCAAGGCCTGCGGCGTTTGTCCCGCGATCGTTTCAGCGCCGGCCGGCGTTGTCAGCGGAAAGGCGGCCTGCGGCTTGGCCACCGGCACGTAGGCGACTTTTTCGGGCAGCGCCGTATCACCTTCGCTCATCACGGTCGTTTGTGTGGCTGTTGTCTGCGATGTCGAATCGGCGGTGGCGACGGGCTTGCCGGTGGCGGCCGCGTTGATGTCCGAGGAAGAGGCGTTGTAGCCGGGCATTCCGACCGACATTGTCGGGTCGCCGGCCGATGTGCAGGAGGCCAGGAGCACGCAGAAGAGCGCTGCCAAGATGGCGCTGCGTTCTCCCTTTGCGAGGCTCCATCCTGCTGATTTCAAAGTCAAATTCCCCCTCGATGTCCGGTCGGTACGTCCTTGGCGAGGCACTGGAAGCCGCTGTCCAAGGTGACCTTTGTCTCCGATCCGGAAACGAGACCTGTGTCAAATCCGCAAGCCTGGAAGTATTTTTGCAGTGATTGCCAAATTGCGGCTGCTAGATGGTTGACGACACCATTTCGCCCGCTTTTGACAAGCCGTCAACTCACCACACATTACAGTCCGTTACACACGCACCTTCACGTAGCTGCCGGGGGCATCGCCCAAGGTTTTCATATGCTTGCCGGGTTTGCGGGCAGGCACGCGGGTGTTGTCCTTGGCCTCGATCCAGCTTTGCCAATGCGGCCACCAGGATCCCGGATGTTCGGTTGCCTTGGCCACCCACTCGCCGAAATCACCGGTCGGCGTGCCGCCGGTCCAGTACTGGTATTTGTTGGATGCGGGCGGATTGACGACGCCGGCGATATGGCCGGAGCCCGCCATCACATAGTCGACCTTGCCGCCGAAATATTTCGAACCGAGGAAGACGGACAGCGCCGGCGCGATGTGATCTTCCCGCGAGGCGAGGTTGTAGATCGGAATGGTGACATCCCCCAGCGAGACCGTATGCCCGGCCAGTTCCATCGTGCCGCGCGAGAGGTTGTTCTCGAGATAGCAATTGCGCAGATAGAAGGAATGGTTGGCCGCGGCCATGCGGGTCGAATCGGCATTCCAGTAGAGCAGGTCGAAGGGCAGGGGGTCCTTGCCACGCATGTAGTTGTTGACGACATAGGGCCAGATCAGGTCGCCTGAGCGCAGCATGTTGAAGGCGGTCGCCATCTTGGTGCCGTCGAGATAGCCCTTTTCGTTCATCGACTTTTCCACCGCCGCGACCTGTTCCTCGTCGACGAAGACTTTCAGGTCGCCGGCATGGGTGAAGTCGACTTGCGTGGTGAAAAGGGTCGCCGACTTGATGCGGTCGTCGCCTTCCCTGGCCATCAGCGCGAGGGCCGCCGCCAGCAGCGTTCCGCCGACGCAGTAGCCGATGGCGTTGACGTCCCGTTCGCCGGTGGCCTTCTCGATTGTGTCGAGGCCGTATTGCAGGCCTTCCCTGATATAGGCTTCCCAGTTCTTGGCGCCGTGGCGCTCGTCCGGGTTGATCCAGGAGATGACGAAGACGGTGTGGCCTTGCTCGATCGCCCAGCGGATGAAGGATTTCTGCGGGTTGAGGTCGAGTATGTAGAACTTGTTGATCCAGGGCGGGCAGATCAGCAGCGGGCGTTTCAGCACCGTATCGGTCGCCGGATCATACTGGATGATCTCGGCGACATCGCTGCGGCCCACCACCTTGCCGGGTGTGGTGGCGATGTTCCTGCCGATCTCGAAGGGCGAATAATCGGCCTGGCGCAGCTTCAGGTCGCCCTTGCCGGCGGCGATGTCCTCGGCCAGCATCTTCATGCCGCGCACCAGGTTCTCGCCGTTGGAAGCTACGGTCTCGCGGAACAGTTCCGGGTTGGTCAGGATGAAATTCGATGGCGAGATGGCATTGGACACCTGCTTGACGTAGAAGCTCGCCTTGTGGCGGGTGTGCTCGTCCAGACCTTCGGCGTGCTCGACCAGTTCGGACGCCCAGCGCGAGGTGACGAGATAGGCCTGCTTGAGGAAATCGAAGAAGGCGTTGCGGCCCCATTCCGGGTCCTGGAAACGCTTGTCGCCGCGCTCCGGCTTGACGGCGTCGTCAGGACCTTCGGCGTTGGGGCTGACACGCTGGATGGCGTTCGCCCACACGGTCATGTAGCCGGCGAACAGCCGCGTCTGCGCTTCGAGCGCGCGCTGCGGGTCGGCGAGCCAGTATTCGCTGAGCTTGGAAAACGTCTTGACCATGTCGACGACCGGCTCGGCGACGTGATCGCGCACTTCGCCGCGCTCGCGCGGCTCGGCCCAGGCGGACGCCGCCTTGCCGGCCTGCTCGATCATGCGCGCCATGTTCAACGCGAAGCGCTCCGGATCCTTCACCAGATATTGCTCGACGGTCGAAGGCTCGTCATCTTCCGTTTTGCCCGAATCGGGTGTTTTGGACATGGTTCGCGGGGTTCCTCCCGAAGCGTTTTCTTGACATATTAACATGGGACATCCGACAGGGTCCAATCTCGCTCTACCCCGGCTGCCAAGGAAACAATATGACGATTAATATTGGCGAGAATGTTTTTTTTGCTGCCGTACGGTTTTGCCGCGTCGGCGCGGCGATCGTGCTTGTGGGGATCGCCGGGTGTTCTAGCACGAATACCAGCGGTCCGGTGCCGATGGCCGAGAATGCAGGCCCAAAGGATACCGGCACCTTTCCGAACCTCAACATCCCGCCCAAAGTGGCGAACAAGCAGCTGACGGAAGCCGAGACGAACGCCAAGCTCGCCGAACTCAAGGCTGACGGCAGCGCGCAGGGGGCCAAAAATAGAGGCGGCGCCGGGGTTGCCAACCAGGCGGCGCTGACGGACCTGGCCAAAAAGCATGGTCCGCAGACGCTGAAGCAGATCGAAGGCAAATGCGATCCCGCCCTCGACCCTACCTGCAAATGAGTATATAGCGCGCGCCCAACACTCCTTTTGCTGTCTGGAACTGCCATGGAAGAGTTTCACAAGGTCCGCCGGCTTCCGCCTTACGTGTTCGAGCAGGTCAACCGGCTCAAGGCCAGCGCCCGTTCGCGCGGCGCCGATATCATCGACCTCGGCATGGGCAATCCGGACCTGCCGACGCCCAAGGCCATCGTCGACAAATTGTGCGAAGTGGTGCGCGATCCGCGCACGCATCGCTATTCCTCCTCGCGCGGCATTCCCGGCCTGCGCCGCGCCCAGGCCGCCTATTATCAGCGCCGCTTCGGCGTGAAGCTCAACCCCGACACGCAAGTGGTGGCCACGCTCGGCTCGAAGGAAGGCTTCGCCAACATGGCGCAGGCGATCACCGCGCCTGGCGACGTCATCCTGTGCCCGAATCCGACCTATCCGATCCACGCCTTCGGCTTCATCATGTCGGGCGGCGTCATCCGTTCGCTGCAGGTCGAGCCCGATGATGGCTTCATCCCGGCGCTGGAACGCGGTGTTCGCCACTCGATCCCGAAGCCGCTGGCGCTGATCCTCAACTATCCGTCGAACCCGACGGCGCTGGTCGCTTCGCTGGATTTCTACAAGGACGTGGTGGCGTTCGCGAAGAAGAACGACATCATCATCCTGTCCGACCTTGCCTATTCGGAGATCTATTTCGACGGCAACCCGCCGCCTTCGGTGCTGCAGGTGCCCGGCGCCATCGATGTCTGCGTCGAGTTCACCTCGATGTCGAAGACCTTCTCCATGCCCGGCTGGCGCATGGGTTTTGCTGTCGGCAACGAGCGGCTGATATCTGCGCTGACCCGGGTGAAGTCCTATCTCGACTACGGCGCCTTCACGCCGATTCAGGTGGCGGCGGCGCATGCGCTGAATGGCGATGGCGCCGATATCGCCGAGGTCCGCGAGGTCTACCACAAGCGCCGCGACGTGATGGTCGATTCGTTCGGGCGCGCCGGCTGGAACATTCCGGCCCCGGCCGCCTCGATGTTCGCCTGGGCGCCGATCCCCGAGCCGTTCAAGCATCTGGGCTCGCTCGAATTCTCCAAGCTGCTCATCGAGCACGCCGATGTGGCGGTGGCGCCCGGCGTCGGCTTCGGCGAACATGGCGACGATTTCGTGCGCGTGGCGCTGGTCGAGAACGAGCACCGGATCCGCCAGGCGGCGCGCAACATCAAGCGCTTCCTGTCGACCAGCGCCAAACAGCCCAACAATGTGGTGCCGCTGTCCGCCCACCGCTAAGCAAAAATTCGATCTGATTTTGAGGGACGTCGCCTTCCATGGCTGAAGCTCTGCGTGTTGGAATTGCCGGACTTGGCACGGTCGGTGCATCGGTGGCGCGCGTGCTGCGCGACAAGGCGGCGGAGCTGACCCGGCAGTGCGGGCGCGACATCGTCGTGTCGGCGGTTTCGGCGCGCGACCCGAAGCGCGACCGTGGCATCGATGTCAGTTCGGCGAAATGGTTCGACGATCCGGTCAAGATGGCGCAGACGGCCGAGATTGACGTGTTCATCGAACTGATCGGTGGCGATGAGGGGCCGGCGCGCCTGTCGGTCAAGGCGGCGCTCGAAGCCGGCCGCCACGTCGTCACCGCCAACAAGGYGCTGCTCGCCAAGCATGGCGTGGCGCTGGCCGAGATCGCCGAGAAGAAAGGCGTGCTGCTCAACTACGAGGCGGCGGTGGCCGGCGGCATTCCCGTCATCAAGACGATGCGCGAGGCGATGGCCGGCAATTCGGTCACCCGCGTGTTCGGCATTCTCAACGGCACCTGCAACTACATCCTGACCCGCATGGAGGCCGAGGGCATCTCGTTCGACGCTTGCCTGAAGGATGCGCAGCGGCTGGGTTACGCCGAGGCCGACCCGACCTTCGACATCGAGGGCCACGACACCGCGCACAAGCTGTCGATCCTGACCAGTCTTGCCTTCGGCACCAAGATCGCCGCCAACGACATCTATATGGAAGGCATTTCCAACATCACCCAGGCCGACATCCGCGCGGCCGGCGATCTCGGCTACCGGATCAAGCTGCTGGGCGTCGCCCAGCGCACCGAAAGCGGCATCGAGCAGCGCGTGCACCCGACCATGGTGCCGACGGCTTCCGTCATCGCGCAGGTGCATGGTGTCACCAATGCGGTGGCGATCGAGACCGATATCCTTGGCGAATTGTTGCTTTCAGGCCCCGGCGCCGGCGGCAATGCCACCGCCTCGGCCGTCATTGGCGACGTTGCCGATATCGCCAAGAGCCGGCCCGGCTTCCAGCATGGCCCGGTCTTCGGCCGGCCGGCGAAGGAACTCAGGCCCTACAAGAAGGCGCAGATGCGCAGCCATGCCGGCGGCTACTTCATCCGGCTGACCGTGCATGACCGCATCGGCGTCTTCGCCGCGATCGCCAAGCGCATGGCCGACAACGATATTTCGCTGGAATCGATTGTCCAGCACGCGGTCAATGGCGAGGCCGAGGCGCAGCAGAAGACGGTGATCCTGGTAACGCACGAGACCACCGAGGCCGCCGTCCGCAAGGCCGTCGACGGTATCACCAAGGACGGTCACCTGACCGACAAGCCGCAGGTCATCCGCATCGAGCGGGCAGGGTAACTTCGTCCCCAAGGGGAAGAATCCCGCGATCGCTCAAGCCGATGGCGGCCTGCCGCGAATAGACCGGAACGAATTCGTTGCGGCGCCGTTCTCTTGGTCAGCAACCAAGGGAGCCACTTCATGGCCGATACCAACAAATCCGACACGCCAGCCATCGACGACATCCAGAAAACCCTGGAAAAGCAGATCGCCGAACTGCGCAAGGAGATCACCAAGATCAACAAGAGCATTTCGGCGCGGGGCGCGGAAATGCTCGATGACGCCAGCGAGCAGGCTTCGGATTTCTACGACACGGCCGCGGCGCGTGCATCGCGAACCGCGCAGCAGTTGCGCAGCCAGGCTCAGGCGGTTTCGGACGTGGCGCGCGACAACCCGGGCACGACGACCGCCGTGGTCGGGGTGATCGGCCTGCTCGGCTTTCTGGCCGGGATTGCGGTCGGCCAGTCGTTGAACAACGACACGTCGCGCCGTTGGTATTGAGCGCGCCGGGCTTGAGCCGGCGTTGCCGGCTCTCATTTCAGAAAATCATTTCAAGGAGGGCACCGTGGCTTCATCCATGCTGATCGGCATTCTGATCACATTTCTCGTCATCATTCTCGTTCTCTATCTGGTGCAGCGCCTGCCGCTCGACGCCAAGATGCGACAGATCGTGCAGGTTATCGTCATCATTATCGGCATCATTTCGCTGCTCAAATACCTCGCGGTTTTCTAGACCGCGAAACCCACAATTGGGTGTCTTCAGGGTGGCTCGGTCGCTTGCGACCGGGCCACAATCGTTTCGGAAATACGGTTCAATCGATTGATATTGCTGGCCTTTCGATAAAACATCCGGCAGGTCTTGCCGTTGTCATGCTCGTTTGACAAAACAGGCCCGCCTCCGGCGGGAGGCGGTTGCGAACGAGGATTTCCCGAACATGAATGTGGCCCAGAACATCGTCGCCGGCCTTGACCGGATACTCACCATGGAATTGGTGCGCGTCACCGAAAGGGCCGCCGTGGCAGCCGCCAGGCTGCGCGGCCGTGGCGATGAGAAGGCTGCCGACCAGGTCGCCGTCGACGCCATGCGCCAGGAGCTCAACCGCCTTGCCATCAAGGGCACGGTGGTGATCGGCGAGGGCGAACGCGACGAAGCACCGATGCTCTATATCGGCGAGGAGGTCGGCACCGGCAAAGGTCCGGCCGTCGATATCGCGCTCGATCCGCTCGAAGGCACGACAATCTGCGCCAAGAACCTGCCCAACGCGCTTGCCGTCATCGCCATTGCCGAGAAGGGCAGCCTGCTGTTCGCGCCTGACGTCTATATGGACAAGATCGCCATCGGTCCGGGCTATGCCGAAGGCGTCATCGATATCGACGCCTCGCCGGCCGAGAACATCGCGAGCCTGGCGCGGGCCAAGGGCGTCGCTGTGTCCGACATCACCACCTGCATCCTCGACCGGCCGCGCCACGCCAAGCTGATTGATGCCGTGCGCGCCACGGGAGCCGCGATCCGGTTGATCGGCGACGGCGACGTTGCCGGCGTCATCCACACCACCGATCCGGAGGAAACCGGCATCGATCTCTATCTCGGCACTGGCGGCGCGCCCGAGGGCGTTTTGGCCGCGGCCGCATTGCGCTGCACCGGCGGCCAGATGCAGGGCCGGCTGCTGCTTGACACACCTGAAAAGATGGCCCGCGCGGCAAAGATGGGGATTTCCGATCCGAAGCGGATATACCATGCCGAAGACATGGCGCGCGGCGACGTGCTGTTCGCGGCCACCGGTGTCACCGACGGCAACATGCTGGCCGGCGTCAAGTTCGGTCGCACCTACATCACCACGCACACCATCGTCTTGCGCTCCTCGTCACGCACCGTGCGGGAGATCAAGGCCCGGCACCAGGATCTGGATAAGTTCTAGACCTGCTTGCGAAGCCGCATCGCAGTTGCTAGCCCATGGCTGCATCTGAACCTGGTCGCGCAAGGATTGATGATGAAAGCGTTCGACTGGCACGCGGATCCGATTTCGCGTGCCACGCCCATCACCAAATCCTATCGCAACACCCAGAATGTCCGCCGCTTCTTCACCCGCGAATGCGGCGATAGCTTCGGGTTCGACCGGCTCTTCATGGCCTGGCTCAAGGACGGTCGGGAAAAGACGATGGGGGACGCCGCCGACGAATGGATCAGGCGCCAGGCTGAAAAGCGGAAAGCGTAGTTTTTCTTGAATTTTCCTGCGATGCCACCCGCCGCGAACCGCCTGGCTTTACCAGACTGTGCATATCGTCATCCCGAAACCGCTGCAGACTTTTGGGCGACATGCATTATCGTGCGGCCGATCATGAATTGGCAAAGCGCATAATGGGCGAAAGGCGCCTCTTCCTCGATGTCAGGCAGTCGGCCACCGGTCTCTCCTGGGAGCACCGGCTGACCGAACGGCAGGACATGGTCGCGCTTGCCATCGCGCAAGGCCATGGCGTGCCCGACATCGTCGCGCGCGTTCTGGCTGGACGCGGCGTTACCGCCGATGAGACCGAGCGGTTCCTCGACCCGACGATCCGCGACCTGCTGCCCAATCCGGCGTCGCTGACCGAGATGGACAAGGCGGCCACCCGCATCGCCGCGGCGGTGATGGCGCGCGAAAAGGTGGCGATCTTCGGCGACTACGATGTCGACGGCGCCGCCTCGTCGGCCTTGCTGAAGCGGTTCCTGGCGCATTTCTCCATACCGTCGGAAATCTATATTCCGGACCGTATCTTTGAGGGGTACGGGCCCAATCCCGATGCCATGCGCGAACTCGTCTCGCGCGGCGCGACGCTGATCGTCACCGTCGATTGCGGCACCAACAGTGCCATTTCCGTCGATGCGGCCAACGAAGCCGGTGCCGACGTCGTGGTGCTCGACCACCATCAGGTCGGCGGCGCCTTGCCAGCGGCGATCGCTGTCGTCAATCCAAACCGTGAGGATGATCTTTCGGGGCAGGGTCATCTGTGCGCCGCCGGTGTCGTCTTCCTCGCCCTGGTGCAGACCGCAAAAATCCTGCGGGGCCTGAGCGATGTCGCGCCGCCCGATCTGCTGTCGCTCCTCGATCTCGTCGCGCTTGCCACCGTGTGCGATGTCGTGCCGCTTACCGGCGTCAACCGCGCCTTTGTCGTCAAGGGGCTGCAAATGGCGCGCCAGCAGAAGAACGAGGGGCTGGCCGCATTGGCGCGGGTATCGCGCATTGGCGAGCCTGTCAGCACCTTCCACCTCGCCTATCTGATCGGGCCGCGCATCAACGCCGGCGGGCGCATCGGCGATGCGGCACTTGGCAGCCGGCTGCTTGCGACGGACGATCCGGTCGAGGCGCGGACCATCGCCGAGACGCTCGACCGGTTGAACCAGGAGCGGCAGCTGATGGAGCAGGAGATGCTGGCCGCGGCGCGCGCCGAGGCCGATGCCGAGCTTGCAGGCGGCAGCGGCCCGGCGATCGTCGTCACCGCCAGCAACAACTGGCACCCCGGCATCGTCGGCCTGCTCGCATCGAGGCTGAAGGATCATGCGCGCCGGCCGGCCTTCGCCATTGCCTTCAACGCCGTGGGCATCGGCACCGGTTCGGGCCGTTCGGTGTCGGGATTTGACCTCGGCCGGCTGGTGCGTGAAGCCGCTGACGCCGGGCTGATCGTCAAGGGTGGCGGCCATGGCATGGCGGCAGGCATCACCGTGGAGCGCGCCAGGCTGGGTGAGCTCAGGGCGTTTTTCGAGGAACGGGCGGCGGCCGACGTGTTTCGGCTGCAGGACGAGGAAAGCCTGGCGATCGACGGGGCGCTCGCCGCCGAAGGCGCGACGCTCGGCCTGCTCGACGCGCTGGAAAAGGCCGGCCCCTTCGGCGCCGGCCATGTCGCGCCGGTCTTCGTGCTGCCGCGTCATCGGTTGGCCGACGCCCGGTCGGTCGGCACCAACCATATACGCTGCGAATTGCAGTCGGACAGCGGCGGCCGCATCCAGGCGATCGCCTTTCGTGCCGTTGATACGGTGCTTGGCGAATTCCTGTTCAAGCATCGGGGCAAGAGCGTACACGTCGCCGGCTCGCTGTCGGGCAATTACTGGAACGGCAACCGCACGGTGCAATTCCGCATTGTCGATGCGGCGCGGGCGTGAGCGCTATCGGGACTTGTTCAGGCGAGAACGGTCTGCAGCCGGGTCAGTTCGCCGATCTGCGCCATTGTCGCCTGGTAGCCGATCTGGATTGCCTCGTCGGCGCGGTGAAACTCGGTGAGGCCAATATGGCTGAGCTTGGGCTGCAGCGACATGTCGGGCGGATCGCCGGCCAGCCTGGCGCGCGAAATGCGGTCCTGGATGATGTTGAAGGCCTCGACCATGACGCCGGTGATGCCTAGGCGTGACTGATGCGACTGGTGCCCGGCGTCGACATGGCCGGGGCGCGGCGCGTCCCTTTCGACAACCAGTTCGCCAGCACTGTGTTTGATCACGGCGGCCCGGCCGAACAGGTCGTAGTGGAGGTTGACAGCCACGACGAGCGGCTGTTCGTAAGCGCGGCAGACCGATACCGGCACCGGATTGACCAGCGCACCGTCGACCAGCACGCGGCCGTTGCAATTCACCGGCTCGAACACGCCAGGCAATGCGTAGGACGCGCGCATGGCCGTGATCAGCGAGCCGTTCGACAGCCAGATCTCGTGGCCGGTGCGGATTTCCGCTGCGACGCTGACGAAGGGTTTTGGCAGGTCCTCGAAACGGACGCCCGCCACATGCTCGCGCAGGCGGGCGTCGAGCTTCATGCCGCCGAACAGGCCGCTGCCACGCAGATTGAGATCGAGCAGGCCGAAAATGCGCCGCTTGGTGAGGCTGCGGGCGAACTCTTCCAGCTCATCCAGTTTGCCAGCGAGATAACAGCCGCCGACCAGCGCGCCGATCGAGGTGCCGGCGATCATCGAAACTTCGATGCCGGCTTCATCGAGCGCGCGCAGCACGCCGATATGGGCCCAGCCTCTGGCGCAACCGCCGCCCAAAGCGAGCGAAATGCCTGTTTTCTTGGGAGATTTCGTTTCGGGCGCGCCGCCGGAAGAGGTCAGGCCGTTGGCCTCCCTGACATCTGGTCTGTTCCGCAATGACGCCCACTCGAGCATCATGATCTCCCTTGTCCCAAGACTAATATACGGACAGGCCGTATCGAAATGATGAATCTGTGTGGTTGGCGTGAAGTAGAAGGTTCAAGCTGATGGCTTCCGATACGTGATTTCCGCATCGAACAGCGGCTTGCTGCCGTCGTCAACAAGCGTCGCCTTGCCGTCGACAAGCCCCACCGTCCGATAAAAACATGAACGCCGGCCGGTGTGACAGGTTGCGTCGTGGCCCAACACTTTGACGCGCAGCCATAATGCATCCTGGTCACAGTCGGTGCGCATCTCGACCACATGCTGGAAATTGCCCGAGGTTTCGCCCTTCTTCCAAAGCGCGTTGCGCGAACGCGACCAGTAATGGGCGATGCCGGTTTCCAGTGTCAGCGCCAGGGCTTGCGCATTCATATGCGCGACCATCAGCAGCATGCCGTCTTCGGCGTCGGTGACGACGACGGTGACAAGGCCGGCGGCGTCGAAGCGCGGCGAGAACACCGCGCCTTCCTCCAGGGCCTTCTTGTCTGACGGAGTTTTGGGAAATTCCAGTGCCGACATCGCCGGTCTATTTTCCTGTTGACCGTGACGCCGGTGAGGGGCTTACGCCCCGCCGCGAACCATGGTGACGAAACGAACCTGCTCTTCGGGCGTGTCCTTGAAAACGCCGGTGAAGGTGGAGGTGAGCGTGGTAGAGCCCTGCTTGCGGATGCCGCGCATGGCCATGCACATATGCTCTGCCTCAATCATGACGGCGACGCCGCGCGGGTTGAGCACATCCTGGATGACGCCGGCGATCAGTGCGGTGAGCGCTTCCTGCGTCTGCAGGCGATGGGCGAAGATATCCACGACGCGCGCGATCTTCGACAGGCCGACGACCTTGCCGTCCGGCAGATAGCCGACATGCGCCTTGCCGATGATCGGCACCATGTGGTGCTCGCAATGCGAATGGAATTGGATATCCTTGACGATGACGAGATCATCGTAGCCGGCGACCTCCTCGAAGGTGCGGCCGAGTTCGTCGGCAGGGCACATGTCGTAGCCGCCGAACATTTCGCGGAAGGCCTTGGTCACGCGCTTGGGCGTATCGATCAGCCCCTCGCGGTCCGGATTGTCGCCGGTCCAGCGCAGCAATGTGCGCACGGCGGCCTCGACCTCGGCTTCGCTCGGCCGGTCGGTGACCGGCTTTTCCATGTAGGCGGACTGGGGCATGAGTTTCTTGATGACGGCATCCATAAAAGGCGTCTCCCGTAGTTCCTCTCCAGGAGGAACGAGTTGAACGGACCACGACCTTTCGGTGTCGGAAACTCGCCCCGTTTCCAGCCCCGTAAGCGGCGTGAACTTCCCGGCCGTAACAGCGACGCTCATCGCCTTGTCGTTACCGGACTGCCAGCATTATATAAGGTCGTAGCGAGCGAAAGGAAGACGCAGCAGCGGCAATCACTGTTCGCTTGGCGGCGACGGATTGGAAAATAATGATCAACGATGTCTACAACGCGAAAATTCTCGGTTTTGCCGGAAATATCGCCCGCATCGGCCGGCTCGATCATCCGGACGCGACCGCCAAGGCGCATTCAAAGCTGTGCGGTTCGACCGTTACCGTCGATCTCAAGATGGAGGACGGCGTGGTCACCGACTTCGCCCATGACGTGAAGGCCTGCGCGCTCGGCCAGGCGTCGTCCTCGATCATGGCCCAGCATGTCGTCGGCGCGAGCGCGGAGGAATTGCGCACGGTGCGCGACGCCATGCTGAAGATGCTGAAGGAGAACGGCGCGCCGCCGGAAGGCCGCTTCGCCGACCTGAAGTACCTCGAGCCGGTGCGCGACTACAAGGCACGCCATGCCTCGACCATGCTGACCTTCGATGCGGTGGTCGACGCCATCGGCCAGATCGAGAAGAAGCGCGCCGAACAAGCGGCCTGACCGTGCGCTCTTTCTTGATGCGCCGGCTTCGCCGCCGCCCGCGACTTCGTTCCTTTCATGGCCTGATGTTCATTTCGGGACTTGCCGGCGTGCTTGTGTCGAGCGGCGCGAGCCGCGCTGACGTGGCAGTCGCGCGCGATGTCAGCGACTATCTCATGAAGGCGATCCAAGCCTGTTGGAATATGTCTCAAAACACCACGAGCGTCGCACGTGTCCGGATCAGCCTGAACAAGGACGGTTCGCTCGCCGGCCCGCCAAAAATCCTCGATCCGGTGACGCCGCGACGAGAGAAGGTTGCCGAGGCCGCCGTGCGGGCGATCGCGCGCTGCGCGCCATTTCCCGGGCTAATACCATACGCGGCGCATTATGATCTGTGGCGCGATGTCGTCCTCACATTCAACCCGGCACAGGACCCAGAGGGCGGACCTCCGGCGGTCGGGGTAAACGACATCGACAAGCTTCTCGAAAAATACAAGAAGGCAGAGTAGCGGGAGCCCTGGAAGGGGCTTAGGGCTTGGCTTCCAATGTTCGTCTGCTTTCGGCGAATTCGTTTCTGACCCAGTCGGCGAATGCGGCGGCCGGCTCGGAAAGCTCCTTCAAGCTCCTGGCCACCAGCCAGTAGGCGCCGGACGCCACGTCGATGTCGAACGGCTTGATCAGCGCGCCGGTTTGGAGTTCGTTGCCGATCTGCAAGAGATCGCCCAGCGCCACACCATGTCCGAGTAGGGCGGCCTGCTTTGAAAGCGATATATCCGCCAGCATCGGCCCCCGCGCGGGCACGACATCGGCGGGCACGCCGGCCGCTTCCAACCAGCGCGTCCAGCCCTGGCGATTCTCCTCATGCAAAAGTGTGTAGCGGGCAAGGTCGATCGGCTTCTCGAGAGGAGGGCCCGAGGCGAGCAGCGCCGGCGACAGAACCGGTGAATCGACCGTGGAAGCGAGCCGCTCCGCCTGGCTGCGGGGCCAGGAGGTCGCGTGCGCGCTGAAGCGCAAGGCAAGCTCGGGCTGACCGCTGCGGAATTCGATCAGCCTGACATCGACTTCGAGGGACACATCGATGTCGGGCCGCAACTGGCGAAACCGGTTGAGCCGGGGCACCAGCCAGACGGAAGCAAGCGACGGCTCGACGCTGACACGAACCACGGATTGCGCGGGGGCGGCGACCAATTCCGACAGCAGTTTGTCGATGTCGTCGAAACTCCTGACCAATTGGGCGAGCAGCCGGCCGCCGGCATCGGTCAGTTCGACGCGGCGATGATGACGTTCGAACAAGGGCTGGCGCAGAAAGGTTTCGAGCTCGCGGATCTGGCGGCTGATCGCCGCCTGGGAGACGAAAAGCTCCTCGGCGGCCTTGCTGAAGCTCAGTTGCCGGCCCGCCGCCTCGAAACTCCTCAATGCCGTCAACGGCAGCCGCCCGCGCTTCATTCGCATAATCCAAGGTTATCCGAAGTGGAAATTATACTCGTTTGAAGGCCAAGGCCAGCGGCGGTCTAATCGCATCAAAGGAGATCGACCATGACCCAGTTCCTGAGCATCTTGGGCGATGTCATGCGGATCGCGACGTTCCAATGGCGTGACGACAGGCACCACACGAAGTGCGGCGAAGAACCCGTCCGCCCCGGCCGCTGGGCGTCTCCGTTCGACAGGCAACCGTCTCGGCGCTCCCGCCCATGACGGCAAGGACGACAAGGACGACAAGGACGACAAGGGGCGGGGATTGCGTTCTCCAGTCGAAGCTCACATCTATCGCGAGGAAGAACGCGATACGGAGACTGCGGTGCACGACCCGCATGGGCATGCCCACACAGCCAGGCCGCCGGGGCGCGGCCGCAACTGGCCCGGCCCGTGGCGCAAGACGCCTGGCCGTCTCCTCGGCACGTCGTTCGTGCGTCTCTACCAGCTGACTTTATCTGGCTTTGTCGGCAATTCCTGCCGGCATCTGCCGACCTGTTCCGAATACGCGCATGAGGCGATCGCCCGCCATGGCCTGTGGGCCGGCGGCTGGATGGGCTTTTTCCGCGTGCTGCGCTGTGGGCCATTCGGCACGTACGGCATCGATCTGGTACCGGAAGTGCTGGCGGATCGTTACGTCTGGTTCATGCCCTGGCGATACTGGCGGATCGGCCGCAATGGCGCCGAAACGAAGACCTGATTGCACCGGGCCACGCGTCGGGCGGCAGTTCGCGTTTACGATCCGGTAGGGTTAATGCAAGCCTGCACAAAGACTGCGTATTTGAGACAAAATCGAGACAAGAGACCTCGCTAAGCCCGCTCGCGAACACCTTCTGGAGCGACCATCAATGCGTAACATCGACCGTCTTCCCTTTATCCTGGCTGGAGTCCTCTTCCTGCTCGCCTGGCTGCTGGGGTTCCCGATGCGCGCGCAATCGGCGCCGCTTGGGGATGTGCAGTGCACGCTGATCGCCGACGCGGCGAGCGGCAAGGTGCTTTACCAGGATGGCACCTGCGACCAGCGGTTCAGCCCGGCCTCGACGTTCAAAGTGCCGCTTTCGCTGATCGGCTATGATGCCGGCATCCTGAGCGACGAGCATACGCCGAGCTGGGACTACAAACCCGAATTCAACGCCGTGAAGCGGGACCAGAAGACAGTCGACCCCACGATCTGGGAACGCGATTCGATTCTCTGGTATTCCCGGGAGATTACGCGCCGGCTCGGAGCCGAAAGCTTTGCCGGCTATGTTTCGAAATTTGATTACGGCAACAAAGATGTTTCCGGCAATCCCGGCAAGAATGACGGGCTGACCCATTCCTGGGTAAATTCCTCGCTCAAGATCACGCCGGTCGAGCAGATCGATTTCCTGCGCAAGCTGCTGGCGCGAAAACTGCCGGTCTCGGCCAAGGCCTATGACATGACATCAGCCATCATCCCGACGTTCCAGTCCGGAGGCTGGACGGTGCAAGGCAAGACCGGCAGCACAAGGCTCGCCAATGATGCCGACAAGATCAGGGACAAGCGTTCACTCGGCTGGTTCGTCGGCTGGGCAAAAAAGGACGGCCGCGAGATCGTCTTTGCCCGCCTGGTTGTCGATGCCACCCGCACCGACATGCCAAAAGGGCTCAAGACACGGGCGGCGTTCCTGAAAGACCTGCCGCTGCTGCTGAAATAATCCGTCAGGCGGTTCGGCGCGCGCGGATGATGTGGCCGCCGGAATTGTTCGTCATTCCCTTCGGGGCTCCGGTAAAGCGGGCGGCGATATCGCCGCTCCCGATGTCTTCGATCTCGTCGAAACCGAGCTCCCCCATGGATTTCGCCAGCTCGCTCGGAACGAAGAAGCTGATCCATGGCTCCCCGACGGACGCGACACGCGCCGCATGGAAGGCCAGCGCCGCCTGTCCCGCCGCGTCGCGCTTCTCAGCCGGCTCGCTGTAGTCGAACACGACCTCCGAGCCCGGAATGCCAGCGATCCAGGTCAGCGTTTTGAAGATCGCTTCCTTCGTCAGGTAGGGCACGACGCCGAGCCAGATGAAGAAGCTCGGCTCGGTCGACCGCAACCCGGCCGCGGCCAGTTCCGCGGACAGGCTTTGCCGCTCGAAATCGACCGGCACGAATCTGGTGGCGGGAGGCTCGGCAAGACCGCTATCGGCAATGCATTTGCGTTTCCAGGCTTGCGTGGCCGGATGGTCGACGTCGAACACGCTGAGATCCGGGTACGGATTGCGCAGCGAAAACGTATCGAGACCGGCGCCAAGCACCACGAGCTGCCGGACACCGCGACTTGCCGCCGCCGCCAGCCAGTCCTCGGCGAAGCGGGCGCGCGCTGCCACGAACAGGCGCATGCGCCGGCGGCGCTCGTCTTCCTGTTCAAGCTCCTGCGCCTCGGGGGCGGCTTCACCCAGAATGGCGATCGCGTAGGGATCGCGAAACATTCCCGCCTGCGGCGAAAATTGATGCAGAGCCCTCATACGGGCGACGCCAAGGGCGGTTCGGCTGGGTGTTGCGTTTTCCATATCGACAATTCCAGACGATTGCGGGGATGTTCGCAAGCCCGACCGGTGGCCTGCGACATCTCTGCCGACATTTCCTGAAGGCCGGCCAGTCAGCACTCTTTACCTTGCCCGGCACTGCCTCTAAAACCCGCGCGCTGCCGTGTGTCCATGCGATTGGCGCATCCGGCTTTATCTTGTGCATGTCGTAACCCCAGGACCGTCATACGTTTTTGGGCGACATGCATTTCAACCACCCGCGCTCGTTTGCGGGACTGGATAGGAGAATCTTATGCTGAATTCCGTTTCCCTGACATTTCCCGATGGCTCCGTCCGCGACTACGACGCGGCGATGACCGGTGCCGGCCTTGCCGAATCGATCTCGAAGTCGCTGGCCAAGAAGGCCGTCGCCTACGCTATCGACGGCACCGTGCGCGACCTCTCCGACCCGCTCGGCAAGTCCGGCAAGGTCGAGATCATCACCCGCGACGACGCGCGCGCGCTTGAGCTTATCCGTCACGACACCGCGCACGTGCTGGCGGAAGCCGTTCAGGAGATATGGCCGGGGACGCAGGTGACCATCGGGCCGGTGATCGAGAACGGATTCTATTACGACTTCGCCCGCAACGAGCCGTTCACACCGGACGACTTTCCGGTGATCGAAAAGAAGATGCGCGAGATCATCGCGCGCAACAAGCCGTTCACCAAGGAGGTCTGGTCGCGCGACAAGGCCAAGAAGGTCTTCGCCGACAAGGGCGAGCGCTACAAGCTCGAGCTGATCGACGCCATCCCCGAGGATCAGGATCTCAAGATCTACGCCCAAGGCGACTGGTTCGACCTCTGCCGCGGCCCGCACATGGCCTCGACCGGCCAGATCGGCAACGCCTTCAAGCTGATGAAGGTGGCCGGTGCCTATTGGCGCGGCGATTCGAACAACCCCATGCTGACACGCATCTACGGTACGGCCTGGGCCGACCAGGCGCAGCTCGAAGCCTACCAGACGATGCTGGAGGAGGCCGAAAAGCGCGACCACCGCAAGCTTGGCCGCGAGATGGACCTCTTCCATTTCCAGGAAGAGGGGCCGGGCGTCGTCTTCTGGCACGCCAAGGGCTGGAAGATGTTCCAGAACCTAGTCAACTACATGCGCCGCCGCCTCGACGAGCAAGGCTACCAGGAGGTCAACGCCCCGCAGGTGCTCGACAAGAGCCTGTGGGAAACGTCAGGCCATTGGGGCTGGTATCGCGACGCCATGTTCAAGGTGACGGTCGCCGGCGACGATACCGATGACGACCGCGTCTTCGCGCTGAAGCCGATGAACTGCCCGGGCCATGTCCAGATTTTCAAGCATGGGTTGAAGTCCTACCGCGATCTGCCCGTAAAACTTGCGGAATTCGGCAATGTGCATCGCTACGAACCGTCGGGCGCGCTGCACGGGCTGATGCGCGTGCGCGGCTTCACGCAGGATGATGCGCACATCTTCTGCACCGAGGAGCAACTGGCGGCGGAATGCCTGCGCATCAACGATCTGATCCTGTCGACCTATGCCGATTTCGGCTTTGACGAAATCAGCGTGAAGCTGTCGACGCGGCCGGACAAGCGGGTCGGCACCGATGAGGCCTGGGATCATGCCGAGGCGATCATGGGCAATGTGCTGGAGACGATCAGGACAAGGTCCGGCAACCGGATCAAGACCTCGATCAATCCGGGCGAGGGTGCCTTCTACGGGCCGAAGTTCGAATATGTGCTGAAGGATGCCATCGGCCGCGAATGGCAATGCGGCACCACGCAGGTCGATTTCAACTTGCCGGAACGCTTCGGCGCCTTTTACATCGGCTCGGATTCGGAGAAGAAGCAGCCGGTCATGGTGCATCGCGCCATCTGCGGTTCGATGGAGCGTTTCCTCGGCATCCTGATCGAGAACTATTCCGGCCATTTCCCGCTGTGGTTCGCGCCGCTGCAGGTGGTGGTGGCGACGATCACCTCCGAGGCGGACGGTTACGCGACCGAGGTGGTGGCGAAGCTGAAAGCCGCCGGTCTGCTGGCGGAAGCCGATCTGCGCAATGAGAAGATCAACTACAAGGTTCGCGAACACTCGCTGGCCAAGGTGCCGGTCATCCTCGTCTGCGGCAAGCGCGAGGCGGAGGAGCAGACGGTCAATATCCGCCGGCTCGGTTCGCGCGACCAGGAATCGCTTGGCCTTGCCGAGGCGATCGCGCAACTGACCGAAGAGGCCGTTACGCCGGACCGCAGGCGCAAACGCGCCGCCTGATCCGCATGGTCCCCAGGAATGGCGGTGGAGCGATCCACCGCCATTTTCATATCCCTGTCACGCCAACCTTGTAACGAGCCCGCATGCTCAAGCTGAAGACGCGCGAAAAACCGTTTCCCGAGCTTTCCTATGCCAATCCGCGACAGCCGGCGCTGACGCGCTGGGTCATCCATTCCATTGAAGGTCTGTCGGGACGCGATCGCTATGCGGCGCTCTATGATTTCTGGCGCCGCCAGGTGGTGCCATCGGGCGAGCGCGTGTTCAGCCGCATGCTCGACCTGATCGATGTGCGCATACGCACCGCCGACCAATGGCCGCCTTCGCCATTGCCGGACACACCGCTGGTGATCGTGGCCAACCATCCGTTCGGCATCGGCGACGGCATTGCCGTGCTATCGCTGGTGGAGCAGTTGGGGCGGCCGTTCCGGGTGATGATCCACAAGGATCTGCTCAAGATCCGCGAGATGGAACCCTATTCGCTGCCGATCGACTTTTCCGAGACCAAGGAAGCGCTGAAGAACAACATGGCCGTGCGCCACGAAGCGGTGCGGCTGCTGAAGGAGGGCGTCACCATCGTGGTGTTTCCCGCCGGTGGCGTCGCCACCGCGCCGAAAGGCTTTGGCCGGGCGCGCGACCTGCCCTGGAAGATGTTTCCGGCACGCCTGGTCCAGGATGCCAAGGCATCCGTCATTCCGATGCATTTTTCCGGACAGAACGGCCGGCTGTTCCATCTGGTCAGCGGGCCGATGAACATGGCCGAGCGTGATGGCCGCGTGGCCAAATTCGTCGGCAAGGCCTCGCTGACGCTGCGCCTTTCGATGCTCATCCACGAATTCGCGCGGCTGTCCGGCAAGGCGATCGACGTGCGCGTCGGCGATGTGCTGAGCTGGAGCGAACTGGAGCCGCTGCGCGACCGTAAGGCGTTGCTCGACCGGCTTTACCGTGGTGTGTTCGACCTGGCGCCGCAGGCGCCGCGCCGCCGGATTCCGTTCCTGCCGGCGCGAACAAAGCTGGCGGCCTAAAGGCTAATCGGCGCCTTCCTCGGGATCCATCGCCGCGGCTTCGGTGGCGAGAACCTCAATTTCCTGGTTCTGGCCGGCCACGACCGTGAAATCCTTCTGGTAGATGCGGTCGCGGTTCTTGGCGATGATGGTGTAGTCGCCTTCTGCGAGCACCATCGAGGCGAAGGCGCCGACTGTCTCCTTGATCGGATCACCGGATTCGTTGAGCAGCGACCAGGACGTGTCGGCGATGGCTTCGCCGCCAGCTTCGCGCACCAGCTTCATCGTGATCTCGGCGGCGTGATGCTCGACGGTCGCTTCGGTCAGCTTGCCGGCCTCGACGCGGATGTCGGAGCGGATCACTGCATTGACCGCGCCGTAGGTCGAGACGACATGGTAGATGCCGGCATTGAGCCGCACGACGCTGTTGGGCTCGACATCCGGAATGATCAACGCGCGGTCGCCATTGGCCTCGGCCGTGCCCTCATAGATCGAGAAACGCAGTTTTTTCGGCGGAATGCGCACGCCGCCGGACAGGACCGCGTCGAGCTTCAGGCCACCGGCGTCGAGCACCAGGCTTTCCCGCTTGGCTTCCTTGCCGACCGTGATGCGCTTGGTGGCGCCGGCGCGGCCATAGGAGGCATGAACCAGATAGCTGCCGGGCTCAAGCTGGAAGACGGCACTGCCGCCATGCGCGGAGGCGACCATCGGCAATTTGCCGTTGACGGGTTCGGGCTTGAAGACACGCCAGACGAGGCCACGGGTGATGTCGGTGCCCTTGTCGGTCAGCTGGGCCGACAAGGTGATGGCGCCACCGCCGCCAAGCGCCAGCGGGGCTTCGCTCTTGGGCGTCGCATAGCTCGAAATTCCGGGGAGTTTCAGGTCGCCCACGCCGTCCTTTTCCTGCGCGGCAGCCATGGAGACCGGCAGCAGGAAAAGYGCGGCGCAGAGCCAAACCAGGAAAAGACGCAGTCGCCCCTCAAACATGCCTTGCGTTGAAGCCCATGGCGGTGGCAATTTCAAGGCTTAAGAGTCCGATCCAAGGACTCTTCAGCCCGGCGCTTGCGCGCCTTTGCCCGAGCCGCCCGAATTCCCGATGGTGCGCTTCAGCTCAAAACAGAGTGTTTCAGGAGACTTGCGCCCATGGCGTCGCCGATCATCGACTTCCTGCTGACCCGAAGTTCAGCGCCGATTCCGGACCTCAAGGAGCCGGCTCCGAGCGATGCCGATATCGCAACGATGATCGCCGCCGCCACGCGCGTGCCTGACCATGGCCGGCTGGAACCCTGGCGCTTCATCCTTTATCGCAGCGATGCCCGCATCGAGATCGGCAAAAAGCTGGCGGCGCTTGCCGAACAGCGGGAAGGACCGCTGCCCGAAGGCCGCCGCAACCAGGAACTGGCGCGCTTTTCGCGCGCACCGCTGGTGATCGGTGTGGTGTCGGTGCCGAAGGAGAACCCCAAGATCCCGCAATGGGAGATGTTCCTGTCCGGCGGCATGGCGGCGATGAACCTGATGATTGCAGCCAATGCGCTGGGCTACGGCACCAACATGATCAGCAACTGGTATTCCGACGTGCCGGAGGGCAGGGCGATCCTCGGACTGGCGCCGCAGGAGCGCGTCGTCGGTTTCGTCCATATCGGCTCCTATGCCGGCCCGGCGCCGGAGCGGCCACGGCCCGATCCGGCAAAGCTCTACGCAGATTACTCAGGACCCTGGGCTGGCTGAATGTTCTACGAGCCATCCAAGGGGCACGGGCTGCCGCACGATCCGTCGAAGGCGATTGTGGCGCCGCGGCCGATCGGCTGGATATCGACGCTGAACGGGGCAGGCGAGATCAATCTGGCGCCATACTCCTTCTTCAACGCCCTTTCGACCCGGCCCTTCATCGTCTGGTTCTCCTCGGAGGGCGAGAAGGACAGCGCTTCCTTTGCCCAGGAGACCGGTGAGTTTGTCGCCAATCTGGTCGGCCGCGATCTTGCGGAGAAGATGAATTATACGTCCGTCAACGCGCCGCGCGGCGTCAACGAGTTCGTCTATGCCGATCTCGCCATGGCGCCTTCGCGTCTCGTCAGACCGCCGCGCGTGGCGGCGGCGCCGGCGGCACTCGAATGCCGGGTCACTGAAGTCTTTCACCCGAAGGCACTGGACGGAACGTCGACCAGCGCCGTCGTCGTCGCCGGCGAGGTGGTCGGCGTGCATATTGACGACGCTTTCCTGAAAGACGGCCTGTTCGACATCACCAAGGCCGGCAATGTGGCCCGTCTCGGCTACATGGACTACGCCAGCGTCGACGAGGTCTTTTCGATGCGCCGGCCACGCTGGGGCAAGGAGTAGGTCCCAGACATGGCTGATCACCGCGCCTTGTCGGCTTTCCTCCGGGCTGTCATGACGGCTCTGATATAGCCGGGCTCGCCGATCCGAATGCTGCCGTCGGGAAGGCCGAGGATGCGGTCGAGAGCGATCTCGTAGAGCTTGACGCGTTTCTCCAGAACTTCGATCGCGACCTCCATGTCGGCATCGCTGCCGCCAGCGATCGCCTTGGCGACGACATCATGGGTAGCCATTCCAAATTGCATGACGATGTCGGCGACACCCTCCGGATCGAAGGTCCTGAAGGTACCGTCTTCGACACCTTGCCGGATGATCCTGACCAGCAGGGGCGAAAACGACGCGTTGGCCGCCAGGTTGATGCGGTGGAACAGCACCAGATTCTCCGGCCGAAACATGGTTTCGAAAAGAGCCCAGGCCTCCGCCGCTGTCTCGATCTTGGCCTGCCGCGACTGGCTGAGCAGCCCATTCAGGCGGCCAAGCGGGTCGAGGCCGGGATCGTCGACGACACCCTGGACCCCAGCCAGCGCCTGCCGCGCGAAACGGTCGGCCAAGGCCTCCAGAAGAGCCTCCTTGGAGGCGAAGTAGTGATAGAAGGCGCCCTTCGAGATGCCGGCCGAGGCAATCACGTCATTGAGGCTCGCTCTGTCATAGCCCTGCGTCAGGAACAGCGCCTGGGCATGGTCCAGGATGTCTTCTCGCCTGATCTCGGGATGCTTGATGACACGGGGCATGACGAAATCTTCTGCACGCGATGGCCGTTCCCGTCCAGCACGGATATCAGATACGCCGCTTGAAAGATAGACCACTGGTCGGTATGATAGGCTATTGGTCTATTCCGGCCAATGCGGGCGAGGGGTATAGCGCGGAAGGTCGATCATGATCGCGAAATTGGTGCTTCAGACATTCATCTGGTTCGGCGTCATGGGCGCCTTGTTCTTCCTGTCGGCGGGCACCTTCGCCTGGCCGGGGGCCTGGGTCTATCTGGTGGTGATGGTCGGGCTCAGTTTCACCCTTGGCATGACGCTGGCGCAGCGCGATCCCGGCCTGATGAATGAGCGGCTGCGGTCTCCGATTCAGAAGAACCAGACCGGGGCCGATAAGGTCCTGCTCTCCACACTTCTCATCGGCATCTTCGGCTGGCAAATCTTCATGGGGTTCGACTTCCGTTTCGGCTGGTCGCCGGTTCCGGTCTGGGCGCAGGTGGTCGGCGCGCTGGTCATGATAGTCGGAATCTGGATCTGCTACCTGACCATGCTGGAGAACAGTTTCGCGGCACCCGTGGTGAAGATCCAGGACGAACGCGGACAGCGCGTGATCACCACGGGGCCCTACAGCTATGTCCGCCACCCGATGTATGCCGGCGCCATCCTTTTCTTCGCCGGCACGGCCCTCCTGCTTGGCTCCTGGTGGGGGCTGGTATTGGTGCTCGGATTCATCGCTCTTCTGGCCATCCGCACCTTCATCGAGGAAAATACCCTACGCACCGGCCTACGCGGCTATGACGACTACGCGACCCGGGTCCGCTACCGCCTGATTCCGATGGTCTGGTAGCGGCCGTACCAGGCCAGGTTTCGCCATCGCGGCGGATTCCTTAGCCGTGACCACGCGAAAGCGATTCCCCTTCCTCTGAACACACGCTAAGAGAGCGATTGCGGCGATGCCTTGGGTTGGCGCATCGGCCTTGGGGATAGTGCGGGGGCACCGGCGGCATGAAGAAACGAGATTCGCTGGGAACCCGGCTGCGCTACGGCTTCGACAAGAGCATGGCTGCCGGTCCGATCGCGCTGATCGGCTGGCTTGCCGTGGTTTCCCTGCTGATCATCATCGCCGCCGCGGCTTTCCTTGCCGTGACCCGCATCGCGCCGGAGGGCGGCGAGCCGCTGGGCTTCTTCGAAGCGTTCTGGGAATCGCTGATGCGCACGCTCGATTCGGGCACGATGGGCGGCGACACCGGCTGGGCCTTCCGGCTCGTTATGCTGGTCGTCACGCTGGCCGGCATCTTCGTCGTGTCGGCCCTCATCGGCGTGCTCAGCGCCGGCGTCGACGGCAAGCTCGATGAATTGCGCAAGGGCCGTTCTCGGGTGCTGGAGAGCGACCATACCATCATCCTCAACTGGTCGCCGTCGATCTTCGACGTGATCTCCGAACTCGTCATTGCCAATGCCAGCCGCCGCCGTCCGCGCATCGTCGTCATGGCCAATATGGACAAGGTGGCGATGGAGGACGAGATCGCGGCCAAGGTCGGCAGACTGGGCAATACGCGCATCATCTGCCGCAGCGGCGATCCGACCGATCTCTATGATCTGGCCATCGTCAATCCGCAGACCTCGCGGTCGGTCATCGTGCTGTCGCCGGAAGGCGACGATCCGGATTCTCAGGTCATCAAGACGGTGCTGGCGCTGGTCAATGACCCGAGCCGGCGCACCGACCCCTACAACATCGCGGCCGAGATCCGCGACGGCAAGAATGCCGAGGTCGCCCGCGTCGTCGGCGGCGCCGAGGTGCAGCTCGTGCTGGCCGACCAGCTGATCTCACGCATCGTCGTGCATTCGAGCCGGCAATCGGGCCTCAGCGGCGTCTATTCGGAGCTGCTCGATTTCGACGGCTGCGAGATCTACACGACCGCTCAGCCGGAGATCACAGGCAAGACCTTCGGCGAGGCGGTGATGGCCTATGAGCATTGTGCGCTGATCGGGCTTTGCGACCAGAACGGGCGCGTCAATCTCAACCCGCCGTCGGATACGGTGATCGGCAAGGATATGCGCGCCATCATCATCGCCGAGGACGATGCCGCGATCAGGCTCGGAAGCACCGGTATCAAGATCGACGCGGCGGCGATCCGCGGTCCTCGATCCATAGAGACGAAGCCGGAGCGCACGCTGATCCTCGGCTGGAACCGGCGCGGCCCGATCATCACCTACGAACTGTCGCGCTACGTCGCGCCGGGTTCGATCCTGACCATCGCCGCCGATACGCCAGGCCTCGAGCAGGAAGTTGCCGGACTGCCGGTCGCCGGCGACAATCTGTCGGTTTCCTGCCGCATCACCGACACGTCGAGCAGCGCGGCGCTGGCGAGCCTGGACGTGCCTTTCTATGATCACGTGCTCGTCCTCGGCTACAGCGAAACCATGGCCGCGCAGCCAGCCGACACGCGCACGCTGGTGACGCTGCTGCATCTGCGCAAGATCGCCGATGATGCCGGCCTGCACATCTCCATCGTCAGCGAGATGATCGATGTGCGCAACCGCGAGCTTGCGGCGGTGACCAAGGCCGATGATTTCGTCGTCAGCAACCGGCTGGTCAGTCTGATGCTGGCGCAGGCGTCCGAGAACCAGTATCTCGCCGCGATCTTCGATGATCTGCTCGACGAGCAGGGCTCCGAAATCTACATGCGTCCGGTCGCCGACTATGTCGCCATCGACCAGCCATTGACCTTCTGGACGATCGCGGAATCGGCACGGTTGCGCGGCGAGATCGCCATAGGGTACCGGCGCATCCGCGCTGGAGATGCCGACCAGCGGGCGCTAGGTGGCGTCACCGTCAACCCGCTGAGGTCGGAAGCGCTGGCCTATCAGCCGGAGGACCGGATCATCGTGCTGGCGCGGGACTGAGCGCCAGAGGAGCGCCAGACGCTTCGGCGAACTGGCCGGCGCGATCGAACATCCGGCAAGTGACGAATGGCGCACGCCAAGCCGGGCAGGTGCGATCGCCGCCTGGCTGGCCTTCTTCGTTTCCATCGCCGTTATCGGCGAATTCAAGCCGACAGACGAAGAGTGATCTGTCGCGCACTCCTTGGTCTTTTAATTAGCGTCTGCTAATATTCTTTTTGTGCTTGGAGCAGGTGGCGCAATGTACGCCTGCACGCTTTCCGAGGATAAAATGATCAAGCGGAGACGCATGTGGGTGATGAGGGCTTCGTGGGTCCTTTGGCTTTTTACGCTTCCCGCCCAGGCGAGCAATTTGGGTGATCTTGTCAGGAATGGCGACGTCGCAGCGGTGACTTCCGCCTTGGACAACGGCGCCGCCATCAACGAAATTGACGGTGTTACGGCGCTCTATATCGCCTGCGAAGGCGGAAACGTCGAGTTGGCGAAACTTCTGATCAAACGTGGAGCGGACGTTAACCTGCCAGTCAGTTGGCAAAGAACACCGCTCTACGCCGCCAACAAGGCCGGGCACGCCGACATCGTGAAGCTGCTGCTCGACAATGAGGCCAATCCAAATCAGTTGGCGAAATCGCAGACCCCGCTGCACGTGGCTGCCGAGAACGGCTGCCTTCAGTGCGTCATCCATCTTGTGGATGCTGGAGCAGAGGTCAATGCACTGACATCAAATGGAAATCCGCCCATACATTTGGCCAAGCTCAGTGGTCACGAGGACATCGTGGCCTACTTGCGCAGTCATGGCGCCGGACGACCGGCCCTGGCGCCGATTTCGGCACGACTTGCATCGGCAAACACTGAATCAGGCAAAGAGATTTTCGGCAGGACGTGTGGGGTGTGTCATCTCGCAGCGCCGGGGGTGAAGGTTTCCAAAAAGGCCAATCTGTGGGGCATCGTTGGGCGGCGGAAGGCTTCGCAAAACGATGTCGAATATTCAACCAGTCTAAAGGAGGCTGGTGGCGATTGGACCTTCGAGGAACTCAATTTTTTTATCTCAAACCCCGCACTCACTTTGCCCGGAACAGATATGATTTTCCCCGGTCTGCAGGACGAGAATCAGCGAGCAGATCTCATCGCTTACCTGCGGACCTTGAGTGACACACCGTTGCCGCTTCCCGAGAATTGACCCTCAAGGCGTGTGATGCTGTCTAAAACTAAATCCCGGCCGCCTTCGCGCGCGCCAGCAGCCGTTCGGCCAGCCTTAGATGCGGGCGGTCGAACATCTTGCCGTCTATGCCGACGACGCCGGGATTCCCCGCCGCCTCGAACGCCGCGACGATCGCCGCCGACTGTTTCACCGACTCGGCCGACGGCGTGAAGGCGGCATTGATGACGGGCACCTGATCGGGGTGGATCGCCATCTTGCCGGTGAAGCCGTCGCGCTCGGCCTCCGCGCATTCCGCCGCGAAGGCGGCCATGTCACGAAAATTCGGGAACACGGTGTCGATCGCCGCGACCTCCGCGGCTGCGGCCGCCAGGATGGTTGTCAGGCGAGCGTGGCGGAACAGGTCGGTGTAGCGGCCGCGCTCGTCGCGGGCCGTGCGCGCGCCGATTGCCGCCGACAGATCTTCCGCGCCCCAGGTGAGACCGGCGAGCCGCGCGCTGGCGCCGGCATAGGTCGCGGCGGCGAGCACACCCGCCGGCGTTTCGGTGATGATCGGCAGGATCTTGATCGAGCCGTCGGGCAGGCCGTTCTCGGCCTCGCGCACCCTGAGTTTTGCCGAGAGCTGCTGCACATCCTGGCCGCTGTTCGACTTCGGCAACATGATGCCGTCCGGCTTCGCCGGAATGAGCGCGGCAAGGTCGTCATCCGTCAGCCCGGTCGAAAGGTCGTTGACCCTTATGTAGATCGCCGAGCCGGTTTGCCCCCTGCGTTCGACGATAAAGCCTGCCGCGACGGCGCGTGCATTCGCCTTGTTCTGCGGCGCCACGGAATCCTCGAGGTCGACGATCACCACGTCGGCGCCGGCGCCGAAACCCTTTTCCAGCTTGCGCTCGGAATCGCCGGGAACGAACAGCAGCGAGCGCATCAGGCGGCCTTTTTCAGCATCATCGCTTGCCTGATGCATTTGGCGACGAGGTCGCCATTCTGGTTGTAGGCGCGATGCTCGAACTCGACGATGCCGCGATCGGGCTTCGATTTGGACCCGCGCACCGAGATGACAGTGGTCTCCACGCGGATGGTGTCGCCATGGAAGACCGGATGCGGAAAGGTGGTTTCCTTCATGCCGAGATTGGCGACGGTGGTGCCGACCGTGATGTCGTTGACCGAAATGCCGATCATCAGGCCGAGCGTGAACAGCGAATTGACCAGCGGCTTGCCCCATTCGCTCCTGGCGGCGAAATCGAAGTCGATATGCAGCGGCTGCGGGTTCAGCGTCATCACCGAAAACAGCATGTTGTCGCTCTCGGTGACGGTCTTGCGCAGCGTGTGCTGGAAGACATGGCCGACGACAAACTCCTCGAGATATAGGCCGGGCATTTTCAGTCTCCTGCACTGATTGACGGTTGATAGGCGCTGCATCCGGCGCTCGCAAGCCAGTTAATGAACATGGTGAACCGTTCGTAAACCATTTCTGCCTACCGTCTCCAGCGGGGCCGGAAACCCTCCGGCAAGGGGCGTAAGCAGACGGGCATGGTTGTTGTTTCGCATTTCCTGAAATGGATCTACACGGCAAGAGTGTCCGAGCGCGCCGCCGCGGCCAATGCGCTGGCCCGGGCCTATGTCAATTCCGAATTGCCGTTCGAGGATCGCTGCGCCGCCGAGGCGGCGCTGACGCTGCTGCTCGACGATGCGTCGTCGAAAGTGCGGCTGGCGATGGCCGAAGCGCTCTCCATGAGCCACCACGCGCCGCTGCAGATCATCAGTGCGCTGGCCTCCGACCAGCCGGAAGTCGCCGGTGTGGTGCTGGCGCGCTCGCCGCTGCTCACCGACGCCGACCTGATCAACCGCGTGGCGGCAAGCCAGAAGGCGACGCAGAAGCTGATCGCCGACCGTCCTGTCGTCTCGATGGCGCTGTCGGCGGCGATCGCCGAGATCGGCGAGGCGGAAGCCTGCGCTGTGCTGCTCGCCAACAGCGGCGCCGATATCGCTTCATTGAGCTTCCGCCGCATGGCCGAACGCCATGGGCATCTGCCGCAGGTGCGCGAGGCGCTGATATCGGATAGCAGGCTGCCGGCCGAGTGCCGGCACATGCTGCTGATCAAGCTCGGCGAGACGTTGAAGACATCGCCGCTGGTCATGGCATTGATGGGCGCCGCGCGGGCCGATCGCGTCTTGCGAGACGCCTGCGTCAAGGCCTCGGTGACGCTGATCGAGGGCACGCGCCAGGAAGAACATGCGGCACTGATCGAGCATCTCAGGCTGCGCGGCGATCTCACCGCGAGCTTCCTCATCCGCACCATCGCGCATGGCAAGGTGGATTTCTTCGGCTCCACGCTGGTGGCACTCGGCCAGCAATCCGAGCCGCGGGTGAGGGCGCTGCTGGCCGGCGGCCACGACGTGGCCTTGCAGGCATTGTTCCGCGGCGCCGGCCTGGCTGTTCCCACGCATGCGATCATCCTGCGCGCGCTGAAAATCTGGCGCGAGGTCGCCAACGGCAAGCGTGTCGCGGGCGTCCAGGAAGTCAGCTGGCTGATGCTCAAGGAGCTGGGCGGGCAAGCCGCGGAAGGCGATCTCGCCGCCCTGGTCAAGTCGATCCATCTCGACGCACTGCGCGAGAACGCGCGGGGTCACGCACTGGCGATCGCGGCGGCCTAGGCTTTATCCCGCGCGAAAAAGTCCGGAAAATCCTCCATCGCGGCGGCAATGATGCGCAGGGATGCTGCGATCTGCAGCATGTCGCCAGGGGCATTCCGCTGAGCAATGCTCGCCGCATACTGCCGGGCGATGGCGATGGTGGCTGTCTGCGGATCGCCGGGGGCACGGAACAGCAGTTCGCGCGCCAGTCCTCTGAGGAAGTTGGCGATCGAACCTGTGGTTTCGGGCGGGATGGCGTGGTTTTGGCTTGAACCGCGCAGCCGCAGGATTTCCAGGCCGACCGTCACGGCGGCGACGCTGCCGCCCAGCACCGCCTCGCCCTTCCTGCCGGAATTCTGCACCAGCGGCATCAGCTGGTTGATGCGGTCATAGGCGAGGCTCTCGAAGGCCGAACGCCTCGGCACGCGCTCGTGCAGGCAAAGCCGTGCCAGATCCTCGCGCATGGCCCGCACGATCCGGTTCGCCGCAAGCCACGGATCGGCGGGCAGCACGACAATGAAGACGCCGATGGCCAGCAGAATACCAACCAGCACCGACGCCGAGCCGGCGAAGAACGGGCCGGGATCGTAGGTCATCGCCTGATGCGGGCTGAGGAAAGCGAGGAAGTTGATGGCGAAGGCCGTGGCGACGCCGACATAGCGCGGATTGGCCATGCCCAGCGCCGTCGGCACCAGGATCGGCACGACAAACAGGACGAACCAGCCGAAGCCGGGCAGGGCAGGCAAGGCGATCTGGCCGACGAGGAAAGCAAAGGGCAAGGCCAGCAGCGTTCCCTTGAAGAAGCCCCAGGACACCTGCACCGGATCGGGGCGAGCGGCGAAAAGGCTGGATACGACGGCAACGAGAATGACCGTGCCCGCCGCCTCGGACCATTTCGTCGTCAACCAGAAGGCCGCGACCAGCAAGGTGGCAAGGGCCGCGCGCACGGCATTGCGCAGCGCGCCGGGGTAGTCGCGGTGCACCACCAGCGCAGGCTGCCGGCTGGCGCGGCCCGTGGGTGTGGCCGGCGCGCGCAAGGCATCGAGCCCGCGCAGCACCTGCTTGAGCGCCTCGGCGAAATCGGCGGCGATGGTGAGGCGGGTGATGGTGCCGACCCTGTCGTCGCCCTGGTTGGTCGAGGCATCGGGTGTCTGCCGGGCCTTGGCCGAGATCGCGTCGAGCTGTTCCACCCAGGGGGCCGTATCGTCCAGTGCGCCTGGCTTTGCCGCCAATTCGCTGACAAGCGCCTGCAATTCCGAACGCACCGGGACAAGGGCGGCGTTCTTCGGCGCGGCGTGCGAATGCAGCGCGCGTGCCGCCGACAGGGCCGAGAGCAATTGTCCGATGGTGCGCCGCACCGGGTGGGCACGCGGCGCGAAGCTCGGCGCTTCCAGCCTGGCATAGGCGCGCATCTCGCCGAGTGTCTGGGTGTCCGCGACGAGTTTGCGATGCAGTGCGGAAAGTGTCGCCGTATCACCGCCCGAGAAGGCGCCCGCGGCATAGGTGGCGAGATCGAGAATGCAGCGTTTCAGCCGTGAGATGATGGCATCGCTGGCCAGTTTCGGCAGGATCAGCCGGCTGGTCACGCCCGCGCAGACGATGCCGAGCACGATTTCCGCGCAACGCGCGACAGCGAGATCGACGACCAGATGCGGCTGTCCAAAGGCAGGCAGGCCGATGATCATGGCCGTGTAGCCGGCAAGTGCCGCACCATAGGCTTCGGGATTGCGCAGCAGCGAGGAAACGAAGGTGCAGATGCCGATCCAGACGGCGAGCACCGTCACCAGCACCCATGGATTTGTGCCAAAGACAGTGGTGATGCCGATCGCCGCCAACCCGCCGGCCAGCGTGCCGAGCAAGCGGTAGAAGCCTTTCGCCAGCACCATGCCAGCCACCGGCTGGGCGACGATGAACACGGTCATCATCGCCCATTGTGGGTGGTCGAGTTTCAGCGCGTAGGCGGCGAGCAGCGCGATCAGGCCGGCCGAAACGGTGCGCAGGGCGAAAATCCAGTCCGAGCGCGTCGGCTGCGTCAAACCGGCCAGGCTCGTTTCGAAATAGGCTTTCAGCCGCGCCCAGGTCACATGCCGGTCTCCATATCGGAAGCGCAAGCTAAACTGGCCCGCGGCTAGATATCCAGCACTTCCGTCTCGGCGAATTCGGCACGTTCCTGGATGAAGCGGAAGCGGGCTTCCGGCTTGGTGCCCATCAACTCATCGACCCTGTCCTTGGTGGCCGAATCGATTTCGTTCACATCGACCCGCAGAAGCGTGCGCTTCCTCGGATCCATGGTGGTCTCCTTGAGCTGCGAGGCCATCATCTCGCCCAGGCCCTTGAAGCGGCCAAGCTCGACCTTGCCGCGCCCGGTGAATTCGGTGCGCAGCAACTCGTCCTTGTGCGCGTCGTCGCGGGCGTAGGCGACCTTGCCGCCTTGCCGGATCGAGTAAAGCGGCGGCACCGCCAGATAGAGGTGACCGCCGCGCACCAGCGCCGGCATTTCCTGGTAAAAGAACGTGATCAGCAGCGAGGCGATGTGGGCGCCGTCGACGTCGGCGTCGGTCATGATGATCACGCGGTCGTAGCGCAAATCCTCGTCGCGGTACTTTGAGCGCGTGCCGCAGCCGAGCGCCTGGATCAGATCCGATATCTGCTGGTTGGCGGCCAGCTTGTCGTTGCCGGCGCTGGCGACGTTGAGGATTTTTCCGCGCAATGGCAGTACTGCCTGGCTGGCACGATCGCGTGCCTGCTTGGCCGAGCCGCCGGCGGAGTCACCTTCGACGATGAACAGTTCGGCACCGGCCGCCGCGTTCTGTGTGCAGTCGGCGAGTTTGCCCGGCAGGCGCAATTTGCGCACCGCGCTCTTGCGCGACACTTCCTTTTCCTGCCGCCGGCGCACCCGCTCGTCGGCGCGCGCGATCACCCATTCCAGCAGTTTCGAGGCTTCCTGCGGATTGTCGGCCAGCCAATGGTCGAACGGATCGCGGATCGCGGTCTCGACGATGCGAATTGCCTCGATCGTCGCCAGCCTGTCCTTGGTCTGGCCGACGAATTCGGGCTCGCGGATGAACACCGACAGCATGCCGGCCGCCGAGATCATGACGTCTTCGGAGGTGACGATCGAGGCGCGCTTGTTGCCGACCAGATCGGCATAGGCGCGCAAGCCGCGCGTCAGCACGTTGCGGAAGCCGGCCTCGTGGGTGCCGCCTTCGCCGGTCGGGATGGTGTTGCAGTAGGAATTGATGAAGCCGTCGCCGCCGAACCAGGTCACCGCCCATTCGAGCGAGCCATGGCCGCCTTGCTTTTCGCTTTTCCCCGCGAAGATTTCGCGCGTCACCTGGAAGTCGTCGCCGAGCGATGCCTTGAGATAGTCCTTCAGGCCGCCGGGGAAATGGAACTCCGCCTTGGCCGGCGTCTGGTCCTTTTCCTTGATCAGCGAGGGATCGCAGGTCCAGCGGATTTCGACGCCGCCGAACAGGTAGGCTTTCGAGCGCGTCATGCGGTAGAGCCGCGCCGGTTCGAAGGCCGCGCCCTTGCCGAAGATCTGCTCGTCGGGATGGAAGCGGATTTTCGTTCCGCGCCGGTTGTGGACCTCGCCGAGCTGCTCAAGGCCGCTTACCGGAATGCCACGCGAAAAGCGCTGGCGGTAAAGCTGGCGGCCACGCGCGACTTCGACCTCGAGATGGTCCGACAGCGCGTTGACCACGGAAACGCCGACGCCGTGCAAGCCGCCCGAGGTTTCATAGACCTTGGAGTCGAATTTGCCGCCCGAATGCAGCGTCGTCATGATGACTTCGAGCGCCGGCTTCTTGAATTTCGGATGCGGATCGACCGGGATGCCGCGGCCATTGTCGGTAACGGTCAGAAACCCGTCGGCCGACAGCTCGACATCGATGAAGGTGGCATGGCCGGCAACCGCCTCGTCCATCGAATTGTCGATGACCTCGGCGAACAGATGGTGCATCGCCTTGTCGTCGGTGCCGCCAATATACATGCCTGGCCGGCGGCGCACCGGCTCCAGGCCTTCCAGCACCTCGATGTCGGCGGCGCTATAGCCTTCGCTGCCATCCTTGGTCGCCGCAGGACGCTTGGCCGCTGCCTGCACCAGCGGGTCGGCCGGGCGCGCGGGTGTGCGAACAGGCTGCGGCTGCTTGTCCATATTGCCGAAGAGATCGTTGTTGTCGTCCATGCCTGCCATCGGGTCCGATGCTGCGAATCACCCGTCGATACTGCCACGCTTTGCGGCGCCAAGCGACGGAGGTTCCTGTTACGTTCGGGGATTTGACCCGTCTTATCCTAAAACCATTCGATAACCAAGCGGGCGGAAATAGGTCGAATGCGCCCGTTAGACATTCCTGATTCTTTAACAAAGCGGACTAGCGTGAGCCCAACATAACAAGAAACGACGGGCATCAGGGGTTTTCGGCGTGAGGGGCAAGGCCATAACGATGATCGGTATCGCCGCCGTTTTCGGCGCGATCTCGATCTTTGCCGCGGATTTCTGGGTCAAGAGCCAGGCCAAGGCCGATGCCGAGGAGAAGACGGCGTCGATCGCCGCTCCGGCACCGCCCAGGATCGAGTTCAAGACCATCGTGGTTGCGAACGCGCCGTTGCGCTACGGCATGGAGCTCGACCGCACGAAGCTGATCGAAATCCCCTGGCCGCAGGATTCCTTGCCGCAAGGCGCCTTTGCCACCATCGATGGATTGCTCGGCGAGGGCAATCGCATCGTGCTCTCGCCGATCGAGGTCAACGAACCGGTGCTGCTGACCAAGCTGTCGGGGCCGAACGGCCGCGCGACGCTCTCCAACATGCTGACGCCCGGAATGCGGGCCGTGACCATCCGCACCGACGAGATCGCCGGTGTCGGCGGCTTCGTCACACCGGGCGACCGCGTCGATGTGGTGCTGACGCGCGATGCCGGCGAGATCCAGGAAGTCGCCAAGAACGCGCAAGGCGCGGCCGGCTCGACCATCACCTCCGAGATCGTCGTTGCCGACGCGAAAGTGCTGAGCGTCGGCCAGGGTGCCGACGAGCGTCAGACGACACCGCAGATCACCAATTCCGTGACCATCGAAGTGACGACCGAAGGCGCGCAGAAAGTGGCGCTCGCCCGTACCGTCGGCACGCTGTCGCTGTCACTGCGCTCCGCCAGCGAAGGCGGTGACGGCAAGAACGGCGTCACCACCATCTCTTCCTTTGGCGGATCGGTGGCGGCCAAGGCTCAGGCCGCGGCAGGCTCGCTGTTCGATGCGATGACCAAGGAGCCGGAGAAGCCAAAATTCAAGACGATCATCGTGACGCGCGGCACGAAGGCCGAGGAATATCAGGTTCCTGCGCGAGACCAAAAGTAAAGGCCGGTGGGGACCGGACGGGACATGGCAATGGTGATGCGTACCCTATTTCGAGTGACGGGCCGGTTGCGCTTCGGGTGCACGCTGGCTATGGCGGTTGCGCTGGCTGCGAGCGGGATGCTCGCTCTGCCCGGCACGGCCAAGGCCGACAATGAAATCGTCTATGTCTCGGCGACCAAGAATGCGTCGATCAAGGTCGCCAAGGGCAAACCCAAGACGATCGTGACGAGTGCCGCCTTCTACCAGATCGTCATCGGCGATCCCGAGATCGCCAACGTCAATCCGCTGACCGACAAATCCTTCTACGTGCTCGGCAACAATCTCGGCACCACCGGCATTGCGCTGTTCGACGAGAAGAAGCAGCTCGTCGGCACCGTCGACATCGAGGTGACGCTCGATACGGATCAACTGGCCAGCACCATCCGCGCCAGCGTGCCGGACGCCAAGATCAAGGTCGGTTCGGCCAATGGGCGTGTCGTGCTGTCGGGCGAGGCGGATGACGCGGTCGCCGCCGAAAAGGCAAACAAGATTGCCAGCCGTTTTTCCGGCAATGAGGAGGTGATCAATTCGGTCAACATCTCGTCGTCGCAGCAGGTTCAGCTCAATGTCCGCTTCGTCGAGATCAATCGTCAGGCAGGGCAGGACCTGGGCGCCAAATACAGCGCCAATTTCGCCTATGGCCTCGGCGGGCGCGATGTTTCCATAGACCCGGGAACCGTGCCGACGGCCGGCACCGGCGAAATCATCGGCCGTCTGCTGTCGAACGGCGTGTCGATCGATATCGCCATCAAGGCGCTGGAAGAGCGCGGCCTTGCCCGACGGCTGGCGGAACCGAACCTTATTGCCCGTTCCGGTGAGACGGCGAGCTTCCTCGCGGGCGGCGAATTCCCGATCCCGGTCTCGGAAGACAATGGCAAGATCTCTGTCAGCTACAAGAAATACGGCGTCAGCCTGGACTTCACGCCGACCGTGCTCAAGGACGGGCTGGTCAGCCTCGACATCGCGCCGGARGTCTCTTCGATCGACGCGTCGGCCTCCTACAATATCGGCAGCATTTCGGTGCCGGGCTTCATCGTGCGCCGCGCCAAGACGTCGGTCGACCTGAAGAACGGCCAGAGCTTCATGATCGCCGGCCTGCTGCAGTCGCAGAACGACATCACCACGTCGCGCATTCCCGGTCTCGGCAAGATGCCGGTGCTCGGGGCGCTGTTCTCGTCGAAATCCTACCAGCGGCGCGAGACCGACCTGGTCATCATCGTCACGCCCTACCTGGTCAAGCCGGTCGATCCGTCGAAGAAGATGGCCGAACCGACCGATGGCACGCAGCCGGCCAGCAATGTCGACTATTTCCTCAACAACACCGAGGAAGTGAAGGCGTCTGACGGCGGCCGCGCTCTGGCGCTGGCCGATGGCAATGCCGCACGGACCGCTCCCGCCACCACGGTCGGGCACTTCCTCGACCTGCCGAAGGACTGAAGCCATGCGTGTGGCCTTGAGATCGAGCGTCGCCTTGCTTCTTGCCGGTTTGGCCGGCGGCTGCACCAGCGATGATTACATACGCAGCGAAGGGGTGACGCCGGGCTCCGGCGAAGCCCAGGCCGCCAACACCGTCATGCAGATGGTCGATCCCTGGAAATACGGCGTTCAGAACACAAGGCTTCTCGTGCCTGCCAAGCGCGGCGACGCCGTGCCGGTCACGCCGGATCAGGCCGCCGCTTCGAAGGCATCGCAGACGACCACGGGCAACTGACCCCAAAGGGCGATCGAGCCCACAGGCTGACAAAAATGGCAAACGGCATCAAGACTAAGAAGATCCTGCTCGTATCGACGGACAGGACCTTCGTGCAGGACACGCGGACCGCATTCGCCGCCTCCGAGATCATCCAGCTCTCGACGGTGGAAAAGAATGTCACCGAACTGCGCGGCGAGGTCCAGGAGGCGGAGTTCGGCGCCATCATCGTCGACATGGACGCGGCGAGACTGGAGGAGGTCGAGTCGCTGCAGCGCATCATGCGCCGGCTGGAGGGCAAGGCGCCGGTGGTCGTGGTCACCCAGGAGTTCAATGCCGCCGCCGTGCGCATCCTGGTGCAGCTCAAGGTCGCGGACTTCCTGGTCAAGCCGATCACCACGGCCGATCTGGTGCGCTCGGTTGTGCGGGCCCTGCAAGGGCCGGGGCGCGAGGAAAACACCGAGTCGCAAATCTACACCTTCATGCCGGCCGCCGGCGGCGTCGGCACCACGACACTGGCGCTGCAGACCGCGTTCCAGCTGCATCACTCGGTGACGCGCGGCGCCTCGACCTGCGTGGTCGACCTCAATTTCCAGCAGGGCGCCTGCGCCGAATATCTCGACCTCGAACCGCGTTTCGACATCACCGAGATCGAGAACCAGCCCGAACGCCTCGACCGGCAGCTGCTCGACGTGATGCTGTCCAAGCATGCCAGCGGACTTTGCGTGCTGGCGGCGCCGACGCATCCGGCGGAGATGCGCTCGTTCAAGACCGATGTCGTGGTGCGAATGCTGGACCTCGTCTCGGCCTATTTCGACAATGTCGTCATCGACATGCCGCGCACCTGGTTTCCCTGGACGGAGACCGTGCTGCTGGGCTCCAACAAGCTCTATATCGTGGCCGAAATGACGGTGCCGTGCCTGCGCCATACGCAAAGGCTGATCCAGGCGGTCTACGAGACCGCCGGCAAGGAGGTGAAGCCGAATGTCATCGTCAACCGGTTCGAGCAGAAGATGTTCGACAACGGCATCAAGCAGGCGGACGTCCAGGAGATCCTTGGCGAGCATTTCGTCGGCGGCATTGCCAACAACTACCGGCTGGTGCGCGAGGCGGTCGATCGCGGCGTGCCGCTGCACGAGATCGATCCCAATGCCAACGTCGTCAATGATCTGAAGAAGATCATCCTGCCGGAGGAGGCCGTTGCGACCGGAGCCAAATCGAAGTCGCTGTTCGGCCTCGGCAAAAGCTTCTTGACGAGGAAGGCCGGATGACCAGCCGTTTTTCCACCCTGCAGAACCGCGACGCGCGTCCGCAGCGTCCGGCAGACTCTGCGCCGGTCGCGCATCATGCGGTCGTCATCCCAACGAGCCGGAAGGCTTTGCCGGCAAAGCCTGATGTCGCGCCGGCAAAGAGCGCCAACAAGGTGCTCGATGCGCGCGTGCGCATTCACCGCATGCTGCTCGAAGAAATCAACCTGGTGGCGCTGGAGCGTTTGCCCAAGGAGGAAATGCGCCGGCAGGTGCATGATTTCGTTTCGGAAAAAACCCGCCAGGAGCGGATGGCGATCAACACCGTCGAACTCGAAGCGCTGGTCGACGATATCGTCGACGAGATGGTCGGTCTTGGCCCGCTCGAGCCGCTGCTCAAGGATCCGGACATCAACGACATCCTGATCAACGGCCACCAGAACTGCTTCATCGAAAAGAAGGGCAAGCTGCAGCAGGTCCATATCCCGTTCAAGGATGAGGCGCATCTGCTTAGAATCATTAATAAAATCGTCGCCGCGGTTGGCCGCCGCGTCGACGAATCGCAACCGATGGTCGATGCCCGCATGCTGGATGGCTCGCGCTTCAACGCGGCCATCCGCCCTGTCGGCGTCGACGGGCCGCTGGTGTCGATCCGCAAATTCTCCAAGAACAAGCTCGGCCTGCACAAGCTGGTCGAATTCGGCGCCATCACCCAGAACATGGCCGAAGTGCTGGCGGCGGCGGTGCACGCCCGCAAGACGACGATCATTTCGGGCGGCACCGGCACCGGCAAGACGACGATGCTCAACGCGCTGTCGGCCTTCATTCCCGAGGACGAGCGGCTGATCACCATCGAGGACGCGGCCGAACTTCAGCTGCAGCAGCCGCATGTCGCGCGCATGGAAACGCGCCCCGCCAACATCGAGGGCCATGGCGAACTGAAGCAACGCGACCTCGTCAAGAACGCGCTGCGCATGCGTCCCGACCGCGTCATCCTCGGCGAGTGCCGCGGCGAGGAGGCCTTCGACATGCTGCAGGCGATGAACACCGGCCATGAAGGGTCGATGGCGACCATCCACGCCAACACGCCGCGCGACGCCATTTCGCGCCTCGAACAGATGCTGGGCATGACCGGGATGCCGATGACTGTGCAGTCGATCCGCAGCCAGATCGCCAGCGCCATCGACATCATCGTCCAGCTGACCCGGCTTTCCGACGGCAAGCGCAAGGTGACGAGCGTCGCAGAGGTAACCGGCATGGAAGGCGACGTCATCCAGATGCAGGAGATCTTCCGCTTCGTGCGCACCGGCATGGATGCCGATGGCGGCATTCTCGGCTATTACGAGGCGACGGGCATCCGGCCGCGCT
The DNA here is from genome assembly GCF_056399285.1 of Mesorhizobium sp. 01N446. Classification (NCBI taxonomy): domain Bacteria; kingdom Pseudomonadati; phylum Pseudomonadota; class Alphaproteobacteria; order Hyphomicrobiales; family Phyllobacteriaceae; genus Mesorhizobium; species Mesorhizobium sp. 01N446. The sequence goes on along the minus strand of NZ_JBFTRA010000004.1, from coordinate 311,743 downwards.
TCCTGGAGGATCTGCGCGCCATGGGCATCGACTTTCCCGGACGCTATTTCGAACCCGGCCGGCCGCAGGAGTAAGCCAGGTGTTCGACGGGCTGAGCGCGATCTATGTCGTCTATGCGGGGGCAGCGCTCACCGGCATCATGATCGCCGAGGCCTGTTATCTCCTCTATGCCGGCCGCAGCGACAAGCGCACCGCCATCAACCGGCGCATGAAGCTGCAGGAAAACAAGATCAGCCAGGAGCAGGTGCTGATCCAGCTGCGCAAGGAGCGCGGCCTCGACGCCGGCACCTCGCTGTTCTCGCCGGACCGGTTCCGCGCGCTGCGCACGCAATCGGGCATGATCATGCCGCTGTCGAAATTCCTGATGATCACCTCGGGCGTGGCGATGGCCATGACCCTGGTCGCCATCTGGTATGGCTTGCCGCTGCTTATGGGGCTTCTGCTGTTCGTCGTGCTGCTGCCGCTGGTGCCGGTCATGGTGATGCGTTCCATGCGCAAGCGCCGGCTCAAGCGCTTCGGCATGCAGCTGCCCGAGGCGCTCGAACTGATCACGCGCGGCCTCAAGGCCGGTCACCCCGTGCCGGTGGCCATCGCCATGGTGTCGCGCGAAATGCCCGATCCGATCGGCACCGAGTTCGGCGTMATCGCCGATGAGGTGACCTATGGTTCCGATCTGGTCTCGGCGTTGAATTCGCTGTTCGACAGGGTCGGTCACGAGGATCTGCCGTTGTTCATTACTGCCGTCTCCATCCAGTCCAGTTCGGGCGGCAATCTGCGCGAGATCCTCGACGGGCTGGCGTTGACGATCCGCGAGCGCGGCAAGCTGCGCCGCAAGGTGCGCGCCATCTCCACCGAAGGCCGCATGTCGGCCTACATCCTGACGGCGATACCGGCGCTGTTGTTCGCCGGTATCATGGCGCTGATGCCGGGCTTCTACCGCGATGTCTGGGACGAGCCGAAAACCTGGTACCTGATCGGCGGCTCGGTGACCTGGCTGATGCTGGGCAATCTGATGATGTTCAAAATGTCGAATTTCAGGTTCTGACATGCAGGGCTTCATCGAGTTCCTCGCTTCGCTTGCGCCGACCTCGCTGACGCCGGTGGCGATCCTGCTTTTGGCCTTGGGCAGCGGCGCGGTGGCCTGGCCGATGGTGGCGGCGAAGGGCGACCGCAATGACGTGAAGCGCCGGCTCAAGGTCGACCATGGCGCCGTGGCCGCGAGGCCGGAGCCGCTGCAGAAGAAGAACGCCGATGTCGTGCGCGAAAAAGCAGTGAAGCGGGCGCAGGAATTCTATGCCAAGAGCGATCCGGAAAATGTCGCCCGGTTGCGCATGAAGCTGATCCAGGCCGGGTACATGGAGCCGCGCGCCGTCGGCACGTTCTTCATCATACGCTTCTCGGCGCTGCTCGGCACCGCGATCGGCGCCTTTGTCCTCAACCAGTGGCTGGCCAGCCCCGAAGCGACGATGACCAGCCGGTGGGCATTCGTCATCCTGTCGGGCGTGGCCGGCTATTTCCTGCCCGGTCTGGTGCTGACCCAGCAGGTGCGGGAGAAGATGCGCGAGTATCGCAACGGCTTTCCCGACTTCATGGATCTGATGATCGTCTGCTCGGATGCCGGCATGAGCATGGAGGCCGGCATCGAGCGCGTCTCGAAGGAACTCGCCAAGACCTATCCTGCGCTCAGCCAGAATTTGCAGCTGGTGTCACTTGAACTGAGGGCCGGACGCAGCCTCGATGACGCGCTGAAGGCACTCGCCGACCGCCTCAGCCTGGATGAGGTGCGCTCGTTCGCGACGCTCTTGCAGCAGTCGAAGGAACTCGGTACCAGCCTGTCCGGCGCGCTGCGCGTCTTCTCCGACGAAATGCGCCACAAGCGCATGTCGCTGGCCGAGGAAAAGGCGCACGCCTTGCCGGCCAAGATGTCGATACCGGTGACTGTGTGCATCCTGCCGGTGGTGCTGATGATCGCGATCATACCGATCATCGTCAAGATGACGGGCAGCCATTAGAACTACGGTTACGGGGCTGCGAACGCTGGCAATTCAGACAGCGTCGGGATCTGCAAAATCAGCAATGAGAGTCGACAAATCCAGAGCAGTGACGGACAACCGTCATTCTGCCCAAACGCGGCCCCGCGACGTGAGAACCCCATGCGAAAAGTGTTGTGTGCCGCCGCTCTCGCCGTCGCCAGCCTGTGGTCCGGCCAAGCCGCGGCCGACGATTGCGGAGATGCCGCCGCGCTGGTGCAGCAAGCCTATCCCAAGGCACGACTGAGCGCCGACGGCGCCTCGTTTACGCTCGAACCCCATACCAGTATCGTCTCGACGCTCCGGTACGGCGAAACGCCTTTCGGCGTGATCTGCAAGATCTGGCCAGCCCATGACGACCTGCTATTGGTCGCGGTGCCGCTGATCGACAGCTCTCAATCCGGCGACGGCGCGCATGTCGGCGACATCGAGCTTCTGGTCGTCGACAGGAACAGCCGGCAGGTCCGCCAGCGCCTGCTCCAGCCCGGGCTGATGGACGATGATGCCATCGCCATCGACAAGATCGAATTCGATACCGGCCGCTATGGGGTGGCGCCTGGCATCACGGCGTTCGGCCTGCGTATCGATATGCTGGGCAGTTCGCGGCCCAATCCGTTCCGAGAAACCGATTTGCGGCTCTATGTTCTCTCCGGCAATGCGCTGCGCGTGATGCTCGACGGCCTCGTCGTTGCCGGATACCATGGTGAAGGCGACGCCAGTTGCGCGGGGTCCTTCTATTCCAACCGGGTCAGCCTGACGATGGGCACGACGAGCCATCACGGCTATCGCGATATCATTCTGGCGGAGCGGAACGACACCGACGAGCCGTCCGTCGACGAGAATGGCGAGTGCCAGTCCCATCCCGGCAAACCCGTGAACAAGACCTACCGGCTGCGCTATGACGGCAGCCGCTATCCGGTTCCAGAAGCGCTCAAGATCCTGGAGCGGTGACACCGCTGCTCGCCTCTTGATGAGGTGGCGGTGCCGGTGGTTAATGGCCGGTATACCGGGAACCAAATTTTAGGCGCATTTCAGCACCGAAGCTTAATCGCTCGCATGTATCGTGTTTCCTGAACAACGACCCGGCAAATCGGGCGACGGGGCAGGGCATGCGTCAGACACACTTTGCGGCGGTGGCCACGATGGCGGCCGTCCTTGTTATCACCGGGTGCACGACGAACAACAACGTCGACACGACCAAGACGACCGCGATCCAGCCTGCGGCCAGGGATGTCGACACATCCGACCTGGCGCAAGGCAAGGCACAGTTTCGCGACGCCAACTATGGTCTCGCCGAACAGCATTTCCGCAAGGCCGTCGAGCTGAAGGCCGACAATGCGGAGGCCTGGATGGGGCTGGCCGCCTCCTATGACGAACTCGGCCGCTTCGACTTTGCCGACCGCGCCTACGGCCAGTTGCTGAAAGTCGCCGGCCGCAAACCGCAGATCGTCAACAATATGGGCTATTCGCAACTGCTGCGCGGCAACAAGAAGAAGGCCAGGGCACTGCTGCTCGAGGCGAAGGCCGGCATGGCCGACCCGACGGTCGTCAACGCCAATCTCGCACTGCTGAACAAGGGCTGATGCGCGTTTGACCTTTGCGCCGGCCAAGGGGCGATTTCCGCACAAGCACTGTCGACGCTTTGTAAACCGTAACCGCAGCTTGGATCGAAAGATCGGCTGAAAACCATGTTCGAGGGCTGCCGCTGACCTAGAATGCGGCGTAACCGCCGACGCTGGAGAGGCCGCCGCCCGATATGCTGGATTTCAGTTCGCTCCTGCTCGCGGCCGCGCTGTCGGGCACATGCCTGGCCGTCACCATGTTTGCCATCTGGCTCACTGCGCCGCGGGCGCGTTTCGTGCTGACGGTGGCGTGCGGCATTATCGTGCTTGTCGCGCATGTGATCCTGTTCTGGCGCTACACCAAGGAGCCCGATCCGCTGCTTTGCCAGATCGCGCTGGCGCTGCTCAGCCTGGGCTTCCTGATCATCTGCCTTTCAGCCATGCAGTATCTCGGCGTGCCGGACCACAGGCGTGCGATCGTGCCGACACTTGCCGCCATGGCTGTCTGCGCGGCCGTGACCTTCCTTGGCCTTGACGGCGTCGGCTTCATCATCACCTACGCGACGGTCACCGTGCTGCTGTCGACGATCGGGGCCATGTTCTGGGTCAATGGCAGCCACGATCGCCGGATCCTGCTGGTGGTTTCGTTCCTGAGCGGCACCTGTGCGGTGTCGTTTGCCCTTTGCGGCGTGGTTCTGATGGCCAAGGGGCAATGGACGCTCGGGGCGGCGCCGGACAACTGGGCCGAACGTCTGAATTCGGTCGTTGCGGTGGCCTGCATGACCGGCCTCGGCGCCTTGACGCTCTCGCTTCATCACCTGCAGGCGCAGATCGAGTTGAAGGCCGAGACGATGACCGATCCATTGACCGGGCTGATGAACCGTCGCGGGTTGATGTCGCTCCATGGCGAGCGCCCCTTCGGCCCCTTCATGGCGGTCGTCATGTTCGACCTCGATCACTTCAAGCGGACCAACGACATCTATGGCCACCCGGTCGGGGACCAGGTCCTGTGCCGCTTCGCCGCCGTCATCCGGAAATATGCCAGAACCGGCGTCGACGCCTTTCGCCTGGGCGGCGAGGAGTTCGCCATCGTCATGTCGCGGATGACGGAAGAGAGGGCCCATGATCTTGCCAGCAAGATCGGCGTGGCCTTCGGCACCGAAATCGTTCCTACCCCGCTCGGTCCGTTGCGCAGCACGGTCAGCGGCGGCATCGGCTTTGGCGCCGCCGACGGCAGCCGCCTCGACGAGGTGCTGGCCGAGGCGGACGCCGCACTCTACGCGGCCAAACGCGCCGGCCGAAACTGCGTCATCAGCCACAAAAGAATGGGCAAGGCCGAACCGGTCAAGCCGGCCTTGCGCTCGGCATAGGCCGAGAGGCGGCTATTCGGCCGCCCCGAGATAATCCGACAGCGGCGGGCAGGAGCAGACCAGATTGCGGTCGCCGGCGACATTGTCGATGCGCGACACCGGCGGCCAGTACTTGGCTGCCGTATCGGCGTCGCCGGCGGGATAGGCCGCTTCCAGGCGCGAGTAGGGGTGGGTCCACTGGCCGGCCAGCGTCTCGGCGGCGGTGTGCGGCGCGTTGACCAGCGGGTTGTCGGCCAAGGGCCAGTCGCCCCTGGCGACTTTCGCTGCCTCACCCGCAATGGCGATCATCGCTTCGCAGAAGCGGTCGAGTTCGCGCTTTGGCTCGGATTCCGTCGGCTCGACCATCAGCGTGCCGGCTACCGGGAACGACATGGTGGGCGCGTGAAAACCGTAGTCGATCAGGCGCTTGGCGATGTCGTCGACGCTGATGCCGGCGCTCTCCTTGAGCACGCGGGTGTCGAGGATGCATTCATGCGCGATGCGATCGTGCCGGCCCTTGTAGAGCAGCGGGAAGTGAGGCGCGAGCCGTGTCGCCACATAGTTGGCCGAGATGATGGCGGTCTCGGTTGCATGCTTCAGTCCGGCGGCGCCCATCATGCGGATGTACATCCAGGTGATCGGCAGGATGGAAGCGCTGCCGAAGGGTGCCGCCGACACGGCATGCGCCGAGCCTTCGGTGACATGGCCCGGCAGATAAGGCTTCAGGTGCGCCCTGACGCCGATCGGGCCGATGCCGGGGCCACCGCCGCCATGCGGGATGCAGAAGGTCTTGTGCAGGTTCATGTGGCAGACATCGGCGCCGATATCCGCGGGCCGGGCGAGCGCGACCAGCGCGTTGAGGTTGGCGCCGTCAAAATAGACCTGGCCGCCATGCTCATGGATGAGGGCGCAGAGGTGGCGGGCGCCTTCTTCGTAGACGCCATGCGTCGAGGGATAGGTGAACATCAGCGCGGCGAGGTTCTTGGAATGCTCGTTGGCCTTGGCCCGCATATCGTCCATGTCGATATTGCCGTCCTCCAGGCAGCGCACGACGACGACGCTCATGCCGGCCATCGCCGCGCTTGCCGGATTGGTGCCATGCGCGGAAGAGGGGATCAGGCAGACGGTGCGATGGCCTTCGCCGCGCGAGCGATGATAGGCGCGGATGGCGAGCAGGCCGGCATATTCGCCCTGGCTGCCGGCATTGGGCTGCAGGCTGACCGCGTCGAAACCGGTGATTTCCGACAGCCAGCCTTCCAGCTCGCCGATCATGGCCCGGTAGCCGGCCGAATGGCTTGCCGGCGCGAAAGGATGCAGATTGGCGATGCTCGGCCAGCTTACCGGCATCATTTCGGCCGCCGCATTGAGCTTCATGGTGCAGGATCCGAGCGGAATCATGGAGCGGTCGAGCGCCAGATCCTTGTCGGCCAGCCGGCGCAGCAGGCGCATCATGTCGGTTTCCGACTTGTTCTCGTTGAAGACCGGCTGGGTCAGAAACTCTTTTCCGCGCGGCTTGCCGGGAACGGTGCTGTCGGCCGAGGGAGCAGCCTTGGCGCCGAACAGGGAAGCGATCGCGTCGAGATCGGCGTCGGTCGAGGTCTCGTCGAAGGCGATGCCGACATGGTCGGCGTCGAGGACGCGCAGCAGCCGGCCAGTCTTTTCGGCAGCGGCGGCGATTTGCGCGGCCTCGCCTTTCACCTCGACCGTCACCGTGTCGAAGCGCCTGGCGCCGAGCACCGACACGCCTGCCGCTTTGAGCCCGCTCGCCAGGCGATTGGCCAGCGCGTGGATGCGCCCGGCGATCGCCTGCAGCCCGGCGGGGCCGTGCCAGATGGCATAGGCCGTCGCCATGTTGGCAAGCAGCGCCTGCGCGGTGCAGATGTTGGAGGTCGCCTTGTCGCGGCGGATATGCTGTTCGCGCGTCTGCAGGGCGAGGCGGTAGCCGGGCCGGCCCTTGCTGTCGGTCGACTGGCCGACGAGACGGCCGGGCATGAGGCGCGTCAGTTTGTCGGAGACGGCGCAGTAGGCGGCGTGCGGGCCGCCAAAGCCCATCGGCACGCCAAAGCGCTGCATCGGGCCCACCGCGATGTCGGCGCCAAGTTTCGCCGGCGCATCGGTCAGCGTCAGGCCAAGCGGATCGGCGATGAAGACAACGATGGCGCCTGTCGCGCGAGCCTTGTCGATCGCGGCCTTGTGGTCGCCATAGACGCCGAACGTGTCGGGCCAGGAGACGAGCAAGGCGGCGGTGTTGTCGTCGATCGTCTCACCGTCAATCTCGATGCCGAGCGGTTCGGCGCGGGTGCGCACCACATCCAGCGTCTGCGGATGCGGCGTGCCGGCGAAGGCCACCTTGGTGCGCTTGTCGCGGTGGTGGCGCAGCGCGATGCCGACCGCTTCGGCGACAGCGGTTGCCTCATCGAGCAGCGAGGCGGACGCCACCGGCAATCCGGTCAATTCTGCGACCAAGGTCTGGAAATTGAACAGCATTTCCAGGCGGCCCTGGCTGATCTCGGCCTGATAGGGCGTGTAGGCCGTGTACCAGGCCGGATTCTCGAACAGATTGCGCTGGATGACCGGCGGCACGTGGACGCCGTGATAGCCGGCGCCGATGAAGCTCTTCAGCACGGTATTCCCAGCCATGATCGCCGACAATTCGGCCAGCGCTTCGGCCTCGCTGGCTGGCGCGGGCAAGGTCAGCGGCATGTCGAGGCGAATCGACTGCGGCACGGCCTGGCTGATCAGCGTCTCGACGGAGGGAACGCCGATCACCGCAAGCATGGCTCTGACATCGTTGACACCAGGACCGATATGGCGGGCCGAGAAGGGGGTGAGTGCTGTGGTCATCATCTCTAGTCCTGATTTCAGGCGATATGGGCTTTGTAGGCGGCCTCATCCATGAGGCCGGCGAGCTGGCTTTCGTCGGCGAGCTTCATCTTCCACAGCCAGCCGGCGCCGGTGGCGGCCGAGTTGACCAGCGACGGGTCGGAAGACAGCGTGCCGTTGGCCTCGGTGATCTCGCCGTCGACCGGCGCGTAAACGTCAGAGGCCGCCTTGACGGATTCGACCACGACGGCGGTATCGCCCTTGGTCAGCTTCTTTCCGGTCTCCGGCAGTTCGACGAAGACGAGGTCACCGAGTTGCTCCTGCGCGTAGTCAGTGATGCCGACGGTGGCGATGCCGCCTTCGACGCGGAGCCATTCGTGATCAGCGGTGAAATAGGTCGTTGCCATGAAATCTATCCTTTGCGGTAGCGATGAGGGGTGAAGGGCAGGGAACTGATATCGACGGGAATCTTCGTGCCGCGCACATCGGCGAACACCCGTGTGCCAGGCTTTGCCAGCGATGCGGCGACATAGCCCATGGCGACCGGATGGCCGGCCGAGGGCCCGAACCCACCCGATGTGACATGGCCCGCAGGATTGCCGTCGGCGTCGAACAGCGCAGCGCCGGCACGCACCGGCTGGCGGCCGTCTGGTTTCAGCCCGACACGCTTTTGCGCCGGGCCGCGTTCGACGGCGGCGCGCAGGGCGTCTGCGCCGATGAAAGCGCCGGACGCGCGGATCTCCTTGGGGATTGCCCACATCAGCGCGGCTGCGGCCGGATCTGTCTCCGGGGTGATGTCCTGGCCATGCAGGCAAAGCCCGGCCTCGAGCCGCAGGCTGTCGCGCGCGGCAAGGCCGATCCATAGAACGCGCTCATCCTCGAGCAGCTTCGCGACAAGGGCGCGCGCATCGGCTTCTGGCAGGCCGATCTCGAAACCGTCCTCGCCGGTATAGCCCGACCGGCTCATGAACCAGTCTTTCCGCGGCTCGACCCCGTGCATGAACAGCAGCGCGCCGGTCTCGATGCCGGCACGGGAAAGTGCCGCCCAGGCTTCCGGACCCTGGATGGCCAGGAAGACGCGGTCGAGCGGCTCGACCTCGACATCGAAATCGGCGGCCAACTCACGCAGATGCTTTTCGTCGGCGACGGCGTTGCCGGCATTGGCAACCACCATGAACCTGGTATCGCCGAGCCGGGTGACGATCAGGTCGTCGAGGATGCCGCCGGCCTCATTGAGGAAGAAGGACAGTTTCGACTGCGAGATTTCGAGCACGCCGGCATCCAGCGGGCAAGCGCGGTTGAGCAGCGCAACCGCCTGCGGCCCGCTGACCTCGAACAATTTCATGTGCGAGATGTCGAAGAGGCCGGCATGCTCGCGGGTATGCAGATGCTCCTTCATGACACCGGCCGGATAGGTCAGCGGCATCGACCAGCCGGCAAAGGCGCCGAACCGCGCACCAGCGGCTGTGTGGATATCTTCGAGGGGAAGGTGTTTTGAGTCGTCGCCCGTCATGTCGTCTCCAGAGTCGCACGCAATCGGCCGCGAATGGCGACCAGTCCGTGCCCCTCTGTCTGAAGCCTGAGAGACTCGCGCAGCCGGAACTCTGTCAGCGGCGCTTACACCTTCGGCGCGGGGGCAAGCCCCGACTTTCCAGAGTGTCTTTCCCGTCTACGGTTCTTTTGCCTGAGAGATTTCGGGCGATTTCCCCTTCGGCGGCAGCTCTCGCTGCTCTCTCCCGCAAACAGGTAGGACTCAGAACCCCGAGCCCTCGACGCGCCATCCATAGCCCGTCGGCGACACCTTGTCACCTCCCAGCGACATTTAAAGCGCGTCGCTGAAACGGATCGAGCCCATGCGCTCTGGCTGCGCATTTCGGGCGACATGCCTTGGCAGGCAAGTCTTCGCTAACCACGCCGTTTGCCGGTTTTTCAAGACACTCCTGATATAGCAGGCACGATGTAAGGCTTCGGGGCGGACGGGGACGACAGATGGGCGAATTGATCATGAGCGCGCCGGTGGCGGGGCTGACCTCGAAGAATCGCATCGCCTCGGAGGACGTGGCGATGCTGCGTCGCGACGTGTTCGCCGATGGCGTGGTGACACGAGGCGAGGCCGAGGCGCTGTTCGCTCTTGACCAGACAGCCCAGGACAAATGCGCGGAATGGGCACCGTTCTTCGTCGAGGCGGTGACCGACTACATCGTCCATCAGGAAAAGCCCTCGGGCTACATCTCGCAGGAGAATGCCGACTGGCTGGTCCGCACCATTTCGCGTGACGGCATGGTCGACAGCCGCACCGAACTCGAATTGCTGGTCCATGTGCTGGAAGAGGCGAGGTCCTCGCCGGGCAAGCTTTGCGTCTACGCGCTGGAGCAGGTTGCGCACGCCGTCATCGACGGCAAGGGACCGCTGATGCTGGGCGGCGCGTTGGTGCCCGGACTGATCGCCAAGGCGGAAGTCGAATTGCTGCGGCGTATCCTCCACGCCCATGGCGGCGACGGCAACATCGCCATCACCCGCGGCGAGGCCGAGGTGCTGTTCAGGATCAATGAACAGACCGCCCAGGCCAAGAACGATCCGTCCTGGAACGACCTGTTCGTCAAGGCGATCGCCAATTTCGTCATGTGCTCGGCCGGCTATGAAGCGCCGACCCGCGACGTGGCGCTGCGCCAGGAAAACTTCCTCGAACGCGCCGATCCGCAAATCGGCGGCTTCTTCAGCCGTATGGTCTCCGGCGGCCTTGCCGGCATCATCGAGGCCTACCGGTCGCCCGATGACATCGAGGCCGAATGGGAAGCCAAGAACAGGGCGGCCGAGGCCTTGGCCCGCCGTGCCGAGACCATAGATGCCGGCGAAGCCAAATGGCTGGTCGAGCATATTGGGGCGAACCGACCCTTGTATGAGAACGAGCGTGCACTGCTGACCCTGATCAAGCATGCCTCGCCGGAGATCCATCCGGCGCTGAGGCCGCTGCTCGAGAAAGTCGCCTAAAGCGCGCCGTCGGCTGCTATCGTTTTACAAAGGATGATGTTGGAGTGGCCTTCGGGCCATTCCGAGAGTTCGGCGATGCGCTGGAAGCCAGCCTTCTCATAGAGACCCGGCGCCTGGAAGTCGTGGCTGGAGACCCAAATTCTCCTGACGCCGCGATCGATTGCCTCAGCGACAAAAGCGCTGAGCAACTGGCTTGCATAGCCGCGACCTCGATAGGCCTCGTCAATCCACATCAATGTCAGCTCGGACGTATTCGCCCAAGAGTAACCGGCAGCAACGCCGATCGCGTTTCCCGCGCCGTCGCGAATAACGAAAGTCAGCCCCCGGTCATCGGCGCGGTCTGTCGCGCGCCGGTTGTCGTTGTGGAGGCGTTCCTCGAGCGAGCTCAACTCGATCGGCGACAAATCGTGCTCGGCGTGTATGCGAGCGGTCATCAAATTCCGCCATACCAGTCGTAGCCATTGTCTTCCCAATAACCGCCGCGGCCGCCGCCGACATTGGCGAAGCCGTCGACCAGTTCGATCTTGTAGAGATATTTCGGCATCTTGTAGCCGAGCTGGCGCTCGACGCGGACGCGCAGCGGCGCGCCATTCTCGACCGGCAAGGGTTTGCCGTTCAGGCCATAGGCGAGGATCGTCTGCGGATGGCGGGCGTCGATCAGGTCGATCGTGCCGTAATATTTGATGTCGCCGGAAAGGCTGCGGTCGATCGTGTCGAGGCAATGGAACATGACATAGCGCGCCTCAGGCTTGACCACCGCCTGGTCGAGCACCAGCGACAGCGGCGTGCCCGTCCATTTGGCGATGCAACTCCAGCCCTCGACGCAGTCATGGCGGGTGATCTGGGTGCGGCTCGGCATGTTCTGAAGCTGTTCGCGGCTGAGCGACAGCGGCTTTTCGACGAGGCCCGAGACTTCCAGCCGCCAGTCGGCGAAATTGTTGGCGAGCAGACCCTTGTAGGTGTCATCGTCAGGCGCGGTGACGCCGTTCGGCCGCTGCGGCTGGCGGATATCGGCCTCGGTGAATTCCGGCGCCAGAGCGTCACGGCCGGCAAGCAGGCGCTGCGCGCGATATGTCAGGCCATTGGCGTTTTCGAGGAAGCTGCGCAGGCCGCTGCCGATGCTCAACTGGCTGTCGAAGGCGTCGCAACCCGACAGCATGATGCCGGAGGCGCCAAGGCTGGCTGCGGTCAGGAATTTCCTTCGACTGATCTGGAATTTCGCCATGTCAGGCACTCCTCTCGGTGGTCTTGTCGTCTTGCGCGGGAGGGTCGGTGCGGTACCAGCCGGTGATGATCGAGCGCAATTCGTTGATCGGGCCGGCGGCCAGGATCATCAGGATGTGGATGATGAAGAAGCCGACGAGCAGCAGCATGACGGTGAAATGGATGGTCCGCGCCGTCTGCCGTCCGCCGAGCACCTCGTTGAGGAAGGGCAGCACCGAATTCATGCTGGGCGACATGGCAAGGCCGGTGATGATCATCAGTGGCAACAGCACGAACAGCACCCCGCCATAAGCCATCTTCTGCAAGGTGTTGTATTCGCGCGTATGATGGAATTTCAGCTTGGCATGGTCGACGATGTCGCGTGGCAGCCGCTTGAGGTCGTCGAGGCGCGGGGCGAGATCGCGCCTGATATGGCCATTGACCAGGCCGGCGACCAGCCAGACGAGCAAGGTCGTCGTCAGGATCCAGGCGAAGAAGAAGTGGATGACGCGGGCGGTGCCGAGATCATAGTAGGACGGGATGGTCGCCCAGGACGGGAAGCCGCGCGCCGTCTCGTTGCCTGGCGGACCCGACCAGCCAAGCACGCCGGTCGTGTCGAAGCGGTGCCCGAAGATTGCCGTGTAGCCGCGCGGCCCGGTGCTCGTGTTTTCGGCGCCGATTTCGAAGATGGTGTTGTTGTAGCCGAAGCCGGATTGCTTGCCGATGTAGAGCTGCGGCCGGGCGTTGAAGATCTGCAGGCCGGAAAGCAGCATGAAGAACAGCGAGATGGCCCAGATCCAGTGCGTCAGCCGCGTCCAGCGCGATTGCCGGTAGATCAGCGTGCTGTCGCTCGACACGGGAGCGTCCGGCCCGGTGGCGGATTGGCTTCTGGCAACGGATTCCATCTTGTCTCGTCTCCCGGCGTCACGGCGTGGCCTGCGCGTTCATTGTCCTCCTGATACGTCGCGATCCAAACCGATGTTTCACCCGATCACGGATTTATTACGGACCGCCCAGGCTGACAGCGAGATTGACGGCCGCGGCGACAATGACGGTGTTGAAGAAGAACGACAGGATCGAGTGAACGAGCACGACACAACGCATATGCGTGGTCGATATGTTGGTGTCAGCGGTTTGCGCGGTCATGCCGATGACTGTCGAGAAATAGAGGAAATCCCAGCCTTCCGGCCGCTTGTCGCCTGGAAACAGCAATCCGCCGACCGGGATTTTCGTCTTGGTTTCGGCGTCGACCGCATCGCCGTCCATCCAATAGACATGCGCATAGTGAAGTGCGGCCATGGCATGGATGGTGAACCAGCCGAGCGGGATCGACAGCAGCGCGAAACCGAGCTCGACGGAGTTGCCCCTGTTCTTCTGATTGATCAGGAGGAACAGTGAGATAACTGCGACCACAACGACGACGAACGTCACGGCGAAGATGACCAGCACCGGCTGGTCGGTTGCGCGGGCATTCTTGCTCAGATATTTGCCGGTGAATTTGGGCATCTGGCTGACGACGAGAATGACGTAAGCGGCGAAAAAGGCGTTGGCGCCGATCGAATAGGCGAGCTGGGCATGCAGCAGCAACGCGACAAGGAACGCAAGCGCACCGAAGCACGCCGACATTGCAAACAGCATATGGCGCTGCATGGGTTTTGGGATCGGAGGTTCGGCGGCCATGGCGGTCTCCACCCTGGATGGCGCTCTGTTTCTAGCTGGGTGTGGCGGATTTCAGGGCGCGCCGCAAGATACGGTCGAGTTCGCCGAGGAACCGCGAACGGTCCTGCGGCGCGAAAGAGGCATTGTAGCCCTTGCTCTCGCCGGTTTCGCGCAAATGCTGCTTGAGGTCGCGCATGGCCACCGCCATGCCGATGGTTTCGGGCGTGAATGGCCGTCCGGTTGGCCCGAGCACGTGGGCACCGAGCGCTACCGCACGAGCGGCGAGCGGAATGTCCGCCGTCACCACGACATCGTTGGATTTGGCGTTCTCGACGATCCAGTCGTCTGCGGCGTCGGCTCCCTTGGAGACCACGACATTGCGGATCATCGGGTCGCGCGAGGGCCGCAAGCCGCCGTTGGAGACGTAGGTGACGACGACGCCAAGGCGCTCGGCGACTTTTTCGACCTCGGCCTTGACCGGGCAAGCGTCGGCGTCGACGTAGATGGCAGGTGCGGGCATAGTCTCTCCGAAACGGACAGGGGCCGGAAACGTGTCCGGCCCCTGTCTGAAATCTTACAGCGTTCAGGCCGGCAAGGCGCCTGACTTCTTCGCCGTCCAGGTGGCGATATAGTCCATGAGGCCGGGGTTGAGGCAGTCATAGGGTTCGAGCCCGATCGACTTCAACTGCGCCCGGATGCCGTCCATCCGTTTCGGGTCGACGCCGGATTCGATGATCGACGAGACGAAGGCGGTGAAGCCCGGCGGTGACCAGCCATCCTCGACGAAGCGCTCGGGGTGGATGAAGGACAAGCCCTTGAACGGATGGTCGCGCTCGACCGGACCGTGCATATGGACGCCGCAGCCGGTGCAGGCATGGCGCTGAATCAGGGCCGAGGGGTCGACCACTTTCAGCTTGTCGCCGTTCTCGGTGACGGTGACGTCGCCGGTTCCGGCAACGGCCACCACCGAGAATATGGCGCCTTCCGGCTTCCAGCATTTGGTGCAGCCGCAGGCGTGGTTGTGGGCGATCTGGCCCTTGACCTTCACCTTGACCGGCTTGCTGGTGCAGGCGCAGACCAGCGTGCCGCCGGCAAAGCTCGCGCTCTCCTTGGGCAGGCCATTGTCGATTTTCGGATGCAGTTTCTCCGCCATTCTTTTCTCCTCCCAGTTTTGAACCACAGAGGTCGCTGGCCGGTCGGTCGGCGGCGTGTGGCTTGCTTCAATAAACGACGACGCTTCGGATCGACTTGCCCTCATGCATGAGGTCGAACCCCTTGTTGATGTCTTCCAGTTTCAGCAGATGGGTGATCATCGGATCGATCTGGATCTTGCCGTCCATGTACCAGTCGACGATCTTCGGCACGTCGGTGCGGCCGCGCGCGCCGCCGAAGGCGGTGCCCATCCAGGTGCGGCCGGTGACCAGTTGGAACGGGCGCGTCGAAATTTCCTGGCCGGCGCCGGCGACGCCGATGATGACCGACTTGCCCCAGCCGCGGTGCGAGGCTTCCAGCGCCTGGCGCATCACCTTGGTGTTGCCGGTGCAGTCGAACGTGTAGTCGGCGCCGCCGATCTGGTCGGCGCCGCGCTTGGTCATGTTGACGAGGTGAGGGACGATGTCGCCGTCGATCTCCTTCGGATTGACGAAATGCGTCATGCCGAACCGTTCGCCCCATTCCTTCTTGTCGTTGTTGAGATCGACACCGATGATTATATCGGCGCCGGCCAGTTTCAGGCCCTGGATGACATTGAGGCCAATGCCGCCCAGGCCGAAGACCACCGCGGTCGCGCCTTGCTCGACCTTGGCGGTGTTGATGACGGCGCCGATGCCTGTGGTGACGCCGCAGCCGATGTAGCAGATCTTGTCGAAGGGGGCGTCCGGGTTGACCTTGGCTACCGCGATCTCGGGCAGAACGGTGAAGTTGGAGAAGGTCGAGCAGCCCATATAGTGGAAGATCTTGTCCTTGCCGATCGAGAAGCGCGACGAGCCGTCGGGCATCAGGCCCTGGCCCTGCGTGGCGCGGATGGCCGTGCACAGATTGGTCTTGCGGGACAGGCAGGACGGGCACTGCCGGCATTCCGGCGTGTAAAGCGGAATGACGTGGTCGCCCTTCTTGACCGAGGTGACGCCCTTGCCGACATCGACCACCACGCCGGCGCCCTCATGCCCCAGGATCGCCGGAAACAGGCCTTCCGGATCGGCGCCCGACAGCGTGAACTCATCGGTGTGGCAGATGCCGGTCGCCTTGATCTCGACCAGCACCTCGCCCTCGCGCGGACCGTCGAGGTCGACCTCCATGATCTCCAGCGGCCTTCCGGCGGCGACAGCGACAGCGGCGCGGGTTTTCATCAGGCGTCCTCCAATGCGAATTTTTTTCCAAGGTTTCAGGTTTTATCGACACGATCAACTGGAAGCTGGTGCCGAGACTGGGCCACAGCGAAGAATTGGAATCGCAAATCGATTGAAAGCCAGTGATTTGCATGGCCGGCTTGACCCCGCAAGCACAGGTCATAAAAGGAACGACCGACCGGAGGGGAATGACCTCAGCATGTTCACGAAAATCCTGATCGCCAATCGTGGCGAGATCGCCTGTCGCGTCATCAAGACGGCGCGCAAGATGGGGATTGCCACAGTCGCGGTCTATTCCGATGCCGATCGCGATGCCGTGCATGTTGAGATGGCCGACGAGGCGGTGCATATCGGGCCTTCGCCGGCCGCGCAGAGTTATCTTGTCCCTGAGAAGATCATCGCGGCTTGCAAGGAAACCGGGGCTCAGGCTGTGCATCCCGGTTATGGCTTCCTGTCCGAGCGCGCTGCCTTCTGCGAAGCGCTGGAGAAGGAAGGCATCGTCTTCATCGGCCCGAAGCCCAAGGCGATCAAGGCGATGGGCGACAAGATCGAATCGAAGAAGTTCGCCAACGCGGCCGAGGTTTCGACCGTGCCCGGCTGGCTTGGCGTCATCGAGAATGCCGACCACGCCGAAAAGATCGCCGGCGAGATCGGCTATCCCGTGATGATCAAGGCCTCGGCCGGCGGCGGCGGCAAGGGCATGCGCATCGCCTGGAAC
Source organism: Mesorhizobium sp. 01N446 (assembly GCF_056399285.1). Classification (NCBI taxonomy): domain Bacteria; kingdom Pseudomonadati; phylum Pseudomonadota; class Alphaproteobacteria; order Hyphomicrobiales; family Phyllobacteriaceae; genus Mesorhizobium; species Mesorhizobium sp. 01N446. Next base: position 295,060 of record NZ_JBFTRA010000004.1, on the reverse strand, counting down.
CAGTCCGAAGTGCGCGACGGTTTTGACCGGGCTCGCTCGGAAGCCAAGAGTTCGTTCGGCGACGACCGCGTGTTCATCGAAAAATTCGTCGTCGATCCGCGCCATATCGAGATCCAGGTGCTGGCCGACGCGCATGGCAACGCGCTCTATCTCGGTGAGCGCGAATGCTCGATCCAGCGCCGCAACCAGAAGGTGGCCGAAGAGGCGCCGTCGCCATTCCTCGACGCCAAGACGCGCAAGGCCATGGGCGAGCAGTCGGTGGCATTGGCCAGGGCCGTCGACTATCAGAGCGCCGGCACGGTCGAGTTCATCGTCGACAAGGACAAGAACTTCTATTTCCTTGAAATGAATACACGATTGCAGGTCGAGCATCCGGTGACCGAGCTCGTCACCGGCATCGATCTGGTCGAACAGATGATCCGCGTCGCCGCCGGCGAGAAGCTTGGCCTGAAACAAAGCGACATCAAGCTGAATGGCTGGGCGGTGGAAAGCCGGCTCTATGCCGAGGATCCGTACCGCAATTTCCTGCCGTCGATCGGCCGGCTGACGCGCTACCGGCCGCCTGAGGAGGGGCAGTTCGGCGATATCGTCATCCGCAACGACACCGGAGTCACCGAAGGCTCCGAGATTTCGATGTTCTACGACCCGATGCTTGCCAAGCTGTGCACCTGGGCGCCGACACGCATCGAGGCGATCGATGCCATGTCGGAAGCGCTCGACAGTTTTGTCGTCGACGGCATCGAGCACAACATTCCGTTCCTGGCGGCGCTGATGCAGCATCCGCGCTGGCGGGAAGGGGCGATATCGACAGGATTTATCGCCGAGGAATACCCCGACGGTTTTGCGCCCGTCGTGCCGAGCGGCGAAGAAAAGGCCGTTCTCGCCTCGATCGTGACCGCGGTGGAGCTGTTACGCCGCGACCGGCTCGATCGGCTGGGCGGGCGGCTGGCGCCGCATTCGGGGGCGCTGAAGCGCGACTGGGTGGTGAAGATCGGCGAGGATTATCTACAGGCGTCCATTCTCGAAGGCATGATTTCCATTCCGATGGAGATCGACCTGTCTATCGACGGCGGCAAGGCGCTGACCGTTTCATCCGGCTGGCGGCCGGGCGACCTGATCTGGCGCGGCACGGTCGGCAAACGCTCCGTCGTCGCCCAGATCCGGCCCGTCGCCAACGGTCTTCGCATCGCCTGGAAAGGCATGTCGGTGACCGCGCGCGCCATGCTGCCGCGTATCGCCGAGCTCGAAAGACTGATGCCGGAAAAAGTGGCGCCGGATACGTCGAAACTGCTGCTGTGTCCGATGCCCGGCCTCGTCGTGTCGATCGCCGTCGCCGAGGGCCAGGAGGTCAAGGCCGGCGAGACCTTGGCCGTGGTCGAGGCGATGAAGATGGAAAACGTGCTGCGCGCCGAACGCGACCTGGTCGTGTCGAAGCTCAACGCCAAGCCGGGCGACAGCCTGGCGGTGGACGCCGTGATCATGGAATTCGCCTGAGGTCTGTTGATATTCAGGTGAGGCCGGCCTGACCTGAATCTCAACACCTTAGCCGGCAGGCCGCAGCAAGCCTGTGGCTGACTGTGGTTTGTGCTGGACTGGTATCGTCGGGTCCCGGACAATACATCTCCATCGACTCAGAGCCTTCGGCAGCGCGAGAAACCATGGCGGATGACAGACTTCCACGCGATCCTCTGAAGCGCGAAGCCGCGATTGCGGCTGCGCGTCCGGAGGTGCCGGCGCGGCCCTTCGTGCATCTGCGCGTGCATTCGGCCTATTCGCTGCTCGAGGGCGCGCTTCAGCTCGGCAAGATCGTTGGTCACGCGGTGAAGGACGAGGCGCCTGCGATTGCCGTCACCGACACCAACAATCTTTTCGGCGCGCTGGAATTCGCGCAGAAGGCGGTCAAGGACGGCATCCAGCCGATCATCGGCTGCCAGATTGCGCTCGCCTTTTCCGGTGAAAACAGCGACGGCCAGCGCGATCGCCGGCGGCAAGGCCCGGAAATGCGGCCGGTCGTGCTGCTCGCCGCGACCGAAGCCGGATATTCCAATCTGGTCAGGCTGGTCAGCCGCGTTTATCTGGAAACGCCGCCCGGCGAGGCGGTGCACCTGACAACCGAGATGCTGGAGGGTAAGGCCGATGGGCTGATCTGCCTGAGCGGCGGGCCGCGCGGCCCGATCGGCAACGCCTTGAAGGAGGATCGCCGCGATCTGGCCGAGGTGCGGCTTTTGGCGCTCAAGGCACTGTTCGGCGACCGGCTCTATGTCGAGCTGGACCGGGTCGCGGGCTACGATCGGGTCATCGAGCATCAGACGATCGATCTCGCCTATGCGAATGAGCTTCCGCTGGTCGCCACCAACGAAGCGTTTTTCTCGTCGCGCGACGATTATGAGGCGCATGACGCGCTGATTGCCATTGCCGAGGGCTCCGTTGTTGCCGTCGACACCCGCCGCCGGCTGTCGCCGGACAATTTCCTGCGCAGCCAGGCCGACATGGCAAAGCTGTTCGCCGACCTGCCGGAAGCGATCGACAACACGGTCGAGATCGCGCAGCGCTGTTCCTATTATCCGAAGACCCGCAGCCCGATCCTGCCGCGCTTCACCGGCGGTGATGCCTCCGACAAGGACGCGGCCGAAAAGGCCGAGGCCGCCGAGCTCGCCCGCCAGGCGCGGGAAGGGCTCGACGCGCGGCTCGCCCTGCACGGACCGACGCCGGGCTACACGGTCGAGCAATATCGCGAGCGGCTCGAATTCGAGCTCGGCATCATCGAGAAGATGAAATTCCCGGGCTACTTCCTGATCGTTGCCGACTTCATCAAATGGGCCAAGGCGCAAGGCATTCCGGTCGGGCCGGGCCGTGGTTCGGGCGCCGGGTCGCTGGTCGCCTATTCGACGACCATCACCGATATCGATCCGCTGCGCTTCTCGCTGCTGTTCGAGCGCTTCCTCAATCCCGACCGCGTGTCGATGCCCGACTTCGACATCGACTTCTGCCAGGATCGTCGCGAAGAGGTGATCCGCTACGTCCAGCAGAAATACGGCCGCGACCAGGTCGGACAGATCATCACTTTCGGTACGCTGCAGGCCCGCGCCGTGCTGCGCGACGTCGGCCGCGTGCTGCAGATGCCCTATGGCCAGGTCGACAAGCTGTCGAAAATGGTGCCGCAGAACCCGGCCAATCCGGTCAAGCTCGCGGATGCCATCGCCAACGAGCCGCGTTTTGCCGAAGAGGCCGAGAAGGAGCCGATCGTCCAGACGCTGCTCGACATGGCGCAGAAGCTGGAAGGGCTGTACCGCCACGCCTCGACACACGCCGCCGGCATCGTCATCGGCGACCGGCCACTGTCGGAACTGGTACCGATGTACCGCGATCCGCGCTCCGACATGCCGGTCACCCAGTTCAACATGAAATATGTCGAGCAGGCCGGGCTGGTGAAGTTCGACTTCCTCGGCCTGAAGACGCTGACCGTGCTGGAGACGGCGGTGAAGCTGATCCGCCGGCGCGGCATCGACATCGACCTGGCGACGATCCCGCTCGACGATCCCGAGACCTACGCCATGCTGTCGCGCGGCGAGGTGGTCGGCGTGTTCCAGGTGGAAAGTGCCGGCATGCGCAAGGCGCTGATCGGCATGCGGCCCGACTGCATTGAGGACATCATCGCGCTCGTCGCTCTCTACCGCCCGGGCCCGATGGAGAACATCCCGACCTACAACGCCAGAAAGCATGGCGAGGAGGAGATGGCCTCGATCCATCCGAAGATCGACCATCTGGTGAAGGAGACGCAAGGCGTCATCGTCTACCAGGAACAGGTCATGCAGATCGCGCAGGAGCTGTCCGGCTATTCGCTCGGCGAAGCCGATCTTCTGCGCCGCGCCATGGGCAAGAAGATCCGCGCCGAGATGGACAAGCAGCGCGAGCGTTTCGTCTCGGGCGCTGTCGAGCGAGGCGTCAGCAAGCCGCAAGCCGACTTCATTTTCGACCTGCTGGCCAAATTCGCCGACTATGGTTTCAACAAGTCGCACGCCGCCGCTTACGCCGTCGTCTCGTATCAGACGGCCTATCTCAAGGCTCATTATCCGGTCGAGTTCCTGGCGGCGTCGATGACGCTCGACATGGGCAATACCGACAAGCTCGCCGACTTCCGCCAGGATGCGTTGCGCCTCGGCATCGAGGTGCTGGCGCCGTCTGTTATGACCAGCTTCCGGCCCTTCGAGGTCGGCGAGAACCGGATCTATTATTCGATGGCGGCGCTCAAGGGCGTCGGCGATGCGGCGGTCGAGCACATCGTTGCCGTGCGTGGCGAGAAGCCGTTCAAGAATCTCGCCGATTTCTGCGAGCGGGTCGACCCCAAGATCGTCGGCAAGCGCGTCTTCGAAAGCCTGATCATGGCTGGCGCGCTCGATTGTTTCGGCCACGACCGCGCCCAGATGCTTGCTGGCGTCGAACGGATGATGGGGCTGGCGTCACTTGCCCAGCAGAATGCCGTTTCCGGCCAGGCCGATATTTTCGGCGCTTCGCTCGGCGCACAGTCGCAGGCGCTGAACCTGCCGGTGACGGACCCGTGGCTCGCCGCCGACCGGCTGCACCGCGAATTCCAGGTCGTCGGCTTCTACCTCTCGGCCCATCCGCTCGACGAATACAAGGCGGCTTTGCAGAAGATGCGGGTGCAGAACTGGGCGGAGTTCTCGGCCGCGGTCAAGCGCGGCGCTTCCGCCGGCCGTCTTGCCGGCACGGTGAACAGCAAACAGGAGCGCAAGACGCGCACCGGCAACAAGATGGGCGTGGTGGCCTTTTCCGACACCTCCGGCCAGTACGAGGCCGTGCTGTTTTCCGAGGCATTGGCGCAGTACCGTGACCTTTTGGAAGCCGGCCGATCCGTCGTCATCACCGTTGCGGCCGAGGACAGGCCCGAGGGCGTTAATTTGCGGATCAATTCCGTGCAATCGCTGGAGGAGGAGGCAAGCCGCATCCAAAAGGCGCTGCGCATTTTCGTCAGGAACGATGGGCCCGCCTCGATAATCCAGTCCCAGCTCACCCAGCGCGGCGAAAGCCAGGTGAGCATCATCGTGATCAAGGAAGAGGCGCAGGGCGAGGTCGAGATCGCCTTGCAGGGCGGCTACCGGGTCTCGCCACAAATCGCCTCGGCGATGCGCGCCGTGCCCGGCGTGGTCGAAGTGGAACTGGTGTGACCGGGGCCCCTGGCAGGCGTCGGCACATGCCGCCCATGTCATCGCGATCGGCATGAAGGCCGCGGACAAGCAAGCATCACAGGATCGTTCCGCGATGGCGCGGCTGCGCGACACGCTGCGCAGGCTCTATCATGGGCGCACGCCGGCCGCCTTCCGGTTTCAGGTTGCGGCAATCGTCATCGATCTGGCCATCATCGGCTTCTTCATCGCCACACCCGTCATCCAGCAATCGGCCTCGTTCCTGTGGTTGGATTATGCGGTGGCGGCGCTCGTCGGCGCCGATCTGGTCGCCAGGCTGCTGGCCTCCAACGACATGCTGCGGCTGATGAAGCAGCCGACCTCCTGGGTGGATGTCTTCATCCTGTTGACGCTGCTGATGCCGACGGCGCTCGCCAATCTCGGTTTTCTGCGCATCCTGCGGCTGTGGTCGCTGTCGCGCAGCGGTTCGATCTGGCGGCATTTCGAGATGCGCGGTCTGAGGCCGTGGCGCGAGGCAAGCCACGCGGTCATCAACCTGTTGACGTTTCTGTTCGTCATCACCGGCTTCGTCTACACCTTCTTCTTCCGCAACGGCGCCGGTCTGGAAAACTACATCGACGCGCTTTATTTCACCGTCGCGACGGTGACGACAACCGGCTTCGGCGACATCGTGCTGCCGGGCATGGCCGGCAAGCTGACGGCGATCGTCACCATGATCATCGGCATATCGCTGTTCGTCAGGCTGGCGCAGGCGATCTTCCGGCCGGCCAAGGTTTTCTTCCCCTGTCCGCAATGCGGGCTGCAGCGGCACGAGCCGGACGCGGTGCACTGCAAGGCCTGCGGGCATGTTCTCAACATACCGGACGCAGGCGACTGACTGGCGGACCGCTACGATGCCGCCACTTCAGCCGGCTTTACCGGCTTGCGCTGCAGGTTGAGCAGATTGCCCGTCAGGATCAGCAGCGCGCCGCCGGCGGTGAAGGCGTCGATCTGCTCGTGGTAAAGCAGCCAGCCGATCAGCGCCGACAGCGGTACGCGCAGGAAATCCATCGGCGAAATGACGGTGGCGTCGGCATAGACAAGCGCGCGGGCCATACAGAAATGTGACGACATGCCGGAGAAGGCAATCAGAACGATCCATGGCCACAGCTCCAGCGGCGGATTGCGCCACGTATAGAGCGCCGGAACGAGGCCGACCACCGACTGGATGATCAGCATCCAGAAGATGATGCGCACGACGCTGTCGGTGCGCGTCAGCGACTTGACCATGACCACAGAGATACCGAAGCAGACCGCGGCACCGAGCACGACGAGATGTCCTGGATCGGCCGAGCCGACACCGGGGCGAACGATGACCACCACGCCGATCAGTCCGAGCACGACCGCCGCGAGTTTTGGCCGGGAGAGCCTTTCGCCGAGAAACGTCACCGCCAGGATCGCCGTCCAGATCGGCGTGGTGAATTCGATCGAGATCAGTACCGCCAGCGGGATAAGCGTCAAGGCGTAGAGCCATGCCGCCTGGCCGCTATAGTGGACGACATTGCGGACAATATGGGCGAGGGGACGCTGCGTGCGCATCGCCGAAAAGCCGCCGCTCGTCAGCACCAGCGGCAAGAGGATGAAGAAGCCGATCACCGAGCGCAGTTCCAGCACCTGGAAGACGTTGAGTTCGGCTGTCGTGGCGCGGCCGGCGACCGACATCGCCAGGAAAGAGGTAATCGACAGCGCCATCCAGAACGCGGCCTTGGGGATCGAGGGGGTGGGTGCCATGGCAGCTATCTCGCAGGCCGGGGCTCTCGCCGCAATCGCTAGTCGCTTCATTCTTCTGGGCCAGTTGCAATGGCGTGATGTGCAAACGGTCATGTCGCGGGCGGAACCTGACAGGGCAGTGGGCGTTGAGTCCCGATATTCAGCCGAGCTTCGCAGGACGTCCTGCCTTTCAGCATCGACAAGGAGAACTTCGATGAGACCATTTGCGCAATTCGCGCTTGCCGGCTGCCTCTTGGTCGCGGCAGGCGCGGCACACGCCGACGAGACTAAGTTTCTTCAGTCGTTCAAGGGAAATTTCGCCGGCAAGGGCACCGTCCAGGTGACCACGGACGTGCCGAACGTCAGTGTTTCCTGCAGCTTCAAGTCGAATGCGACCTCGACCTCGCTCTCCCTTGATGGCAATTGCCGCGGTCTCGTTGTGGTGTCACGGGCCATCAGCGCCAATCTGAAGGTCACAGGTGCGAAATACAGCGGCGTTTATGCCGGGTCCCGCACGGGTCCGGCACAGTTGAACGGCAGCCGTTCGGGCAACGCGATCAATCTCGGCATCCGCTGGGCCCAGGAGGTCAATGGCGATCGCAAGGCGCGGATGACGGTCGAGAAGCGAGGCGAGAACGGCATCCGGCTGACGGTCACCGACACCGATCCCAAAACCGGCAAGAACGTGGTGACGAGCAGGATCGATCTGACGCGCACCTAATTCTGCTGAATCTCGATCGACCGGTATCCGGCGTCAGTCTTCCAGCGGTTCCGGGGGATGGGCGTCGCGGCCCCTGCCGAACGTATAGCCGGTCTCCACCGCCTTGCGGCCGAACTTGTCGCGCAGCGCATCGATGGCGCCTTCGGCCATGGCGCGCTTGCGCGACTGGACGTCGACGAGATCCGGCGGGTCGGCCTTGTCATCGTCGGAGAGGTCGCTGACGCCGATGCCGAGCAATCGAAATTTCGTTCCGTCGGTTTCCTTGCGGAGAAGCTCCACCCCGGTCTGGAAGATACGGTCGGCGAGCCGGGTTGGGTCGCCAAGCTGGCGGTTGCGGGTGCGCAGCTTGAAATCCTGGGTCTTCAGTTTCAGCACCACGGTGCGCCCGGCAATGCCTGACTTTTTCAGCCGCGCCGAGACCTTTTCCGAAAGCCCTCGCAGCACCGAGACCAGCTCGTCCAGCGACGCGATGTCGGTGTCGAAGGTGGTTTCGGCCGATACGCTCTTGGCATCCTGGTCGGGGTCGACGCGGCGAACGTCCTCACCACGCGAAAGCCGGTAGAGCCGGTCGCCCATCACGCCGTAGCGGCGCATCAGGTCGCCACGCTCCATCGTCTGCAACTGGCCGATGGTGCGGATGCCGTCGCGTTCCAGCGTGGCGTTGAACGCCTTGCCGACGCCCCAGATCATGGTCACCGGCTGCGTCGCCAGGAAGCCGACCGCCTCGGCCTCGCCGATGACCGAAAAGCCGCGCGGCTTGCGGAAGTCCGACGCGATCTTGGCGAGGAACTTGCAGTAGGAGAGGCCTGCAGAGACGGTGATACCGATCTCCTTCTCGACGGCCAGCGCGAAGCGCGCCAGCACCACGGCCGGCGGCAGGCCGTGCAACCGTTCGGTGCCGGCGAGGTCGAGAAACGCTTCGTCGATCGACAACGGTTCGACCAACGGCGTCAGCGCCTGCATCATGGCGCGCACCTCGCGGCCGACGCGCACATATTTTTCCATGTTGGGCGGGATCACGACCGCCTCGGGGCAGGCCTCGAGCGCCTTGAACATCGGCATGGCGGAACGCACGCCGCGGATGCGGGCGATGTAGCATGCGGTGGACACGACCCCGCGCTTGCCGCCGCCGATGATCAGCGGCTTGTCCTTGAGCGCCGGGTTGTCGCGCTTTTCGATCGCCGCGTAGAAAGCGTCGCAATCGATATGGGCCAGATGCAGCCGGTAAAGCTCGGGATGACGGGCAAGGCGAGGGCTGCCGCAGCGCTCGCAGCGGCGCGTTTCACTGCGCTGAAACGTCAGGCAGTCACGGCAAAAACCGTGATCGGGATTGTTGACAGGGGCCGCCATCACTGCGAACATAAAGAGAACAGAGGCAATGGTACGACAGTGCAGGGCCAGCGACAAGCTTGGCCTGGGGAGAACCGTATGAGCACGATCATAGTACCGCTGGCGCCTGATCTCTGGCCTGACTTCGAGGACCTTTTCGGCAAGCAGGGCGCCTGCTACGGTTGCTGGTGCACGCATTTCCGGCTGGCGCCGGCGGCGCGGCGCGAGAGCAGCCGCGAACGCAACAAGGACCATATCAAGGCGCGTATCGAAGCCGGCCCGCCGCCCGGGCTGCTGGCCCTTGAGGACGGCAAGGCGGTCGGCTGGATGCAGATCGGGCCGCGCGCCGACGTGCCCGAATGGAACAACAAGGGCAGGGGCTCGGCGCCGATCGACCCCGCCGACGCTTCCGATCCGGCCGTCTGGGCGATCTCCTGCTTCTTCATCCGCGCCAAGGCGCGCGGCCGGGGCATCACGCATCGCCTCGTCGAAGGCGGTATCGATTTCGCCCGCAGCAACGGAGCACGGCTCGTCGAGGCCTGCCCGATCGACCTGTCGCGCGATTCGCGCTCGATCGGCCTTTTCGTCGGCTCGTCGGGTGTGTTCGAGAAGGCCGGGTTCGAGAGGCTGGTGGAACGCAAGGCGGGTCGGCCACTGATGCGGCTGGTGCTGAAGCCGATTGCCTGACTGTCATCATCTTGCAGTTGTGATGGTATTTCCCTACCAGAAGCACGAACGATTTTTGCCTTTTCGATCAAACGGAGACTTCCCGTGAACCGTATGTTGCCATTTGCCTTTGCCGCGCTTCTCATCAGTGCGCCCGCCTTCGGCCAGACCGTCGACAGCAAGGGCGCCAAGCAATTGTCCGACGACCTGTCCCGCTATGTCGGCAAACAGGCGCTCGACAAGGGCATTCTGAAGGTCTCGGTCGAAGGCGACGCCTACAAGGTCGCGTTCGATCTCAAGGCGCTTGCCGCGACATTTCCCGAGCAGGGAAAGGTGAAACTCGACTTCGCGCCCTACGCCGTGCTGGTGAAGCCGCGCAGCGACGGAACCTGGGATGTCTCGATGGATTTTTCGCAAAGCGGATCCTTCGAGTTCAACGGGCCGGAAGGGCTGCAAAGCACGCAGTTCTCGATCAAGGACGGCAAGGGTTCCGGCGTCTATGATCCCAATCTGGCGGCCTTCATCAGCGGTGCCAGTTCGTTGGCCGGCATGACGATGGCATCGAAGGATGCCAAGCAGCAGATGGAGGCCAGCACGGGCGCCGGCACCGCGACGATTGCCGCCACCAAGGCCGCTAACGGCGGCGTCGATTTCACGATGTTGCAAAAGATTTCGAATTTCGTCGAATCGATCAAACTGGACGATCCGGAGAACGGGCTGAATTTTCCGGTCACGATCAAGTCGCCGGAATTGTCGGTGGAAGCCAGCGGCAAGGGCGTGCAGACGAGGCCGCTGCTCGACCTCCTGGCATTTGCCGTGGCCAATGAGGATGAGAAGACGCTGAAGGCAAACCAGGCGCAGCTCAAGTCGCTGCTGCGCGCCGCGCTTCCGGTTTGGGAGCGCATCGACGGCACCTATGGCTTCAAGGATTTCGCGGTCGACAGCCCGATCGGCACTTTCGGGGCAACCCAGCTCAGCACGGCGTTCGGCAGCGACGGCGTTTCCCAGAGCGGCAAGGTCACCTACGGCATCAAGGCGTCGGGTCTCACCGTGCCGCAGCAGCTTTTGCCGAGCTGGAGCGTGGCGCTTCTGCCCACCGACATCGACCTGAACTTCGGCGGCGCCAATATCGATCTCGACAGCATGGCGAAGAAGGCGATCGAAGCCTTTGATCTCAATCAGGATCCGCCGCTGACGGCCGAGTTCGGCGACCAGCTCAAGGCCGACTTCCTGGCCAAGGCGCCGAAGGTCGTCATCGCCCACAGCACCGTGAAGAACAAGGACATGGAGATCGCGCTGGAAGGTGAGATGACAAGCTTCGGCCAGAAGCCGGATGCAAATCTCACCGTCGATGTCGCCGGCTTCGACAAGATCATGGAGCATTTGCAGGAGGCGGCAAAGGCGGAGCCGGAGATCGGGCAGTACGTGCCTGTCGCCCTCATGGCCAAGGGTTTTGCCAAGACGCTCCCGGACGGCCGCCTGGAATGGGCCATCAGCACCAAGGCGGACGGCTCGGTCACCGTCAACGGCGTCATGCTGAAGCCAGCCGACCCGGCGGTGGATGACAGCGTCGACGATGGTGACGGCGCGGGCGAAAGCAACGATGGCGACAATGGCGGCGCCGCCAATAGTGGCGCCGGCGAAAATGGCGGTGGCGCTGATAGTGGCGGCAGCGACAATGGCGGGGCCGGTGCGAAGCTCAATCCTTGAGGGTTAGGCTTCCTGCGCCCCCGGGAAGCGCATAGCGCTTTCCCAGGGGCGTCGCGCCTGACGTTTAAAGCCCCAGGGCGCTCACAATCTTCGGCCCGGCTTCGTGCCAGTCCTGGACGACGATGACATCGTCCTGGACCGCCGGCAGGAAGGCGCGCAGCGAATTGTCGGCCATCAGGTGGAAAAGACTGGCGTCGGCTACCCTCTCCCGCACCGACGCCAGATTGTGCGGCTGATCGTCGACGAAGACCACCGGCCGGCCGCTCTGGCCGCGCAGTCTGGCCACGGCCGGTCCCTTGGCCATCTCGGTGGTCAGAAGCGGGTAGTTCAGCCCGAGCGCATCGAGATGGGCGCGGCGCACGGCGCGATGCCGGTGCGGCATGGCCGTCAGCATGATGATTTCCGCGCGGTCGCCAAGCCTTGCCAGGGCTTCCGCAGCGCCGTCGGTGATGCTCTGCCAATCGGCCTGCGCGTCGAAGAAATCGCCCAGAAGTGCCGTGACTTCGGGCTGTTCGATCAGGCGGCCACTGGCCGTTTCGGCAATGTTGCCGGTCAGCCGGAAGGACGCCAGCGTCAGGCCATAGCCGCGCGACTTGAGGAAATGCGGGAAGGGGCGAATGAATTCGAGTACGACGTCATCGACGTCGAGCACCAGCAGCGGCCGGTCGTCCGCTGAGAGTTCCTCGATCTGGCGCGCGGTCTCCGGATCATCGCTCATATGGAATGCTCGTGGTTGTCGTCGCCGAGCGGCAGTGCGCGCAACGCCTTGCCGACGGCGGCCGGCGGCGTGCCGGTTTCCTCGGCAAAGCGCATCAGGGTCGGCTCATGGGCAAGGATAAATTGCAGCACGCCGGCCAGAAAACCCGGCTCGCCGGCGGCCTTGCGGATCGAATGCGCTTCTATTCCGGTGATCGCCAGAAAGCGCGGCAACAGTTCCGGATCGGAGGCGACGAAGCCCAGCGCCTTCACGGCAATGGTTTCCGCCTCTTCGCGCATTGACGCCGCGTTTGCCATCACTACCTTCGGTACGTGGAATGAGTCTCTTCCGCAGTAATGGCAAGAATTGCTTGCGGCAAGCCTTTACAGCGCCGCGCGCCGTTTGGACGCGCGGGCAGGCGAGGTGGAATTCGCGCTGCTTTGCAGTTCGGGGGTTTCCGTTTCGTCAATCATATTGCCGTATCGTGAAGCAGGGTTTGGTGCGTTCAAGGACGAGCGCATAACGGCCGCCTTCGAGCGGAGGGACGGCCGGGACGGGATGTCGATGCCTAAGAAGGTCATGATCGTCGAGGACAATGAGCTCAACATGAAGCTCTTTCGGGACCTCATCGAAGCAAGCGGCTACGAGACGGTGCGCACCCGCAACGGTCTTGAGGCGCTCGACCTGGCGCGCCAGCACCGGCCCGACCTCATCCTGATGGACATTCAGCTGCCCGAAGTGTCGGGACTGGAAGTGACCAAGTGGCTGAAGGAAGATGACGAGCTGCACGTCATTCCGGTCATCGCCGTGACCGCCTTCGCCATGAAAGGCGACGAGGAGCGCATCCGCCAGGGCGGCTGCGAGGCCTATATTTCGAAGCCGATCTCAGTGCCGCGTTTCATCGAAACCATCAAATCCTACCTGGGCGATGCCTGATGTACCTTTCCAGCCGAGCCGGAGCCTTGTGATATGACCGCGCGGATCCTCGTCGTCGACGACATCCCTGCCAATGTGAGGCTGCTTGAGGTTCGGCTGCTGGCCGAATATTTCGAGGTGCTGACCGCCACCAACGGGCCCGACGCCATCGAGACCTGCGAGAACGGCAAGGTCGATGTCGTGCTGCTGGACGTGATGATGCCCGACATGGACGGGTTCGAGGTCTGCCGCCGGCTGAAGAGCGATCCGGCGACATCGCATATTCCGGTGGTGATGATCACCGCGCTCGACCAGGTTTCCGACCGCGTGCGCGGGCTCGAGGCCGGCGCCGACGATTTCCTGACCAAGCCGGTCAACGACCTGCAGCTCATGACGCGGGTCAAGAGCCTTGTCCGGTTGAAGTCGCTCACCGACGAGCTCAGGCTGCGCGCTTCGACGACGCGCAATATCGGCATCGAGGAGTTGCTCAGCCGCAATTTCGCGTCCGAGGACACGACGCCGAAAGTACTGTTGATCGACGAGCGCAAATCATCGGTCGAGCGCATCCAGAAGATGCTGCGCGACCGCGCCGACCTCGATGTCATCGGCGACCCGCATGCCGGGTTCTTCCAGGCCGCCGAGACGTCCTATGAATGCGTGATGATCTCGACGGCCTTCGCCGATTTCGATCCGCTCCGGCTCTGCTCGCAATTGCGCTCGCTCGACCGCACCCGTTTCGTGCCGATCATCCTCTTGGCCGACGAGGGCGAGGAGGAGCGCATCATCCGCGGCCTCGAACTCGGCATCAACGACTATCTGATGCGGCCGATCGACCAGCAGGAGCTGACGGCGCGGCTGCGCACCCAGGTGCGCCGCAAGCGCTACAACGACCAATTGCGCGCCAGCGTCACCCAGACCATCGAGATGGCGGTCACCGACGGCCTGACGGGGTTGCACAACCGCCGCTATCTCGACAGCCATTTGCAGACGCTGTTCGACCGCGCCGTGGCGCGGCGCCGGCCGCTGTCGGTGATGATCACCGATCTCGACCGCTTCAAGTCGATCAATGACGCGCATGGCCATGATGGCGGCGACGACGTGCTGCGGGAATTCGCGCGGCGGCTGCGCAAGAATGTCAGGGGTATCGACCTTGCCTGCCGGTTCGGCGGCGAGGAGTTCGTCGTGGTCATGCCGGACACCGATGGCGTCGTGGCCGAGAAAGTGGCCGAACGCATCCGCGCCGAAATCGCCCAGAAGCCTTTCGCCATCGGCGCCGACGGCAAGACGATCGAGGTCACCGTCAGCGTCGGTGTGTCGTCGGTGCTGAAGGGCGTGGATACGGTGGCGGCGCTGATGAAGCGCGCCGATCTCGCGCTTTACGAAGCCAAGAGCGGCGGCCGCAACCGCGTCGTTGCCAAGGCGGCGTAAGCGTCCGCGACCGATTCTACGGTCAATCCAACAAGGTTAGCTATTTACCTTAATCCAAGCGATTCGCGAGCCTTGGTTAAGAAACTGTTGATTTTCATAAGCTCTTGAGCAAATGTGCAGGCCAAGACGAAGCCGGCACGAGGGTACATAGCCGGCTCGATCCCTAGAAATACCCCATGATGCTCAGGTCCGCCGCATCTCCTGGGTCCGTGGGGTCGGCCGGCCGGCGCTGGCACATAGTGGCCTCCTCGTACCGCTGCCAAACGCCGACCGGCCCCCTTCTTCCAAACAGACGTCAGAACTTCGTGCCAAGGCGCGAAGGACTCTGATTTTTTTTGCCTGCAGGCGATCCGGGCTCCCGTCTTCGATCCATGGCTGTCAGCCGTTCAAAGCGATCCGAGCAGGGGAGCACCCCTTCCATTTCGTACATATGGCGCACAAGGGGCTTGCGGCAAGACCCGGCTCCTCCCGTAAAAAGCGGCGCAGACCAGGCGTGAAACGGGAGTGACGATTGATGATTTCAGTTCATGCGGTGGTGATCGCCGGGGGCGGTCCGACAGGATTGATGCTGGCGGGGGAACTCGCGCTGGCAGGCGTCGATGTCGCCATCGTCGAGCGGCGCCCGGACCAGCAACTGGTCGGCTTGCGCGCGGGTGGCCTGCACGCGCGCACCATCGAGATTCTCGATCAGCGCGGAATTGCCGACCGGTTTATGTCGCAGGGGCAAAGCTTCCCGACCGTCGGCTTCCACATGATCCGTTTGGACATCAGCGACTTTCCCGGCCGGCACAGCTGTCTCCTGGCGCTGCGGCAAAACCATATCGAACGGATACTGGCCGACTGGATCAACGCGTTGGGGGTGCCGATCTATCGTGGACAGGACGTCACCGGTTTCGCGCAGGATGATGGCGGCGTCGACGTGGCACTGTCCGGTGGCCAATGGCTGCGGGCGCGATACCTCGTCGGCTGCGACGGAGGGCGCAGCACGATCCGCAAGGCGGCGGGCATCGAGTTTCCCGGATGGGATCCGACGATGAGCTGGATGATCGCCGAGGTCGAAATGTCCGGGGAACCGGCATTGGGCTTTCGCAGCGACGCCTACGGAATTCATGCGATAGGCAAGATCGAGGACAGCGACCGGGTGGGTGTCGTGCTGACCGAGAGGCAGTTGACCATCGGAGGTGAACCGACGCTGGTCGACCTCAGCGAGGCGCTTGTCGCCGTCTACGGCACCGATTACGCGGTCCACAGCCCAACCTGGATCTCCCGCTTCACCGATATGACGCGGCAGGCCGCCGCCTACCGCGACAGGCGTGTCCTGCTGGCCGGCGACGCCGCGCATATCCATCCGCCGATGGGCGGGCAGGGGCTCAATATCGGCGTGCAGGACGCGGTCAATCTGGGGTGGAAGCTGGCCCAGGTGGTCAAGCGGACCTCGCCGGAAAGCCTGCTCGACAGCTATCACGCCGAACGTCATCCGATCGCCGCTCGCGTGCTGCGCAACGCCAAGGCGCAGGTTGCGCTGCGTCGCATGGATGCCAGCACCAAGGCCCTGGGCGACATCTTTACCGAGCTGCTCGGTATGGATGAGCCGCGTAAGCGGATTGCCGCGGAGATGTCCGGTCTGGGCATCCATTACGATCTCGGCGAGGGGCATCCACTGCTTGGCCGGCGAATGCCCGACCTCGACCTGGTCGCCGCCGGCGGTCCAGTACGGGTCTTCAGCCTGCTGCATGACGCCCGGCCGGTGCTTCTCGACCTCGGCGAACCAGGCGGACTGGACATCGCGCCCTGGGCGGACCGGGTCCGGCAGACCGAGGCTTGATATGACGGCACCTGGGAACTGCCGGTCCTCGGGGCGGTCGCCGCGCCCGCCGCCGTGCTGATCCGGCCCGATGGCTATGTGGCCTGGGTCGGGGACGGAACCCAACAGGGACTGGCCGACGCGCTGACCACCTGGTTCGGGCCGCCTGCCGCGGGTTAGCGACACGCCTTAGAAGCGTTCGCGATAATCGCGCGGGTTGGTGCCGAGGACGCGTAGAAAGCCGCGCCGCATCGTCTCTTCCGATCCGAATCCGCAGCGGCGGGCCGTCTGGTTGACGGCCTGGCCCCGTTCCAGCATCCCTCGCGCCGCCTCGATCCGGATCTCCTCGATGGCGCGCGCCGGTGTGCGGCCCGTTGCCTCCCGATAGTGCCTGGAGAAACTGCGCGGGCTCATATTGGCGCGCTCGGCAAGGTTCGGCAGCGAAAGGTCGCCGTCCAGATTGTCCTGGATCCAGCCATGCAGCCGGTCGAAGCGTTCGTCGCCTTGCTGAAGCTTGAGTGTCTGGCTGAACTGCGCCTGGCCACCGGGTCGTTTCAGGAAGACCACCAGCTCGCGCGCCACGCTAAGCGCCACGCGCCGGCCAAGGTCGGCCTCGACGAAGGAAAGGGCGAGATCTATGCCCGCCGTCACGCCTGCCGACGTCCAGACATTGCCGTCACGGATGAAGATCGGGTCGGGTTCGAGGCGGACCGCTGGAAAGCGCCGCGCGAATTCGGCGCAGCGTCCCCAATGAGTGACCGCACGCCGGCCGTCGAGCAATCCTGCCGTTGCCAGAAGCATGGCGCCACTGCACACCGACGCTGTCCGCGTGGCGTCGTGCGAGCGGCCGACTATCCATTGGACGAGTTCGGGATCCTCGCAGGCCGCGTTGACGCCCCATCCGCCAGGCACGATCAGCGTATCTATCCTTGACCCATGTGGCGGCAGCGCCGCGGTCTCGAGCACGAGGCCGGCGGACGTCCTGATGCGCGGAGAGGCAGCGACAACCGTGAGCTCGTAGGGCGCTGGTTCACCGGCCTGCGTCCTGAAGTCGTTGGCGCTGGCGAAAACCTGAAGCGGCCCGCTGACATCGAGGAGCTGGATGTCGGGATAGGCAAGGATTTCGATATGGCGCATGGCGATTGGCTTGAAATGAGGGATGATTGGCATTCGTGCCAAAGCATGATGCCTTAGGTTGGCTGGAGTCAATCCAAGGAGAGTTCCATGACGCTTCGTTTCGGCATCCTCGTCTTCCCCAATGTCCAGCAGCTCGACCTCACCGGCCCTTATGAAGTCCTGGCATCGGCCAAGGGCGCCGAGGTGGAATTGATCTGGAAGGATCGCGATCCGGTGACGTCCTCGACACGACTGTCGCTCAACCCAACGGCAACCTTCGACGATTGCCCGCCTTTCGATGTGCTGTGCATTCCGGGTGGAGGCGGCGTCAACCCGCTGCTGGAGGACCAGGCGGTCCTCGATTTCGTGCGGGAGCGCGCTGCGCAGGCACGTTATGTCACCTCGGTATGCAGCGGCGCCCTGGTGCTCGGTGCCGCCGGCCTGCTCAAAGGCAAGCGGGCGACGACGCATTGGTACGCGCATGATTTCCTCGCCGAGTTCGGCGCCATTCCGGTCGACGAGCGCATCGTCGAGGACGGAAACCTGATAACCGCCGGCGGCGTCACCTCGGGGATCGATTTCGGCCTCCTTCTGGTCGCCAGGCTTCTCGGCCAGGCCGAGGCCGAAACGGTGCAGCTCTCGCTCGAATATGCCCCGGCTCCTCCGTTCCAATCGGGCACGCCCGCACAGGCTTCGCCTTCCGTGCTGGCGGAAGCAAAGAAGCGGCTCGCGGGTTCGAGGCGGATTCGCGAGGAGATGTTCGCGCGCTGGCGCGCCACGCGCCTGGTCACGCCGGCTTGAACTGACGGGCCGAACGGCGCCACGGCGCGTCGTTCGGCCCGTCCCCGTTTCGGCTGTTGACACGTCTCTTCGTCCGTGCAGAATTGGTTGGACCATTGGACCACTTTTGCATCGGGAGGATTTGTGGACCAGAACAGCCTGCCACCCATTCAGACGACGGCGCGTGACGACGCCGTTCTGAAGGCGTTGGTGGGCTTTGTCCGCGCCGAGGCGTTGCAGCCCGGTGAGCGCCTTCCGACCGAACGCATCCTGGCCGAGCGGCTGAAGGTCAGCCGCAACACGGTGCGCGAGGCGCTGACGCGGTGGGAGGGGCTAGGTCTCGTCGAGCGCCGGCAAGGCAGCGGCACCTATCTCAAGGCGGCCGTGTCACCCGACATGCTGCACATGCCGCTGACGCTGGCCGGCGGCAACGACTTCACCAGCCTGATGCATACGCTTGAAATCCGCCGCGCGCTGGAAGCCGAGGCAGCGGCCCTTTGCGCCGAACGCGCCAGCCCGGCCGACATTGCCGAGATCGAACGCAAGCTCGACGTCATGGAGCAGGCGTTCCGCACCCGCGACGGCATGTCGTCGGAAGAGGACTGGGAATTCCACCAGGCGATCTACCGGGTCTCCGGCAATCCGCTGTTCGAGCAGATTATCGCCGCCATGCACGAACTGTTCCACCGCTTCTGGGAACATCCGCTGGGCGTGCGAGATTTCGGCCACGCCAGCTTTCCCTATCACCGCACCATCTACGAATGCATTGCCGCGCGCGACCCGCAAGGCGCCCGCGCCGAGGCGCTCAAGCTGATCGCCACCGTCGAGGATGATCTCAAGCGCGGTGCTGCCAAACTCAAACTCTCGAGCCAGACATGAACGAGCATCCCTCAGGTTTCGACCATGATTATCTTGCCGAGGCGGCAACGCTTCTGGCGCATGACGAGCCGTTTCCGGGTGGCGCGGTGGTGCCGCCGATCTACCAGACCTCGCTGTTCACCTTCGCCAACTACGCAGAAATGGCCGACACCTTTGCCGGCAAACGAAAGCAGCCGATCTATTCACGCGGCGACAATCCGACGGTAATGGAGTTCGAGGCGCGCGTCGCCGCACTCGAGGGTGCGGAGGCCGCGCGCGGCTTTTCCAGCGGCATGGCGGCGATCAGCGCCACCGTGCTTGCCTTCGTCGGGGCGGGCGAGCGTATCGTTGCGGTGCGCAACTGCTATGGCGATGCCTACCGGCTGTTCGAGCGGTTGTTGCCGCGGCTCAACATCAAGGTCGACTATGTCGACGGTTCCGATCCGGATGCGGTTGCCGCGGCACTTCCCGGCGCCAAGCTGCTCTACCTGGAAAGCCCGACCTCGATGATGTTCGAGCTCCAGGACATCGCGCATCTGACCCGGTTGGCGAAAGAGCAGGGCATCGTCACCACCATCGACAATTCCTGGGCGACGCCGGTGTTCCAGAAGCCCATCTCGCATGGCGTCGATCTGGTGCTGCATTCGGCCTCCAAATATCTCGGCGGCCACAGCGACACGGTCGCGGGCGTGGTGGCGGGCTCTTCCGCGCACATCAAGCACATCAACGAGCAGACCTATTCCTATCTCGGCGGCAAGCTGTCGCCATTCGAGGCCTGGCTGCTGCTGCGCGGCCTGCGCACGCTGCCGCTGCGCCTGCCGCACCACATGAAGAGCGGGCTCACCATCGCCGAACGGCTGAAGGCGCATGCCCATGTCGAGCGCGTCAACCATCCCGCCTATTCGAACCACCCCGGCAAGGCGACGCTGGGCGGCTATGCCGGCCTGTTCTCCTTCGAGGTGACGGACGATATCGACATCCCGGTCTTCGTCGATGCGCTGAAATATTTCCGCATCGGCGTCAGCTGGGGCGGGCATGAAAGCCTGGTCGTGCCGGCCAAGGCGTCGCTGGAGCAGACGCCGGGACTGAATTCGATGGCGCGCTTCGGCGTCAGCCCCCGAACCATCCGCTTCAATGTCGGATTGGAAAGTGTCGAAGATCTCTGGGCCGACGTCGCCCAGGCCTTCGAAAAAGCCAGAAAATAACAAGCGGGTTCAAAATGGGAGTCTTGAACATGAAAAAACTGACCATCATGCTTGCCACCGTCGCGGGGCTGGCGATTTCCGCCGGCAGCGCGCTGGCCGATTCGACCCTGAAGATGGTCGAAGTCATCACCAGCCCGCCGCGCACCGAATTCCTGAAAAAGCAGATCGCCGAGTTCGAGGCCGCCAATCCCGGCGTCAAGGTCGAGCTGATCTCGCTGCCCTGGGGCCAGGCCTTCGAAAAATTCCTGACCATGGTGCAGGCCGGCGACACGCCCGACGTGGTCGAGATGCCGGAACGCTGGATGGGCCTCTACGCCAACAATGCCCAGCTCGAGGACCTTGGCCCCTACATGGCCAAATGGGATGACGCCAAGACGCTCGGCGAGCGCGCCAAGCAGTTCGGCTCGACGGTCAACAACACCCAGTTCATGATCCCCTACGGCTACTATGTGAACGCGCTGTTCTGGAACAAGAAACTGTTCAAGCAGGCCGGCCTCGACGGGCCGCCGGCGACGCTCGACGAATTCATCGCCGACTCCAAGAAGATCTCCGCCATTCCCGGCAAATACGGCTACTGCCTGCGTGGCGGACCCGGCGCCTTCAACGGCATGCACATGTTCATGAACATCGCCCAGGGCAAGGGCGGTTACTTCAACGAGGACGGCACCTCGACCATCAACGAGGAGGGCTCGGTCAAGGGCCTGCAGATGCTGGCCGACATGTACAAGGACGGACTGGCGCCGAAGGATGCAGTGAGCTGGGGCTTCAACGAAACCGTGACCGGCTTCTATTCCGGCACTTGCGCCATGCTCAACCAGGATCCGGACGCGCTGCTCGGCATCGCCGACAAGATGAGCGCCGACGATTTCGCCGTGGCGCCGCTGCCGGTTGGTCCGAGCGGCAAATCCTACCCCACGCTCGGCTATGCCGGCTGGGCGATGTTCGCCAACTCGCAGCACAAGGACGATGCCTGGAAGCTGATGGCGACGCTTCTGTCGCCAAAGGACAATCTGGAATGGGCCAAGGAAGTCGGCGTCGTGCCGATCCACAACGGCGCCGACCAGGATCCGCATTTCAAGACCGAGCAGTTCAAGGGCTGGTTCACCGAGCTCAGCGACACCTCCAAATATGAAATGGTGACGCCGCCGACGCATCTGGAAAACCTCGGCAATTTCGTCGACCAGGTGGCGATCAAGAACTTCCAGGAAGTGCTGCTTGGCCAAAAGACCGCCAAGGACGTGGCCGACCAATGGGCTCAATTCCTGACCAAGGAACAGCAGGACTGGCTGGCGAAGAACAAGAAGTAAGCGCAGCGCCTCTTTCCTTCTCCCCGTTTCACGGGGAGAAGGTGGCCCGAAGGGCCGGATGAGGGGCGGCGCGAAGTTTTGAGAAGCTAGCGCCGCCCCTCATCTGCCTGCCGGCATCTTCTCCCCGTTGAACGGGGAGAAGGACGCTGTTTTGCCTTCCCGCACCCATCCTCCACCGTAGAGCCAAATCGATGACCTACGCCGTGTCCGAAATCCGATCCGCCGGCAAGCCGCGACGAAAGCGGCTGTCGCACGCCGCCATCGAGCCCTGGCTCTATCTCAGCCCGGCGATCATCCTGCTGGTCGTGGTGCTTTTGGTGCCGCTGGTCATTGGCATCAGCTACTCCTTCCGCAAATTCTCGGCCTTCAAGTCCGAATATGTCGGGCTCGGCCAGTATCAGGCCATGCTGTCGGACCAGGTGCTGGGGCAGGCGCTGGTCAACACGCTGTGGTGGACGGTCGCGAGCCTGTTCTTCCAGTTCTTCCTCGGCCTTGGCCTGGCGCTGCTGCTCGACAAGCCGTTCCGGGGCCGCAAGCTGGTGCAGGCGCTGGTGTTCCTGCCCTGGGCGGTGCCGTCCTTCCTTTCTGGCCTGACCTGGGCCTGGCTGTTCAATCCGATCGTCGGGCCGCTGCCGCACTGGCTGTTTGCCTTGGGGCTGAAAGCAGAGCCGACCAATGTGCTCTCCGATCCGGCAACGGCGATGTGGGGGCCGATCATTGCCAATGTCTGGTTCGGCATTCCGTTCTTCGCCATCACGCTGCTGGCGGCGCTGAAGTCCATTCCGTCGGAACTGCATGAGGCGGCGGCGATCGACGGCGCTTCGCCCTGGCAGCGCTTCACCAAGGTGACGCTGCCGTTCCTGGCGCCGACCATCGCCATCACCGTGATGCTGCGCACCATCTGGATCGCGACCTTCGCCGACCTGATCTTCGTCATGACCGAGGGCGGACCGGCCGGCTCGACCAACACGGTGCCGGTCTACATCTATGTCAGCGCCTTCAAGTCGCTGGACAAGGGCTATGCCTCGGCGGTGGCCGTGCTGCTGCTCGTCCTGCTGATTGCCTATGCCATCGCTTTGATCGCTATCCGCCGCTCCCTGGTGAGGCACGTCTGATGATCGCGGGACGCTCAACCTCACAACGGTTCTTCGGCGGTGTCGGCCTCTACGCGGCGATCGCTGCCTATGTGGTCTTCGCCCTGTTCCCGATCTACTGGACGCTGAAGATATCGGTGACGCCGGAACGGCTGCTCTATTCGGAAGGCATCACCTTCTGGCCTTCGCACATGACGCTGCAGAATTTCGTTACCGTGCTCGAGGCCACCGATTTCCCGCGCTATTTCCTCAACAGCGTCATCGTCTCGGTGTCGACGGCGGCCCTGGTGACGATCATCGCCACGCTCGCCGGCTACGCCATGTCGCGCTTCACCTTTCGCGGCAAGGCGGCGCTGGCGCTGATGCTGCTTTTGACCCAGACCTTCCCGCTGGTGATGGTCATCCCGCCGATCTACCGGGTGATGGGGCAGATCGGCCTGATCAACAGCCTGACCGGGCTGATCATCATCTACACCGCCTTCAACACCGCCTTCGCCACCTTCCTGATGCAGTCCTTCTTCGACGGCATCCCGAAGGATCTGGAGGAAGCGGCGATGATCGACGGCTGCACGCGTGCGCAGGCGATGCGCAAGGTGATCGTGCCGCTGACGCTGCCTGGCATGGGCGCAACACTCGGCTTCGTCTTCACCGCCGCCTGGAGCGAGCTTCTGTTCGCGCTGATGTTGATTTCCAGCGACGACCAGAAGACTTTCGCCGTCGGCCTGCTCACCTTCATCGGCAAGTTCGCCGTCGACTGGGGGCAGATGATGGCGGCGTCCATCCTGGCGCTGATCCCGGTCTGCGTCTTCTTCGCTTTCCTGCAACGCTATCTCGTCACCGGCCTGACCGCCGGCGCCGTCAAAGGA
The DNA here is from genome assembly GCF_056399285.1 of Mesorhizobium sp. 01N446. Lineage (NCBI taxonomy): Bacteria > Pseudomonadati > Pseudomonadota > Alphaproteobacteria > Hyphomicrobiales > Phyllobacteriaceae > Mesorhizobium > Mesorhizobium sp. 01N446. The sequence goes on along the minus strand of NZ_JBFTRA010000004.1, from coordinate 271,650 downwards.
TAGATCTATGGCTTCTGTTACACTCGACAAGGTCCGCAAGGACTATGGCGCCGTCCGCGTCCTGCACGCGGTCGACCTTGAAATCGCCGATGGCGAGTTTGTTGTCCTGGTCGGCCCATCCGGCTGTGGCAAGTCCACGCTTTTGCGCATGATCGCCGGGCTGGAGGAGGCTTCCGGCGGTGAGATCCGCATCGGCGAGCGGCTCGTCAATGATGTGGCGCCCAAGGACCGCGACATCGCCATGGTGTTCCAGTCCTACGCGCTTTATCCGCATATGGATGTGTCGAAGAACATGGGCTTCAGCCTGCTTTTGAAGAAGGCGCAGAAGTCCACGATCGATGCCAGGGTGGATGGCGCCGCCAAACGGCTCGGGCTCGACACGTTCCTGGAACGCCTGCCGAGGCAATTGTCGGGCGGCCAGCGCCAGCGCGTCGCCATGGGCCGCGCCATCGTGCGTGACCCCAAGGTCTTTCTGTTCGACGAGCCGCTGTCCAATCTCGACGCCAAGCTGCGCGTGCATATGCGCGCCGAGATCAAGGCGCTGCACCAGCAGTTGAAGACGACTTCGGTCTACGTCACGCACGACCAGATCGAGGCCATGACCATGGCCGACCGGATCGTCGTCATGCATGACGGGCTGATCCAGCAGGTCGGTGCGCCGCTTGACCTCTATGATCGGCCGGCCAACATGTTCGTCGCCGGCTTCATCGGCTCACCAGGTATGAACTTTTTGCCGGCGACGGTGGCGAAGGGTGGAAAATTGGACGCGGTGCTTGCCGATGGCCAGAAGCTGCGGTTGCCGGATGGCCTGCCGCTTGGTGATGGCGACGCGATCACCATCGGCCTGCGGCCCGAACATATAAGGCTGGCCGATGACGGCGCGCTGCAGGGCGAGGTGGTGGTGGTGGAGCCGCTCGGCCTGTCGACGCAGTTCTACGTCAAACTGGCCAATCAGCAGCTCTGCGTCTTCGCCATGGGGCGCGCCGGCGTGAAGCCCGGCGACACCGTGCGGCTGGCCGCCGATCCGGCGGCGCTGCATCTGTTCGATCCGAAAAGCGGCGATCGCATCGGCTGAAGGAAATTCCGCCGGGCCGGGGGGAGCCGGGCCTCTGGCTTGCAAACAAAAACGCCGCCCGATGGGCGGCGTTTTTGTTTGCAGAGGGAAAACCCAGATTACTTGATCTTGGTTTCCTTGAATTCGACGTGCTTCTTGGCGACCGGGTCGTACTTGCGGAACGACAGCTTGTCGGTCTTGGTACGGCTGTTCTTGCTGGTCACGTAGAAGAAACCGGTGTCGGCGGTCGACAGAAGCTTGATCTTGATGTTTGCGGCTTTGGCCATGATCTCAGTCCGTTATGTTCGTGGGGTTTTGGCCGCTGGAGCACGGGAAAACACCCGGACGCGGGAAACTTGGCGCGACACATAAAGAACGTGCCTGGAAAGTCAAGCCCGGCGGAGCTTCTCGGCCCTACCGGAACTGCGCTATAGTCCCAAATCATGCGGTTTCTGTCTCCGGCGCCGCAATCTTTTTCCAGTCCCCGGTGGTGTTCCACCAGCGATTCGGATTGGCACGGTCGTCCAGTCCCTTGGACCGGCTGGCGAGGATCGGCTGGATGCGGATCACCGGCTCCTGATAGGAATGGGCCTGGAAGATCGCTTCGACAACGCGGGCAGCCAGCGCCTGGTCGTCAGGCAGTTCGAAGGACACCTCGACCGTGCCGGGGCGGCGGCGCAATTCGGTTTCGGCGCCGGCCGCGGCCCCTTCAAGCGGCCTGTAGCGCTCGATGCCGTGCGCCGACTGATAGGCGTTGCGGTCATATTTGCCCATCGCCAGCGGGGCGATCGCAACCACCGCGTCCATGATGCGGTCGACATCCGCCGCCGGAGCCTGGAAGGTCACAAGCAGCAGAAGCGTCATTCGCAGGGATGTGGTTTCAAAGCCGCTGTCGATCATGGGAGTGTCCTCAACTACCGATGTTTTGGGGACACTCTTTTACCGCGTGGCTGCTGACACGGTTCTGTCAGCAGCTGCCGCGTGCGGGAACAGAATCGCTACCCCGGACGCGCTACAGAAGGATCTTGCGCACCAGCCTGAAGCAGACCAGGGCGATATAGGCGCCGAAGAACAGGCCGAGAGACCAGCCGAAGCCGGAAGGCCCGAAACTGTCCATGCCGATGCCGATCGCCTGTGGACCAAGCACCATACCGACGCCGTAGCACAGCACAAAGGCCGCGTTGGCCGACGCCAGTTCGTGGCCGGAAAGCTGCGAACCGAGATGAGCGAGGCCGATCGTGTACATCGCCGCGACGACGCCGCCCCAGACGAACAGAAGCGCCGCCATCAAGTGCCAGTTGGCGGCGAAGAAGGGCATGAACAGCGTGCCGGCAAGACCAACCGTGGCGCAGGCGAGCAGCAGGTAGCGGCGGTCCGAAACGCGGTCGCTGATCATGCCGATCGGGATCTGCAAGAGCACATTGCCAAGGCCGATCATGGTCAGCAGCAATGCGGCGTCGGCTTCGGAATAGCCGATGCGGTTGCCATAGACCGGGAACAGCGCAAAGCCGCCTGTCTCGACCGCGCCAAACACCAGAACGGCAAAAGTCGCGGTCGGCACCAGCCAGATGTAGCGCAGAAAATTGCTGGTTTCGCCATCGGCGACGATGGTGGGGCTTTCGTTGCGCGCGGCCAGCACCGGTATCGCGGCCAGCGTGACCAGTGCGATGATGACGCCGAACGGCCTGAAGCCGGAGCTGCCGAGATGGGCAAACAGCCACGGCCCGGCGGCAAAACCGAGCGATAGGACGGTGGCGTAGATGCCTAGAACAAGGCCGCGCCGATGGGGTGGTGCCGACGTGCTGATCCAGAATTCCGACAGGATGAACAGCACCGTCAACGCGATATGCAGCACGATGCGCAGCGGGAACCACATCCAGAAGTCAGGCGCGAAATGGAAGCCGACGAAGGCCAGCGCGCCGGTGGCAATCATGGCGACCATGGTCCAGGCGACGCCAAAGCGCATGGCGAGCGGTGTCGCCAGCGGCGCACCGGCGATCGAGGCGAGGCCGGCGACGGCGGTGTTGAGGCCGATCATCGAGGCCGAGTGGCCGCGCGTTTCCAGGATGACGCTGAGAAGCGGCATGCCGAGACCAATGGCGATGCCGACGACGCTGATCGACGAGATCGCCGCCACCATCGGCAGCCAGTGTACGCGTTCGTCGCCCTGTGGTTGGGTATCGACCGTCATGGGATGCTGAATACTCTGTCTCGTTGATCTTACGCAATTCCGGACGGAAAACCGCGTCACACTCTTCCTGGAATTGCTTTGCTCTACAGAAGGTCGCGGGTGAAGCGGTTGCGGACAAGCCGGTAGAAGGGCACGGGGCCACCCGGACGCAGCAGCGGATCATGGGCGAGGCGCTTTTCCAGCTCGTCCAGGATCATTCGGGTGATGTCGGGTATGTCGGCTTCGCGGGCTTTCGCAAGGGGCAGCCAGACCAGTTCCTCGAGTTCGTTGGTCGGACCGCCGTCCGGCAGTTCGACGGCCACATCGCTGCGCCAGGCGCTGAAGAAACGCGTGTCGAAGCGGCGCACCCGGTTGGGCGGAGTGATGGCGCGCGCGATGAAGCGTAGCGTTTCGAGCGAAGGTTTCACGCCATGTTCGACAAAACCTTGCCAGTCACGCTTGTCGGTGACAAAGGCGGCCTTCTGGCCGATCAGCAACCCGGCTTCCTCATAGGTCTCGCGGATTGCGGACAAGGCCACGGCTCGGGCTCGCGCGGCACTGGTGCGGCCGGGACCGGCGAGCAGCTTCGCTTCCTCGTCGCGATGCAATGCGGTGGCCGTCGCGATGCGGCTGTCGGCCGGATCGGTACGGCCGCCGGGAAACACGAATTTTCCGGGCATGAAGGCGTGGCCGGCGTGACGGCGCCCCATCAGCACCAGCACCTCATCGCCCTTGCGGTCGAGCAGGATCAGCGTCGCGGCGTCACGCGGACGCAGGGGCCGGCCGCCATGTGCGGCAAGACCCTTGTCGAGCTTGTCGACATCCGCCCTGGTCATTGCTTCCATGCGCTGGACCTAGCGGAAACTTCTTGCAAACGAAAGTGGCCTTTCACGGTCGGTATGTTGCGCCAGTAGCGCTTTAGGCGCCGTGGTGGGAGCCCGTCCCATCCTTTTCACCACCGAATCCGTGCATATAGAACGCCCATTGCAGTCCGATGACGGCGCCTTTGACGGGCTGGAGCAGGGCAACCGACAAGATGATGGTCAGCGGCACCCAGATGAGGATGTGCTGCCAGGTGGAGAGCGTCGACGTCGCTTCGACGCCCATGAAGGCGCCGAGAACGATGTGGCCGACGATGACGATGACCAGATAGGCCGGCAGGTCGTCGGCGCGATGGTGATGGATTTCCTCACCACAGACGCTGCAGGTCTCGACGGTCTTGGTGAAGCCGCGAAACAGCTTGCCTTCGCCACAGTTCGGGCAGCGGCCCAGGAGGCCGCGCTTCATCGCCGTCCATAGCGGGCGGGCAACCCGGCCCGTGTGATGTTCGCCGCCGAACACCTGTTCCTGTATCCCTAATTCTTTTGGCATCATCGTCTCCTGCCGCGCGAACCCGGTCGCGATTGCGACGCACGGGCGCGGCCCTTAGCCTTGTGAAACGACCTGGTGGAGCCTGGCAGGGGCTTCGGGTCGGTCAACATCTCGAAGCGCATCGCGCCGGCCATCGGCGCCACCTCGACGAGCCGGACCTCGACATGGTCCGCGAGCTGGTAGCCTTTGCCCGTGCGTTCTCCGAACAGGGAGCGAGCCGTTTCGTCGTATATATAGTAATCGCCGCCCAGAGTTGACACGGGGATGAAGCCATCGGCGCCATATTGCGGCAATTGGACAAATAGTCCTGATTTGGTGACGCCGGAGATGCGGGCGTCGAACCGGTCGTCGATACGCTCGGCGAGATAGGCCGCGATCAGCCGGTCGACCGTGTCGCGCTCGGCCGCCATGGCGCGGCGTTCGGTGCCGGAGATCAGTATCGCAACGTCTTCGAGCCGAGCTGCCTCGTCCTGCGTCAGTCCTCCCGGACCGAGGCCGAGTGCGGCAATAAGCCCGCGATGCACGATCAAATCGGCATAGCGGCGGATCGGCGAGGTGAAATGCGCGTAGCGCCTGAGGTTGAGGCCGAAATGGCCGATATTCCCGGGCGAATATTCGGCCTGGCTCTGCGAGCGCAGCACCACCTCGTTGACCAGCGCCTCATTGTCGGCGCCGCGCACGCGCTCGAGAATGCCGTTGAACTGGCTGGGCCGCATCTGCGCGCCGCGCGCCAGCGACAGGCCGAGCGTCTGCAGGAATTCGCGCAGCGATTCCTGTTTGGCGAGCGAGGGCGCGTCGTGCACGCGGTAGACCAGCGCCTGCTTCTTCGCCTCCAGCGTCTCGGCGGCGGCGACATTGGCCTGGATCATGAATTCTTCGATGAGCTTATGGGCATCGAGCCGTTCCGGCACGACGACGCGGTCGACCGTCCCATCCGGCTTGAGCATGATCTTGCGCTCCGGCAGGTCGAGTTCGAGCGGCTGGCGGCCGGCGCGACCACGCTTGAGGATCGCATAGGCATCCCATAGCGGCTTCAGCACCGTGTCGAGGATCGGGCCGGTCTTGTCGTCCGGCGCGCCGTCGATGGCCGCCTGTGCCTGCGGGTAGGCGAGTTTCGCCGCCGATTTCATCATCACGCGGTGGAAGGAGTGCCTGATCTTGTGGCCATCGGCGGCGAAGGTCATGCGCACGGCGAGCGCCGGGCGATCCTGGCCCTCGCGCAGCGAACAGAGATCGTTGGAGATGCGCTCGGGCAGCATCGGCACGACGCGGTCCGGGAAATAGACCGAATTGCCGCGCTTCAAGGCTTCGCGATCCAGCGCCGTGCCGTAGCGGACATAGGCGGCGACATCGGCGATCGCCACGGTGGCGATCACGCCCCCCGGGTTCTTTTCGTCGAGATCGGGCGTCGCGAAGACGGCGTCGTCATGGTCCTTGGCGTCGGCCGGATCGATGGTGACCAGCGGCAGGTCGCGCCAGTCCTCGCGGTGATCAAGCGTCGCCGGCTTGACGGCTTCGGATTCGGCGATGACGTCGGCCGGGAAGATGTGCGGGATGTCGTGGGCGTGGATGGCGATCATCGAGACCGCCTTTTCGCTGGTCAGCGAACCCAGCACGTTGAGCACCTTGGCGCGCGGCAGCCCATAGCGGGAAGCCCGCGCCGGCTCGACCTCGACCAGGTCGCCGTTGTTGGCGCCGTTCTGGAATTCCTTGTCGACGATCAACTCGGGCTGGCGCCGTTCCACCGGCTCGATGCGGAAGGTGCCGTCCTTCAGCACACGGAAGACGCCGAGGACGGCATCGGTGCGCTTCTCGAAGATCTTCATCACCCGCCCGGTATAGGCGGGGCCGGACGGATCGTCGGTCGGGAAAGTCTTGGCCAAGACGCGGTCGCCGATGCCCGGCGCCGGACCGTTGCCGCCGCGCGAGACGCGGATCGAGACCACGGGCGGCTCGCCTGTGCCGACGGCCTCAGCCGGATGCGCCAGCAAGATGCCGTCGCCGTCACGGCCGAAAATGTCGAGCACGGCGACATGGGGCAGGGCGCCGACGCGGGCCAGCCGCTTGCGCTCCTTGGTGAGCACGCCTTCATCCTGCAGGTCGCGCAGAATGTCTTTCAGCCAGATGCGGTCGTCGCCTCGCAGCGCGAAGGCCTTGGCGATGTCGCGCTTTCCGGCACGGTCGGGATTTTCGGCGATATAGCGCAGGATTTCATCGCGCGAGGGCCGGTAGTCGTTCTTGACCTTGGCCCTCGTGTCGGCGGTGCGTGGATCGCCGTGGCTTCGTCCGGTGATCCTGCGCGCCACGCCGTCCTACCCTTTTTTCTTCGCGGCCGGCTTCTTGGCCGCTGTTTTCTTGGCGGCAGGCGCCTTGGCGGCCGCTGCCTTGCGGAACGGCTTCTTGCCGCCGCCGCCCTTGGCTTCCTTCTCGGCAATCAGCGCCAACGCATCCTCGATGGTCACCGATTGCGGATCCTTGCCCTTGGGCAGCGTGGCATTGACCTTGCCGAAATTGACATAGGGTCCGTATTTGCCGTCGCGCACGACGATCTTGCCGCCACCGTCAGGATGGTCGCCGAGCTCCTTGAGCGCAGCGGCAGTGCCGCCATTGCGGCCGCCCTTGCCCTTCGACTGCTTCTCGGCAATCACCGTGACGGCGCGGTTGAGGCCGATCGAGAACACGTCCTCGATGCTGTCGAGATTGGCGTAGGTGCCATCATGCAGCACGAACGGGCCGTAGCGGCCGAGCCCGGCCGAGATCATCTTGGACGTTTCAGGATGTTTGCCGATATCGCGCGGCAGCGCCAGCAACGCCAGTGCTTTCTCGTGATCGATGGATTCCGGCGTCCAGCCCTTGGGCAGGCTCGAGCGCTTGGCTTCCTTGCCATCGCCGCGCTGCAGGTAGGGACCGAAGCGACCCGAGCGCAGGGTGATTTCCTCCGCCGTGTAGGGATCCTTGCCGAGCACCTTGGTGCCGTCATCGCCGCCGCCATTCTCGCCATTCGGATTGGCGGCGTCGCCGAGCTGGCGGGTGAAGGAGCATTCGGGATAGTTCGAGCAGCCGACGAAGGCGCCGAACTTGCCGAGCTTCAGCGACAGGTTGCCGGTGCCGCATTTCGGGCAGATACGCGGGTTGGAGCCGTCTTCCCGCGTCGGGAACACCAGCGGCGCCAGTTCCTCGTTCAGCGCATCGAGCACGTCGGTGACGCGCAGCTCCTTGATGTCGGCGACGGCGCCCGAAAAATCCTTCCAGAAATCGCGCAGCACGTCCTTCCAGGCGAGCTTGCCGTCGGAGATCTCGTCGAGCTTTTCCTCGAGCGAGGCTGTGAAGTCGTATTCGACATAGCGCTCGAAGAAGCTTTCGAGGAAGGCGGACAACAGGCGGCCCTTGGCTTGCGGCACCAGCCGGCGCTTGTCGATCGTGACATAGTCGCGGTCTTCCAGCGTCTTCAGGATTGCCGTGTAGGTCGAAGGCCGGCCGATGCCGAGTTCTTCCAGCTTCTTGATCAGCGACGCCTCGGAATAGCGCGGCGGCGGCTCGGTCGTGTGCTGGGTGGCGTTGATCGCCTGGCGGGCAAGCTGCTCGCCGGCGCGAATTTCCGGCAGACGGCGGTTTTCCTCGTCTTCGGCGTCGTCGTCCTTCTGGTCGGTGTAGGCGGCGATGAAGCCGTCGAAGCGAACGACCGAACCGACAGCGCGAAGCTCGGCGGTGCGGGCGCCGTTGACCGCCTCGATCTCGACGGTGGTGCGCTCGATCTCGGCCGGCTGCATCTGGCTGGCGATGGCGCGCTTCCAGATCAGCTCATAGAGCCGCATCTGGTCGGAATCGAGATATTGCCGGACCGAGGCCGGCGTGCGCATGAAATCCGTCGGACGGATCGCCTCGTGCGCTTCCTGGGCATTCTTGGCCTTGGTCGTATAAAAACGCGGCTTTTCCGGCAGGTATTTCGGGCCGAATTCCTTGGCGATGGCGTCGCGGGCGGCGTCGATCGCCTCCGGCGCCATCTGCACGCCGTCGGTTCGCATATAGGTGATGAGGCCGGTGGTCTCGCCGCCGATCTCCATGCCTTCATAGAGCCGCTGCGCCACCTGCATGGTGCGGGTGGCGGAGAAACCGAGGCCCGAAGAGGCGGCCTGCTGCAACGTCGAGGTGGTGAAGGGCGGGCCGGGGTTGCGCTTGGTGGGCTTGGCTTCCACCGACAGCGCCTTGAAGGTCGCGCCCTCGAGCATCGCCTTGATGTCGTCGGCCTGAGCCTTGTTGGCAATGTCGAGCTTTTGCAGCTTCTTGCGCTCGAAGGCGGTCAGCCGCGCTTCGAAAGTCTCGTTGCGCGGCGTGCCGAGTATGGCGGCAATCTGCCAATATTCCTCGCGGATGAAGCGTTCGATCTCGGATTCGCGGTCGCAGACGAGGCGCAGCGCCACGGACTGGACGCGGCCGGCCGAACGGGCGCCGGGCAATTTGCGCCACAGCACCGGCGACAGCGTGAAGCCGACGAGATAGTCCAGCGCCCGGCGAGCGAGATAGGCATCGACCAGCGGCGCATCGATCTGGCGCGGATTGGCCATGGCTTCCAGCACCGAGGACTTGGTGATGGCATTGAAGACGACGCGGCTGACCGGCTTGTCCTTCAGTGCGCGCTTCTGCTTCAGCACTTCCAGCACATGCCAGGAAATGGCCTCGCCCTCGCGATCCGGGTCGGTGGCGAGGATCAGGCCGTCGGCATCCTTGACCGCCTTGGCGATGTCGGCGAGCCGCTTGCCCGAGGCGGTGTCGACCGCCCAGGACATGGCGAAGTCTTCATCCGGGCGCACCGAACCGTCCTTGGCCGGCAAATCGCGGACATGGCCGAACGAGGCCAGAACCTTATAGTTCTTGCCGAGGTATTTGTTGATTGTCTTCGCCTTGGCCGGCGATTCGACGACGACGACGTCCATGAGGTCTCATATCAGCTGTGATGCGGCAGAAGAATTCCGCTGCGCGCGACGAAATCTCGTTCTATTTGCCGCTCACATGGCCGCGCTTTTGCATCCGGTCAAGGGGAAGCGCCCAAATTGCGGAGCTGTTGGCAGCAATACACTCTTAGAGTGTATGGAGAAAATCACAGATTTTGGCCTGGAGAGATGACGCACTTCGCTCGGCGCAAACGGCCCGATTCATTTTTCCGCCGAGTCGGGGAGAATGCGGCCGCGTACGGCGGAGTGACGACGAAGAGAAAGGCCGTTGGGGCTGGCCGCCGGCTGCATGGAGGGATGCCTGGCGACCAGCTCTGTCCCGCCGGCAGGCGGGTGAAGGTATCGAGGATCAATCGGCTTTGGCGATGTGCCAGACGCCCGCGACGCCATCGCCAGCCACATCGCCGGCCTTCTTGTCCTTGATGAAGGTGTAGAGCGGCTTGCCGTCATAGGCCCACATCTTGGTGCCGTCGGTACGGTCGACGATCGTCCAGCCTTCGGAGGTCTTCGCGCCGGCGTCGGCCTTCAGCGGCGGCCAGTTGGCGGCGCATTTGTCGTAGCAGTTCGACTTGCCCTTCTCGTCCTTGTCATAGGTATAGAGGGTCATTCCCTTGGCGTCCGTGTAGATCTTGGTGCCGTTGACCTCGGCTTCCTTCCACGCCTCGGCGGCAAAGGATGCGGCGGTGCTGAGAAGCAGTGCGGCCAGCCCTATGGTTATGGTTTTCATGGAAATCTCCCTGGCTGATATCGAGACGCGCGGGAAATCGCGGTCTCTTTGACATCAACGTCCCATGCCGCCGCTTTCGTCCCTAATGTCCGTATGCGGCTGACTTTCCACACAATGGTGATTGGCAGACAGGCCTGGCCGTCGCTATATCCGCCCGGGAGCAGTCGGAGTTTTGGAATGGCACTGGATATCGGCTATGTCAGCGCCGTCGGGGCAGGGGCCATCTCGTTCCTGTCGCCTTGCGTGCTGCCGCTGGTGCCGCCTTATCTCTGCTACATGGCAGGTGTGTCGGTCGACGATTTTCGCGGCGATGCGGGCGTCACAGCACGCGAAGGCACGCGCGGCGCACTGCTTTATTCCTCGATCGCCTTTGTGCTCGGCTTCTCGACCGTGTTTGTCGCGCTTGGCGCCGGTGCCTCGACCATCGGCAGGCTGCTGCGGGTCTGGCAGGAGCAGCTGGCGATGGGCGCCGGTGTGCTGATCATCCTGATGGGCCTGAATTTCCTCGGCATATTGCGCATTCCGCTATTGTCGCGCGAGGCGCGCTTCCAGTCGCAGGGCAAGCCGGCCAGCGCCATCGCCGCCTATGTCATGGGGCTCGCCTTCGCCTTCGGCTGGACGCCCTGCATCGGCCCGGTGCTGGGGCCGATCCTGACGCTGGCCGGCGGACGCGAAACCGTGGGCGAGGGCGCGCTATTGCTCGCCGCCTATTCGCTCGGACTTGGCATCCCCTTCCTGATCGCCGCCCTGTTTTCCGGCGCCTTCATGCGCTTCCTCGGCAAATTCCGCGTCCATCTCGGCCGTGTCGAAAAGGCCATCGGCGCGCTGCTGGTGGTCGCCGGCGTGTTTTTCCTGACCGGCGGCGTGCAGACGGTGTCCTACTGGCTTCTGGAGAATTTTCCGGTGCTGGGACGGTTGGGGTAAAAGGATGACCTGCAGCCATGTCTCGGTGACATCGTGGCCAAGGTGTAATGGTCGGGCGACTACGAACGGAAGGATGGGAGCGCCTTACCCATCGATTTCAAGGTCGACTACCTCATCGAAAGACGCGACGGTCGGCTAAAGGTATTTGGCTGGATTTCCGGCGATGAACAGGCTGAATTCAGGAAGCACGGCTTGATATAGATGCAAATCCGCTGACTAAGAGTCAGCTTCTCCCACATCTCACCGGAATTTAACCGCATTGGTGCAACATGGCGCCGCTGCTAGCATGATTTGATTCCCAACCCTTTTCACACGGTTGCCTTCCATGAGCCAGAGATCCTGCCTGTCCGTCATCCTCGCCGCCGGCGAAGGCACGCGCATGAAGAGCGCGCTGCCGAAGGTGCTGCACCAGATCGCGGGCCTGCCGATGGTCGCCCATGTGGTGAAGGCGGCCGATGCCGCCGGTGCCACTAGCGATGCCATCGTCATCGGCCATGGCGCGGAAGAGATGCGCAAGGCGGTGGCGAAATTCGCACCCAAGGCCGAGACCTTCGTGCAGGAAAAACGCCTGGGTACGGCGCATGCGGTTCTTGCCGCACGTGAAGCGATATCAAGGGGTTATGACGACATCCTGGTGATGTTCGGCGATACGCCGCTGATCGATGCGGAAGCGCTGAACCTGGCTCGGCTGAAACTCGCCGAAGGTGCGGCCGTCGCCGTGATCGGCTTCCGCCCACCTCTTCCAAACGGCTATGGCCGGCTGGTCGAAAAAGGCGGCAAGCTGATTGCCATCCGCGAGGAAAAAGACTGTTCCGAGGCGGAAAAGAAGATCGGCTTCTGCAATGCCGGCATGATGGCGGTCGCCGGCGCCCACGCGCTGAAGCTGCTCGACGCGGTCGGCAACAAGAACGCCAAGGGCGAGTACTATCTGACCGACATCGTCGAGATCGCCAGCGCGCAAGGTCTCGATGTCGTCGCCACCGAGGCCAGTTTCGAGAATGCGCTCGGCATCAACAACCGCGCCGAGCTGGCGCAGGCGGAAGGCATCTGGCAGGCACGCCGCCGTCAGGAGGCGATGCTGTCGGGCGTGACGCTGCTGGCGCCGGAGACGGTCTATTTCTCGCACGACACCGAGATCGGCGCCGACACCGTGGTCGAGCCGAATGTTTGGTTCGGTCCGGGCGTGAAGATCGCCGGCGGCGCCAAGATCCATGCCTTCAGCCATATCGAAGGGGCCACCATTGCATCGAATTGCGATGTCGGGCCGTTCGCACGGTTGCGGCCGGGCGCCGATCTTCGCAACAAGGCGAAGGTCGGCAATTTCTGCGAGGTCAAGCAGGCTGTTGTCGAGGAGGGCGCCAAGGTCAATCATTTGACCTATATCGGCGATGCCCGCGTCGGCGCGGGCGCCAATATCGGCGCCGGCACCATCACCTGCAATTATGACGGCTATTCGAAATTTTTCACCGATATCGGCGAGGGGGCTTTTGTCGGCTCGAATTCCTCGCTGGTGGCGCCGGTGTCGATCGGCAAGGGCGGCTACATCGCCTCCGGCAGCGTCATCACCGAAAGCGTACCCGACGATGCGCTGGCCTTCGGCCGCGCCCGCCAGAAGACGATCCCCGGCAAAGGCAAGGAGTTGCGCGAGCGATTTGCCTCGGCCGCGGCGGCGAAGAAGAAGCCAGCCGGCGCAGACCACTGACGGTCAGCCGGCGCGCTTACCTCCGCCAAAGCAATCGAAAAAACCGAGCAATTGCAGTAACCGGATTGCAAGAGCGGTCCGGCATGATGCATGCGTTGAAAAACGTCCTTTACACCGGACGAAATGCAATGTGACTTTCGCGGCAGGCCGGCCATCCCTAAGTATCGCTGGTTTTCCGTGGGGAATCGGGGGCTATCTGCATGTGCGGTATCGTTGGAATCGTCGGCCACTCGCAGGTTGCGCCGCTCATTGTCGATGCGCTGAAGCGGCTCGAATATCGTGGCTATGACTCGGCTGGCGTCGCCACAATCGAGCGCGGTCAGCTCGCCCGCCGCCGCGCCGAGGGCAAGCTGATCAACCTCGAACGCCGGCTCAAGGAGGAGCCGCTCGACGGCACGATCGGCATCGGCCACACGCGCTGGGCCACGCACGGCGTGCCCAATGAGACGAATGCCCATCCGCATTTTTCCGATGGCGTCGCCATCGTCCACAACGGCATTATCGAGAACTTTGCCGAACTGCGCGACGAGCTGGTCCGCGACGGCTATTCCTTCTCCTCGCAGACCGACACCGAGGTCGTGGCGCATCTGGTGGCGCGCGAGTTGGCCAAGGGGCTGAAGCCGGTCGAAGCCGCGCACCAGGCGCTGAAGCGGCTGCAAGGCGCCTTTGCGTTGGCTATCATGTTCAAGGGCGACGAAGACCTGATCGTCGGCGCCCGCAACGGCCCGCCGCTTGCCGTCGGCCATGGCGACGGCGAGATGTTCTTGGGTTCCGACGCCATCGCGCTGGCCCCGTTCACCAATTCGATCACTTATCTTGAAGACGGTGACTGGGCGGTGGTCCGTCACGACGGCGTCACGATCTTCGACATCGACGGCAAGGAGGTCGAGCGCAAGCGTCAGCAGTCGCTGTCGACCTCCTTCATGGTCGACAAGGGCAACCGCCGCCATTTCATGGAAAAGGAAATCCATGAGCAGCCCGAGGTGATCTCCCACACGCTCGCCCATTACGTCGATTTCGTCTCCGGCGTCTCCAAGCCGCTCGACCTGCCGTTCGATTTCGCCAAGATCGGCCGGCTGGCGATTTCCGCCTGCGGCACCGCCTATCTCGCCGGGCTGATCGGCAAATACTGGTTCGAGCGCTATGCGCGGCTGCCGGTCGACATCGATGTCGCCTCGGAGTTCCGCTACCGCGAGATGCCGCTGTCGGCCAATGATGCCGCCTTCTTCATCTCGCAATCGGGCGAGACCGCCGACACGCTGGCCTCGCTGCGCTACTGCCGCAAGGCCGGCATGAAGATCGGCGCCGTCGTCAATGTGCGGGAATCGACGATGGCGCGCGAATCCGACGTGGTGCTGCCGACATTGGCCGGGCCTGAGATCGGCGTCGCCTCGACCAAGGCTTTCACTTGCCAGCTCTCGGTGCTGGCCTCGCTTGCGGTGCGCGCCGGCGTGGCGCGCGGCACGATTTCGAAGGAGCAGGAGAAGACCTTGGTGCGCGCGCTTTCGGAAGCGCCGCGCTATGCCAACCAGGTGCTCAAGCTCGAAGAGCAGATCGAGCGCATCGCGCGCGAGCTGTCGCGCTACAAGGACGTGCTCTATCTCGGCCGCGACACCAATTTCCCGCTGGCCATGGAAGGCGCGCTAAAGCTCAAGGAAATCTCCTATATCCACGCCGAGGGCTATGCGGCGGGCGAATTGAAGCACGGGCCGATCGCGCTGATCGACGAGAACATGCCGGTCATCGTCATTGCGCCGCATGACCGGATTTTCGAGAAGACCGTGTCGAACATGCAGGAAGTGGCTGCGCGCGGCGGCAAGATCATCCTGATCACCGACGCCAAGGGCGCAGCGCACTCGAGCGTGAAGACGATGGAGACGATCATCCTGCCGGACGTGCCGGAAATCATTTCGCCAATCATCTATGCACTGCCGATCCAGATGCTGGCCTATTTCGCCGCCGTGTTCATGGGCACCGACGTCGACCAGCCGCGCAACCTGGCGAAATCGGTCACGGTGGAGTAGGCCCCAAACAGCCGCTCTTTAAAAACTTCGCAGTTCCAAACGGCGTTCCGGTTCACTAATGTTGCGCTGCAACCCGCGCCCCCGGTGAACCATGTCCGATGCTCCCAAGACCTCCGGCATGACCCGGTTGAGGAACTATTTCCTCACGGGCTTCGTCGTCTGCGCGCCGCTGGCGATCACAGCCTATATCGCCTGGTCATTCATCGGCTGGGTCGATTCCTGGGTGAAACCCTATATTCCGGCGCGTTACAACCCCGACACCTACCTGCCGTTTCCGGTTCCGGGGTTCGGGCTGATCGTCGCGCTGATCCTGATCACGTTGATCGGTTTCCTCACCGCAAACATTGTCGGCCGCGCCATTGTCGGTTTCGGCGAACGCCTGCTCGGCCGCATGCCGCTGGTGCGCGGCATCTACGGCTCGCTGAAGCAGATTTTCGAGACTGTGCTGTCGAACAAGGGCGACATGTTCCGCCAGGTCGGACTGGTCGAATATCCGCGCAAGGGCGTGTGGTCGCTGGTGTTCGTGGCCAGCGAGAAGGAAACCGAGATCAATGAGAAGCTCGACCAGGAAGGCGACCCGCTGATCGCGGTGTTCATGCCCTGCACGCCGAACCCGACGACCGGGTTCCTGATGTATGTGCTGAAGTCGGACATCGTGCTGCTCGACATGACGATCGAGGACGGCGCCAAGCTGATCGTCTCGGCCGGGCTGGTGGCGCCGGAAGTGAAAAGCAAGATGGTGACGCTGAATGGCGAACCGATCAACGGAACGGTCGCCAATCCGCCGCTAGGGCCTCATCCGGCGCGCAGGAGCCGCACGGCCTCGTCGCGACCGAACAAATAAAGCAGCAGGCGCAGCGCCTCGCCGCGGTCGGATTGCAGTTCCGGGTCGTGTGACAGGATCAGCCTGGCATCGTCGCGGGCAGCCTCCAGGAGATCGGCATGCGCCTCGATGCGCGCTACCTGGAAGCCCGGCGTGCCGGACTGGCGGGTGCCGAGAAGCTCGCCTTCGCCGCGCAGTTTGAGGTCTTCCTCGGCGATCAAAAAGCCGTCTTCGGTCTCGCGCATCACCGACAGCCGGCGCTTTGCCGTCTCGCCGAGCGGATCCTTGTAGAGCAGCACGCAGGAGGAGGGCTTGTCGCCGCGCCCGACGCGGCCGCGCAACTGGTGCAGTTGTGCGAGGCCGAAGCGCTCGGCATGCTCGATGACCATGACTGTGGCATCGGGAACATCGACGCCGACCTCGATGACCGTGGTTGCGATCAGGATACGGGTCTCGCCCTCCTTGAAGGCGCGCATCGCCTCGTCCTTCTCCGCACCTTTCATACGGCCGTGGACGAGGCCGATGCGGTCGCCAAACAGCGGCTTCAGCGAAGCAAAGCGATCCTCAGCCGACATCAGCTTGATCTCTTCGGATTCCTCGACCAGCGGGCAGATCCAGTAGATTTTCTGGCCGCCGGCGACGGCATCCTCCATGCGGCCAACCAGTTCGTCGAGACGCTCCAGCGGCAGCGTGACGGTGCGGATCGGCTGGCGGCCGGCGGGCTTTTCCGTCAGCTTGGAGACATCCATGTCGCCGAAGGCGGTCAGAACCAGCGTGCGCGGGATGGGAGTGGCCGTCATCACCAGCATGTCGGGCGCGTCACCCTTGGCGGTGATGGCGAGCCGCTGGTGGACGCCGAAGCGATGCTGCTCGTCGATGATTGCCAGCACCAGATCGTGGAAGGTCACCGCCTCCTGGAACAGGGCGTGGGTGCCGACGACGATGTCGATCTCGCCGCTGGCCAGGCCGGCCAGTGTTTCGGTGCGTTCGCGGCCTTTTTCGCGGCCGGTGAGGATGGCGGTGCGCAGCCCGACCTTGGCGGCCAGAGGCGTGATCGTTGCCAGGTGCTGGCGCGCCAGGATTTCGGTCGGCGCCATCAGCGCCGCCTGGCCGCCGGCCTCGACGGCGCGCGCCATGGCAAGCAGCGCGACCACCGTCTTGCCCGAGCCGACATCGCCCTGCAGCAGCCGCAGCATGCGCTCGGGGTCGGCAAGGTCGGCATTGATTTCGGCCAGCGCGAATTCCTGACTTGCGGTCAGCGAATAGGGAAGGGCCGCACGCAGATCATCGACGATGCGGCCGTCGCCGACCAGGGGACGGCCGGACAGGCGGCGGATCTTTGCCCGCACCAGCGCCAGCGAGACCTGGCCCGCCAGCAACTCATCATAGGCAAGACGCCGCCACGCGGCGCCGTCGACGGAAACATCGATCGGGTCGGCCGGATTGTGGATGCGCGTAAGGGCGTCGGCAAAGGTGGGAAAGGTGTGCCGGCGCATGAAGGCGCCGTCCTGCCATTCCGGCAATTCGGGCAGACGCGCCAGCGCCTGGCCGATCGCCCGGCGCAACACCTTGCCCGAGAGGCCCGCGGTGAGCGGATAGACCGGTTCGACCAGCGGCAGGTTCTCCGCCTCGCTGGCCAGCGCGATATGGTCGGGGTGGACCATGGTCGGGCGGCCGTTGAACCATTCCATGCGGCCCGAGACCACGACATGCTCGCCCACGGGCATTGCCTTTTCGAGATAGGCGGCGTGCGCATGGAAGAAGGTCAGGCCGATTTCGCCGGTATCGTCATGGGCATAGACCCTGTAGGGCACGGATCTGTTGCCGCGCGGCGGCGGCTGGTGGCGGTCAATGCGCACGTCGAGCGTAACGATCTGGCCTTCCGCGGACCCTGCGATGCCCGGCCGGCTGCGACGGTCGATGACTGTATGCGGCAGCACGAACAGAAGGTCGCCCGCGCGGGCCGCGCGATCACCAAGATCGGCCGTGACGACCTTCTCGATCAGCGCGCCGACCTTCGGCCCGACGCCGGCAAGCGAAGTGATCGGAACGAACAGCGGATCGAGGATGGAAGGACGCATGATGTCAGCTTATGTCGCGACGGCCTCAGCGCAAGGCTGACAGCCCCTTCTATCCACGCTATATGCGCCGCAGCAAGTGAGGATGCGCCACAATGACCGGAACGAAACGATCAAGCGAGGGGCTGGACGCTCACCGCCGCAAGCTGTTGTTCCGCTCCTGGCATCGCGGCATGCGCGAGATGGATCTCATCCTCGGCACCTTCGCCGACGCCGAGATCGGCGCCTTGACGGCTGAGGAAATCGACCAATATGAGAGGCTCCTCGACATTTCCGACACCGAATTCCTGCCGCTGATCACCGGTGAGCGTCCGATTCCGGCGGATATCGATTGTCCTGTCCTGCAAAAGATCCTGGCGTCCCGCCGGACCATGACTTTCTGACCAACAGCAATTCCAGGAAAAGTGCGAAGCGGTTTTCCCACAGGAATTGCGGCAAACAAAGACCGTGATTTGATGAGCCTAATTCCCACCATTGGTCTGCCGAAAGGCCGCGCCGGTCAGTTCATCGTCGACGGTGTCGCCGATGGCTACGAGGCCTTTGCGCTGGTGCAGGCCGCGCTTGAGATCGCGCCCGACAAGCCGGTGCTGTTCGTGGCGCGCGACGGCCAGCGTCTGCCTGTTATCATCGAGGCACTGGCCTTTGCCGCGCCCGGCCTGCCGGTGCTGGAACTGCCGGCCTGGGACTGTCTGCCCTACGACCGCGTCTCGCCCGGCTCGGACGCCGCCGCCAAGCGTCTCGATGCGCTGACGGCGATGATCGCGCTGGCGAAGAAGCCGCATCGCGCCGTCATCCTCACCACCGCCAATGCCCTGCTGCAGCGCATTCCGCCGGCCGACCTGGTCGAGGCGCAGACCTTTCATGCCAGGCCCGGCAACCAGATCGACATGAATGCGCTGATCGCGCGGCTGGAGACATCGGGTTTCGAGCGCGTGCCGACGGTGCGCGGCATCGGCGAATTCGCGGTGCGCGGCGGCATTCTCGACCTTTTCGCGCCAGGCTGGACCGAGGCGCTGCGGCTCGACTTCTTCGGCGATACGCTGGAATCGATCCGCGTCTTCGACGCCGCCACTCAGCGCACGACAGGCCAGCGCAAGTCGATGGCGCTGCAGGCGATGAGCGAAGTGGCGCTGACGCCGGAAACCATCAGCCGCTTCCGCCGCTCCTATATCGAAGCCTTCGGCGCGCCGCAGCGCGACGACGGGCTCTATGCGGCGGTCAGCGAAGGCCGGCGCTTCGCCGGCATGGAGCACTGGCTGCCGTTCTTCTATGAGCGGCTGGAGACGGTGTTCGACTATCTGCCGGACACGCCCGTCATCTTCGACCATCTGGCGCATGAGGCTCTGGCCGAGCGCCACACGTTGATCCTCGACCATTACGAGGCGCGCAAAAAGCAGGCCGACGCTGCGCTGAAAGATGCCGTGCCCTACAAGCCGGTGGCGCCGGATCTGCTTTACCTGTCGCCGGAAAACCTGATCGCCTCGCTCGGGCCGCGTGAAGCGATCGACTTCACGCCCTTCGACGCGCCCGATGCCGGCGCGAAAAAGGTCTACCACGCCGGCTCGCGCCATGGCCGCAGCTTCGTCGAGGAGCGCGCCGATCCGAACGTCAACGTCTTCGATGTCGTCGTCAGGCATATCGCCGACGAGCGCGCGGCGCGCCGCCGCATCGTCATCGCCGGTTGGACGGAAGGCTCGCTCGACCGGCTCGGCCAGATTCTCACCGAGCATCATCTCGGCAATCTCAAGCAGGTCGAGACGCTGGCCGAAGCCGAACAACTCGAGCCGGGGCAGGCGGCATTGGCCGTCCTGCCGCTCGAATCCGGCTTCGAGACCGAAAGACTGGTCGTCGTTGCCGAACAGGACATTCTGGGCGACCGGCTGATCCGGCGTTCCAAGCGCAAGAAGCGCGCCTCCGACTTTATTGCGGAGGCCTCTGCGCTTTCAGCCGGCGATATCGTCGTCCACACCGACCATGGCATTGGCCGCTTCATCGGCCTGCGCACCATCGAGGCGGTCGGCGCGCCGCATGACTGCCTGGAAATCCATTATGCCGGCGACGACCGGCTGTTCCTGCCGGTCGAGAACATCGAGCTCCTGTCGCGCTACGGCTCGGATAGCGCCGAGGCGACGCTGGACAAGCTTGGCGGCGGCGCCTGGCAGTCGCGCAAGGCCAAACTCAAGCGGCGCCTGCTCGACATGGCCGGGCAATTGATCCGCATCGCCGCCGAACGGCAGATGCGCGCGGCGCCGGCACTGGTGCCGGCCGAGGGCCTCTATGACGAGTTTGCCGCCCGTTTCCCCTATGAGGAGACCGATGACCAGCAGACGGCGATCGACTCGGTGCGCGACGATCTCGGCGCCGGCAAGCCGATGGACAGGCTGATCTGCGGCGATGTCGGCTTTGGCAAGACCGAAGTGGCGCTGCGCGCCGCCTTCATCGCGGCGATGGAAGGGTTCCAGGTCGCGGTTGTGGTGCCGACGACGCTGTTGTCGCGCCAGCACTTCAAGACCTTTTCGCAGCGTTTTTCCGGCCTGCCGATCCGCGTCGCCCAGGCCTCGCGGCTGGTCGGCGCCAAGGAATTGGCCGAGACGAAGAAGGCGCTGGCCGAGGGGCAGGTCGACATCGTCGTCGGCACCCATGCGCTGCTCGGTTCGTCGATCTCGTTCAAGAATCTCGGCCTGCTGATCATCGACGAAGAGCAGCACTTTGGCGTCAAGCACAAGGAGCGGCTGAAGGATCTGAAGACCGATGTCCACGTGCTGACGCTGTCGGCGACGCCGATCCCGCGCACGCTGCAGCTGGCGCTGACCGGGGTGCGCGAACTGTCGCTGATCGCCACGCCGCCGGTCGACCGCATGGCGGTGCGCACCTTCATCTCGCCCTTCGATCCGCTGGTCATTCGCGAGACGCTGCTGCGCGAGCGCTACCGTGGGGGCCACTCCTTCTATGTGGTTCCGCGCATCAGCGATCTCGCCGAAATCCATGATTTTCTGAAGGAATCCGTCCCGGAGTTAAAGGTAGCGGTTGCCCATGGCCAGATGCCGCCCGGCGAACTCGACGACATCATGAATGCCTTCTATGACGGCCAGTATGATGTGCTTTTGTCGACCACCATCGTCGAATCCGGCCTGGACATTCCGACCGCCAACACGCTGATCATCCATCGCGCCGACATGTTCGGCCTGTCGCAGCTCTACCAGCTGCGCGGCCGCGTCGGCCGCTCCAAGGTGCGCGCCTATGCGCTGTTCACGCTGCCGGCCAACCGCAAGCTCACCGACACCGCCGAGCGGCGGCTGAAGGTGCTGCAATCGCTCGACACGCTGGGCGCGGGCTTCCAGCTCGCCAGCCATGATCTCGACATCCGTGGCGCCGGCAATCTTCTGGGCGAAGAGCAATCCGGCCATATCAAGGAGGTCGGCTTCGAGCTCTACCAGCAGATGCTGGAGGAGGCGGTGGCCGAAGTGAAGGATTCCGGCGAGGTCCAGGATGGCGGCTGGTCGCCGCAGATCGCCGTCGGCACGGCGGTGATGATCCCGGAAAGCTATGTGCCCGACCTGCAGCTCCGGCTGGCGCTCTACCGCCGCCTCGGCGACCTCGAGAACACCGAGGAGATCGACGCTTTCGGCGCCGAGCTGATCGACCGTTTCGGCCCGCTGCCGGACGAGGTCAAGCATCTCCTGAAGATCGTCTTCATCAAGGCGCTCTGCCGCAAGGCCAATGTCGAGAAGCTCGATGCCGGGCCGAAAGGCGTCGTCATCCATTTCCGCAAGCGCGAATTCTCCAACCCGGTCGGCCTGGTCAAGTTCATCGGCGAACAGGGCTCGCTGGCCAAGATCCGGCCGGATCACAGCGTCGTCTTCACTCGCGACTGGCCGACAGCCGAGAAACGGCTGGCTGGCTCGGCCGTGGTCATGACGCAGCTCGCGCGGCTGGTGGAGAAGGCAGCGTAGCCCACCCGACCCATTCGTCAGCGCTGAAATTCCAGTCTAGAATAGGAAATCGGCTTCGTGTATGGAGCCGCCAACCCATATAGGGGCGGAAATGGCGGGCGAGGGTGCTCGCCGGAAAGAGTGTTGGGTGCAGCGATGACGAAATGGTCGCCGAATTCGTGGAGAGCAAAGCCGATAAAGCAGGTTCCTGCCTATCCGGACCTTGCCGCGCTGAAGAACACCGAAGCCCAACTCGCCACCTATCCGCCGCTGGTCTTTGCCGGCGAAGCGCGCAAGCTGAAGAAGCAGCTCGCGGCGGTCGCAAACGGCGACGCTTTCCTGCTCCAGGGCGGCGACTGCGCCGAAAGCTTTGCCGAACATGGCGCCGACAACATCCGCGACTTCTTCCGCGTATTCCTGCAGATGTCGGTCGTGCTGACCTTTGCCGGCGCACAGCCGGTGGTGAAGGTCGGCCGCGTCGCCGGCCAGTTCGCCAAGCCGCGCTCGTCCGACAACGAGACCAAGGGCGAGGTGACGCTGCCGAGCTATCGCGGCGACATCATCAACGGCATCGAGTTCGACCAGAAATCGCGCATCCCCGATCCCGCCCGCCAGGAAATGGCCTATCGCCAGTCGGCCGCGACGCTCAACCTTCTGCGCGCCTTCGCGCAGGGCGGCTATGCCAGCCTGGAGAATGTGCATCGCTGGATGCTCGGCTTCGTCTCCGACAGCCCGCAGGGCGAAAAGTACGAGTCGCTCGCCAACCGCATCACCGAGACGATGGACTTCATGAAGGCTGTCGGCATCACCTCGGAAACCAATTACGCCCTGCGCGAGACCGATTTCTACACCAGCCATGAAGCGCTGCTGCTCGGCTATGAGGAGGCGCTGACCCGCGTCGATTCGACCTCCGGCGACTGGTACGCCACCTCGGGCCACATGATCTGGATCGGCGACCGTACCCGCCAGCCCGACCATGCCCATGTCGAATATTGCCGCGGCATCAAGAACCCGCTCGGCCTGAAATGCGGCCCGTCGCTGACTGCTGACGGCTTGCTGGAACTGATCGACCTGCTCAACCCCGAGAACGAGCCCGGCCGGCTGACGCTGATCGCCCGCTTTGGCTCCGACAAGGTCGCCGACCATCTGCCGAAGCTGGTGCGCGCGGTGCAGAAGGAAGGCCGCAGCGTCGTCTGGTCGTCGGACCCGATGCATGGCAATACGATCGAGGCCGCCGGCTACAAGACACGACCGTTCGACCGCATCCTGAAGGAGGTGCAGACCTTCTTCGAGGTGCACCGCGCCGAAGGCACGCATCCGGGCGGCATCCATGTCGAGATGACCGGCAAGAACGTCACCGAATGCACGGGCGGCGCCCGCGCCATCACTGCGGAGGAATTGCAGGATCGCTACCACACGCATTGCGACCCGCGCCTCAATGCCGACCAGGCGATCGAACTGGCCTTCCTGGTGTCGGATCTCTTGAAGAAAAGCCACCCCGTGCAGCACAAGCAGGTCGCCAACGGCTGAACCTGCCGCTCCCAAATCGACCAACATGCGAAGGCGCCCGAGAAATCCGGCGCCTTTTCTTGTTCCAGCAGGATGTTGTCCAGACGGTCGTCACGTCAAACCTTACGAAAATTTATGCTGACGCGACCTCTGCAAAACCAAGATTGAGGTGAAGGTTCGCGGCCGAACCCAATCATCGCGGGCCAGGATTCGACGAATGGCAATGGAAGACGCTACCCAGGAGCACCTCGAGAACGCCGAGCATGCCGAACATGCCGCGCATGAGGGAAATCCCTTTCTGATCACTGTCTCCGTCACCATAGCTGTGCTGGCGGTTCTCGCCGCGACGGTCGGCAGCTTCGAGTCGCTCGAAACCGCGGAGGCGATCAACGACAAGAGCGAGGCGGCCTATCTCCAGAACAAGGCCAGCGATCAGTGGAGTTTCTTCGAGGCAAAGAGCATCAAGAAGAACAGCTATGAGATCGCGGCGGCGATGGGTGGCCCCGGAACCGACCAATTCCAGGCAGCCGCGAAGCGCAATGAGGCCGATGGCGCGGACATCCAGGCCAAGGCGACCGAATTTGAAAAGCAGGTCGATGAAAAGCTGCGCGATAGCGACGTGCGCGAACACCGTCACCATGCCCTTACGTTTGCGGTGACGCTCTTGCACATCTCGATCGCCGTCGCGACGCTCTCCATCATCACCCGTGGCAGGCGCTGGCCGTGGATCGGCTCGCTGGCGCTAGGCGCCGTGGGCGTGATCGCGGCCGGCTTCGCCTATGTCTGATTAGGCCCGTGTCAATATCTGATCGAGACGGCACCCAGTCGGGCATTGCCATCCAATTGGAAATTGGCGTGCATTGCCGGTGAACGGCGACCAGCGTCAGTCCTTCTTGTAGAGCAGCCAGCTCTTGCCGGCGCGGCCGGCCATCGTCGAATGCTTGGTGACGCGGTTGCGGCCACTCACTTTCGAACGGTAGAGCGCTCGGTCGGCCTTGGTGTAGAGATCCTCAGGGCCTTCGGCCTCGGATGCCATGCAGATGCCCATCGAGACGGTCACGGTGCCGTAATTCATGCCGGTCTGGCTGCTGGTGAACGGCGTCTGCTCGATCAGGGCGCGAATGCGCTCGGCGACATCGTAGGTGGCGTCTTCGCTGGCGCCTTCGATGATCAGCGCGAATTCCTCGCCGCCGGTGCGGGCGACGAACATGTCGCCGCGAATGCTGGTCTGGAAAATCTCGGCGATGATCTGGATGATCTTGTCGCCGACAGGATGGCCGTAGCGATCGTTGATATCCTTGAACCGGTCGATGTCGGCAAGGATCAAGGCATTGAACAGGATACCCTTGTTGCTGTTATAGATCCGGGTGATTTCCTTGTCGAAGGCGCGGCGGTTCCAGATCTGAGTCAACGGATCCGTATCGGCCAGCCGCTTGTATTCCTCGAGCTTCGACTTGACGCTTTCGAGCTCGGCCGTCTTGTCGCTGAGCGTCGAAGCGATCTGCTTGCCGTGATCGATCGTGGAATTGGTGGCAACGGCCATGGCGTTGGCGATTTTCTGCAGAAAATCCTGGGAGAGCAGGCTGCGGCCGCTCAGGCCGTTCGATGTCTCGTCGAGAATCCTGCCGTATTTTTCGATGTGGCTGCGTTCGCTCCGCAACAGCGCCGCGACCTCCTCGAGTTCCCTGGCAATGACGTCCCTGGCATGCTCGACGATGCCCGGGCCGTGGTTCTGCGCAAAGAAGGCGCGCCCGATCTTATCCAGCTCATCCTGCGTCGGCCGGCTGCTAAGCGACACGACGGCGAGACTGAGCTCGCGATTGGTGCCGCTCAATGCCTCGTAGAAGATCTCGTAGTTGCGCGGCAGGCCGAGGACGCCAAGCTGGCGCATGGTCGTGACAACCGTGGCTGCGATGTCGGTGCTTCGTTCGGTTGTGGCTACTGCCGGCTGCATCTCTGATCCACTCTTCCCCTCGGATCCCGGCGCGGAATTTTCGCGGGTTCCATTGATCGCCGAGCTGGGGAGCGCGACCGATAGTCCAGAACATCTTGCGAAGAGACGCGTCCCCACCCGCGACCTTCGCTTGATGGGACCATAAATGCAGTGGCGCTAAAGTTTCCTTAATTCGCACGACTTCCACAGGTTTTCTCTACCTGTGGCTGTAGTAGCGCAATTTTTTGTACCACCCTTGCGCGATAACATCCGGTTTTGCCGAATTTGATTTCCAAATCCGCGTGTTGTGCTGATGGAAATGAGACTGAATTTGGAATTTTGTCACGCCAATCGATGTCGCATTTGCTTGCGCGCAACCACCGCAAAGCTGGAATCCTGGCAGCGAAGCTGGGCGAGGTTTCTCCAAGGAGTGCCGAAATGAGCGATAGTCACCAGGGATCATGCCTGTGCGGAGCGGTCCGCTTCCGGACAAGGGGAGCGCTGCGCGGCGTCGTCTACTGTCATTGCTCGCAATGCAGGAAGCAAAGCGGGCATTTCTATGCCGCGACCAATGTCGCCGACGCCGACATCGTGGTCGAAGGCGCGGAAAGCATCACCTGGTATGAGGCGTCGGCTTTCGCCAGGCGCGGTTTCTGCAAGGCATGCGGGTCCGTGCTTTTCTGGAAGCCAAGGGCGCAAGACTATATTTCGGTCATGGCGGGAGCGTTCGACAAGCCGACGGGCCTCAAGGGCGACTGTCATATCTTCGTCGGCGACAAGGGCGACTATTATTCGATCGACGACGGGCTGCCGCAGTTTGAAAAGTCGACGCCCTCGATAGCGGTCGCTGAATGAATTTTGGACGAGACACCTTATTCCCTTGATCGGGCCGTTGCTTTATCTCGTGCCGGTAATCGGGAAAGAGGTTTGGGCATGCAGCGGCTGATCGACGCTTTTTTCAATTCGGTGCGGGCGTTTCGAAAGCTGGCCGCCAGCGAGAAGGCTTTCCAGCAAGAACTGATGCTGCTGGTGCTCGCTCTGCCCGCGGCGTGGTTCGTTTCGGTGTCCTGGCGTGGTTATGCCTTGCTGATCGGCGCGGTGCTGCTGCTGATCATGGTCGAGGTGCTGAACACCGGCATCGAGGCGGCCTGCGATGCCTTCAGCCGGGAGTTCAATGTCGACATCCAGCTGGCCAAGGACTGCGGCTCGCTGGCGGTGCTGATCTCGGTTGTCATCGTCGCCGGCGTCTGGGGCATCGCGCTCATCGAGCGGATCACCGGCTTTCCGATCTGACCTCCTGAACGACCAGGACACCGACTGCATCACTGCTCCCGACGACGCTCCCGCTTGGCGACGTGGCGGGCGACAAACCAGGCAAGCACGGCCACGGTGAGGCCAATGCCGAGCCCGATGAACAGCCGCTCGTGGCGCATCAGCGCCTGGCCGACGAAATGCTCGGCGCCCAGTCCGAAGACATAACCGATCGTGCTGAACAGCACCGCCCAGATCACCGATGAGATGGCGTTGAGAATGACGAAGCGGGGCGCTGCTATGGTCGACAGGCCTGCGGCGATGCCGCCGACAAGGCGCATGCCGTAGACATAGCGGTTCGACAGCACGAAGATGTTGGGATGGGTATTGAGCAGACGGTAGGCGCGGCGGAATCCTGGGCGCCTGCGCAGCCTGACGACATGGCGGTTGTCGGCGAAACTTCTGCCCAGGATGAAGAAGCAGGTGTCGCCGAGGAAGGCGCCGAGCGCCGCCGCCACAATCGCATGCCACAGCACGAAAACATTCTGGTGGGCGAAGAATCCGCCGAGGATGGCGGCACTTTCGCCTTCGGCGACACAGCCGAGAAAGACGGCAAGCAACCCATATTGTTCGATGAAATGATGGATCGCGTCGGTCATGAGGCCGACTGCTGCTGCGCCAGCCTCTCGTCGATGCGTTTGACCACTTCCGCCAGCCGCATGATCTCTTCGCGCATGCCGATGATCTGGCTGTGGCGCAGCTCATCGAGTTTTTCGTGCAGCGCCATGATCTCGATCTCGGCCTTCAGATTGACCTCGTAATCGTGGGCGGCGTCGATGCGGTCGCGTTCGGTCTGGCGGTTCTGCGCCATCATGATCACCGGCGCCTGCAAGGCGGCGACCATAGACAGCACGAGGTTGAGGAAGATGAACGGGTAGGGGTCGAAGGCATCGCGCGTCAAAAGCCAGACATTGCCGGCGGTCCAGACGATCAGGAAAGCGATGAAGCCCAGGATGAAGGACCAGGAGCCGCCGATGCGGGCGATCGTATCGGCAAGCCGGTCGCCAAAGGTCTGGTGGAAGGCGACCGCCTTGTTGGTGTCGCGAGAGATCGTGGTGCGTTCGAGCGCCGATTGCAGCACCCGGCTTTCCAACTGGCTGAGGCCGTCCGGCCGTCGCTTGAGCCAGCGGTTCGCCATATCGTCGATTGTCTTGTACATGGCCGTCTCCGTCGTCAGTGGAGATAGACGTAGAGGCTGCCGGCTCTCGCGGGAAGTGTTACATTCACGCCAATAGCGAGGGAGCCATGGCCGATTTCCAGAAAATTCGCCTGCGCGCGGCAAAACGCAAGGGCGGCGAAGGGGAGCTTGCAACGCTGCTCGGGCCCGTGCCCGACAATGCCGCGGTCGCCGACATTCCGGACGATCGCATTCTCTCGACCATGGCCGAGCGGGTCTTTGCCGCCRGTTTCGTCTGGCGCGTCATCGAACAGAAATGGCCGGGTTTCGAGGAGGCGTTTCTGCGCTTCGAGCCGAAGCGGCTGTTGTTCCAGCCTGACGATTTCTGGCACGATCTGGCTTCCGATCAGCGCATTGTGCGCAACCCGCAGAAAATCAAATCCGTGCGCGACAACGCCGCTTTCGTCGAACGGGTGTCGAAGGAGCACGGCGGCTTCGGTGAATTCCTCGCCAACTGGCCTGCCGACGACCAGGTCGGGCTGATGGCCTATCTCGGCAAGCATGGCAGCCGGCTGGGCGGCAATACAGGCCAGTATTTCCTGCGCTGGCTGGGCTGGGATGCCTTCGTCATTTCGGGCGACATGGCGGCGGCATTGCGGGACGCCGGTCTCGACATTGCCGAAAGCCCGACTTCGAAGAAGGATCTCGACAAGATCCAGACCGAGATCAATCAATGGGTGGCGGACACGAGGCTGCCGCGCCGGCACATTTCGCGCATCCTGGCCATGTCGATCGGCGAGAACCATTCTCCGCAGTCGCTGCGCGAATATATGGGCGACGACTAAGCGATCCGACACGACTGACCGTGTCAATCGGTCCGACACGATTGATTGTATCAATCGGTCAGGGGTTGGTCCAAGCGAACGCCATTGCGAGGCGAATTTTGCCGCGCTAAGTCAGCGGGCATGACCAAGAAGCCCGACATACTGCGCATCGCGATCGCCCAACTCAACCCGACCGTCGGCGATGTCGCCGGCAACCTCGCCAAAGCCCGTGAGGCGAGGGCGGATGCCGCGCGCCAGGGCGCCGATCTCGTGCTCTACACCGAGCTCTTCCTTGCCGGTTACCCGCCGGAAGATCTGGTGCTGAAACCGGCCTTCCTGAAGGCCTGCGAAAAGGCGGCGCAGGAGTTTGCCGCCGATACATCGGATGGCGGCCCCGGCTTCATCATCGGCACGCCGCTGAAGCGCAAGAGCGGCACGCACAATTCGATCATCGTTGCCGATGGCGGCAAGATCATCGCCGAGCGCTACAAGCTCGACCTGCCGAACTATGGCGAGTTTGACGAGAAGCGCGTCTTCCAGGCTGGACCCGAGATCCAGGGACCTGTCAATTTCCGTGGCGTGCGCATCGGCATTCCGATTTGCGAGGATATCTGGGGCGATGTCGGCATTTGCGAATCGCTGGCGGAAAGCGGGGCGGAAATCCTGCTGGTGCCCAACGGCTCGCCATATTATCGCGCCAAGATCGATGTCCGCCACCAGGTCGTCATTCGCCAGGTCATCGAATGCGGCCTGCCGATCACCTATGCCAACCAGCTCGGCGGCCAGGATGAACTGATCTTCGACGGCGCATCCTTTGCCATCGGCGCCGACAAGACATTGGCTTTCCAGATGAGCCAGTTCGAGGAAGCGGTCGACGTCATCACATGGAAGCGCGGGGAGGACGGCTGGGTCTGCTCTGAAGGGCCGATGTCGAAGATCCCCGAGCGGGAGGAGGCCGACTACCGCGCCTGCATGCTGGGCCTGCGCGACTACGTCAACAAGAACGGCTTCAAGAATGTCGTGCTCGGCCTGTCGGGCGGCATCGATTCGGCGATTTGCGCCGCCCTTGCCGTAGACGCGCTCGGCGAAGAGCGGCTGCGCGCCGTGATGATGCCTTACCGCTATACGTCGAAGGATTCGCTCAAGGACGCCGAGGATTGCGCCCGCGCGCTCGGCTGCCGCTATGACATCGTGCCGATCTTCGAGCCGGTCGAAGGTTTCCTGCATGCGCTGACGCAGCTCTTCGAAGGCACCAAGGAAGGCATCACCGAGGAAAACCTGCAGAGCCGGGCACGCGGCACCATCCTGATGGCGATCTCCAACAAGTTCGGCTCGATGGTGGTAACGACCGGCAACAAGAGCGAGATGTCGGTCGGCTATGCGACGCTCTATGGCGACATGAATGGCGGCTTCAACCCGATCAAGGACCTCTACAAGATGCAGGTCTATGCGTTGTCGCGCTGGCGCAACAGCCATGTGCCGCCGGGCGCGCTCGGGCCGTCGGGCGAGGTCATCCCGAAGAACATCATCGACAAGGCGCCGTCGGCGGAGTTGCGCGAGAACCAGACGGACCAGGATTCGCTGCCGCCCTACCCGGTGCTGGACGATATTCTCGAATGCCTGGTCGAGAACGAGATGGGCGTCGACGACATCGTTGCGCGCGGCCATGACCGGGCGACGGTGACGCGCGTCGAGCATCTGCTCTACATCGCCGAATACAAGCGCCGGCAGGCGGCACCGGGGGTGAAGATCACCCGCAAGAATTTCGGCCGCGACCGCCGCTATCCCATCACCAACCGCTTCAGGGATCGTGGATAAGCGTTCGTCCGTTGGCGCAAACACGCGAAAACACGGGGTGGGGATACAGCATGCCGGACTGCGAGATCAGCTTCGACCTCGCGCGGATCGATTTTCGCGCGACCTCAGACCTTTTGATGGCGAGCTATTGGGGCGCTGGGCGCAGCGATGCGTTTCATCGCCGGGCCTTTGCCAATTCGTTCTGCGCCGCCGCCTATATGGATGGCAAACAGGTTGGTTTCGGCAGGGCGATCACCGACCGCGCGGTCTTTGCCTATCTCGCCGACATCATCATCTGGCCTGAGTACCGCGGGCAGGGCATTGGCCAGCGGCTGGTGCAGGCACTCATCGATCATCCCGAGCTCGGCACGGTCTCGCATTGGAGCCTGTCGACCGGTGATGCGCATGGGGTCTACGAAAAGCTGGGCTTCAAGGCATCGACGGACGGCCGATACATGCGCCTGGACCGCACGCCACAGTGACTGGGACGCGGCGGAAGCCGTCATCGCCGTTGTTGCAAAATCATCGCACTGGTTGGACCAGATACGCTTTTGGGCAAGGCTTGTCTTGGCGATGCATCAGAGCGTCTCTATAAGGACCGCTCCGCGATTCATTTGCGGGAGGTCCGAATGGCAGTATTTGAAATGGTAATGCGAGGCCGCGAAGCCTAGGTCTCTACCGGCGCTCCGCGAAGGTTCGTCCTTTGCGCCGGAGCCGGATTGAGCACAGGCTTATGCCGATGCCGGTCGCCGCCCGACTACGGGCGTGACGCCAAAATATGCCATTCCGCTTCTGGGCACTCATTGGCCCCTTGCGCGGCTTCTTCAATTTTCGACCTTACTGGGATCGGGCTCGTTTGCGCCCGAATGACATCATGGCTCGTTTCAAGATCGATTTGCGCGCGAGCGCCTTTCGCAGCGTTCTTGGTTTCACGTTCACCCATTGGCGGCGCCAGCCCTGGCGGCTTTCGCTGATCATGGGTGGTTTCCTGCTGTCGACACTGGCCGACGTGCTGACGCCGCTCTATTCAGGCCGGCTGGTCGACGCCGTCGCCAGCAGCGCCGGTGCGGACGCCATTGCCTGGAATGCCGCGATGACGGCGTTCTTCATCCTCATGGCGCTTGCCCTGACCGGCGTGGTGCTGCGCAACCTGGCGTTCATGGGCATTGTCGAACTGACGCTGAAGATGATGGCCGACATCGCCGCCGATGCCTTCCATCGCGTCCAACGCTTTTCCACCGACTGGCACGCCAACAGTTTTGCCGGCTCGACCGTGCGCAAGGTGACGCGCGGCATGTGGGCGCTCGACCTGCTCAACGACACCATCCTGATCGCGCTGCTGCCGTCGGTGGTGATGCTCGTCGGCTCGACGCTGCTGCTCGGCTGGTTCTGGCCACTGATGGGGGTAGTCGTCGCTGCCGGCTCGGTGCTGTTCATCATGGTGACGGCGCTGCTGTCGCTTGGCTATGTCGCGCCGGCGGCAAGGCTCGCCAACACCTGGGACACGCGGCTTGGCGGTTCGCTCGCCGACGCGGTGAGCTGCAATGCCGTGGTCAAGGGCTTCGGCGCCGAAGAGCGTGAAGAGCGCCGCCTTGCCAGGGTGGTCGCCAAATGGCGGGCGCGCACACGGCGCACCTGGGTGCGCGGCACCGTCAACGGCACCACGCAAGGGGTGCTGCTGCTGGTTATGCGCGCCGCCGTCATCGGCCTGTCGCTGCTCTTGTGGTCATGGGGGCAGGCGAGCGCCGGCGATGTCGCCTTCGTGCTCACCTCGTTCTTCGTGCTGCAGGGCTATCTCAGGGATATCGGCACGCATATCCGCAATTTGCAGCGTTCGATCAACGACATGGAGGAGTTGGTCGATTTCCAGTCCGAACTGCTCGGCATCGAGGACCGGCCCGGCGCCAGGCCGATCCGGATCACGCAAGGGGCGATCAGCTTCGACAAGGTCACCTTCCACTACGGCAATCACCGGTCGCCGCTCTATCGCGACTTTTCGGTCGATATCGCGCCGGGTGAACGCGTCGGGCTCGTCGGTCACTCCGGCTCGGGCAAGACGACTTTCGTCAAGCTCATCCAGCGGCTCTATGACGTCAATGCGGGCAAGATCCTGATCGACGGCCAGGATATCTCTGAGGTGGCGCAGGCTTCGCTACGCGGGCAGATCGCGATCGTCCAGCAAGAGCCGATCCTGTTCCATCGCTCGCTGGCCGAAAACATCGCCTATGCCAGGCCGAACGCGACGCAGGAGGAGATCGAGCATGCCGCCAGGCTGGCGAGCGCGCACGACTTCATCACCAGCCTGCCGAAGGGCTATGGCACGCTGGTCGGCGAACGTGGCGTGAAATTGTCGGGCGGCGAGCGGCAGCGCGTGGCGATTGCGCGCGCCTTCCTGGCCGATGCACGCATCCTGATCCTGGACGAGGCGACGTCGAGCCTCGATTCTGAATCGGAAGTGCTGATCCAGCAGGCGATGGAGCGGCTGATGGTCGGCCGCACGACACTGGTCATCGCCCACCGGCTGTCGACGGTGCGGGCGCTCGACAGGCTGCTGGTCTTCGACCGCGGCAACATTGTCGAGGAAGGCTCGCATGACGAACTGATCCGGCTGAAGGGCGGTATCTACCGCCGCCTGTTCGAGCGTCAGGCACTCGAACTGACCAAGGGACTGGTCATCTGACCTGAGATGGCCTCCAGCTTAGGCCGGAGGCCGTCTCCACCCGGTGCTATCAGCTGGAGTGACTTGCGCGGCATGCTCCTGGCATCCCGGCAGTTTAGACGTTGTTTATGATGCCCGGGCACAACACGTCTTTTCTACCGCTGGTTGCCGCATATTTACGCAAAAGCAACCCAGGCGGCGTAAGCCCATATCCTGCGATCAGATTGGTCAGCGCTGGATTTCCGCTTCACGATGCATCTTGCTTCCGAAGATACCGGTGTGGAAAGGGTGGCTGCGCCGTCGGTGCAGGCGGCGCACCACGGCACGGTTCGGCCACTCGCAGCCGACGATCTCGAGCGCGTCGCAGCACTCTTCCTGACGAAGTTTCGCCGGCGGCGGCGCCACCTTCACGATCGCGCCATCGTGGAGGTGGCCGAATATATGAGGAAGATCTATCTCGACCCTGCCGGCCAACCCGGCGCCAGCAACGCTCTTGTCCAGATCAACCCGCAGGGCGATCTGGGCGGGTTCCTCGGTGTCCTGAAAGCCCGCTACGAGCTCAACGGAGCGGTTCTGAATGCGGCGATCATCGGTCCGCTGATGGCCGACACTGGCACCGATCACGGCTCGGCCGGACCGCAATTGCTGCGTGCCGTGCATCAGGGCGAATTCGATCTGCACCTGACCGATTCGGCCAACCGGGTATCCCTGGCCTTCGCACGCCCGATGAATACCAGCTCCTGCCGGTGCATTGTCTGGGATGGACCCGCATTTTCCGCCCGGCCGCGGTGGCTTCCGCCGCGATGCGCGCCAGATGGCCGGGCCTGCCTCGTTTCGCACTCGATCCTTGCGCCAGGGCATTCGACGCCTTTGCGAGAAAAAGGTTCGAGCCGCCCGTCGAGCATTCCTCGTCACACCGGATCCATCGCCAACCGATGGATGCCGCGCAGTTTGCGGAGCGGCTGCCGACCCTCCTGTCCGATTACGCCCTTCGGCCGCGCTGGCAGGATGGTGAACTGCCACGGCTGCTCGCGCTGGCGGCCGAGAAGCGGGCCGACGGCCCTCTTCATTTCGGCGGGACTTTCGACGAAGCTGGTAAAATGCTCGGTTGCTACGCTTTCTACGGTCAGGCCGGCGGCATCGCCAACCTGTTGCAGATCCAGTCTTCCGGACCTCACTGGGGTGCGACGCTGGATGGCTTGATCGCGGACGCGTGGACTATGGGCTGCGCAGGCATCATCGGGCAGACGCAGAGCAGGTTCATGCCGCAGCTCTTCAGCTACAAGAATGTTTTCTTCCGCTATGCCGGGGGAACGATGGTGCGCTCGCGCATCCCAGAGGTCGCGCAAGCGGTCCGTTCCGGCGACATCTTCATCGGTGGATTGGTGGGCGACCGCTGGACCCGCCTCAGCTCCGACGATTTCGGCCGCTGATGGCTTTCAACCAGCTGTTATGATCGCATAAGGGACATTCGCCTCGCATGGCCTTAGTCTTTTCATCGCGCGCATCATGTTCTATGTCTGCGGCACGGTGCGGGGGCGCATCTTGTCAATCACAAAGGCATCCGGTACGCCCCGCTCA
The DNA here is from genome assembly GCF_056399285.1 of Mesorhizobium sp. 01N446. Taxonomy (NCBI): domain Bacteria; kingdom Pseudomonadati; phylum Pseudomonadota; class Alphaproteobacteria; order Hyphomicrobiales; family Phyllobacteriaceae; genus Mesorhizobium; species Mesorhizobium sp. 01N446. Next base: position 237,162 of record NZ_JBFTRA010000004.1, on the reverse strand, counting down.
TGACAGTTACCGTTCGTTTCGCCCCGTCACCGACCGGCCGCATCCATATCGGCAATGCGCGCACCGCTCTGTTCAACTGGCTGTTTGCGCTCAACAACAAGGGCCGCTTCATCCAGCGCTTCGACGATACCGACATCGGCCGCTCGAAGCAGGAATTCGCCGACGCCATCCTCTACGACCTGCATTGGCTGGGCATTTTCCCGGATGCCACCGAATATCAGTCGCGGCGCTTCGAGGTCTATGACGCCGCGGTCGAGCGGCTGAAGGCGGCGGGCGTTCTCTACGCCTGCTACGAAACGCCGGAAGAACTCGATCTGCGACGCAAGGTGCGGCGCACGCGCGGCCTGCCGCCGGTCTATGGCCGCGAGGCCCTGGCACTGACCCATGAGCAGGTGGCCGAATACCAGGCCGATGGCCGGCGGCCGCACTGGCGCTTCCTGCTGCCCAATTTCACTGGGGATCCGCTGCAGCCGGAGCGCACCGAGGTCCAGTGGAGCGATCTGGTGCGCGGCGAGGAGACCGTCGATCTCGCGTCGCTCTCGGATCCAGTGCTGGTGCGCGAGGACGGCACCTATCTCTATACGCTGCCATCCGTCGTGGACGACATCGAGATGGGCGTCAGCCATGTCATCCGCGGCGACGACCATGTCACCAACACCGGCGTGCAGATCGCGCTGTTCAAGGCGCTGGGCGCCGAGCCGCCTGTCTTCGGCCACCACAATCTTCTGACCACCGTTTCGGGCGAGGGGCTGTCGAAGCGCACCGGCGCACTCTCCATCGAAAGCCTGCGCGAGGATGGTATCGAGCCGATGGCCGTCGCGTCGCTCGCCGTTCTGGTCGGCACCTCGGAGAATGTCGCGGCCGCGCATGACCTCACCGAACTCGCCGGCCATTTCGACCCGGCAGCGACCTCGAAATCATCGGCCAAGTTCGACCCGGACGAACTGTTCGTGCTCAACCGCGTGCTGATGCACCATATGCCGTTCGACGAGGCGCGCGACAGGCTGATGGTGCTGGGCATCTCGGGCGAGCAGGCCGAGCCGTTCTGGCTGGCGGTGCGCGGCAATCTCGACCGGCTCGCCGACGCGGTGGGCTGGTGGCGCATCCTGCGCGAGGGGCCGCAGGACAGGCCGGAGTTCTCCGAGGATGACCGTGACTTCCTCGGACAGGCCTTCGAAGTCCTGCCCGAAGAGCCCTGGAACGGCACGGTCTGGAAGGAATGGACCGGCAAGATCAGGGAAGCGACAGGGCGCAAGGGCAAGGGGCTGTTCATGCCGCTGAGGCTTGCCCTTACCGGACTGCCTTCGGGGCCGGAGCTTGCAGATCTATTGCCGCTGATGGGTCGGGAAGGAACGTTGGCCCGACGACCCTGACCTTGCGCTGCTCCGGCGGCAGTGCGGATACGGGCGACGTCACCGGCTTGGCGGAAAGCCGCTTGACGGCCTCGCGGTCGAGCCCGCCGTCCCTGTTAGCCAGGGTTTCCGGGTCGGCGCCCGGATCGGGCTTGGAGGCCGGCATTGGAACGACCGGTGCCGCGTCCGTCTCCGGCTGCGACTGCTGCGGAGGGGGCGGGTTGCCGCCAATGATCTGGAAGTTCTGCGCGGCATTGCAGCCACAGGCCGGCGGCCGCGACATGTTGGACTGCTTGTAGAGATAGGCGGTCGGCAGTTCGCTGTAGGGCCTGCCGGTGACCGATGACGTCATCGAGGCCGAATCGTCGTCCATGCCGCGCGAATAGAAGACCTGCATTTCGGTGCCGGGGCAGCTCGATTCGCAATTCTTCTGGTCACGCTCGAAATCGCCGGCCGTGGCGGCATTCGACATCGGGAAGAAATAGCCGTCGCAGGTGCGCACGCAGGTGGTGTGGAACTCGCCGCCCGTGCCCGCAAAGTCCGGAATGCCGGGCAGGTTCAGGACGCGGCTGACATTGCGTTCCTCGCCGGTATCGTCCGGCTGGTCAAGCGTGTCGCTCGGCTGGCCGCCTCCACCGAAAAGCTGGTCGAACAGGTTGGCGTTGCCGTCTTCTTCTCCACGGTCGGCTTCCTGCAGCGGCGCGCGGCGCGGCGCAACCGCGTCGTCCCGGCAGCCATTGGCGTCGAGCGCGGCCAGGATGCGGCCGCGGTCGCGACGCGAGCCGCCGCCGCCGCCGCCGGCGAGCTGGGCGCGCTTGGCCTGGAGATTGTCGAGATTGGCGCTCATGCGGTCGATGGTGGCGTTGAGCCCGGCGCATCGATTGATGTTGCGGGAAAACAGCGAAAACCCGCAACCGGCATTGTCCGCCTGGCTGCGGGCCTTGGAGATCTGTTCGCGCTGCCGGTCGATCGCGGCATCGTATTTGCGGATCATTGCCGGACCACCGCCGCCGCCACGCGAAGCCGCGGCGAGATCGGCCTCCAACTGACGGCAAACCCGCGAGGCGGCCTGTGGTTCGGTGAAAGTGGCGCCAGACAGCAGCAGGCCAAGCAGCATGGCAGCATGCGCCCGCTTCAACCCTCCGCTTGTCATCCGCCTCAATCCCGCTGGCCTGTGTCCGCCAAGCTACCCCGTTGCCGGTTAATCGTCTATTTCGGATGCGATCCGGCGGCTGGCCGAAAGCCCTTTGGTCGCGGCAGCGGCGGCTTCAATCGGCAGAAGAGCGACGGGAGCACGGCAGACCGCTTCACCGACTGTCAGAACTTGTAATTCATGCCGATCTTGACTGCGTTGAACGTGTTGTCGAACGTGGTGTTGGAGTTCGGGGCATAGTCGATGGTCTGGTCTCGCAGATCGACATATTGATATTCGAACTTTGCCGACCAATGGTCCGTGATCGCTTGCTCCAGTCCGCCGCCAATGGTCCAGCCGACCTTGGTATTCTTCTCGGAAAAGCTGTTCAAGGGGCCGCCGAGATATTGGTTTTCGACGCTTCCGAACGCCAGGCCGCCGGTGCCGTAGATCAGGGTGCGATCGAACGCATAGCCCGCCCTGGCGCGAAGCGTTCCAAACCAGTCCACCTTGGTGTCGTAGACATCGCCTCCGCCGACATTGATTTCGTCGGAGTGCCCCTTGATGTCGGCCCCGGAAAAATCGGACTCGACGCCCACAACAGCGGAGTTGACCTGGTAGTTGTAGCCGATCTGCACGCCACCCAGGAAACCATCGGTATCGTAGTTCTGCGAGCCTCGGATTGTTGGGGTGTTCGGCGAATTGTAAGTTGCGTCGGTCCTGCCGAAACCATAGCCAATCTGCCCGCCGACATAGACGCCGGACCAGTCATGGACGGTTGCCGGCTCGGCACTGATGGCGTCCGCAGCCAGAGCTTGTCCGCCGATCAGCGACAGCAATGCGGATGCGAGCAGCAGGCCCTTCATGACGTCCTCGCCGTCAAATCAGATACGCAACCATATCAGGTCGGCTTTCCCCGCGAAATCCGCTTCCGGCCAAGGCCGAATTTACGCAATCGCAAGTTGCTGGACGGCAACACCCCGGTTTGCAAGGGGTTGTTGCCGTCACATGAGGGCGCTGCCGCCTGCAAGACCAGGCCGACCCTGCTGAAGCCGGCTTCAGCCTAGTCCAGATTGGCGATGGCCTGCGCCTTGTGCGCGGCCTCGACCACGGCGAGCGCCGTCATGTTGACAACGCCGCGCGACGTCACCGAGGGCGTCAGGATGTGCGCCGGCTTGTCGGTGCCGAGCAGGATCGGCCCGACATGCAGCGCATCCATCATGGCGCGCAGCGCTGTCAGCGTGATGTTGGCCGAATCGAGATTCGGGAACACCAGCAGATTGGCTTCGCCCTTCAGCCGCGAATGCGGATAGACGCGCTGGCGCAGATGCTCCGACAAAGCGGAATCGGCATGCATTTCGCCGTCGCACTGCAGCTCCGGCGCGATGCGCGCCAGGATCGCCGCCGCCTGCCGCATTTTCAGCGCGCTTGGCGAATCGCGCGAGCCGAAATCCGAATGCGAAAGCAACGCCGCCTTCGGCTCGATGCCGAAGCGCTGGATTTCCTCGGCCGCCAGCACGGTCATCTCGGCGATCTCCTCGGCCGTCGGGTCGACGGAGACGTGCGTGTCGGTGAGGAAGATGATGCCGCGCTGCGAAATCAGCATGGACAGCGTCGACAGGTCATGGTCCTTAATGCCAGCGCGGGGGCCAATGATAAGGGTGACGTTGCGCAGGTGCCGTTCGAAGCGTCCTTCGAGGCCGCAGACCATGGCGTCGGCGTCGCCGCGCTTCAGGGCCAGTGCCGCGATCACCGTATTGTCGGTGCGCACCATGGTGCGCGCGGCCTCCGTGGTGACGCCGCGCCGGCCGGCAAGCTCGATCAGCAGGTCGACATAATGGCGGTAGCGCGGATCATCCTCAGGGTTGATCAGGCCGAAATCGACACCCGGCTTGATGCGCAGGCCGTAGCGTTTCAGCCTGACTTCGATGACGTGCGGACGGCCGATCAGGATCGGCTCGGCGATGCCTTCCTCGAGCACCACCTGTGCGGCGCGCAGCACGCGCTCATCCTCGCCGTCGGCATAGATGACGCGCTTGGCGCTCGATGCCTTGGCGGATGAGAACACCGGCTTCATCACCAGGCCGGAACGGAAGACGAAGCGGTTGAGCTTGTCGATATAGGCGGCGAAGTCGGTGATCGGCCGTGTCGCCACACCGGTGTCGCAGGCCGCCTTGGCGACGGCCGGCGCGATGCGCAGGATCAGCCGCGGATCGAAGGGCGAGGGGATCAGGAATTCGGGCCCGAAGATCGGCGTCTCGCCCGAATAGGCGCGCGCGGCGACGTCGGACGGCTCTTCGCGGGCAAGGGCGGCGATGGCCCGCACGGCGGCCATCTTCATCTCTTCATTGATGGCACTGGCGCCGCAATCAAGGGCGCCGCGGAAGATGTAGGGGAAGCACAGGACGTTGTTGACCTGATTGGGAAAATCGGAGCGGCCAGTGCAGATCATGGCATCGGGACGCGCCGCGCGCGCCTCTTCCGGCATGATCTCCGGATTGGGGTTGGCCAGCGCCAGGATCAGCGGCTTTGGCGCCATGTGCTGCAGAAGTTCCGGCTTCAGCACGCCCGCGGCCGAAAGGCCAAGGAAGACATCGGCGCCCGGAATGACATCGGCCAGCGTGCGTGCCTCGGTGTCCTTCACATAGGGGTCTTTCCAGCGGTCCATCTCTTCGGTGCGGCCCTTGTAGGCGACGCCAAAACGATCGGTGACCCAGATGTTTTCGATACGCACGCCAAGCGAGACCAGAAGGTTCAGGCAGGCAAGGGCGGCAGCACCGGCGCCGGAGGTGACGACCTTGATGTCCGAGATCGTCTTGCCGGCGAATTCCAGCCCGTTGAGCACGGCGGCGGCAACGATGATGGCGGTGCCGTGCTGGTCGTCGTGGAACACTGGTATGCTCATGCGAGCCTTCAGCCGTTCCTCGACCTCAAAACACTCCGGCGCCTTGATGTCCTCGAGGTTGATGCCACCGAAAGTCGGTTCCAGCGCGGCGACGGTCTCCACCATGCGCTCGATCTCGGGCGCGTCGATCTCGATGTCGAAGACGTCGATGCCGGCGAACTTCTTGAACAGGACCGCCTTGCCTTCCATGACCGGCTTGGAGGCCAGCGGACCGATATTGCCAAGGCCGAGCACGGCCGAACCGTTGGAGACGACGCCGACGAGGTTGGCGCGCGCGGTGTAGTCGGCAGCGGTTGCCGGATTGTCGCGAATCTCCAGGCAAGGCGCCGCCACGCCGGGCGAATAGGCAAGCGCAAGGTCGCGCTGGTTGCCGAGCGGCTTGGTTGCCTGGATTTCGAGCTTTCCCGGCGTCGGGTGCTTGTGGAAGTAAAGGGCGGCTTCGTCGAGGTCCGAACGTGCCGTTTTCTTGTTCTCGCCTTCCATGCGGCCGCTCCCTCGAAACCTGTGTCGGGAGTCCTTTTAGCATGGGGCCGAGATTTTTCGCGACGCTAATTGACGCGCCGGCAGCTTTAAGTGTCGAGGTATCGGAAAGAGTTTTATATCAAATGCTTATGCGGGTTTCATGCAAGAATAATTCCGCCCTGGGGGCTTGATTGAACTCTTGAAAAGGCTGGATTTTACGGCAGCCGCCATAAGCGGCGGTGATGAGGCAACAGGCTTTGCAAGCGTGCTTATTACCTATGGATCGTGACGTTGAAGCCTTCTTCAGGCGCCGGTGCCACAAAGTGGCTGGTGATAAGATCAAACTCCGCGTCGGTCGCCGCGAACTCATGGCTCCCGCTTGCATTTCGCGCCCGAAGACGCGCCTTGCAGACCGCATCGGGCACATCAAAATAATGGAGCTGATGGGCGGCGCCCGCCGCATCGAATATCGTTCGCATCCACATTCGATTTGCCGTGGTGTTCGCTGGGAAGTCCAGGACGACCGAGACGCCTGATTTCAGCAAATCCACCAGATGCGGTCCTATCGCGTTTCTCAGGTGAGCAGAACGGCGGACGTAATCGGCAACCGACACAATCTCTCCTGGATAGAGCCGGGAAAGCCAATGATCTTCGCTGATAATGACGGTGTCGGGCAGGGCGCCAAGTCGGGCCGCAAGCGTCGACTTGCCGGAAGCAATCTTGCCGCAAAGGAGATGCAGTGTCGGTTGGCTCAATGACATCTGAATAGGTTCGTGTTGCATCCTCGTGGTCGGAAAGCCAGAAGCGGGACACTGCCGACGGCTGCGTCCCGCTGCGCGTGATCAGAAGGCGCTGACGTAGAGGCCGCCGTCGACCGGTATGTTCTGGCCCGTGAGATAGCCGGCATGGACCGAGCAGAGGAAGGCGCAGATCTGGCCGAATTCCTCCGGCGTTCCGAGCCGCTTGGCCGGCACATCGGCGCTGATGCGGGTCTTGCGCGCGGCGGCAGCGGCCGGGTCCTCGACGGTGCCGGCCTCATGCGGGCCGCGCAGCCGGTCGGTGTCAAGCTTGCCGGGCAGAAGACTGTTGATGGTGACGTTGCGGTCGATCACGGTTCGCGCGACGCCGGCAAGGAAGGAGGTCAAGCCGGCGCGCGCGCCCGACGACAGGTCAAGACCTGGAATGGGGACATAGACCGACAGCGAGGTGATGTTGACGATGCGGCCGAAACCGCGCTTTGCCATGCCGTCGAGGACGGCCTGCACCAGCTCGATCGGCGTCACCATGTTCTGGGTGACGCCTTCGAGGATTTTGGCGCGATCGAGCTCGCGGAAATCGCGCAGCGGCGGGCCGCCATTGTTGTTGACGAGGATATCGGGTTCCGGGCAGGCGGCGAGCAGCGCTTTCTGCACCTCGGGTTTCGAAACGTCGCCGACGACTTCCGTCACCGCCACGCCGTAGCGTTCGCGCAGCTCCGCGGCGGTCTTGGCCACCAGTTCGGCATTGCGACCGTTGACGACGATATCGCACCCGGCCTCGGCCAGCGCCATGGCGCAGCCTTTTCCAAGACCCTTGCTCGAAGCGCAGACGATGGCCTTCTTTCCGCGGATACCAAGATCCATGACGATTTCTCCTGTGATTTGGCCGGCAAGCTAGTCCTTAGGCTGGACCAATCGCAACCGTCATACGGTTGTTGCATGAATCGGGGCATAGGCTGCGCGAAAGCAAGGGTGAAATCGCGATGTCAGGCCAAGAGCCCCGCACTTTCCGCAGCATGTTCATTTCCGATGTCCACCTCGGCTCGAAGGCGGCGAAGGCCGAGTTCCTGATCGATTTCCTGCGCTACCATGATGCCGACATCATCTATCTGGTCGGTGACATCGTGGACGGCTGGCGGCTGCGGCGCAGCTGGCACTGGCCGCAAAGCCACAATGACGTCGTGCAGAAATTGCTGCGCAAGGCGCGCAAGGGCGCCTCGATCACCTATATCGCCGGCAATCACGACGAATTCGCCCGCCAGTTCCAGGGCGTGCATTTCGGCGGCATCGTCGTCGCCGACCGCGCCATCCACGAGACCGCCGATGGCAAGCGCCTGCTGGTGATCCATGGCGACCAGTTCGACACCGTCGTCCACAATCAGCGCTGGCTCGCCTATCTCGGCGATCATGCCTATGACGCGGCGATGATCGTCAACCGGGTGGTGACGCGGCTGCGCCAATTGCTCGGCCTGCCTTACTGGTCGTTCTCGTCCTGGGCCAAGGTCAAGGTCAAGAAGGCGGTCAACTTCATCGGCTCGTTCCAGACCGTGCTGACCGAGGAAGCCCGCCGCTCGCATGTCGACGGCGTCATCTGCGGCCATATCCACCATGCGGCGATCGAGAATTTCGACGACGTGCGCTACATCAACACCGGCGACTGGGTGGAAAGCTGCACGGCCGTGGTCGAGCACTTCGATGGCCGGATGGAAATCCTGACCTGGGCGCAGGTGCTGCCGGAGTCGTTCGACGAACCTTTCATCCCGATGCTCATCGAGGATCGGGTCGGGCAGGCGGCCTGATGCGAGGGCCGCGACGACTTTTAAGCGTCAATCGATTGGTCCAGCCGGTTTCGCCTGGTTTTCCGCCATGTTAAGGGATCGATCACGTCGCCAGCCGATCGAGCGCGGCGTAATTGGATCGATTCATGTCCCTGCCGCCGCTTTCGCCAGAACAGCTCGTCAAGCCGCGCCATTTCGAACTGCGCATGAGCCTGATCTTCGCGACTTTGTTCGTGTCGCAAGGCACGCATCTGCCCTATTTTCCGCTCTGGCTGCAGGCGAAAGGTTTCGGCGCTGAACAGATCGCCGTGATCCTTGCGGCGCCGATGTTCCTGCGCGTTGTGACGACGCCGATGCTGACGGCGCTCGCCGACCGGGCAAAGGACCGCGCCAACGTCTATATCGTGCTGGTCGCGGCAACGATGATGATTTCGGCCGGCTATTTCCTGCCGGCGACCTACGCGATCGTGCTGGTCGTATCGCTGCTTTTGACGATAGTCTGGACGCCGCATTCGCCAATGGCCGATTCGCTGGCCTTGTCCGGAGTGCGCCGTTTCGGCTCGAACTACACCGCCATGCGCAAATGGGGCTCGATCTCCTATCTCTGCGCCAATGTCGTGGGCGGCTTCATCCTGGCGGAGGCCGGAGCCAAAGCCGTGCCGGTGATCATATTCGTGGCGCTCGCCGCGGCGCTTGCCGCTGCCCTGTTCGCGCCGCGCATGGGGCGCCCGCGCAAGGCCTCGCCGCTTTCGGCCGCGGAAATCCAGCACGCGGCGCCGAGCCTGTTCAATGCCTATTTCCTCTACTTCACCTTTGGCGTCGGCATCATCACCGCCAGCCACGCTTTCCTCTACGGCTTCGTTTCCATCTACTGGAAATCGATCGGCATCAGCGATTCCGTGGTCGGCCTGCTGTGGGCCTGGGGCGTGGTATCCGAAGTCTGCATGTTCCTGTTTTTCAACCGCATTTTCGCCTCGGTGTCGGTCGTCAAGGTGATGGTGATCGCCGGCATCGGTTCGATCGTGCGCTGGATCATCTTTCCACTGGTATGGCCGCTCGGCCTCGGCATCGCCGGCTTCTTCGCCGTGCAATCGTTGCATTCGGTGTCTGTCGCCATGGTGCTGATCGGCCTGCAGAGAATGATCGCCGAGACCGTCTCCGAAGAGCGCACGGGGGCCGCGCAAGGCATCGCCTATTTCTTCAACGGCTTCTTCATGGCCGCCGTTACGCTAGCTTCCGGCCCGCTCTATGACCGCCTCGGCGTTGACGGGTTCCTGGTGATGATCCCGATCGCGATCGCCGGGCTGGTGCTTATCGGGCTCGCCGCGCGCTCAGCCCCAAAGCGCCCGATCGGGAGGGGCGACGAGCGAACCGTGGTAGACGAGACCCGGCACGCGGTCGCGGGCAAGTAGCAGCGGGCCGTCGAGGTCGACGAAATCGGCATCCTGGGCGAGCAGCACCGCGGGCGCCATGGCCAGCGACGTGCCGACCATGCAGCCGACCATGATGCCAAAACCCAGCTCGCGGGCGCGGTCGCGCAGCACGAGTGCCGCCGTCAGTCCGCCGGACTTGTCGAGTTTGATGTTGACGGCGTCGTAGAGACCGACCAGCGTTTCCAGGTTCTTCGCCTCATGCACGCTTTCGTCGGCGCAGATCGGCACCGGATGGGCGATGTGGCGTAGGATTTCGTCCTGGCCCGCGGGCAGGGGCTGTTCGACCAGCGCGATGCCTTGCTCCGCGGCAAAAGCCAGGTTCGCGACGACGTTGTCGTCGGTCCAGCCCTCATTGGCATCGAGGATGATCCGGCTTTGCGGCGCGGCCTGCCTCACTGCCTGGATCCGGGCGATGTCGTTGTCGCCGCCGATCTTGACCTTCAGCAGCGGCCGCCCGGCGTTGGCGCGCGCCTGTGCCGCCATCGCCTCGGGTTCGCCAAGCGACAGCGTGTAGGCGGTTTCGAGCGGACGCAGCGGCGCCGGCCAGAGTGTGTCAGCCACCGGCTTGCCGCTGATCTTGGCTTCAAGGTCCCATAGGGCGCAGTCGACGGCGTTGCGGGCGGCTCCCGCCGGCATTGCGTCGAGCAAGGCGGTCCGGTCGATGCCGCCGGCAATCCGCTCGCGCATGGCCTCTATCGCGGCGTGCACGCCGTCCATGGTTTCGCCGTAGCGCTTGTAGGGGACGCATTCGCCGCGACCGCTATGACCATCCTGGCCGATCGTGCATGTGATGACCTCGGCCTCGGTCTTGGAGCCGCGCGAAATGGTGAAGGTGCCGGCGATCGGAAAACGTTCGGCCTCAACCGAAATGACACGCGCCATATTTTTCTGCTCCGGCTATGCGAGAAGGGGTGTCGGCAAATCGACAAGGTCGGACCCGTCAGGCTAAACAGGACGCCATGTTGACCATCGGCAAGCGCGACGCAAGCGGCAGGACTGCCTCGGAGGCTGACCACCAACCACGCGTGGCGGTCGGCGAGGAAAGTGGCGTGCTCGGCTGCGCGTTTTCCGGAATCTGGACGACGCGGACCGTTGCGCTGATCGACGCCGACATGCGTAAGATCGAGAAACGAAGCGGTTTCAAGACCTTGGCGCTGGATCTTTCGAAAATCGAGAAGATCGATACCGCTGGCGCCTGGTTGATCGACCGGCTGGTCAGCGCCTTCGAGAAGAAGAACGTCGAGGTCCGGCTGCAAGGCCAAAGCGAGATCGCCGCCATCCTGCTCGACGCGGTCGGCGAGGCTGTCCGGCGCGAACCCGAATCCCGCCCGGCGCGGCCGCCCAACATCGTCATTCGCGCGCTTGAGGCGGTTGGCCGGCGCGTCTACGAGATGCGTGACGATTTCCTCGCCTCGATGAACATTCTGGGCGCCACCATCCGCGGCGCGCAGATGAAGCTCGGCCGTGGGCACGCCGTCAACCCGGCGGCAATCTTCAACCAGATCGACCGCATGGGCGTCGGCGCCATTCCGGTGGTGGTGCTGATGTCGGCCATCGTCGGCGCCATCGTCGCCCAGCAAGGCGCCTACCAGCTCAGCTATTTCGGCGCCGACATCTTCGTCGTCGACCTCGTCGGCGTGCTGATCCTGCGCGAACTCGGCGTGCTGATGACGGCAATCATGATCGCCGGCCGCTCCGGTAGCGCGATCACCGCCGAGATCGGCTCGATGAAGATGCGCGAGGAGGTCGACGCGCTGAAGGTCATCGGGCTCAATCCGATCGGCGTCTTGGTCTTTCCGCGCCTGGTGGCGCTGGTGATCGCCTTGCCTTGCCTGACGATCATCGCCAATTTCGCCGCACTCGGCGGCGGTATTCTCGCGGCCTGGCTCTATTCCGATATCCCGCCCGCCGCATTCATCGACCGATTGCGCGTCGCCATCGATCTCAGCACGATTTTCGCCGGGCTGATCAAGGCGCCGTTCATGGCCATGATCATCGGCACGATCGCTTCGGTCGAAGGCATGAAGGTCGGCGGCAGCGCCGAATCGCTCGGCCAGCACGTGACCGCTTCGGTGGTGAAGTCGATCTTCGTCGTCATCATCCTCGACGGGCTTTTCGCCATGTTCTACGCAGCGATCGCGTTCTGACAGATGGCGAAGGGCAACGGCATCAAGATGGCGGAAAAGGACGAGAACGAGATCGTCCTTTCGGTGCGCGACGTCACCGTTGCCATCGAGGACAAGCTGATCCTCGACAAGCTTTCGCTCGACATCAGCCGCGGCGAGATCCTGGGTTTCGTCGGCGCTTCTGGGGCCGGCAAGTCCGTCCTGTTGCGCACCATTCTCGGGTTGATGCCCAAACAGTCGGGAACGATCAAGCTGTTTGGCGTCGACGTGGACAAGGCAAGCGATATCGAGCGCCTGCGCATCGACATGCGTCTTGGCGTGCTGTTCCAGCATGGTGCGCTGTTTTCGGCGCTGACCGTGCAGGAGAATGTGCAGGTGCCGATGCGCGAATATCTCGACCTGCCGCGCAAGCTCATGGACGAACTGGCGCTGCTCAAGATCGAGCTGGTCGGACTGCCGCCGGACGCGGCGCAGAAATTCCCGTCAGAACTTTCCGGCGGCATGATCAAGCGTGCCGCTCTGGCGCGCGCCCTGGCGCTCGACCCGGACATCGTCTTTCTCGACGAGCCGACATCTGGCCTCGATCCGATCAGTGCTGCAGAATTCGACGAACTCGTCGTCAAGCTGCGCGACACCATGGATCTGACCGTCTATATGGTCACGCACGACCTCGACACGCTGTTTACCGCTTGCGACCACGTGGCGGTGCTTGGCAAGAAGAAAGTATTGGTCGAAGGCACCATCGACGACATGCTGAAAAGCGAGGAACCGTGGGTGAAATCCTATTTCCGCGGAAAACGCGCCCGCCAACTTGATCTTACCGCACGTGCTTAGCCATAAGTGAAATAATGGAAACCAGAGCCAACTACGTCATTGTCGGCATCTTCACGCTGGTTGCGATCCTGGCGGCGTTCGCCTTCGTCTACTGGACGGCGGCGATCGGTGACAGGGGCGAGACGACGTTGCTGCGCGTGCGCATCCCGGGTTCGGCGTCCGGCCTCGGTCGCGGCAGCTTCGTGCTGTTCAACGGCGTCAAGGTCGGCGACGTCAAGCGCGTTTATATCGACGTCGACAATCCGACCGTCGCCATCGCCGACACCGAGATCGACCGGATGACGCCGATCACCAAGTCGACGCAGGCCGATATCGGCCTTGCCGGCCTCACCGGGCAGGCCAATATCGAACTCAAGGGCGCCGACCCCAAGGAAGTAAAGCTCCTCGATCAGGCCGAGAAGGAAGGCAAGGTCGCCGAGATCGTCGCCAATCCCTCCGCAGTGACCAATCTGCTGCAGACGGCGCAAAACATCTTCACCCGTGCCGACAAGGTGTTGAGCGAACTCGAGGGCTTCACCAAGGATGTTCGCGGGCCGCTGACGCAGACCGTGCAGAACGTCCAGACATTCTCCGATGCGCTGGCCAAGAATTCCGACGGCATCGACAAGTTCCTGTCCAGTGTCAGCGCGCTGTCCGACGAACTGAAGGGCGTGTCAGGCAAGCTCGACGGCACGCTGAAGGCGGCAGAAGGCCTGCTCAATGCCGTCGACAGGGACAAGATCAAGAGCATCGTCGCCAATGTCGATACGGTGACCGCGAACCTCAAGCAGACATCGCAACAGCTCGACGGCGTGATCAAGAATGTCGATACGGCCGTCGGATCCGTCAATGACTTCGCCAAGCAGACACAGGGAACGCTGGCCAAGGTCGACGGCGTGCTCGACGGCGTCGACCCCGCGCAAGTGCGCGCGGCGCTGGCCAACATCCAGAAGGCCAGCGAAAACGCCAACAAGGCCGCCGCCGACATCGCAGCCGTGACCGACAAGTTCGCCAACCGCGCCGACGACATCGACCAGACGATCAAGGATGCCAAGCAGCTGGCGCAAAGGCTCAATGACGCCTCGGTGCGTGTCGACGGCATCCTCGCCAAGGTCGATAAATTGCTCGGCTCGGGGCAGGCCGACGGCCTGATGGCCGACGCCAGGGATACGCTGAAGTCGTTCAAGCAGGTTGCCGACACGCTGAATGCGCGGCTTGGCGTCATCACCGACAATCTGGCGCGCTTCTCCGGCCAGGGCCTGTCGAATGTCGAGGCGCTGGTGCAGGACAGCCGCCGCTCGATCACCCGCATCGAGGAGGCGGTCACGGATCTCAGCCGCAATCCGCAGCGCATTCTTTCGGGTGGCGACGGTGAGGTTCGGCAATTCGACGGCAGGGCCCGGCGTTGACTTCGGCATCGGTACGCCTCAAGAACATGAACTGCGGATGCGGGTTGATCTTACGATCCGGGGACAACGGGGATCGCGCGTGAAGTCGGTGTGGGTGAGAACGGGTGGATTGACACCGGCTGCGGCGCTGCTTGCGCTTTCGCTTGCCGGCTGTGCGGTACTGGGCGGCAAGCCTGCGCCGCTCGACACATTCGAGCTTTCGGCGCCATCGGTTGACGCCCAAGGCCACAGCCGCAAGCAAATCCTGATCGCACAGCCGTCGGCGCTCAAGGCGCTGGACAGCCAGAACATCGTCATCAAACCCTCCGACCGCTCGATCCAGTATCTGAAGGGTGCGCAATGGGCCGACCGCCTGCCGCTGATCGTGCAGGCGCGGCTGGCGGAGACCTTCCAGCGCTCCGGCAGCTTTGCCGGCGTCGGCAAGCCGGGCGAGGGACTGGCGATCGACTACCAGGTGATCGTCGAGATTCGGTCCTTCGAAGTGAGCGTCGACGGCGGCGAGCACGCCGAAGTCGACCTCTTCGTGCGCCTGCTCAACGATCGCAACGGCGAGGTGCGTGCTTCCAAGAGCTTCACCGCGTCCGCGCCGGTTTCTGGCAGCGGCAATCCTGCGTATGTGAAAGCGCTCGACAATGCCTTCGGAGATGCCGCCAAGCAGATCGTTCGCTGGACGGATTCGGTGATCTGAGCGGAACCCGGCCAGACGCCCCGAGCTAAAAGCTATAAGCGGTCGAAGACATCCGGCCGCAGCTTTCCGGCCTTCATCAGGTGCTGCAAGGTGTAGGTTACGGAAAGCGCATCGTCGAGTGCGTCGTGGCCCTGCAATGGCGGGTGTTCGACGCCATAATAGTCCGCAAGCTTGTTGCTCGGCGTCCGCGCCAGATCCTCGATCGGCATGCCGGCCGCGATCAGCAGCTTGACGGCATTATCGAACCGGGTGGCCGGGATGGAAGGCTGAATGCCCGCGACATAGCAGCTGATGGCCATCATGTTCATCTCGTCCTTGCCCCAGGACCAGAAGCGCGCGCCGTCGGAAAAGCGGTCGACCTCGGCAAGGGCTTCTCCCAGCGCGCGCCCTTCGGTTTCGATGTTTTCCTCAGTGATGCCAGTCAGTCTGGTGAAGAACGGGTCGAGAGCATATCGCCGGCCAAACCGGTCGATCGGTCTGACATAGGCCTTGTGCGTGCCGAGCAGCGGAAAGTCGTCTTCGAGCCCAAGCCTGACCGCGCCGATCTGCGTGATGACCGGGTCGGGATCGTGGGCCGCGCACCAGTACCGGCGCTGCGAGCCCTCAAGGCAGAGAAATTCGCAGTCGAAGATGATGGCCGTCTTCACGGTCGGTACCCGGCTCGTAGCGGTGGCGACGATGTTTAGCGCGTGCCGAAGTTCGGAGACAAGCGGGGCCATGGCCCCGCTTGTTCAATTCTTGGCCTAGTGCAGGCGCCCGCTGGCGTGGGCCAGCATGGTGTAGACCTTGCCGGTATCCGACGTCAGGTAGGTCTGCGCCATGATGTTGTCGCGGTCGTTGCGCGAGACATCCTTGAGCAGCTTCTCGAAGTCGTCGCAGTAACGGTCGACGGCGGCGCGGAATTCGGCCTCGCCCTGATATTTGCGGCGGATTTCGTCGAACGTCTGCTGACCCTTGAGCGTGTAGAGCCGGCGCGTGAAGACGTCCCGTTCGCCGCGCCGATAGCGGTTCCACAACTCGATCGAAGCATCGTGGTCGATGGCCCGTGCGATGTCGACGGACAGCGAGTTCAGCGATTCCACGACATGCAGCGGCGAGCGCTGGGCAGGGGCCGCGCGCGGCGCTTCCGCCGGCGCCGAGGGTGGGGTTGCCGGCCTGAGGTCGGCATCGTTCGATGCAGCGGTCAGCAGGTCGCGCACCCAGCCGCCCTGCGGCGTGCGGGCGCCGGCGTCAGGACGCTGGCGCGGTGCCGCCTCGGCCGGACGCTCGAGATCGAGCGTGCCGCGCAGCGAGGCGCCGCCCAGCGGCGCCTGAGGCGTACGCAGCTCCGGCTGCGGAGCCGGCGCGCGACGCGGCGGCTCGGCGGGACGTGCTGCCGGCGTTTGCGGGGCCGGGCGCAGATTGCGTGGCTCCGAGGTGTCGCCACCGCCGCGACCGGACTTGGCGACGATGTCGGAAAGTTCCTTCAGGGCGTTGATCTGCTCGGAAACGGCGCGGCGGATGGCGGAGGTCGATTCCTTCGCCTCTTCCGGCATCTCGATGACGCCTTTCTTGAGCTCGGCGCGGGTGAGGTCGAGTTCGCTCTTGATAGAACCCGCGGTGCGCCGCATCTCCTCGGTCGCGTCGGCGAAGCGCTTGGTTGCCGAATCGACCACGTCGGTGATGGCGTTGCGGATCTTGTCGGCCGACTCCATCGTCTTGCCTTCGGCGTTCTGCAGCGTCTGGCCGACGAGGTTTTCGAACGAGCGCATGACCCTTTCGAGATCTTCTGACTTCTTGACCAGGCCGACGGCGAGGTCTTCGAGCGACGACTGTCTTTCGAGCGTGTGCTCGAGATTGCTCTGGGCCGAGCTCAACAGGTCCGAGGCGCTGGCCAGCAGGCGGCTGTGCTCATCGAACTTGGTGGCGATCGAGGCCACTTCGCGCAAGGTCGACGATGACAGTTCCGTCAGCCTTGTCGTGTTCGAATCGACCAGACGCGCCGAGCTGGCGAAGGTCTGCGCCGCCTTTTCGGTGGTGGCCGCGAAGCTCTGCGTGCTGCCGGTCAGGCGTTCGTCGACCTGGCCGAGATTGACCGCGGCCTGCTCGATCAGCTGACCGAGCTGCGAGCTGGACTTGGTCATGCGGCCGATGAGATCGGCAACGCTGTCGGACAGCGAAGAGCGGGCGCCTTCGACCGCCGACAAAGTCTCGGCGGTGCGGCTGGCGAGCGCGTTGACCAGGGCGGCATTTTCGCTGCGCAGCTTCTCGGTGGCGCGCTCGGTGACCTCTTCCATGCTCTTTTGCAGTTCCGAGCCGCCCTGGGCGAAGCGCTCGACCAGAGGCCGCGCGGTTTCGTCGAGGATCTTCGACATTTCGGCCGACCGCGCCGCGAGCATGGTGTTGAGTTCGCGGGTGTTGGCGCCGATCGTCTTGGCGGCATCGTTGGTGCTCTGGCCGATATGCTGGCCAACAGCGGTAAACGTCTCGGCGATCACATTGGCGCGCGAAACGAGCTGCGCCTCGGCGCTCGACACCTGCTCGTTGAGCCTCTGGCCCATCGTCTCGGTGGTGTAGGCGAGGCGGTTCTCGACGCTGGCGATCTGCTCCTCGACACGGGCGGCCGCGGCCGCCGCGCTCGACGCAAGGCGCTCGTCGGCGCCGGCAAGTGCCTGCTCGATTTCGCGGGCGTGCACGGCCAGTTCCTGGCCGGTCTGGCGCGCGCGGTCGGCGACCTTCTGCTCGGTGGTGGCGAAAGCCCCGACGATGGTCTGCGCGTGCTCGCCGATCGTCGACGAGCTGTCGGCGATGCGCGCGACCAGGCGCTGGTCGGCCTCGTCGAAGATGCGGCCGATTTCCGACGCGCGGTTGGACAGCGCGTCCGAGCCTTCGGCGATGCGCGAGACCAGTTGCTGGTCGGCGGCGTCGAAGATGCGGCCAAGGTCCGAGGCGCGGGCAGCGAGCGCCTCGGCGGATTCGCCGATGCGCACGCCGAGCCGCTGGTCGGCGCTCTCGAAGTTGCGCAGGATGTCGCCGGCGCGTGCGGCCAGCGACTGTGCGGTCTCGATGGCGCGTGCGACCAGTTTCTGGTCGGCCGCGTCGAACGTGCCGGCGATCTCGCCTGCACGAGCCGCCAGATGATCCGCGGTATCCTGGGCGCGGGCAGCGAGCTGCTCGGCCGTTTCCTGGGCACGGGCGGCGAGCTTCTGGTCCGCCAGCTCGAAGGTGCCGGCGATTTCGCCGGCTCGGGCGGCCAGCCGATCGGCGGTTTCGTGGGCACGCGCCAGCAGCGAGCTGGAGGTGTCGTCCGCACGAGCGAGCAAGGCGTTGGACGTATCTTCGGCTCGGGCGTGGAGGCGACGATCGGCTTCCTCGAAGGTGCGGGCAATGTCTTCGGCTCGCGCCAAAAGCGCTGCCGAGGTCTGTTCAGCGCGCTCGGCGATCTTGCGGTCGGCGTCGCTGAAGGCCGCACCGGCCTGCTCATGCAGCGTGCTGGTGACTTCCAGGACCTTGTCGCGCAAGGCGCCGGCAACGAAGACCGCGCTCTTCTCGAGCACGCTGCGAACGTTGTCGACGCCGGTCGTGAGCGCGCGCTCCATGGTTCCGGCGCGTTCCTCGATGATGCCGGTCTGACGGCTGAACGCCTGCTCGATCTTCTCCACATCGGCGGCGATCGCGGCCGAAATGTCGGTGCTCCTGGCGGCGATCTGGTCGATGTGGCCGGAGAGCGAGCGGTCGACCTCCTTGCGGGTCTCGGCGAGCTTGCCGAGATCGTCTTCCAGCGCGCGGCTCAGCATGTTGCGGCCTTCGGCCAGCTTGCCGACATGGCCGGCGATGACGCCGTCGATATCGCCGCGGCTTTCGCTCAGCATCTGCAGGTCGGCTTCGAGGGCGCGCTTGAGAATGTCGCGGCCTTCGGCCAGCTTCTCGACCTGGCCGGCAACCAGGCCGTCGATGCTCGAACGGCTCTCGGCCAGCTTGGCGAGATCGGCTTCGAGTGCGCGTTTGAGAACGTCGCGGCCTTCGGCCAGCTTCTCGACCTGGCCGGCGACCAGGCCGTCGATGCTCGAACGGCTTTCGGCCAGCTTGGCGAGATCATCCTCCAGCGCCCTCGACAGGGTCGAGCGCTCCTGGACAAGCCTGTCGGCGTGGCTGCTGACCAGGCCGCTGACGCTCTCGAGATCGGCTTCAAGGGCACGTGCGAACTGGGCGCGGTCATCGACGAGCTTCTGCGACTGGTCGGCAACGGTACTCCGGATTGCATTGAGGTCGGTTTCCAAAGCCCGTTTGAGGATATCCCGGCCTTCGGCAAGCTTCTCGACCTGGCCGGAAACCAGCCCGTCGATGCTCGACCGGCTCTCGGCGAGTTTGGCCAGATCGTCTTCCAACGCCCTGGACAGCGTCGACCGGTCTTGCACCAGCTTTTCGCCATGGGAATTGACGAGGCTGTTGACGCTTTCGAGATCGGCTTCCAGCGCCCGGGCGAATTGGGCGCGGTCGTCGACCAGCTTCTGCGACTGGTCGGCAACGGTGCTCTTAATGGTGTTGAGGTCGGCTTCGAGGGCGCGCTTGAGAATGTCGCGGCCTTCGGCCAGCTTCTCGACCTGACCGGCAACCAGGCCGTCGATGCTGGAGCGGCTTTCGGCGAGCTTTGCGAGGTCATCCTCGAGAGCCTTCGACAAGGTCGAACGATCCTGAACCAGCCTGTTCATATGGTCGGCGATGACGCTGTTCACATTCTGCAGGTCGGCTTCAAGGACCCGCGAAAGCTGTCCGCGATCCTCCGCCAGTCTTTCCGACTGGCTCGATATGACACCCTTGATTGTGTTGAGGTCCGATTCCAGCGCCCGCCTGAGAATGTCGCGGCCTTCGGCCAGCTTCTCGACCTGACCGGCGACGAGGCCGTCGATGCTCGAGCGGCTTTCGGCCAGCTTGGCAAGGTCGGCCTCGAGCGTCTGCGACAGCAGGCTGCGGTCGCTGGCAAGCCTTCCCGAGTGATCGTCGAGCAGTCCCCTGATGCCCGAGAGGTCGTCCTCGAGCGAACGACCGAGTTGGCTGCGGTCTTCCACGAGCTTTGCCGAATGCGCCTCGATGAGGCCCTTGATGCCGGCAATATCGTTTTCCAAGGCCTTGGCGAGCACCGCGCGGCCCTCGGCGATCTTCTCGACCTGGCCGGCGACCAGCCCGTCAATGCTGGCGCGGCTGTCGGACAATTTGCCGAGGTCGGCTTCCAGGGCGCGCGACAGGATGTTGCGGCCTTCGGCGAGTTTTCCAACATGGCCGGCGACCATTTCATCAATGATCGTACGGGCTTGCACGAGCTTTCCTGAGTCTTCGTTGAGAGCCAGCGAAAGCCGGTTGCGGCCTTCTTCCAGCCGTTCGAGATGGCTGCCAAGCGATGCGTCGATGGCGGCGCGCGATTCGTTGACCTTGCGCAGATCCTCTTCGAGGGCGCGCGCGATCAGGCTGCGGCCTTCGGCCAGCTTCTGCACCTGGTTGGTCACGGCGGCATCGATGCCGGCGCGGCCTTCGGCGAATTTCTCCAGGTCCGCCTGCATGGCGGCCGCCATGCGCTCGCGGCTTTCGGACAGCTTGCGGCTGTGGTTCTCGACGGCTTCCTCGATGCCGACGCGGGCGTCGGCAAGCCGCTGGATGTCGCTGTCGAAGGAACGCGAGACGACATGACGCGCCGCTTCCATGCGGCCGGCAAAGTCGCTGGCGCGGGCCTCCAGCATGCTCGATGTCGAGGTGACGATGTCGGCCATGTCGGCGCCGATCTGCGTCTTGCCCTGATCGATCATCGCAGCCAGCGTATCCTTGCTTTCGGCGAAGGTGTGGGCGATTTCGCGGGCGCGCTCGACCAGCGTCTCGTTGATCTGGCGGGCGCGGGCCTCGAGCGCGGCGTTGAGCTTCTGCGTGCCGGTGTCGAGTGCCTCGGCGCGGGTCTGGAACTCGCTGATCAGCGCCTGGCCGCGTTCGGCGAGCGTGCGCTCGATGCCGTTGAGGCTGGCTTCGAATTCCGAATTGAGAGTGCGCGCGGCGCCGCCAAGCAGCGACACCATGCCGGTCGTGCGATCGTCGAGCAGATCGGTCAGCGACCGGGTCAGACCGTCCGTCGTGTCCGTCAGCTTGGCAATGCGCGTGTCGAGAAGGCTGGCGAAGGCCTCGCCGGAGGTCGAAAGCCTGTCGGTGATGTTCTCGAGCCGGCCCTCCACCGAATCGAAGATCGACATCGAGCTTTCATTGATGCGATCGATGAGCGTGTCGCCGGAATTGGTGATCGTCATCGACAGCTTGGTCGATGCATTGAGGATCGAGTCGCGGATGATGTCGCTGGCGGCGCCGATTTCATCCTTGAGCGTCTCATGTGCACCGGCGATCGAGGCGCGGACGCGTTCGGCATGGGTGACGACCGCCTCGCGCTCGCTGCCGAGCCCGTCGACCAGCGAACGGATGCGGGTCTCGTTTTCCGAATAGGAGCGCTCGATCTGGTTGACTTCGCTGTGGACCAGCGTTTCCAGTTCGACGGCACGGGCCAGCGTGCGCTCGATGCCTTCGCCCATGGCCGCCACCTCGCGGCGAACGGCCTGGCCGATCATCATGACGCGATCCTGCGCCATGTTTTCAGGCTCGGTCAGGCGGAAAGCCACTTCCGTCATCGACTGGGCGGCAATGCGCATGTCCTGGGCGCGGCGAATCATGGCCGCGAAGGCCCAGAACAGGATGATCGGCACGATCGCCGCGACGGCGAGGCCAATCAGCTCGGGACGGGCAAGGAACTGGTCGAGGGTGCGAATCTTCCAGATGCTCGGTCCGAACAGCAGGTTGGCGAGCCCGCCGGCGCCCGCGATCCAGGCGAGCGAGACAAAGGCGACGATCCAGTAGACGGTGTTGGAGGCGCGCCGGTTGAGGCTGTGCAGGAGGGTCTTGTAATCCTTCTGGCGATCGTCATTGGCCGGCGCAAAGCCCGTGGGCTGCGTGCCATTGCCATTGCGTGTCTCCACAGGGCGCAGTTCAGCCGGCTTGGCCTTCGGCGCGGCATTCGCGGGCTGATTGGCAATGGGGGCGGCCTGATTGGCGGCGGGCGCCGGCTTCTGGTTGCGTCCCTCGCGGGCCAGCTCGTCGGCGGCCTGGGATATCTGCGCTTCCAGATCTTCCATCGAAGCCGCGATATCGAGATCGCCGCTGCCGATATCGCCGCTGAGGTCGAGATCGAGCGCTTTTTCCAGTTCCCTGGCCACGTCGCTGTCGAGATTTCTCGTCGTCGTCGTCGTTGGTTTCTTTGCCATGCCTTCGCTACCCTGTACTAGCTGCCGCGGGCTTATAATTGTCTTTGTCGTACCCCGCGCAGGAGGCTGAAAATGGACCCCTCGTATCGTAATGACACAGGGGGGTAAAGAAAACATGCATTCCGCGGGATACGTAAAACTTTAAATATAAGGTTAACGGAAGCGTGATTTGGGCGCCGCTTTCGCAACATTTTTCCGGGCCATCCATTAACCCGTTGTCCATTGGATTCGCCTAGTTTTTCAGGCGGCCGAAGAAACGGAGTTCGAGTTCATGCGTGGCGAAAGCGGCATTGCCTTTTCAATGCCCGGAGGCGACGTCTCGGGAACCAGGCAGTCCCGACCGGTCGATTTGGCACACCTTGCCCGGCAGACGATGGGCGACCGCGCCCTCGAGCAAGAGGTGCTGGCGCTGTTTGTACAGCAGGCGCTGTCGGTACGCGACAAAATAGTCGATGCCGATCTCAAGGACCGGCTTCTGCTGGCGCATGGGTTGAAGGGGTCGGCTCGCGGCGTCGGTGCCTTTGCCATCGCCGATTGTGCCACCGAGATCGAGCGGCAGCCGGATAACGCCCAGACCCTCAAGCGGCTCGGCAAACTGATCGACGAAGTGCGCGATTTCATCGCCGCCATCAATCGCTGACCCGGTTTGTGGAAAAACGTCACGGAGCGGCGCTTTCGCGCGGCAGTTGACTTGTCTGCCGGAGTGATTATCTCGGGCGAAACTCCCTTCAGGTGACAAATGACCAAGCTGACCTTCTTTGCCCATGACGGCACACAATTCGACGTGGACGCCGAAAACGGCTCGACGGTCATGGAAAACGCCATCCGCAACGCCGTGCCGGGGATCGAGGCGGAGTGCGGCGGCGCTTGCGCCTGCGCGACCTGCCACGTCTACGTCGACGAAGCCTGGACGGCGGAAGTCGGCGAGCCGGAGGCGATGGAAGAGGACATGCTGGACTTCGCCTACGACGTCCAACCGAACTCGCGGCTGTCCTGCCAGATCAAGGTGCGCGACGCGCTTGACGGCCTGGTCGTGCGGGTGCCCGAGCGCCAGGGCTAAGGCGTGTTGATATTCAGGTGATGCCGGCCTGCAAACGGCGGTTTCCTGCGCTTCCCCGTTCTACTGCGTCGCAGTAGAACTGAGCTCACGTACGAAAAGTACGCTCCGCTCCGGTTCTCGGAACCCACCGTTTTCGGCTCGGCCTGACCTGTATCTCAATACGCCTTCAGCCTACACTCCATTTCTTTTGACATTGGCTGCTTGGCAGCAGGTCACGGCTCATGCAGTCTCATCCCATTCCCATGGGGACACATCGCATGACCGAAGCAATCAAGACGGACGTTCTCATTGTCGGGGCAGGGCCTGTCGGCCTTTTCGCCGTGTTCGAACTCGGCCTGTTCGACATGAAATGCCACCTGATCGATATCCTCGACAAGCCCGGCGGCCAATGCGCGGAACTCTATCCGGAAAAGCCGATCTACGACATCCCCGGCTGGCCTTCGATTTCGGCGCAAGGGCTGGTCGACAAACTGCTCGAGCAGATTCATCCGTTCAAGCCTGACTTCACCTACAACCGCATGGTCTCCAGCCTCGAAAAGCTGGAGGACGGCACCTTTCGCGTCACCACCGACGAGAACGAGGTGTTCGAGGCCAAGGTGGTGGTGATCGCGGCCGGCGGCGGCTCGTTCCAGCCCAAACGCCCGCCGATCCCCGGCATCGAGCCCTATGAAGGCAAGAGTGTCTTCTATTCGGTGCGCCGGATGGAGGATTTTCGCGGCCACGACCTTGTCATCGTCGGCGGCGGCGACTCGGCGCTCGACTGGACGCTGAACCTGCAGCCGGTGGCGAAAAGCGTCACGCTGGTCCATCGGCGTCCCGAGTTCCGCGCGGCGCCCGACAGCGTCAACAAGATGTACGCCATGCAGGAGATGAAGCAGCTGGATTTCAAGGTTGGCCAGGTGACCGGGCTCACCGGCGCCGATGGCCAGCTGTCATCGGCCACCATCAAGGGCGGTCCGGACGGCGATATCGAAGTGCCGTGCACACGCATGCTGCCATTTTTCGGCCTGACCATGAAGCTCGGACCGATCGCGGAGTGGGGGCTCAATCTCCACGAAAACCTGATCCCGGTCGACACCGAGAAGTTCCAGACCTCGGTGCCCGGCATTTTCGCGGTCGGCGACATCAACTGGTATCCGGGCAAGCTGAAGCTGATCCTGTCGGGCTTCCACGAGGTGGCGCTGATGGCGCAGGCCGCCAAGCGTATCATCAGCCCCGGCGAACGGATCGTGTTCCAGTACACGACCTCGTCGACAAGCCTGCAGAAGAAGCTTGGCGTGGTGGAGTAAAGAGCGCTTCTATTCCGCGAGGACGGGCGCGGCCGCCTCGTCGCGGCCACGCAGTGGCTTTTCCGGCATCAGTATCATTGCGACAAGCCCCAGCATCAGCGTGATGCCGGCGGTGACGAAGATCATCACGAACGGCAACGCCGATGTCAGCTGAATATGCGTCTGCGAGCCCTCAGCGGAGAGGGGCAGGCCATAACCGAGCGCGACCGCGCCAAGCAAGGCGACGCCCAGCGCGCCCCCCAGCGTGCGCATGAAGGTCAGCACGCCGGTGGCAACCCCGAGATGGGTTCGATCGACGGCGTTCTGGACAGAGACGGTCGCGACCGGAAATGTCGTTCCGCCGCCCAGCCCGATCAAGGTGGTCAGGATCTCGACCTCGAGCAGCGAGGCGTGTCCGGCTATGGCACTGAGCACGCCGATGCTGACAATGGCCAAAGCGATACCGATCATGGCGATACGCTTGTAGTGCACGAAGCGGGGGATCAGGCGGCCGCTGGAAGCGGCACCGGCGACCGTGCCGAGCAAAAGGCCGAGCATGGCCATTCCCGATTCGCTGACGGAAAGCCCGATCACTGTTTGCAGATAGACCGGCAGGTAGACCGAGGCGCCGATATTGGCCGCCTGCAGCAGGAACATGGACAGCGCACCGGCGAGGACGATCGGGTTGCCCAGCACTTCGAGCGAAATCAACGGTTCGGCGGCCCTCAGCAGCCTCAATGCGAACAGCACCCAGAACACAGCCGAACCTGCCACCAGGCCGAGGATTTCGCGCGAAACCCAGGGATAGGTGCTGCCGCCCCAGTTGAGCGCCAGAAGCAGGAGTGCGGTGGCGATGACCAGAAGCACGGCGCCCAACCCGTCGATGCGGTGATGTTTGGCCGCGATCGGCAGTTTCTTCAGCGGCTTGTTGATGATCGCCATGGCCAGGAGCCCAAGCGGAATGTTGATCCAGAAGATCAGCGACCAATGCAGATGCTCGGCAAAGGTACCGCCCAGCAGCGGCCCGGCAATGCTGGCGACGGCCCAGGTGCCCGAGACCCAGGCCGCATAGCGTGCGCGTTCGCGCGGCGGCACGAGGTCGCCGATGACGGTTTGCGCCAGCGCAAACAGGCCGCCGCCGCCGGCACCCTGGATCGCGCGTCCGATCACCAGCACGAACATGTTGGGGGCCAGGGCACTGACCAGCGATCCGACGAGGAAGATGAGGATCGCGGCGTAAATGGTCGGTCGGCGGCCATAAACGTCGGAAATCTTGCCATAGAGCGGCGCCACGGCGGTGGCGGTCAGGAGATAGGCGGTGACCATCCAGGGCAGATATTCGGCGTGGCCGAGCGCTCGCGCGATGGTCGGCATGGCGGGTGCGATGATGGTCTGGTCGAGCGCCGCCAACAGCATGGACAGAAGAACGCCGCCGATGATGGCGTTCTTCTCGCTTTCGGTCAGCGGCGTGGCGGCAGCCGCCATGGTCTGCTTGTCGACAGCCTGGTCCATAGTCTTGTCCATTTGCCTTGCGCGATCCGGTCGACGATTGGGCTTGCCTGGTGCGTTCGCCGCGCGATCGGTCTTGGTGCTCGTGCCTTGAGGGTCGTGCCTTGCCAACCCGTGATATGTCGTTCCGTTTGGGCCGATTTCGACTGCCATTCGAGAGTTTTTCGAGGCTGGCACTATGCTTCGGCTGGGTTGGCTTGCATCGGCGCCATTGCTCGCGCCGACGAAATTCAGGCCGGCGGCGGGAGTCGGCCGTTCTCGATGCGCTGGATACGATAGCGCATGAGCCGCAGGATACGGCTTTCGAAATTGACGCTTTCGACGCGATCGAACTGCACCTGGGCGCGGTCGTGCCTGGCGAGAACGGCGGCGGTGATCTCGGCCGCCTTGGCCTTGGCCGTATCGCAATCCGCGCGCGGATAGGTTGCCTTCAGCGCGTTTTCCAGCTCGCGGCCATAGTTCTTGGCGATCTCGACATGGCGTTCTTCATGGCGCTCGATGTCGGCGGCCAGCGTGTCCCAGAACAGCTTCACATCGGGATCGGCCTTGCGCGGTCGGCGCCATTCCGGAAGGATTACCTTGACCTTGACCGTCACGGCCGCGTCGGCGATCCGGCAGGAGCCAGCCTGCCTGGCGTAGCTGATACGGGTGGTGAAGGCCATCTGGGTGGCGCCGGGGTGGCGCGAGCCCGTGCTTTTGACCTGCGGTCCACGTGTGGAGAGCTGCTTCTCGATGTCTTCGAGCGTGCTGCCGCCAATGGAAAAATAGCTGTATGTCTTGACGAGATTGGCCGCGCCCGCCGGGACGGCGGTCACGGCAAGCAGCAGCGCGCAAAGCAGGGATCGTTTCATCATATTGCCTCTTCAACCACCTTGCTTTACGGCCGTTGCCGGCGCAACGGAATTGATCCTTTGCGGATCAAACATCGTTGATGAGCCCCATGGTAGATGAGCAATGACGGCAAGGCGATGGCAGCTGGGGCATGGACGTCATCTCGACCTTGGCGGCAAGGCCGTGGTCGTCGGCATCCTCAACGTCACCCCTGACAGCTTTTCCGACGGTGGCCTGTTCGATGCGCCCGAAGCGGCGCTGGCCCAGGCGCGGCGCATGATCGGGGAAGGGGCAGGGATCATCGATGTCGGCGGAGAATCGACCCGGCCGGGTGCCGCCGCCATCTCGGCCAGCGAGGAGCAAGCGCGCGTGCTGCCGATAATCGAGGCCCTGGCGAGCGCTGGCGACTTGCTGATCTCGGTCGACACCTATCGTGCCGACACCGCGCGGCTGGCCGTGGCTGCCGGCGCCCATATCGTCAATGATGTCTGGGGCTTGCAGCGCGAGCCCGACATTGCGCGTGTCGCGGCCGAAACAGGGGCCGGGCTCATCATCATGCATACAGGGCGGGGTCGCGAGAAACTCCCCGACGTCATCGCCGACCAGGTGGCGTTCCTGGACAAGTCGCTGGAGATCGCCCGTCAAAACGGCATTGCGGACGATCGCATCGTGCTCGATCCCGGTTTCGGCTTCGCCAAGGAGACGGCTGAAGAAAATCTCGACCTGATGGCGCGGTTTTCCGAGCTCCATGCACTTGGCTTTCCACTGATGGCAGGCACTTCGCGAAAACGCTTCATCGGCACCGTTACCGGCCGCGATGCGGCCGATCGCGCCGTCGGGACGGCGGCGACCAGCGTCATTCTCAGGCTCAAGGGCGCGCATCTGTTTCGCGTCCATGATGTCGCAATCAACGTGGACGCGCTGGCCATGGCGGATGCTATGCTGGCTCGTGAAACCGCCGCATCGGCCCGAAAATCGGAATCGATTTTCGGAAAGCACGATGCGTAGATTCAAAAGTGTAGAGCGTAGTTTGTGCGTCCAAGCGGACGCACGTCGCTCTAGATCGGGACGCTGAGCCATGTATGTCATCCGCCTGAAGAACTGCGCCTTCTTTGCCCGGCATGGCGTGCTCGACGAGGAGGAGGCGCTCGGCCAGCGTTTCTATGTCGACGCGGTGCTGTCGGTCGAACCCGGGCGCGCGCTTGTCGACGACGCCATAGAGGAAACCGTCAACTACGGCATTGCTTTCACGGTGATCGAAAAGATCATCACCGGTGAGCGGCGATTCCTGATCGAGGCCCTGGCGATGGAAGTGGCAAAGGCGCTGACGGAGCGGTTTCCGCAGATCAGGCGGGCCGAAATCACCGTGCGCAAGCCGAACGCGCCGGTGCCTGGCGTGCTCGATTATGTCGAGGTGACCGTTGTCTGGCCCGAGTAACACCGTCTACCTCAGCCTTGGCGGCAATCTGGGCGATCCAGCGGCCTCGATGGCGGCGGCGCTGCGCATCCTCGACGCCGATGCGGACGCGCGCGTCACCGCCGTTTCCTCGCTTTACCGCACGCCGCCCTGGGGCAAGCTCGACCAGCCGGATTTCCTCAACGCCGCGGCCGAACTGTCGACCCGGCTCTCGCCGCGGGCGCTGCTCGACCTCTGCCTCGACGCGGAGCGGAAGCTGAAGCGGGTGCGTGAGGAGCGCTGGGGGCCGCGCCTGATCGATATCGACATTCTGGTATTCGGTGACCGCGTCATCCACGAGACCGGGCTGGAAGTGCCGCATCCGCGCATGCTGGAGCGCGCCTTCGTGCTGGCGCCGCTGGCCGAGATCGCGCCGGGCCTTGCCGTCGGCGGGCGAAGCGTGTCGGAGCGGCTCGGCGCCGTCAACGCCGCCGGCATCGAGCGGTTGCCGTCCGGCCGGGATTGGTGGCTGGTTTAGGGGCAATCTCAGTAATTGGCCGCAGCAGCTGGCCAAATGGCTGGAAGCCGTCGCTTAGTTTTCGACTACTATGGTCCCGTCGATGTCCCGGTAGACGAACAACTCGACGGCGTCGTGCTTTTGTCTGTCGATCGAGATCGTTAGGAAGTCATTGCTACCCAAATGGAGGGTAATCTCTTGATCGGTGGATGTAACGCGTTCGATATGTGATCCGCCTGCTGCGTCGCCTATGCGCAGCGAGACCTCTGTGTGAACGGTAAGCCCAGTACCGTCAGTGAAAATAACGGTGATCCCAAATCCCGGCTCGCTCTTTTCAATCGAGCGGATCGACTTGCCGATCATTCGTTCTCCGAAGGTTTGCATCGCACTCTTTCCGATCTGTGGTTGATGGAAGGCGAACCTTGGCGCGAGCAATCATCCATTCGACTACTTCAATGGGCACTCCTGGCTGACACAAAGTAATCGACATCTCCTCGTTGACATCTGAGAAGAAAATCTCGCCCACTATGTGCTTGTACTGGTCGACAAGCTCCAGATACATGCCATCACGCTGGACATCGCTGCCAATCGTGGCTTCATAGTTCTGTCCAGCCAACTCGACCATGTCACCAATATCCGCAAATGAGGTTCGGCTCGCAATGGTTTGAACGCTTCAGCGTGGCCAGGTGGCGCGCCAGAATCCGATGCTTGTCAATCAGCCGGAAAACCCACCCTCGTCCAGGAAATTCCGTTCCTCCGGCGTCGTCTCGCGGCCAAGCATTTTGTTCCGATGCGGAAAGCGGCCGAAGCGCTGGATGATGTCGCGATGCTCCAGCGCGTATTTCAGGTTGAACTCGGCTTTGGCGGTGTGCAGTTCGACCGAAATATCCTGGTCGGCCAGGTTTTCCGCATGTTCGAACGGCAGATACAGAAACACGCGGAGTTCCGGTTCCAGCGCCAGGTCATGCCCGGCAGCGACCGCCTTTTGAGCAAAATGCTTCGCCAGCGGGTCGGTGGCGTACATATGGCCGGTGCCGCGGAAGCAATTGCGCGGAAACTGGTCGAGCAGGATCATCAGCGCCAACGAACCTTCTGCATGGTCCGACCAGGTGTCGCATTCGCGCCGGGCCGCGGCGTAGTGCAGGTCGAGAAAGCGGTCGCGGAAATCGGCATCGAAAGCCTCGTTCTTCTCGAACCATGCATCCTCGCCGGCGTCGCGCCAGAATTTGGTGACCGACAGGGCCCTGCTGTCCAATTCCATGCGTATTCCTTTGGTTCAATCGGCTGTTTCGGATTTGTGCAGAACGCCGGCCGTCTCCTCGTTGAGGGCCTGACCTGGGCGGCGCGGCGTCGAGAGCGGTGTCGGAATCGGCGTGCCGATATTGCCCCGCAGGAAGCGTTGGCCGGCGCGGATGCCTTCGGCGAGCTGGGTTTCGAAACGGTCGGTGTCGCGGCGCCTGACGTCCTCGATCGTTTCCGCCACCTCTTCGGGATCGACGCCAAGCGATTCCAGCGCCGAGCCGCCGAAAACCAGCGCCGATTCGAAGGTCTCGCGCAACTGATAGTCGACGCCGGCGCGAATGAGTTGCAGCGCCGTGCCGCGGTCGAAAGCCCGGGCAAGCACGGTGAGCAGCGGAAATTCCGCCTTGATCAACTGGGCGATGCGAACGGCCACATCGGCCTTGTCGACGCAGATCAGCACGGCGCGCGCCCGGCCGGCGCCGGCCGCATGCAGGATATCCAGCCGCGTGCCGTCGCCATAATAGACCTTGAAGCCGAAATCGGCGGCCGCCTGAATCATCTCGACATCATTGTCGATGATCGACACGTCGATGCCGCGCAGTAGCAGCGGCTGGCTGGCGATCTGGCCGAAGCGGCCGAAACCGATGATCAGCACGCTGCCGGTCAGTCCGTCGGCGACATCGACGCCGTCGAGCGACTGCTCGTCGCGCGGGGTGACATAGCGCAGGGCGATGATCGCCAGCGGCGTCAGCACCATGGAGATGATGACGATTGCCGTCAGCGTCGCGTTGGCCTGGTTGTCGATGATGCCGACGGCGGCGGCGGCGGAGTAGAGGACGAAGGCGAATTCGCCGCCTTGCGCCATGAAGACCGCGCGTTCCATCGCTTCGCGATGGCCGGTCTTGAGGATGCGGGCGACGATGTAGATGCCAAGCGCCTTCATGACCATGTAGGCGACGACATAGACGGCGATCAGCCTCCAGTTCGCGGCCACCACATGCAGGTCGAGCGACATGCCGACCGCCAGGAAGAACAGGCCGAGCAGGATGCCGCGGAACGGCTCGATGTCGGCTTCGAGCTGATGGCGGAACGTCGATTCGGACAGGAGAACGCCGGCCAGGAAGGCGCCCATCGCCATGGACAGGCCGCTGAGCTGCATGGCSAGCGCCGATCCGAGCACGACCAGCAGTGCCGCGGCCGTCATCACCTCGCGGGCACGGGCATCCGCCAGGATGCGGAAGAAGGGATTGAGCAGATAGCGCCCCGCCAGCACGAGCCCGATGATCGCGGCAAGGCCGATGCCGACCTCGGTCAGCCGCTCCGACAGGCTGGTGTCGGCACCTCCGGGCGCCAGGAACGCTATCAGGGCCAGTAGCGGCACGATGGCCAGATCTTCCAAGAGCAGGATGGAGACGATGCGCTGGCCCTTCGGCGAGGCGATTTCGCCGCGTTCCTCGAGAAGCTGCATGACGATCGCCGTCGAGGTCAGCACGAAGCCGGCCCCGGCGACGAAGGATTGCGAAACCGGAAAACCGCCGGCCATTCCCACGCCGGTCAACAGGACCGCGCAGACCCCAACCTGCAGCGCGCCGAGTCCGAAGATTTCGCGCCGCAGGCCCCAAAGCCGCGACGGCTGCATTTCCAGTCCGATGATGAACAGGAACATGACGACGCCGAGTTCGGCGACGTGGAGGATGGCTCCCGATTCGGAAAAGATGCGAAGACCAAACGGACCGATCACCACGCCGGCGGCCAGATAGCCCAGGATCGAGCCGAGGCCCATGCGCTTGAAGATGGGGACGGCAACAACGCCCGCGGCAAGCAGCGCCACCACCTGAATGAGATCGCTGCCCGACGCTTCCGCTGCCATGCCTCTTGTCCCTATGTCCGACAGCACTCCTTGCATGCAGTTGGAGCGGGAGGCAAGGGTGGGGAGCCTGCCAGGACGGGTAGGTGCCGTTGAAGCGTCTCCCCTGGTGGAATAACTCTCTGCGGTTGTCTGTCGGACGATTGGTGTCTATATCGGCGGGATGACTATCCATTCGTCCCGGCCTTCTCCGCCGTCGCCTATTCCGATGGATGCGCTGAGCGAAGTCCTACAAGACTTTCGCTTGAGTGGCGTCAACTATGGCCGTTGCGAGCTCCGACATCCCTGGAGCATCGAGTTTCCGCAACAATCGCTGCTTCGTTTTCACTTTGTCGGTCGAGGTCCTTGCTGGATCCATACCGAAGCGCAAGGCTGGCAGGAGTTGCGCGATGGCGATCTGGCGTTGCTGCCGCAAGGCATCGCCCATCGGCTGGCCAGCGCGCCGGACGTTGTGGGCGGCTCGCTCGATGATTGCCGGGTAACCAAGGTGGGGAGCAACGTCTGCGAAGTCGTGCGGGAAGGCACGGGCGCGACGAGCACCCTTTTCTGCGGCTCAATGGCCTTAGGCGCCTGTGCTTTGAACCCATTGATCACACTGATGCCGCCTATCATCAAGGGGTGCGACGTAGCCGGCAATGACCCGGTGGTTGGTCCGTTGCTGGCGGCCATGACCGCGGAGGCCGCGCACCCGCAGATGGGCAGCGCCACGATTTTGTCGCGTATGGCGGACCTGCTGACAGCCCGGCTCATTCGCTGCTGGGTCAATTGTACCGGCGCTTCGACCACCGGTTGGCTCGCTGCCATCCGCGATCCCCATATTGGCCGCGCTCTGGCAGCCATGCACAGAGACCCCGGCCACAACTGGACGCTCGAAAGCCTCGCCAGCCTGGCAGGCCAATCGCGCTCGATTTTCGCCGAGCGCTTCAGCGCTGTGTTGGGAGAGGGTGCCGCACGCTATCTCGCCCGTTTGCGTATGCAGCTTGCCCGCGAGTTGTTGGGGCAAAACGGCTTGTCGGTGGCCGAGGTTGCCACCCGTTTGGGTTATGATTCCGAAGCATCCTTCGCTCGCGCCTTCAAGCGCATCACCAATGTCTCGCCGGGCGTTGTGCGTCGCACAATTCCCGGACGAATAGACATGAATTTCGGATTTTGAGATACATATCATCCGACAAGACTCGTTTATGAAGATCTCCAACCTCAGGAGATCTTTCCGTGACTGACACGACATTACAGCTTGAAGACGCGGCGATAGACATTGATGCGGCCGCGCCGGCCGCGTGGAACGCAACCACCTGGTTCGCGGTCATTTCATTGGCGGCCACCAGCTTTGCGCTGGTCTCGGCCGAGTTTCTGCCGGCAGGTCTGTTGACGCCAATGGCGCGCGATCTCGCCATCAGCGAGGGAACGGCCGGACAGGTCGTCACCGCCACCGCTTCTGTCGGGGCCGTGACGGCCATGTTGAGCAATGTTCTCATCGGCCGATTGAACCGCAAGACGGTGCTGGTTGGCCTCATGGCCCTCGCGGTCGCTTCCAATATTCTTGCGGCGCTGGCGCCCAATTTCTGGTTGCTGTTGCTGGGCCGGGCGGGGCTGGGGATCGCTCTCAGCGCTTTCTGGGCGCTCTCGGTCGCCGTCGTCGCGAGACTGGTTGGCGCCAATGCGACAGGTCGGGGTATGGC
The DNA here is from genome assembly GCF_056399285.1 of Mesorhizobium sp. 01N446. Lineage (NCBI taxonomy): Bacteria > Pseudomonadati > Pseudomonadota > Alphaproteobacteria > Hyphomicrobiales > Phyllobacteriaceae > Mesorhizobium > Mesorhizobium sp. 01N446. The sequence continues at coordinate 203,669 of NZ_JBFTRA010000004.1, read as the reverse complement.
TATCGTCACCCTCGGCGTCTCACTCGCCACCATTGCCGCACCGTCGATGGGCGCGCTGATCAGCGACTGGCTGGGATGGCGCAGCGCCATGGCGATGACCGCGGGGCTGGCCTTGGTTGCCATGCTGCTGCAGTTGCTTAGCCTGCCGTCTCTGCCCGCAACGGCGAGCAATAGCCTTGGAGACGTCCTTCGACTGACACGGCGGCGTGGCATTCAACTTGGGATGCTCGCCATTCTTTTGCTGATGACGGGGCATTTTGCCGGTTCGGTCTATGTGCGTCCCTTTCTCGAACATGTGACGCTCCTTGCAACCGGGCCAATTGCCCTGGCTTTGCTCGGATTTGGTATCGCCGCAGTGATCGGCAATATTGCCGGTGGCCGTATGGCCGACGCCAATATCCGCGTGGCTCTCGTCGTTACCGCCGCATTGATGGCGTTTGCGGCGCTGGCACTGGTGCTTTGGGGCGTGCACATTGGCGTTGCCTTTGGCTTCGCCACGCTGTGGGGCTTCGCCTTCGGCATGGCGCCGGTGGTGCTGCCGACAAATCTGTCTCGCGCAGCGCCGGACGCGCTGGAAGCAGCGGGCAGCTTGATGGTCGCCTCTTTTCAGGTTGCCATCACCATCGGCGCGGTTGTCGGCGGCTATGCCGTGGACAGCTATGGCCCTACAGCGCCTTTGACCGTGACTGCTATCCTTGCCGCATCCACAGCCGTCTTGGCGCTGCTACAGCCGCACGACTAACTTGGCTATCGCTGACACGGCAGCCTGAATCCGGCCAGAGCAATATTGCAGGCGCGTTACACAAGTTTACGCGATGCGCGCGTTGCGTGTTGCCACAATCGAAGGCTAAGGACGCTCGGCTTCGGCCATTGGAGGGTGAGCGACGATCAAGTCGCGCCCTTTTGAGGAGATGACTGACATGAAGAAGTTTTTGCTTGTTGCCGTCGGCCTGGCGGCGCTTGCCGGTTCGGCCTGTTCGAAGGCGCCGGAATGCACGGCCGAGATCGCGACCAAGAAGGCGCAGGATATGGCCGCCGCGCTGCAGGAAGCGATCACCAAGGATCCGTCCAAGGCGGCTGACCTGACCGCCAAGGTCCAGGCAGTGACAACCAAGTACCAGGGCACCACGACACTCGCCGACGCCTGCAAGGCGTATGACGAGGTGACGGCCGCAATCAAGGGCTAAGCGCCTGATTCGACTGGTTCAAGGAGGCGGTGGCGATGGGCTGCCGCCTCTTTGCTTTTCGGGACGTGCCGGGCGCAGGCGCGATGACGCGCTCAGTTCGGGGTGATGGAGCCGACTTCCACGGCATCGACGCGCTTCAGGCTCATGCCGATGACCGGCACCAGTTGGTCCTGCACACGCACGGCAACCGTCACCGTCATCGAATTGTCGTCGGGAATGCGAGCCTGCATGACGCCACGCAACTGATTGCGGTTGATGGTGAAGACCACCTTGCGGGCATCGACGACGTTGCCGCCGATGATGTCGAGGCCGGCACCGGCTGAGCCACCCATGAAGGAGCCCTTGTAGTCGCGGCCTTTGCGCTCGATCTTGGCTGACATCGGCTGGGTGAACACGCCGACCCGGCAGCCGCCATCCAGCGTCATGCCCATCGTGCCATCCGGCGTGGAGCCGGTGAAGCTGCAGTTGAATTTCGTGCCCTTGTATTTGCCGGCGACGATTTCGCCCGGGCCGACCCATTTGCCTTCGGCCGACTGGAAGAACTGCTTATCCGGCTCTGTGGCGGAAGCCTCCGAGGCGAGGCCGACGACTGCTGTGATCGCAACGGCCAGGGGCAGGACGCTGGACAGAATTACGCTTTTCATCGACGACACCCGGCAACAAAGAGGCTGTTTGGAACCGGTTCGACCATGAAGAAGATTGGTTAACGCTTCGTCACTGCGGGGCCTCGAAACGGCAATCCGTTCCCGTCCCGAAGCGTAAAGCGCTATTTGCCGGAGCCTGTGGTTTCGGTGTCCTTCTTTGCCGCAAACGATGTCAATGCCGAGAGGAAATCGCCCAGCCCAGGGCGCTTCGCGGCGCTGAAGGGCAGGGGACGCGCGGTTTCCATCGCCGCTATGCCGATGCGCGCTGTCATCATGCCATTGACGACACCCTCGCCAAGCTTGGCCGACAGGCGCGCCGCCAGGCCATGGCCGACGATCTGCTGGACGAAACTGTCGCCGACGGCGATCGAGCCGGTGACGGCCAGATGCGCCAGCACGCTGCGCGCCAAGCGGAAAAACCCCAGCGTTCCCGGCCTTCCACCATAGAGTTCCGAGAGACGGCGAATGAGGCGTCCGGCCTCGAATATGACATAGGCGACATCGACGAGCGCACGTGGGCTGACCGCCGTCACCAGCGAGACGCGTTTGGCGGCCTCGAGAATCATCACCTTGGCCCTGGCGTCGAGGGGGCCGAGGATTTCCGCTTCGGCCAGGCGCACCAGATTGCCGCCGTCGATGATTTCGCCGCGCAGTTCGGCCAAAGCGCGCCGGCCGGCCGCGGTCTCGGGCTTGGCCGCGACGAAAGCCGAAAGCTCGTCGACCACCGATCGCGCCGCCTTGGGATCGTCGCGCGCGATGGCGTCGAGCGCGCGTTTTTGCAGTTTTTCGACTTCGGCAAGACGGGCGATCGCCAGGAATTCGCGTATCAGGATCACCACAAGTGCCAATAGGGCGCTCGCTGCCATGCCGGCGGCCAGCCAGCCCAGCCATTCGGCGCGGGCGAAGAGATCGCGGATCAGCTGGTCGGTCCACAGGCCGACAGCCAGCGAAGCCAGAACACCCATGGCGCCGAAGAAGATGCTGCCGAACAGCGAGCGTTTCCTGGGGGCGACCGCCGGCGGCGGCTCAGCGGCAACGATATCGGGTTCGTCGAAGACGTCGACTTCCGCCGGTATGACCAGCGCGCCATCGGCCTTCAACCCAAGCCCGCGTGGTTTGCGCGAGTGCTCGGCCTGGCGCGTCTTTGGCGTGTCTTGCGGTGGCGCGGCTTCCGGCTCGATGCGGAAGGCCGCCGGCTTGCGGGGCGCGGTCATGCCAGATGGTCTCCGATCAGGAACTGCAAGGCACGGTCGAGCCTGATATGCGGCAAAGACAGCGTGACCCCTTCGGCCGTGCGTTCGAGTTTTGGCGGCCGGAACCGGACAAAGCGGATTGCCGGGTCCGTGGCATCCTGTCTGTGGTCAGGTCCAGAGACATCGAACACCGCTTCAATCCTCTCCGGTAAATCACCGGGAAATATGGCGGTTTCGGTCTTTCCGTCGAATGTTTCACCATTGATCTTCTCGCCGCCGATCGGCGTGCCGATGATGACAGGCAAGGTTTCGCGGCCCTGCTTGACGGTGCCTTCGCGGGTTGCGCGCACCGCCGCCATGGCGACGACATCGACATCGGCGCCGGTGAAGTTCGCCCGCGCCACGGCGCGGTCGGCCAGACGCCGCACGATGGCCTGCAACCGGTCATGGCTTTCGTGGTGCAGGTGGTCGGCCTTGGTCGCGGCGACCAGGATCCGGTCGATGCGCCGCGAAAACAGATCGGTGAGGAAGCTGCCCCGGCCAGGGCGGAAACAGCTAAGGATCTCGGTCACGGCGCGCTCGAGGTCGGCCATGGCGCCCGGGCCGGCGTTCAGCGCCTGCATGGCGTCGATCAGCACGATCTGGCGGTCCAGGCGCGTGATGTGTTCGCGGAAGAAGGGTTTCACGACATGCGTCTTGTAGGCTTCGTAGCGCCTCTCCATCATGGCGTGCAGCGATCCAGGGCGCGGACGCCTGTCGAGGCCGGCCAGCGGCGCGAAGGTCAGCGCGGGCGAACCCTCGAGGTCGCCCGGCATCAGGAAACGGCCCGGCGGCAAGGTCGAAAGCGCGCGCTCGTCGAGCTTGCAGGCCTTGAGATAGGCGGCGAAGCTTTCGGCCAGGCGGCGTGCCGTCATCTCGTCGGCGTCGCCATTCGGGTCGATTTCGCCCGAGATCGCCCTCCAGGCCCGCGAAAGATCCTCGCGCACCGGCAAAGTGGCCATCTCCATGGCCTCGCGTGAAAAATCGGCGAAGGATTTGCCGAGCAGCGGCAGATCAAGCAGCCATTCGCCGGGATAGTCGACGATGTCGACCGAGAGTTTGCCTGAAGAGAACATACGGCTCCAGCCGGAGGCCGATTCGTATTCGATGGTCAGCCGCAGTTCCGAAATGGCGCGCGTGGAATCGGGCCAGACGCGGTCGTTGACCAATGCGGCGATATGATCCTCGTACTGGAAGCGTGGAACGGCATCGTCAGGCTGCTCTTCGAGGAAGGCGCGGGCGATGCGCCCGGATTTCTGCGCCTCGAACAGCGGCAGGCGGCCGCCATGGATCAGATTGTGAACCAGCGCCGAGATGAACACCGTCTTGCCGGCGCGCGAAAGGCCCGTAACACCCAGCCGCAGCGACGGAGAAAAAAGCCCGGTGGCGCGTCCCGACAGCGTATCGAGGGCAATTCTTGCCTCGTCGGTGAAGGTGGTCAGCGATGATGCCAAAATGTGAACTCTCGGGCTTGGGTCCGTCGGATATAGGCGTTGGAACCCGGCTTTGAAATGGCGCCGGAAATCGATGCCGAAGCAATTCCAGGAAAAGTGCGGAGCGGTTTTCCCGGGAAAAGCGCTTAGCGCTTTCCCTAGGAATTGCGCCAAAAGACGGGGTCAGAGATCGGCCGGTGTCAGGAACGCCTCGAGATAACCCGTTTCCTGGGCCGCTTTCGCCAGATCGTCGAGGAAACGCACGACCGCCAGGCCCGAGGTCGGGAAACCATGGTTGAGCATGGCTCGCGCCGCCTCGTCGCCATCGCCGGACACCGCCATGGCGAGATCCTCCGTCATCGGATTGTGGCCGATGACCAGCAGTGAACCCGGCCCGCCATGTTCCCGGATGAGGCGGAGATAGCCGGACGCGTCCTCGCTGTAGAGCGTGTCGAAAAACAAGACCTTGCCGGTGTCGGTCTGGCCGGCCAGACCTTCGAGCGTTTCCTTGGCGCGCCGGGCGTTGGAGCACAACGTCAGGTCGGGGATATAGCCGCGGGAGCGCATGGCGGCGCCCATCGTCTCGGCATCGGCGCGGCCGGATGCGTCGAGCGGTCGATCGAAATCGCGCATGCCGGGCAGCGCCCAGCCAGCCTTGGCGTGCCGCAACAGATAGAGCCTGCTCACCCAACCTCCGATGATGCCGAAGCCGCAGCGCGATTAGCCACAAGAAGGGCGCCGTGCACAATGGCCCGTGTTCTTCCGCGCAAAGAATCATGCGGCACTTTCTCCATCGAATCAGCGACATCTCGCTGCAACGGGTGCCGGCGGGGCACTTTAACAATTGCGTGAGTCGGTGGCTGATTGCGCTTGTGCAGGCGTCGGGTGGCGAATATATAAGCGCCAAATTTGGGGCAGTTTGGGTGAGTCGAATGAACGACATCGTTACCGCCGATTACGTACCCTCCGAGGACGAGCCGTTCATGAACGAACGGCAGAAATCCTACTTCCGCCTGAAGCTCGTCACCTGGAAAAATGACATATTGCGCGAAGCGCGCGAAACTCTCGAAATCCTGCAGCAGGAAAACGCCAACCATCCCGATCTCGCGGACCGCGCCTCTTCGGAAACGGACCGCGCCATCGAGCTCAGGGCCCGCGATCGTCAGCGCAAGCTCATCTCAAAGATCGATTCGGCGCTGCAGCGCATCGACGAAGGCACTTACGGCTATTGCGAGGAAACCGGCGAGCCGATCGCGCTGAAGCGGCTCGACGCCCGTCCGATCGCCACTCTGTCGATCGAAGCGCAGGAACGGCATGAGCGCCGCGAAAAAGTCTATCGCGACGACTGAGGTATTGCTTCTGGACTGCATCTCAAGGCAGTTACAGTGAAGTCATTGTCGAAAATGGCCGGGCTTCCCGGCCATTTTTTTGTTGGCGGCATCACAATCCGTCGCTGCAAGCGAAAGCAAACCCCGGCGAGATCGCCGGCCGGCGGGCCGCCTCAGGCGCCAATCATCTCTTCTGGCTTGAAAGCTCGCCCAGAAGCCTGGTCATTTCATCGTCGAGCGATTGCGGCGCCTTGGCCACCGGTTTGCCAACAGGGCCGCCGGAGCGCGGCTGGTCGAGCGAAACCTCCAGGTCCTTCATCAGTTCGTCGTCGATGCTCTCCTGCTTTGGCGGCGGTGGCGCCTGCCTGGCGGCATTGGCGTTGGCGGAGCCATAGGCTGGCAGCGGTGTGACGTTGGTCGATTGATAGGGTTGCGCAACCGGTTTCGGGGCGGGGGCGGGTGGCGGCGCTGCCGGGCGCGGGCGGGCAGGCGGCGGCGCCGCGGTTACCGGCTGCGGCGCCGGTCGTGCCGGTGCGGGAGCCGGTTGAGGCGGCCGCGGTTTTGCCGCCGGAGCCGCGGTGGCGGGGGCAGGCTGCAGGCCGCCATCTCCGGTCAGAGCCGGACGGCGCGGCGTGGCGAGGCGTATGTCGCGTTCGACGACGACGTCGGTCGGGCCGCCGATCAAAAGCAGATGTTCAATGTCATCGCGGCGCACCAGCACCAGCCGGCGATGGCTGTCGACGGCTGTGGCGTCCATGACGGCGAGCCGCGTCTTGCGGTTCCGGCCACCGGCGACAAACGTACCGAAAGTCAGGTTGCGCACGAGCCTGATGATGACGAGTACGATGACCAGCAGGATCAGCGCCGCGAAAGTCCACAGGAGTGCCGCCGCATAACCAGGGCCCGCCACGCTATCCAGCCACTGCATTGGTTTCCCCTGATCGGTTCGGAAAGTGACGCGACACTAGACCGTTGCGGCTGGCCACCGCAAGTTGCCTTTCACGCATCGTGAACAGCTTGAAACACGGCCGGCATCATTTTTATCTGACATTTGCCGCCCGGGCCTTTTCCGGACTGGGAGAATGTGATTCAACCGGCTAAAGCGGGTCGCGCTGAAGCGGATTCATGCGAAGCGCACTAGGTCCTTGTTTCGTGCGTGTCGTTTTCCCAAAATCGAAGTCACTTTTGGGCGACGTGCATTAGGGGCGGGCGTCGGGACATCGGACTTCACGAGCAGGGGGCATATGGCCAAGGAAGCGCGCGGCGATTTCTATCCGGTACCGATCGTCGACCAGAACACGCGACCGGGTGCGGTCACCCGGCTCATCATATTCATCGTCGTTCTGACGGGGGCCGCGATCGTCTTCGGCCTGTTCCGCGAGCGCCTCGGCGACCCGTTCCTGCTCGGCATGCTTGGCGTGCTGGCGATGATCGGCGTCGGCTTCCTGTTCGCGACCGCGATCGGCTTCGTGCAGGTTACGCCGCGCTCGACTGGCGATGAACTGTCCAAGGCGTTCGTCGATTCCATGGCGCAAGGTCTGCTGGTGACCGACACCAAGGGCCGCGTCGTCTACGCCAACCGCGCCTATGCCGACATGACCGGAGCTTCCTCGGCTGCCGACCTCAAGACGGTCGAGGCGCTGCTTTCGGATGTTCCCGAGGCCTCGGTGACGATTTACCGGCTGGCCTCCGGCCTGCGTGACGGACAGCCGGGCGACGGCGAGTTCCGGCTGGCGCAGTCGATCCGGCCCGGCGCCGAACCCGGAGCCCGCTGGTACCGGGCGCGCGCCCGCACCTTCAACGTTCCGGGCCAGCGCCTGCCGATGCTGGCCTGGCAACTCGCCGACATTTCGCAGGAGCGGGCCGAGCAGGAGCGTTTCTTCCTCGATCTGCAGAAGGCCATCGATCATCTCGACCACGCCCCGGCCGGATTCTTTTCCGCCGACCAGGACGGTCGTGTCACCTACATCAACGCCACGCTCGCGGAATGGCTGGGCATCGATCTCGCCAGTTTCACGCCAGGCGCGGTGACCTTGCCGGACATCGTCGCCGGCGACGGCATGGCGCTGGTGCGCTCGGTCAAGGCCGACCCCGGCACGACGCGTAACGCCGTCATCGATCTCGATTTGACGACGATGACGGGCGAGGCGCTGCCGGTGCGCTTCATGCATCGCGTTTCGGCCAGCCGCGAAGGGGTTGGCGGTCCGACGCGCACGATCGTGCTCAACCGCACGCAGGGCGAGGACGCCTCGGCCGATTTGCGCGCTTCGGAAGTGCGCTTCACCCGCTTCTTCAATTCGACGCCGATGGCGATCGCGGGTGTCGATGCCAGCGGGCGCATCCTGCGCACCAACGCACCGTTCCTGTCGCTGTTTTCCTCGGTCGTCGACCGGGATGCCGTGGATCGCCGCGTGCGGCTCGATACGGTGATCCATGAGCGCGAGCGGCCGGCCTTTGCCGCCGCATTCGAGAAGGCCCGGCAGCGGCAGGCCGACATCGAGCCGATCGACACCGTGCTGCCAGGCAATGAAGAGCGGCACATCCGCTTCTACGTCAATGCCGTCGCCGACGGCACGGGCGGCGAGGGCGCCGAGGAATCGGCCATTGTCTACGCCGTCGAGACGACCGAGCAGAAGGCGCTCGAAGGGCAGATGGCGCAAAGCCAGAAGATGCAGGCGGTCGGGCAACTCGCCGGCGGCATCGCCCACGACTTCAACAATGTGCTGACCGCCATCATCATGGCGTCGGACCTGCTGTTGACCAATCACCGGCCGTCGGACCCGTCCTTCCCCGACATCATGAACATCAAGCAGAACGCCAACCGGGCGGCTTCGCTGGTCAGGCAGTTGCTGGCCTTCTCGCGCAAACAGACGCTGCGGCCGGAAGTGCTGAATCTCACCGACGTGCTCGCCGATCTCAGGATGCTGCTTGCTCGCCTGGTCGGCAACGACATCAAGCTGAAGATCGACCACGGCCGCGACCTGTGGCCGGTCAAGGTCGATATCGGTCAGTTCGAGCAGGTGGTGGTCAACCTGGCGGTCAATGCGCGCGACGCGATGCCCGCCGGCGGCGATCTCACCGTGCGCACCCGCAACGTCACCGCCGAGGAATGCAAGACCTTTTCTTATCGCGAGCTCGCCGCGGCCGACTATGTGGTGGTCGAGGTCGAGGACACCGGCAGCGGCATCGCGCCGGATGTGTTGAAGAAGATCTTCGAGCCGTTCTTCACCACCAAGGAGGTCGGCAAGGGCACGGGCCTTGGCCTGTCCATGGTCTACGGCATCATCAAGCAGACCGGCGGCTTCATCTTCTGCGATTCCGAGGTCGGCAAGGGATCGACCTTCCGCATCTTCCTGCCGCGTCATATCGCGGAAGCAAAGAAGGCGCTCGAACCCGGTGACGCGCCGAGTGCGGCGCCGGTGAAACCGGTCGACAGCACCAAGGACCTGTCCGGGTCAGCCACGGTGCTGCTGGTCGAGGACGAGGATGCCGTGCGCATGGGCGGCATGCGGGCGCTGACCTCGCGCGGCTATACGGTGCACGAGGCGTCCTCCGGCGTCGAGGCGCTGGAAGTGTTCGAGGCGCTCGGCGGCAAGGTCGACATCGTCGTTTCGGACGTGGTCATGCCGGAGATGGACGGGCCGACCCTGCTTGGCGAGTTGCGCAAGCGCCAGCCCGACATCAAGTTCGTCTTCGTGTCCGGCTATGCCGAGGACGCATTCGCCAGGAACCTGCCGGCCGACGCGCATTTCGGCTTCCTGCCGAAGCCGTTCTCGCTCAAGCAACTGGCGACGATCGTCAAGGATATGTTGGAGTCCTAATTTAGCCTCTTCCGATGCCCCGTCTTGCACAACGCCCTGACAGCGCCATGATTGCGGGCGAGAGGGCAAGCGGGCTTTGGGGGCAGCGATTGACGATACACATAGAGGCAAACAAGGGCGATTACGCCGAAACGGTGCTGTTGCCGGGTGACCCGCAGCGCGCCGAATGGATGGCGCATACGTTTCTCGACGCGCCGCGCTGCGTCAATCGCCGGCGGGGCGCTCTCGGCTTCACCGGCCTTTATCGCGGCCAACCCATCAGCATCCAGGCGACGGGCATCGGTGTCTCATCGTTCCTGATCTATGCCCATGAATTGCTCGACTATTATGGCATCCGAACACTGATCCGCACCGGGACCTGCGGCGGCCTGAGCGCCGAGGTAAAGCTGCGCAGCCTGGTGATCTCGCAATCGGCACACCCGGAAAACGCCGAGAACGGTAAGGTCTTTGGCCTTTACGACGCCGATGCCAGCCCGGATCCAGGCCTGCTCGCTCGTGCAATGGCCACGGCAGCCGAACTCGGCATCGACCACCACGCCGGTCTGACGGCCTGCACCGACATATTCTACCATCCCGAAGCGAGCATCCGTTATGCCGAGGCAAGGGCGTTTGGAGCGCTGGCCGTGGACATGGAAACCAGCGCGCTCTACCGCATCGCGGCGCATTTCGGCGCGAGGGCGTTGTCGCTGCTGACCGTCGTCGACAATCTGGTTACCGGCGAACAGGCCGACTATTCCGAACGCCAGGCGCTTTTCACAGATATGAGCCGGCTGGCGCTCGAAACCGCTTGGGAAGAGCGCTAGGCCGCTTTCCGCCGGCGCGGGACCCGACGAGGTTCCGCGCCTTTGGACCTCGCAGTCTCACACCCCAACCGGCTGGCCGTCCTTGCGGCGGATCGCGACCACCGATGGCCGGGGCGGCTGGCCATCCTTGAAATCCGGCCACAGCGACTGCGCCTTGTCGAGCGTTTCGGCATCCTCGGAGGGATGCTGGACCGAAAGGAACAGCGTCGCACCGTCCGGCGTGAAGTGACGGCGCACCGCTGCCTATCCAGCTTCGGCAACACCCAGATGACACGAGAAGGCGGACACGGCTTGCAGGCCGTACGGCGGCGCCGTTTGAGGGAAGGCCTAAGGATTGCTTCCCCGGGTGCAGGTCGAGGCGGTGAAGGCACCGTCAGGCTGCTTCATGATGATGTCGAAGGAGGGCGGGTTCTGGCCGTCCAGCGTTGCCTGGGTCATCGACAGCGAGTTGCCGCCGGCGGTGTAACCGCCGAGCGGTCCCAGCCAGGAGATCTCGCCGTTTGCATTCATCTGATAGTTGTAAGCCTGCTGGGCGGTGCCGAAGGTGACAGGGCCCGTATAGACGTTCCCCTTGATGGTGATATCTCCGAGGTCGAGGAACATGCCGAGCAGGTAGACTTCGCAGTGATAGGTGCCGTCAGGCATCTTGCCGTCGCTGAAATCGGCCCGTGCGGCGCCGGTCGTTGCCGCCAGAAGCATTGTGCCGATAAAAATGCATGAAATCAGGGATGGCATGACGTCGCTCGGTTGAGCAGGGAGCTTGCCCTATTTTTGCGTTGTGCCGCAACATTTGTCGTCCCCGCCTCACGCGTGCAGTCCAAAATGTAGGCATCTGATGAAATTGGGCAAAAATTAGGCAGACACTGTGTGCGCTGCGCAAATTTCCCTCAACCAATTTTTAACCGGCTCTCTTTGATCTGTTCAATCTAATATAATAACTATCTGATAATGTTCGGCTATTCGCCATTTTCAAGCGTCCCGGCAGCGGTTGGCATGCGGGTTGCATTGTATTGTTGCGGTGCAATCAACCAGCTTGGGAGTCTTCCGCATGAGGGGTAATTTCTCGACAATAACAAAAATGTTTTCGGCGAGCGTGGTTGCCGCCGGCCTGCTGATGTCGGCTCCCGCCAGGGCGGCCGACGATACGATCAAGGTCGGCATTCTCCATTCGCTGTCGGGGACCATGGCGATTTCGGAGACGACGCTGAAGGACGCCATGCTGATGCTCATCGATGAGCAGAACGCCAAGGGCGGCCTGCTCGGCAAGAAGCTTGAAGCCGTCGTCGTCGATCCGGCTTCCAACTGGCCGCTGTTCGCCGAAAAGGCGCGCGAGCTGATTTCAAAGGACAAGGTCGCGGCGGTGTTCGGCTGCTGGACCTCGGTGTCGCGCAAGTCGGTGCTGCCGGTGTTCTCCGAGCTCGACAACATCCTGTTCTATCCCGTCCAGTATGAGGGCGAGGAAAGCGAGCGCAACGTGTTCTACACGGGTGCCGCACCCAACCAGCAGGCCATTCCGGCTGTCGACTATCTGATGAGCGAGGATGGCGGCTCGGTGAAGCGCTGGGTGCTGGAAGGCACCGACTACGTCTATCCGCGCACCACCAACAAGATCCTCGAAGCCTATCTGAAGGCCAAGGGCGTCGCGGCCGAGGACATCATGGTCAACTACACGCCGTTCGGCTTCTCCGACTGGCAGACCGAAGTCTCGGCGATCAAGAAGTTCGGCTCGGCCGGCAAGAAGACCGCCGTCGTCTCGACCGTCAACGGTGACGCCAATGTGCCGTTCTACAAGGAACTCGGCAACCAGGGCATCAAGGCCGAGGACATCCCGGTCATGGCCTTCTCGGTCGGCGAGGAAGAACTGGCCGGTCTCGACACCGCGCCGCTGGTCGGCCATCTTGCCGCGTGGAACTACTTTGAGAGCGTCGACACGCCGGAAAACAAGAAGTTCATCGCCGACTGGCACAAGTTCATCAAGAACGACAAGCGCACCACCAACGACCCGATGGAAGCCCACTATATCGGCTTCAACATGTGGGTGAAGGCGGTCGAGAAGGCTGGCACCACCGATCCCGACAAGGTCATCGACGCCATGATCGGCGTTTCGGTGCCGAACCTGACCGGCGGCTATTCGACGATGATGCCGAACCATCACATCACCAAGCCGGTGCTGATCGGCGAAATCCAGGCCGACGGCCAGTTCGAGACGGTTTCGCGCACGCCGGGCCTGGTCATGGGCGACGAATGGTCCGACTACCTGCCGGACTCCAAGGACCTGATCTCCGATTGGCGCAAGCCTCTGTCGTGCGGCAACTTCAACGTTGCCACCGGCAAGTGCGGCGGCAAGGGAACGAACTGATCCTCCCCGGACTGGACCTTCGGGTCCATGTCCAAGACCGCGCGCGTCCGGACGGTTTCCTCCACCGTCCGGACGCCCAATTCAACCCTTCAAGGTCGCCTGAAGCCGATGAGCCTGCTCCGCACGATTGGCCTGATGCTGCTGTTCCTGCTGGCGACGCTGTCGTCGTCGGGCGCGGCGGAAGCCGATCTGCGTGGTATCATCGCCAAATTCGCGGCGGCCAAGGGGTTTTCCGAGATCGGAGCCGTCGTTCATGAACTGGCGGCCACCGGCGATCCGGCCGTCGAGCGGCCGCTTGCCGCGCTCGCCGACGGCAATCTCTATATCCATAAGGCCGATTCCCTGGTCTTCGTCGGCAAGGAAGCCGGYGAAGGCGTCCAGCTTTCCGACCCGCTAAGCGGCGAGGCATCCGGCGAGGCGGCCAAGGACGAGATCACCAAGATCAAGGTCAACAACACGCTGCGCCGCGTCATCCGCGATGCGCTGGGCACGTTGACGCTCGGCGCCAAGGACCCGACTGTCCGCATCGCCGCCGCCGACACCATGTTCAAGACGCCGGACGCGGCCAATGTCGAGCCGCTCGACGCGGCGATCGCCAAGGAGACGGTTGCCAGCGTCAAGGCTCTGCTCGAACAGGCCCGCGCCGCCTCGGTTCTCGTCTCGGATCGGCCTGAAGCCGACAAGCTGGCGGCCATTGCGCTGATCGGCGCGCGCGGCGACCGTGACGCGGTGTCATTGCTCACTTCGGTCGAGGCCAACACCTCGGGCGCGGTGAAGGAAGCCGCGACGGCCGCGATCGCCAACATCAATTCGACATTGGCGCTTTGGGATGCCGGGCAGAACATCTGGTACGGCATTTCGCTGGGCTCGGTGCTGCTGCTCGCGGCGATCGGGCTTGCCATCACCTTCGGTGTCATGGGCGTCATCAACATGGCGCATGGCGAGATGGTGATGCTCGGCGCCTACACGACCTTCGTCGTCCAGCAGGTGATCCGCACGTCCTTTCCCGGCCTGTTCGACTGGTCGCTGGTGATCGCGCTGCCGCTTGCCTTCCTGGTTGCTGCACTCGTCGGCCTCGCGATCGAACGCGGCGTCATCCGTTTCCTCTATGGCCGGCCGCTCGAGACGCTGCTGGCGACGTGGGGCGTGTCGCTGATCCTGCAGCAGGCTGTCCGTTCGATCTTCGGGCCGACCAACCAGGAGGTTGGCAATCCTTCCTGGATGTCGGGTTCGTTCGATATCGGCCAGCTGGCCATCACCTGGAACCGTCTGTGGATCCTGGTCTTCGCGCTCACCGTGTTCGGCGTGCTGCTCTATGTCATGAAGCGCACGCCCTGGGGGCTGCAGATGCGCGCCGTCACCGCCAACCGGCGCATGGCAGCCTCGATGGGCATCAGGACGCCGTGGGTCGACGCGCTGACCTTCGCGCTCGGATCCGGCATTGCCGGCATTGCCGGTGTCGCGCTCAGCCAGATCGACAATGTCTCGCCCAATCTCGGCCGCGGCTACATCATCGACAGCTTCATGGTCGTTGTCTTCGGCGGCGTCGGCAATCTGTGGGGCACGCTGGTCGGCGCGTTTTCCCTGGGCATCGTCAACAAGTTCCTCGAGCCCTATGCGGGCGCCGTGCTCGGCAAGATCGTCGTGCTGGTGCTGATCATCCTGTTCATCCAGAAGCGCCCGCGCGGCTTGTTCGCGCTGAAGGGCAGGGCGGTGGAAGCATGATCACGGGACGCTTCTTCGCCGCCGGCGCGGATCGCCGCATCGCCATCACCATCTTTATCCTGCTGGCCGCGGCCATTGTCGTGCCGCTGCTCAACCTGGCGGTATCGCCGATCAGCGCCTTCTACGTCCCGGCCTATATCGTGGCGCTGACCGGCAAATATCTCTGCTACGCGCTGCTGGCGCTCGCCCTCGACCTGGTCTGGGGCTATTGCGGCATCCTTTCGCTCGGCCATGGCGCCTTCTTCGCGCTCGGCGGCTATGCGATGGGCATGTATCTGATGCGCCAGATCGGCTCGCGCGGCGTCTATGGCAACCCGATCCTGCCTGACTTCATGGTGTTCCTGAACTACAAGGAATTGCCCTGGTTCTGGTATGGCTTCGACCATTTCTGGTTCGCGGCGATCATGGTGCTGGCGGTGCCCGGCCTGCTTGCCTTCGTCTTCGGCTGGTTCGCCTTCCGCAGCCGCGTCACCGGCGTCTATCTCTCCATCATCACCCAGGCGATGACCTATGCGCTGCTGCTCGCCTTCTTTCGCAACGATATGGGTTTTGGCGGCAATAACGGCCTGACTGATTTCAAGGATATTCTGGGCTTCAATGTGCAGGCCGACGCGACGCGCTCGGCGCTGTTCGCGGCCAGCGCGGTGATGCTGGCGCTCGCCGTGTTCATCACCTGGGCGATCGTCGGCTCCAAATACGGCAAGCTCCTGATGGCGGTGCGCGACGCCGAGAGCCGCACGCGCTTCCTCGGCTGGCGGGCGGAGAACGTGAAACTGTTCGCCTTCACCGTCTCGGCCGTCATGGCCGGCATTGCCGGCGCCCTCTACGTGCCGCAAGTCGGCATCATCAATCCCGGTGAGTTCGAACCGTCCAATTCGATCGAGGTGGTGATCTGGGCGGCCGTCGGCGGTCGCGGCACCATCGTCGGCCCGATCGTCGGCGCGCTGCTGGTCAATGCCGGCAAATCCTGGTTCACCGGCGTGCTGCCGGAATTGTGGCTGTTTGCGCTGGGCGGCCTGTTCGTCGCCGTCACCTTGCTCTTGCCGAAAGGCATCATCGGCATGTGGGACAGCTGGCGCGGCAATGCCAGGGCGTTGCGCGCGGCTTCCGTCGCCGAGGAGGCCGGCACCAAGGTTGCCGTGGCATCCGCGACCTCGAAGCCCGCCCGCTCGCCGGCGAGGAATCCAGGCGAATGGTCCTGGTCCGACCCTGAACCGCAGGCGGCGGAGTAGCGGCCATGAGCAAGTCGAACACCATTCTCTATCTTGACGGCGTCTGCGTCTCCTTCGACGGTTTTCGCGCCATCAACAATCTGTCGCTGGTGCTCGACAAGGGCGAGATGCGCGCCATCATCGGCCCCAACGGCGCCGGCAAGACGACGATGATGGACATCGTCACCGGCAAGACGCGGCCCGACGAGGGCGAAGTGTTCTTCAACGGCCAGGTGGATCTCACCAGGCATGACGAGGCCGAGATCGCCATGATGGGCATCGGCCGCAAATTCCAGAAGCCGACGGTCTTCGAAAGCCACACGATCGAGGACAATCTGATGCTGGCGCTGAAGGGGCCGCGTTCGATCTTCCCGGCGCTGTTCCACCGCCGCTCGGCGGCCGAGGCACGGCAGATCGACGACATTCTCGGCATCATCCGGCTGGGCGACAAGCGCCATGAGCTGGCCGCCAATCTCAGCCACGGCCAGAAACAGTGGCTGGAGATCGGCATGCTGCTCGCGCAGGACCCAAAACTGCTTTTGGTCGACGAGCCGGTCGCGGGCATGACCGATGCGGAAACCGAGGAGACAGCGCGGCTGCTCAAGGACATTGCGCGTGACCATTCGGTGATCGTCGTCGAGCACGACATGCATTTCGTGCGCGAACTCGGCGTCAAGGTCACCTGCCTGCACGAAGGCTCGGTGCTGTCGGAAGGCACGCTCGATTTCGTCTCGGCCGACGAGCGTGTCGTCGAAGTCTATCTGGGGAGATGAGCATGGTCTGGCGCGTTCAATTCCATCGCTTCGATCTGTCGTTTCTCCGGTTCTGGAGAAGGCGCTGACATGCTCGAAGTTTCAAACGTCACGCTCCACTACGGCGCCGCCCAGGCGCTGCGCGGCGTTTCGCTGAAGGCGGGCGCCGGCAAGATCACTTGCGTGCTCGGCCGCAATGGCGTCGGCAAGACCAGTTTGATGAGATCGATCGTCGGCCACCACCGGCTGACGAGCGGAAGCGTTGCCTTCGAGGGGAAGGCGCTCGACCGGAGCGCGGCGTATGACCGCGCCCGGTCGGGCATCGCATTCGTGCCGCAGGGCAGGGAGATATTCCCCCTGCTCACGGTGCGCGAAAACCTGGAATCGGGTTTTGCGCCTCTGAAGCGCGCCGACCGCAACGTGCCGGCGCATGTCTTCGAGCTGTTTCCGGTGTTGAAGCAGATGCTTGGCCGCCGTGGCGGCGATCTTTCGGGCGGTCAGCAACAGCAGCTGGCCATCGGCAGGGCGCTGGTGATGCGGCCGAAGCTGCTGGTGCTGGATGAACCCACCGAAGGCATCCAGCCGTCGATCATCAAGGATATCGGCCGCGCCATCCGCTATTTGCGCGACCAGGCTGGTATCGCCGTGCTGCTGGTCGAACAATATCTCGACTTCTGCCGCGAACTCGCCGACGAGGTCAACATCATGGACCGCGGCCAGATCGTCCATACTGGTCCGGCGGAAGATCTGGACCGGGCTGATGTCCGCAAGTTCCTTACCGTCTAGAATCAGTGCCGGACTTCGGCTGGCGATCCAAAGTTCCTGGCAACTCCAATATTTCTTGCATCCGGTCTTCTGCATCTCTGGCGCGCGCAATGCCGCATGCTAGTCTTTTGTTGGCTTTGTGAGTCGGCCGCTTCCGTATCAGTCTGGTTATCGCAGATCGAGGGCGCGGCGAAGGCCGGGCAAGTTCCACGCAAGCAAGGCTTCCTAGCTTCCCTCCTGCGATCTTTGTCGTTCAAACGCGTTTGGGCACACAGGCTAAGGGACAGCCATGCAACGTTTCGTCGAGGACTACCAGAAGCGGCGGCTTACCGAACGGGTCGACATCATCGCCGCCATCAACATTTTGAGGTCACAGGGCTGCGACTATGACGACCTGATCGAGGAGATCACCAAGGTCTTTTATGTCGACCTCGATACTTTCAATGAAATCGTGATGGCGGCTTAGAGCCGCCGGCATTGATGCGCGTGCTCAGCTCGCGCGCCGCAATGGTGAGGCGGTGACGCGGTTGCGGCCGCTGCGCTTGGCGTCGTAGAGCGCCTTGTCGGCGGCGCTGAGCACCTTGTCGAAGCTGAGGCCCTCTTTGCTGCCAAACGCAAAACCGGCGCTGACCGTGCACCTCAGGGACCCGGTTTCGGTCTCTATCAGGCGTGTCGCGAAGGCGGTCCGGATGCGCTCTGCGGCGTCCTCGACCGTCTCCGGCAAGGTGCGCTTCAACACCAGTGCGAATTCCTCGCCGCCCATGCGCGCGGCGACGTCGGTCTGGCGAAGATTGCCGGCGAGTTCTCCGGCAAACACTTTCAGCACCTCGTCGCCCGCCGCGTGGCCAAACTCGTCGTTGATGGCTTTGAAATTGTCGAGATCGAAGACGACCACGGCGGTGAAGGCACCGACCGGAACATGGCCATGCATGTCGAACAGCGCGCGCCGGTTGAGCAGGCCGGTCAAGGGATCGGTGAGAGCGTTTCGGCGGTGATGTCTCGCCAGACGCCCCTGGTTGAGCGCAAGCGAAAGCGCACCGATACCCGTCATGCTGGCGATCACGACGATGAGGCTCAGTTCCTCGGCCCAGTTGCTTGGTGCATGGCCTAGAACCATCTTGCCGTCCCTTGCCAGCACCGCGGCGCACAGCATGAAGGAAACGGCGGTGGCCGAGTAGAGCGTGGTGATGCCGATCGTCAGGGCGGGGGCTTCGTCGCGGCCCCGCCAGTATTCGAATGCCGTCGCGAACAGCAGCAGGGCGGCGAAAAGGTTCTCGAACATAAAGCCGAGACCATCGTAGCCCAGAGCCATGGGAGGCAGCGTCATCGCCAGCGAAACACAACCCAACAGTGCTCGCGGCAGTGGGGAGCCGCCCGTCCTGAACTGGTAGGCCGCACCCAGCATGGTCGAGAAGCCGAGCAGCAACAGGGCCAGAGTGGCGATGCCGAGCAAGCGCCCGGGCATGTCGATATAGGCGTCATAGACAAAAATATCGCCGACCACGAACACCAGGCTGATCGCCCATGTCAGCAGGAACCGTTCCGTGCGGGCGGTCAGCCACATGCCGAACAATGTCAGGCTCAGGCAAGCGGCGGAGAAACCCACAGCCAGCAGAAGTGAAGTGTAGTCGAGCGACATGCCCCTCTTTCCCTGCCGGCGGCGGCTCCAGCTGTGCGGCTTGGCGTCGCCGCATTCATGCAGCAAGGAAGTGTCGATAAGGTTACGATCGTGGCGAAGATGCCACGAATAGGCGCGTTGCTACGCGCAAAACGCATAGATGATGCGCTTACAGCATGTAGCCGAACAACAATGGATGCCTTTCAGCCGGCTATACGCTTCATCAGCGCCATCGCCCCGAACGGTGCGCGCGCCTTGCCCTCCGTGATGAAGTAGACGAACACATCGCGCGGCTGCACCGGCGCGTCGGTGGCGGGATCGGCGCGCCGCAAATCGGCCGGCTGCTTACCCTCCGCCCATATTTTTGCCCGCGCCGCCCATTCGTCGAGACCCTTCGGCGTGTAGCAATCGGGATTGTCGTCCGAGCCGGTCTGCAGCCGTGCGTAGACGAAGTCACCGGTGACATCGGCGATATCAGGATATTTGGCATGGTCGGCATAAACGATCGCCGCCTTGTATTTGCGGGCGAGCGCCGCGAATTCCGGCACGATGAAACTGTCGTTGCGCACTTCCAGCGCGTGGCGCAGCGCGACGCCATCCTGTTTTTCCGGGAGCAGTTTCAAAAAGGCTTCGAAATCGTCCGGATCGAATTTTTTGGTCGGCGCGAACTGCCACAGGATCGGGCCGAGCTTGTCGCCGAGCGCGGCAACGCCGGAACCGAGGAAGCGCATCATCGATTCGCCGGCTTCGCCCAGCACGCGGCGGTTGGTGACGAAGCGGTTGCCCTTCAGCGAATAGACAAAACCGTCCGGCGCCTCGCTCGCCCATTTGACGAAGGTCGGCTCCTTGAAGCTGGAATAGTAGGTGCCGTTGACCTCGATGCTCGGCACCTGCCGGCTGGCAAATTGCAGTTGCTTGGCCTTCGACAATTTGTCCGGATAGAAGGACGTATCCCAGGGCTCGAAGGTCCAGCCGCCCATGCCGGAGCGGATTGTTCCCGATTTGCTCATCGATTTCTCCTCCAATGTGTTTGCCGCTATAGGCGTGGCAACCGGCAATTTCGTTCAAGTGGGCGTTGACCCGTCCGGGGCAAAGATTGTCGGCGTTCCCAAGGGGTAGAGGTCCTTGCGCAACCGCATGACGCGAAACTGATTTCCGTCCTCGACGATATCGTAGAGAGCCTTGACCGGCTGATAGCGTGCGCGGCGATAGTCGTGCAGCATCACGATCGTCTCGGCATGACAAAGCAGCGTCGCCATGAACGCGCATTCCATGCGGCGCCGGCCGTCGATGAAGATGAAATCGAATTTGCGCTCCAGGCTCAGCGGCCAGGTCGAATAGTTGAGCTCCGGATCGCGGTCGCCAAGCTTGGGACCCTGGAGATCCAGGCAGACCGGATGGAAACCGCTCCACTGCGGCAGCTGCGGCAGAAGTTGATCGAGGAAGGGCTGGCTGTCGTCGATCGAAAAGAGATTGTCGATGGCCAGTCGCTCCCTCAACTGGAGGATCGCCAGCGTCGTGTGGCCCATCCCCCATTCCAGATAGGCGCGCGTAACGGGCTTCACATGCTGCAGCAGGATGCGCTGGAATTCGGGCAGATAGTCGGCGCCGTAAGCTTGCGACGAGCGGACCACGCCACCCAGGGTCAGCTTGTTCTCCATGGAGCTGCCGGCCTGCATTCACATTGCCTTCGCCATGTCGACGAGCACCCAGCCTGGCCGATAGGGATTGGGCCGGCGACCCGTTTCGCGATAGCCGTAAGCGAGATAGAGCGCGATGTTCCGCTCCATTTTCGCATTGGTGTAGAGCCTTATCTCCGGAAGGCCCCATTGGCGCGTCTGCTCGTCGGCGTGTCTCAGCAATGCGATACCGAATCCCTTGCCCTGGAAGGCGGGTGACACCGCTACGGAGAAGATCATGGCGTGATCCGCATGCCGCTCCAGTGTGAGCACTCCGGCAAGTTCGCCGCCGCTCTCCAGCAGCCAGACCTCGCCGCGCGCGATGCGCGGGGCATAGTCTTCGGTCACCGGGATCGGCGGCGCGTCGAGTATGGCTTTGTAGGGAGCGTAGGCGGCTTCCGTCAGCGCGACGATCCCGGCAAGATCTTCTGGGCGGGCAAGCCTCATGACGGATCCATTCCAGCGGCGGCAGCGATCACCTTCTCCATGCCGGCGGCAATCGCCGCGACCGCGGCGCGGCTGGCATCGCCTAGGCCGTGGCGCTCAGCGATCCAGTGCGGATCATTGTAGGACAGCCAGGCATTGCCTTGTACATCCTCCCAGCCCAGCGCCTTGACGGGCAGATCGATGCCGGCAAGCTGACTTTCCTGCATCAGTGGGGTGCCGCCTCTGGGGTTGCCGAAGATCAGCAGTTCGGTCGGCCGCAACGCAGCGCCGACTTCGCGCGCGCCGGCGGCATGATCGATGCGCGCGAAGACAAGCAGGCCCGAGCGCTTGACCACCTCGGCAAGGCGGTCGATGGTTTCGGTCACGCCAAAGCGGCTCTGAATCGTGATGAGACCATCCCCAGCCATCACTCCGCCGCTTCGCGCTTGCCTCCGGGGCGCCGCTCCAGCAGTTCCTTGAGGAACTGGCCGGTATAGCTGCGCTTCTCGCGCACAATGGCTTCCGGCGTGCCCTGGGCAACCAGTTCGCCGCCGCCGTCACCACCTTCGGGGCCGAGGTCGAGCACCCAGTCGGCGGTCTTGATCACTTCGAGATTGTGCTCGATGACCACCACCGTGTTGCCCTGGTCGACAAGTTCATGCAGCACTTCCAACAGCTTGGCGACGTCGTGGAAATGCAGGCCGGTGGTCGGCTCGTCGAGGATGTAGAGCGTCTTGCCGGTCGCCTTGCGCGACAGTTCCTTGGCCAGCTTGATCCGCTGCGCCTCGCCGCCCGAAAGCGTCGTCGCCTGCTGGCCGATATGGATGTAACCGAGGCCGACCTGCTTCAACGTGTCGAGCTTGTCGCGCACGCCGGGCACGGCGGCGAAGAAATCGACGCCTTCCTCGACCGTCATGTCGAGCACGTCGGCGATCGACTTGCCCTTGAACAGCACGTCGAGCGTTTCTCTGTTATAGCGCTTGCCGTGGCAGACGTCGCAGGTGACGTAGACGTCGGGCAGGAAGTGCATCTCGATCTTGATGACGCCGTCGCCCTGGCAGGCCTCGCAGCGGCCGCCCTTGACGTTGAACGAAAAGCGTCCCGGCTGATAGCCGCGCGCCTTGGCTTCGGGCAGGCCGGCGAACCAGTCACGGATCGGCGTGAAGGCGCCGGTATAGGTGGCGGGGTTCGAACGCGGGGTCCGTCCGATCGGCGACTGGTCGATGTCGATGACCTTGTCGAGGAATTCCAGGCCCTCGATGCGGTCGTGCTCGGCCGGATGTTCGCGCGAACCCATGATGCGGCGCGAGGCCGCCTTGAACAGCGTCTCGATCAGGAAGGTCGACTTGCCGCCGCCCGACACACCGGTGACTGCGGTGAAGGTGCCGAGCGGGATTTCGGCGGTGACGTTCTTCAAATTGTTGCCGCGCGCGCCGACGATCTTCAGGCGCCGGTTCTTCTTCGCCTCACGCCGCACACCAGGCGTCGCCACTTCGAGCGCGCCCGACAAATATTTGCCTGTGATCGAATTGGGGTTGGCCATCACCTGCTGCGGCGTGCCCTGGGCAATGATCTCGCCGCCATGTATGCCGGCGGCTGGACCCATGTCGACGACATAGTCGGCATGCAGGATGGCGTCCTCGTCATGCTCGACGACGATCACCGTGTTGCCGATGTCGCGCAGGTGCTTCAGCGTGTCGAGCAGCCGCGTGTTGTCGCGCTGGTGCAGGCCGATCGACGGCTCGTCCAGCACGTAAAGCACGCCGGTCAGGCCCGAGCCGATCTGCGATGCCAGCCGGATGCGCTGGCTCTCGCCGCCCGACAGCGTGCCGGAATTGCGCGAAAGCGTCAGATAGTCAAGCCCGACATCGTTGAGGAAGCGCAGGCGCTCGCGGATTTCCTTGAGCACCCTGACCGCGATCTCGTTCTGCTTGTCGTTGAGCTGAGCGGGCAGGTCGGTGAACCACTGGTCGGCCTTGCGGATCGACTGTTCGGTGACTTCGCCAATGTGCTTGCCGCCGATCTTCACCGCCAGCGCCTCAGGCTTCAGCCGGTAGCCCTTGCAGACGGGGCAGGGCGTCGCCGACATGAAGCGCTCGATCTCCTCGCGCATCCAGGCGGATTCGGTCTCTTTCCAGCGCCGCTCGAGATTGGGGATGACGCCTTCGAAGGTCTTGGTCGTCTTGTAGGAGCGCAGCCCGTCATCATACTGGAAGGTGACTTCGCGCTCGCCGGTGCCGCGCAGGATCGCGTTTTGGGCCTCGGTACTCAAATCCTTGAACTTGTCGCCGAGCTTGAAATTGTAGGCCTTGCCCAAGGCCTCGAGCGTCTGCACGTAATAGGGCGAGGTCGATTTCGCCCACGGGCTGACGGCGCCGTCGCGCAGCGACACGTTCTCGTCGGGCACGACGAGATTGGGGTCGATGGCGCGCTGGCTGCCGAGACCGTCGCAGGTCGGGCAGGCGCCGAACGGGTTGTTGAACGAGAACAGCCGCGGCTCGATCTCCGGAATGGTGAAGCCGGACACCGGGCAGGCGAATTTTTCCGAGAACAGGATGCGTTCATGCGTCTCGTTCTTCGACTTGTTGACCGAATCCTCGCCGGTCTGGCTGGAATCGAGCGGCCTGTCGGCGAACTCGGCCACCGCCAGCCCCTCCGCGAGCTTCAGCGCCGTCTCGATGGAGTCGGCAAGACGCGTGGCCAGATCGCCGCGTACGACGATGCGGTCGACGACGACATCGATGTCGTGCTTGTATTTCTTGTCCAGCGCCGGAACATCCGCGATCTCATAGAAGACGCCGTCGACCTTGACGCGCTGAAACCCCTTCTTCTGGAGCTCCAGTAGTTCCTTGCGGTACTCGCCCTTGCGGCCGCGCACGATCGGCGCCAGCAGGAACAGGCGCGTGCCTTCCTCCAGCGCCAGCACGCGGTCGACCATCTGGCTGACCGTCTGGCTCTCGATCGGCAGGCCGGTGGCCGGCGAATAGGGCACGCCGACACGGGCGAACAACAGGCGCATATAGTCGTAGATCTCGGTGACGGTGCCGACCGTCGAGCGCGGGTTCTTCGAGGTGGTCTTCTGCTCGATGGAGATGGCAGGCGACAGGCCGTCGATCTGGTCGACGTCGGGCTTCTGCATCATTTCGAGGAATTGCCGGGCATAGGCCGACAGGCTCTCGACATAGCGGCGCTGGCCTTCGGCGTAGATGGTGTCGAAGGCGAGCGACGATTTGCCGGAACCCGACAGGCCGGTCATGACGATCAGGCTGTCACGCGGCAAATCGAGATCGACGTTCTTCAGATTGTGTTCGCGCGCCCCGCGAATGGAAAGGAATTTATGGTCGGCCATCGCCGGTCGCCGCCTCAGATCTGGAATTCGTGGGATTGGCGGGATTGTCCCGGCCATCCCCTATGTAGGTGTTTTTGCCGCCACGTCGAGAGACGCCACAATTCCCGACAGAAATCGTTTAACCGCCTTTCGCGCGAAGGGGCAAGCAGAAAGAACAAAGGCCGAACACGCTCCTGACAAAGCTGTGTAAAAACCTGACCTGTACGTAACCTCCCGCCGATCACGTTTTTCGGTAACCGGCTGTTGATGGTTGACGCGGCCGGCTCATGGGAGCAGTCTCCAGAAGTCAGCGAAGCCGGCCGTCTTTCGATGGCCTCGCCGCCCAAAGGCGGCCTGCGAGACGCCGCAGGTTTTTGCGATTTGCGCTTCGCGACGACAATGTCGCAACGGACACAGGAGCGGAGCATGACGCCACCGGATAGTCCCCAAGGGCTCCACGCCTCGTTGGAGCCGCGGCAGGCATAAGTGCCAGGGTTTAGCGTTTGCGCCACCCGACAAACCGTGACTTGCCGTATCCCCCAACAATCAGAGACTGCTAGTCGGATCGTCGGCTGACGCCGCGTGGCATCCGAAATCAAACGCCGGCAGTACACTCCCGGCAAAATATGGATTTTAGATCCAGAAAAGCCCCGTCCGTTTGCCCTAGGGCACGGCGGGGCTGTTCTTTTGCAGCGAAGCCTGGCCGGCAATGGCGCTGGCTATCTCGGCGGCTTGATCCCGCCCGTAGCCATATCGACGGTGATGCTGCCGGAAATCCTGACATCGGTATCGCCGATCTTGAACGTGCCGTTGCCGTTGCTGGGGAATGCGTCGTCAGGTTCCGGCTGAGGAGCGGGCTTAGCGATGCGATAGTCACCGCTCACGCCGGGCAGGGCGCCCTTCTGTGCCTGCCCCGAACTGTCGTCGGCGAGTGCCAAACTGCTCATAAGGCTGGCGAAAGCGAGCGCTGCGGCGGCGATGACGCGATGCGACGTCCTGGGCGAATAAGTGTCGATCATCCCAAGACTATAGTGACGTGCCGCCGATGCGGCCAGACCGGCATCGTCAAATCTTCGACAACCGCCGAGAATCCGACCTGGTCCTGGCTTCACGCCGCCTTTTTGCGGGTGTCGAAGACGTGGTCGACGATGCCCCAGGCCTGGGCCTCGGGGGCGGTCATGAAATGGTCGCGATCGAGCGTGCGTTCGACCTCCTCGTAGCTGCGGCCGCAATGCTGCGCATAGAGTTCGGCCATGCGCCGTTTGGTCTTGCCGATCCGTTCGGCATGGCGCTGGATGTCGGAGGCTTGGCCCTGGAAGCCGCCCAACGGCTGGTGCAGCAGGACGGTGGCGTTCGGCAGCGCGATGCGGCGCCCCGGTGTGCCCGCCATCAGCAGGAAGGAGCCCATCGAGGCGGCAAACCCCATGCACACGGTCGACACCGGGCAGCTGACATACTGCATCGTGTCGTAGATGGCGAAGCCGCTGGTCACCACGCCACCGGGTGAGTTGATGTAGAGCGAGATCTCCTTGTCGGGATTGTCCGACTCCAGCGACAGGAGCTGCGCACAGACCAGCGCCGAGACGTCATCATTGATCTCGCCATTGATGAAGATGATGCGCTCGCGCAGCAGCCGCGAGAAAATGTCAAAGGCGCGTTCGCCGCGGCTCGATTGCTCGATCACCATCGGCACCAGACTGGCAAGACCGCTCATTTTTCGTCTCCGATTTCCGTGTTCAGGCTGCGAGCAGCAGCGGTGTGTTCGCGGCGATGAGCTTTCCGGCCCCGCGCGATCCGAGCCAAAGCCGGCAGCCGCCGCCCGCCATGGCAACAGCAGGCATAGCCTTCCCGGCAAAACCGTCATGGACGATGCGCAGATGCGTGCCGCCGGAAGCGGTGCGGGCGAGTGTGAAGGTGACGACGCTGTCGAGCGGATCCTGGCGCGCGGCGTCATTTGGCTGCTCCCGCCAGGAGTAGCGCAGCAGGCGCTCGGGCTCGGCGTCGAGGATTTCGCATTCGATCGCGGCGTCCGGCCCGGCAAAGGTAAAATTGCTGCCGGTCTGCGCCCTGATGTCGTTCGGCATCATCCAGGCGGCGAGCAGTTCCGGCACGGTCAGCGCCCGCCACACCTTTTCCGGCGGCTCGGCAAGGTCGTATTCGAACTCCAGCGCATCCGGGGCAACTTCATCTTGGGTCTTGGCGTTCATCGATCCCAAATCCTTCACTGGTCCATATCCTTCAAAACCGTCTTCAGCCTTTCGATGCGCTCCGGCCAGAAGGTCCGGTAGCGTTCGATCCAGGAGAGCAGGGGGGCGAGCCCCTGCGGATCGGCACGATAGTAGGCGTTGCGGCCAGCCCGCCGCTCGACCACGAGGCCGGCGCCACGCAGCACCGCCAGATGCTGGGATACCGCCGGCTGCGATACCGTCAGGCCGCTGCGCAATTCCGACACGCTCATCTCGGCCGTGGCCAGGCGCTCGAAGACGGCGCGACGCGTCGGGTCGGCCAGGGCGCGGAAAATCTCTGCTTCGATCATGGCAAAAGCATAAGTCGATACTTATTGATTTGGCAAGCGCTGTTTGAGGCCCATATAAAGGGCTCGGGCATTGCTGCCATTCCTTGACAATCAGCGGTGATGCATATAGGAACGAAAAGGGAACAAAAACCTTGTGGGAAAAGCCAGCCTTAGCAGGCGGCTGGCGTGCGCAGCCTGTAAGGTGCTACGACAAAAATTTGTTTTCGGATGAGCGCGGAGAAAAATCATGGCGGGTAGCGTCAACAAGGTCATTCTGGTCGGCAATCTCGGCGCGGACCCTGAAATCCGCCGCCTGAACTCGGGCGAGCCGGTCGTCAACATCCGTATCGCCACGTCGGAAAGCTGGCGCGACAAGAATTCCGGCGAGCGCAAGGAAAAGACCGAGTGGCACAATGTCGTCATCTTCAATGAGGGCATCGCCAAGGTGGCCGAGCAGTATCTGAAGAAGGGCATGAAGGTCTATGTCGAGGGCCAGCTGCAGACGCGCAAATGGCAGGACCAGACCGGCGCGGACAAGTATACGACGGAAGTCGTGCTGCAGAGATTCCGAGGCGAGCTGCAGATGCTCGACGCGCGCGCCCCGGGTGAAGGCGGCCAGGTCGGCGGCTATTCCGGAGGCGGCAGCAGCCGCGGTTCCGATTTCGGCCAGTCCAGCCCGAACGAGAGCTTCAACCGCGGCGGCGGCGCTCCCAGGGGCGGCGGTGGCGGCGGTTCGTCGCGCGAGCTGGACGACGAGATCCCGTTCTGATCGAAAAGCAATATCAAACGGCTGACGTCGCCAAGACGACTGACGTTGCGTGATCGATATGCCCCGAGGGTCCTGCATGGACTTTCGGGGTTTTGCGTTGTTGATTTGGGATCAGGGACTGAAAGGACAAAGCGGTGAAGGCACGGATAAAATGGGTCGAAGAGCGTACCTTCGTGGGCGAGTCCGGCAGCGGCCACAAACTGGTGCTGGGAACGGCAGCGGGCCCCGAAGGCAAGACGCCGGGCCCGAGCCCGATGGAACTGGTGCTGATCGGCACCGGCGGCTGTTCGGCCTACGATGTCGTGCATATCCTGGAAAAAGGTCGCGAGGCGGTCGAGGACTGCGTGGTCGAGCTCGATGCCGACCGGGCCGAAACCGACCCAAAGGTGTTTACCCGCATCCATATGCATTTCATCGTCAAGGGCAGGGCCTTGTCGACGGACAAGGTTCAACGCGCGATTAATCTGTCGATCGAAAAATACTGCTCGGCCTCCGCCATGATGGCCAAGACGGCCACGATCACGCATGACTTTGAAGTCATCGACACGACGGCCAAGTAGGGCAGTAGGGCAGTAGGGACTGCCGCTCACCCGGCCATCAGTGCCTTGATGCCGTCGGCCACGAATTGCACGGCCAGTGCGGCCAGGATGACGCCGAGCAGGCGGGTCAGGATCGAGCGGCCGGTCTGGCCGAGGATGCGGTCGATGCGTTCCGACAGCACGAACACCAGATAGGTGATGGCGAGGCAGACGAAGATGATGCCGACGAGCGCGGCCTGCGCGGCAAAGCCCTGAAACGAGCCGGAAAGCAGCACTGTCGCCGAAATCGCGCCGGGACCGGCGATCAGCGGGATCGCCAGCGGGAAGGCGGCGATGTTGTGGATCATGTCCTTGGTGATGGCGACGTCGCCGATCTTCTCCTTGCGGTCCTGCCGCCGCTCGAACACCATTTCGAAGGCGATGAAGAACAGCAGGAAACCACCGGCGACGCGGAAGGCCGGCAGGGTGATGCCGAACACCGACAGGATCGAGGCGCCGGCCACCGCGAACAGCGCCATCACCAGGAAGCCGATGACCGAGGCGCGCACCGACACCTGATGACGCTCCTCGCGGTTCATGCCGCGTGTCACGGCGAGGAACAGCGGCGCCAGGCCGGGCGGGTCGATGGTCACGAGAATGGTGACGAAGGCATTGAACAGGCTGTCGAAACTCGGCATCGCTGACCCTCCCGCCGGGCCGAGCCCGCCCCGCATTGGTAGAGCAAAGCCCGGTCGGTGGGAACTGTCTTGGGTGCGAAACTACGACCCTCGACAGGGTTAGCCGGCCGCACCGCAATAGGCCTCGAGGCGATAGCCGTCCGGGTCGATGACGAAGGCGGCGTAATAGTTCTCGCTGTAGTCGGCGCGCAGGCCAGGCGCGCCATTGTCGCTGCCGCCTTGGCGCAAGGCAGCGGCATGGAAGGCATCGACGCCGTCTCGTGTCGGGGCGGCGAAGCAGAAATGCAGGCCGGATTTTTCGTCAGCCGGAACCGGCCGCGCCGCTTCGTTTACCCACAGCGCCACGCTCTGGGCGCCATAGCCGAGCGAACCCGGCGATTGGCTGAGGCAGGAATAGCCAAGCGGCGCCAGCGCCGCGTCGTAGAAGCGCTTCGAGGCGTTGGCGTCGCGGACGCCGACCGAAACATGATCGAACATGGTTTTCTCCGTTGTTACAAAGGGTTGTGATGTCATCTTGCAGATTGACGGCGCGCCAGGAACTCGACTTCGAGGTGCCAGGCCGCGCCGTCGTGCGAGCGCTCGCCGAGCCAGCGGAAGGAATCTTCGGTGATCCGCGAAAAGCTCCAGCGCACCGACGAACCGGTGCCGTCGGCGCCGACCTGCACGATCGTGTCGTCTTCGGCGCGGCCGAGCTGGCGGCTGAAATACTGGTTGCGCGGGTCGCTCCAGAAAATGTGCCAGGCGTCCGCGCCGGGATCATAGACGCGCAGCGTCGTGCCGTAGAACGTCCATTTGCCAAGAGACGGCGAGGGGCCGGCGTCGCGCGCGGGCAGGATCCATACGTCCTGGATGGCGCGGCCTTCCAGAACCCAGCCGAAATGCACCTCGCCACGCCCGGTGAGCACGGTGCCGTCCTCGAGGCGGCGTGAGGCGTCGAACGTCCAGGCGCCGACGAAGCGGCCGTAAAGGTTCAGTTTTTCGGCAAGCCCGTCGATCGGTCCGGGACTGTGCAGGGCTTCGGCAAAAGGGTCGAACATGGCTGCGGTCTCTTTCTGTCAGGAGACCGCGAGGAGTAGGCGCCGGCGGGGTTCTGGGCTTGGGAAAAATTGCTATATTTCGATCATGACAGCGACGACGCGCACTCTGGCATCCGGACCCGGCTGGCACGTGGCGGATGTGATCTGCACGGCCGGCACCGGCGACCGGCCGTTCGAGGAGGCGCATCGGGATTTCTGCATCGCGGCGGTGACCAGCGGCACCTTCCGCTACCGCACGCGGCAGGGCACGGCGATGCTGGCGCCGGGTGCGCTGCTGCTCGGCAATTCCGGCACATGCTATGAATGCGGCCACGAGCATGGCAGCGGCGACCGCTGTCTCTCGTTTCATTTCAAACCGGCCTACATGGAGCGGATCGTCGCCGGCGTGCCGGGCGCCCGAACACTCCCCTTCGAGACGCCGCGCCTGCCGCCCTTGGCGGCCCTGGCGTCGCTGCTGGCCGAAGCGGAAGCGGCGCGAGAAACAGCTGACACTGATGCCTTCGAGGAACTTTCCCTGCGCATTGCGGGCGCGGCCGTGACCGCAGCCTCCGGCACCGCGCCTGTCATGCACGCGCCGAGCCGGCGTGATCAGAAACGGGTGGCGGAAGCCGTGCAGCGGATCGAACTGGATGCCGACAGCCCCGTTTCGCTGTCGGCGCTGGCGGACGAGACGGCGACCAGCCCCTATCATTTCCTGCGTATCTTCCGGCAGGTCGCCGGCATGACGCCTTACCAGTTCCTGCTGAGGACGAGGCTGCACCGGGCAGCGGTGCGGCTGCGCCTGTCGGACGATGCGATCTCGGCGATCGCCTTCGACGCGGGCTTCAACGATCTGTCGACGTTCAACCGCCGGTTCCGGCGCGTCATGGGCGAGACGCCGGGCGATTATCGCGCCCGCCGGTCAAGCAGCATCGACATGGGCGCGCCTCGCCGGAGGCAGGCTCAGTCCGTCGTCGGGCCGCACCAGCCCGGCAGATAGTCCGCGTCCTTGCCCTTGGCTAGGCTGAGGGCCTCTTTCATCGCCTTGTCGAAGTTCTTCGCAATCGCATTGCGATCGATGCGCCGACGCAGAAAATCCGCCCAGATGAATTCGCTGAACGGCGTGGTGTCCTTGGCGAAGCCGCCTTGCCGGCGCAGTTCGCCGGCCATGCTCCTGTAAGGATCATCGATCAGCTCGCCGATTGTCTTCGGAATTGCCGAATAGTCGCGGCGCCGGCCGTTCTCGTCGAACGGATGCATCCAGCCTCTGTTGTCGAGCACGAAAAGAAAGGCGTCCTTGTCGAGCGCGGACAGGTCGCTGATCACGGTCACAAGCACGTCCTTGACGCCTTCCTCGAGCAAAGCGCGAGCGAGGTGATGATGATCGGTGACGTAGTTGCGATTTTTAGGCCCCAATACGACCGGCACCATGTGTTTGCCGAGAAAAGCGCCGGTCTTCTTCTTGGCGTCCTGTTCCCGGATCATCTGGCGCTTCAACGCAACTTCCCGCATGCCGACCGTTATCTGCGTCGGCCTCAATTCCTCGACGGGAACCGGCGTGACAATGGGCACTCGGGGGTCAATCATGGCACTCGATCCTGTTCTTGCTGCAGCTGTTTCCCCGGACCCAGTGACTTGATCGCCGCGTCGACGCTGTGGAATATGCGCTGCGTGCCGACCATTTCAGCGATGCCGAACCGCTTCAGCGCCGCCTGGGCGCGCAGCGATTCCAGCCGCGCTATGGCAAAGACCGCGCCCGCCTTGCGGCAATGCAGGATGGTGTCGATCAGGGCTTGCGCGGCGGTGTAGTCGATTTCGACGATGTTGCTGGCCTCCAGCACGACCAGTTTCACGGTTTCGTCCCTGGCATCGATGAGACCGCAAAGGCCGCGCTTGAAGCGGTCGGCGTTGACGAAGGACAGCGGCGCCTGGAAGGCCGCGACCAGCACGCCTGGGAATTGTTCGCCGGAACTGGGTTTGCCTGGCGGCCACCAGACGGACGTGCCCGGCACCTGTTCGAGTTCGATCGGCTCCGTGCGTGTCGCACTCCAGATGCCATGCAGCAGCGACAGGCCGATGCCCACCGCCACGCCGGTTGCGATCGGCAGCACGACGATGGCGGCCATGGTGACCAGGATCAGCACGAATTCGACCGGAGCCTGCCGGTAGACGCTGGCGAACACCTTCCAGCGCAATATGTGCTGGGCAACGAACATCAGGACACCGGCAAGGGCGGCCTGCGGAACGTTGGCGAGCAGGCCGCCACCGAAGGCGCCGAGCGCCAGCACGATGGCCGCGGCAATGAGGCCGGACAATTGCGAGCGGCCACCCGACTGGGAGATGATGGCCGTGCGCGGCGGGCTGGCATTGACCGCAAAGGCGCCGAACAGGCCCGACGCGATGCTGCCGGCGCCGACGCCGATGAAATCGCGGTTGACGTCAGGGGCGCCCCGCTGCGGTATGAAGGAACGCGAGGTCGCCGCCGTCTGCACCATGACGACGATGGCGATCAGCAGCGCCAATGGAACCAGCGCCTGCACATCGTCAAGGCTGGCAAGCGGCAGACCCGGCCGGGGCAGGCCGTTTGGCAGGGCGCCGAGCACCTCGACGCCGCGATCCCTGAGGCCGAAGACGATGACCGCAAGCGTGGCAAGCACCATGCCGATCAAGGCGCCGGGGATGCGGGCGCTGATCCGCTCCGAGCAGAACACGATCGCGAACACGCCAAGGCCGAGCCCAAGGCTCCAGGGATTGGTGAGATGGAGACTGCCGGCGATCTCGCCGACACGACGCAAGGTTTCGCCGCTCTGGGCTGGCAGGCCGAGCAGTCCGGGCATTTGCGAGACGATGATGTGGACGGCGATGCCGGCCAAAAACCCTGTCGTGACCGGCACCGACAGGAGGTCGGCGATCCAGCCGAGGCGAAAGATGCCGCTGAGCGCCACGATCAGCCCGACCATCAGTGCCAGCATGGCTGCCAGCGCCAAATAGTGCGGCGAGCCTGATGTGGCGAGCAGCGCCAGGCTGCCGGCAAACAGCGGCGTGATGGTCGAATCCGCGCCGGCCGAGAGGTGACGATTGGCGCCGAACAGGGCGAAGGCCACCGAACCGGCGACAAAAGCGAAAAACCCGATCTCGGGAGCAAAGCCGCCGAGCCGCGCCGTCGCCATCTGCTCGGGAATGGCGATCGCGGCCAATGTCAGGCCGGCGATCAGGTCACCATTGAGATCCCGGAACTGCCAGCCGCCAAGCGCCTGCAAAGGCAACCACCTGCGCCAACTCATGGCGCTCGTCGCTTTCGCTTGGGAAAGTTGGTCCATTGCCGGCTTTTGCCTTGTGGCGGCGAAAAGCGTTGTGGCCATATCGTCGCAATGTGCGGTATCCTTTTGAAATTACCACCAAAAATGACACTGGAAAAGTGCCGCGAACATTGGAGTTTCGGGCTTGCTTCCTATATATACGGTCAGTGATTCCTGATTAGATTGTGATCCGATTTGACCGACCAAAAGACACCGCGCGGCGCCGATGGCGGCCCCACCGGCATCGAGCCGATCTCCATCATCGAGGAGATGCAGAGCTCGTATCTCTCTTATGCCATGAGCGTTATCGTCAGCCGTGCGCTGCCCGATGTGCGCGATGGCCTCAAGCCCGTGCATCGCCGCATTCTCTATGCCGCGCATGAGAGCGGCTACCACTGGAACCGCAAATATGTGAAGTCGGCCCGCCCGGTCGCCGACGTGATGGGTAAATACCATCCGCATGGCGACGCCTCGATCTATGACGCCTTGGTGCGCATGGCGCAGGACTGGTCGCTGCGCGTGCCGCTGATCGACGGGCAAGGCAATTTCGGCTCGATCGACGGCGATCCGCCGGCGGCGATGCGCTACACCGAATCGCGGCTGACCAAGGTCGCGCATGAGCTTCTGGAGGACATCGACAAGGACACGGTCGATTTCCAGGACACTTATGATGCCTCGGACACCGAGCCGAAGGTTCTGCCGGCGCGCTTTCCCAATCTGCTGGTCAATGGTTCCGGCGGCATCGCCGTCGGCATGGCCACCAACATCCCGCCGCACAATCTGGGCGAAGTCTGCAACGGTGCCATCGCCGTCATCGACAATCCGGCGATCGACCTGCCGGCGCTGATGGAGATCATTCCAGGCCCCGATTTCCCGACCGGCGGCATCGTGCTTGGCCGCTCCGGCATCTACAGCGCCTATTCGACCGGCCGTGGCTCGATCGTCATGCGCGGCAAGGTCAACATCGAACAGCGCGGCAACGACCGTGAATCGATCATCATCACCGAGGTTCCCTACCAGGTGAACAAGGCCTCGATGATCGAGAAGATGGCCGAACTGGTGCGCGACAAGCGCATCGAGGGCATTTCCGACATCCGCGACGAAAGCGACCGGCAGGGCTATCGCGTCGTCATCGAGCTGAAGCGCGACGCCGTCGCCGACGTCATCCTCAACCAGCTCTACCGCTTCACGCCGCTGCAGACCTCCTTTGGCGCCAATATGGTGGCGCTGAATGGCGGCAAGCCGGAACTGCTGACGCTGACCGACATGCTGAAGGCGTTCGTGTCCTTCCGCGAAGAGGTCATCACCAGGCGGACGAAATTCCTGCTGCGCAAGGCGCGCGACCGCGCGCACGTGTTGGTGGGTCTGGCGATTGCCGTCGCCAATATCGACGAGGTCATCAAGCTGATCCGCACCGCGCCCGATCCGCAGACGGCGCGCGAGCAGTTGATGGAGCGGCGCTGGCCGGCAGGCGACGTCGAATCGCTGATCCTGTTGATCGACGATCCGCGCCATCGCATCAATGAGGACGGCACCTACAATCTTTCCGAGGAACAGGCGCGCGCCATCCTCGAACTGCGCCTGCAGCGCCTGACCGCGCTCGGCCGCGACGAGATCGCCGACGAGTTGAACACGATCGGCGACGAGATCAAGGACTACCTCGACATCCTGTCTTCCCGCGCGCGCGTCCAGCAGATCGTCAAGGATGAGCTTGCCGCCGTGCGCGACGAGTTCGGCACGCCACGCCGCACCGAGCTGACCGATGGTGGCGCGGACATGGAAGACGAGGACCTGATCCAGCGCGAGGACATGGTCGTGACGGTGAGCCATTCCGGCTACATCAAGCGCGTGCCGCTGTCGCTCTACCGGGCGCAGCGCCGTGGCGGCAAGGGCCGCTCCGGCATGTCGACCAAGGAAGAGGATTTCGTCAGCCGGTTGTTCGTGGCCAACACGCACACGCCGGTGCTGTTCTTCTCCTCGCGCGGCATCGTCTACAAGGAAAAGGTCTGGCGGCTGCCGATCGGCAATCCGCAGTCACGCGGCAAGGCGCTGATCAACATGCTGCCGCTCGAACAGGGCGAGCGCATCACCACGATCATGCCGCTGCCCGAGGACGAGACCAGCTGGGGCGAGCTCGACGTGATGTTCGCCACCACGCGCGGCACCGTGCGCCGCAACAAGCTGTCCGACTTCGTCCAGGTCAACCGCAACGGCAAGATCGCCATGAAGCTGGAGGAGGAAGGCGACGAGATTCTCGGCGTCGAGACCTGCACCGACAATGACGACGTGCTTTTGACCGCCAGCTCCGGCCAGTGCATCCGCTTCTCGGTCGGCGACGTGCGCGTCTTCCAGAGCCGCAATTCCGTCGGCGTGCGCGGCATCACCATGGCCGAGACCGACCGCATCATCTCCATGTCGGTGATCGAGAATGTCGATGCGCCGCCGGCCGAACGCGCCGCCTATCTCAAGCGGGCCGCGGCCGAACGGCGGGCTGCCGCCGGTATTGCCGCCGGCGAAGAGGAAGAAATCGCGCTGACCAACGAAGAGGTCGGCGAGGAGACGGAGCTTTCCGACGAGCGCTACGAGTTCCTCAAGGCGCATGAGCAGTATGTGCTGACGGTCACCGAATATGGCTACGGCAAGCGTTCGTCGTCCTATGATTTCCGCCTGACCGGGCGCGGCGGCAAGGGCATCCGAGCCACCGACGTGTCGAAGACGGCAGAGATCGGCCGGCTGGTGGCGACCTTCCCGGTCGGCAATGACGACCAGATCATGCTGGTTTCGGATGGCGGCACCGTCATCCGGGTGCCGGTCAACGGCATCCGTTTCGCCAGCCGCGCCACCAAGGGCGTGACCATCTTCAATACGGCTGAAGGTGAGAAGGTGGTTTCGGTCGAGCGGATTTCCGAGCCGCAATCGGACGAGGAAAGCGAAGAGACCATCGAGAGCGGCGCGGAGTCTGCTCCAGAGACTGATGCTGGCCCGGGCAGCGCTGAATAGGTCCAGACATAGCAACGCCGGCCCCTTGGCCGGCGCGGCAGCAAGTCTGGACTGACTTAGTAGTGACGATACGGCTTGCGGGGGCCGAAGCCTTCGAAGCGCTTGGTGTTTGCCTTGACGCGGATGCGTTGTGCCTCCTGATGCAGCCCGAATACGGTGGCGATCAGCATTGCGACTGTCATTGCGGTGGCGAGCATGTAGATCAGCATGTGCGTGTTCTCCTGCGCCTTACAACGGATAGATGGGATTTTGGTTTCATCTTATTAAGGTGCAACCTAATGAACGCTGCGTGAAGGCTTGGTGATCAGCGTGTTCATCTGTCGTTCATGTGCCGGAAAAGGTTCATAGGCTTCGCGTCGATCGGATTTGCCTTTGCGAGAGAGGCTCGCTAGAAGCACCTGCCATGACTGAACGCACCGCCCTTTACGCTGGCTCCTTCGACCCGCT
This sequence comes from Mesorhizobium sp. 01N446, assembly GCF_056399285.1. Classification (NCBI taxonomy): domain Bacteria; kingdom Pseudomonadati; phylum Pseudomonadota; class Alphaproteobacteria; order Hyphomicrobiales; family Phyllobacteriaceae; genus Mesorhizobium; species Mesorhizobium sp. 01N446. The sequence continues at coordinate 167,096 of NZ_JBFTRA010000004.1, read as the reverse complement.
GACCAACGGCCATCTCGATGTGCTGAAGGCGTCGCTGGCCGTGGCCGACATCGTCTATGCCGCGATCGGCATTCATCCGGGCAAGAAGCCATTGTTTTCCTTCGAGGAGCGGGTGCAACTCATCGAAGCCGCCACGAAGGCCGAATTCGGCCGCGATGGCGCGCGCATCAAGGTCGTCGCCTTCGACGGACTGGTGATCGATGCCGCCAGGAAGCAGGGTGCTTCGATCATGATCCGCGGCCTGCGCGACGGCACCGATCTCGACTACGAAATGCAGATGGCCGGCATGAACGAAACCATGGCGCCCGAGCTGCAGACGGTTTTTCTGCCCGCCAGCCCGTCGGTGCGCACCATTACCGCCACACTTGTGCGCCAGATAGCCTCGATGGGCGGCGACATACGCCCCTTCGTGCCGGCGGCTGTCGCTGGCGCACTCAACGCAAAATTCGCGAAATAAGCCCGGAGAAAATCCTCATGCAGCTCAAAAGGCTCGCCTCGTTCCTTGTCGTGCTTGCCGGCCTTGTGACCGCCTCGGTCTCGGCCTATGCCGCCGATCCCGAAAACACCATGATCATCACGCTGAAGGACGGCGACGTCACCATCGCGCTGCGACCCGATCTGGCGCCTAAGCATGTCGCGCAGATCAAGAAGCTCGTGCGTGACCATGCCTATGACAATGTCGCTTTCCACCGCGTCATCGACGGCTTCATGGCGCAGACCGGCGACGTCAAGTTCGGCAACATGAAGAAGGGCTTCAACTCCCAGGCCGTCGGCACCGGCGGTTCGGACCTGCCCGACCTGCCGGCCGAATTCTCGCAGACCGAGCACTACAAGCGTGGCGTGGTCGGCATGGCCCGCTCGCAGGACCCGAACTCCGCCAATTCGCAGTTCTTCATCATGTTCGCGCCGGCGCCGCCGCTCGACGGCCAGTACACCATCGTCGGCAATGTCGTCAGCGGCATGGAGCTGGTGGACCACATCAAGAAGGGTGACGAGGCGGACAACGGTACGGTCTCCGACCCCGACCGGATGATCAAAGTGCGCATCGCCGCCGACAAGTAATATTGTTTTCTCAAAAGGATATCTGACATGGCCGACATCAAGGACCGCGAGAACGCGCTCATCATGGAAACGACCAAGGGCAAGGTCGTCATCGAACTTTTCCCCGACCTGGCCCCCGGCCATGTCGCCCGCATCAAGGAACTGGCCAGGGAAGGCGCCTATGACGGCGTGGTTTTCCACCGCGTCATCGAAGGCTTCATGGCGCAGACCGGCGACGTCAAGTTCGGCAATTCGAGCAAGTCGACCTTTGCGCCATCGCGTGCCGGCATGGGCGGCTCGGACAAGCCCGACCTGAAGGCTGAATTCTCCAACGCCAACCATGGTCGCGGCACCTGCTCGATGGCCCGTTCACAGAACCCGAATTCGGCCAATTCGCAGTTCTTCATCTGCTTCGACGATGCCGCCTTCCTCAACCGCCAGTACACGGTCTGGGGCCAGGTCATCGAAGGCATGGACAATGTCGACAAGATCAAGCGCGGCGAGCCGGTGGTCGATCCCGACAAGATCGTGTCGCTGAAGGTCGCGGCCGACGTCAAGTAAGGCAGAAAGACAATGATGGGCGTCGTCTGGTCGCTTCTCGGCATCCTGTCCGGCGCCTTCATTGCCATTCAGGCCCCGATCAATTCGCAGCTGGCGCGCGGCCTGGGTCTCCCGGTCGCGGCGGCCGCGTTTTCGTTCCTGTCGGGCGCCGTCGTGCTCGGCATCATCTCCGTCACGGTGGTGAAGCTGCAAGGCATTTCGCTCGACTGGAAGGCGCCGGCGCCCTGGCTGTTCGTTGCCGGCGGCATGCTCGGCGGCTTCTACGTCACGCTCTCCACCATCCTCACGCCGCGCATCGGCGCCGCCGCGCTGATGGCGTTCCTGGTGGCCGGCCAGTTGCTGGCCGGCATGCTCATCGACCGCGTCGGCTTCCTTGGCGTCGCTGTGCGTGAAATCTCGCTCGGCCGCGTCGCCGGCGCGGTGCTGCTCTTGGCCGGGGCGCTGCTTATCCGGCTCTACTGATGCGCGTCGATCTCTTCGACTTCGACCTGCCGGAGGAGCGCATCGCGCTTCGCCCCGCGGAGCCGCGCGACAGCGCCAAAATGCTGGTGGTCAAGCCGGGCGAGGCGCTTGACGACCGCACGGTCGGCGACCTGCCATCCCTGCTCAGGGCCGGCGACGTGCTGGTGTTCAACGACACCAAGGTCATTCCGGCGCAGCTCAAGGGCATAAGGCGGCGCGGCGAAGCACTGGCGCAAGTCGAGGCCACGCTGCATATGCGCGTCGCGCCGGACCGCTGGCTGGCCTTCATGCGGCCGGGCAAGCGCATTGCCGCCGGCGACCGCATCCATTTCGGCCATGATGGCAATTCCTGTTTCCTCGGCCAGCTCGACGCCACGGTGATCGAAAAAGGCGAGGGCGGCGAGGCGCTGCTTGGCTTCGACCTGTCGGGGCCTTTCCTCGACGAGGCGCTGCACACGGTCGGCCACATTCCGCTGCCCCCTTACATCGCCTCGAAGCGCGACGATGACGAGCGCGACCGGGCCGACTACCAGACCATCTATGCAAGGGAGGACGGGGCGGTTGCCGCGCCCACTGCCGGCCTGCATTTCACGCCGGAGCTGTTTGCGAGGCTCGACGCCAAGGGGGTCGAGCGCCGCTTCGTCACCTTGCATGTCGGTGCCGGCACGTTCCTGCCGGTCAAGGCGGACGACACCGCCGACCACAAGATGCATGCCGAGATCGGTTCGGTCAGCCGGGAAACGGCCGACGCTCTGAACGCGGCCAAGGCGAGGGGCGGGCGCATCATCGCCGTCGGCACGACCTCGCTGCGGCTGCTGGAGAGTGCAGCGCGTGAAGACGGCACGGTGCCTGCGTGGTCCGGGCCGACCGATATCTTCATCACGCCTGGCTACCGCTTTCGCACCGCCGACATGCTGATGACCAATTTCCATCTGCCGCGTTCGACGCTGTTCATGCTGGTCTCCGCCTTCAGCGGCCTCGACACGATGCGCGCGGCCTATGCGCATGCCATTGCGAACCGCTACCGGTTCTATTCCTATGGAGACGCAAGCCTGCTTTACCGAGCGGAGACGAGCGATGGATGATGACCTGCAAACCCTTGATCGCGACGCCCTGATCGCCGAGGTGAAGAAACTGCGCGCCGGCATTCGCGCGCATCGCGACAGGTCGGGCCATGATCTCTGCTGGCATCACCCCGATCTGTGGGATCTGTTGCCGGAAAAGACCGAGCCGTCGATCGCCGTGCCGCCCTGGCCGAAATTCATGCGCGGCTGCATCCAGTACCGCCAGTCGCTCGACAGGCAGGCGCCGGACGCGCCGATCCATGACAAGGAATTCAATGGCTAAGCCGTTCAGCTTCAAGGTCCTCGCCACCGACGGCAAGGCGCGGCGCGGTGTCATCGACATGCCGCGCGGCGAGATCCGTACGCCCGCCTTCATGCCGGTCGGCACCGGCGGCACCGTCAAGGCGATGTATATGGACCAGGTGCGCGGCGTCGGCGCCGACATCATCCTGGGCAACACTTATCACCTGATGCTGCGGCCCGGCGCCGAGCGTGTCGCGCGGCTTGGCGGATTGCACGAATTCGCCCGCTGGCCGCATCCGATCCTGACCGACAGCGGCGGTTTTCAGGTGATGTCGCTGTCGAAGCTCAGGAAATTGACGGAAAAGGGCGTCACCTTCCGCTCGCATATTGATGGCGCGCCTTACGAAATGTCGCCGGAGCGCTCGATCGAGATCCAGGGCCTGCTCGATTCGGACATCCAGATGCAGCTCGACGAATGCACGGCGCTGCCGGCCGAGTTGAAGGAGATCGAACGTGCCATGGAACTGTCGCTGCGCTGGGCCGAGCGCTGCAAGACGGCGTTCGGCGACCAGCCGGGCAAGGCGATGTTCGGCATCGTGCAGGGCGGCGACAATGCAGCGCTCAGGGTGCGTTCGTCGCAGGCGCTGAGCGCGATGGGCCTGAAGGGCTATGCGGTCGGCGGGCTGGCCGTCGGCGAGCCGCAGGCGGTGATGCTCGAAATGCTCGACATCACCTGTCCAGAACTGCCTGCGGACAAGCCGCGCTATCTCATGGGCGTCGGCACACCGGACGATATCCTGAAATCGGTGGCACGCGGCATCGATATGTTCGACTGCGTGATGCCGACGCGGGCTGGCCGGCACGGCTTGGCGTACACCAGGCGCGGCAAGGTCAATCTACGCAATGCCCGTCATGCCGACGATCCGCGTCCGCTCGACGAGGAAAGCGATTGCCCGGCGGCGCGGGATTATTCGCGCGCCTATCTGCACCATCTGGTGCGCTCGCAGGAGGCGCTTGGCGCCATGCTGCTGACCTGGAACAATCTTTCCTACTACCAGAAGCTGATGCAGGACATCCGCGCCGCTATCGAGACGCAAACTTTCGACGCGCGCGGCGCCGAGATTACAGAAGGCTGGGCGAGGGGCGATATTCCCGTCCTTTAAACCTCAGGTGCTCAGCGAATTCGATGCGCGCAGGCTGCAGCCGGTGATCTGGAACGTGCCGTCGGGTTGCTGCTGCAGCGTATAGACCGCCTCGTAGTCCTTGCCGTCGGGGCCGACGATCAGAACCTGCTGGATGATCGAGCCCGGGCCTGTCTGCTCGACCTTGCCGAAGGCATAGGACTGCGGCTTGCGCACCGGCGGGTAGCCATTGGTCACCATGTTCATGAAGGCGTCGACGGTCGGAAACACCTGTTTCACGTTCGGGGCGGCGAAGCTGTAGGCCTTGGCGCCGTCATCGGCCAGCAGCGCCTTCAACTGGCCGTCGATGACAGCCTGGCCAGCCTTGACCTCGGCTTCGCCGGCAAATGCCGAGGACGCCAGCATGACGAATGCGAATGCGAAAAAGGCGCGGCGCATGGCCTGTCTCCATTGTCCCTCGAAAGATGCCTCCGGAAAGCTGTTCCAGGACACACCCTAACATACGCGTGACGGCGCTTCACGGTTTCAGCGGCCGTGAATATTCGTCTCATTGTGACATGCCGGTAAGGAGCCGCGTGAGACCGTCGTCCGGTCCGTCGCCGGCTAAGCGCGGATTCCAGTGCTTGAAAGGCCGCCTCCAGTCTGCCAGAAGGGCCGCTTGGACTTGGACGTATAGCGGGACGAAGCCATGAAGGCGTTTTTCGTGCAGATCAAATGCGAGCTCGGCAAATCCTATGAGGTTGCCAGCGCGCTTGCCGATGCCGAGATCGCCTCGGAGATCTATTCGACTGCCGGCAATTACGACCTGCTCGCCAAATTCTATGTCGATGACGAAGAAGACGTCGGCCATTTCGTCAACGAGAAGGTGCAGATTCTCCCCGGCATCAAGGACACGTTTACAGTCGTCACTTTCCGCGCCTTCTAGGTGGGAAGGCATCTGCCCGGGCACGAGGCAAAGCCTGATCAAGGTCATATTTCGGCTGCCTCAATTTTAGGCAGCTGCAACATACTGATCGCCCGGATCCCCCAAATCACCGATTGCGCTTGATTTTCTCCGGCGACGCCAGTGAAATGGCGTCACAGGGGAGTATGCGATTGGCAGCGTTCGATGAAATGCTTCCGGAAGTCTCCGGATTGAGAAGACCGTATTCGGCTTATGACCGCTGGCTGAAGGAGCAGGATCCAGCCAGACTTACCGAGAAGATGCAGGACGCCGAACGCGTCTTCCGCAAGACCGGCATCACCTTCGCCGTCTATGGCGAGCAGGAGGCGTCCGAACGGCTGATCCCGTTCGATATCGTTCCTCGCATCATCTCAGGCAATGAGTGGCGGCGCCTGACGCAAGGCATCGAGCAGCGTGTGCAGGCGCTGAACGCCTTCCTCGACGATATCTATCACCGCCAGGAGATCCTGCGCGCCGGCCGGGTTCCCAGGGACCTGATCGCCAAGAACGAGGCGTTCCTGCCGGAGATGATCGGGGTGCGGCCGCCGGCCGGCGTCTATACCCATATTATCGGCGTCGATATCGTACGCATCTCAGAGGACGAGTTCTACGTTCTGGAGGACAATGCGCGCACCCCGTCCGGTGTCTCCTACATGCTGGAGAACCGCGAGACGATGATGCAGCTGTTCCCCGAACTGTTCCAGAAGATCAAGGTGCGGCCGGTGGAGAACTACCCGCAGCTGCTGCGCCAGTCGCTGGCGGCGGTTCGTCCGCAAAGCACCAAGGGCGCGCCGACCATCGCCGTGCTGACGCCAGGCAGTTTCAATTCCGCCTATTTCGAGCATGCCTTCCTCGCCGACCAGATGGGCGTGCAACTGGTCGAGGGCCAGGATCTGCGGGTCGTCGATGGCCATGTCGCGATGCGCACGACCGAAGGCTACAAGCAGATCGACGTGCTCTACCGCCGCGTCGATGATTCCTTCCTCGATCCGCTGACCTTCCGGCCGGATTCGGCTCTTGGCATACCCGGCATCATGGATGTCTACCGGGCCGGCAACATCACCATCGCCAATGCGCCGGGAACCGGCATCGCCGACGACAAGGCGATCTATTCCTACATGCCCGAGATCGTCGAATTCTATACCGGCCGCAAGGCGATCCTCGGCAACATCCCGACCTGGCGCTGTTCGGAGCCGGACAGCCTGAAATATGTGCTCGAGCACATCCATGAACTGGTGATCAAGGAAGTGCACGGCTCCGGCGGTTATGGCATGCTGGTCGGCCCGGCGGCGACCAAGAAGGAATGCCAGGAGTTCGCCAAGAAGCTGGCGGCGAAGCCTTCGAACTATATCGCCCAGCCGACACTGGCGTTGTCGACCTGCCCGATCCTGACCGACAAGGGCCTGGCGCCGCGCCATGTCGATCTCAGGCCTTATGTGCTGGTCTCCGACCGCATCCAGATCGTGCCAGGTGGCCTGACGCGTGTCGCGTTGAAGGAAGGCTCGCTGGTGGTCAATTCCTCGCAAGGCGGCGGCACCAAGGATACTTGGGTGCTGGATGATTGATTTTCATGTGAAGGTTTTTGGATGCTTTTAGGCCGGACCGCCAACGGACTGTACTGGATGAACCGCTATATCGAGCGGGCGGAAAACATGGCGCGGCTGGTTGATGCGGGACTGCGCATGGCGCTGACCCGCACGCAAAGCGCGTCGGAGGAATGGAACTCGGTGCTGCTCAGCGCTGGCTCCGACATCGCCTTCAAGCAGAAGTATTCGGACTATACGGCGGCCGATGTCGCCGATTTCCTTTTGCGCGACACGTCGAACCCGTCGAGCACGATGTCGTCGATCGAGACGGCCCGCAACAATGCCCGCATGGTACGCACCGCGCTGACGCGCGAGACCTGGGAAAGCATCAACGAAGCCTGGATGGCGCTGAAACGGATGCTGGCGAAGCCGATCGATGAGCGCGACCTGCCAAGCGTGCTCGACGCGATCAAGCGCGAGACGGCGCTGATCCGCGGCTCGTTCTATGGCACCATGCTGCGTAACGAGATTTTCGACTTCTCGCAGCTCGGCACCTATGTCGAGCGCGCCGACAACACGGCGCGGATCCTCGACGTGAAGTATTACGTGCTGCTGCCGTCGATCTCCTGGGTCGGCTCGACCCTCGACAACTATCAGTGGGAATCGATCCTGCGCTCGGTGTCGGCGCATCGCTCCTACCGCTGGGTCTATGATGCCGACTACAAGCCGACCAACATCGCCGATTACCTGATCCTCAATGTGCGCATGCCGCGTTCATTGACCTTCTGCTATCGCTTCCTGTCGGAGCATCTGAAATTCCTCGGCGACGATTACGGCGAACGCCACGCCTGCCATGCGACGGCGGAAAAAACGCAAGCCATGCTGAGGGCAGGGTCGATCAAGGATATATTCGACGCAGGCCTGCACGAGTTCCTTGCCGGGTTCATCCGCGACAACACCAGGCTCGGCGACGAGATCGCACAGGATTACCGGTTTTATTGAGCATGATCCCAAAAAGTGGCAACCGGTTTTTGGGTAAGATCATGCACACAAACGGAAGATAGCCATGCGGCTCAAGATCACGCACCGCACCGAATACCGCTACGATGCTCCGGTGCAATATCTGCTCCAGCGGTTGCGGCTGCTTCCGGTGAGCGGGCAGACTCAGACGGTGCTGTCCTGGGCGCTGAAGGTCGAAGGCGCGCGCGAGGAAGTGCGGTTTACCGACCATTACGGCAACGACACAAGACTGCTGAGCGTCGAGGGCGACCACGATTTCATCACGGTCGAGGCGTCCGGCGAGGTGGTGACGCGCGACACAACGGGTGTCTGCGGGCCACATCAGGGTTTTGCGCCGCTGTGGCTGTTCGCGCAGGAGACACCGTTGACCGCCACCGGCGACGGTATCCGTGCTCTTGCCGAAGCGGTCGGCCCGGGCACCGATATCGAAAGGCTGCACCGGCTGATGGCCATGATCGGCGAGCGTGTCGCCTATACGCCGGGCACCACCAACGCGACGACGCCCGCCGAAGAGGCTCTGGCGCTGAAAACCGGGGTTTGCCAGGACCATAGCCATATCTTTGCCGCCGCCGCGCGCGCCATGGGATTTCCGTCGCGCTACGTCAGCGGCTACCTGATGATGGATGCTGTCGAGCAGGCGGCAAGCCACGCCTGGGCTGAAGCGCATGTTCCGGGCCTCGGCTGGGTTGCCTTCGACGCTGCCAACGGTATTTCACCCGACGAGCGTTATGTGAAGGTGGCCACCGGCCGCGACTACCGCGACGCCTCGCCGGTGTCGGGAATTCGACTGGGACAGGCGGAAGAACGGCTTGCGGTCACGGTCACGGTAGAGCAGTAATCCCGCAAGGATTAGTGCCAGAAGAGATTCCATGACCTATTGCGTCGGCCTGAAGATCGATCGCGGGCTCGTGTTCATGTCGGACACGCGCACCAATGCCGGCATGGATTCGATCTCGACCTTCAAGAAAATGCATGTCTGGGAACAGCCGGGCGAGCGTGTCATCGTCTTGATGTCGGCCGGCAATCTGGCGACGACACAGGCCGTGGTCAGCCTGCTCGACGAGCGCACCAAGGCAGTGACCGACCGCCACGAGAAACTGCTCGAAACACCATCCATGTACCAGACGGTGCGGCTGGTGGGCGACACGGTGAAAGAGGTTATCACGCAATCATCTCCCGCCGGCGAGAAGGCAGATTCCTACTTCAATGCCTCCTTCATCCTGGGCGGGCAGATCAAGGGCAGCCCGCCGCGGCTGTTCATGATCTATCCCGAGGGCAATTTCATCGAATCGACCGACGACACGCCGTTCTTCCAGATCGGCGAGACCAAGTACGGCAAGCCGATTATCATCCGCGCTTATGAGCGCACGATGAGCCTGGCCGAGACGGTGAAGCTTTTGCTGGTGTCGTTCGATTCGACGCTCAAGTCGAACCTGTCGGTCGGCCTGCCGCTCGATCTGCTGTTCCTGGAGAAGGATTCTTTCAAGGTTGGCTTGAAGAAGCGGATCGGCCAGGACGATCAATATTATCGCACGATCTCCGACGGCTGGTCCAACGCGCTGAAGACCGCCTTTGCCAGTCTGCCCGATTTCCCAGGGTAGGGCGCGCGAGCGGTTATCGCCAGTGCTTGCGTATATTTCACATGTTAATTAATAGTCGAATTTGAGAGCCGGGCGAAGCGTGCCGGCATCGCGGTCGTGTCGGGAGGACAGGATGAACAATGATGAATTCCGGCAGTGGTCGCGGCGTGCCGCCGACTGGGGCGTCGACTATCGCGAGAATCTGCGCGAACGGCCGGTGCGGCCGCTGGTCGAGCCCGGCGACATTTTCAGGAGCATTGAAGCCTCGCCGCCCGAAGCCGCCGAACCGATGGACAGGATTTTCGCCGACTTCGAGGAGAAGATCGTGCCGGGAATGACGCATTGGCAGCATCCACGCTTCTTCGCCTATTTCCCTGCCAATGCGGCGCCAGTCTCGGTGGTGGCGGAGTATCTCGTCTCCGCAATGGCCGCGCAATGCATGCTTTGGCAGACGTCGCCGGCGGCGACCGAACTCGAAACGCGCACCGTCGACTGGATGCGGCAGGCGCTCGGTCTGCCCGAGGGATTTTCCGGCGTCATCCAGGATTCGGCCTAGTCGGCGACACTCAATGCCGTGCTGACCATGCGCGAACGTGCGCTGGACTGGCAAGGCAACAAAAAGGGCCTGGCCGGGCAGGGGCAGTTGCGCATCTATTCCTCGGATCAGGTGCACACATCAATCGACCGGGCAATCTGGGTCTCGGGCATCGGCGAGGACAATCTGGTGCGCATCCCGGTCTCGGGCCGTTTTCGCGCCATGGACACCGCCGCCCTGGAAGAAGCCATCGTGGCCGACCGGCAAGCCGGTTTTCTGCCCGCGGGCATCATCGCTTGCGTCGGCGGCACCAGCACGGGCGGCACGGACGACATCGCGGCGGTCGCCGCGGTCGCCAGGCGGCATGGGCTCTACCTTCATGTTGATGCGGCCTGGGCCGGATCGGCGATGATCTGCCCGGAATACAGGCATTTCTGGGCCGGTGTCGAAGGTGCGGATTCGATCGTCTTCAATCCGCACAAATGGCTTGGCGCACAGTTCGACTGCTCGATCCAGTTCCTGCGCGATCCCGAAAGCCATGTCCGGACGCTGGCCATCAAGCCGGACTATCTGAAAACCCATGGTCATGACGGCATCATCAATTATTCGGAATGGTCGGTGCCGCTCGGCCGGCGTTTTCGCGCCCTAAAGCTGTGGTTCCTGTTGCGGGCTCATGGGCTGGAAAACCTGCGGGCGATGATCCGCAACCATGTCGCCTGGAGCGAGGGCCTTGCCGAGCGGCTGGCAAGGGAGCCGGATTTCGAGATCGTCAGCGAACGCATGCTGTCGCTGTTTTCGTTCCGGCACAAGACAGCCTCAAGCACCGATGCGGACGCGCACAATCTGCGGCTGGTCAATGCGATCAACGACGATGGCCGCATCTACCTGACGCAAACCAGAGTCGACGGGCAGGTGGCGATAAGGTTCCAGGTCGGCCAGTTCGAAGCGACCGCCGGCGATGTCGATGCGGCGTTTGCCGTCATCACCGGGATCGCGCGCGGCATCGTCCGAAAGAGCGCAATCTAGATTGCGCCGGAGTTTGCCTTTGCAATCAGCTGATTTCCTTTAGCCGGCTTATGCCTTTTCATTGCTTTCGTTTTCGGCTATAGACAAGAAAAACGAAAACGGGAGCTTGCAATGTATCTGTCGCCGCGTCATGCCGAGATCATCCAGATGGCCAAGGACCATGGCCGCGTGCTGGTCGACGATCTGGCCACGCATTTCAACGTGACGCCCCAGACCATACGCAAGGATCTCAACGATCTCTGCGACCAGCGCCTGCTTTCGCGCATCCATGGCGGCGCCCTGTTCCCGTCCGGCATCGAGAACATGGAGTACGAGGCGAGGCGCAAGATCGCCGCGGACGAGAAGGAAGCGATCGGCCGCGCGGCGGCCAGGCTGATCCCCGACAACGCCTCGCTGTTCATCAACATCGGCACCACGACGGAAGCGGTCAGCAAGGCGTTGCTCGACCATAACGGCCTGATGGTGATCACTAATAATATCAATGTTGCCAATAGGATGCGCATATATCCTTCGATAGAGGTGGTGATCGCCGGCGGCGTGGTTCGCGGTTCGGATGGTGGCGTCGTCGGTGAAGCGGCGGTCGACTTCATCAGGCAGTTCAAGGTCGACTACGCCGTTATTGGCGCCTCGGCCATCGACCATGACGGGGCCTTGCTCGACTTCGATTTTCGCGAGGTGAAAGTGGCGCAAGCGATCATTGCCAATGCAAGGCATGTGATTCTGGTCTCCGACCAGACCAAGTTCGAGCGCACGGCGCCGGTGCGCATCGGCCACCTGTCGCAGGTCAACACCTTCATCACGGACCGCTGCGATATTCCGTCGGTACGCAAGATCTGCCAGGAGGCAGAGGTTCAGTTGATCGAGACGTCGCTTGGGTAGGGCGTTTTTACGGCCATCTCACGGGTCTGTGATATTTCGTTTGACATTCGTTATGAGTTCGAAATAATTCCGCCACGGTTTCGCAAAAGACCAAAAATGGTGCAATGCGAAATCGTGGAGGAGTTAAGTGGACACGTCTTCAGTCCGGGACATTTTCGTCATAGGTGGCGGTATCAACGGTTGCGGCATCGCCCGCGATGCCGTTGGGCGCGGGTTCTCGGTTTTTCTCGCCGAGATGAACGACCTCGCCAGCGGAACTTCTTCCGGTTCGACCAAGCTGATCCATGGCGGCCTGCGCTATCTTGAATTCTACGAGTTTCGCCTGGTGCGCGAGGCGCTGATGGAGCGCGAGGTTCTGTGGAAGAACGCGCCGCACATCATCTGGCCGATGCGCTTCGTGCTGCCCTATGCCAAGGGCCTGCGCCCGGCCTGGCTGATCCGGCTCGGCCTGTTCCTGTACGATCACATTGGCGGGCGCAAACTGCTGCCGGCGACCAGGACGCTCGACATGGCAAGCGATCCGGCCGGCAAGCCTTTGAAACCATTGTTCAAAAAGGCGTTCGAATATTCCGACGGCTGGGTCAACGATGCGCGGCTGGTGGCGCTCAACGCACGCGATGCCGCCGACCGGGGTGCAACGATCCGCACCCGCACGAAGGTGGTCGGCGCACGCCGCGAAAACGGCCTCTGGACAATCAAGATCGAGAATCTGCGGAGCGGCGAGACCGAAGAGGTCAAGGCGCGCCTGCTGGTGAATGCCGCCGGACCTTGGGTCGATCATGTGCTCTCCGGTGTCGTCGGCCTCAACGAGGTGCACAATGTACGCCTGGTGCAAGGCAGCCATATCGTCATCGCCAAGAAGTTCGACGATCCGCGCGCCTATTTCTTCCAGAACAAGGACGGCCGCATCATCTTCGCCATTCCTTACGAGGACGAGTTCACGCTGATCGGCACCACCGACCAGGATTATCCCGGCGATCCGCACGATGTGAAGATCAGCGACATCGAGATCGATTATCTCTGCGCCGCGGCCAGCGAGTATTTCGCCCAACCCGTCAAGCGCTCCGACATCGTCTGGACCTATTCTGCCGTTCGCCCGCTCTATGATGACGGCGCCTCCAAGGCGCAGGAAGCGACGCGCGACTATGTGCTGAAGGCCGATGGCGGCGAGGGTGCCGCCCCGATGGTCAACGCCTTCGGCGGCAAGATCACCACTTACCGCCGGCTGTCGGAATCGATGCTGGAGAAGATCGAAGGTTTTCTCGGCAAGCGCGGCAAGCCGTGGACGTCGGACGCGCCGCTGCCCGGCGGTGATTTCCCGGCGACCGGTTTCGACGCGCAGGTGGCGAAGCTGAAGACAGCCTATCCGTTCCTCGATGCGCGTCTCGCCCGCCGGCTGACCCGGCTCTACGGGACGCGCGCCCAGGCCCTGCTTGGTCTTGCCAAGTCGAATGCCGAGCTCGGTCGCAATTTCGGCGGCGACCTCTACGAGGTCGAAGTGCGCTATCTCGTTGAAAACGAATGGGCTCTCACGGCGGAAGACGTGCTGTGGCGCCGCACCAAGCGGGGTCTGCATCTCAGCCGCGAGCAGGTCGCGGCACTCGATGAGTTCATGCACGGCATAAGCCGGCGGCACGTCGCGGCCGCCGAATGAAGAGGGTCTTGAGCTGATGCGGAAAGCCTGGGAGGAGGCGTCATGCTGGAACTGAGGAACGTCACCAAGACGGTCGGTGCGGTCGAGCACATTCGTGACGTGTCGCTGACGCTTCACCATGGCTCGCTCAACGTTCTGCTCGGACCGACGCTTTCCGGCAAGACCAGCCTGATGCGGCTGATGGCCGGTCTCGATGTGCCGACCTCCGGCTCGGTCTGGTTCGACGGCCGTGATGTGACCGGCACGCCGGTGCAGAAGCGCAAGATCGCCATGGTCTACCAGCAGTTCATCAACTATCCGGCGATGACCGTCTATGAGAACATCGCCTCGCCGCTGCGCGTGGCCGGCGCGGAGCAGGCCAAGATCGACAGCCAGGTGCGCGAGGCCGCGGCGCTGCTGAAGCTGACGCCCTATCTGGACCGCACGCCGCTCAGTCTTTCCGGCGGCCAGCAGCAGCGCACCGCACTGGCGCGCGCCATCGTCAAGAATGCCAGCCTGGTGCTGCTCGACGAGCCGCTCGCCAATCTCGACTACAAATTGCGCGAGGAATTGCGGGCCGAACTGCCGAGGATCTTTGCCGCCGCAGGCACCATCTTCGTCTACGCCACCACCGAACCGCACGAGGCGCTGCTGCTCGGCGGCAACACGGCAACGCTGTCGGAAGGCCGCATCACGCAGTTCGGACCGACCATCGACGTCTTCCGCAAGCCGGTCGACCTGGTGACGGCCAGGACCTTCGCCGATCCGCCGCTCAACACCATCGTGCTGGCCAAGAAGGGCGCCGACTTCCTGCTCGAAGGCGGGGTGAAACTGCCGGTGCCGCCCGAACTCATCGGCATTGCCGACGGCAATTACACGATCGGCTTCCAGCCGCATCACCTGTCGCTCGAACGGCCCAACGCTGGCGCCGTGCCGGTGCGGGCAAAGGTGACGATCACCGAGATCACCGGGTCCGAGAGCTTCATCCATCTCGATTTCGCCGATGTGCGCTGGGTCATGCTGACCCACGGCATCCGCGATTTCGAAACCGACGAAGTGGTCGAGGTGTTCATCGACCCGCGTCACATCATGGTCTTCGACCAGCACGGCCGCGCCGTGACCGCGCCGAAGCTGGCGGCTTGAGGAGGGCGATATGGCGCGCATCGACGTCAACCATGTCAGGCATTCCTACCTGCCCAACCCGCAGAAGGATGCCGATTTCGCACTGCGCGAAGTGCACCACACATTCGAGGACGGCGGCGCCTATGCGCTGCTGGGGCCGTCCGGCTGCGGCAAGACCACGCTCCTCAACATCATTTCGGGACTGCTGCACCCCTCGCACGGGCAGTTGCTGTTTAACGGCAGGGACGTGACCAATCTGTCGACGCAGGAGCGCAACATCGCGCAGGTGTTCCAGTTCCCGGTCATCTACGACACCATGACCGTCTACGACAATCTGGCCTTCCCGCTGCGCAACCGCGGCGTGCCGGAGGCCGATGTCGACCGCAAGGTGCGCGAGACGCTGGAGATGATCGATCTGGCGTCCTGGGCCCGGAAGAAGGCGAGGGGCCTGACCGCCGACCAGAAGCAGAAGATTTCGCTCGGCCGCGGCCTGGTGCGCTCCGACGTCAACGCCATTCTGTTCGACGAGCCGCTGACCGTCATCGATCCGCACATGAAATGGGTGCTGCGTTCGCAGTTGAAGCAGCTTCACCGCCGCTTCGGCTATACCATGGTCTATGTCACCCACGACCAGACCGAGGCGCTGACCTTCGCCGACCAGGTCGTGGTCATGTATGATGGCGGCATCGTTCAGATCGGCACGCCGGCGGAACTGTTCGAACGGCCGCGTCACACCTTCGTCGGCTATTTCATCGGCTCTCCCGGCATGAATGTCATGCCGGTGGCGATCGACGGCAAGACGGCGACGCTCGGCTCGCAGCGGATCGAATTACCGGGCGCACCCAAGGCCGCCGGCGGGGCAGTCGAGCTCGGCATCCGTCCTGAATATGTCAGGCTTGGCCGCGACGGCATGGCTGTTTCGATCAGCAAGGTCGAGGATCTCGGCCGCCACAAGGTGGTGCGCGCCAATCTGGAAGGTCGCGAAATCGCGGCGGTGATCGGCGAGGACGAAACGGTCCCGGCTGAACCGAAGGTGCGGTTCGATCCGGCCGGCATCAATATCTATGCCGATTCCTGGCGCGTCGAGATGGGGGCATAGATGGACAAGACCTGGAACAACAAGGCCTGGTTCCTCGTGCTGCCGGTGCTGGCGCTGGTCGCCTTCACCGCCGTCATCCCGCTGATGACGGTCGTCAACTACTCGGTGCAGGACACGTTCGGCAACAATGTCTTTACCTGGGCCGGCACCGAATGGTTCGAGGATCTGCTGTCCTCCAGCCGCTTCTGGGAAGCGATGGTCCGCAACCTGATCTTTTCCTTCATCATCCTGGCGATCGAGGTGCCGCTCGGCATCTTCATCGCTCTCAACATGCCGAAGAAGGGTTGGGGCGTGCCGGTCTGCCTGGTGCTGATGTCGCTGCCGCTGCTGATCCCGTGGAACGTCGTCGGCACCATCTGGCAGGTGTTCGGGCGCAACGACATCGGGCTGCTGGGCTATTACCTCAACGCGATCGGCATCGACTACAATTACGTGCAGGATCCGTTCGATGCGTGGGTGACGATCGTCGTCATGGATGTCTGGCACTGGACCAGTCTCGTCGTGCTGCTCTGCTACGCCGGACTGGTCTCGATCCCCGATGCCTTCTACCAGGCGGCCAAGATCGACGGCGCTTCGCGCTGGGCGGTGTTCCGCTACATCCAGCTGCCGAAGATGCAGCGCGTGCTTTTGATCGCCGTTCTGCTGCGCTTCATGGACAGTTTCATGATCTACACCGAACCCTTCGTCGTCACCGGCGGCGGGCCGGGCAATTCGACGACGTTCCTGTCGATCGACCTCGTCAAGACAGCGCTCGGCCAGTTCGATCTCGGTCCGGCGGCCGCGATGTCGCTGGTCTACTTTCTCATCATCCTGTTGTTGTCGTGGGTGTTCTACACCGTGATGACCAATTACGACGCGGAGCGCTGAGATGGCTGGCGCCAATGAACGAACCGAGCGGAATGCGATGAACGGGTCCGCCGCCGCGGAAGGCCTGGCCAGTTCGCTGTCGCAGAGCGACCTCGACAGGCGCATGCGCCGGCGCGGCGAGGAATCGCGCTGGTGGTGGATCGTGCCGACGCTCTACATCATTGTCCTTCTGCTGCCGATCTACTGGCTCATCAATATGAGCTTCAAGACCAATGCGGAGATCGTCAACTCGCTGACGCTCTACCCGCATGCGCCGACGCTGGCCAACTACTACACGATCTTCACCGAGAAGGTCTGGTACTCAGGCTACATCAATTCGATCACCTACGTCGTCATGAACATGGTGATTTCGGTGTCGGTGGCGCTGCCGGCGGCTTACGCCTTCTCGCGCTACCGCTTCCTTGGCGACAAGCATCTGTTCTTCTGGCTGCTGACCAACCGCATGGCGCCGCCGGCGGTGTTCGCACTGCCGTTCTTCCAGCTCTACTCGGCCTTCGGCCTGATCGACACGCATATCGCGGTGGCGCTGGCGCATTGCCTGTTCAACGTGCCGTTGGCAGTGTGGATCCTCGAAGGCTTCATGTCGGGCGTGCCGAAGGAGATCGACGAAACCGCCTATATCGACGGCTATTCGTTCCCGCGCTTCTTCGTCAAGATATTCATGCCGCTGATCGCCAGCGGCATCGGCGTCGCCTGCTTCTTCTGCTTCATGTTCTCGTGGGTCGAGCTGTTGATCGCCCGCACGCTGACCACGACCGACGCCAAGCCGATCGCCGCCACCATGACCCGCACCGTGTCGGCATCCGGCATGGATTGGGGGCTGCTGGCCGCGGCCGGCGTGCTGACGCTGATCCCCGGCGCGCTCGTCATCTGGTTCGTCCGAAATTATATTGCCAAGGGCTTTGCCCTGGGGAGGGTGTGATCATGAATTTCGACCTCTCCTGGATGGCGTGGACGTGGCCGACGGCGGCGTTCTTTGGCACCGTTCTGCTGTTGCTGTGCGGTATGGCGGCGTGGGAATACGCCTCGCCGGGTGGCAATCCGCGCGTCGGCATCCTGCGCTTCGAGACAACGCGCGGCGACCGTCTTTTCCTGTCGCTGCTTGGCAGCGCCTTTATCCATCTCGCTTGGCTGGGTCTTGTCGGATCCAACCTGTGGTGGGCTCTCGCTCTCTCCGTGGTCTACGCCATCGGCGTGTTCCGCTACGTATAGAGGGGGAAACTGTTGGAGCGGCAGCGTGCCGGCCGCCGCTCCAGATCGCACTTGAAACCTGAAACAGTGGAGGAAACACATGCGACGGCAATTTTTAACATCAACAACGGCCCTTGTCCTGTTGCTCGGCGTAGGCAATGCCTATGCCGGGATGGATGAGGCAAAAGCCTTTCTGGACAAGGAGATAGGCGGTGTGTCGACGCTTTCCCGTGCCGACCAGGAAAAGCAGATGCAGTGGTTTATCGACGCGGCCAAGCCCTTCGCCGGCATGGACATCAAGGTGGTCTCGGAAACCCTGACGACCCACAAGTATGAGTCAGAGGTGCTGGCGCCGGCCTTTACCGCCATCACCGGCATCAAGGTCACGCATGACGTCATCCAGGAAGGCGACGTCGTCGAGAAGATCCAGACCCAGATGCAGACCGGCCAGAACATCTATGACGGCTGGGTCAACGATTCCGATCTGATCGGCACCCACTGGCGTTACCAGCAGGTGCGCAATTTGACCGACTGGATGGCGGGCGAAGGCAAGGACGTTACCGATCCGATGCTCGACGTCGACGACTTCATCGGCACCAAGTTCACCACCGCGCCGGACAAGAAGCTCTACCAGCTGCCCGACCAGCAGTTCGCGAACCTCTACTGGTTCCGTTACGACTGGTTCAACGATGAGAAGAACAAGGCCGACTTCAAGGCCAAGTACGGCTACGATCTCGGCGTGCCGGTCAACTGGTCGGCCTATGAGGACATCGCTGAATTCTTCACCGGCCGCGACGTCAACGGCAAGAAGGTCTATGGCCACATGGACTACGGCAAGAAGGATCCGTCGCTCGGCTGGCGGTTCACGGACGCCTGGCTGTCGATGGCCGGCAATGGCGACAAGGGCCTGCCGAACGGTGTGCCGGTCGACGAATGGGGCATCAAGGTCGATGCGAATTCGCGGCCTGTCGGCTCGTGCACCGCGCGCGGCGGCGACACCAATGGACCAGCATCGGTCTATGCCATCCAGAAGTATCTTGATTGGCTGAAAGCCTATGCGCCGCCGGAAGCCCAGGGTATGACCTTCTCCGAATCCGGCCCCGTGCCGTCGCAAGGCAACGTTGCCCAGCAGATCTTCTGGTACACCGCGTTCACCGCCGACATGGTCAAGCCCGGCCTGCCGGTCATGAACGACGACGGCACGCCGAAATGGCGCATGGCGCCGTCTCCGCACGGCTCCTACTGGAAGGACGGCATGAAGCTCGGCTATCAGGACGTCGGTTCCTGGACGCTGATGAAGTCGACGCCGACCGACCGCGCCAAGGCGGCCTGGCTTTATGCCCAGTTCGTCACCTCGAAGACCGTCGATGTGAAGAAGAGCCAGGTTGGCCTGACCTTCATCCGCGACTCCACCATCCACGACAAGAGCTTCACCGAACGCGCGCCGAAGCTCGGCGGTCTGATCGAGTTCTATCGCTCGCCGGCCCGTGTGCAGTGGACGCCGACCGGTACCAACGTGCCGGACTATCCGAAGCTGGCGCAGCTCTGGTGGCAGAACATCGGTGACGCATCCTCGGGTGCCAAGACACCGCAGGAAGCCATGGATTCGCTCTGCGCCGATCAGGAAAAAGTCATGGCGCGTATCGAGAAATCCGGTGTCCAGGGCGACATTGGACCAAAGATGGCCGAAGAGCATGACCTTGCCTACTGGAACGCCGACGCGGTCAAGGGCGGCAATCTCGCTCCGCAGCTGAAGCTGGAGAAGGAAAAGGACAAGCCGATCACCATCAACTACGACGAACTGGTGAAGAGCTGGCAGAAGTAGACTGTCTATGCGGGCGTCCGCGCCCGTGTGAAATTGGGGGAGGCGGCGCGTTGCCGTCTCCCTTCTTTGTATCCAGGTGGAGGACGCGGGAATGAATGGTTTTGTGCTGGCAATCGACCAGGGAACGACATCGACCCGGGCGATCCTGTTTGACGGTGAGATGAAAGTCGCCGGCAGCGGCCAGAAGGAATTCACCCAGCACTACCCGGCCTCCGGCTGGGTCGAGCACGATCCCGAAGAGATCTGGGCAAGCGTCATTCAAACGGTGAAGGCCGCGCTGAAGAATGCCGGCCGCGAAGCGTCCGATGTCGCGGCCATCGGCATCACCAACCAGCGCGAGACTGTCGTCATCTGGGACAAGGCGACCGGCAAGCCGATCCACAACGCCATCGTCTGGCAGGATCGCCGCACCGCACCGCTCTGCCAGAAACTGAAGAACCAGGGCCTGGAGAAGAAATTCGCCCGCAAGACAGGGCTGCTGCTCGATCCCTATTTCTCCGGCACCAAGATCGCCTGGATGCTCGACAAGGTGAAGGGCGCCAGGAAACGGGCCGCGAAAGGCGAATTGCTGGCCGGCACCATTGACAGTTTTCTGATCTGGCGGCTGACCGGCGGCAACATCCACGCCACAGACGCCACCAACGCGTCGCGCACGCTGGTCTACAACATCGCGGAAAATGCCTGGGACGACGAGCTTTTGGCCATTCTCGACATCCCGGCAAAAATGCTGCCGGAGGTCAAGGACTGCGCCGATGACTATGGAGTGACCGAGAAGAACCTGTTCGGCGCCGAAATAAGAATCCTAGGTGTTGCCGGCGACCAGCACGCCGCGACCATCGGCCAGGCCTGTTTCGAGCCGGGCATGATGAAATCCACCTATGGCACCGGCTGTTTTGCGCTGCTCAACACCGGCAGCGATCTGGTGCGTTCGAAGAACCGGCTCTTGACCACCATAGCCTATCGGCTGAACGGCAAGACCACCTATGCGCTGGAAGGCTCGATCTTCATCGCAGGCGCGGCCGTGCAATGGCTGCGCGACGGCATCAAGGTGATCGGCAAGGCCGAGCATAGCGGGCAACTCGCTGCCGAGGCCGATCCCACGCAAAACGTCTATCTGGTGCCGGCCTTTGTCGGACTGGGCGCGCCGCATTGGGACGCTGAAGCGCGGGGCGCGATCTTCGGGCTGACCCGCAATTCCGGACCGGCGGAATTTGCCCGCGCGGCGCTCGAATCCGTCGCCTACCAGACCCGTGACCTGCTCGACGCCATGCGCAAGGACTGGAGGGGGACATCGGCAAAAACCGTGCTCAGGGTCGATGGCGGCATGGTGGCTTCGGACTGGACCATGCAGCGGCTGGCCGACATTCTCGACGCGCCGGTCGACCGCCCGACCATTCTGGAGACGACCGCGCTGGGCGCGGCCTGGCTTGCCGGCTCGAAGGCCGGCGTCTGGCCCAAGGCGAAGGAATTCGCCAAGAGTTGGGCGCTCGAGCGGCGCTTCAAGCCGGAGATGGATACCTCCACGCGGTCCGCCAAGCTGGCAGGCTGGCGCGATGCTGTGCGCAGGACGCTGAGCGTGCCATAACGGTCGCCACGGAACGAGCTGAAGGTGGGGGGTCATGCAGCCAGACTGGTATCCTGCTTGGCGCGACGAGGCTTTTGAACAGCTGACCGCCAAGAATGCCATTTTGGAGAAGGAGTTCCGCCTCGGCCACTGGCCGCGCTATGACTATGACCTGACGACCGGCAGGCTTCTGTTTTCGGACAATGGTACCGTCAAGGTCGTTGCCGAGATTCAGATTGCTGGTTCGACAAGCGCCAAGGCTGGCAACTGGCTTTGGGCGTGGTCGAATTCCAACTTGCCCAACGAGCTTCTTGCCGACGCCAAACGGGTTCGTTCCTTCGGCGAGGAGAATGATGTTGCCGAACTTCGGCAGGCTTATGTGACCGACACGAAAGATGACCTGGAAACACTCGGCTGGGAACTGACCGCAACAATGGTGCGAGTCTGCGGCGCACTCGGAGCCTATCGTTCTCCGCGCGGGGAAGGCGGAGGCCTTTATCTGATGCTCAAAAGCGCAGGCTGGGCCAACTGACAGGACACCTCGGTCTGTTGATCGGGAGGCTGAAAGTCTCAACGAAAAAGGCCCGCGCCGTTTCCGACGCGAGCCCCTTACTCACACTCAACTACTGACACTCACTCTTGGATCAGTAAGGCGAGCGGCACTCCTGCCGCGGGCCGTAATTCGGCTGGAAGGTGTTGTCCGAAGCACGATAGCTGCGATAGCGGTCGTAGCACCACTGCACGTGCGAATTGCCTGCGTAAACGCGGTTGTTCTCGCTGTTGACGATGGCACCCGTGATCAGCGCGCCGGTCGCGAAAGCTGCCAGCGGAAACCAATAGTCTCCGTGGCGGCGGTAGCCGCGATGGTATTCGCGATAGCCGCGATGGCCATTCCAATAGCCGTCGCCGTTTCGCGCAAAGTTGCGATTGCCGTTAAAATTGCGGTTGCCGAAATTGCGGTTGAAGTGGCGGTTCTTCATCCACGGCTTGTAATCGACCGTCTGCACATCGCTCGAAGCCGATGCCGCCTGCGGCACGAACATCTGCGCCGCATTGGCAGGCACCGCAGTCGCGGCAAACGAAGCCGACAGGGTGGTCGCCAGTATACCCGATACGATCTTATTCATTGTCTTCTCCTTCGAAAGGGTGATTGACGTCCCTTGTGGCGAGACAACGGGTGGTATGGGGGAAGGTTCCTCGCTAAATCTCAAGTTGCTGATTTGTAATGTCTCTCCGGTCCCCCAGCAGTGCCGGCGAGAGGTGGTGCCATCGCTTCGCAGGGGGCGTTCCGACTTTGATCGAAGCGGGCAGGGTGCCACGGTGAAGATGCTTGAGAAGTCTGGCTTGCGAATGCTCTTTTTCCGGTTGACCGGTCGAAGCACTCTCCCTATGTTCCGCGCAATTTCGAGGGCCGCCCTTTCGCGCCCGCGGGAGCGCGTAGCTCAGCCGGTAGAGCAACTGACTTTTAATCAGTAGGTCATGGGTTCGAATCCCATCGCGCTCACCATTGTTTCACGGGAACTTCTTCGGGTTTCAGTTGGCGGACCGCATGCGCCGGCGCCAAGTCCGCCGGCAGGTGGTTTACATCCCAGCGCGCGTTGTTCGGTCTTTGGAAATTGTGGTCTCGATCGCTGACACGAAGTCCTCCACCAGGAGCGAATTGGCATAGGCGGTGACATGATCGCCGTCGAAGAACAACGGGTGCCCGTTCCTGAATGCCGAGCATGTCACTTGCGGGCAGAGCGTAGGCAAAGGATCCCAGACATGAATGTTCGGCAGAGCCGCTGATATCTCGGCGTAGCCCTTCAAAATTGGGGATCGAAGATTTTCTATCAACGTTCGATCGATGTCGAATCCGCCGGTACAGGACGGGTTCATTGAATTGAACCAATCACTGCATCGAAAGGCCGGGGCCCTGAAGATTGGCTTTGGGCCTTCGAATACAATCGACAGTCCCGCCTTGGAGAGGTGGGCAAGTTGATCGATGGCGTTCTTGACGGCTTGTTCCCTCTGCTGCTCGCTGCCCTGCGCGCTGCTGTCGGGGCGAGCAGCCTCTTGAAGGCTAAGTCGGGCCAGCCGGAGCGAGGGCAGGAACAGCAGGTCGCCAGGCTTGGCAATCCTGGCTATGTATGCTGCACTTGCACTAGTGGCATGAGCGCACGTCGGCTCAGTATCGCGGTCGAGATTCAAGCTGATAACCGGGCAACCGACGGTCGACAGCACCACTGTTCGAATGCCGGTTTCGAGCGTGAAGCGCTTCAGGAGAGGAATATAGGCTCCCGCGTGAGAGTCGCCCAGCACGAACAAGGTCTCACTGCGCCCTTCGCCCGGGCACCCGTGTTTGGTGAAGAACAGCGCTTCATCCACAGTTTGTGTGACGACGGCGCAGCCAGGAGATTGGGGAGGGGTGTCCGGTGAGGTCGCATACCATTCGCCCCGATTTCTCATGACCGTGCTCAAGGCGATTTCATATCGGTTGTCGCGCATCAGTTTGAAGCCGCAAAACGCGACAGCGATGGCGGCCAAAAAGACGGCGACAACGGCTATGTCGGAGCTGGTTCTCAGAAGCCGCAATCGACGCGTCGGTGTTTCAATCCAGAAATACGAGCCGAGGCTGAACGCCACCGCGACCAGCAACGCCGCCAATTTTGTCGCAGTGGTTTCGCTACCTATCGTCCATCGTGCGATCACGAAGACTGGCCAATGCCATAGGTAGAGAGAGTATGAGATCCACCCGACGAACCTGACCGGTTTTATCTCCAAAACCGCAAGGTGCGGCGCACGATTGCTTCCCAGATGGTAGAGGCATCCGATCAAGACAGTTGTGCAGGCAACCGCAGCGATGTTCTCAAGACCATGGGAATCCTTGCCAAAGTCGAGCGCGAAGGTCGCCACGAGCCCTATCAGCGCGATCGTGGCTGCAACATTGCAATGCCTTTCGAATCCCGTCCGTTCCCCGATCCGGCTGACAAGCTGAAAGCACAATATGCCGCATGCCAGCTGCCAGAATCGAGCATAGGGCATGTAGAAGGCGTGAAGCGGGTTCGCAGCCAGAAGATGAAGCCATATTGCCACCGACGCGGCGGCGAGCGCCCCATAGACAAGCGCCGAGAATCTCTTYCCGCGCGGTCCCATAACCCAAGGAAAAAACAGCAGCGGGAAAACAACGTAGAATTGTTCCTCAACCCCAAGAGACCACGTGTGGGTGAATGGGTTGAACTCGGTCACGGGTGAAAAATAGTCGGTTCCCTTGGCCAGGAAGATGTTGCTCAGGCCGACGAAGGCGGAAGAGGCGGTTCTGCTGATTGATGTGCTGAGCCAAGCGTCGGGAACAAACAGAAACGTGGCGAGCGCGCTGAACAGCAAGCACACCAACAGCGCCGGCATGATTCTCGTGAATCGCCGCGCATAGAATTCCAGGACAAAATGAAAAGCGGACTGGCCCCGGTAGCGCCTCGACACCGTATAGCTGACGACGAAACCGGAAATGACGAAGAAAACATCAACCCCCAAAAAGCCATTGGGGAGGCGCTCGCCATACAGATGGTAGAAGACGACCGACAGGATCGCGATGGCCCGGAGCCCATCAAGGAAAGCCAGGTAGTCCTTCGACGAGCGTTCCGAGGTCGAACCAAAGCTATCGGCCATTGGACGAAACATGCGTTCCTGTAGCTAAGAAATCCAATCGGACAACGTTCTGGTTCAGGCCAGCCTACAGTTCACGCGCCGCAGCCCTGACCTGCGGGCAATTACAGGATGTGCCGATCATGGGAAAGGCCGGGGACAGGATTTGTTTCGTTCGGGAGCTCTGTGAAGCTGATCCGTGGCTTGCAGTTGCAAGCCGAGGGTCGCGAGCGAGGGCATCCGCTCGCTCGCAAGCCTCCGCGGCGCGCCGCGATCGGCCGTTTCAACCGCTCCGTGACATATGCACGTCCAGAACCGCGGCCTTCTTGGCTATGAGGCCCTCCAGGTCTGCGTCCGACCGCTTGGTGCCTGATCTTGTTGCCCGACTGCGGGATGGGCAGAGCTTTTACGATAGTATCCGGGGTCCGTTTCGGACCCCTGGCTACAGAGCCTTCGAACCCTACAACCGCTGCCCGGTCTTGGCGTCGAACAGATGCGCACAGGCACGGTCCACCTCGATGCGCACTGGCTCGCCTTGTTTGAGCGCAAGCCGCTCGCGGAACAGGCAGGAGATTTCCTCGCCGCCGCAATCCACCTTGGCGAAGATTTCCGATCCTGTCGCCTCCAGCAGCGTGACCTTGCCGGGGATGCCCTGGGCCGTCGCGCGGATATGTTCGGGGCGGATGCCGTAGACGAGGTCGCCGCCTGAAGCGTGCGCMGGGTGGATGCCTTCCGGCAGCGGCAGGGTCAGTCCGCCGGTGCTGCGGAAAATGCCTTCCTCGATGCGGCCGGCGATGAAGTTCATGGCGGGCGAGCCGATGAAGCCGGCGACGAAGAGATTGGCCGGGCGGTCGTAAAGGTCGAGCGGCGCGCCGATCTGCTCGACAAGGCCGTCATGCAACACGACGATCTTGTCGGCCATGGTCATCGCCTCGATCTGGTCGTGCGTGACATAGATGGTGGTTGTGCCCAGCCGCTGGTGCAGCGCCTTGATCTCGCCGCGCATCTGGACGCGCAATTTGGCGTCGAGATTGCTGAGCGGTTCGTCGAACAGGAAGACCTGCGGATCGCGCACGATGGCGCGGCCCATGGCGACGCGCTGGCGCTGGCCGCCGGATAGCTGGCGCGGGTAGCGGTCGAGCAGCTTGTCCAGGCCGAGAATGCTGGCGGCCCTGCCGACGCGGCTGGCGGTGTCGGCGGCATCGGCTTTCTTGATCTTCAGGGCGAAGCCCATATTGTCGGCCACCGTCATGTGCGGGTAGAGCGCGTAGTTCTGGAACACCATGGCGATGTTGCGGTCGCGCGCCCGCAGATTGTTGACGACGCGATCGCCGATTGCGATCCTGCCGCCCGAAATGGTTTCGAGCCCGGCGATCATGCGCAGCAGCGTCGACTTTCCGCAGCCCGACGGGCCGACCAGGATGACGAACTCCCCATCGGCGATGTCGACGCTGACATCGTGAATGATCTTGGCGGATCCGAAAGCCTTCTGCACGTTGTTGATTGTCACCGATGCCATTGGGTTTTCCTCGAAAAGAGTGTGATGCCGGATCGTGCCTTCAGCCGCCCTTGACGGCGCCGGCGGTCAATCCCGCGACGATCTGCCTTTGTGCGAACAGGGTTAGGACCAGCACCGGCAGCGTCACCACCAGTGCGGCGGCGGCGAGCGGTCCCCAGCTCACCTGCTCGTAGGAGAGCATGTTGTAGACGGCCACCGGCAGCGTGCGCGTCTCGCGGCTGGCGAGCACCACGCCGAAGACGAAATTGTTCCAGGAGAAGATGACCGACAGGATGAAGGCGACAACGATGCCCGGCTTGGCGATGGGCAAGGCGACCAGCCGGAACACCTGCCAGGAACTGGCGCCGTCGAYGTTGGCGGCCTCTTCCAGTTCCATCGGTGTGGTCTCGAAATAGCCGATCATCACCCAGACCACGATCGGCACCGTCACCACCAGATGGATGATGATCTGCGGCCACAGCGTGCCGAGAATGCCGACCCATTGGAACAGCAGGAACAGCGGGATGAGGTAGGAAAGCCCCGGCGTCATGCGGGCGATCATGATCACGACCGCCGACCGTTCGGCCTTGAGGCGGGCAATGCCATAGCCGGCCGGTACGCCGATCAGCAGCGCCAGCAGCGTGGCCGTGCCGGTCACAAGGACCGAATTCCAGAGATAGAGCAGGAAATTGTTCTCCTCGAACACTTTTGCATAGTTCGACCAGGCAAGATGTTCAGGGATCAGGATTGGCGGATAGGCGCCGTTGTCGATCTCGAATTTCAGCGACAGTGAGATCATCCAGAGGAAGAACAGGATCGCCGGCGAGACGAACACCAGGGCCGCGAAAATCAGCCCGATCTGGTTGAGCAGCCGTGAACGCATCTATTTGCCCTCCACACCGATCCACTGGGAGCGCTGGCGCAACATCAGGAGGATGAAGGACAGGGCGACGATGACGATGAAGAACACCACGGCCATGGCCGAGCCATAGCCGATGTCGTAGTAGGAAAAGGCGGTGTTGTAGAGATAGATGTTGATGGTCTCCGAGGCCGTGCCCGGTCCGCCCTGGGTCATGGCGTAGATGATGTCGAAGCTCTTCAGCGCGTCGATGGTGCGGATGATCACCGCAATCATCAGGAACGGCGCGATCATCGGCAAAGTGAGATAGCGGAATTGCTGCCAGGCATTGGCGCCATCGATCTCGGCGCTTTCGAACGGCTCGCGCGGCACCGAGGCCAGCCCGCCCAGCACGATCAGCATCACCAGCGGCGTCCACTGCCAGGTCTCGACGGCGACCAGCGACGGGATGACCGTGCTGGCGTTGAAGATCCATTCCTGTGCCGGGATGCCGACCAGCGACAAGAGGTAATTGAGGACGCCGAGCTGGGGATGGAACATCATCGTCCAGACCAGCGCCACGGCAACCGGCGTCGCCATCATCGGCATCACGAAGACGCCGCGCAACAGGCCGCGCAGCGGGAATTTGGCGTCGAAAATCAATGCGGCAATGGTGCCGAGCACCATCGGCGCCGCAACCGACAGGAAGGTGTAGGTCAGCGTGTGCCACAGAGATTCCCAGAACCGCGGATCGCCCGCCAGCCGCAGATAATTCTCCAGGCCGGCAAAGCTCCGCGCCTGGCCGAGCGTCCAGCGGTTGACGCTCATCCACAGCGTAAAGGCCCAGGGGAAGACGATCACGGCGCCGACGACGACGAGGGCCGGGACGACGAAAGGCCAGTAATTGGGAGCCAGCCGGATCGTCTGGCTCCCTTCGATGGCCTGCGTCGTCACCCCGGTGCGTTCTGGGGTGGTGGCGGACATCAGCCTTGCTCGCTCCTGTCGAGGACGGGCTGGAACTGTTCGGTGGCCTTCTTCAGCTCTTCGGCCGGGTCGGCGCCGGCAATGAGATTGGTCAGCGCCACGCCATAGATGTCACGGAACTCGGTGACCGGGATGATGACCGGGAGCGACAGCCGGCTGACATTGCCGGAACCAACCACCGCGTCGAGCCAGCTGGCCGGCATGGTGACGCCTTCACGCACCTTAGGGTCTTCCAGAACCGACTTGCGGAACGGCACGCCTGCGCCTGCCTGCAGCAGGCGTGCACCCATGGCAGGTGAGATCGCCCATTGGCAGAAGAGATAGGCGGCCTCCTTCTTCTCGCTGGCGGACGTGACGCCGATGCCGTCGCCAAAAGTGCCCGCCGCGTGCGCCTTGGGTCCCTTGGGCATGACGCCGTAGCCGACCTTGCCGACCACCCTCGACTTTTCAGGATTTTCCATCGGCGGCGCAAAGCCGACGCCGTCGAACCACATGCCGATCTTGCCTTGCAGGAAGGCGGACTGCGCCTCGGCCCAATTGAAGCCGGTGACGCCTGGAGGGGCGGATTTGGTCATCAGCCTCTGGTAGAGAGCGGCGGCCTCGACCGCTTCGGGCGACGTCGTGCGCAGCTTTCCCTTGTTGTCGAGCGGCGTCATGTCGTAGCCGAGCATGAGCGATGTCCACACCGGGGTGTTGGCGTTCTTGAGGCCGCGGGCGACGAAGCCGTAAGTGTTGGTCGACGGGTCGGTCAGCGCTTCGGCGGCGGCGACCAGTTGCTCGAGCGTTTCGGGATATTTTAGGCCCTTGGCCGCGAACAGCTCGGTGTTCCAGTAGACGATCCAGTAGTCGACCGAGAACGGCAGCGAGCGCAGCACGCCCTGGCCATCCTTGGCGAACAGCATGCCGGCATCGGCGAAATCGCTCTCGACCAGCCCTGGATCGGTCAGTGTCGGGTCGGTGATATAGCTGGAAATGTCGGCCAGCCAGCCGCCCTTTTCGAACTGCCGCTTCTGCACGTGGTAGCTCAGATGCACGACGTCGAAACTCGGCTTGCCGGAGCTCAGCTCGATCACCGTCTTCTGACGCTGCTGCTGTTCAGGCGTCGCCTCGGCATTGACCTTGATCCCGGTCAGCTCCTCGAACTCGGCGAGGTATTTTATCAGCGTGTCGCTGCGCGGACTCTTGATCAGATTGACGTCCAGCGTCGTGCCGGCAAAGCGCTTCCAGTCGACGGCGGCGGCGAAGCCCGGGCGGATGCCGGCAATGCCGGCGGCGGCAAGTGCCGCGGATGCCTGCAGGAGCTGTCTCCTGGTGGGGTTGAACAGATTGGACGACATTTCTTCCTCCCGATTGCTGTCGTTGTTGTCGATTACGCCTCGACCGCGGCGCGGCTCACGCTTCCTCAGATTTGCAGCGCCAGCCGGCGCGCCTTGTCGATATGCAGGCTGATCGCCTCGACCGCCCTCTGCGGGTCGCGGCTTTCCAGGGCTTCGATGACCGCCAGATGCTCACGCATGACCGGCACGACGCGCCCGTCGATGCGGAAACGCTCCTGGTGGATCAGCCGGATCTTCACCGAGTTGACCAGATAGGCCTTGGCGATGATCTCGTTGCCCAGCGCGTTGATGAAGGTGTCGTGCATTGCCCAGTCGATGGTCTGGGCCCTGGCTTCCATTTCCGGCGTTGGCGTCTGCGACAGGGCCTGCGCCAGCATTTCTTCGTGTTCGCGCCGCAGCCGCGCAAGTTCGTCATCGGAAGCGCTGGTGGTGAACAGCGCGACCGCCTCACGCTCCATGAACAGGCGGAACTGGAAGGCCTCGCGGATCAGGCTGATGTCGATATGGGCGATCTGCATGCCGCGCTGCGGGATCGTCGTCAGCAGCCCTTCGGCCTCGAGACGCGGAACGATTTCGCGAATGGCGCCGAGCGGCAGGCCGGTGAAGGCCACCAGTTCGCGCTGCGATACGAACTGGCCCGGTAGCAGGTCGCGAGCCAGCAAATGCCGCGTGAAGCTGGCATAGGCCTTTTCCCTGAGGGTGGTCGGTTCGCTGCCGTCTTCCATGTCGAGGCGTGTCCCTTTGCCGGTCAGGCCGGTTCCCTGGCGAACAAGCTGTCAAAGGCGGCGCCAAGCTGTTGCTGGCCCTGCGCAGCGATCGGCTCCAGCGGTGGGCGAACCGCCAGCCAGCGGTCGTCTCCGGTCCGGCGCGCCACCATGACCTTGACCGCTGGCGTGACCGGATATTTCAGCAATTCGAGCACGAAGGTCTCGACGCGCGCATCGTCGCGTCCATCCTCGGCCATGGCGCGGACTTCGCCGGTGACGAAATTGGCCATGCCGGAGATCGCGCCTTGAGCCCCCATCCGCACCGCTCGCGCCAAATGCCGCTCGTCGCCGATCAGGATCACAAGATCGCCATGGGCGCCAAGCAGCGCCTCGCTGTAGTTCCAGTCCCCGCCGGAATCCTTGACGCCGGCAACGACGTTGGGAAATGCGGTGCGCAACCGGCCGATCAGGTCGAGCGATAGCTGAATCATGGTGACCGAGGGTATGTTGTAGAGCAGCACGTCACGGGCGAGGGGGCCGAGTGCTGCAAAGACGACGGAAAACCAGCCGAAAAGACCGTCTTCGCCGACATTCTTGAAGTAGCTCGGCGGCGCAAGCAGAATGTTGCGGGCGCCGCGCTGCAAGGCATGTCGTGCCTGTTCGGCGGCGTCTTCGGCGGCATCGACCAGCACGCCGGCAACGAACTGATGCGGCAGAATGCCGGCGGCCAGCATGGCATCAGTGACCGAACGGCGTTCCAGGGCGCCGACCGACGCACCTTCACCCGTGGTGCCGAACAGCGTGACGCTGCCGCATCCCTCGGCCAGACAACGCCTGGCCTGGGCGAGCATCGGGGATATGGCGATCTGCCCCGAAGCATCGAAAGGCGTGGCGAGAGCGGCTGAAAGGCCAAAGCGTGAGGTCACCGGGACGTCTCCAGAAGAAGCATGCACGCAGTGATAACTCACTAACATGTTAGTTGTAAACCGGCTTGTTGCATTTTTTCCAACCCATCGCCCGGCGATGCAAATCTCGGCCCAAATCGAGGCCTTGTTCCTCGACAACGGCGATCCTGCGAAATGCGAGAACGCGGCGCGCCGCAGTGAGGCGTCGCTGGTGTTCAACACTGATGTCTCAAAGCAGGTTGAAGGATCCTCCCGAGCACCGACAAGACATTCGCGCCCGCTGACCCATGCCAAGCGATTGGCCGCTCAGTCGTTCCGCGACAGGTGCACGTCTAGAACGGCCGCCTTCTTGGCGATCAGGCCTTCCAGATCCGCGTCCGACCGCTTGGTGCCGGTCCGTTCGCGCAGCAGCGAGATCACCGCGCTCATGGAAAGCGGGGTCATTTGGGAAAGCGGCGTGGTCTGGGTGCCCAGAATGGCGTCCACCGCGCCGGCAACATCGGGTACCGCCGTTGGTGCTCGCGTGGTCGGCTCCTTTCTGCTCCGGTCGGCCTCGGCGGTGTCGGCCGGTCCTCGGGCGCCGCGATCGAAGACGACCGCCAGGCCGTTCTTCACGGCCAGCGCTGCAACCATATCGTCGAGCTTGCGGTCGGAGAGGGCTGGGTCCGCGGGTTTCAGGATGCCGCGGATCACCCTGGCGGCCTGCTCCGTCGATACGAAGTCATAACGCCGTTTTCTGGCCTCGACATATTGTTCGATGATCATGCTCAACCGGCGGGCCGCAACATCCCTGGGTTCCTGCACATGCTTGGGTTCCACCGGAGCCTCCCTGGGCTGCCGTGCGTGCGAATTCGGCAGCCAAAAGGACATAGGGCGACCCCCGTCGAACATCAAACGTCATTCGATCATTTCGTCGCACCCGCCAGTGGGCCGGAACGATCCTGCGGCTGAAGCATTTCGCCCTCATGACCAGCGCATTGAGGGAAGGCCGGGCCATGAAGATCGCTCATGTCGCGCCGCTGTATGAATCCGTGCCGCCAAGACTCTATGGCGGCACAGAGCGCATCATTTCCTACCTGACCGAAGCTCTCGTCGACCTCGGCCACGACGTGACGCTCTTCGCCAGCGGCGACACGAAGACATCAGCCAGGCTCGTGCCTTGCCGCGAGCGGGCGCTTCGTCTCGATCCACGCCCACTGAAGTCCGAGATCGCGGCGCACCTGTCGATGCTGGACGAGGTGAGGAAACGCGCCGACGATTTTGACGTCATTCATTTCCACCTAAGCCATTTCCTGCATTTCCCGTTTTTCCGCGACATGCCGCAGCGCACTGTGACAACGCCGCATGGCAGGCTGGATTACGCGGATCTCGCGCAAGCCTATGACCGGTTCCCGCGCTTCCCGATGATTTCCATATCGCGCAGCCAGCGGGCACGGTTCGCATCCGCGAACTGGCTGGCGACGATCCATCACGGCCTGCCCGTCGATCTCTACGAACCTGATTTCGAGGCGGGCTCGGATGGCGGCTATCTTGCCTTTCTCGGCAGGATGTCGCGCGACAAGCGGCCGGACCGGGCGATCGAGATCGCTCGCCGCACCGGCCTGAAGCTCAAGCTCGCGGCCAAGATCGGCGACGACGATCGCGCCTATTTCGAGGAAGTCGTCCAACCGATGATCGATGGCGACCGGGTCGAATATGTCGGCGAAATCGGCGAGGACCAGAAGAGCAGGTTCCTTGGCAACGCAGCCGCCCTGCTGTTCCCAATCGATTGGCCTGAGCCTTTCGGCCTTGCCGTGATCGAAGCGATGGCCTGCGGAACCCCGGTCATGGCCTGGAGTTGCGGCGCCATGCCCGAGATCGTCGACTATGGCGTTACCGGCTTCGTCGTCGAATCCATCGAGGATGCGGTCGCCACGATGCCGGCTCTCCTGCAACTGGACCGGCGGCGCATAAGATCAGTGTTCGAAAGGCGGTTTTCAGCTGACAGGATGGCCAGGGACTACGTCGCGGCCTATTCCCGGCTGCGCGACGGTCATGAGCAAAGCAGAGCCTCGTAGGCCTTCACCCGACCGAAAAACCAGCACGGGACAGTCCTGTTGACCATCACCCAACTCGACGAGCGCACACTTGATCCTGCCATAGCGCTGGCTTCCCTGGACGAAACCGCGCCCAGGGAACCGCACAGGCTGTTCGCGCTCAAGCATGGCGACTGCTTTGCCGTCGCCGATGCCTATGGCGACATACGCGGTGTCGGCGACGGGTTTTTCCGCGACGATACGCGCGTGCTCTCCGAATTTCGCCTGACCGTCGGCGGCCGGTCGACCTCGTTGCTCGGCGCGTCGCTCAGCCAGGACAATGTGCTCTTCACCACCAACCTGACCAATCTGCCGATCGAGAGCGCCGCGGGCCGCCAGATTCCGCAAGGCGCTATCCACATCGAGCGCGTCCGGCTGTTGTGGGAGGAAAGGCTGTATGAGCGCATAACGCTCTCCAATTACAGCCGCGAGCATTCGACGATCCTGCTGTCGCTGCGTTTTGCCGCCGATTTCCGCGACATGTTCGAGGTCCGCGGCTCTACCCGCTCGAAGCGTGGGACCGCTCATACGGCCGAGATTGCAGGCAATACGGTCGTGCTTCGCTACGAAGGCCTGGACAGAGTGGTGCGGACATCGGCGATTTCATTCTCACAGACGCCCGATGAACTGACCTCCGAGCGCGCGGATTTCGTCATCGCCGTCACCAAGCGCAGCAGCCAGACGCTTTACGTGGAAGTGGGCAACGCGACAGACGATCGCCCCGAAAGCGGCCGGTTTCGCGCCGCCGCCGCCCGCGCCCGCTTCGGCATGCGCGCCAAGCGCCGGCACGGCGCGACGCTGCACAGTTCGGGTCGCGTCTTCAACGACTGGATGGAGCGGGCGCGCGCCGATGTCGCGCTGCTCACCACGGAACTGGCGACCGGACCCTATCCCTATGCCGGCATTCCCTGGTTCTCCACGGCCTTCGGCCGGGACGGCGTGATCTCGGCCTTGCAGATGCTTTGGCTCAATCCCGGTCTGGCGCGCGGCGTCCTGGCGTTTCTGGCGCAGCACCAGGCGACCGAAACCTCGCCTTTCAGCGATTCCGAACCCGGCAAGATCATGCACGAGACCCGCAAGGGCGAGATGGTGGCGCTGAGCGAACTGCCGTTCGGCCGCTACTATGGCGGTGTCGACACGACGCCGCTCTATATCCATCTTGCCTGCGCCTATGCGGACCGCACGGGGGACACGGCCTTCATCGACACGCTGTGGCCATCGCTTTGCGCCGCGGCCGAATGGATCGAAACGGCGAGCCGTTCGACGGGATTCCTTACGTACCAACGCGCCGCAGAGTCCGGTCTTGCCAACCAGGGATGGAAGGACAGTTTCGATTCCGTCTTTCACGCCGATGGCCGCATTCCGAAAGGGCCGATCGCGCTGGTCGAGGTCCAAGGCTACGTCTTTGCCGCCTTCCAGGGCCTGGCGAAGCTGGCGCGGCTGCGTGGTGAAGCGGAGCGCGCGGAGAATTGGGAAATACGCGCCGCCGCCATTCGCCAAAGAGTCGAGCGCCATTTCTGGATCGAAGAGCTCGGCTATTATGCGCTGGCGCTGGATGGCGAGGGCCAACCCTGCAAGGTGCGCACGTCCAATGCCGGTCACTTGCTTTATGTCGGCCTTCCCGGTCCCGATCGCGCGCGCATGGTCGCCGACCAGCTTCTGTCGGCCTCGTTTCATTCCGGCTGGGGACTGCGAACGCTGGCGGACGATGCGATCTTCTTCAATCCGATGTCCTACCACAACGGCTCCATCTGGCCGCACGACACCGCGATCTGTGCCGCCGGACTGGCGCGATACGGCATCCGCGACAGCGTGGTGCGGCTGATGAGCGGCACCTTTGAATCCGCCGTTCATTTCAACATGCGGCTGCCAGAACTCTTTTGCGGCTTCACGCGCGCGGCCGGCGAAGCGCCGATCGCATACCCGGTGGCCTGCCTGCCGCAAGCCTGGTCCGCCGGTTCCGCCTTCATGCTCATGCAATCGTGTCTCGGCCTTCAGATCGATGGCTGGACAGGCGAAATCCACGTGACCCGGCCGCGCTTGCCGATCGGCATCGACAACCTCGTCATCCGCCATCTTTCGGTGGGGCAGGCGGCCGTGGATTTGACGTTCCAGCGTGTCGGAGATCRCGTCGGCGCTTTCCTTGCCGAACCGCATGAGGGACTGGTGCCGCTCGTGGTCAGGAGTTGAAAAATCGGAACCATCCCGCGCTGCGGGCGTTGGACCACCACGCCATGGGGTGCCGAAACTCCAGCCCATAAAGCCGCTGCGGTATCCCATTGAAAGGTCATCGATTTCAATGCCTGACAACAGTTCCTACCTGGTCGTTCCCGTATTTGCATTGTGGCTCTTTGTTCTTATTGCTGTCGTCGTCCTGGCCGTTGTGCTGGTGACGATGATGTTGCGCGCGCGAAAGGGCAGCCGGCCGGCCGCCGCGGAAGTTGAGCCTGCTCGCGGCCCATTGCCGGAATTCGAGAAGAATGGACAGTCGGCGGCCGCGGCACTGGTGCAATGGTCGCCCGAAACTCTGCGTCATATCCTGGCAACGGAACTGCCGGATGCCCAAGTGATCGTCGTCTCGAATCGCGAGCCATATATCCACAACCGCGAGGGCGACGACATCCAACTGGTCGTACCCGCAAGCGGTCTCGTGTCTGCCCTGGAGCCGATCACGCGTGCCTGTGCGGGCACGTGGATCGCCTATGGCGGCGGGTCGGCCGACGCGCTCGTGGTCGACAAGAACGATCGGATCGAGGTGCCGCCGGACAATCCTTCCTACACGCTGCGCCGTGTCTGGCTGAGCGAGGAAGAACAGCAAGGCTACTATCTCGGCTTTGCCAATGAAGGCCTCTGGCCGCTGTGCCATATCGCCTTTACCCGGCCGATATTCCGCGCCTCGGATTGGGAGGCCTACGAGGCGGTCAACCGCAAATTCGCTGACACCGTCGTCGCGGAAGCCCGCAACGAGCGGCCGATCGTGCTGGTCCAGGACTATCATTTCGCATTGCTGCCGCGAATGATCCGGGAGCGCCTGCCGGAGGCGATCATCATCACCTTCTGGCACATCCCGTGGGCGAATTCCGAGGTGTTCAGCATCTGCCCATGGCGCGAGAAGATTCTCGATGGGCTGCTCGGCAGTTCGATCGTCGGTTTTCACACCCAGTTCCATTGCAACAACTTCATCGACAGCGTCGACCGGTTCCTGGAAAGCCGGATCGAACGCGAGGATTCGGCCATTTCCTATGGCGGTGAGATCAGTCTGGTCCACGCCTATCCGATTTCGATCGAATGGCCGCCGGCGCAACTGGGCAACCTGCCCGACGTGGCGCAATGTCGCCGGCAGGTGCGCGAGAAATTCGGCCTGGCCGAACATGTCAAACTGTGCGTGGGCGTCGAACGTCTCGACTACACCAAGGGCATCCTCGATCGT
Organism: Mesorhizobium sp. 01N446; assembly: GCF_056399285.1. NCBI lineage: Bacteria > Pseudomonadati > Pseudomonadota > Alphaproteobacteria > Hyphomicrobiales > Phyllobacteriaceae > Mesorhizobium > Mesorhizobium sp. 01N446. The sequence continues at coordinate 130,375 of NZ_JBFTRA010000004.1, read as the reverse complement.
TTCAACGCCCTCGACGAACTGCTGACGCTTCATCCGGAATGGATCGGCAAGGTGGCGTTCCTGCAGATCGCGGCGCCCAGCCGCGGCACCCTGCCTGCCTATCAGCAACTCTACGAGGAGTGCCTGCGCCATGCCGAGGATCTCAACCAGCGTTTTGGTCGCGAAGGCTACAAGCCCGTCCTGATGGTGACGGAACATCACTCGCAGCAGCAGGTCTACGAAATCTACCGTGCCGCCGATGTTTGCATGGTCACCAGCCTGCATGACGGCATGAACCTGGTCGCCAAGGAGTTTGTCGCCGCGCGGGAGGACGAACAAGGTGTGCTCCTGCTCAGCATGTTCGCGGGCGCCTCCAAGGAGCTTTTGGAGGCGCTGATCGTCAACCCCTATGACGCGGCGATGATGGGCGATGCCCTGCTGCAGGCCTTGACGATGTCGCAGGAAGAGCAGAGCCAGCGCATGCGGCGCATGCGCGAGATCGTGCGCGACAACAATGTCTACCGGTGGGCGGGCAGCATGCTTCTCGATGCGGCGCGCTTGCGCAAACGCATAGCGGTCGATCGCGCCGTCAGCGCCGCTCCAGCGGCTCCTGGCAATGTGATATCGTTGCTCGATCGCAAACGCGTGGCGGTGCTGTGATGTCGATCTTGCCAAACCTGCCGGAACCCATCGTGCCGCAAGGGCCATGGAGCTTGTTCCTCGATATCGATGGCACGCTCCTCGAACATGCCGCGCATCCCGATGCGGTGGTCGTAAGTGACGAACTGCGCATGCTGCTGGTCCGGCTCGAAGCACAATTGGACGGGGCGCTGGCGTTCATCACCGGACGGTCGATCGGCGCTGTCGACCATCTTTTCCAGCCTCTCAGATTGCGCGCCGCAGGCCTCTATGGCCTCGAGCACAGGCTGGCGCGCGATGGTCCGGTCGAAGCGGCCGGCGAACCGGCTGATATTGCCGCACTTGCCAACGAAATCGCCACGGAACTGGACAATGCGGATGTCTATATCGAGCGCAAGGGGCCCATCCTGGCCATTCATACGCGCGCGGCACCGCATTTGCTGCGGCGGGCGACGGAGCTGGTCGAACAGGCGCTGGACAGATTGCCTGCGGGATACCGGGTCCTGGCCGGAAATGCCGGTGTGGAACTGATGCCGCTGGAGGCGGCTAAGGGGGCGGCCATCCGCCGCTTCATGCAACTTCCGGCTTTCAGAGGACGGCGCCCCGTGTTCCTCGGTGACGATACTTCGGACGAGAGCGGGTTCGAGACCGTCAACGAACTGGACGGTATTTCGGTTCGTATAAAGCCGCAGGGATCGACAGCGGCGCCTTTTGCGCTGGCCGGCGTAGATGCGGCCTTCGCCTGGCTGGACGGGATGAGCCGACGGGAGACTGCGAAAGCGGCGAAGCTAGCCGCAACGGCCAAATGAACCGGATTTGCCCCTAAGCCGCTCCCGGTTCACCTACATGGAAGGAGTTTGCCATGACACAACTGACCAGCCTCATCCGGGAAATCATGCCCGCCTGGCTCCAGCGGCGCGAGGGGTCGCAAAGCGAGGATGCCAAGACGACAGCCGAGCCGCCGCGTCCCGAAGATGCGGACGCAGTCTGGCGCAAGGCTGTCGAGAAGGATCTGTTTGGGGCCAACACGCCGGATTACGCCGAGACCGGGGAGAAGAAACCCAACCGCCATTGACGGCTGTGCTCAGCCTTCTCCGAAAACCAGTGAAACATTGCCGCCGGCATGGCGTTCGAGCCTGCCGGCGAGGTCGAGTTCCAGAAGCACCATGAAGACCTGGGCCGGGTGCAGGCCGGTGTGGCGGATGATTTCGTCGATCGGCACCGGCGTCGGACCGAGCGCCTCGAGGACCTTGGCGCGGTCGCTCTCTCCGGGCGGCGGCGTGGCCGAAAAGTCGGGCGGATCCTCGAACGGCGGTACATTAGGCGCCCGCATACCGGTCAGCGGCGCGATCGCCCTGGAAACATCCAATGCCTCGGTCACCAGCGTGGCGCCGTCCTTGAGCAGGCCGTTGGTACCCGCGGCGCGTGGATCGAGCGGGGAGCCCGGCACGGCAAAGACCAGCCGGCCCATTTCACCGGCAAGTCTGGCGGTGATCAGCGAGCCCGAGCGCTGTGCTGCCTCGACCACCACCAATCCGAGGGCCGCACCTGCGACAAGCCGGTTGCGGCGCGGAAAATCCTGGGCGCGCGGCTGCCAGCCGAATGGCATTTCGGAGATGACGGCGCCGCGCTCGGCGATCTCCGCGCACAGGCCGGCATTTTCGGGCGGGTAGGGCAGGTCGAGGCCTCCGGCCAGCACACCGACCGTGCCGGTCGCCAGACTCCCTTGATGCGCCGCCGTGTCGATGCCGCGCGCCAGGCCGGAGACGATGCCGTAGCCGTCCCCGCCGAGATCGGCCGCCAGCATGCGCGCCATCTTGATGCCGGCCAGCGATGCGTTGCGGGCGCCAACGATGGCAACGCCCGGCAGCCGGAACACAGCGGCATTGCCCTTGACCGCCAGCAGCGGCGGCGGATTGTCCATGTTTCTCAGCAGCGGTGGATAGTCAGGTTCGCCGATGCCGACAAAGCGCGCGCCCGCCCGGCGGGCCGCCTCGAGTTCGGCCTCGGCTTCGGCGATCGACGGAATGCGGGCGATCCGGTTGGCGCCGCCGGAAATCATCAGTTCCGGCAGGATTTCCAGGGCGACCTCGGCGGAGCCGAAACGGTTGATCAGGTCGCGAAAGGAGGCGGGGCCGACATTCTGGGTGCGGATCAGCCGCAGCCAGCTCAGTCGCTGCCGGTCGCTGAGGCGCGGCCCGGCGGCCGGCTCGCTCAACCCTTGGCTCCGATCTTGCCCTCGGTGCCGGCAAGCAGCCGCGAAATGTTCGCCCTGTGCTTGATGAAGACGATGATGCTCATCACCACGAACAGGATGGCAATCTGCGGTGCGCTCATGAAGTAGAGAGCGACCGGCACGACGACGGCCGCCGTCAGCGCCGCCAGCGAGGAATAGCGAAACAGGAACGCCATCACCAGCCAGACGACAGCGAAGATCAGCGCCACCTGCCAGGCAAGGCCGATCAGCACGCCGAGATAGGTGGCGACACCCTTGCCGCCCTTGAAGCCAAGCCAAACCGGGAAGAGATGGCCGAGAAAGGCGCCGAGGCCGGCCCAGACCGCCGTTTCCGGCGCGACATGGCCGGCTATCAGCACGGCGGCCGTGCCCTTCAACGCATCGAGAAGCAAGGTCGCGGCGGCAAGACCCTTGTTGCCGGTGCGCAGCACGTTGGTGGCGCCGATATTGCCGGAGCCGATCTTGCGCACATCACCTAGGCCGGCGGCGCGGGTGAGCAGCAGCCCGAAGGGAATCGAGCCGAGCAGATAGCCGAAGACAAGTGCTGGGATGATGCCGTAGTTCATTGTTCCCCCCGTATTTTCTTATGTCATCGCCTCGGCTTGCGTTCAAGCCAAGGCGCAGACAAACGAGTCCCCGATCAGGGGTCCTTCGCCTGGCGCTCTTTGGACGATCCGCCAGCCGCAGCCTTCCACCAGACGGGTCAGGAAATCGGGGTTGTAGAAGCACATGCCGCCGTTCTTGTCCGGGCTCCTGTCTTCGAACTCGGCGATCCCGGCATCCAGGAAGCAAGTGAAAAGGAGGCGGCCCTGGGTTGCGGTGTGCCGGCGCAGGAGGCTGAAGATGAATGCTGCGTCATCGGGGTTCTGATGGGTGATCACAGAAAACAGCGAGATGACGTCAAAGGCGTGCAAGGGCAGCGGGAGTTCCGTCTCATTGGAGAGTGGGCGTCCCTTCGGGTTGTAGAGCGGGTGGTGCGCGTCCAGGAGGACATAGGAGAAGCGGGGATCGCGTACGGTGGAGCGCAGGAAGTCGATCATCTCCGCAAAGCAGTCGATACCGGTGTAGGAGCGGATCGGAATCCTGTGATTTAGAATGGCCTGGGTGAACCGGACGCCGCAGCCGAAGTCGAGGAGCCGGCTGGCCGCCAGTGTCTTCAATCCGATCCGCTGCCGCATCCTCTCCAGCAGCCAGGCACCGCTATCTTGCGGCGGCATCAGGGCGCTCACCTTCTGGGAATTCCGGTTGAACTGTTGCGGGACGATAAATTCCGGCGGCGAGGGACGTAGGCGATGCCAGATCGACTGCAACCAGGAAGGATGATGCGATCTCATGACAAGGGCTCTTGGAAGAGGCAGCGGATGACAAGTTCACCGGATCGCTAAAGCAGAGTGCTGCGAAGATTGGCTGGCCGTCAGGGTTTAAACGGAAAATACTGTGCGGCCCGCGACCAGCGTTTGCAAGACCTTGCCTTGCAGGCGCGCGCCTTCGAAGCAGGTGTTTTTCGAGCGCGAGCGAATGCCGCTTTCACTGACGATCCAGGGCTCATCGAGGTCGACAAGCGCGAGGTCGGCGATTGAACCCGGCTTCAGCGTGCCGCCGGGCAGTCCGAACAGTTTTGCCGGCGCGGTGGACAGCGTTTCGACCAGCCGCAGCAGCGGCACGTCGCCATTGTGGTAGAGCCGCAAGGCGGCGCCCAGAAGCGTTTCGAGGCCGATGGCGCCGGCTGCCGCGTCGGCGAAGGGTAGGCGCTTGGTGTCCACATCCTGCGGATCATGCGAGGAGACGATGATGTCGACCGTGCCGTCCCTGACCGCCTCGATCATCGCCAGCCGGTCTTCCTCGGCGCGCAGCGGCGGCGTCAGGCGGAAGAAGGTGCGGTATTCGCCGACATCGTTTTCATTGAGCGATAGATTGTGGATCGACACGCCTGACGTGACGGCCGCGCCGTCAGCCTTGGCGCGCGTCACGGCGTTTGCGGCCATCGCCGTCGAGATTTTCGCCGCATGGTAGAAGCCGCGCGTCAGCCGCGCCAAAGCCAGATCGCGCTCCAGCGGGATCGATTCGGCCTCTCGCGGAATGCCGGAAAGGCCGAGCCAGCTGGCATACAGGCCTTCATTCATGACGCCGGATGAGCCGAGGTCGGCATCCTGCGTCTCGTGCACGATGGTAGCGCCGAAGTCGCGGGCATAGGTCAGGGCGCGGCGCATCACCAGCGAACTGGCGATGGTGTGGCGGCCGTCGGTGAAGGCGACCGCGCCTGCCTCGCGCAGCAGGCCGAACTCGGTCATCTCGCGACCATCGAGCCCCTTGGTGATCGCCGCCGCCGGAAAGACGTTGACGATCGCCGTGTCCTTGGCGGTGCGCAGCACGAACTCGACCAGCGCTACATTGTCGATCACCGGATCGGTGTCCGGCATCATGACGATTGAGGTCACGCCGCCGGCGGCCGCCGCGACGCTCGCCGAAGCGATGGTTTCGCGATGCTCGCCGCCCGGCTCGCCGATGAAGACGCGGCCATCGACAAGTCCGGGAATGATCGCCTTGCCGGCGCAATCAATCGTCGTGGCGCCATCGGGCGCGCCCTGGTTCAACGCCGCCTTGCCGGCGGCAACGATTTTCTTGCCATCGACGATGACGGAGCCGACTTCGTCGATGCCGCGCGAGGGGTCGACGACGCGGGCGCGTTCAAAGACCGTCGTGCTCATGCGCCGCGACCCTCTTGATTGCGACGGGGGTCGAGCAGCGCTTCCATCACCGCCATACGCACGGCGACGCCCATCTCCACCTGTTCCTGGATGACGCTTTGCGGGCCGTCGGCGATTTCCGAGGCGATTTCGACGCCGCGGTTCATCGGGCCGGGATGCATCACCAGCGCGTCGTCCTTGGCGGCCTTCAGCTTTTCGGCGTCGAGGCCGAAATAGCGGAAATATTCGCGCACCGAAGGCACGAAGGCGCCTTCCATCCGTTCGCGCTGCAGGCGCAGCATCATGACCACGTCGGCGTCCTTGAGGCCTTCGGCCATCGAGCGCGTGACGATGACGCCCATCTTCTCGATGCCGGACGGCAGCAGAGTCGAAGGCGCAACCACGCGCACCTGCGCGCCAAGCGCGTTGAGCAGCATGATGTTGGAGCGTGCCACGCGCGAATGCAGGATGTCGCCGCAGATCGCCACGATCAGTTTTGACAGCGGACCCTTGGCGCGGCGGATGGTCAGCGCGTCGAGCAGCGCCTGGGTCGGGTGTTCATGCGCTCCGTCGCCGGCATTGACGACGGAGCAGCCGACTTTCTGCGCCAGAAGGGCGGCGGCGCCCGCCGACTGGTGGCGGATGATCAAGATGTCGGGCCGCATGGCGTTCAGCGTCATCGCCGTGTCGATGAGCGTTTCGCCCTTCTTCACCGACGAACTCGCCACCGACATGTTCATGACATCGGCGCCGAGCCGCTTTCCGGCCAGCTCGAAAGAGGACTGCGTGCGGGTCGAGGCCTCGTAGAAGAGATTGATCTGGGTGCGGCCGCGCAGCGTCGAGGTCTTCTTTTCGGACTGCCGCGAAATCGCGACGGCCCGATCCGCCCGTTCGAGCAACAGCTCGATGTCGGCGGGCGAAAGATCGCTGATGCCCAGAAGATGGCGGTGAGGGTAGAGTGGCAGGGACGAAGCGTCGGTCATCTCAAGGCGCTGCTATAGGGTGCGGATTTTGCGCCTGCAAGCACCAGCTTTGGATTGGCGCCGTTCTCCCCGGTATTTTCGTCGCGCGCGCGGCAACGCTTGGCTATATCTAGCCGATGGCTTTGGATTCGTGGCTTTGGCACGATAGGGACCTTTCTACCGATTGAAGGATTGGGCGTGACCGACGACGTAACGAACCAGCCGCCGCCGCTGACGGGCGGCAACGCCTGGCGGGGCGATCCGTTGCTGATCCAGCTTGCCGAGCGCTTTTCAGATCCGGTGCGCAAGGACCTCGACGGACTCGGCCGTTTCGTCCTGACGCAGGAGGCGCAGGAGCTGGCGCGCCTGGCCAATGTCGAGACGCCGAAGCTCAGGACCCATGATCGCCAGGGACGGCGCATCGACCTCGTCGAGTTCCATCCCGCCTACCACGCCTTGATGCGCCGCTCGGTGGCCAACGGGCTGCATTCCTCGGTCTGGGAAAATGGCGACGCCGAGATCGGCCGCCGCCACCAGGTGCGCGCCGCCCGATTCTATCTGACCGCCGAGCTCGAGACAGGACATCTGTGCCCCATCACCATGACCAGCGCCTCGCTGGCGGCGTTGATGGCCAGCCCGAAACTGTTCCGCGAATGGGCGCCGCGGGTGACGACGCGCAAATACGACCAGAGCCAGAAGCCGCCGGTCGAGAAGACCGGGCTGACCCTCGGCATGGGCATGACCGAAAAACAGGGCGGCACCGATGTGCGCGCCAATGTGACCAGGGCCGAACGCGCCGGCAGCGGCTTCTATCGCCTGACCGGCCACAAATGGTTCATGTCGGCGCCGATGTCGGATGCCTTCCTGGTTCTGGCGCAGGCGCCGGAGGGGCTTTCGTGCTTCCTCGTGCCGCGCGTTCTCGGCGACGGATCAGGCAATGGTTTCCGCTTCCAGCGGCTGAAGGACAAGCTCGGCAACCGCTCCAACGCGTCTTCCGAGGTGGAATTCGTCAACGCCATTGGCGAGATGGTCGGCGAGCCCGGCGCCGGCGTGAAGACGATCATGGACATGGTCACCTTGACCCGGCTTGACTGCGCCGTGGCGTCCTCGGCGATCATGCGGGCAGGGCTGGCGGAAGCGGTTCACCATGCCCGTCATCGCCAGGTGTTCGGCTCGACCTTGATCGAGCAGCCGCTGATGCAGCGCGTGCTGGCCGACATGGCGCTGGATGTTGCCGCCGCCACCGCGCTGTCGTTCCGGCTGGCGCGCTCCTTCGACGAAGCTGCGAGCGATCGCGGCGAGGCGGCGTTTGCGCGCGCCATGACGCCGGTCGTCAAATACTGGGTATGCAAGATCGCGCCGCCGCTGCTTTACGAGGCGATGGAGTGTCTCGGCGGCAATGGCTATGTCGAGGAGGCGCCGCTCGCCCGCTACTACCGCGAAGCGCCGGTCAACGCGATCTGGGAAGGGTCGGGCAATGTCATGGCGCTCGATGTGCTGCGCGTGCTCGGTCGCGCGCCCGGCCTGTTCGAAGAGGTGCTGGCCGGCATCGACCGCGACCTCGGCGCCGGCGGGCGTGGCACGATCGGCGTGCTGAAGGCGGCAATACAGGTGGCTTCGACCGATGAGGGCTCGGCCCGGCTGCTGACCGAACAGCTGGCGTTGTCGGCCGCCGCGGCGGAGCTGCGTCGGCTGGGGGCAGGGCGGATCGCCGATGCCTTCGTCGAGACCCGCCTGGCCGGCCAATGGCGCAACACCTACGGCATGATCGATTCGCGCCACGACGCGCGCATGATCATCGACACGCTCTATCCGCCGGTGAATTGAGCCGAGACCGCTCGATTCTTCGACCGGTTGAACGCATCCGGGAGCATCCTGGTGCGTTCTGTGGATCGCCGTTAACCTTAACAAATGGTTTCCATTGCGGCGGCGGGCGGCAAAGCCCACTGTCATTCCTGCCGAAGCAGGAACCACGATGCGACACGTACTGACCTCTTTTCTGTCTGTGCACTGGGCGATTGTCTTCGCCCTGCTGGCGCTGATCTGCATCGATGGAGACCGCGGTGTGGCGGCAGCCCTCGGTGTGCTCGGTGTCACCGTCGAGAGCGCCCGGTTCATCGACCTGCAGAACGTCGTCGTGGTCGCGCCGCTGGCGATCGCCTTGCTGGTGGTGTCGGTGCTGTTCTTCTGGGCTTTTGTCGATTCCTTGATCAACGATGCGGCCAGCCCGGGCGCCGACAGCGTCGTTCGCATCGCCTTCATTTCCGCGTCCGGCGTGCTGTCGATGATCCTGATCGGCGGCGCGGCCCAAGGCATCAACGGACTTTTCATGGTGGTGGCCGTGCAATTGGCGGCGCTTCTGGCCTCCTATGTCGCCATGCTCGCCGAGCGGCGCTCCGCGACCGCGTCGGATGACGCCGATTTTCGCGCCACGGCGCACAGCATGGCGAAGGCCGCTGCCCACAATTCGCTGCTCTCGCTGATATCGGGCCGGACCGGACCGAACGGGAAGGGAGGCCGCTGATGCGCTATATCTTCGCATTGTGGGCGGCCCCGATGGCGCTGTTCTGGGGCTGGTTCTACCTCTCCCTCAACGACATGAACTTCGGCTATGTCATGCTGACCCGGCAACTGCACGATTTCGTGTTCCAGCTTTATGGCCAGATGCTCGGCATCGATCCGGCCATCATCCCGGGGATGGTGGCAAAGGCCTGTATCTTCGACGGGTTTCTGCTGATGGCGATATGGGCGTTTCGCCGCCGCCGCGAAATTCTTGACTGGGTCAGGCGGCGTCGGTCGGGTCCGGTTCCGCACGACCGCCCAATTCCGTTCGATCGCTTGAATCGAGCGACTGAAGCCGGTCCAAGACTCCCTGCAGAATAAAGGCCGCGGCCGCCGAATCGATCTTGCCGGCGCGTTTGGCGCGCGAGAAATCCATTTCGATCAGCGTCCTTTCGGCCGCCACCGTCGACAGCCGTTCGTCCCAGAACACGAAGGGCAGGTCGCTCAGCTGCGCCATGTTGCGCACGAAGGCGCGCGATTTCTGCGCGCGCGGACCTTCGGACCCATCCATGTTGATCGGCAGCCCGATCGCCACCGCGCCGACATTCTCCTTCTTCAGCAAGGCCAGAAGCACGGCGGCATCGAGCGAAAATTTCTTTCGCATGATGACCGGGCGCGGATGGGCGAAGGAGAATCCCCGGTCGGAAACCGCGACGCCGATCGTCTTGTCGCCAAGATCGAGCCCCGCCAGCGTCCTGCCACCAGTGAGCCGTGCCGGCAATTGCTCAATCGTGATGACAGCCAACGGTTTTCCCTCGTCTTTTTCAGCGGCGCGCGTCCTTCCGGATGCGCGGCGGACACTATACCCTTTGATCTCGGGGTCATCGGCGTTCTATCCTTTGACCTGACAAAAATCGAGGAATGCATTTCATGAAACTGACCTGGTATGGCCATTCGGCCTTCCGTATCGAAACCGGCGACGCCAAGATTCTCATCGACCCCTATCTGATCGGCAATCCGTCCTGGACGGGCGGCTGGGAAGGGCCGGCCGAAGGGATAACGCATGTGCTGCTGACGCACGGACACAACGACCACATCAGCGGCGCGCTGGAAGTGCTTGGCAAAAGCGGCGCCCAGCTGGTCGCCAATTTCGAGATCTGCATGTATCTGGTCGGCAAGGGCGCCGACGGCAGCAAGATCAATCCCGGCAACATCGGCGGCACTGTCGATTGCGGCGGCTTCACCACCACGTTCGTCCAGGCGCTGCACTCCTCCTCGTTTGGCGAAGACGGCGGCAAGAACGTCTATCTCGGCAATCCCGGCGGGCTGGTGCTGCATTTCCCGGAAGACCCGACACTCTACCACATGGGCGATACCGACATCTTTTCCGACATGGCGCTGATCAACGAATTGCATGAGCCGAAGATCGGCATCGTGCCGATCGGCGACCGCTTCACCATGGGCGGCGCGGTGGCCGCACTTGCCTGCCGGCGCTTCTTCAAGTTCGACACCGTCGTCCCTTGCCACTTCGGCACGTTTCCGATGATCGATCCGACGCCTGAGAAATTCGAGGCCGGCCTGGAAGGGTCCGGTGTGAAGGTCGCGTTGCCGAAAATCGGTGAAACGATTACGATCTAGAAACAGCCAAAGCGGAACAAATCCATGGCGTTGGGGCGATCTCTTTGCGTGTCGATGTTTGTCGCGGCGTCGCCCGCGCTCGCCGCGGATGATTTTATTGAAGGCGTCTACCTTCAATCCGAGGAGCTTTGTGCGCAGGCCAAAAAGGATACGCTGCAGACGCTGATTGACGCCGGCAACATCGTGTTGTCGGCGCATGGGCTGCAAGGCGTCGAATACAATTGTGAGTTCGTGCAGATCAGCAAGGCGACGGCTTCGCCAAGCTGGGCGGTGACGGCCATCTGCCAGGAGCCGGGCTACGTCTTTCCCGATGTTCTGTCGGTGACGCGGATCAGCCCGACGCAGCTCGATCTCGTCTCGGTCCGGCCGATCGACGACGAAAGCGAGGCGAGCGGCAACAGCGGCAGCTATTATCTGTGCGACGGCGTTGCCCTGCCATGACGATCGTGCAAAGCGTCAGGTCGAAGAGGCGATTGTTCGAGTTGCCAAACCCGCTTCGCCGCCCCAAGGTCAGCGCGGCAGCCTACTTCGATGCCTGTTGCGCTGCACGCGCGGCGCCGCTATAGCCCGGACAGGTTTTCCCGAGGCAAAATCCATGTCCGTTGATCTTCAGACTGTGAAGCGCGTCGCGCGTCTCGCCCGCATCGCGGTGAGCGCGGAAGATGCTGAACGCATGACCGGCGAACTGAACGCCATACTGGGCTTCGTCGAGCAATTGAACGAGGTCGATGTCTCCGGCGTCGAGCCGATGACCTCGGTGACGCCGATGGAGATGAAGAAGCGCAGGGATGTCGTCACCGACGGCAATAAGGCGGCCGACATCGTCGCCAATGCGCCGGCGACCGAAGAGAATTTCTTCCTCGTGCCGAAGGTCGTGGAGTAGGGCGCCGATGGCAATCGAGATCGCCATCGAGACGCCGTTGCAGGATGATGTGCGCGGCCTGGTCGCGGAGCTCAACGAGACCTTGCTCGAATTGACGCCGCCGGAGCACTGCTATCATCTGACTGTCGAGCAGATGGCCGGCCAGGACACGACCGTTTTCATCGCCCGCGACAACGGCATGGCCATCGGTTGTGGCGCGCTGAAGCGCCATGGCGACGCTATCGGCGAGGTCAAGCGCATGTATACGCGGCCTTCGCATCGCGGCCAGAAAATCGGCGCGAGGATTGTGGAGCGCGTCGAGGCGCTGGCGAGGCAGGAAGGGCTGAAGCGGCTGGTGCTGGAGACGGGCGACCGCCATCCCGCCGCCTGGACCGTCTACGAACGTGCCGGGTTTTCGCGCTGTGGCCCGGTGCTGGATTATCCCGATTCCAAGTGGTCGGTGTTTTACGAAAAGAGCCTTTGATGAGCGACCTGACCAGACTGACGATTTCGCAGGCCCGCGCCAAGCTGCGCGGCAAGGAGATCACCGCGACCGAGATCACCGAGGCTTATCTCTCGGCGATCGATCGCGCCAATCCGGCGCTCAATGCCTATGTCGCGGTGACTGGCGACAAGGCACGCGACATGGCCAAAGCGTCCGACGCCAGGCTGGTCAAGGGCGAGGGCGGTGCGCTGGAAGGTATTCCGCTGGGGATCAAGGACCTGTTCGGCACCGAAGGCGTCCATACCCAGGCCTGCAGCCACGTGCTCGACGGCTTCAAGCCACGCTACGAATCGACCGTCACCGCCAATTTGTGGGCGGATGGCGCCGTCATGCTGGGCAAGCTCAACATGGATGAGTTCGCCATGGGCTCCTCCAACGAGACGTCCTATTACGGCCCGGTCATCAACCCGTGGCGCCGTTCGCGTATCGACACGGTGGTGATGCCGACGACGCATCAGGGCGACGGCGGCTTCGTGTCGGCCGGCGGCACGAAAACCCAGCGCAGCCTGGACAATGCGCAATTGGTGCCGGGCGGTTCTTCCGGCGGCTCGGCAACTGCCGTTTCGGCCTTCTTGTGCGCCGGCGCGACAGCCACCGACACCGGCGGCTCGATCCGCCAGCCGGCCGCTTTCACCGGCACGGTCGGCATCAAGCCGACCTATGGCCGTTGCTCGCGCTGGGGCATCGTCGCCTTCGCCTCGTCGCTCGACCAGGCCGGTCCGCTTGCGCGCGACGTGCGCGACGCCGCGATCCTTCTGAAGTCGATGGCCTCGGTCGATCCGAAGGACACCACTTCCGTCGACCGGCCGGTGCCGGACTATGAGGCGGCGATCGGCAAGCCGATCAAGGGCATGAAGGTCGGCATTCCCAAGGAATACCGCGTCGACGGCATGCCGGCGGAGATCGAGGCGCTGTGGCAGAAGGGCATTGCCTGGCTCAGGGATGCCGGCGCCGAGATCGTCGACATTTCCCTGCCGCATACGAAGTACGCGCTGCCGGCCTACTACATCGTGGCGCCCGCCGAGGCTTCGTCCAACCTGGCGCGCTATGACGGCGTCCGCTACGGCCTGCGCGTGCCGGGCAAGGACATCGTCGAGATGTATGAGAAGACCCGCGCCGCCGGTTTCGGCCGCGAGGTCAAGCGCCGCATCATGATCGGCACCTATGTGCTGTCGGCTGGCTATTACGACGCCTATTATCTGCAGGCGCAGAAGGTGCGCAATCTGATCAAGCGCGACTTCGAGAATGTCTTTGCCGCCGGCGTCGACGTCATCCTGACCCCGGCCACGCCGTCCGCCGCCTTCGGCATCGCCGACGAGGACATGGCCGCCGATCCGGTGAAGATGTACCTCAACGACATTTTCACGGTCACCGTGAACATGGCCGGCCTGCCGGGCATCGCCGTGCCCGCCGGGCTCGACCCCAAGGGTCTGCCGCTCGGCCTGCAACTCATCGGCCGGCCGTTCGAGGAAGAAACGCTGTTCCAGACCGCCGCCATAATCGAGCAGGCGGCCGGCACATTTCAGCCTGAGAAGTGGTGGTAAGGGTATCGATCATCTGAAGGGGTGAGCGATGTTCTACCTTCTTTCCAAGATATTCTGGTTCTTCATCCAGCCGCTCAACCTGACGATCTTCCTGCTCCTGGCGGGGCTGGTCGCCGGGATGATCGGCCGGCGGCGGCTGGCCGTCACCGGCCGTGTGCTGGCGTTCCTGATTCTGGCGCTTTCGACCTGGACGTCGCTTGGCGCGATGATGCTCAACCCGCTGGAACAGCGCTTTCCACGGCCGCCGCTGCCGCAAAAGGTCGACGGCATCGTCGTGCTCGGCGGCGGCTTCGAGGGCGCCATCAACTTTGCGCGTGGCGGCTATGAATTGAGCAGCAGCGGCGACCGCATGGTCGAGACCGCAATCCTCGCCCGGCGCTTCCCGCAGGCCAAGGTTGTTGTATCCGGCGGGAACGGCTCGTTTTTCATCGACGGCGAGGGAGACGCCGATACCGCGTCCCGCCTGCTCGTTCCGCTGGGTGTATCGGCCGATCGCCTTGTCCTCGAGGACAAGTCCCGCAACACCTATGAAAATGCCGTCTTCAGCCGCAAACTTGTCGAGCCGAAGCCGGGCGAGACCTGGTTGCTGGTGACCTCCGCCTTCCACATGCCCCGCGCCAAGGCGCTGTTCGACAAGGCTGGTTTTCCGACCGTTCCATGGCCTGTGGACTATCACACCTCCGGCAAGGAGGGTGTCGGACTGTTTCGCGACAATGCGATCGATTCCGTGCAGAACACCACCATCGCGCTCCGCGAATGGATCGGGCTTTTCGCCTATTGGCTTTCCGGACGCATTGATCAGCCGTTTCCGGCGCCTGGCGGCTGACCGATGACGGCGCGTCGCGCCGCCGAGAAGAACTGGCGCCGCACCAGCACGGCCAGCAGCAGAAGCGTCGAGAGCACGAACACCACGGGGTCGACGAACCAGCCGAGATAGCCGATCGAAAAGAACACGCCGCGCAGGCCGGAGTTGAAATGCTTGCCGGCCAGCATGTTCATCTGCGCCGCGCGCCAGACGGCGGTTTCCGTGACCGGATTTCTCGAGGCTTCGCCATGCGGGATCGGCACCGCGCCGATCAGGATCGAGCAATAGTTGAACAGCCGGTAGGCCCAGCCGAATTTGAAGAAGGAAAAGGCCAGGATCAGCACCAGCCCCAGCACCTTGATCTGAAAGGCCGGGCGCGACGGTGCTCCGCCGAGCGGCAGGTTGCTCAGCACTTCGAGCACCCGGTCGGACGCGCCGAGCAGTGCAAAGCAGCCGCCGAGCGCGATCAGCGAGCTCGAGGCAAAGAAGGCGGTTCCTTGTTGCAGGCCGCTCATGATGGCGGTGTCGACGATGCGGATTTCGCGCTCGGCCATGGTGCGCATCCAGGCTTCGCGCTGCGCATTCATCGCCGTCGTGAGCGACATGCGGCTGACCAGCTTGCCGTCGGAGGCGAGCGTATGCAGCAGCCACGCGATCAGGAAGAAGGCCAGCGCCCCGAAATCAGCCATCGAAAGATAGAAGGAATCGCCCATGGGCTGAATTTATCACATCCAGCGCAATCGCTTCGATGCGGGCTCACGACAACAATGTCGCTGCCTGGGCAAACAAGGTCGGCAGGTGCTGCGCCGCGATCCTCAAAAGAGCGGAAACATCCGGGGAATTCCTATATGTAATCCTCGACGTGACTCCAGGAGACAGCGTGTTCCTTTCGGTTTTCGACCTGTTCAAGATCGGCATCGGCCCTTCGAGCTCGCACACGATGGGGCCGATGACGGCCGCGCGGCGGTTTCTCGACGAGGTCGCGGGCGACGACTGGCCGCGGCCCACCGGGGCCAAGGTTGCCCGCATCGGCGCCAGCCTGCATGGCTCGCTCGCCTATACCGGCATCGGCCATGGCAGCGACCGCGCCGTCATCCTCGGCCTTGCCGGCCAGACGCCGCAAACGGTCGATCCCGATCAGGCCGACGGCATCATCAGCCGCATCACCGCCGACAGGCTGATTTCACCGCCCGGTCACCCGTCCTACCAATTCGACCCGGCCACGGATCTGGTGCTCGACCGCAAGACGCCGCTCACCGGGCACGCCAACGGCATGGCGTTCCATGCCTACGATGCCGGCGGCCGTCTGCTGCTCAAGCGCATCTACTATTCGATCGGCGGCGGCTTCGTGGTCTCGGAGGAAGAGCTCCAGCGGATGAAGGCCAAGGGCTCGGTGACGACAGAAGGCAAGAAAGTGCCTTATCCCTTCAAGAATGCCGTCGAGATGCTGAAGATGGCAGGCAAGAGTGGGCTTTCCATTGCCGAGATGAAGCGCGTCAACGAGGAAACGCAGATGTCGCGTGAGGAGCTCGACACCGGTCTCGACGCCATCTGGGGGGCGATGAAGAGCTGCATCGACCGTGGCCTGTCGCAGGACGGCATCATGCCGGGCGGGCTGAAGGTGCGGCGCCGTGCCCGGCAGCTGCACGACAAGCTGCAGGAACAGTGGCAGCAGAATCGGCCAAACCCGCTGCTCGCAAATGACTGGCTGTCGATCTACGCGATGGCGGTCAACGAGGAGAATGCCGCCGGTGGGCGCGTCGTCACCGCGCCGACCAACGGGGCGGCCGGCACGCTGCCGGCGGTGCTGCGCTACTGGCTGCATTTCCACCCCGAGGCCGACCAGCCGAGCATCCGCGATTTTCTGCTGACGGCCGCTGCTGTCGGCGGCATCATCAAGACCAATGCGTCGATCTCGGGCGCCGAAGTCGGCTGCCAGGGCGAGGTGGGATCCGCCTCGGCCATGGCCGCGGCCGGCCTTTGCGCCGTCATGGGCGGCACGCCCGAACAGGTTGAGAATGCCGCCGAAATCGCGCTCGAACACCATCTCGGCATGACCTGCGATCCCGTAGGCGGGCTGGTGCAAGTGCCGTGCATCGAGCGCAACGCACTCGGCGCGGTCAAAGCGGTGACGGCCGCATCACTGGCCATCAAAGGCGACGGCGTCCACTTCGTGCCGCTCGATGCGGCGATCGAGACCATGCGCCAGACCGGCCTCGACATGAACGAGAAATACAAGGAAACCAGCCTTGGCGGGCTCGCCGTCAATGTCGTGGAGTGCTGAGCTCAGTCATTTTTCCATTGAATTCTTGTGCGTTGATACCATTTTATGGTACTAAATTGGCATGAAGCGGAAGCATCAGGCAACGCTGCTACAGTTTTTTGCGCGCCCCGTAAGCGGCACAATCCGATGGTCGGAAATTGAAGCTTTGTTTGTGGCCTTGGGCGCCGAGGTAAGCGAGCGCGAAGGATCACGCGTCGGTGTCTTCCTGTTCGGGGAGGTTCGTGTCTTTCATAGACCACATCCGACGCCGGACACGGATAAAGGTGCGGTGTCGAGCATCAGGAAATGGCTGGAAAGCCATGGAGTGAGACCATGAAGAATATCATCGAGATCGACGGTCACAAGGCGCTGGTGTCTTTCGATCCGGAGATCGAAATGCTGAGGGGCGAATTTCTGGGGTTGGCCGGGGGCGCAGATTTCTACGCGAAGGACGTTGAGCAACTCCATGTGGAGGGTGCGAAATCCCTCGCGGTTTTCCTTGCCATGTGCCGGGAGAGGAACATCGAGCCTTTCCGTGAATTCTCCGGTCGCTTCAATCTGCGGCTTGAACCGAGTGTGCATGAAGCGGCTGCGACAGCGGCGGCGGCTGAGAACAAGAGCCTCAACGAGTGGGTTGCGGAAGCCATCAAAACGGCTGCGCAGGCCTCTTAAGCTGATCGGCTCTGCCTGTGCAAAACCTTCCGAAGCGTTGAAGGCTTGGCTTGCAGCCGCTAGATTGCTGCCATGGCTCTCAATCTCCTAAAACTGTGCGTCGGCTGCGACAGCGTCGAGGATCTCGAGGAATGGATCGAGTTCCGTCTCGACGAACGGCGCCGGGCTGGCGAGCCGGCCGAACACTGGCACACCACGCGCATGGTGCCGACGCGCGGCGCCGAGATCACCGATGGCGGTTCGCTCTATTGGGTGATCAAGGGCAGCGTACAATGCCGCCAGTTGATCACCGAGATCCGGCCCTTCACCGACGATGAGGGCATTGGCCGCTGTCATTTGGTGCTCGACCCGCAAGTCGTGCGGACCGACTGGCAGCCGCGCCGGGCTTTCCAGGGCTGGCGCTATCTAAAGCCGTCCGATGCGCCGGCCGATATCGGCAAGGGCAAGGCCGGGCTGGTCGAGATGCCGCCGAAACTGCGGCGCGAGCTTGCCGATCTCGGCTTGCTGTAGGCCCATCGCGCGGAAAGCGTTGCCCGTTCTGGCGCGGGATTTTTCTGGCCCTCCATCTTGCTACGCACTGGACTTGCAAGCGGCGCGACAACGCCACATCTTGAAATCCATGCGCACTGAAAAGCTGTCGAAGCCGGCAAGAGCCACAGGTTTGGAAGGCCATCCCGCGTGGCGGTCCTCTTCCCGTCCAGGCGAAGGCCATCATTCCGGCGCAGAAAAAGTGTTGGATCACATCACGCGGCTGTCCAGGCTGACAGGGTATCCGCGGGGCGGTGGGAAATGTTAGGCGCAATTATCGGTCTGGTCGCATTGCTGCTTGTGCTGCTCGGCGTGGCCTCGGCCTTCCTGCGCGCCGATCCGGCGCGGCTGGCGAGCGGCATGAGAACACTGGGACCGATCCTGCTGGCGCTGGTGGGCGCCGCAGTGCTTCTGGTCGGCCGAAGCGGAATCGGCGGCGTCATGCTGTTCGTGGCGATCGGCTGGTATGCCGCCACGCGGGCCAACCGGCCCGATGTGAAGCCGGCGCCGGGAAAACGCTCGACGGTGCGGACGGCAGCGCTCGAAATGGAGCTGGATCACAATACCGGCGGCCTCGAAGGGCTGGTCTTGGCCGGCCGCCATGATGGCAAGATGCTCGGCGCGATGGGCCTTGCGGAGCTGCAGCATCTCTACCGCGAACTCTCCGCCGACGCGGAGAGCCGCCAGTTGCTAGAGACGTATCTTGACGGCAGATTTCCCGTCTGGCGCAAAAACACTGAGACGAACGGTGGCGAAGGGCTGGGTGTTGCGCCAGGTCCGGGCGCCATGACTAAGGAGGAGGCCTACAAGGTCCTTGGTCTTGAAGCGGGGGCCGCCGCGGCGGATGTCCGCAAGGCGCACCGCCGCCTGATGCAGCGCCTGCACCCCGATATCGGCGGCACGTCTTTCCTGGCGGCGCGAATCAACGAAGCCAAGGACGTCTTGCTCTCCAATCACAACTAAGTCTCCTTCGACGCAAAAAATTTCCGGGAGATTGCTTCCACGCCGTCCTATTGCTGGACGGCGTAGCACTCGATTTTCTTCTTCTTCAAAGCCGTGCAAGCCTTCCAGGCGGCGTCCTTCGAACCAAAGCCGCCGAAACGGGCGCGGTAGTAGGTGACGCCGTCCTTGTCGAAGGCGACGGTGAAGCCGGCGGCATCCGCCAGGACCTTCGGTGCCTGCTTGGTGGTCTTGTCGAGGACAGCCTGGGCTTCCGACTGTTTTGGCGACGAGGCGACCTGGATAGCCCAGCCCGACGGCACCGAAGCGGTTTTGACCGGATCGACAGCCGGCGTCGGCGCGGCAGCTGGCGCCGGCTCGGCATAGGCGGCCACGACCTGTGCGGTGGCGACCTTGGGCGCGGCGACGATGACCGTCTTCACCTTCTTTGCCGGAACAACCAGTTTGGGTGTTTCGGCTTCAGCGCTCTCTTCGTCATCACCCTGCGCAACGGTCGCGTCTTCGGCAACGGATGTGTCGTCGGCGCTGGCCATCGCGACCGGCTTGTCGTCCGGGGTCGGCGCGTCGTGCTTGGGCAGCAGAACCTTGGCAAGCGCCTTGACCGGGTTGCTGTCGTCGGCCTTGGCGACCAGGTCGCCGCCGCCGCGGGTCGAGGCCCTCGGCATGTAAGTGTTTATCAGCGACGCCATCTGGTTGTCGCGGCTGCCGCCGGAGGTGCCGCCCATGACAACGGCGACAAGGCGGCGGTTGCCGTCGGAAACCGACGAAACGAGATTGAAGCCGGAGGCGCGGGTGTAGCCGGTCTTGATGCCGTCGACGCCCTTGATGCGCCCGAGCAGACGGTTGTGGCCATTGATGCGCTGGCGGCCATAGAGAAACGAGCGCTGCGAGAAATAGCCGTAATACTGCGGGAAATGCTCCCTGAGCGCGATGCCGAGCGTGGCCATGTCGCGCGCGGTGGTGAACTGGCCGGGATCGGGCAGGCCGTTGGCGTTGCGGAAGACGGTGCCGTTCATGCCGAGAGCCCGCGCCTTGGCGGTCATCATGCGGGCAAAGGTGCTTTCATCGCCGCCAAGCATCTCGCCGAGCGCAGTGGCCGAGTCGTTCGCGGACTTGGTGACGATCGACAGGATGGCGGTTTCGACGGTGACCGAGCCGCCTGGCTTCACGCCGAGTTTCGTCGGCGCCTCGCCGGAGGCCTTGGCGGAAAACACGACAGGCGTGTTCCGGCTGATCCTGCCCTTCGCCATCGCTTCGAAGGTCAGGTAAAGCGTCATCATCTTGGTCAGCGACGCCGGATAGCGCCTGCCATTGGCATCCGCGGAATACAGCACCTTGCCCGTCTTGGCGTCGACGACGATGGCCGCCTGCCGCGCCGCCAGCGAGGCGGCAGCGTCGGCGCAAACGAACGTCATCGCCAGGGCGAGGACCATGATCGCTTTGAGGGGGGAGGTGGATTTGGAAACGATGCCCAACAACGCCTGACGCACTGATCTTTCCCTTGAATTCTTCGTTGCGTTGGAGGCGGCAAAGGGTCCTGCCTCACTTCTAGCCAAGCTAGCGAGGCAGCGTTACCAATCCGTTTATGGTAACCGCCGCGTTCACCATTTTCTTCGGGCTTGAAACGCACTTTATTTGATTTTTAGCCATTGCCTGCGCAGGCGGGGCCCGCATGCCGGCGAAATATTGACTTTTGTGCGACGCACAATATACTCTAGTGCATTGCACAACGGCGCCCCGAAGAAGGACGCCTCAACCGTCAAGGGAATCGTGAAATGACCCAGACCTATGAGGACTTCAGCAAATACGGCAAGGAATTCGCAGACACCGGTTTGAAGAGCTTCGCTTCGCTCTCCAAGGGCGCTCAGGCGATCGCCACCGAGGCCGGTGAATACACCAAGAAGAGCTTCGAGGCGGGCAGCGCGGCTGTCGAGAAGCTGCTTTCGGCCAAGTCGCTGGACAAGGCCATCGAGATCCAGTCCGACTACGCCAAGCAGTCCTACGAGGCGTTCGTCGCCGAGGCCACCAAGATCGGCGACCTCTATGCCGAACTCGCCAAGGAAGCCTACAAGCCGTTCGAATCGATCGTTGCCAAGGCGAAGTAATTTCGCCCGGGCGAAGTAATTTTCGCCCCGACAGTTTCAGATCCGGCCCCTTGGGCCCGGGAAGAAGCCCGGTCGCGGAAACGCGGCCGGGTTTTTTCATGCTAATTTCCGGTTCGCGGCGGCGCAGCGCTTCACGATTGCGAAAATCCGCCAAGTTTGGTCACCTAGCCATATTGTCAGCTAACCAGAAGGGCTTAAAATCGTCCATCGAACACCTACATGTCGAACTCGCATGGGGATTCGAAAGAGGCAGGATTACGTGACGATCGGTTTGACTGCCACGAGACAAGTGGCGCGGATGCAAAACGGCGGCGGCGACGGCAATGAGGCCGGCCGCGGGACGGCCGTCATCACGCGCACCAAAACCAAGACCAAGAAGCCCAGCCTTTACCGGGTCCTCATCCTCAACGACGACTACACTCCCATGGAGTTCGTGGTTCACGTGCTGGAGCGTTTTTTCCAGAAGGACCGCGAAGCCGCCACACGCATCATGCTTCATGTTCACAATCATGGAGTGGGCGAGTGCGGGGTCTATACATTCGAGGTGGCCGAGACCAAAGTGTCTCAGGTCATGGATTTCGCCCGACAGAATCAGCATCCGCTGCAATGCGTGATGGAGAAGAAGTGAGGTAACATGCCGGCTTTCTCCCAAGGCCTGGAAAAGGCGCTTCACCAGGCGCTGACGCTCGCCAATGAGCGGCACCATGAATACGCAACCCTTGAACATCTGCTGCTCGCGTTGATCGACGACACCGAGGCCGCCGCCGTCATGCGCGCCTGCAACGTCGATCTCGACGAGCTGAAGCACACTGTTCTGACCTATATCGACACCGAGCTCGACAATCTGGTCACCGGCTACGACGAGGATTCCAAGCCGACCGCCGGCTTCCAGCGCGTCATCCAGCGCGCGGTGATCCATGTGCAGTCTTCGGGCCGCGAGGAAGTGTCGGGTGCCAACGTCCTCGTCGCCATCTTCGCCGAGCGCGAGAGCCACGCCGCCTATTTCCTGCAGGAACAGCAGATGACCCGCTACGACGCGGTCAACTACATCTCGCACGGCATCGCCAAGCGCCCCGGCGCATCGGAAACGCGCTCGCCGCGCGGCGCCGATGACGAACAGGGCGGCCAGAACGGCGCCGAGCCGCAAGAGGAAGGCGGCAAGAAGAAGCAGCAGCAGGACGCGCTGACGGCTTATTGCGTCAACCTCAACAACAAGGCCAAGGCCGGCAAGATCGATCCGCTGATCGGCCGCGAGTCCGAAATCAACCGCACCATCCAGGTGCTGTGCCGCCGCTCCAAGAACAACCCGCTCTATGTCGGCGACCCCGGCGTCGGCAAGACGGCGATCGCCGAGGGTCTGGCCAAGCGCATCGTCGAGGGCGACGTTCCCGAAGTGCTGCACAACGCCACCATCTTCGCGCTCGACATGGGCACGCTGCTGGCCGGCACGCGCTATCGCGGCGATTTCGAGGAACGGCTGAAGCAGGTCGTCAAGGAGCTCGAGGATTATCCGGGTGCCGTGCTGTTCATCGACGAGATCCATACGGTGATCGGCGCAGGTGCCACCTCGGGCGGCGCCATGGACGCATCGAACCTGTTGAAGCCAGCTCTGTCGTCGGGTGCCATCCGCTGCATCGGCTCGACCACCTACAAGGAGTTCCGGCAGTTCTTCGAGAAGGACCGCGCTCTGGTGCGGCGCTTCCAGAAGATCGACGTCAACGAACCGACCATTGAGGACGCCATCGAGATCATGAAGGGCCTCAAGCCCTATTTCGAGGAGTTCCACAAGGTCCGCTACACGAGCGAGGCCATCAAGGCCTCGGTCGAGCTGTCGGCGCGCTACATCAACGACCGCAAGCTGCCGGACAAGGCGATCGACGTGATCGACGAGACCGGCGCCTCGCAGATGCTGGTGCCGGAAGCCAAGCGCAAGAAGACCATCGGCATCAAGGAGATTGAAGCCACGATCGCCACCATGGCGCGTATTCCGCCGAAGACGGTTTCGGCCGACGACGAGAAGGTGCTGCAGGGCCTCGACATCGAGCTGAAGCGCGTCGTCTATGGCCAGGACACCGCCATCACCGCGCTGACCTCGGCGATCAAGCTGGCCCGTGCCGGCCTGCGCGAACCGGAAAAGCCGATCGGCTCGTATCTTTTCTCGGGCCCGACCGGCGTCGGCAAGACGGAAGTGGCCAAGCAACTCGCCGCCTCGCTCGGCGTCGAGCTGATCCGCTTCGACATGTCGGAATATATGGAACGCCACACCGTTTCGCGGCTGATCGGCGCGCCTCCCGGCTATGTCGGTTTCGACCAGGGCGGCCTGTTGACCGACGGTGTCGACCAGCATCCGCACTGCGTGCTGCTGCTCGACGAGGTCGAAAAGGCCCATCCGGATCTGTTCAACATCCTGTTGCAGGTCATGGATCACGGCAAGCTGACCGACCACAACGGTAAGCAGATCGACTTCCGCAATGTCATCCTGATCATGACCACCAATGCGGGCGCATCCGATGCGCAGCGCGCGGCAATCGGTTTCGGGTCGACCAAGCGCGAAGGCGATGATGTCGAGGCGATCAACCGGCTGTTCACGCCGGAGTTCCGCAACCGTCTCGATGCGATCATCCCGTTCGGCTCGCTGCCGGTGCCGGTCATCCATCAGGTGGTGCAGAAGTTCGTCATGCAGCTCGAGGCGCAGTTGTCCGAGCGCGGCGTCACCTTCGACCTGTCGCCGGATGCGATCGCCTGGCTCGCCGACAAGGGCTATGACGAGCGCATGGGCGCGCGGCCGCTCGGCCGTGTGATCCAGGAGCACATCAAGAAGCCGCTGGCCGACGAGGTGCTGTTCGGCAAGCTCAAGAAGGGCGGCACGGTGCGCGTCACCGTCGAGAAGAAGGAAACCGGCGAGACCGGCCTGAAACTCGAATCGCTGGCCGACGAGGCGCCGGTGAAGCCGAAGAAGGAAGAGCCGGAAGAAGCGCCGAAGCCGCCCAAGGCGGTGGCCAAGAAACCGGCCGCCAAGAAGGTGGTGGCGCAGAAGCCGGAGCCCAAGGGCAAGGATGGCGGCAAGCGCAGCCTGGTCCCGCAACTGCCCCGCAAGGGCTGATCCACACGCACTCGAAAAAGCCCCGGCAACGGGGCTTTTTCATTTTGAGCAATGGGGTGGCTATGCCAGGCCAGGTCATCATCCTCAACGGCGCGCCGCGGTCAGGAAAATCGAGCATCGCCCGAGCCATTCAGGAAAGTTTCGATGGCGCATGGATGAACCTGGGCGTCGACACCTATGAGCGGATCACACCGCCGCCACTTCGCCCGGGTATAGGGTTGCGCCCCGGGGGCGAACGCCCCGACCTCGAAGTCTTCGTGCCGCGCCTGTATGCCGCCCTCTACGAATCGATCGCGGCGCATAGCCGGCTGGGGCTGAACGTCGTGACGGATGTCGGCCATCACGACGCCTATTCGAAGTCGCTTGGCTGCCTGGCCGATTGCGCGCGCCGTCTCGCCGGCCTGCCGGTGCTGTTTGTCGGCGTTCGCTGTCCGATTGAAACCATCATGGAAAGGCGGGCCGCCAGCGAGCCGGGCAGGGGCTATGTCACCGGCTCGTCAGACGATCCTGTGCCTCTGCCGGTGCGTCTGTGGCAGGAAGCGGTGCACCGGCCGGGCGTATACGATCTTGAGGTCGATACCTCGGTCCTCAGCCCAGGACAGTGCGCGGAGGCGATC
Organism: Mesorhizobium sp. 01N446; assembly: GCF_056399285.1. Lineage (NCBI taxonomy): Bacteria > Pseudomonadati > Pseudomonadota > Alphaproteobacteria > Hyphomicrobiales > Phyllobacteriaceae > Mesorhizobium > Mesorhizobium sp. 01N446. Next base: position 105,768 of record NZ_JBFTRA010000004.1, on the reverse strand, counting down.
CGCCAGCGCTTGCATGACGGCGTGCGGCCCGGCGCGATCGAACGCTTGGCTCAAGCTGCCAACCAGACTTTCTCCTGACGCGACACGCGGTGCGGCTCAGGTTTTCAACGCCGCGCGTATTTTTTCGGCATTCCCGGCCAGCACTTCGGGTTTTTCCATCGTGCCCGAGTGCGGCTTCAACGGGATGCCGTCGAAGCGCGGGATGACATGGACATGCAGGTGATAGACGGTCTGGCCGGAGGCCGGCTCGTTGAACTGCAGGATGGTGACGCCGTCGGCATCGAGCGCCTTCTTCACCGCCAGCGCCACTTTCTGGACGACCGCGAACAGCGGACCGAAGGTCGACGGATTGGCGTCGAGCAGATTGCGCGACGGGGCCTTTGGCACAACCAGCGTATGGCCCGGTCCTTGCGGCATCACATCCATGAAGGCGACGACGGCGTCGTCTTCGTAGACGCGGTGCGAAGGGATTTCGCCGCGCAGGATCTTGGCGAAGATGTTGCTGGTGTCGTAGGGGGCCTCAGTCATGGCGAACGCTCCGGATTGTGCCTTGTGTCTCGTGTAGCGAAGCTCTTCCGCAGCGACAAGACGATGAGGCAGGCGACCAGGCGAGATCGACCAGGCCCAAAACCTGCTATTCCTCGAGATCCTTGCGGAACGGCGTGTGCTCTTCCAGATATTCGCTCATTCGCTCCACCTCGCGCCGCTCGCGCTTGAGGTAGTCGGCCACGGCATTGCGCAGGCCGGGATGCGAAATGTAGTGGGCGGAATGCATCGTCACCGGCCGATAGCCGCGCGCCAGCTTGTGCTCTCCTTGCGCGCCTGCCTCGACCACCTTCAGCTTGCGTTCGATGGCGAAGTCGATGGCCTGGTGGTAGCAGACCTCGAAATGCAGGAAGGGGTGATCCTCGATGCAGCCCCAGTTGCGGCCGTAGAGCGCGTCGGAGCCGATGAAATTGATGGCGCCGGCAATGTAGCGCCCGTTGCGCCTGGCCATCACCAGCAGGATATCATCCGCCATGCGTTCGCCGATCAGCGAGAAGAACTGGCGGTTCAGATAGGGGCGGCCCCATTTGCGGCTGCCCGTATCCATGTAGAAGGCGAAGAAGTCGTCCCAGGCTTTTTCCGTCAGATCCTTGCCGGTCAGCCAGTCAATGGTGATGCCATCGGCAAGCGCCTCGCGCCGTTCCTTCTTCATCGCCTTGCGCTTGCGCGAAGCAAGCGTGGCGAGGAAGTCGTCATAGGTCGAAAAGCCTTCGTTGAAGAAGTGGAACTGCTGGTCGGTGCGATGCAGGAACCCGGCGGCCTCGAGCGTCGCGACATCGCTCTCCTGCGCGAAGGTGACATGCGCCGAGGACACGCCGAGCTTGTCGGTCACCATCTTGAGGCCGGCGGCAAGCCCGGCCTTCACCGCATCCGGATCCTCGCCCTTGCCGACCAGCAGGCGAGGGCCGGTGACCGGCGTGAACGGCACGGCGCATTGCAGTTTCGGATAATAGCGGCCGCCAGCGCGCTCGAAGGCATCCGACCAGCCGTGGTCGAACACATACTCGCCCTGGCTGTGCGATTTGAGATAGCAGGGGACCGCGCCCAGCAGCCGGCCTTGCGCAGTCTCCAGCCGCAAATGATGGCCCTGCCAGCCGGTGCGCCGCACGGCGCAGCCGGAATCTTCCAGCGCGCTTAAAAAAGCGAACGAAACGAGCGGGTTATAGCCATTCTCCGCGTCGCCGCGCGTGGTGCCGGCAAAGCCGTCCCATTCATCGCGTGTGAACGCGCCGATGCCCGCGGCGATACGGATCGAATAGTCCGCATTTGCAGTTTGCCCGTCGCCGTCATCGCCCTGATCCATGAGGCTTATTTAAGCTCCATCGGGGCCGCTACAAGTCACGTTTCAGGCAACCCCGCTCAGGCGACCTTGACCAGGTCGGGCTCGAAACCTTCGAATGTCATCTGATCGGCATATTTGAAGGTCAGGTCGATCGCCGGCTGATCATGCACCGTCCAGGTGATGACAGGCATTTTGAGCTTTTCGCGCACGAAGCTGACGAACAGGTTCGGCAGGTCGCCGGCAGCGTAAGAGGTGAAGGACAACTCGTGCGCCAGCATGGAAAAATGCGCTTCGAGCAGCTTGAGGTCCTTGCCGTAGGCGGTCAATCCAGCCGGAATGCCGGGCGCATGTTTCGGGAAATCACGGATCAGCCAGTGATCGAACGACATGATCGCCGCCTTGCCCTTGTAGCGCTTGAGCATCTTGCCGACGCGCGCCACCAGGCCTTCGTCGCGGCCGGGAATCCCTTTCAGCTCGACGACCATGGGCACGCGGCCGTCGACAAGGTCGAGCGCTTCCTGCAGCGTCGGCACGTGGTCGGATGTGCCGCCGACCTTGAGCGCGGTCAGTTCGGCCGCGCTGCGCTGCCAGACGAAGCCGTCCTGTCCGGTCAGCCGTTTCAGGTCGTCGTCATGGATGATGATGGGAACGCCGTCCGACGACAGATGCACGTCGCATTCGATGGCATAGCCCCGTTCGGCCGCGGCTGCGAAGGCGGAAAGCGTGTTTTCCCAGCGCGTCTTGTTCATGTCGTGGAAGCCCCGATGGGCGACGGGCCGGGCAGTCAGCCAGGATAGGTCGGTCATGTCAGGCCTTCGCTCATTCAACTTCGAAGATGGCTTCGATTTCCACTGCGGCATTAAGCGGCAGGGAGGCGGTGCCGACAGCGGAGCGGGCGTGCTTGCCGCGCTCGCCAAGGGCGGCGACGAGGAAATCGGAGGCGCCGTTGGCAACCAGATGCTGCTCGACGAAGTCGGGGGCGGAGGCGACGAAGACGGTGATCTTCACCAGCCGGCTGATCTTCTCCAGATCGCCGAGTGCTGCCTTGGCTTGCGCCAGAATGTTGATCGCGCAGTATTTTGCCGCGTCCTTGCCGCCTGCCGTGTCGACGTCGCGGCCGAGCAGGCCGCTCGCCTGCAGCTTGCCGTCCTTGAGCGGCAATTGTCCGGCCGTGAACAGGAGGCTTCCGGTTCGGCAGTAGGGAACGTAGTTGGCGGCAGGTGCGGCGGCGACAGGGAGCGTCACGCCGAGATCACTTAGCCGCTTTTCGATTGTTTCACTCATTGCTTTTCCCTATTGCTGGAAGGCGCCGCGCTGGCGGGGCCGAAATTGCTATTTTTGCCTCGCTTCCGCCACGACTTTTTTTAAGCTGGACCATCTTTCCCTGCGGCCTGCCATCAGCCGCGACGATCGGAGTACCTCATGCGCGCTGCGCGCCTTGCATTTCATGCCGTTCTGTTGTCGGCGGTGATCCCGATAGTCCCCGCCTTCGCCGTACCGGCGCTGCAGGCCCATCGCGCTGTGTACGACCTCACCCTCAAAAAAGCCTCCGACCGCTCCGGCATAACAGGCATATCCGGCCGCATGGTCTACGAATTCAATGGCTCGGCCTGCGAAGGCTATACGGTGAAATTCCGTTTCGTCACCCAGATCGTCACCAACGACAATACGCGGCTGACCGACCAGCAGACGACGACTTTCGAGGACGCCGAAGGCAAGACCTTCTCGTTCGTGACCAAATCCTTTGTCGACCAGAACCTCGACAAGGAGGTGAAGGGCATCGCCACGAAAGACCAGAAGGGGCTCAAGGTCGATATCGACAAGCCCGAGAAGAACAGCCTGGAACTCGCCGCTACCCAGTTTCCGACCCAGCATCTGGTCGAGCTGATCGGCAAGGCCGAGAAAGGCGAGAATTTCTACCAGACCAACCTGTTCGACGGTTCGGAGGATGCCAACAAGGTGATGGCGACCACCGTCGTCGTCGGCAAGAAGACCGAAGCCGACAAGGCCGATCCGGAGGCTCCGGCGCTGGCCAAGCTCGCCACGGACAAATACTGGCCGGTCGACATCGCCTATTTCGACGACAGCGCCAAGAACGGCGAGGAAGTGCCGGAATACCGGATCAGCTTCAAGTTGCATGAGAACGGCATCACCCGCGACCTCACCATGGACTATGGCGACTTCTCGATGACCGGCAAGCTGGTCAACCTGTCGCTGTTCGATCAGACCAAGCCGTGTCCGGTCTCGAAGTAGCAGGGTTGCGCAATTGAGCTGGCCGCGGCGGGCTTGATGGCAGTCTATGTCGATGCGGCGATCTGGAAGTGGGCCGGCCATCGCTGGTGCCACCTGATGGCCGACGACACCGACGAACTGCATCGCTTCGCCGCAGCACTCGGCGTCAAGCGTTCGTCCTACCAGGGACCGCCCAAGACATCGGCTCCGCATTATGACATAACCGGCTTCGAGCGCGACCGCGCGGTGCGGCTCGGCGCCGTCGAATGCAGCCGCGAGGAGATCGTCGCGATCTTTCGGCGCGTGCGGGTGCCCAATGGAAAGGCCAAGCGATGACACCAACGGCGTTTCTCGCCTATTGCGCCGCGGTCACGCTTGCCGCCGCCACACCGGGACCGGCGATGTTCGCGGTCATCACCAATGGCGTGTCGCGCGGGTTCCTTCGCGCCTTCATGGCTGGCGTCGGGGTCGCCGCCGGCGATGCGGTGCTGGTCACCCTGGCGCTGCTCGGGCTGGTGGCGCTGGCGCAAACCTTCGAATGGATCTTTCTCCTGCTGAAATATGCAGGCGCTGCCTATCTGATCTTTCTCGGCATCAGGATGTGGCGCGCCGCGGCCACGCAATCGAATGAGTCGAGGACGGGCGAGGCGAGATTGTCGAGATCCTTCTTCCTTGGCGCATCCATTGCGCTGGGCAACCCCAAGGCGATCCTGTTCCACGCCTCGATCATGCCGCTGATCCTCAACCTCGACACGCTGACATTTGTCGATGGCCTGCTGGTGGTGGCCACCGTCATCAGCGTCAACATTCTGACCATGGGGGTCTATGCCGCTCTCGCGGGCCGGGCTTCGGGCTGGTTCAGGACGCCGAAGCGCATGCGGCTGATGAACCGGTTTGCCGGCAGCGCCATGATCGGCACCGGAGCGCTGATTGCCGCACGCTGAGCGGTAAAACGCTGGCCCGCTTGCGTTTGTCGCGCTTCCCCTCTATATGCGCGCTCATTCCACACACGGACTTTGGTGTCTGCCCGGGAGAAATCCGGCTGAAACCTCCGGTGGCGTTCGAGGACTTCGTCCAAAAATGCCTGTGTCCGTGGAGGCTAACCGGAAAGGAAAATGAGAATGGCACTGCCTGATTTCAGCATGCGCCAGCTTTTGGAAGCTGGCATTCACTTCGGCCACCAGACCCACCGCTGGAACCCGAAGATGGCGCCCTACATCTATGGCGCCCGCAACAACATCCACATCATCGACCTCTCGCAGACGGTGCCTTTGCTGCACCAGGCGCTGAAGCAAGTTTCCGACACCGTCGCCAAGGGCGGCCGCGTGCTGTTCGTCGGCACCAAGCGCCAGGCATCCGACATCGTCGCCGATGCCGCGCAGCGTTCGGCTCAGTACTATGTCAATTCGCGTTGGCTCGGCGGCATGCTGACCAACTGGAAGACGATCTCGAATTCGATCCAGCGCCTGCGCAAGCTCGACGAGATGCTGGCCGGCGAGGCCCAGGGCCTCACCAAGAAGGAGCGCCTGAACCTCGACCGCGAGCGCGAGAAGCTCGACAAGGCGCTGGGCGGCATCAAGGACATGGGCTCGACGCCCGACCTGATGTTCGTGATCGACACCAACAAGGAAGCGATCGCCATCCTCGAGGCCAAGCGTCTCGGCATCCCGGTCGTCGCCATCATCGATTCGAACTGCGATCCGGACAAGATCGACTTCCCGATCCCCGGCAATGACGACGCGGCCCGCGCCATCCAGCTTTATTGCGACCTGATCGCCAAGGCTGCGATCGACGGCATCGCCCGTCAGCAGGGCGCGCTCGGCGTCGACATCGGCGCTTCGGTTGAAGCTCCGRTCGAGCCGGCGCTCGATCCGGCTCCGGCGTCGGAAGCCCCCGAGGCTTGATAATCGAAGGCCGGTCCACGGCCTTCATCTTTCTCATATTTTGGCACGCTAAACAGACGCACCATCGAATGCCGATGGTGCGTCGGTGCATTTAAAAACAAAGAGGCGACAATGAGCATTTCGGCTGCACAGGTCAAAGAACTCCGCGACTTGACCGGCGCGGGCATGATGGACTGCAAGGCGGCGTTGAACGAGACCAACGGCAACATGGAAGAGGCCGTCGACTGGCTGCGCAAGAAGGGTATCTCCAAGGCTGACAAGAAGGCCGGCCGCACCGCGGCTGAAGGTCTGATCGGCGTCGATGCCGGCGTGCGCGAAGCTGCCGTCGTCGAGGTCAATTCCGAGACCGACTTCGTTGCCCGCAACGCCGCGTTCCAGGAAATCGTCGCCAACGTCGCCAAGGTTGCTCTCGCCTATGGCACGACGGAAGCCGTGGCTGCCGCGAAGTATCCGGGTTCGGACAAGTCGGTCACCGACACCATCAAGGATGCTGTCGGCACCATCGGCGAGAATCTGGGCTTCCGCCGTTCGGCCAAGCTGACCGTTCCGCACGGCGCGGTCGCGACCTATGTCCACAACGCTGTCGCTGACGGCCTCGGCAAGCTCGGCGTGCTGGTTGCGATCGAAACCACGGGCAATGAGCATGCCGCCAACGCCTTTGGCCGTCAGGTCGCCATGCATGTCGCCGCCACCAACCCGCTGGCGCTGACGGCGGAGCAGATCGATCCGGCAGCGGTCGAGCGTGAGAAGGCGATCTTCGCCGACCAGGCGCGTCAGACCGGCAAGCCGGAAGCGATCATCGAAAAGATGGTCGAAGGCCGCCTGCGCAAGTTCTACGAGGAAGTCGTGCTCCTGAAGCAGGCCTTCGTGCTCAATCCCGACATCACCGTCGAGAAAGCGCTGCAGGATGCCGAGAAGGAAATCGGCGCGCCGGCCAAGATCACCGCCTACCTCCGCTTCGCGCTCGGCGAAGGCATCGAAAAGGAAGAGACCGATTTCGCGGCGGAAGTTGCCGCGGCGGTCAAGAAGTAAACTTCCTACCGCTTTATTCCGAAAGCATTTTTCGGCCGGATGTCCGCAGGGATGTCCGGCCGATTTCTTGTGCGGTGTCGATAAAGGCCCGCAGTTTCGGCGCCATCGCCGCCCGGCGCGGGAAGTAGAGGAAAAGGCCAGGCTCCTCGATTGCTGATTGCGGCAGGACCTGCACCAGGCGGCCGGCTGCAAGATCGTCGCGCGCCAGCGGCTCGAACAGATAGGCAAGGCCAACGCCTGCAAGCGCCAGGTCGATCGCCGCGAGCGAATCCGTGACGATGACTGTACCGCCGGTCTCCATGACGACGTCCTTGCCGTCCTCGGTCAAATCCCAACGGTAGAGCGCACCGGAGCGGACAAGCCGGTAGCCGATGCAATTGTGGTTGGCGAGATCGGCCACCCTGCGCGGACGGCCATGGCGCCCGATATAGGTGGGAGAGGCGACGATGACGGCCTTGAACGGGGGCGTGAGCCGCACCGCCACCATGTCCTGCGCGATCATCTCGCCCAGCCGGATGCCGGCGTCAAAGCCTTCGCCGACAATGTCGACCAGCCCCTGGTCGGCGAAAATCTCCACGGTAATGTCCGGATAGCGCTCCGCCATCGCCGCCACCACAGGCGTCACCGCCAGGGGGATCGCGATGTTGGAGGCGTTGATCCTGAGCAGGCCGGAGGGCCTGCCCTTGACGCTGCGGATTCGATCGATCCGCTCGCCAATATCCTGAAGGGCAGGGGCCGCGGTTTCCACCAGCGCCTTTCCGGCCTCGGTCAGCGAAACGCTGCGCGTCGTGCGCGCGAACAAGGGCTGGCCGATACGCTCCTCAACGAGGCGCACCGCATGGCTGACCGCTGACGGGCTCATGCCGAGTTCGGCCGCGGCGAGCGCGAAGCCGCCACGCCGGGCAACGGCAACGATGACAGGCAAATGCGTGAGGAGATCGCGGTCCATTCATGAATGATATCGCATAGTCTTTACGAACAATGCAACCTTATCGATGCCAAGGCAGCGGTCCACATTGTCGCCAACACATCGGCAATCTGCCGATGGCATCGAGGAGAAGAGACATGAATGTGTTGAAGCACGTAACGTTCGCGGCAGGCATGGCGCTGGGGCCGATTGATGCCGGCGGGGCGGAGCCTTCCCGCTGGCAGGCGCTAGCGGACGAGCGCGCCGTCATCGGCATTGCCGACGCCATCGACCGCGCCGTCGACGCGCAGGACTGGAAACTGGCGCGCAGCCATTTCGCGGATCGGGTCACCGCCGATTTCAGCAGCCTGTCCGGCCAGCCGGCCGCCAACATCGCTTCGGACGACCTGATCGGCGCCTGGGCCGGCAACCTCAAGGGCTCGAAGACGAGCCTGCACCTGCGCACCAATCACCTGGTCGTTCTTGAAGCGGATACGGCGACGGTCCGTTCGAACGGCTATGCCTGGAACCGCATGGAAGGCAATGGTGACCCGCTTTGGGAGGTCTGGGGCACCTATGAGCATCACCTGACGCGCTCGGCCGCCGGCTGGAAGGTCGATGGCTTCGCGTTCCACATGACGCATGAGCGCGGCAATCCTTGGGTCAAGGCAACGCCGGGCAATGCCACCGCGGGCCAGTGACGCCACGGCATTCACCAGCAAGCATTGGAAGACGATCATGACCATGACCTACTACACGCTCGGCAATAGCGGCCTCAGGGTCAGCCGGCTGGCGCTCGGCACCATGACTTTCGGCAAGGAATGGGGTTGGGGCGCCGACAGGGACACGGCCCGCGCCATGTTCGACGCCTATGTCGAGGCGGGCGGCAATTTCTTCGACACGGCGGATCTCTACACCAGCGGCACGGCCGAAGCCTGGCTTGGTGAATTCATCGCCGAGCGGGGCTTGCGCGACACCGCGGTGATCGCCAGCAAGTTCACCATGAACATGCAGCCGGGCAATCCGAATGCCGGCGGCAACGGCCGCAAGAACATCATGCGGGCGGTCGATGCTTCGCTGAAGCGGTTGGGCACCGACTATATCGATCTCTATCTCATGCATGTGTGGGACAGGCTGACACCGGCCGAAGAGGTCATGCGCACGCTGGATGACCTGGTACGGATGGGCAAGATACGCCATGTCGGCCTGTCCGACGTGCCGGCCTGGTATGCGGGGCGGGCGCAGGCGATTGCCGAGCTGCGCGGATACGAGCCGATTTTGGCCTTGCAGCTCGAATATTCCCTGGCCGAGCGTTCGATCGAGAATGAGTTCGTGCCTTTCGGCACGCGCCATGGCGCCGGCATCATGGTCTGGAGCCCGCTAGCCAGCGGGCTGCTCAGCGGCAAGTATCGGCCGGCTCAGGCCGGAAATGCCGGCCGGCTCGATGGGCTCCGCAATTCCACGCATCCGGGCTTCCAAAAATTCACGGAGCGCAATTGGGCCATCGTGGCCGAACTCGAGAAGGTCGCATCCGAGCTCGGCCGCAGCATGCCGCAGGTCGCGCTCAACTGGGTGGCGACGCAGCCTGGGATCGCCACCGTCATCCTTGGCGCGACGACGCTTGGCCAGATCAAGGACAATCTTGGCGCGCTGGATTTCGAGATTCCGGCAGAGCTTCGCGACCGGCTGGATATGGCCAGCAAAACGCCGGCGCCGTTCCCCTATTCCTATTTCGGATCGCAGATACAGGCGCGCGTCACCGGTGGCGCTGCAACCGGCGACAAGCCCTCCGGCTACGTGTCGCCGGTGCTTGTCGAGGGCGAGCCAGCCAGCGTGTCCACCGACTGATCGATCCGGCAGGTTGCCACCAATTTGCCGGTCCGGCGCCGCGTGACATCGCGGCGCCCTTCGTGTATCGGAACTCGGCATCGTGCCAATGTTCGGGCGCGGCGCCTGCGCGAGGGCGGCCAGCCAAGGCGCGACCACATGAAAAATGACGAGGACCAGATGACGGTGAAGCCCCTCTACCGACGTGTCTTGCTGAAAGCATCCGGCGAAGCGTTGATGGGGGAACAACATTTCGGCATCGACGTCTCGGTCGTGGATCGCATCGCCGCCGACATTGCCGAGGCCCGTGCGCTGGGCATCGAGGTCGGCGTCGTCATCGGCGGCGGCAATATCTTTCGCGGCGTGGCTGTCGCCTCCAAGGGCGGAGACCGCGTCACCGGCGACCACATGGGCATGCTTGCCACGGTCATCAACTCGCTGGCGCTGCGCACCTCGCTGCACAAGATCGACGTCGATGCCGTGGTGCTGTCGGCGATCGCCATGCCAGAACTCTGCGAGAGTTTTTCGCAACGCCAGGCAGACGCTTACATGAACCAGGGCAGGGTGGTGATCTTTGCCGGCGGCACCGGCAACCCGTTCTTCACCACTGATTCGGCCGCAGCGCTGCGCGCGGCCGAAATCGGCGCCGATGCACTGTTCAAGGGCACGCAGGTCGACGGCGTCTATTCGGCCGACCCGAAAAAGGATCCGAATGCGACGCGTTTCGAGCGCATCAGCCATGCCGAAGTCATAAATCGTGGCCTTTCCATCATGGATACCGCTGCGATTGCACTTGCGCGCGAAAACAACATTCCGATAATCGTCTATTCGATCCACGAAAAAGGTGGTTTCGGCGATATTCTGAGGGGCGGCGGCCGCTGCACGGTCGTCGCGGACGATTGATCCGGGGCCTGATCCCTAGAAAAGGGATACCGACTTTCGAAATTCAGGCTCGAACGGGGCCGTGCCCCGAGGCAGTGAACCCGCGGCAGACGGGTCGAGGAGACTAAGATGAGTGGTGAGTACGACGATCTCAAGCGGCGCATGGATGGGGCAATCGCCGCGTTCAAGCATGACCTGGCTTCGCTGCGGACCGGCCGCGCCTCCAGCAATCTGCTCGATGCCATCCAGGTGCAGGCCTATGGCACCACCATGCCGATCAATCAGGTGGCCAACGTCACGGTGCCGGAACCGCGCATGATCTCGGTGTCGATCTGGGACAAGTCGATGGTCGGCGCCGTCGACCGCGCTATCCGCGAATCCAATCTGGGCTTCAACCCGATCGTCGACGGCACCAATCTGAGGATTCCGCTGCCGGAACTCAACGAGCAGCGCCGCAAGGAACTGGTCAAGATCTCGCACGGCTATGCCGAGAACGCCCGCGTCGCCGCGCGCCATGTGCGCCGCGACGGCATGGACTTCCTGAAGAAGGCCGAGAAGGACGGCGCGATCTCCGAGGACGATCAGCGCAAGCGTTCCGATCAGGTCCAGAAGCTTACAGACGAAACGATCAGCACCATCGATCATCTGCTTTCCGACAAGGAAGCTGAAATCATGCAGGTTTAGGGTTGGCCGCCGGCTGACCCGAAAGCGAGATCATGACAACGCCCGCGCATGTCGCGATCATCATGGATGGAAATGGACGCTGGGCCAAAGCGCGCGGCATGCCGAGGCTTGCCGGTCATCGCGCCGGCGTCGAGGCGCTGCGCAAGACCGTGCGCGCGGCGCCTGATCTCGGCATCTCCTTCCTGACCGTCTATGCTTTCTCGTCGGAGAACTGGTCACGGCCGAAGTCCGAGGTCAGCGACCTGATGGGGCTTTTGAAGCTGTTCATCCGCCGTGATCTCGCCGAACTGCACCAGAGCGGCGTGCGGGTCAGGATCATCGGCGACAGGGCAGGGCTGCAGGCCGACATCCGAGGTCTGCTCGAAGAGGCCGAATCGCTGACCGCCCGCAACGAGTCTCTGACGCTGGTCATTGCCTTCAACTATGGCGGGCGCGACGAGATCGTCCGCACGGCGCGCAAGCTTGCCCTGGCCGCGGCGCGCGGCGAAATCGATGCCGAATCGATATCAGCCGAAAGCTTTGCCGGCGCTCTCGACACGCAAGGCATTCCCGATCCGGAACTGGTCATACGCACCAGCGGCGAGCTGCGCCTGTCCAACTTCCTCTTGTGGCAGGCCGCCTACAGCGAGCTCGTCTTCCTGCCTTGCTATTGGCCTGACTTCAGCCGCGAACACCTTGCCGAGGCGTTGCGCGAATTTGCCGGCCGCGAGCGCCGTTTCGGCGGAGTGGGCCCGCAAGACGTCGCTTCGCGACCGGCCGCGGGATGAGCAACCTTCAACTCCGCGTCATTTCAGCGGTCGTGCTTGCCGTCATCGCTCTTGGCCTGACCTGGCTTGGCGGCCTGCCTTTTCGACTGCTGTGCGCAGCCATGTCGGCGATGATTTTTTACGAATGGACCCGCATGTCGCGGCCGGTCGCGGCCAAGGGGCTGGGCTTCCTGCCCGAGGCGCTGGTCGTCGTTTTCATCGGCGCCTTGATTGCCGGGCTTGCCGCGTCCTGGCTGCTGCTGCTTGTGGTGATTCTGATTGCCGCAACGGCGATTGCCGCCCTGGTTCGCAAGACCGGGCAGTGGGAAGCGAGCGGTCTTGCCTATGCCAGCGTGTCCGGCCTGTCGCTTGCCCTGCTGCGTGATGGCGACCATTCGGGCCTCGTCGCCATCCTGTTCCTGTTCGCGGTCGTCTGGGCGACCGACATTTTTGCCTATTTCGTCGGGCGAGCCGTCGGGGGTCCCAAACTGGCGCCATCTATTTCGCCCGGCAAGACGCGTAGCGGCGCGCTCGGTGGCGCTGTCGGTGGCGTTGTCGCCGGGGTCATGCTGGCAGCGGTCGCCGGTGCCGGGAACCTGGCCTTGCTCGGCCTTGTGGCCCTTGTGCTTTCGATTGTCGCGCAGGCTGGAGATCTGTTCGAGTCCTGGGTCAAACGGCGGCATGGCCGCAAGGATTCGGGCGTGCTCATTCCGGGTCATGGCGGCGTCATGGACCGTGTCGACGGACTTGTCGCGGCGGCTCTCGCCCTATACGTCATTGGCTGGATTTCGGCGGGCGCCGATCATCCGGCGCAGGGGCTGTTTCCGATTTGAACGGTGTCGTTTCACGATCTGGCGCGGGCGTGCCTTGGATTCGCCTGGATTGATGTCACAGTCACGGCGGCAGCGGAAGAATTTGAGGGCATGAGTTGAACGGAATTCTTCACGCGATTTTCGGCACGGAAGGCTTGTTCCTCGGCACGCTTGTGCCGTTTCTGTTCGTGCTGACCGTGGTGGTGTTCGTCCATGAGATGGGCCACTACCTCGTTGGCCGCTGGTGCGGCATCGGGGTCAGGGCCTTCTCGATCGGCTTCGGTCCCGAACTCATCGGCTTTAACGACCGGCATGGCACGCGCTGGAAGCTCTGCGCCATACCGCTTGGCGGCTATGTCAAATTTGTCGGCGATATGAACGCGACCTCCAGCCAGCCCACGTCGGAAGAGCTCGAAACGCTGACCGATGAGGAGCGCAAGGTTGCCTTCCACACGCAGGCCATCTGGAAGCGTGCGGCGACCGTGGTGGCCGGCCCGCTGTTCAATTTCCTCCTGACGATCGTAGTCTTTTCAGTGCTGTTTGCGTCCCATGGGCGTTATGTCGCAGAGCCCATGGTGGCGGAAGTCACGGCAGACAGTCCGGCGGCAAAAGCCGGCATCCAGCCGGGAGATCGATTCGTCAGTGTCGACGGCAGCAAGGTCGAAACCTTTGGCGATGTGCAGCGGCTGGTCTCGGGCCGCGCCGGCGATATCATCACTTTTGTCATGCTGCGTGACGGTAAAGAAGTAACGGTGACCGCGACGCCACAGCTGATGGAGCAGCAGGACGCGCTCGGCAACAAGGTCAAGGTCGCGGTGATCGGCGTCGTCAACAACAAGGAACTCGGCCAGCCCCGTCTCATCACCTACACACCAGTTGGGGCGGTTGCGGCTGCAGTGGAGGAAACAGGCCACGTCATCGAGCGCACCGGGCAGTTCCTGCAGCGCTTCGCCGTCGGGCGCGAGGACAAGTGCCAGTTGGGCGGTCCCGTCAAGATCGCGGACATGGCCGGCAAGGCGGCGAAACTCGGTTTCGAATGGCTGGTGCAGCTCGTCGCGCTGCTCTCCGTCGGCATAGGTATTCTAAACCTTTTGCCGATTCCCCCCCTCGACGGCGGCCATCTGTTGTTCTACGGGGTGGAGGCCGTCATTCGCCGTCCGGTGTCGGAACGGATGATGGAAATGGCCTATCGGGCTGGTCTGCTTCTGGTCTTGTGCTTCATGGGGTTCGTGTTCTGGAACGATCTGTTTGGATGCTGAAATCATGAAGAAATTTGGCTTTGTCATGGTCGATGTTGAGACGCCGTTTACCATGCACGGGGATATGAGTGACGCGAAAGCCACGCACCAGGGTTAAGTAAATACAAATTAACCAGAAGCCTTGCGTGTAGGGAAAATCCGGTTAATACGGTAGGGGAAATTACCGCACGTCCGGTTTTCTCGCCGTGGGGACTACGAGAAAAGGTTATTAAGCCCGATGAAGGCAGCATCCAAGTTTCTGAGCGCCGCGTCAGCGGCGGCACTGTCCGCCGCTCTGGTCGTGCCAGGTGCGCTCGCAGTACAATTCGTTGCTACATCGGCGGCTGAAGCCGCTGTCGTCAGCAGGGTGGAGGTGAGCGGCAACCAGCGTGTCGACGCCGATACCATCCGCAATTACATCACTATCAAGCCGGGCAAAGCCTTCTCCAGCGCCGACGTCGACGCGGCCGTCAAGGCGCTGTTCGGCACCGGCCTGTTCTCGGACGTCCAGATCAACCAGGTCGGCTCGACGCTGGTGGTCAAGGTTGCCGAATACAAGGTCGTCAACCAGGTGCTGTTCCAGGGCAACAAGAAGCTCAAGGACAATGCGCTTGAAGCTGCGGTTCAACTGAAGCCGCGCGGCACATTCTCGCAGGCGACGCTCGATTCCGACGTCGAAGCGGTCAAGGCCGCTTACAGGCGCATCGGCCGCGATGATGCCGGCGTGACCACGCAGGTCATGGAACTCGGCGACAACCGCGTGAACGTGGTGTTCCACATCACCGAAGGCGACCGTACGCAGATCGCGGCGATCAATTTCGTCGGCAACAGCGCCTATTCGAGCCGCCGTCTGTCTGATGTGATCAACACCAAGCGCTCGTCCTGGGTGTCGTTCATCCTGCGCGACGACGTCTATGACGAGGACAAGCTGCGCGCCGACCAGGAGCTGCTGCGCCGCTTCTACTACAATCACGGCTATGCCGATTTCCAGGTCGTGTCGGCTGTCGGCGAACTCGACAACGCGACGAACAAGTACACGGTCACCATCACCGTGCAGGAAGGCGAGCGCTACAATTTCGGCGATATCAGCGTCGAAAGCACGATCCCGGAAGTCGACTCCAAGTCGTTGGAAGCGGTGGTCGAGACGCGCAAGGGCGATGTCTACAACGCCAAGGATGTCGAAGACTCCATCATCGCCCTTACCGAGAAGGTGGCTGGTTCGGGCTATGCCTTCGCGCAGGTGACGCCGCGCGGCGACCGCAACTTCGAAAACCACACGATTTCGGTGGTCTATACGGTTGATCAGGGCACCAAGGCCTATATCGAGCGCATCGAGATCCGCGGCAACGACCGTACGCGCGACTACGTCATCCGCCGCGAGTTCGATGTCAGCGAAGGCGACGCGTTCAACCAGGTGCTCATCCAGCGCGCGAAGAAGCGCCTGGAAGACCTGAATTATTTTGACAAAGTCGAAATCTCGACCGTGCCCGGCTCGCAGCCCGACCAGGTCGTGCTGGTGGTCGATGTGGTCGAGAAGTCGACCGGTGAATTCTCTGTTGGCGCCGGTTATTCGACCGGCGGTGACTCGGCAGGCCCGTCCGTCGAGGGCTCGATCACCGAGCGCAACTTCCTCGGCCGCGGCCAGTTCATCAAGCTATCGGCGGGCGGCGGCAAGAATTCGCGCGACTACGCCGTATCGTTCACCGAGCCGTATTTCCTCGGACGGCGCATCGCAGCCGGCTTCGACATCTACAAGTCGACGCGAGAGTACAACAACAACTACGACAGCGACACCGTCGGTGCGACGGTCCGTTTCGGCCTGCCGATCACCAACAGCATCACGACCCAGCTGGCGTACAATATCTCTCAGGAGAAGTATAAGGTCGATAACAGTTGCAGTCCCACGGATGCGGTTCCGCAGGGCACCTGCAACATTTCCCAGGCCATCCTGGATGGTATCGAGCAAAGCCCCTGGATCAAGTCGTCTGTCAGCTTGGGGTTGGTCTACAACACCATCGACGACATGAAGAACCCTCATGAGGGCATCTATGCCAACACGACCGTCGAGGTCGCGGGTCTCGGTGGCGATGCCAAGTTCGTGAAGATCACCGGACGCGGCAGCATCTATCAGACGCTGTCCGAGCAACTCGACCTTGTCGGCCTCATTTCAGGCGGCGCAGGGCATGTCGAGGGTTACGGCAACGACGGCGATCTGCGCATCTTCGATCACTTCCAGAGCACCGACCGCATGATCCGCGGCTTTGCCTATGGTGGTATCGGCCCGGTAGCCAGCGACACCAGCGGCGACCATCTGGGCGGCACTACCTATTTCAACGCTTCGGCCGAGGCCCAGTTCCCGCTGCCGGTCGTTCCCGAGAGCTTCGGCCTGCGTGGCGCGGTGTTCGCCGATGCGGCGACGCTTTATGGCAGCAAGATCGCAAGCGGCTTGGTCAATCCAGATTCTACTGGCATGAAGGTGCGTGCTTCTGTCGGTGTCGGCTTGATGTGGGCCTCGCCGTTCGGTCCGATCCGTATTGACTATGCGATCCCGGTCAAGAAGGAAGCGAGCGACGACGTGCAGGAATTTAACTTCGGCATATCGACCCGCTTCTGATCGGCGGCCAACGATGCTCCCGGGTTCCTTTGGATCCGGGAGAAATGTTCCGACCTAGCTGGATATAGCTTCTGGAATGACCGATCCGGTGTTCTTCGCGCCATCACGCCGGTATACGGCGGCCGAAGTCGCGAATCTGACCGGCTCGGTGCTTGTCGATTCCGGCCAATCCGACGTTTCGATCGAGGCGCTCGCGCCGGCCAACGAAGGCGGCGCCAATGCGCTCGTCTTCGTCGACGGCAGGCGCAATTCCGCGTTGATGCCGTCACTGCGTGCGGCCGCGGTCCTGTGCCCGGCGGAATTTGCCAACAAGGCGCCGTCCGGCGTTGCCGTTTTGACTCATCCGCGTCCGCAACAGGCATTCGCGCTGGTCGGCCGACTGCTGTTTCCGACAGCCGCGACGCCGGGTCCAATGACCGGTGAAACCGGTGTTTCGCCGCATGCCCATATCGATCCGACCGCGCATGTCGAGGCTGGCGCCATCATCGAGGCCGGTGTGGTCATCGGGCCAGGCGTCTCGATCGGCCGCGGCACTGTCATCGCGCCAAACGCGGTCATCGGACAATCCTGCCAGATCGGCCGCGACGGCTATGTCGGCCCGGGCGCCAGCATCCAGTATGCGCTGATCGGCAATCGGGTCATCATCCATGGCGGCGCCAGGATCGGTCAGGACGGCTTTGGTTTTGTCGGCGGTGCCAAGGGTCCCGAACGCGTTCCCCAGATCGGACGGGTCATCATCCAGGACGATGTCGAGATCGGTTCCAATTCCACCGTCGATCGCGGCGCCATGTCCGACACGATCATCGGTCAGGGCACCAAGATCGACAATCTCGTGCAGATCGCCCATAACGTCCGCATCGGTCGCAATTGCATAGTGGCTGGACTTTCAGGTATCTCCGGTTCCGTGGTCGTGGGTGACAACGTTACGATGGGCGGCGGCGTCGGGCTTGCGGATCACTTGACCATCGGCTCAGGAGCCAAGCTTGCCGCCAGAAGTGGATTTATGAGCAATGTTCCCGCCGGCGAGATCTGGGGCGGTTATCCGGCACAGCCGATGGCGGAAGCCATGCGGGAGATAGCCATGTTGCGCACGATGGCAAGGGCACGCAAACAGGGCAAGGACAATGGCTGATATGGTGGCGGCGACGACGCTGGAAGCGGTCGACATAATGGGGCTGATGAAGCTCCTGCCGCACCGCTATCCCTTCCTGATGATCGACCGCATCGTCGACATCGATGGCGACGATTCCGCCATTGGCATCAAGAATGTCACCATCAACGAGCCGCATTTTCAGGGGCATTTCCCGGAGCAGCCGGTGATGCCGGGCGTGCTGATCGTCGAGGCCATGGCGCAGACGGCGGGCGCCATCTGCATCCGAAGCCTTGGAGCGTCAAAGCCGTCGCTGGTCTATTTCCTGACCATCGACAACGCCAAATTCCGCAAACCGGTCGTTCCCGGCGACCAGTTGAAGATCCATGTCAAGAAAATCAAGAAGCGCGGCAACCTGCTCAAATTCGCCTGCGAAGCCCTGGTCGATGGCACCAAGGCGGCCGAGGCCGAGATTTCAGCCATGATGGTCACCGGCGACTGACGATCGAGTGCTTATGAAAATCGAGACTTCAATCCATCCCTCCTCCGTCGTGGAAGAGGGCGCTCAAATCGGCCAGGGTGTGCGCATAGGGCCGTTCTGCCATGTCAGCGCCGATGCCGTGATCGGCGATGGTGTCGAACTGGTCAGCCATGTCTCGGTCATGGGCGCGACGTCAATCGGCGCCTCGACCAAGGTCTATCCGATGGCGACATTGGGCGCACCGCCACAGAACACCAAGCACAAGGGCGGTCGCACGACGCTGGTCATCGGCGCCAACTGCACCATCCGTGAAGGCGTGACCATGCATGTCGGCACCGACACCAGCCGCGGCGAAACGACAGTGGGCGACAATGGCAATTTCCTTGCCTACGCCCACATCGCCCATGATTGCGTTGTCGGCAAGAATGCCACCTTTGCCAATGGCGCGACGCTGGGCGGCCATTGCGAGATTGGCGACAACGTTTATATCGGCGGCCTCAGTGCCGTTCATCAATTCGTGCGTGTCGGCGACAACGCCTTTCTTGGCGGGTGCTCGGCTTTCGTTGGCGACGTCATTCCCTATGCCATTGCCGTCGGCAACCGCGCCTCCTTGCGCGGTTTGAACATCATCGGCCTCAAGCGCGCCGGTCTGCCTCGTTCCGAAATCTATCTGCTGCGCAAAGCCTACCGGACGATTTTCGACCGCTCCCGCACCGTCGGCGAGAACATCGAGTTCGCCAAGGCCGAGTTCGCCTCTTCGCCGACGGCCATGAAGATCATCGACTTCATCAGCAGTCGCGGCAAGCGGCACTATGCGGTGCCGTCGCTCAAGGGCGGCGATGGCGACGATACCGATGATGAAGACTGAGACCGCTTCTGCCGGTCTTGATCTCCCGGCAGATGCCAGGGTCGGCATCATCGCCGGCGGCGGCAGTCTTCCGGTCGAAGTCGCGGCCGGCTCGGCCGGGCAGGGTTATCCGCCCTTCATCGTCCTCATGGAAGGCGAGGCCGACCGTCTGTCGGAATTGTGCCGTTATGAGCATGAAACGCTTGCCCTGGAGGCGATCGGCTCGCTTGTTCCACTGCTCAAACGCCACCGGATCACCCATCTGGTGCTTGCCGGCGAGATCAAGCGCCGGCCAAGACTGACGCATCTGCGCCCAAGCCTCAGCCTGCTCGCTGTGATACCGATTGTCGTCATGGCGCTGGCGCGCGGCGACGATGGCCTGTTGAAGGTGGTGGCGCGGGGTCTCGAAGCCCGAGGGATAAAGGTCATGGGCGCCCACGAAATCGTGCCGAAGCTGGTCGCCGCCGAAGGGGCCTTGACCAAAGCGGTACCGCAGAAGTCGGACTGGCGCGACATCGAGGCAGGCTTTGCAGCGGCGAAGGCCATCGGTGCGCTGGATATCGGCCAGGCGGCTATCGCGGTCGGCGGCCGGGCCATTGCGCTCGAAGGTATCGAGGGAACGGCCGGATTGCTCGACCGTACAAGGCTGCTGCGCGGCCATGGCCGTATCGCAGGCAAGACGCGCGGCGTCCTGGTCAAATGCGCCAAGCCTAGTCAGGAACTGCGCGCTGATCTTCCATCCATAGGGCCACAGACGGTCGACGCGGCCCATGCGGCGGGGCTCGCCGGCATTGCCGTCGAAGCGGGGCGCTCGCTGATCCTCGAAGGCCCCGCAACCTTGTCGCGCGCCAATGAACTTGGCCTGTTCATCGTCGGCCTGGCCGCAGCGGAGCCGGCGCATGGCTGACAGGGCGTTGAAGATTGCGATCGTCGCCGGCGAGGAATCGGGTGATCTGCTCGGCGCCGACATCGTGCGTTCGCTGCGCCAGGCAACTGGCCGCGAGGTAAAGCTCGTCGGCCTCGGCGGCCGGCATCTCGGGGAATTGGGCCTGGAGTCGCCCTTCGACGCCGGTGAGATCGCGCTGATGGGTTTCAGCGCCGTCCTGCGCGATCTGCCGCGCCTTGTCAGGCGGATCGGCCAACTGGCCAAGGCCGTTGCCGAGGAAACGCCGGACTGCCTGATCACCATCGACAGTCCGGACTTTTCCTTGCGCGTCGCCAGGAAGGTGCGGGCGTCCAATCCATCGATACCGATCATCCATTATGTCTGCCCGAGCGTCTGGGCCTGGCGGCCGGGCAGGGCTGTGGCGATGAAGCCCTATGTCGACCATATCCTCTGCATCCTGCCGTTCGAGGTGAAGGAGCTTGACCGGCTGGGCGGCCCGCCCGGCACCTATGTCGGGCACCGCCTTACGCATGATGCTGGCGTGCTTGCCGCCCAGATGGCGCAGGCCCTGCCACGCGATCTTGCCCAGGACCGCATCAAGACATTGCTGGTCCTGCCCGGCTCGCGGCGCGATGAGGTGCGACGGCTGATCGACACGTTCGGCGAGACCGTGTCGATGCTGCGCGCGCGCGGACATCGTCTGCGTCTGCTGCTGCCGACGGTCCCGCATGTCGCCGACCTCGTCAAAGCCTCGGTCAACCGTTGGGACGAGAAACCCGAAATCATCGTTGATCCGCAGCGCAAATGGCAGGCTTTCGGCAAGGCCGATGCCGCGCTGATCGCATCGGGAACCGTATCGCTCGAACTGGCTTTGGCCGGTGTGCCGATGGTGTCGTCCTACAGGCTCGATCCCATCGCACGCACCGTGGCGCCCTATTTCGTTTCCGTCTGGTCGGCGCTGTTGCCCAATCTGATCGCGGATCGCGCGCTCATCCCGGAGTTCTACAACGAGTACGTCAAGGCGAACAATCTGGCTCGCCAACTGGAAGCATTGTTCGCCGACAGCGGCATGCGCGCCTGGCAGAAGGACGGTTTTGCGGAGATCGCGCGGCGCATGGCGACGGACAAGCCGTCAGGCGAGATCGCGGCGGGCGTTGTGCTTCGTCATATAAAAAAGGCGCCCTGAGAGGCGCCTTTTTCGATTCAAGCCTTTTCGATCATCGCTTGGCGATCGGCACGTAGTCGCGTTCCGGCGCACCGGTGTAGAGCTGGCGCGGCCGGCCGATCTTCTGGCGCGGATCCTCGATCATCTCCTTCCACTGCGCGATCCAGCCGACGGTGCGGGCGACCGCGAACAGCACGGTGAACATGGTGGTGGGGAAGCCCAGCGCCTTCAGCGTGATGCCGGAATAGAAGTCGACATTCGGATAGAGTTTCTTCTCGATGAAATAGGGATCGGTCAGCGCGATCTTTTCCAGTTCCATGGCGATGTCGAGCAGCGGATCGTCCTTGATGCCGAGTTCGCCCAGAACCTCGTGCGCAGTCTTCTGCATGATTTTCGCACGCGGATCGTAGTTCTTGTAGACGCGGTGGCCAAAGCCCATCAGCCGGAACGGGTCGTTCTTGTCCTTGGCGCGGGCGATGAATTCCGGGATATGATCGACATGGCCGATCTCGCCCAGCATGTTGAGCGCCGCTTCATTGGCGCCGCCATGGGCCGGACCCCACAGGCAGGCGATCCCGGCGGCGATGCAGGCGAACGGGTTGGCGCCCGACGAGCCGGCGAGGCGAACCGTCGAGGTCGAGGCATTCTGCTCGTGGTCGGCGTGCAGGATGAAGATGCGTTCCATGGCGCGTGCCAGCACCGGGTTGATCTTGTACTCCTCGCACGGCACCGCGAAGCACATATGCAGGAAGTTTGCCGCGAATCCGAGATCGTTCTTCGGGTAAATGAAGGGCTGGCCGATGTGGTACTTGTAGGCCATGGCCGCGATCGTCGGCATCTTGGCGATCAGCCGCATGGAGGCGACCATGCGCTGGTACGGGTCGGAGATGTCGGTGGAGTCGTGGTAGAAGGCCGACAGCGCGCCGACCACGCCGCACATCACCGCCATCGGGTGCGCGTCGCGGCGGAAGCCGGTGAAGAAGCGCGACATCTGCTCGTGCACCATGGTGTGGCGCGTCACGCGGTAGTCGAAATCGTCCTTTTGCGCCTTGGTCGGCAGTTCGCCGTAGAGCAGGAGATAGCAGACTTCGAGGAAGTCGCCGTGCTCGGCCAGTTGGTCGATCGGATAGCCGCGGTGGAGAAGAATACCGGCGTCGCCGTCGATGAAGGTAATCTCGGATTCGCAGCTTGCGGTCGAGGTGAAACCGGGATCGTAGGTGAAGGCGCCGGTCGTGCTGTAGAGCGAGGCGATGTCGATCACGTCGGGTCCGACGGAGCCGCTTCTCACCTTGAATTCATGGGTCTTGCCGGCGAACTGAAGCGTTGCGGTTGCCTCTTGGTTCGCGCCGCCCACATCCAGTTTTTTCGCAGCTTCGGTCATTGCAAACTCCTTGTTGTTTCCTCATGCCGGCAAAGGCAAATTCTGCAGAGCGACACGTCGAAATCACCGCAATGCGCGTATTCGCCACCGCATTTTAGGAGGTGCGTGCCAGATTGGGCCAAGGCCTAATGTTGCACTGCGAAACGCGCCTTTCAATGCCAATCTTCTTGGGCCAGTTTGCTCCTAATCGATTTGATCCGCTATGCGCGCCAGGCTTTCCTCGCGCCCAAGCACGGCAAGCACGTCGAACACGCCGGGGGAGGTGCTTTTGCCGGTCAGCGCGGCCCGCAATGGTTGGGCCACGGCACCAAGCTTGTGGCCACCGGCCAGCGCATAATCGCGGATCGCGGCCTCTGCAGCGGCAGCCGTCCAGTCACTTGCAAGCGCGGTCAAAGCTTCGTGAGCGCCGCGCAGGATCTTGCGGGCATCGTCATTGAGCAGAAGGGCCGCCTTCTCGTCGACCGGCAGCGGGCGCGTAGCAAACAGGAAAGCGGCGCCATCGACAAGCTCGACCAGCGTCTTGGCGCGCTCCTTGAGGCCTGGAAGGGCCTCCAGCAACTGCGCCTTGTTCGTGTCGTTAAGGCGTGCGGCCATCGCCGGACCACCCTCGAGATAAGGCAGAGTGGCGATGAAGATGTCCAAAAGCTCCGCGTCGGCCATGCGTCGCATATGCGCGCCGTTGATCGCTTCCAGCTTGGCGAAGTCGAAGCGGGCCGCACCCTTGTTGACGTCGCCGATATCGAACCAGGAGATCATGTCCTTGATCGACATGATCTCGTCGTCGCCATGGCTCCAGCCCAGGCGCGCCAGATAGTTGAGCAGCGCCTGCGGCAGGTAGCCCATGGCCCGATAGGCCTCGACGCCGAGCGCGCCGTGGCGCTTCGACAGCTTGGCGCCGTCGGCGCCATGGATCAGCGGGATGTGCGACATCGACGGCACGTCCCAGCCCATGGCGTTGTAGATGACGGTCTGGCGGGCGGCGTTGGTCAGGTGGTCGTCGCCGCGAATGATGTGCGTGACACCCATGTCGTGGTCGTCGACGACGACGGCATGCATGTAGGTCGGGTTGCCGTCCGACCGCAGGATGATGAAGTCGTCGAGATCCTTGTTGGGGAAGCGCACCTCGCCCTGGACACGGTCGTGGACGATCGTCTCGCCCTCGGTCGGCGCCTTGATGCGGATGGCGCCCTTGACGCCCGCAGGCGCCTCGGAGGGGGCACGGTCGCGCCACTGGCCGTTGTAGCGCGGCGGCAGGCCCTTGGCGCGTGCTGCCTCGCGCATTGCCTCAAGCTCTGCCGGCGTCTCGTAGCTGTAATAGGCCTTGCCCAGACGCACGAGTTCCTCGGCGACCTCACGGTGGCGCGGCGCGCGCTCGAATTGCGAGACCGCGTCGCCGTCCCAGCCAAGGCCGAGCCAGGTGAGACCGTCCAGGATGGCGGCCGTTGCGGCATCGGTCGAACGCTCGCGATCGGTGTCCTCGATGCGCAGCAGCATCGTGCCGCCTGTGTGTTTGGCATAGAGCCAATTGAACAACGCCGTGCGCGCGCCGCCGATGTGCAGATAGCCGGTGGGCGAAGGGGCAAAACGGGTGACGACCTTGTCGGACATGAAACTCTCGGAAACCATCTGAAGCGGGGTGCGGCTGCGCGGACTTTCGCGCGCCCGGCGTTCATGTAGCATAGGGCGTCAGGGGTGCAAGGGGCAGACCCGATGGCTGGACGAGGCCGGGGCTCAAAACAGGGCGAGGACGCCAACGTTGGCGTCAGCGAACGGTCCCTGTTTGCGATCCCTCCGCCAGCCTCATTGCCGCCATCGCCCCTTGTGCCCGCGCCGGGCAGTCAGCCGTCGCAGGCGGATATCCAGGCGCCACTTCCGGCACCTGCCTCGGGCCGGATTGTGCGTGTGCGCCGGCAACTCGGGCGGGTTTCCTTGCCTCGCCTGCGCCATGGCGTGGCGATGGCGGCGGAGCTGGAGCTGGATCGAGGCATCGCCTTCCTGCTGGTGCCGGTCTGTCTCGCCGCTGGTGCGATCGGCTACTATTCGCTCGCAGTGGAGCCTGATTTTGCAAGACCTGTCGCCGTGGTCGTGCTGATGGCGATCTGTGCGCTGGTTTCGCGCTCCTGGCCGAAAACCCATCTGGGCTTCATGGCGGCATTGCTGTGTGCGCTCGGCCTGCTTGCCGCCAAGGTCGAGACTTGGCGGGCGGGCACGCAGATGCTGGGTTCGGAAATCTCGACGCAAGTGACCGGCCGCGTGGTCTCGATCGACCGCATGGAGACCGGCCGCATCCGGCTCACCATCGACGTGACATCGACCGCCCGGCCGACACTGCGCTATGCGCCGGAAAGGGTCCGGCTTTCGGCGCGCAATATTCCGGCGGAAGTGACCGCGGGCTCCATGGTCACGGGCTACGCCAAACTGCTGCCGCCGACCGGTCCGGTGCGGCCGGACAGCTACGATTTCTCATTCGACAGCTATTTCGCCGGCATTGGCGGCAGCGGCTTCTTTCTCGGCAATCCAAAGCTGGTTTCCGCCGACGACGAGATGCCGCTCTCGGCCCGGCTTTTCTCAGGGATCGAAAATGCTCGCGAAGCCATTGCCGACCACATCAGGGCCACGGTCGGCGGTGCCGAAGGCGAGATAGCGGCTGCGCTCATCGTTGGTGTCCGCGCGGGCATTCCCGATGAAATCAACGAGGCGATGCGGCGCACCGGCATCTATCACATCATCTCGATCTCCGGACTGCATATGGCGCTGGTTGCCGGCACCATCATGGGTCTGCTGCGCGGCGCCTTCGCGCTGTTTCCGGATTTTTCCGCGTGTCGGCCGGTGAAGAAATACGCCGCCGCCGCGGCCCTTTTCTCGATCGCGGCCTATCTCGTCATTTCCGGCGTCGTCGTTGCCGCCGAGCGCAGCTTTATCATGCTGGCGGTAATGCTCATTGCTGTCCTGTTCGATCGCGCGGCGCTGACTATGCGCAATCTGGCGATCTCGGCGATCGCCGTCATTGTGGTGTCGCCCCACGAAGTGGTCGGCCCGAGCTTCCAGATGTCGTTCGCCGCGACCGCGGCTTTGGTTGGTGCCTATGCCGGCTGGGCGGATCACCATGCGGGAAAGACGAGACCGCCACCGCCAAAGCGGTCCTTGCCGGGCTTTCTCACACGAAAATTCCTGATGGCGACGGGCGGGTTGGCGATGACCTCCATCATCGCAGGCTGCGCCACGGCGCTGTTTGCCATCTGGCATTTCCAGCGTGTGTCGCCGCTCAGCCTGTTCGCCAATCTGGCCGTTATGCCGATCGTAACGGCGGTGATGTTCCTGGCGGTAGCCAGTGCGTTGCTGATGCCGTTCGGATTGGATGCGCCATCCCTTTACCTGATGGGCAAAGGCCTGACGGCAATGATCGCCATATCGGCATGGATATCGGAACGCTCGCCGATCGATGCTGTCGGGCTGATTTCCCAGCACTCCGTGCTGCTGGTGACCATCGCACTGGTTATCGCGACAATGGCGACGACCTGGCTGCGGCTCGCGGCCGTGCCATTCGCGCTTGCCGGCCTGCTGACGGTGTCGGATACGCGCACGCCGGATGTGCTGATCTCGGAAGATGCGCGGCTGGTTGCGCTGCCAATCGGCCGCGGCGAACTCGCTGTCAGCCGGGCTCGTCCGAACGAATTCACCGTCGACAACTGGAAACGCGCGCTGACATCCGAAACCATCATCGTGCCGGAAATGTTCAGCAAGGCGGACGGGCAATTCGACATTGCCGATGCGGTCAACCTGCCGCCGGGAGCGCCATTCTATTGCACGGACGGTGTCTGTCTTGCCCGGCATCCGTCCGGCGCGATCATTGCGCATGTCGAAGACCGCAAGGACACCTGGAAGGCCTGCGGTTTTGCCGATCTGATCGTCGTCAATGACGCGACGGGCTATAATGCCTGCCACAATCCGCTGGTTCTTGTCGTCACCAAACGGCAACTGGCCCGCAAGGGCAGTGCCGCCGTCTTCTTCGACCGCCAATCGGCGACCGGTCCGCCAATTGTCAGCTTCGCGGTGGACGGCCCGTACCGGCCCTGGCACGAGCAGCGAAAATTTTCACGCGAGGCGAGGGGGCTGCCGCCCTATCAAAAACCCGAAAAGCCGTCCGCTCCTGCTCAGTAACGCCGGATCAGCCCGACCAGCTTGCCTTGCACCTTGACCCTGTCCGGTCCGAAGATACGCGTCTCGTAGGCTGGGTTGGCGGCTTCAAGGGCGATCGAGGCGCCCTTGCGGCGGAACCGCTTCAAGGTTGCTTCCTCCTCGTCGACCAGCGCCACGACGATCTCGCCCGGGCTTGCCGTGTTGGCATTGCGGATAATGACCGTGTCGCCATCGAAGATGCCGGCCTCGATCATCGAGTCGCCCTTGACTTCCAGCGCATAGTGCTCGCCGCCCATGATCATGTCCGGCGGCACCGAGATCGAATGCGTCTGGTGCTGGATGGCATCGATCGGCACACCGGCGGCGATGCGGCCCATCACCGGGATCGAAACGGCGGATACCGCGTCGTCGTCATTGCCGGCCGCCGGCAAGCGCGACGGCGCCGGCTTGATCTGGCGGCCGAGGCCGCCCTGACCGAGACTACCCTGGATGACGCTCGGCGAGAATTTCTTTGCCGCGTTGAGACCCGGCGCGATCGAATCCGGCAGCCGCAGCACCTCCAGCGCCCGCGCCCGGTTGGGCAGCCGGCGAATGAAGCCGCGTTCCTCCAGTGCCGTGATCAGGCGATGGATGCCTGACTTGGAGGCGAGATCGAGCGCTTCCTTCATCTCGTCGAAGGAAGGCGGAATGCCACTTTCCTTGAGCCGTTCATGAATGAACATCAGCAGTTCATGTTGCTTGCGTGTCAGCATGGCGGCCCCCAAGGCATTGAACGAAGGGTGTGAACCAGAATCGAAAAACAAACCCAGAACAAACACTATCTGTTCCAGTTGTGTTCCGCAACTGTTTAAAGTTTAATGAATTTGTTAAGGCCTCAGAAATTATCTGGCCCCCGGCAGCAGGGGGCAAGCGACCACGGCGCCATCGGCACATGCATTGAAATTATTTTGGTTAATGGCCTGTGGCCTACCCCAGGGTGCGCTTTGGCATCAGGCGTTTGAGAGGCGTCCGCGGGGCGAATTTGAACGGTGTATCGATCCATTTCCAGCGGAACGAAACGAAACCAAAACGCCAACCATCGCTGGCTATCCGGGAATAGAACGCATTCAGGCTTCCGGCACCGCGCCGGCCAATACCTGCGCATAGGCGCCGGCATCGATATTGCCGCCGGAGATAACGCAGACAACATTGCCCGTTGCGTGCTCGCTGCGCAGAGCGGCGGCGAGCGAGGCGGCACCGGCACCTTCGGCCACGATCTTTGCCTTCGAGAACAACAGGCGCATCGCTTCCGTGACCTGCTCGGGGCTGACGGCGATGGCGCCGTCGATCAGCTGATTTGCCAATGGCCACAGGCCGGGTACCAGCGACGGGCCGCCTATGCTCTTGATGAAGGAGGGACGCGTCTCAATCTCGACAATGCGTCCGGCCGCCAATGCCGCCGTGACCGGAGCGGCGCTCTCGTCCTCGACCGCGAAAACCTTGGCCTGGCCTCGCATCGCCTTGACCGCACTGGCGACGCCTGACGTCATGCTCCCGCCGCCATAGGGTGTCAGCACGCAATCGACATCGGGCAGATCTTCGACAATCTCCAGGCCAATGGTTCCGTTGCCGGCAAGCACCGCCTGATCGGTGACCGGGTTCACGAGAAGCTCGGCGCCATCGGGCCGTTCGGTTCCGACTATGTAGCGCCACCATGTCTCGTGCGAGACGAAACGCACGTCGCCACCAAGGCGGCGGACCCCGTCGATCTTGGTCCGGGGCGCATCGGCATACATGTAGGCGACCATCGGAACGCCAAGCGCCTTTGCCGCCCAGGCCATTCCATATGCCATGTTGCCGGAACTGATGGTCGACACGCCGTGCCTGAGTTCATCGGCGTCGCGGCAAAGCAAGGCATTGAGCGCCGGCCTGATCTTGAAGGCGCCGATGGGCGACAATGTCTCGAGCTTGAGAAATATAAGCTGATCGGGCCGGCCGAGATCAGTGCGCAGCAGCGGCGTGCGCGGCAGCCAGGCGCGCAGCCGGTCACGGGCCGCGACGATCTCGTCAAGTGTCGGACGCCGCGGCAGCGTCATCCGGAAACCGCTTTCAGACTGCCGGCGCGTGCGGCGTAGGTGTTGGCGCCGTTGTCTTCGCTGTGGACATAGACATGAAGCGTGTAGCCGATATGCGCCGTCATCAGCGCCTTTGCCCGCTCGACGTCGCGATCGAGCGCCGCTTCCATGATCGCGGTGTGATGCTCGATCGCGATCGCCTCGCGCAAGGCGTCCATTGCCTCGCCATAGCCATCCTTGAGGCCGGCCGCCGCCCGCAATGTCGGCGCCAGGCCGAGAAACCGATGATGCCGCCGCAACTGATCGGCGATCGTCGAGCGGAAGCGCAAAAGCCAGTTGGATGTCGCCGCGCTGAGCAGCGCCGCGTGGAAGGCCTCGTGGCTCTCGTCCCACTTGTCGACGGCCGCATCGGAAGGGTCGTCGACCGCGGTCTTGCAACGGGAGAGCCGGTAGTGGGCGGTGACGACCGCGTCCTCCCATTCCCTGCCGCCATTCGCGATCGATTCCAGGAACAGCGGCATTTCGACAACCATCCGCGAGCGCGCCAAGTCCTCGAGCTCGGCGCGCGACACGGGGGCGACGGTAAAGCCGCGATTGCTGATGGCGGTGACCAGGCGCTCGGCTTCTAGGCGGGACAGGGCTTCCCGCAGCGGCGTCCAGCCGACGCCGTATGTGCCGCGCAGCGCGCTCAGCTTCAGCGGCGCCCCCGGCATGAGACGGGTGGTCAGGATATCGCGCCGCAGCAACTGATAGGCCGCCTCGGTCTTCGTGGAACTGTTCTGATCCTGCATCGCCGTCCGTCCATCACCAGGCTTGCAAAAATTATATATCATGGGGAGGCATGGCAAGAATTATATATAATGTTTGACACATGGCGGGGGACTGACCATGATCGCCGCAGTTGCCGCCTGTGAGCGGCGCTGATCAAATCTGGGAGGAAATGATGTTGAAGTCGAAGTCCGCTTGGCTGTCGGGACTGGCCCTGGCAGGCGCATTGATGGTCAGCGCCGGCAGCGCCGCGGCTGATCAGATACGCATCGGCATCGCCAATTTCGGCGAGCATCCGCAGCTCAACGCCGCCATAGCCGGCTTCAAGAAGGCATTGACGGACAACGGTTTTGCCGAGGGCAAGGACGTCGTCTACACCGAAAGCCACACCAATTTCGATGCATCGCTGGTGCCGCAAATGATCGCCAAGCTGCAGGCCGAGCAGCCCAAGCTGATCTACACCATCACTACGCCCGTCTCGCAGATCGCCAAGAAGGCGCTCGCCGGTTCCGGCATTCCAATCGTTTTCGCCGCGGTCACCGATCCGGTGGCGGCCAAGCTGGTGCCGTCATGGGACGCAGGAGACGACGGCATGACCGGCGCCAGCGATCTGCAGGATGTCGCCGCGGTGATGGCCTTCACCAAGAAGCTGCTGCCGAACGCCAAACGCTTCGGCGTGCCTTACAATCCAGGCGAGGCCAATGACGTTGCCCTGATCGAAAAGATCAAGGCAGCGGCGCCCGCCGCCGGCTTCGAAGTCGTGGAAGTCGGCGTCGACAACGTCAATGACATCCAGCAGCGCATCGCTTCGCTCGCCGGCAAGGTCGACGTGATCTACGGCCCGGCTTCGAACCTGATCCAGCCGGCGATTGCCGCGGTCTCGGCGGCTGCCCGCCAGGCCGGCATCCCCGTCGTCAACTCCGATGACAGCGCGGTCCGCAACGGCACCGTACCGGCAAGCTTCGCGGTCAACTACACGCAGGTCGGCGTCAACGCCGGTAACATCGCCGCCGAGATCCTCAAGGGCAAGGATCCCAAGACGATCGCGCCGTCGCGTCCGGCCTATGAGGATCACATGGCAACGATCTCCCGCAAGGCGATGGCCGCGTTCGGCATCGAGATACCCGCTTCGATGGCCGATTGCGGATGCATCGTCGACTGACATCGGGCTACGGGGTGACGGCGTTGGCGCCGTCGCCCTTCACGCCAGGGAGGAACGATGCTCGAGATCCGATCCGCGCGCAAAGTGTTCTACAAGGGCCAGGCCGACGAGAAGGTCGCGCTGGACGGCCTTAGCCTGTCATTGGCCACCGGCGAGTTCGGCATCGTCATCGGCTCCAACGGCGCCGGCAAGAGCAGCATGCTCAATGCCATTTCCGGAGCTCTCGTCCTGGATTCCGGCAAGATCCTGATCAACGGTGCCGACGTGACGGCCATGCCGGTGCACAAGCGCGCCACAAGACTCGCGCGCGTCTTCCAGGATCCGATGCGCGGCACCGCCGCCAGCATGACCGTGGCAGAGAACATGCTGCTGGCCGATCTGCGCAGCCAGAAACGCACGCTGCGGCAAGGGCTGAACGCTGCGAGGCTCGCATCCTACAAGGAACGCCTGTCGATATTGGGCCTCGGCCTTGAAAATCGTCTCGACACCCGCGTCGACCTGCTGTCGGGCGGGCAGCGTCAGTCGCTGTCACTGATCATGGCCGTTGGCGGATCGCCCGATCTGCTGCTGCTCGACGAGCATACGGCGGCACTCGATCCACGCACGGCCGAGATCGTCATGCAGGCGACGGTGCGCGCCGTCAACGCACTGAAGCTGACCACGCTGATGGTGACCCACAACATGCAGCACGCGGTCGACTATGGCAGCCGGGTCATCATGCTCGATGCGGGCCGGGTCCTGCTGGAGGTTGCCGGCGAGGAGAAGGCGAAGGTCACGGTTATCGATCTGATCGGCCATTTTTCCGTCAAGACCGACCGCATGTTGCTGGCGAGCTGATCATCATGGGCTTTGTTCAGGAGGTTCTCACCAGCTTCGTCGCGATCATGCCGGTCACCCTGGCGCAGAGCCTGATCCTGGCCTTTGTCGTGCTCGGCATCATGATCCCGTTCCGCATGCTGAACTTCCCCGATCTCACCAGCGAAGGCGCTTTCCCGCTGGGCGGCTGCGTCTGCGGCGTGCTTCTGGCTGCCGGCGTATCGCCGCTGACCTGCATCGCCGTCGCATTCGCGGCGGGCTTCGCGGCGGGTTGCTGCACCGCCTTCATCCATCTGCGCTTCCGCATCCACACGCTGCTGGCCGGTATCCTGATGATGACGATGCTCTACAGCATCAACCTTCGCATCATGGGCAAGTCCAACCTCTCCGTCTTCGGCTCGCCCACGGTGTTCGATTGGGTGCCGTTTGCGCGGCCGGGCTTTCCGGCCAGCAAGATCGTCGTCGCCGGCCTTCTCGCGCTCGTCGTCTTCGCCGCGCTCTACATGTTCTTCAGGACAGAGAAGGGGACCGCCGTGCGCGCTGTCGGCGCCAATCCCGACATGGCCGAGGCGCAGGGCATCAATGTCTGGGCGGCGACCATAGGCGGCGTCGGACTGGCGAGCGCGTTTTCGGCCTCGAGCGGCGCGCTGATGGTGCAGTCGCAAGGATTTGCCGACGTCAATATGGGGCTGGGCATCCTCATCAACGGCCTTGCCGCGCTGATGATCGGCGAGGCGGTCGTCGGCAAGCAGACGGTCTGGCGCCAGCTGCTGGCGCCCTTTGCCGGCGCGATCATCTACTACCAGCTGGTGTCGTTCTGCCTCGCCGCCGGCATGCCGCCTCCCGACCTGAAGCTCGCCACCGGCCTGTTCGTGCTCGCCATGCTTGCTCTGCCCAGCCTCAAGCGCAGCCGGGGACCCGCGCCCGCGCGCGAGGCGATCCGTGAATAACCAGGGAATGTCACAAATCATGCATGCAATGATCGATCTCGCGGCAGTCGAAGCCATGGATGCGGCGGATCCGCTGCGTGCCATGCGCGACCGGTTCATTTTGCCCGAAGGTGTGATCTATCTCGACGGCAATTCGCTGGGTGCCGCGGCGCCCGCCGTCTTCAACGAACTGCAGAAGGCGGCGACGCAGGAATGGGCGCAGGACCTGATCCGTGCCTGGAACACCGCCGGCTGGTTCGACATGCCGGTCGCGCTCGGCGACCAGCTCGGACGTCTGATCGGCGCCGCTGCCGGCCAGACGGTGGTCTGCGACACGACCTCGATCAACATCTACAAGGTGCTGCATGCTGCCCTTGCCATGCGCCCGAACCGCTCGGTCATCGTCGCCGAGGGCGACAGTTTCCCGACCGATCTCTACATGGCCGAAGGCGTGGCCTCGACGCGGCCGGGCACGGTGCTGCGGCTCGAAGGCGTCGACGCGCCAACCATCGAAGAGCTGATCGATGAGCGCGTCGCGGTCATCCTGGTCAACCACGTCAATTACAAAACCGGACAATTGCGCGACATGGCCGCACTGACATGCAAGGCCCATCAGGTCGGCGCGCTGATCGTCTGGGATCTCTGCCACACCGCCGGCGCATTGCCGGTCGAGCTCGATGCCGCGAATGCCGATTTCGCCATCGGCTGCACCTACAAATATCTCAATGGCGGTCCGGGTGCGCCGGCCTTCATCTATGCCGCGAATCGCCATCACGACGATGTCCATCAGCCGCTGAGCGGCTGGTGGGGCCATGCGCGGCCCTTTGCTTTCGAACAAAGCTACACTGCGGGCAGCGGCATCCGCCGGTTCCTGTGCGGCACGCAGCCGGTGCTGTCGATGCGGGCGCTGAAAGGGGCTCTGGACATCTGGGACGATGTCGACATGGCGGCGGTGCGCAAGAAGAGCATCGCGCTCACCGACCTGTTCATCCAGCTCGTCGAAGCCAGATGTGGCGCCCACGGCCTCGAACTCGAAGGTCCGCGCGACGGCAACGCGCGTGGCAGCCAGGTGTCGTTCCTCCATCCCAACGGCTACCAGGTGATGCGGGCCTTGATCGAGCGCGGCGTGATCGGCGATTTCCGTGCGCCGTCAACCATCCGCTTCGGCTTCACGCCGCTCTATGTCGGCTACAAGGACGTCTGGCAGGCGGTCGAGGTGCTTGAGAACATCCTGCGCACCGGCGCCTGGCAGGAAGCGCGTTTCGCGGTCAAGACGGCGGTTACCTGAGAAGTCAAAGCCGGGTGCGGACCGTCCACAGTTCGGGAAACAGCACGACCTCGAGCATCTTCTTCAGGTAGGAAGCGCCTGACGTGCCGCCGGTGCCGCGCTTCAGGCCGATGATGCGCTCCACCGTGGTGACATGGTTGAAGCGCCAGCGGCGGAAATAATCCTCGAAATCGACCAGCTTCTCGGCCAGTTCATAGAACATCCAGTAGCGCTGCGGATCGCGGTAGACGGTCTGCCAGGCGACCAGGACTTCTTCGTTTTCGCTGCGCGTCTCGCGCCAGTCCGTGCGCCTGGCGTCGGCGCCGATGTCGAACCCGTTGCGCGCCAGAAGCAGCAGCGCTTCATCATAGAGGGACGGCTCGGCCAGGATCGCCTCCAGCTTGTCGGTGAGGTCCGGCCGGTGCTTGTGGGGGCCGAGCATCGCCGAATTGCGGTTGCCCGCCATGAACTCGATGGCGCGGTATTGCCAGGACTGGAAGCCGGAGGACTGGCCGAGCGCGTCGCGGAACTCGGTGTATTCGCTTGGCGTCATCGTGCGCAGCACGTCCCAGGCATTGTTGAGCTGCTCGAAAATGCGGGCGACACGCGACAGCATCTTGAAGCTCGGCTCCAGCCGGTCTGCGCGAATGGAGCGGATCGCGGCACCGATCTCGTGCAAAGCGAGCTTCATCCAGAGTTCCGAAGTCTGGTGCTGGATGATGAACAGCATCTCGTCATGCGCCGACGACAGCGGCGTCTGCGCGTCGAGCACTTTTTCCAGGTGCAGATAGTCGCTGTAGGACATGCGCTCCTTGAACGACATCTGTGCGCCTTCGGACGCCGGATCGTAGGGCTCGCTCAATTGATTTTCTCCGTGCGCAGCCGGAAACGCTGGATCTTGCCGGTCTGGGTCTTGGGCAAAGCGGCGATGAATTTGACCGAGCGTGGATATTTGTAGGGCGCGATCGTCGCCTTGACGTGGTCCTGCAGGCGCTTGACGGTCAGCGCGTCGGGCGCCACGCCTTGCACCAGCACGACATGCGCCTCGACGATCTGGCCGCGTTCGCCATCCTCGGCGCCGATGACGGCGCATTCGGCGACATCGGGATGCGACAGCAACGCCGCCTCGACTTCTGGCCCGGCAATGTTGTAGCCGGCGCTGACGATCATATCGTCGGAACGCGCGGCGAAATGGAAGAAGCCGTCTTCGTCCTGGGCGAACGTGTCGCCGGTCAGGTTCCAGCCGTCGCGGACATACTCCTTCTGCCTGTCGTCGGCCATGTAGCGGCAGCCGGTCGGGCCGCGCACCGCCAGCCGTCCGGTCTCGCCGCGCGGCACCTCGCGCATCGCGTCGTCGACGATGCGCGCCTCATAGCCGCCGACCGGCTTGCCGGTCGACGCAGGCTTCCTGTCGTCGAAACGGTTGGAGATGAAGATGTGCAGCATTTCGGTGGCGCCGATGCCGTCGAGGATCGGCTTGCCGGTCTTCTGCGTCCACTCTTCGAAGACTGGAGCCGGCAAGGTCTCGCCGGCCGAAACGGCGACGCGCAGCGATGAAAGATCGGCGCCTTCATCCATGGCCTTAAGCATGGCGCGATAAGCGGTCGGCGCGGTGAAAGAAATGGTCGCCTTGTAGGTCTCGATGATGTGGATCATGTTGGGTGGCGTTGCCTGCTCCAGCAACGTTGCCGCCGCGCCGAAGCGCAAGGGGAAGATGGCGAGGCCGCCAAGGCCGAAGGTGAAGGCGAGCGGCGGGGAGCCGACGAAAATGTCGTCCGGCGTCACCTGGAGGATTTCGCGGGCATAGGCGTCGGCGATGATCAGGAGGTCGCGGTGGAAATGCATGGTCGCCTTCGGCACGCCCGTCGTGCCGGAAGTGAAGCCGAGCAGGGCGACATCGTCGCGGCCGGTGTTGACGGCGGTGAAGGTGACCGGCTTGTCGAGCGCGGCGCGGTCGAGTTCGGCATCATGGTTGGCGGTGCCGTCAAAGCCGATCACCTGCTTCAGGAAAGCGCTGTCCTTGGCGCAGGCGGTCATCTCGTCCATCAGCCTGGTGTCGCAGAGCGCGATGGTGATTTCCGCCTTGTCGACGATCTTGGTGAGTTCGCCGGCGCGCAGCATCGGCATGGTGTTGACGACGACCGCGCCGACCTTGGTGGCGGCCAGCCAGCAGGCGACCATTGCCGGGTTGTTGGCGGAGCGGATCAGCACACGGTTGCCCGGCTTGACGCCGTAATTCTCGACCAGCGCGTGCGCCAGCCTGTTCGTCCAGTCGGACAGTTCCTTATAGGTGCGGCGGCGGCCATTGCCGATGAGGGCGGTGTGATCGCCAAGACCCTTCTCGACCAGCCTGTCGGTCAATTCGACGCCGGCGTTGAGACGTTCGGGGTAGTCGAAGCCGTCGAGCAGGAAATCCGGCCATTGATCCGGCGGCGGCAGGTGATCGCGCGTGAACGTGTCGATATGCGCTGAAGGCCCAAGCATGTCGCCGCCATCCCATTTGCTGCCTGGCCAATGCTCGAAGCACGCGTCCCAGGTGGTGGATATGAAGTTCCCGTCTTTTCGCGAGAGGCTTCGTGCAGCCAGTTACACCTGTTCGGCGACGCACCGCAGGGCGGGCATCCGCAGGTTTGGACAGCACAGCAGACCTCCCATTGTCGGCTGTTATTCGGGGGAGGATCGCACCAGTCGAAATTTGTTTCAAGCCTAAAATGTTTTTGCCCTGACGCATTGACGCATGGCATGGTGACAGCCATTGCTAGCGCCAAACGGATGCGCTTTTGGGGAGGGTGCCAGTGCCTAGACATCGCATAGCCGATTGGAACAACGCCTACGCCAACGGCGCCAACATCGCCGGCAGCGATCGTTGGCCGGCCGCCTGGGCAGAACCGGCGCAGGCGTTTCGCGACGCGCTGTCGGCTGAGGGGCGAGCACGCATCGATGTCGCCTATGGCGAGCGACCGCGCAATCGCTTCGATCTTTTCCTTCCCAAAGATTCGCCAAAGGGCCTCGTCGTGTTCATCCATGGCGGTTACTGGATGGAGTCCGACAAGAGCGATTGGTCCCATCTTGCAAATGGCGCGGTCAGCAGCGGTTTCGCAGTGGCGATGCCATCCTACACGCAGTGCCCGGACATACGCATCGCGGGTATCGTCCGCGAAATCGGCGCGGCGATCGAAAAAGTGGCGGCCATGGTCGACGGACCGCTGATGTTGACCGGACATTCGGCCGGCGGCCATCTCGCCAGCCGCATGGTGACCACAACGACGCCGTTAGCCGCCAATGTGGCCAAGCGCATACGCCACGTCGTCTCGATTTCAGGCCTGCATGACCTGCGCCCGCTGATGCGCACCGGCATGAATGCGGCGCTGGCAATCGACGAGGCTGAAGCCCAGGCCGAGAGCCCGGCGCTGCTGCGGCCCCAGGACGGCGCCCGCATCACCTGCTGGGCCGGCGGCGGCGAGCGTTCCGAGTTCCTGCGCCAGAATGCTCTGCTGGCCAATATCTGGACCGGCCTCGGCGCTACCACCAGCTGCGTGGTCGAGCCCGACCGGCATCACTACGACATTGTCGATGGCCTCGCCGATCCGGTGCATGCGCTGACGCGGACCCTGATCTCGGAATAGCGGATATTTATGTATTATCAGCTACTTATGTGGCTGATCTTCAGCGCAGCATCAGCACGCTGCAGGAATCTCCGGCAGCGGATGCAGGGGCAAATGGCGCTCGCACGATGAGGCCATTGGCATCGGCCAGCATCCTCAGCATGGACGAATCCTGGATGCTGAACGGCGTCGCCACCAGTCCGCCATCGTCTTCCCTGATCACCGCCCGCACATAATCCTGGCGCAGATCATTGGCCAGCATTGCGGCGCCCAATCGTGCTTGGCGTATGTCCTGGCGATGATCGCGGCCGCCGAGCCTTGCCAGAAGCGGCTTCAGGAACAATTGCGAGCAGACCAGGCTTGCCACCGGATTGCCCGGCAGGCCGATGCACCTGATAGCGCCGAGGCGCCCAAACATCAGCGGCTTGCCGGGGCGCATGGCGATCTTCCAGAAGCCGAGCGTCATGCCTTCGCCGGTCAGCACGTCATGGATAAGATCGTGGTCGCCGACCGAGGCGCCGCCAAGCGTGACGATGACATCCGCACCGGCCGCGACCGCCTTTTTGACCAGCGCGGCGATGGCGCCCTTGCGGTCGGCGGCAATGCCGAGATCGAGCGCGCGAGCGCCGACCGATTGCGCGGCGGCGGCAACGCCGTAGGCGTTGGATGAGATGATCTGGTCCGGTCCGAGCTCGCTGCCGGGCGGCAACAACTCGTCGCCGGTGGCGATGATGGCGACCAGCGGCCGTTTGACCACGCTCACTCTGGGGTGGTTGGCCGATGCCGTCAGCGAGAGCGCTGCCGGGTCGAGCAGGCGGCCTCTTTCAAGCAGGACGTCGCCTTTGGAAAAGTCGAGGCCGATGCGGCGGATGTTGCGCCACTCCGCCGTCGGTTCGATCACTTCGATCTCACCGCGGCCGATATCCCGGACGTTTTCCTGGATGACGATGGTGTCGGCGCCTTCAGGCAGCGGCGCGCCGGTGAAGATGCGCACCGCCTGGCGCTCGCCGACGGTGCCGTCAAAGCCGCGCCCGGCGGGCGCCATGCCGATGACCGAGAGTTTCGATGGCACGGACGCCACGTCGGCGGTGCGGACCGCGTAACCATCCATGGCCGAGGCATTGAAGGGCGGCTGGGTGCGCAGTGCCGCGACAGGCTCCGCCAACACGCGATCGACCGCCTCGAAGAGAGAAACGCTTTCGCCCGCCAGGGGTGCCGCACCATCCAGCAGGCGCTCGAGCGCCTCCGACACAGGAACCAGCGCCATCAGGCGCCTACCTTGTAGTCGCCGGACTTGCCACCGGTCTTTTCGACCAGCCGGATGCCGGAGATGACCATGGCGCGGTCCACGGCCTTGGCCATGTCATAGATAGTCAGGCAGGCAACGGAAGCTGCGGTCAGCGCCTCCATCTCGACGCCGGTCTTGCCGGTGACGCGCGCCAATGCCGTGACTTTCAAGCCCGGCAGCGCATGGTCGGGCTCGATGTCGACGGAAACCTTGGTCAAGAGCAGCGGATGGCAGAGCGGGATCAATTCATGCGTCTTCTTCGCCGCCATGATACCGGCGATGCGCGCGGTGCCGAGCACATCACCCTTCTTGGCGTTGCCGGCAAGGATGGTTTTCAGCGTCTCGGGCTGCATCGAGACGAAACCTTCGGCGATCGCCGTGCGGGTCGTTTCTTGCTTGTCGCCGACATCGACCATATTGGCCTCGCCCTGCGCGCCGAGATGGGTGAGGGCCGATGTCATCGTCAGATGGCCTCGGCCAAAGCCTTACCCGTCAGCAGGATGCGGGTCGCCGCGGTGACATCTTCCTGCCGCATCAGGCTCTCACCGACAAGGAAGGTGCCGATGTCCTTCTTCTGCAGCCTGAGGCAGTCATCATGGGTGAAGATGCCGCTCTCACTGACCAGCAAGCGGTCGGCCGGCACCATCGTTGCCAGCCGCTCGGAGGTTTCGAGGCTGGTCTCGAACGTTCTCAGATTACGGTTGTTGATACCGATCAGCCGCGACGACAGCTTTAGAGCGCGTTGCGTCTCGGCTTCATCATGCACCTCGATCAGCGCATCCATGCCGAGTTCGAACGCAGTCGCTTCCAATTCGCTCGCCAGGGCATCGTCGACGCTGGCCATGATGATGAGAATGGCGTCCGCGCCCCAGGCGCGCGCCTCATAGACCTGATAGGGATCGAACAGGAAATCCTTGCGCAGCGCGGGCAGGGCGACGGCTGCCCGTGCCCTGGTGAGGAATTCCGGCGCGCCCTGGAAGGACGGTGCATCGGTCAATACCGAAAGACAGGCTGCGCCGCCCTGTTGATAGGCCCGCGCCAGTGCCGGTGGATCGAAATCGGCACGAATCAACCCTTTGGAGGGGCTCGCCTTTTTGATTTCGGCGATCAGGGCGAAGCGGCCCGATCTGCGCTTGGCCTCGAGTGCGGCGAGAAAACCGCGTGGCGCTTCGACGTCCTTCGCCCGCGCCTTGATCTCGGCCAGCGGTATCAGTGCCTTGGCCGCCGCGATCTCGTCGCGCTTGTAGGCCTCGATCTTGCGCAGAATGTCAGACACGGTTCACCCGTTGGAAATTTCGACCAGCCGGTCCAGCACTTGCAGCGCCCGGCCGCTGTCGATGGCTTGCGCCGCGAGCGCGATGCCGTCGCCGAGCGTCGTCGCCTTGCCCGCGATCACCAGCCCGGCGCCGGCATTCATCAGCACGGTGTCGCGATAGGCGCCGACAGCGCCGCCCAGCATGTCGCGCAAGGCCTTGGCATTGTAGGCAGCGTCGCCACCGCGCAACTCGTCCTTGGTATGCCGCTTCAGCCCGACCTCTTCGGGGGTCAGCGTGAAGCTGCGAATCTCGCCACCGATCAGTTCCGCCACCTGCGTCTCGCCTGTGGTGGTGATTTCGTCATAGCCATCGCCATGGACGACCCAGGCATGCTCGGTGCCCAGCGCCTTCAATGTCTCGGCCACCGGCATGATCCATTCCGGCAGGAACACACCGACCATCTGCCTGACGACGCCAGCCGGATTGGAGAGAGGGCCGAGAAGGTTGAAGATGGTGCGGGTGCCGAGCTCGACGCGGGTCGGGCCGACATGTTTCATCGCCGGATGGTGCGCGGGCGCGAACATGAAGCCGACGCCGGCTTCGTGGATGCAACGGCCGATCGCCTCCGGCGCAATGTCTATCTTGACCCCAAGCGCGGTCAGGACATCGGCCGCGCCGGTCAGCGAGGACAGGCCGCGATTGCCGTGCTTGGCGACCGGTACGCCGGCGGCGGCGATGACGAAGGCCGACCCCGTCGAAATGTTGACGCTGTGGGAATTGTCGCCGCCCGTGCCTACGATATCGATGGCGCCCGCAGGCGCCTCGACGCGCAGCATCTTGGCCCGCATCGTGGCGACGGCGCCAGAAATCTCGCTCACCGTTTCACCGCGTACGCGCAGCGCCATCAGGAAGCCGCCGATCTGCCCGGGGGTCGCGTCGCCCGACATGATGATGTCGAAGGCCTCGCGCGCTTCCTCGAAGGAAAGCGCGGTGCCTGCCGCCACCTTGGCGATATGGGTTTTCAGCGCGCTCATCTTGTCGAGGCTTGGGCAACGGCGGCCTGGTCGATGCGGACGTCATACTGCGTCTGCAACTGCGCCACCAATTGGTCGAGCAGATCGTCCGACATGCCGGAGGTGAAGGATTTCTGCGCGTCCTCCGGTACCGAGCTGGCATCGGCTCCGGCAGGCTCGAACACTTCGGCGACCTTGAACAGGATCTGCCCGTCACCAGTGGGCGAGGGGATCAAGCCGGTGCCGCCTTCGCCGACGCCGAACATCACGGCAGCACCTTCCTTGCCGAAGTCGGCATCGTCGGCTTCGCGCTTCAGGCCCCGCTTGGTCTGCTTCTCCAGCTTGAGATCACCGGCGATGACATCGAGCGTGGCGCCGGCCTTGAGCCGCTTGTCGAGCTCGCTCGCCTTGGCGGCGAGCCGCTTTGTGGCCTCGGCCGCAGTCCAGTCGGCGACGACTTTCTGGCGAACCTCGTCCAATGTGCGGTCGCGCGCCGGCGTGATCGAAGCAACCTCATAGAAGACAAAGCCGTTGTCGGCCGTGGTCAGGGCTTCGTTTTCGGTGTTGGGTTCGGCGTCGAAGACCGCCTTGATCAGCGCGGGCGATTCCGGCAGATCCTTGACGATCGAGCCGTCCGGCCTCTGGCCGCTGCGATCGATGGCGTCGATGGTGACGTCCTTCAGCTTCAGCTTGGCGGCAGCGTCCGCCAGCGAACTGCCGGAAGCACGGGTGTCTTCGTAATTGTCATGCACATCCAGAAGGATGCGGCTTGCCTCGCCCAGCGCCAAGTCCTTGCGGATCTGGTCGGACACTTCGGCGAGCGGCTTCACCACCTCGGGCTTGACCTCGGTGACGCGCAGCAGCACCGGACCGAAGGCGCCCTGGACGACCTGGCTGACTTCATTGGCGTTGAGCGCGAAGGCGGCATCGGCAACCGCCTTGTCGGCGATCTTGTCCTTGGCCAACGTGCCTAGCAGCGTGTCGGCAGGCGTCTTGCCTTCGGCGGTCACCAGCTTTTCGAAAGTGGCGCCGGCCTTGAGCGAATCGAGCGCGGCCTTGGCCGCATCCGGGGTCTTGAACACAAGCTGCTCGATCGTGCGCATTTCGGGCGTGGTGTAGCGCGCCTTGTTCTTGTTGTAGTCGTCGCTGACTTGGCTGTCGGTAACGGCGGTCGGATCCATGATGTCCGCCGG
The DNA here is from genome assembly GCF_056399285.1 of Mesorhizobium sp. 01N446. Taxonomy (NCBI): domain Bacteria; kingdom Pseudomonadati; phylum Pseudomonadota; class Alphaproteobacteria; order Hyphomicrobiales; family Phyllobacteriaceae; genus Mesorhizobium; species Mesorhizobium sp. 01N446. Next base: position 63,721 of record NZ_JBFTRA010000004.1, on the reverse strand, counting down.
TTCGAGGCGGACATAGGAGAATTTGCGGTACTCGGGTGCAGCGTAGGTCTTCTTGTTGGCCTCGAAATAGGCCTGAAGCACGCCGTCGCTCGGTGCCTCGATCGGCTCGACGAGCGTCTTTGGCAAGACCAGATAGTCGACGGTGCGGTCCTCACCGCGGTAGAGCGCGACCGCCTTGAAGAAAGCGTCCGGCGCCTTGAGGCCATCCGAGACCGCCTCGACGATCTGCTGGCGCACCGCCACCTGCGCGCGGTTCTTCAGGTAATCCTCGGGCCGCATTCCGACCTGGCGCAGCATGTATTCGAATGTTCTCCTGTCGAACTCGCCGCCTGGGCCCTTGAACGCCGGATCCTCGCGCGTCAGCTCCGCCAGCCGGTCCTTGGACAGGCCAAGGCCAAGCTTGCGCGCCTGTTCGTCGAGAACGGCGCCGGAGACAAGCTGAGCCAGGACCTGGTTGTCGATGCCAAGCGCCTTTGCCTGTTCGTGGGTGAGGCGCTGACCGAACTGCTGCGACATCACGGCGAGCTGGCGATCATAGGCGAGGCGGTATTCGTTGATCGACACCTTGGTGCCGCCTGCCGTTATCACCGAATCGTGGCCGGCAAAGCCGCCCATCAGCCGCCCGGAGATGCCCCAGGCGGCGAAACTGACCACCAGCAGCGAAAGCAATGTCTTCGCGACCCATGTACCCGCCGCGCTTCTCAATATGCCAAGCATCGTTACTTCCGATTTATGCGCATTTTCGCATGCGCCGAGTCTGAAACAAGCGCAATAGCGCCCTTCCGGCCCACTGTCGATTGCTTTGTGGCCTGATTTTGGTAGTGAGGGCCAGAGCCTGATATTGCCCGGAGAAGCAGACCATGACGCCAGGAATTCGCCCGCTTGTCGCCGGCAACTGGAAAATGAACGGCACCAGCGCCTCGCTGAACGAGCTAAGGATGATCGGCAACGGGTTCATGAGCGGGCTCGACGCGGAGACCGAGGCGCTGGTCTGCGTTCCCGCGACGCTGCTTTCCCATGCCGCGGAGATTCTGTCGCGCACGCCGGTCCATGCCGGCGGTGAGGACTGCCACACCAAGGAAAGCGGCGCATACACCGGCTGCATCTCGGCGGAGATGCTGAAGGACGCCGGCGCGAGCCATGTCATTGTCGGCCATTCCGAATGCCGAGAGCAACGCGGCGAGGACGACGCGACGGTCCAGGCCAAGGCGGCCGCCGCATGGCGTGCCGGGCTCGTGGCCATCATATGCATCGGCGAGACGCAGCAGCAGCGTGAAGCGGGCGCCACGCTCGACGTGCTGTCGCGCCAGGTCGCCGGTTCTGTGCCGCCGAGCGCCACGCCATCCAACACCGTCATTGCCTATGAGCCTGTGTGGGCGATCGGCACCGGCCTGACGCCGACCGCCGCCGATGTGGCCGAAGCGCATGCGCATATCCGCGAAAAGCTGTCGGAGAAACTTGGTGCCCCTGCCGCCAAGATGCGCATTCTTTACGGTGGCTCGGTCAAGCCGTCCAACGCGGTGGAACTGCTGGGCGTCAGGAATGTCGATGGCGCGCTGGTCGGCGGCGCTAGCCTGAAAGCAGCCGATTTCCTCGGTATCGCCGAGGCCTATCGCAGCATTTCAGGCTAGATTCACGACGAAAGACGGGGCTCATCCCGTCCAAATTCGTTGCAAAGGGCGCGTTGCTTCCCATATTCCGGCCACGGGCTTGGAAATGCCGTGAAAGCATTGTATTGAGCCGCCTCCAATTCACCGGTCGTGTCCGCGGCCGGGCAAGGCCTTGCCAGGATAAACTATGCAAACCGTACTGATCGTCATCCATCTCATGGTCGTGCTCGCCCTCGTCGGCGTGGTGCTGCTGCAACGCTCCGAAGGCGGCGGCCTTGGCATTGGTGGCGGATCGGGCTTCATGACGGCGCGCGGCGCTGCCAACGCGTTGACGCGGGCGACGGCGATCCTGGCGGCGGCTTTCTTCGTCACGTCGCTGACCTTGTCGATCATCGCCCGCTACGGCGAGAAGCCGATCGACATTCTCGACCGCGTTCCCGCGACGTCGTACGGGGCCGGCAAGGGCGTGCTCAACCAGCTGCCCGGCACGACGACCCCGGCGCCCGCCGGCAGCACCACCCCGACACCGCCGTCGGGCAATGGCGCGGCGACGACGCCTGCGCCGGCAGCTCCGGCCACCGCGCCGGCCTCTGGCGCGACGCCGCCGGCAACCAACGGCGCCACCAACACGGCCCCGGCGGCACCGCAGGTCCCGAACCAGTAACCACTATCTGGTCCAAACCGCGACCTGTGATCGTTTGAACACAGTCGCGGCAAATGCTGCGCGATCACGAAGATTCCACGGGCAGCAGCGCGGTCTCGCGCTTGAGGCATCCGCGCTTATTCGACTATAGATTGCGCGCGGCATTTTCGGTGTCCTTGGGGGACGCCGGGCGACGCCGTGGGCAACAAGCATTGAACGATCGGATCTTCGCCATGCAGCTTCGCAGCTTCATTTTCCTGGGACTTTGCGCCGTACTCGGCCTGAGTTCCCCGGCTTTCGCCGGCGTGCCGTCCAATTTGGCCGCCAATCAGTCGGTCGACAAAACCGACGCCATCCACGTCGCGGTCAAGAGCGATGCGGCGCAGTTGAGGCTTCTCAAGAAGAAGAAAAACCCGACACCGGACGATCTCGCCCAGATCAAGAAAATCGAGGCCAAGATCGTTGCCGACAAGGAAGACGCCAAGGCCAAGGCGCTCGAAGCCAGGAAGCTGGCGATGCGCGAAGCGGCCAAGGCCAAGGCCGACGCCGAACGGCAGGCCTTCCTGGCCAAGAAGGGGAAGAGCAGCGCTTCCGCAACCACCGAAGTGGCTGACGCCAAGCCGGCCAAGAAGACCACCAAGGTCATCGAGCCGGTCGAACCGATCACCCCCATCCAGTCGGCCGAGCCGCTTCCGGCAGAGGCGATGAATGTCGCGCTGACAGGTAACAATGGTGAGCTTCGCAGCGAGGTCATCGGCCAGAAGCAGCCGAGCGCTAGCGGCCTTTTCGCCGGCCTGTTCGGCGGCACCTCGTCCGGATCGTCGATCAGCTATCTGCCAGAGACGCGGGCGCTCGACCAGGCTCTCGCCAAGAAGGACGCCAAGAAGCCGTTCAAGGTAAAGCCGGAATTCGTGCCGCAGGATGTCGAGTTCACCGGGTACGAGCCGGGTACCATCGTCATCGACACCAGCGCGCGCCGGCTTTATCTCGTCGAATCGTTTTCGACCGCGCGTCGCTACGCAATCGCGGTCGGTCGTGAAGGCCTGCAGTTCAAGGGCACGGTCGCGGTCGGCGACAAGCAGGAATGGCCGCGCTGGATCCCTACGCTCGACATGCAGAAGCGCGAGCCCAAGCATTACGGCCAATACAAGGACGGCATGCCTGGCGGTGGGCAGAACCCGCTCGGCGCCCGCGCCATCTACCTCTATGACGGCAAGAAGGACACGCATCTGCGCATCCACGGCACCATCGCGCCGCAGTCGATCGGAACCAGCGCTTCCAATGGCTGCTTCCGCATGATCAACGAGCATGTCATGGACCTCTACAGCCGCGTCAGGGTCGGCACCAAAGTCGTCATCATCTGACGGCCCCATCATCCTGCCGAAAGGGCCGGCTCAGCCGGCCCTTTTGTTTTGCCTCGATCACGACCAGGCCTGTTCAGTCGTGATCCCTCGGACAAACGGAAACAGCTTGTCCGAGAAAGCCGGGTCCCACTCTTCGGGATCATGGTCCGACGCCATCTTGGGAAAAAACCTTCGCGGTGGTTTTTTCTCTGGCGGAATCAATCCAGCCGCGTTAAGCGATGACTCCCATGGCGCGATATGTATTCATCACAGGCGGCGTGGTTTCCTCACTTGGAAAAGGCATTGCCGCAGCGGCCCTTGGGGCTCTCCTGCAGGCGCGAGGCTATCGCGCACGCATCAAAAAACTCGACCCGTACCTCAATGTCGATCCCGGCACGATGTCGCCGTACCAGCATGGAGAGGTGTTCGTCACCGATGATGGCGCGGAGACCGATCTCGATCTCGGCCATTACGAGCGCTTCACCGGCCGCTCTGCCAATCAGCAGGACAACATCACCACCGGCCGCATCTACAAGAACATCATCGAGCGCGAGCGGCGCGGCGACTATCTCGGCGCGACCGTGCAGGTCATCCCGCACGTTACCGACGAGATCAAGAATTTCGTCCTCAACGGCAATGACGACTATGATTTCGTGCTGTGCGAGATCGGCGGCACGGTGGGTGACATCGAGGCGATGCCGTTCCTCGAGGCTATCCGCCAGCTCGGCAACGATCTGCCACGCAACAACGCCGTCTACGTGCACCTGACCTTGATGCCCTACATCCCGACGGCGGGCGAGCTGAAGACCAAGCCGACCCAGCATTCGGTCAAGGAACTGCGCGGCATCGGCATCGCCCCCGACATCCTGCTGGTGCGTGCCGACCGGGCCATTCCCAAGGAAGAGCGCAGAAAACTGTCGTTGTTCTGCAACGTCAGGGAAAGCGCCGTCATCCAGGCGCTCGACGTGCCGCACATCTACGACGTGCCGATGGCCTACCACAAGGAAGGGCTCGATTCGGAAGTGCTGGCCGCCTTCGGCATCGACCCGGCGCCCAAGCCGCGCATGGAGCCCTGGCAGAAGGTTTCGGACCGCATCCACAATCCGGAAGGCGAGGTGACCATCGCCATCGTCGGCAAATACACCGGCCTCAAGGATGCCTACAAATCGCTGATCGAGGCGCTTTCGCATGGCGGGCTGGCCAACCACGTCAAGGTCAAGCTCGACTGGATCGAATCGGAGATCTTCGAAAAGGAGGATCCGACGCCGTGGCTGGAGAAGGTGCATGGCATCCTGGTTCCCGGCGGCTTTGGCGAACGCGGCTCGGAAGGCAAGATCCTGGCGGCGAAGTTCGCCCGCGAGCGCAAGGTGCCGTATTTCGGCATCTGCTTCGGCATGCAGATGGCCTGCATCGAGGCGGCGCGGTCGCTGGCGGGCGTCGAGCATGCCTCTTCGACCGAGTTCGGTCCGACCGAGGAGCCCGTCGTCGGCCTGATGACGGAATGGCTGAAAGGCAACATGCTGGAGAAGCGGCGTGAGACCGGCGATCTCGGTGGCACGATGCGTCTCGGCGCCTATCAGGCCGACCTCGCCAAGGGCTCCAAGATCGCCGACATCTATGGCGACACGCAGATTTCCGAGCGCCACCGCCACCGCTACGAGGTCAATATCGATTACAAGGAGCGGCTGGAGGATTGCGGCCTGGTGTTTGCCGGCATGTCGCCCGACGGCGTGTTGCCGGAGACGGTCGAATATCCCGACCATCCCTGGTTCATCGGCGTGCAGTATCACCCCGAGCTGAAGAGCCGGCCGCTCGAGCCGCATCCGCTGTTCGCCAGCTTCATCGAGGCGGCGGTGGAACAGAGCCGATTGGTGTAGGCGACCGCCGGGCGAGGCCTCTCCTGTGCAGACCTATGTCGCGCTCCTCTACAGCATCATCCTGGGCGAGGGCCGCCGGGTGGTCATGGCGGACCTCAAGGCGATGGCGGAAGGCCTCGGCTTGAGGAATGTTCGCACGCTGGTGGCGACCGGCAACCTCGTCTTCGAAGCGCGGACGACCGATAGCGGCAAGCTGGAACAGCGGCTGGAAACGGCCTTCGAAAAAACCTTCGGCCGCCATGTCGACATCATCGTGCGCAGTGCCGAGGAATGGCTCAAACTTGCCGCCGGCAATCCGTTCCCGGGGGATTCAGCCGAAGCAGGCGACCAGGTGGCTGTGCGGGTGATGCGCAAACCCGCGCCTGTGGAGGGCGTCGCGGCGCTGCAAGCCTATGCCGCCGAGGACGAAAAGGTATTGCCTTTCGCCGGCGACATCTGGGTCGTCTTTTCGCGCGAGAGACCAAGCTCGCGGCTGCTGGCGGCAATGAACCACAAACGCCTCGGCATCGGCACCTCGCGCAACTGGAACACGGTTCGCAAGCTGGCGGAAATGGTAGGCAGTAGGGCAGTAGGGAAGGGTCGTATTCCCTAACCCCTACTGCCTACTGCCTAATTTCAAGCCTTTGCCGTCTTGGCGCCCGCACCCACGGCGGCGGTGCGCAGCACGTAGTAGATGATGCCGGCAATCGCCACGCCGAAGAACCAGCCATAGACGCCCCACCAGGACGGCAGCCAGTTGGTGAAGTTCGGCAGGATCGACGAGAAGACGGCACCTATGCCGGCGGCGATGAGGGCGTTGACGTGCCAGCCGCCCTGGAAGCGGAACTCGCCATCCTCGCGATACAGCGCCTCGACGTCGACCTCGCCTTTGCGGATCAGATAGTAGTCGACCATCATCACGCCGAAGATCGGCCCCATCGTCGCGCCGATGATGCCGACGAAATGCGCGGCGCTGCCTTCCCACGGCGCGAAGGGATAAAGCACAAGTGCGATAAGCGCTGCGATGTAGCCGCCCTTCTTGAAGTCGATCTGACGCGGGAAGACGTTTGAGAAGTCGAAGGCTGGCGAGACGAAGTTGGCGACGACGTTGATGCCGAGCGTGGCAACCGCGAAGGTCAGGGCGGCGAGTGCCGCCAGGAACCAGCTGTCGAACTTGGCCGAGATCTGGTCCGGGTGCAGCAGCACTTCGTGATAGACGTCATAGGCGGCAATGGTGGTGACGCCGGCGACGAGCGAGAACAGGATCAGATTGACCGGCAGGCCCCAGATGTTGCCCTTGCGCAGCGCGGCCTTGTCCGGCGCGTAGCGGGCGAAATCGCAGAAATTGAGATAGAGCGCCGAGAAATAGGTCACCCAGATCGCCGCGACCCCGAAGAGTGCCGTCCACGAGCCGGGGTCGCCCGGAATGCCGGCATCGGCGGTCTTTTCGCGCAGCACGTCCATCGGGATGTCGCTGGTAAAGGCGAAACTCCCAGATTTGACGCAGAGATAGATGGCCAGGAGCAGCATCATCACCCAGACGGCGGGCCCCGCCCAATCCTGGAAGCGGCGCACCGTTTCCATGCCCTTCTGGATGATCAGCAGTTGCAGCGCCCAGATGATGACGAAGCAGATCACTTCCAGCGTGGAATGGCCGAGAAGATGAGAGGTCTTGTTGAATTCGTCGAACCATTGCAGGCGGGTGAGCAATGCCACGATGGCGCCGGAAGCCGCGGCGGTCTGCGCGCCGTACCAGAAGCAGGCGACGATGGCGCGCACCAGTGCCGGGATGTTGGCGCCCCAGATACCGAAGGAGGCGCGCGCGAGCACGGGGTAGGGCACGCCGGTCTTCACGCCGGCATAGCCGACCATGTTCATCAGCGCGTAGATGATCAGCGAGCCGATGCCGATGGCGACGATGAAATTGACGAAGCCGCCGCAGAACAGGAACAGGCTGGCGGCGAGATAGTAGCCCCACAGGCTGTGGACGTCCGATGTCCAGACGTTGAAGATCGAGAACGGTCCCCAGTTTCGAACCTTGGCCGGAGCGAGATCCTCGTTGTACAGGTCAGGCGAAGCGCCTTGTATGGTCACTGCAATGTCCTCCCCTTGATTGGCCGCGCGCCTCCACGCGATGGCCGTGCAGGTTAAGCCTGACGCTGAGGAACCGACAAGCAATCCATTTGCCGGCTTTGGCCTTAAAGATATTCAATGCGAACCGCGATTATCGGGGGCGCGCAATGGTGGGCCGCGGTTGAACCGCCAGGGTGGTGATTCGGATTTCAACCGCCCAAAGCGCGTCGCGTTGGTACGGATTCTGGCGACGCGCTTTAGGTTTTTGTTTCATGCATGTCATTCTCCCAAAACCGAAGTCTCTTTTGGGCGACATGCATTAGGCGATAGCCATGACCCGCTTGTGGTCCTCGACTTCCGACAGCAGCCAGTCCTGAAACAGGCCGGTGCCCGGCTTGTTGCCGATGCTTCGGCGCTGATGCAGGTAGATGCCGGCCGGATAGGTATGACGGGCCTGAAACGGCGCGACGAGCTTGCCTTGTTGCAGAAAATCCTGCGCCATCATCGTGTCGGCAAGCGCTATTCCGGCGCCATTGATCGCCTCGCGCATGATCAGCGTGCAATCATCCAGCGTCGTGCTGGATTTCGGCGTCGTATCCGAAACGCCTTCCTGCTCCAGCCACCGCCTCCATCTCATGCTCTCGCATTCGTGGATCAGATGATGGTTGACCAGGTCGGCGGGCGATCGCAGCGGCACGGGGCCTTCGAGCAGCGAGGGGGCGCAGACCGGCGTCAGGACCAGCGGGATCAGCAGCGTCAGAGCCGGGCCGGCCTTGTAGACGAACTCGTCGACAATGGCCAAATCGAAGTTGGCGCGCTTGCCTGATGTCGAGATCTCCAGTTCCACCGCTGGATGCAGCCGGCGAAAGTTAGGCAACCGGTCCGCCAGCCAAAGGTTCAGGACCGCCGGGACGCACAAGACCCTGACACGTTGGGTCCTGCCATGGCTCGGGCTGTTGGCAAGGCTGACGTCGTCGGTGGCGCGCCAGATGGCCTCGAACGCCTCGGAGAGGCTGCGCGCATAGTACGAGCCCCGGATGGTCGGCGTTATCTGGCGAAAGCCCCGCTCGAACAAATCCTGGCCGAGATTCTTTTCAAGCGCGCGGATGTGGCGGCTCACGGCGGAGGGTGTGAGGTGCAATTCCTCGGCCGCATCTTTCACGCTGCCGAGACGTGCGGCGGCCTCGAAAGCGCGCATGCCATTGAGTGAGGGTAGGGCCATTGGCCGATCATGAATTGTCAGTTGAGTTTTTGTCAATCGACTTGGGCAAAATTGGCGTTTGATCGCCTGGCCTGTTCGGGGATACCCAAAAGGCAAGAGCGACCAAGTCGCCATCAGAAAACGATTATTTGGGGCCTCCGGCACCATTCCACCAACGGCAGAAACCCGCACCCGGGCTTCCGCTGTTGGCGGGCGAAGCTTTGCGCTCACGCTGCGCCGAGGCCGGAGCCATCTGCGAGTGGGAGAATGCCAGCCTATGCCTCAATCGCCAGTGCCGGTCTTTGAAGCGGCGGACGAGATTTCCGCGGAAACCTCCGTCGTCGTGATCCTGCAAACTGCCCAGACAGGCTTTGGCCCGCGGGCGGCGGCACTGGACGCTGAGATCAGCGGAATCCTGTCGCGTGCCTGCTCCGACCCGGCCGCCTTGGCCGACACCGGAACCTGCATCGATCTCATTGCCCCGCAGGGCGTATCGGCCCGGCGCGTGATCATCCTGTCGCTGGGCAAAGCCGAAGCCGTCAGCGCCCTGTCCCTGGCGCGCGCCGGCGGTTTGCTTGCCGCGCATCTGGAAGGCAAATGCGAATGCGCGGCCACGCTTGTCCTCGACCCGATCGCCGGCGTCGACCTGCCGGCAGCCGAGATCCTGGCGCGCGTCGCCCTTGGCATGCGGCTGCGGCGCTACCGTTTCGACATGCGCAACCGGCGCCAGGGGGCGGGAGCAGACCGGACGTTGCGGGTACAACTGGTCGGAGCAAGCAGCGTAGAGTTGACCCCGGCACTGGCGCGGATCAACGCCATCGCCGATGGCGTCGAATATGCGCGCACGCTGGTCAACCTGCCGCCGAACCATCTCCATCCCGACAATTTCCACGATCATCTGGAGCCGCTGCGCGAAGCCGGCATCGATGTCGAGATACTCGATCCGTCGCGATTGAAGGAACTCGGCATGAACGCGATCCTGGCCGTGGGTTCCGGGTCGGCGCGGCCACCGCGCGTCGCGGTGCTGCGCTATCGCGGCAAGGGCGCACCTTCCCAACCGATGGCCTTCGTCGGCAAGGGCGTGTGTTTTGACTCCGGCGGCCTCTGCATCAAACGCGGCGAGCAGATGTTCGACATGAAGGCCGATATGGGCGGCGCGGCCGCCGTGGTCGGGCTGCTGATCGCACTCGCCCGGCAAGGCAGCCCGGTTCATGCCGTCGGCGTGCTTGGCATCGCCGAGAACATGCCGTCCGGCACCGCGCTCAAGCCGCGCGACATCATCACCACGGCCTCGGGACAGACGGTCGAGGTGTTCGACACGGACGCGGAGGGGCGCCTGATCCTGGCCGATTGCCTCTACTATGCCGCCTCGCGCTTCAACCCCTCGGTGATCGTCGATCTGGCGACGCTGACCTATTCGGTGATGCGCGGCCTGGGATCGGTGTTTGCCGGTCTCTTCAGCACCGACGATGCCATCGCGTCGCAGATGATCGCTGCGGGGGAAACGGTCGGCGAGCGGTTCTGGCAGCTGCCGCTCGACAAAGCCTATGACGAAGGCTTGCAGTCGCCCTTCGCCGATATCCGGCACCACGCCAAGGACATGGAAGACGGCGACGCGCCTTACGCCGCGGCGTTCCTGCGCCATTTCACCGAGGATCGTCCCTGGGTGCATCTCGATATCGCCGGCAAGGAAATGGCCGACGCGGATCGGCCGCTCGGCCGCGAAGGCGCCACGGCGTTCGGTGTGCAGATGCTGGAAGAGTGGGTGCAGGCCAGGGTGAACTAGCCGCCTGCTGTCAGGACAACAACGAGATGCGTTCAAACGGGATGGGAAATCGGAATGGCGTCTGAGATTAAGGGCAGGGAAGGGCGCGCTACCTTCGGCGGCTACGAAACCTGGTATCGCGTCTCCGGCGACCTTGGCGCCGACAAGGCCCCGGTGGTGATCCTGCATGGCGGGCCGGGGGCCGCCCACAACTATGTCGATGCCTACAAGCTTCTCGCCCGACGGGGCCGTGCCGTCATCCACTACGACCAGTTGGGCTGCGGCAACTCCACTTTGCTGCCGGAGAAGGGTGCCGATTTCTGGACACCCCGGCTCTTCATCGACGAGCTTGAAAACCTCGTCGATCATCTCGGTATCCGCGCGGGCTTCCATGTGCTCGGCCAAAGCTGGGGCGGCATGCTGGGCGCCGAATATGGGGTCACACGGCCGAAAGGGTTGAAGTCCCTGACCATCGCCAACTCACCGGCTTCCATGAAGCTGTGGGTCGAAGAGGCGAACCGGTTGCGCGCCGACTTGCCTGGGGATGTGCAGGAGACGCTGACCCGGCACGAACAGGCGGGCACGACGGAAGATCCAGCCTACCAGGAAGCCACGATGCGGTTCTACGAGCGGCATGTCTGCCGGGTCGTGCCGTTCCCACCGGAGGTGACGGAAACCTTCGCCCAGGTCGCGCGCAACCCGACCGTCTATCATCTGATGAACGGGCCAAACGAGTTCCATGTCATCGGAACGCTGAAGAATTGGAGCATCATCGACCGGCTGCCGGCCATCGATGTTCCCACGCTGATCATCTCCGGACGTTATGACGAGGCCACGCCCGCGACCGTGCAACCCTACAAGGACGGCATCAAGGGATCGCGTTGGGAGATATTCGAGCATTCCAGCCACATGCCGCATGTCGAGGAGCAAGAGGCGTGCATGCGGGTGGTGGGCGACTTCCTGGACGACAACGACAACTGAGAAAAGGGGAACTAAAACATGAAGAAACTGCTTTTGGCGGCATCGGCCGCCGCATTGCTGGCCGGCACATGGCTCGCTCCGGCACAGGCTGAGTACTTCAAGGAGCACCGAGGCGGTACCATCCGCCTTCTGGCCCGCTCCGCGGCAGGAACGCTCGATCCGCACATCAACTACACCGACCAGGGCTGGCAGATGTACCAGCCGATCTATGACGGCCTGGTGGCCTTCCGCAAGGCCGAGGGCATGGACGGCTTCACCATCGTGCCCGATCTGGCCGAGGCGCTGCCTGCGGTTACGAATGACGGCAAGACGTTCACCTTCAAGCTGCGCAAGGGCATCAAGTTCTCCRACGGCCAGGAGCTTGGCGTGAAGGACGTCGTCGCCTCCTTCCAACGCATCTTCAAGGTTTCCGGGCCGACTTCCGGCACCTTCTATGCCGGCATCGTCGGCGCCGACAAATGCCTGGCCGACGTCAAGAACTGCACGCTGGAAGGCGGCGTTGTCGGCGATGAAGCGGCCGGCACCATCACCCTCAATCTCACCAAGCCCGACGCCGAGATCCTCTACAAGCTTGCCTTGCCGCATGCCGTGGTGCTGCCGGCGGACACGCCCGCCGAAGACATGGGCTCCAAGCCCATTCCCAGCACCGGCGCCTACATGATCTCCGCCTTCGATCCCAACAAGGGCATGACGGTTTCCCGCAATCCGAACTTCAAGCAGTGGAGCGAGGAAGCGCAGCCGGACGGTTACCCGGATGTCGTACAATATGATTTCGGCCTGTCCGAGGAAGCGGCCGTTACCGCGATCCAGAACGGCGAAGCGGACTGGATGTTCGACGCGCTGCCGAGCGACCGCCTGGGCGAACTTGGCAGCAAGTCCATGGATCAGCTGCACATCTCGCCGCTTTCGGCGTGGTGGTATGCGCCGCTGAACAACCGTCTGGCACCCTTCGACAACGAAAAGGCGCGCCAGGCCGTTGCCTACGCGGTCGACCGCAACACGCTGGTCAAGCTGTTCGGCGGCAAGGTGCTGGCCTCGCCGGTCTGCCAGGTCCTGCCGCCGGATTTCCCCGGCCATGAAGACTACTGCCCCTTCACCAAGAACCCCGGCGCCAAATGGTCCGCGCCCGATCTCGACAAGGCAAAGCAGCTCGTCGAGGAATCCGGCACCAAGGGCCAGAAGGTGACCATCATCGCCGAGGACACCGCCATCTCACGCTCCATCGGCGTCTATCTGCAGAGCGTTCTGACCAGCATCGGCTATGTCGCCGACGTCAAGCCGATCTCGCCCAATATCCAGTTCACCTACATCCAGAACACTAACAACAAAGTGCAGATGTCCATTACCCAGTGGTACAAGGATTATCCCGCAGCTTCGGACTTCCTGAACATCCTGTTCAGCTGCTCCTCCTTCCGTGAAGGTTCGGATGCCTCGATCAACATCGCCGGCTTCTGCGACAAGGACATCGACGCCAAGATGCAGAAGGCGCTGGATCTCGGCGTCACCGACCAGAAAGCCGCCGACAAAATGTGGGCCGAAATCGACAGAGAGGTCACGGACAAGGCGCCGGCAGTCGGCCTCTTCACGCCGAAGCGGCTTGACTTCGTCAGCAAACGGGTCGGCAATTTCAAGTTCAACCGGCAGTTCAACTGGATGATCACCCAGTCCTGGGTGCAGTAACGACCTTTGGAGGGACACGTCCGTGTCGAACCAAGCCATCGCCATGCCGCGCAAGACGCGAGGGCCCTGGGCCATCGCGTTTGCCAAGTTGGCAAGGGACAGGGCTGCCATGGCTTCCCTGGCCGTGTTCCTCCTCATCGTGCTGGCCTGCCTCAGCGCGCCGCTCTACGCGAAATGGGCCGGCGTCGACCCGTTCGCCTCGACGCTCGACGCCATCATCCAGATCGACGGCGCCGACGTTCCGGTGATGGAACAGTCGACCGAGGGGCTGGGGCTCGGCTACACGCCGCTCGGTCCCACCTGGCGGCTCGGCAATTATTTCCTCGGCGCCGACAGCCAGGGGCGCGATGTCATGGCCCGGATGCTCTATGGCGGGCTGAGCTCGCTGCTGATCTCCGCGGCGGCCACCATCTTCACGCTGATCATCGGCACGGCGGCGGGATTGATCGCCGGCTATTTCGGCGGCATCACCGACACGGTGCTGTCGCGCCTGCTGGATGTCTTGTGGGCGTTCCCGATCTATCTGCTGGCGATCTCGCTTTCCATCGTCACGATTGCGCAAGGCATCAGGATCGGGCCGATCGATATCGAATCCGGCAGCCTGTGGCTGCCGGTCATCATCATCGGCATCGTCTACGTACCCTATGTGGCGCGCCCGATACGCGGACAGGTGCTGTCGCTGCGCCACAGCGAATTCGTGCTGGCCGCGATCAATCTCGGCGTGCCGGGATGGCGCATCCTGTGGCGCGATATCCTGCCCAACATCACCACCACGCTCATCGTCTTCGTGCCGCTGATGATGGCGTTGAACATGCTGACGGAATCGGCACTTTCCTTCCTGTCGATCGGCGTGCAGCCGCCGGCGGCAAGTTGGGGCACCATCATCCAGGACGGGCAGGCGCTGCTTTACACCAGGCCGCTGGTGGCGCTGGTGCCGGGCCTGGCGATCGCGGTTTCCGTCATGGCACTCAATGTCTTCGGCGACGGCTTGCGCGACGCGCTCGATCCGCGCTCCAAGGTTCGGCTGGGGCGCGACTGATGTTTTACGCCATCCTGCGCCGTTTCGGTCAGATGCTGTTCGTCATGTTCGGCATCTCGGTCATCGTCTTCCTGATCTTCTTCGCCACGCCGGGCGCCGACCCGGCGGCGCGTATCGCCGGCCGCAATGCATCGCCCGAAGTGCTGGAAGCGGTGCGCCACAATTTTGGCTTCGACCGGCCGCTCTACGTGCAATACGTGAAGATGATGGAGAAGATCTTCGTCACAGGCGACCTGACCTCCTTCGTCAATCGCGGCTGGAAGGTGGTGCCGGCGGTCATGGATTCCATCCCCGTCACGCTGTCGCTGGTGTTCGGAGCGGCGATCCTGTGGGTGGTCGTCTCCATCATCATCGGCATCGTTGCCGCCGCCACGCGCGACAGCTGGCTGGACAAGCTTCTGATGGCGCTCGGGCTGCTCGGCATTTCCATGCCGGTCTACTGGCTGGGCGAGGTGATGAACCTGATCACCCAGAGCCGCTACCACGACAGCTGGGCGTTCTCCTGGGTACCGCCGCTCGGCTACAAGAATTTCTCCGACGATCCCAAAGGCTGGTTCCTGACTCTGATCATACCGTGGATCACCCTGGCCATCCTGTACATCGGCATCTACGGGCGCGTGCTGCGCGCGGCCATCATCGAATCCCTGCAGGAAGACTTTATCCGCACCGCCCGCGCCAAGGGCCTGTCGGAGACGCGCATCCTGCTGCGCCATGCCTTGCGCACATCGCTCATTGCGTTCGTCACCTTGTTCGGCCTCGACTTCGGCGCGCTGGTGGGCGGCTCGGCCCTTTTGACCGAAGTGGTGTTCGGGCTGCACGGCATCGGCAAGCTCACCTATGACGCGCTGCAGAACCTCGACCTGCCGATGATCATGGCGACGGTGATGTATGCGTCCATGTTCGTGGTGATCGCCAACGCGGTCGTCGACTTCGTCTATATCCTTCTCGATCCGCGCCTGAGGACATCATGATACTGTCGGTGCGCGACCTCAAAGTATCCTTCCGCACCAATGACGGTCTGGTGCGGGCGATCGACGGCGTGTCCTTCGACCTCGAGGAAAGCGAGATCCTAGGTGTCGTCGGCGAGTCCGGTTCCGGCAAGACGGTGTCGCTGCTGGCGGTGATGGGTCTCATCACCGATCCCAATGCCACCATAGAGGGCTCGATCCGCTACAAGGGCCGCGAACTCGTCGGTCTGCCACCGCGCGAATTGAGGCGCCTGCGCGGCAACGAGATCGCGATGATCTTCCAGGATCCGATGACGGCGCTGACTCCGGTCTACACGATCGGCTGGCAGATCGCCGAGCAGATCCGCGCGCACCAGAAAATCAGCAAGGCCAAGGCGATGGAGCGCGTCGAAGAACTGCTGGCCGAGGTGAATTTTCCCAATCCGCACGAAGCGATGTCGCGCTACCCGCACCAGCTTTCCGGCGGCATGCGCCAGCGCGCGGTGATCGCGATGGCGCTGTCGTGCAATCCGGCCCTGCTGGTGGCGGACGAGCCGACCACGGCGCTTGACGTCACCGTGCAGGCCGGCATTCTCGACCTCGTGCGCAAGCTGCGCGCCACGCACAAATCGGCGGTCGTGTTCATCACGCATGACATGGGCGTGGTTTCCGAGCTCGCCGACCGGGTGATGGTCATGTATGCCGGGCGCGTTGTGGAACGCGGCAGCCGCATGGAGCTGTTTTCCGACCCTCGGCATCCCTACACGCGCGCGTTGCTCGGTTCGATCCCGCCATTGACCGGCGAGAAGCCACGCCGTCTGCCGGCCATTCCCGGTTCGCCGCCATCGCTGTTGCGCTTGCCGCAGGGCTGTGCCTTTGGCCCGCGATGCCCGGTGCATTACGAGCCCTGCGTGACAGGCAAGCCCGACCTCGGCGTCGGCACACACGCGGCGGCGTGCTTCCGGGAGGTGTCGGCATGAGCGGACCGATGACCGACAGGCCAATCCTCGAGACGCGCTCACTCGGCAAGCGCTTCTCGATCGGCACCCGTTTTTCGTCCGAAGGCAAGCGAACCGTGCATGCGGTCGACAATGTCTCGCTCACCGTGCGGCGCGGCGAGACGGTCGGGCTGGTCGGCGAATCCGGATGCGGCAAGTCCACGCTGGCGCGCTGTCTGGTGAGGCTTTACGAGATCACAGATGGCGAGCTGCTGTTCGAAGGCGAGGACATCACCTCGAAGTCGCTGTCCGAACTCAGGCCGCTGCGCCGCCGCCTGCAAATGGTCTTCCAGGACCCGTCGGCATCGCTCAATCCGCGCCGGCGCGTCGGCGATCTGGTGGCCGAGCCGCTGCGTATCCACGGCAAGCTTTCCTCCCGCGAGATCACCGCGCGCGTCGCCGAACTGTTCGAACTCGTCGGCCTCTTGCCCGACCATGTCATGCGCTACCCCCATGAATTCTCGGGCGGCCAGCGCCAGCGCGTCGGTATTGCGCGGGCGATTGCCTTGAATCCCGATCTGGTCGTGCTGGACGAACCGGTCTCCGCGCTCGACGTCTCGGTGCAGGCCCAGATCGTCAACCTGCTCGCCGACCTGCAGGAGAAGCTGAACCTCACCTACATTTTCATCGCGCACGACCTGTCGGTGGTGCGTCAGGTATCGACCCGCATCGCGGTCATGTATCTCGGTTCGATCGTCGAGGAGGGGCCGGCGGAGGAGGTGTTTGCAGCACCAGCCCACCCTTACAGCCAGGCGCTGATCTCGGCGGTTCCCGTCGTCGAGACGACGCCGAGCGGGACGCGCAAGCGCATCATTCTCACCGGCGACGTGCCGAGCCCGCTCAAGCCGCCATCCGGCTGCCGCTTCCATCCCCGATGCCCGATCGCGGTCGAGCGATGCCGCACCGAGCGGCCGGAACTGAGGGAGTATCGACGCGGCCGCAAGGTGGCCTGCCACTTCCCGACGGTTTAGCTGGCGACCAAAAATTTTTGGAAAGATTCTGTTTCCTGTATGGAACCAACCGCAGGCCGGTGCGTTTTATAAGGTTCGATCGGGCGGCACCGCGATCGACCGGGAGGAAACGATGGACTACCTGCATTTCTTTGCGCCTGTGCGAATCTCGCGCGGGCAGGGACACCCTGTAGAAGAAGTGGATAGTGTCGCCGAGGCGATGGTTTTCTTGCGTAAATGGCCGACGGGACGACGTGGGCCAGTGTATCAGTGCGCGCTGAATTGCTGCTCGGCAGCTTTGTCGGGACAGATGTCGGCGGAGGAGGCCAGAAAGGCATTCACCGGCTTTGCCCGGATCACGCGGCTTCTGGATGACGACATGGCGCTGCCCGTCGCCGGCGAAAACATGGCCGGCGTATACGCGCTGCGGCGGTAGCCGCACCCGGATTGCTGAATGCTACGACTGCGGCCCTGACCGGCCGCAGCGTCTTTGTGCGTCTGCGCGACGTAGCCGCACGGTTTTTCGGACGGTACAAATGGTTGGCCCTGGGCCAAGGCCTTAATCCCAAGCGACCGAATAGCGATCGATCACCCAGAGCCAGGAGCCGTCGGCTTGCCGCCTGGCAACCTCGCTGGTCACATCACCGTCGGGCAGTCGGGTCGAGGTGAGGGCAAGGTCGCCGCAGATCAGCGCCGGTCGCTGTTCGCCGACCGCAAACTTCCGTCCTGACGCGACAATTTCGGCATAGTATTCACGAATGGCTTGGCGGCCGCGCAGAAAACGCCCGTCACCGCAGTCGATCACCGCATCCGCCTCGAACAGCGCGACCATGCCATCGATGTCGCCCGCATGCTGTCTCGCTATCAGCATGGGTTCCAGTTGCTGCGGGTCGGAGGCGGGCCTTCCCGCTTTCGGATCGTTCATGACGGCAACCCCATAAATACTTGGCGCCTTTCGAAACTAGCTGATTCCATAGCCTTGGAGATAAGAACCCTCATACATGTACAATACATCAAAGTGTAAATTAGAATTGTCTTATGATTTGAGTGAAGATTTTCTTGGTCGGTTTCTTCACAGGCCCTTAACAGCCCATCACGGGTATGTTACTTCTGCGTGAGGGAGATGCCCTGACCAGTCGCATTGGGTCGAAAAGGGGCTTAAACCCTTCATTGTGCGGGTGTCGCATTTGGATTTGCAGCTGGTGACGCCAGGCAGGTGCACCTTGCAGTAGCGGTTTAGGGTTTAGTCGATTCTGCTTTGGCCTCTTGTGTAGTTCTTTTGACAAGAATCTATCGAAGAGGTGGCACGTGTTATCTGCAAGACATTCCCATAAATGACAGATGATATGAGTGCATAATTGGCTCATGCCTCTGACAAAACTGCGTTTTTTTGGCGACGCATAGAGATTTTTCCTAAAATCTTGCGAATTATATTCCGATCCGTCGCTGGTTTCCGCCGCTATGAAGAATATACACACTTGACATCGCAACGATCGATGATTGTATTGATAGTAGATTGCGGCGAGGGAGTGTGTGATGGCTTTTTGTCAGTCACATGAGCATGATTGTGCATCAAATACTAAATTAAACTCCTCTAAAATTAGCCAATTTTACTTTCTGCTATTTGAGGCGCGCTTCGTTCGCATGTTCCGGGGCGCGGCCATGCTGGGTGCCCGGCTTTGCGCGGCGCTGCTTGTGATCGTCGCGCTCGGTTTTGCGACAGTTCCAGCAACCGCCCAGACGTTGCACGGCGGATGGGGCGCCGGGTACGGCGGACCGTTCGCGACCGCGCGGGAGGCCTGCTATGCCGTATGGGCTCACTACCATCCGCCCGGCACCGATCCAAACGAATCGCCCGTTGCTGGAGCCTACAGCCGATTCACTGGCGCGTTCCCAGGACAGGATCCAAATACGCAACGGTGTCATTGGACGCACTTTCAGGATGGCACCTGCCCCGGTGTCTTTGCCTGCACGACCATTCTGCCGGGGAATGCTTCCTTCAGCTGTGACAGTGGTTACCATCGTACGATCGACGATCGGTGTGTTGACGATTTAAAGCCGGAACGCCCTCTATGCGATGGGGAAACGCCAAACCCCACTGAAGGCGATCCGATCATTCTAGGGTCGGGGGCCCAGTACTATCGGGTCGACGATTTCGCCACGCAGGACGGCCGGTTCCGCATCGGGCGGGAATACCGGAGTTTCGCCGGCGGCAGGGTCAGCAGCTACAATGGGCCTGCTCTTGCGCCCTCGACCGGCTGGCAGTTCAATTTTGGCTATGAACTGCATCTCGGAGAGTTTTCGGGATCGCCGAGCTCGCCAACCGGCAAGGTCACTCTGCTGACGCCGGACGGGTCGGGCTATGATTTTGTGCTGCAGTCGAACGGCACGTGGCAAGGCCAGGCCGCGATGGGGGCCGTATCAGATACCTACAGGCTGGCATTCGTCGGAACCTTGCCGAGCAATCTTGCCGACATGAAGACCCTGCCAAGGCAATGGAAGCTGACCGGCCCAGACGACCGCGTCTGGACCTTCGTCACCATGTCGCCGGTCAATCTGAGCCCTGCGAGCTACAGGGTTGGCCGCCCGACAGGCATGCGTGAGCGTGACGGCTACTCCTGGGAACTCAACTATTCGACGGACGGGGCACTGACGTCGCTCGTGGACAGCTTTGGCCGCACGGCGTCTTTCACCTGGAACATCTTCTATCCGATGGTTGACCCGAACGCCTCCTGGCCGCGGCGGATGCCCGAAGCGATCAAGGACATCACCTTCCCGGATGGCACGAAGGCGACTTATCTCTACGACCCGGCGCCCACCGGCACGTCCCCGTCGCGTGCCGTGATCCAGCGTCTTGTCGGTGTGCAGTGGCGCGATGCATCCGGTGCGGTGGTGGATTCCAATACCTATCACTATGAGGATGCGAACTACCCGAAATTCCTGACCGGCATCAGCGACCATCGCGGCGTGCGCGTTGAAACTTACGCCTATGACGCGGATGGGCGGTCTGTTTCAGCCGCAGGCGCCGGTGGCGCCAACGGGGTCACGGTTGCCTATGGCACGTCCGGTTCGCAGATCACCCGAACCGTCACCAATGCGCTTGGACGGGTGAAAGTCTACAAATTCGACCCTGTCTCCGGCAGCAGCTGGGATATCCGCTTTGCCGGCGTCGATGGTCAGGCCTCGACCAATTGCCCGGCATCGGCCCGCGCGCTGACCTATGACGGCGCGGGTTTCGTCGCGTCGCGGACCGACGAGGAGGGCCGCGTCACAAGCTATGTCAGGGACAGCCGCGGTCGGCCAACCGAGATCGCCGAGGCGGATGGCTTGCCGGAGGAGCGGCAGACCACGATCACCTGGAACGCTACGTTCAACGTGCCCGATACGAAAGTGGCCCCCGGCCTCACCACGCAATATACCTACAACGGATCCGGCCAGTTGACCGGGATGACGCAGACCGACACCACCACGCAGACCGTTCCCTATTCGACGAACGGCCAGACGCGAAGCTGGGCCTACACCTACACGACATCAGGCTTGTTGTCCTCGGTCGATGGACCGTTGCCGGGAACAGGCGACACAGTGTCCTACACCTATGACGCGACGGGCTATCTCGCCAGCGTCACGGACGAAGTCGGAAATGTAACCACGGTCGGTGGCGTCAACGGCCGCGGTCAGCCGACTGCCATCGCTCACGCAAACGGTCTCATCAGCGAGCTGACTTATGATGCCAGGGGCCGCCTCACGGCCAAGGTCGACGACCCCTCGGGCATCTCGGCCAGGACGGAGTTCGCCTACGATAATGCCGGCAATGTCACCACGCTGACCAATCCGGACGGTTCAGTGCTGGCGATGGAGTATGATGGCGCCAATCGCGTCACATCCGTCACCAATGGCCTGGGCGACAAGGTGACCTACGCCTATGATGCCATGGGCAACCGCACCAGCGAACAGTCCACGGACGTCAATTCGCAGCTGTTCTTCGAGGTCACCCGGACCTTCGACGAGCTCGGCCGGTTGCGGCAGGTCATTGGCGTCGGCCCGGCAACGTGGACCTACGGCTATGACAAGGTCGGCAATCCAACCTCCGTCACCGATCCCAACAGCAATGCTGCGACATCAGCTTATGACGGGCTCGACCGGCTGATCAGCCTTGCCGATGAGCGCAACAGCACCACGACGCAAGGTTTCGGCGCCACCGACAATCCGACTTCCGTTACTGATCCGCGCAGTGTGGTCACCACCTATGTCCGCAACGGCTGGGGGGAGGTGATCCAGGAAAGCAGCCCTGACATCGGCACGGTGGTCTATGTGCGCAATCGGGACGGTCAGGTCACCCAGAAGACCGACGCGCGCGGCATCATCACCGTCTACACCTACGACTATGCCGGGCGGATAACGACGCGGAGCTATCCGTCGGAGACCGCTTCCGATGTCGCCTACACCTATGACAGTGTGGCCGGCGGCAATCCCGGCAAGGGCCGCCCGACGAGTGTCACCGATGCCGCTGGTACGGTTGCCAACACCTATGATCTGCTCGGCCGCGTTGTCCAGGAAGTGCGAACGATCGGGGTGAAATCCTACACGGTCGGCTACAGCTGGGACGATGCCGGCAACCTGTTGAGCATCACCTATCCGTCCGGCCGCATCGTCGAATATGGCCGCGGCGCGGCAGGCGAGGTGCAACAGGTCCGCACGAGCCCGGATGCGCTGTCGTCGCCGACGGAACTGGTGTTGTGGGGTACTTACACGCCCTTCGGCCCGCGTTCCATCACGGCCTTCGCCAACGATCTCCGGGAAAGCCGCGACTATGACACCGATGGCCGCATCGTAGGCTATGGCGTTGAGGACCAGTCGCTCGGCCAGGACCTCATCCGGCGCGCGCTGCAATACCAGGACAAGCGCAACCTGACCTCCATCGAGGACCAGCTCAACGCCGCCAACAACGAGACTTACACCTATACGGCCAACGGCTTCATCGAGAACGCCGACGGTCCATGGGGCAGCCTCACCTATACGATCGACGGCGTCGGCAACATCACACAGCGCACGATCACCATCGGCGGCGTCACCTCGACCGACACCTACAGCCTGCAGGCCGGCTCGAACCGGCTGACCGGCATCGTCACCAACGGTGCGCCGAGCCGCGGCTTCCAGTCGGACCTGGCCGGCAACGTCACGCAGGACGCGACGGCTTCCCCAGCTCTGACCAAGGCCTACACTTACAATGCCGCAGGCCAGCTCTCGGGCGCCACCACCAGCGGCGCGGCGAGCGGCTCTTATATTTATGACTACCAGTCCCGCCTAGTCTCGCGCACCATCAGCGCCTCCTCGACGACGCTGCACATGGTGCACGACCTCAATGGCAATGTGATCGCCGAGTACAACGCCTCCGGCACGCTCGTCACCGAATACATCTCGGTGGACGGCCGGCCGCTGGCCATGGTCGACAACACCGGTACGGCACCGGCGCTGTACTATGTGCTGACCGATCATCTCGAGCGGCCGATCATGATGACGGACGAGAGCCGCAACATCGTCTGGCAAGCGAGCTATCTGCCCTATGGCGAGGTGCGTACCATCAGCGGCACGGCGACACTTAACCAGCGCTTCCCCGGCCAGTGGTTCCAGATGGAAACGGGGCTGGCCTATAATTGGCATCGGCATTACGATCCTAGCATCGGGCGTTATGTGCAGCCCGATCCGCTTGGCATGCCGGATGGGCCCTCGAGGTGGGCCTATGCTAAGAACTCGCCATTGATGAATGTCGATAGAATGGGACTGCAAATACTTCAATCGCAACCTCAGCCTAGACCAATCCCTAATTCTTGCATGGCGCCAATTGACGAGGATTTCTGCAAGGAAGATAAAGAAAAGGCTAGAGATAAATGCTGGGAGTTGTATGAAACATTCCAGAATTTTAACAAAAGATTATTTGGACCAGATCCGCATGACATCAATATGTGTATGAAAGGTTACATGGCAGAAATATGCGGAGGGAACCCTGTTGATTGGGGTGGAAATAGAAAAAGAAGATAATTCTTCGGGTAGATAGCATGAGCGAATCAGATCGGATATTTGGCATAAAGAAGAAATTTCTACGAGAGAAAGACTATAATGGACTGAGAGAATTTCTTGATGAGGCATACGGGGTAGGTACAGTGAGGCGCCACGTAGCCGAGTGTCAGGTTATGTGGGAAGAGGGTCGTAGAGATGAGGCTATTGATGAGATCGTATACAAGCTAAGAGGTGACAGCTATAGTGTAATGCATATAATACTGGCATCTGAATATGCATTAAAATTAAGGAGATTGGATGTGGCTGATTTTCTAGAATTCTCATTTAAGTCGAAATTTCTTGAAAAATCATCTATATTGGCAGCGAAGTTTGTCTATCGTGAATTGAATGGAATTGAATCGAGCGAAGATATGAAGGACGCGGCACGAACGTTGCTAATGCCGTGATCGTAGAAACTATCTCGCAAATGACCGAGGATTTAACTGAACACCCGATCCCTCAGCCACATGGCTTCGCCCTCGTCGCCGTCCTGGTCTTCCTCCTCATCGTTTCCGCCATCACCTCGACCTTCGCCCTGACCGCCTGGACACGCCTCAAGATCGCTTCGAACGAGACCGAAAGTGAACGGCTCGGGCTACTCGCCGAAGGCCTGACCAATGTGTTGGCGGCGCGGCTTTCGGGGGATGGGGGCGATCTCGGGCTGCCGCTGAATTTCGAACCGGTCTCCTGCACGGTCGGCGACCTCGCTGTCGTGACGCGGCTGCAAGGGCATTCGGGGCTGATCGATCTCAACGCCGCCGATCACAATCTGCTTGCCCAGGGTTTTGCCTCGCTCGGCGTCGATCCTGAGATGTCCAACCGGCTTGCGATCGCGGTCGAATATTCGCGTAGCGGCGCCAGCATCTTTGCCGCGGCCGCCCAGGAGAAAATCGAGGTCGCGGGTGGCTTCAAGCACGCGCCGTTCGAAGCGGTGGCCGAGTTGCAGGATTTTTCAGGGCTGCGTTCGATCTCCTTGCTGGATCTCTATCGAACATTCACGGTCAACTCCCGCCGTGGCGCCCTGGTCACAAGCCGGGCCAATCCTGTGCTCGCCAGCATCGTCAAGGTCGGCGCACCTGCGGGTGAAAAGACGCCCGAGCAGGCCTTCACGATCGAGGTCTCCGTCAGCCGCCGAGGCACGCCCGTCGCCGGCTCCGCCGGTTATGTCTTCGAAAGCCGTGCGGGGGAGCATGCCCGGCTGGAGCGCATTGCGGCCTATCCCGAAATCGCGACCGATGAAGCGGGGGCGAAGCGTGGTGCGGTTGGCGGCTGCGTCGAGATTTTCGGCGCATCAGTCACCAATATGCTTGCGGGCCTGCACTGAACCATTGCAGGCATCGAAGCGGCCCGCTCTCGTTCGCGGGAGAGGGATAGAGTCGCGGCCAATTCCTTTGCCAGCTACGTCGGTAAACAATCCAGTAAGTATTTTTCCCACCGAATCTTACATGACAAATAAATTTGTAATGCATAGGCTTGGATTCCCCAAAAAATCGGTAATACTCACCTTAGTAAGAGCTCTATCGATCCAATATATTAAGTATATCTAATGTTTCTGGACGTAAGGGGATAGCCGATGTCAAGCGGGAACGACACCATCACCGGCACGAGCGGCGTCGACATCATCGATGCGGGTGAGGGCGACGACATCGTCAATGCGCTGGCCGGAAACGACACCATCACCGGCGGCAAGGGCGACGATATCCTCAATGGCGGCGCCGGAAACGACACCTATAATTATATCAGGGGCGACGGCAACGACACCATCACCGAGCTGAGCCTGGGCGGTTCCAGCGACCGCCTGGTCTTCACCGACATCAATCAGGCCGATGTCACCCTGGTGCGCAACGGCACCGACGTCACGCTCGTCATCGCTGAAAGCGCGCCCGGCGCCGGCGATGGCGGCTCGATCCTGCTCAAGGACAATTTCGAGGACGTCACCGATCGTGGCATCGACCGGATCGTCTTCGCCGACAATTCGGCGTGGACACGCGCCTCCATGCGGGCCGCCTGGCTGGCTCAGGTCTCGACCTCGGGCAACGACACCATCACCGGCTTCAATGCCGCCGACACCATCACCGGCGGCGCCGGCAACGATGTCATGGACGGCGGCAAGGGCAACGACATCTACAATTACGCGCGCGGCCACGGCAACGACACCATCATCGAGGCGGCTTCCGGCGGAACCGATGACCGGCTGGTGCTGCAGGGGATCAACCCGTCGGCGGTGAGCCTTGTGCGCAACGGCAACGACGTCACGCTCGTCATCGCCGAAAGCACGCCTGGCGCCGGCGACGGCGGGTCCGTCCTGCTCAAGGACAATTTCGAGGAATATTACGACCAGGGCATCGACAAGATCGTCTTCGGCGACGGCACGATCTGGACCCGGGCCGCACTGCGCACGGCATTCCTTGCCCAGTCCTCGACGTCGGGCAACGACGTCATCACCGGCTTTGCCGTCAACGACACGATCAATGCCGGCGACGGCAACGACCAGGTCTTCGCCGGCGATGGCGCCGACACGCTTACCGGCGGCAAGGGTGCGGACAGTCTTTACGGCGGCGCCGGCAACGACACCTACATTTATGCCCGCGGCGACGGCAACGACACGATCCAGGAAGACAGCGGCGGCGGCGCCGGCGACCAGTTGGTCCTGACCGGGATCAATCCGTCGGCCGTGACGTTGGTCCGCAACGGCGCCGATGCGTCGCTGGTGATCGCCGAAAGCGCGCCGGGCGCCGGAGATGGCGGCTCGATCCTGCTCAAGGCCAATTTCGACGAGAACAATGGCCAAGGCGTCGATAAGATTGTCTTCGCAGACGGCACCATCTGGACGCGGGCGGAGCTGCGGGCGATGTACCTTGCCCAGGTGTCCACGGCGGGCAACGACACCATCACGGGCTTCGGTGGCGCCGACATCATCAATGCGGGTGCCGGCAACGACGTTGTCGATGCCGGCGGAGGCAATGACGATCTGCGCGGCGGCACCGGCAATGACACGCTCTCCGGCGGCGATGGCAGCGACACCTATCATTATGCCCGCAGCGACGGGGACGACATCATCATCGAAGGACCTTCCGGCGGTGGACAAGACAGCCTCGTTCTCGAGGGCATCAGCCGCTCGGATGTGACGGTGGTGCGCAACGGCAATGACGTGACGCTTTTCATCGCCGAGAGCGCGCCGGGCGCCGGCGACGGCGGATCCATCCAGTTGAAGAACAATGCGGACCCGTACCCCAACAGCGGCGTCGACGGGATTGTCTTCGCCGGGGGCACGGCATGGTCGAAAAGTGACCTGTTCACCAACATCGATTTCGTCGGCGGCACTGCTGGAAACGACACGGTAACGGGAACAAGCGGAAACGACCTGGTTCGCGCCGGCAGGGGCAACGACACTCTTCTCGGTGGCGGCGGCAATGACGAGTATCACTATCAACGCGGCGACGGCAACGACACCATCGTCGAAGACATCAATGGCGGCACCGATGACCGGCTGGTGCTGGAAGGCATCAACCCGGCCGATATCAGCCTGGTGCGCAACGGCAACGACCTGACGCTGGTGATCGCCGAAAGTGCGCCGGGCGCCGGTGACGGCGGCTCCGTCCCGGTCAAGGAAACGCTGGAAGACAATTCCAACCGCGGCATCGAGAAAATCGTCTTTGCCGACGGCACGGTCTGGACCAGGGCCGATCTCAGGGTGATCGTGCTCGACCGGGCGGGTACGAGCGGCAGCGACACGATCGCCGGCTTCAGCATTGCCGATACGATCCAGGGCCGCGCAGGCAACGACGCGCTCAGTGGCGCTGGCGGCGATGATACCTACCTGTACGCCCGCGGCGACGGCAACGATACCATCACAGAAGACACCAACAATGGCAGCAACGACCGGTTGGTGTTCAGCAATATCAATGCCGCCGCCGTGAGCCTGTCGCGCAGCGGCAATGACGTGACGGTGGTGATCGCCGAAAGTACGCCGGGTGCCGGTGACGGCGGATCTGTCTTGCTCAAGAACAGCCTCGACGAGTATTACGGCCAGGGCGTCGACAAGGTGGTCTTCGCCGACGGCACGATTTGGACCCGGGCCGACATCAGGGTCAAACTGCTGGATCTGGCTGCAACAGCCGGCAACGATACCATTGCCGGCTTCAACACCGCCGATACGATCCAGGGCCGCGCGGGCAACGACGCGCTCAATGGCGCCGGTGGCGACGACACGTACCTCTACGCCCGCGGCGACGGCAACGACACCATCACCGAGGACACCAATAATGGCGGCAACGACCGGTTGGTGTTTACAGACATCAATCCTTCGGCCGTGACCCTGGTGCGCAACGGCAACGACGTGACGGTGGTGATCGCCGAGAGCACGCCGGGCGCCGGCGACGGCGGGTCGGTGCTGCTCAAGAACAGCCTCGACGACTATTACGGTCAGGGTGTCGACAAGGTCGTCTTCGCCGACGGCACGATCTGGACCCGGGCCGACATCAGGGCCATGCTGGTTTCGGCATCCGGCACAAGCGGCGATGACACGATCAACGGAACGGGTTCATCCGATATCATCGCCGGCCATGCCGGCAACGACACGCTCAATGGTGGCGGCGGCGACGACACCTACCTCTACGCCCGTGGCGACGGCAACGACACAATCAACGAAGGAACCAACGGCGGCGGCAACGACCAACTGGTGTTCAGCGACATCAACCCTGCTGCCGTCAGCCTGGTGCGCAACGGCAATGACGTGACGGTGGTGATTGCCGAAAGCACGCCAGGCGCCGGCGACGGCGGCTCGGTCCTGCTCAAGGACACGCTCAACGACAGTTACGGCCAAGGCGTTGACAAGGTCGTTTTCGCCGATGGCACGATTTGGACCCGGGCCCAGCTGCGCGACATGCTGCTGACCGGCACTGCCGCCAATGAGACGTTTGCCGGGTTTTGGGGCGATGACACCTTCCGCTATGCCCGCGGCGGCGGCAACGACACGATTGTTGAAGACACGAACAGCGGCAGCGGCGATCGGCTGTTGCTGACCGACATCAATCCCTCGGCCGTGAGCCTGGCGCGCAACGGCAACGACGTGACGGTGGTGATCGCCGAAAGCACGCCGGGCGCCGGGGACGGCGGCTCGGTGCTGCTCAAGAACAGCCTCGACGACTATTACGGCCAGGGTGTCGACAAGGTTGTCTTCGCCGACGGCACGATTTGGACCCGGGCCGACATCAGGGTCAAACTGCTGGATCAGGCTGCAACCGCCGGTAACGACACCATTGTCGGCTTCAACATCGCCGATACGATACAGGGCCGCGCCGGCAACGACGCGCTCAACGGCGCCCGTGGCGACGACACCTACCTCTACGCTCGTGGCGATGGCAACGACACCGTCACCGAAGACACCAACAATGGCGGCAACGACCGGCTGGTGTTTATTAACATCAACCCTGCCGTCGTCAGCCTGGTGCGCAGCGGCAATGACGTGACGGTGGTGATCGCTGAAAGTACGCCGGGCGCCGGCGACGGCGGCTCGGTGCTGCTCAAGAACAGCCTCGACGACTACTATGGCCAGGGCGTCGACAAGGTCGTCTTTGCCGATGGCACGACATGGACCCGGGCCGATATCAGGGTCAAGCTGCTGGACCAGGCCGGAACCGTCGGCAACGACACCATCACCGGCTTCAACTCCGCCGATACGATACAAGGCCGCGCCGGCAACGATACGCTCAACGGCGCTGGTGGCGACGACACCTACCTCTACGCTCGTGGCGACGGCAACGACACCATTTTCGAGGGAACCAACAACGGTGGCAACGACCGACTGGTGTTCAGCGACATCAATCCTGCGTCCGTAAGCCTGGTGCGCAACGGTAATGATGTGTCTGTGGTGATTGCCGAAAGCACGCCGGGCGCCGGTGATGGCGGCTCGGTCCTGCTCAAGGACACGCTCAACGACTATTACGGCCAAGGCGTCGACAAGGTCGTCTTCGCCGACGGCACGATCTGGACCAGGGCCCAACTACGCGACAGGCTGCTGACCAGCACCGCGGCAGATGAGACGTTTGTTGGATTCTCAGGCAGCGATACCTACCGCTACGCTCGCGGCGGCGGCCACGACACGATTGTTGAAGGTGCGAGCAGCGGCAACGCCGATCAGTTATGGCTGACCGACATCAACCCAGCGGCCGCAACGTTAGTGCGCAATGGCAATGATGTGACATTGGTCATCGCCGAGAGTGCGCCCGGCGCAGGAGACGGCGGGTCGGTGCTGCTCAAGAACAGCCTCGACGACTACTACGACCAAGGCGTCGACAAGGTCGTCTTTGCCGACAACACCGTTTGGACACGGGCCGACATCAGGGTCAAACTGCTGGATCAGGCTGCAACCGCCGGCAACGACTCCATTACCGGCTTCAACTCCGCCGATACGATCCAGGGTCGCGCCGGCAACGATACGCTCAATGGCGCCGGAGGTGACGACAGCTACCTCTACGCCCGTGGCGACGGCAACGACACCATTTTCGAGGGAACCAACAACGGCGGCAATGACCGGCTGGTGTTCAGCGACATCAATCCTTCAGCCGTAAGCCTGGTGCGCAACGGCAATGATGTGTCGGTGGTGATCGCCGAAAGCGCGCCGGGTACCGGCGACGGCGGCTCGGTCCTGCTCAAGGACACGCTCAACGACTATTACGGCCAAGGCGTCGACAAGGTCGTCTTCGCCGACGGCACGATCTGGAACAGGGCGGATCTGGTTGCCCGGGCCAACGCGACGGTCAGTTATGCGTCGAATGCTGATGCGGTATCGGTCGATCTGGCGCTTGGAACCACCGTCGTGAACCATGCGGCTCTGGTCGGGCAATTCGTCCGCGTCTACCAGACCAATGGCAACTACCTTTCTCTTGCCGAAGTGCAGGTCTTCGACAACGGGCAGAATGTCGCCTTGGACGGCACGGCAAGCCAGAAGACCACCGGCTGGGGAGGCGACGCCAGCCGCGCCATTGACGGCAACACCGATGGCGTTTTCGACCACAATTCCGTGACCCACACCGGAACGCCCAACGTGGGCGAATGGTGGCAGGTGGATCTTGGTCAAGCGGCCACGATCGATCAAATCGTCATTTTCAACAGGGCGGATTACTCGAACCGTCTTGGCGATTTCGACGTGGTTATCACCAGTCAGGCACTGTCATCGTCGGCGTCACTGCAAGATGCCATCTCGCAACCTGGTGCTCAGGTCGTGCATTATTCCGGCACTTTCCCCTCGAGCGATACCGTGTTCGCGACCAGCGAAACGCATACGTTGACGAACATCAAATACGTCATCGGGTCCGCCTTCAACGACATCCTTCGTGGAGACGCATCGGCCAACATGCTCCTCGGTGGCGGCGGCAACGATACGATAGAAGGGCGGGGCGGTCAGGACCTTTTGTCGGGCGGCGCCGGCAACGACACCTTCATATTCAAAGCCGGGTTCGGCCTCGACACGATCACGGACTTCGCCGCTGGAGCCGCGTCGGACGACGTCATCCAGTTCGGCAACGATGTTTTCGCCGACTTCGCCTCCGTGCTCGCCGCCGCCACCCAGGTCGGCGCCGACACGGTGATCACCCATGACGCCGGCAACACGCTGACCCTGAAGAATGTTGCGCTGGCAAATCTTCATCAGGACGATTTCCAGTTCATCGCCGCCTGATGCCTGAACTGGAAATCATTTGAAGGCGATGCCGCAATCCCGTCCATCCGAGCCGCCGCGAACGACACTCGCGGAGGTTCTGGCTTCTTTCCGCCGCGCCTTTGCCGGCATCGCGCTGATGAGCGGTGTCGTCAACATATTGGCGCTGACCGGTTCGTTCTTCATGCTGCAGGTCTATGACCGCGTCATCCCCGGACGCAGCGTGCCGACGCTGGTCGGGCTGGCGGTGTTTGCCGGCACGCTGTTCGTCTTCCAGGGTGTGCTGGAGCTCATCCGGTCGCGGCTGCTGGTGCGCATCGGCATGGGACTGGATACCAAGCTGAGCGGCCAGGTCTATTCAGCACTGATGCGGTTGCCCTTGCGCACCAAGCTCGCCGGCGATGGGCTGCAGTCGCTGCGTGATCTCGACCAGGTGCGGTCGTTCCTGTCGAGCGCGGGGCCGACAGCGCTTTTCGACCTGCCATGGATGCCGCTCTATCTCGGCATCTGTTTCCTCTTCCATTTCTGGATCGGCATGACGGCGCTCGCCGGCGCCGTCATGCTGTTCAGCCTGACGCTGTTTGCCGAGGCCCGCACGCGCGAGCCCGCCAAGGAAGCCAACCGCCAGGCCGCCGCGCGCAACACGCTGGCCGAGGCGACGCGGCGCAATGTCGAAGTGCTTCAGGCGATGGGTTTCGGTTCTCGCATCGCCGGACGCTGGGCCGATATCAACGCCGAGTATCTGGGCACCAACGCCAAGGCGAGCGATCTCGCCGGCACGCTTGGAACCATCTCCAAGATCCTGCGCATGATGCTGCAATCCGGCATACTGGCGATCGGCGCGTGGCTCGTCATTCACCAAGAAGCGACGGGCGGCATCATGATTGCGAGTTCCATCATGATGAGCCGGGCGCTGGCGCCGATCGAACTGGCCATCGCGCACTGGAAGAGCTTCGTCACCGCCCGCCAGGCCTGGGCGCGTCTCACCCAGCTCCTGGCGCTGCTTCCCGAGGCGGCGACCACAGTCTCCTTGCCGGCGCCGACAGCGGCGCTTGTGGTCGAAGGCATCAGCGTCACGCCGCCGGGCGAGCGGCGCGTGGTCGTGCAGGATGCCGGCTTTGCCCTGGAGAAAGGCGCCGGCCTCGGCATTATCGGGCCGAGCGCGTCCGGCAAGTCCTCGCTGGTGCGGGCGGTCGCCGGCATCTGGCTGCCGGGCCGCGGCGCCGTCAGGCTGGACGGTGCAACGCTTGACCAATGGTCGCCGGAGGAACTCGGCCGGCATGTCGGCTATCTGCCGCAGGATGTGCAGCTGTTCGACGGCACCATTGCCGAAAACATCGCGCGTTTCGAGCCCGAGGCGCCTTCGGACAAGATCCTGTCCGCCGCCCGGGCGGCGGGCGTGCACGACCTGGTCGTGCATCTGCCGGAAGGCTACGAGACACGCATCGGCGAGGCCGGGTCGGCCCTGTCGGCCGGCCAGCGGCAAAGGGTGGCGCTGGCGCGCGCCCTCTACGGCGATCCGTTCCTGGTCGTCCTCGACGAACCCAATTCGAACCTCGATTCCGAAGGCGAGGCCGCCTTGACCGAGGCGATCCAGGGCGTTCGCGCCCGCGGCGGCATCGCCATCGTTGTAGCGCATCGTCCAAGCGCGCTGGCGAGCCTCGACCAGGTTCTGGTCATGGCCAATGGCCGGGTCCAGGCATTCGGGCCGAAGAACGAAGTCCTGAACAAGGTCACCCGGCCGGTTGGCGTGCCGCTGAAGGTCGTGTCCGCGCCCGAGGAGAACGCATCCTGATGGCCGTGGCCCCCACCATCGACAGGACCATCCGACGCTATCTGCTGGGCGGCGTGGCGGCTTGCATCTTTCTGGTTGGTGGCGCCGGCAGTCTGGCGGCGGTCACCGAGCTTTCCGGTGCCGTGATCGCGCCGGGCAAGCTGGTCGTCGATTCCAGTGTCAAGAAGGTGCAGCATCCCACCGGTGGCGTGGTCGGCGCAATTCTGGCGCGCGAAGGCGATGCGGTGAAATCCGGTCAGGTGCTGATCCGTCTCGACGAGACCGTCACCCGCGCCAATCTGGCCATCGTCACGAAGGGCCTGGACCAATTCGAGGCACGTCTGGCGCGTCTCGAAGCCGAGCGCGACGACCATGCCGACATTGATTTTCCGGCCTCATTGACGTCGAGGCGCGACGACCCAGCGGTCGAGCGCGCCATGGCCGGCGAAAAGTCGCTGTTCGAGTTTCGCCGGCAGGCTCGCGCCGGACAAAAGGCTCAATTGCAAGAGCGTATCGCGCAGCTTGCCGAGGAGGCCTCGGGACTCACCGAGCAACGGGAGGCCAAGAGCCAGGAAATAAAACTGATCGGCACCGAGCTCGACAGCATCCGCACGCTCTGGCTGAAGAAGCTGGTCTCGATCGACCGCATGACGGCGCTGGAGCGCGACGCGGTGCGGCTCGACGGCGAACACGGGCAACTGACGGCATCGATTGCGCAGGCCAAGGGCCGCATCGCCGAAACCCGGCTGCAGATAATCCAGGTCGACCAGGATCTGCGCAGCGAGGTCGCGACCGAACTGCGCGACGTTCAGGGAAAAATATCCGAATTCGTTGAACGCAAGGTGTCCGCCGAAGACCAGCTCAAGCGCATCGACATCCGCAGCCCGCAGGATGGCGTGGTCCACCAGCTTGCCGTCCACACGATCGGCGGCGTGATTTCGCCGGGCGAGGTCATCATGCTCGTGGTGCCTGTGGCGGATGATCTGACCGTTGAGGCGCGCATTGCCCCGCAGGACATCGACCAACTCTCGCTGGGTCAGGACGTGGCCCTGAAGCTTTCGGCGTTCAACCAGCGCGTGACGCCGGAACTGAACGGCGCGGTCAACGAGATCTCCGCCGATCTCAGCGTCGACGAGCGCAGTGGCGCTGGCTTCTACACGGTTCGCGTCAGCCTGCCGCGCACGGAGCTGAAGAAACTGAAGGGCCTCACCCTGGCGCCGGGCATGCCTGTCGAGGCATTCTTCTCCACCGGCAGCCGGACCATGCTGTCCTACCTCGTGAAGCCGCTGGCCGATCAGATAGCGCGAGCGTTCCGGGAAGAGTGACACGGACATTCCGGGATCTGTTCGGCCTTCGTCGGGTGTGTTCTCGTCTTTGATTGGAAAATACTTATACGATTTCCGCGCGGACTATCTTTAAACCTGTAGGCGCGATCCCTACGTCATCTGCCGTTATGTCTATCAAGGCAACACCGATGTAACATCGCTGAGGCCACGCCTCCCTCACTGGGGACTCGGGACGCGCGGTCATTTTCCCAGACAATGAGCAGCCCAAACGTTCGACACGCCCTTGGTGCGTCGGGCGCGTCGGTGCGCGATCTCCCCACGTCATGAATCAACACCAACCGGGTGGCCGTTGGGTGAACAAACCCGCGCGCCCGCAGGAAACAAGAGATGGAAGCCCTACAGTATCTCGGCCCGATGGAATGGACGGCGATCGAAGTGGCCGCGCTGGTCGTCGTGCTGGCAATCCTGGTCTGGTGGAGCGGCGTGGTCCGCTACATCCCGAACGACAGGCTCGGCATCCTGGAAAAACTATGGAGTTTTCGAGGCTCCGTCAGCAATGGCTTCATCGCGCTCAACCGTGAGGCAGGCTACCAGCCGGAAGTCGTGCGCGGTGGCCTGCATTTCTTCATGCCGTTCCAGTATTCGATGCATCGCGCCAATCTTGTCACCATCCCGCAAGGTCAGATCGGCTATGTCTTTGCCCGTGATGGCAAGCCGCTGCCGTCAACGCAGACACTGGCTTCCAACACCGACGCCGATGACTTCCAGGATGTGCGCGGCTTTCTCGAAAAAGGCGGACAGAAAGGACCGCAGCGCAAGGTCTTGCGTGAAGGCATCTATGCCATCAATCTCGCACAATTCATCGTGCTGACCGCCCAGTCGATCTATGCCGTTAATCTGAGCGCGTCGGAACAAAGCCTTTTTACCAATATGTCCAGCATGATCTCGGAGCGGGGCGGCTACGAGCCAATCGTCATCCATAATGCCGAGGACATGATCGGTATCGTCACCATCCATGACGGTCCGGCCCTGCCGGACGGCGAGATCATCGCACCGACCGTCGCCAACGATCCGAACGACCCGAACTTCCACAATAATTTTCAGGACCCGGAGAAGTTTCTCAGTGCCGGTGGCTACCGTGGCCGGCAGTTGCAGGTGCTGGCCGACGGCAGCTACTTCCTCAATCGCATTTTCGCGACCGTCGAACTGGTCAAGAAGACGATCATCGACGTTGGCACGGTGGGTGTCGTCGTCTCCTACAACGGCCGCCACGGCACGGATATATCCGGGCAGGCATACCGACACGGCGAGCTGGTCGAAATCGGCGCGCGCGGTGTCTGGTCAACGCCGCTGCTGCCGGGCAAATATGCGTTCAATACCTATGCCGGCAACATCATCACCGTGCCGACCACCAATTTCGTGCTCAAATGGACGAAGGAGCAGTTTGGCGAACACAGGCTGGACGAGAACCTGTCCGAAGTGTCGCTGATCACCAAGGATGCGTTCGAACCTGTGCTGCCGCTCTCCGTCGTCGTGCATATCGACTATATGAAGGCGCCGCTCGTGGTGCAGCGTTTCGGTGACATCAAGCGGCTGGTCGAACAGACGCTCGACCCGATGGTTTCCGCCTACTTCAAGAACATCGCCCAGACAAAGACGCTGATCCAGCTTTTGCAGGAGCGTAGCGATATCCAGCGCAAATCGGGCGAGGAAATGCGCGAGAAATTCAACACCTACAGCCTCGAGCTGCAGGAAGTGTTGATTGGTACGCCTAGGGCCGCCAATGGCCAGAACAGCATAGAGCAGATCCTGATCCAGCTGCGCGAGCGCCAGATCGCGGTCGAAAAGGTCGAGACTTACAAATTGCAGGAGAAGGCGGCCATCCAGGAACGCACCTTGCGTGAGAAGGAGGCGCTCGCCGAACAGCAAGCCAAGATCACAACGTCGGCCCTTACCATCGAGATCAGTGAGAACGAAGGCAAGGCGCAACTCGCCCGCACCCGCCAGCAGGCGGAAACCATTCAGGTCACTGCCAAGGCAGAAGCCGAGAAGGTGCGCCTCGCCGGTCATGGCGAGGCCGACATGATCAAGGCCATCGCGCTTGCCGATGCCGAACGCATCAAGGCGACCGGTTTTGCCGATGCCGAAAAGGTACGCGCCATCGGTCTGGCGGAGGCCGAGGCCACCGAGAAGAAGATCGCGGCCTTCGGCGGCCCCGACTATCAGCTCAACGCGCAGGTTCTCATGCGCTTCGCCGAGGCGATCGAGAATGGCAGGCTGCCGATCGTGCCGCAGATCCAGATCGGCGCTACCGGTGGCGAGAAAGGGGCCGCCACCGGCCTTGTCGAGATGATGCTTTCGATGCTCGTTGCCGACCGGGTTGGACCGCAAATCGTACCGGATGAGATCCCGGCACAAGTCGAGGAAGAATCCGTTGAGGAGGCTTGATTGAAAACGGGCCGGTTGTACCGGCCCATTTCACTCTCCGTCGAAACGAGGGCGGCGGCCTTGGAGCGGCGAGGGGACTTGCCTACATCGCACATGTCGTCGATATGAAGGTCGGTGAGTACGCCGGCTCGCCGAGGCCAGTCTGGCGTTCAGCACCTGTTGCCTAAAGTCGCGTATGGTCACGCCGAAGGACTGTCTCTCGTGTGGTGTGAACTAGCCAGTTGAGCTATTATAAGAATGAAGCAATATCAATCACATAGGCTAGCCATAGCCCCGATGATGGATGGGGCAGATACTTAAATAATATCAGACAGTTATGGGATGTCTTGTGCAAAAATCGCACACGAAAGTTCTGCTTCTCTTCTTTTTTCGTTCCCACGACGGAGGCGCCGAAAGCCTTTTTGGGACGCTCTTGTGCCGACTTACTAACGGTCGAGCAGTGCGGCAGACCTCACGGTTCGTCGGGCCGGCGTCATCCCCAGTGCCGCCCAACTCCCAACTGGCGCCGGCCATTCTTAGCGCTTCTTGGGCTTCGGCGTGATCTCCTCGACACGCACCTTGTCGCCGATCTCTTTGGCCATATCGAGGGCCTTCTGCTTGTCCCTGGTGGTCAGCACAGTGCGCCAGCTTGGCTTTTCGAAGACGCTCACCACATAAGTTTTAACAGGGTTGTCGGTCATCCTTCTTCCTATATAGACGCGAAAGCCCGCGCCCCTCTGGCGGAGAAAAGCGCGGGCCGATCGGAGACCCGATCTTCGGTAGGCGATGAAAGGCACCAACCTGCCGCGCGCAACAACCTTTAGAAGCGGCTAATGTTCCGTCACGCCAGATCCAGATTTGCTACGGGCTAGCCAGGCGCAAAGTTTCACTTGCCATCTAGCCACATAGGCCACGTTGGCCGGCGCCCTCGGCCGAAGTATTAGAGGCTATGAAGAAGCGCCCAACGTACGTCGTCTACACGCCACCAATCATCGGCCTTCCCTTCCTAGCTGTCGTACTGGCGGCCGACGGAACAGCTACAGCAAGACCAT
This sequence comes from Mesorhizobium sp. 01N446, assembly GCF_056399285.1. NCBI lineage: Bacteria > Pseudomonadati > Pseudomonadota > Alphaproteobacteria > Hyphomicrobiales > Phyllobacteriaceae > Mesorhizobium > Mesorhizobium sp. 01N446. Next base: position 26,379 of record NZ_JBFTRA010000004.1, on the reverse strand, counting down.
TCGACACGGTGGAGGACGCCGCCGCATTCAACCGGCTGATGGCTGAGATCGAGCACCCCGGTCACGTTAGGAATTAAAGCTGGGTAGCGCCGCTTGTACGCTTCCTACAGTCGGCTAGCGAGCAAATTGCACGGGCACGTTCATCGCATCCACGAAACAGCTAGCAGACAGCGATCGGCTTCTTGGCCGTAATCCAAGAACTCACTCTCTTCTTTCTGTGTGCGCTCGGGCGTTTCACCCTGTGCCAATACCAACCCCAGTAGCCCTCCACTTTCCTTCGCGCTGAATTGTTGGCCAACAATTCCTTGTAGTGCACCAGCATGTCTGCTGGCCCTGCGAAGCCACGACGAAAGTCTGCGGCGGATTTCTGGGTGCGGGTGATGTCCAACTGGCTGGCCGTGGCTTTAACAGAAGCCACGCTACAGTTAAGCAGTGCGGCTATAACCTTCGGGCCATCGTTGTTTGCGTAGCCTTCCCTTTATCACCATCCGCCGTTGTGTCGTTCCAACGCGCTGACGAGCGTCGCTTCTATCCATCTCATTCTCCGAGCTTTCCGGAGATAACAAGAACCGTATATGTAGGCTTTTCCGCACAACGGCTTGGTGAGACCAATGCGTTTGGAGCAGACTTCAGTCCGACGTGCCGGGAAGCGGGCTGCCCAATTCGTCAGGGCTTGGCCAACGCACCGTGCTGCACCTGCGACAGAAATGTCGGAAACGTTCGGCGCTACCCAACCGTAGGCGGCCTCACCGGTCCTGTGGTGTTCCAGCGGATGAACTCGACTTACCTGCCGGTCACTTCCGGCGCCGCCTTCAACGGCACCTCATGCAAGACTCGCGTAGTTCGGTAGTGGTCGCAGTGCGGTGATATGAACGGCTTGATGATGCTCAGGGTGAGCGCTTCCGCTGCCACCAGGAACCATTCGATCTCGGTCTGCGATAACTGCTTGAAAGGTTTAGTTCTGGCCATTGGCGACCTCCTGTTTTGAAGAGGGGTGCCTCAACAGTGAGGACTATATTCCTAAGCTTCTCTCGCCGCTACCAGCCACAGATCACAAGGCCCACGTAAGCAGAAGCAGTCCACAGGCCACAGGCAGGATAGCCGCCAAGGCGCCCTCAAGCATCAGCAATTCGTTGTGTTTAAACATATGGAGCCTCGCCATCCTGGGTTTTGGGTTCAATTTCCAAATCCCCGGAGAGTTCCTTCCCCTCCAGCATTTCCTTGGGTACCGCAACTGTGCGTCGCCGACTTCTACGCGCTCAGGTATGAAAGCCCAGCCCGACTGTGGTTCCGAGTGGAAATGCGATGATGGCATATTCGGCAAACGATCTGGGCGACGGCATGCTGCGCATGAACTGACCCGTAAACCGCGATTCAAGGGTGCCGCGCCGTTTTAGTTCCTTGCGTATTAAGCTAAATTAGTTGTGAGTGGTTTATGAAATTGCCGCAGGGGACTCATGACCAAGCCTATTCCTCACAGGTATCGCGGCATTCGCACTTCTCGTCCCGCTCTATTTCATCCTCAAGTGAAAGAACTCGCTCAGAGCGCAGCCGGTGGACGCCTGGAGTGGCAAGCCGCTCATGGGCTTTGCTACCGCCCTTGGCGTGGGCATGGGAATGGCGATTGCTGGGTGCGCCAGATTGAATCTAACTCGTGCCTTTAGGCACGAAGAAACACGTCCATTTGAACCTGTGGTAAGCTTCAAACTTCATATGGGGAATGATCGTTCGATAGAACGTCATTAAACGCTCGCAGAGATGGTAGCGGTCATCAAGGGAGACTTGGGCGCGCTCCTTGGGAATAAACCACTCCGGCTGTTGTGGCTCATTCAGATAGGCAGGACGGGGAAGGCGGACGTAATAGCCGTCTTTGGTCTCCCTCACGGCGCGAGAGTCTATCGGATGGCAATCTTTGTTGCCGCAGCAATCGTATTGCAGAACCGGATCTTTTTTGCCGGCATACCAATCGTGGGCATCCGCATCGCCGGGCAAGAGAAGCCATGCCAGCGCAATCCATCCTCGTGGCTGTCTCAATGATACCCCCTCGCTTTTGAGAGGTATAGTATATTAGCTATAGCTAATTGTCAGCGGGGACCGTCAGCCGACGTTCAGATAGAGCATTGCGGGATCGGGCGGAGCGCGTTGTACTCAGCCTTAAGCTGGATGGCCGACCGAGGAAGTCGAAGCCGTGCCGCCGTGCTCCGAGCATCCCGTCGCCTAGTGGGCAATTCAATCAGCCGAACGCTCGGCTGGCTGGAGCAGAGCGCCACCATATTGCGCCCATAGACGTTCGCAATCCCATACCCTCAAGCTTGGCGTTCTGGGTTCTCCGTACAGGACCATTGCACTGCGAACATCGTAGCCAAGCACGGACGCATTGGCGACGAATTGGATGGCTCGCCCCAGGCTGATGGCGCCGATCCGTGTTTCCGCTTTACTGCTAAGATCAACCACGCGGAAGATTTCCGCATCTGTTCCCCTGTCGGCCAATACCGCCGTCGATCTCGCGTCGTCCAAAACAAGAAGCATCGCGGAATCCCCCCTAACTAACCGCTAATAACTTCTATGCGCGAAATTTGTTCCGCGCAGTTGCGGAAGCTGTCAACGACCGTCAGGTGACCTTTCCAAGGAGCTGCGTTCACGCACCGACATTCCCCCTGCCGCCGGTTGAACGGCCAGGCGCGCAACCCGCTCAACGCGTAATTGGAGGACAGCGCCACACGAACGCTTGCGTTCAGCCACCTCGACACCAAGGCGGAACGCCTGACCGTCCGCGTAGGAGCGAGCGTAACTTTCGGCCTCGAAAGGGAAGGTCAGCGTGTTGCCGTAGGCGGTCACGCGGACGGTCCATTTCTTGTCGCGGATGATTTCGACTGCGTGCTCGGGCGATCCCATGTGTTCCTCCCACGATCACCAGGTGAGGGCACGGAGATAGCGTCGCAAAAGTCGTTTGAATGCAAACAATTCGACACGTCGGTGTCGTAATGTTTCCAAAGGAAACCGAAGACCGGCTCCGCTAGCTCAACCGGTGAATGCCTCGGGAGAATCAGGTGCCGCTCCACATCCTCAGCGCTTTCGCGACTCCGTCGAGAAGATGGTCAGCGTCGGACTGATGCTCGTAAAGCATGCTGGCTCGGATCGACTCCAGCGGAGTGTAGGTCGGCGCGATACGCTTGAGTTCCGAGATGAGCCGCGATGCCGCGTCCTGGTTGCCCAACTGCGCCTGTGCCGCGGCCAGCCATGTGAGCCTTACCGGCGACGTCATCGGCAACATCGACCAACTGACAACGGCTCCCTTGTAGTCTCCCGCGGCATATTGGGCGAATGCACGGTCGGAATGATACCAGTCCGGATGTATCGGATTGATCTGAACCGCCTTGCCGATCCAGGTCAGGGCTTCGAAAGGCTTGCCTCGGATGGCAAGCAGATAGCCGATCTGCGCAATCGTGTCCGCGTCGTAAGGATTAAGGTCATACGATCTTCGGAAGTGCCATTCGGCGGCATCGTATGTGCCCGTGCACAGCAGGGCTTGCGCCAGGATCCGATGGCAGCGGGGCTCCTCTGGCGCTAGTCCCGCCGCGAAGCGGGCTTGCTCGACTATGTCGGCCAGGATCTCCGGAGGAGCCCTTCCGTAATCTCGGATAATCAGGTCGGCGAATGCAAGGTAGGAGCGCGCGAGCGCATAGTGCGGATCCTTGGCGACGGCGCCCGCAAAGTATTTCCGTGCTGTCTGGTTGTCGTCGGCGCCGTAGCCACGCAAATGCACCAGCCCTTTGAGAAGAAGCTCATAGGCGGCCAGACTTGCTGGAGGCTTTGGACGGGCGCGAGTCAGGCCAGCATCGTCGAGCCGCGCGACAAGACGGTTCGTCACGCGCAGTGCGATCTCTTCCTGCATGTCGAAAACACCAGAGCCCGAGGCCGTGAACTTTTCGCCCCACAAGACCGCGCCGTTTGCCGCGTCTATGAGGTTGACCGCCACCCGTACGGTGCCATCGCGAAGGCTCATCCGCCCACGAACCAGGAAGGTCGCCCCAAGTCTTTTGCCGACTTCGACCCAGTTGCCGGGGTCGTCCGATGCATAGGAAAAGCTTGAGTTGCGCGCCAGGACCACGGCGGTGCGAAATCTCGCCAGAGCGTTGACAATGTCCTCGGCAAAACCATCGACAAGGGGCGCGTCGGTCGCATCGCCTTCATTGGTGAAGCGCAGCACCGCTACAGCAGGCAGGTCGGACGCCGGGCTCTCACCCGCGTCTTGCGGTGAAAGGAGGTAGCCGCGGCCTGAGACGGTGCGAATGATGCGTTGCGACTCATCGCGTAGCGCCTTGCGCAACTCGCGCACGCCCTGCGTGAGCGAGTCTTCGGTGACGAAAAGGCCAAGCCAGACGGCCTCCATCAGTTCAGACTTGCTGACGACGTGGCCCGCGTTTTCGACGAGATGGTTCAGGAGTGCAAATGTTTTGGGACGAAGGTTGACGGGATCACCCTGGCGCAACAGCAACCCGCGCGAAGTGTCAAACACGCACTCGCCGATTGCTATGCTCCCTGATCCAGTATGCGACATTCAGAAGCGCTCTGCCAAACCAAGCCGGGCTCGTCGACATACAGCGGTCATCCGCGCTTATGGTCAAGACCTTTGCCGCAGCAGCAGGTTCGGCCGCCGGAGGCAAGGATTCCTCGCAAGCCATGGCGCCCAGCTCTAGAAGTTCGAAGAAGGTGCCGGGCATTGGCGCGCAGGCCAAGCTGTTTACCCCGCTGAAGTAAAGCTCATAAAGCTCTTGCCTGATGCGGAACCTTTCGATGTCGTTTTCCATGACCGCCACTCCCTGGATCGCGGGCATCATGGCGCGTACGGAGCGGCGCGTACCGGCGAAATTCTGAAACTTTTCTGAAACCTGCTCGCGGGAGGAGGGGCGGCCAAAGTTGAGAAGCCAGCAACTGGATCACGGGCGGTTATCCAATCCGACCGAACCTTGCCGTGGTATACTGTTAGCGCTTAACTACGTTGCGCGCGCGTGCGGACAGCTGACGTTGGGTTGGCACAAACGGGAAAAACTTCTGCGTTTTGCTGTCGAAGGGGACCTTGCCAAGCCTGCACTGCATTTTGAGCCTATGCACTGGGAACCGAAAAAATCTGATCCGTGCCATAGAGCGGCAGGGGGCGCGCTGTGGTCTTGGAATGTCGATAGCGGCGCGGTGCCATGGATGAGAGCGTGTACGATCTGTGGGGTATACCGCGCAGCACCGACGTCAGGCTTGAAGACCTTTCAGCCCACATTCACCCAACGGACCGTGACCGGGGCCGGGCTGCGTTCAATGCGACACGGGCAATCGTGGGGCTATTCGAAATCGACTTTCGCATCATGGTCTGGTACACACTCAGATGGATTTCCGCGCGCGGGCAAGGTGACGACGAAGGCATGGTGCAGCGCATCATGTTTGGCATTTTCTCGACGTGACGGGCCGCAAACAGGCAGAAGAGAGCCGCGAGCTGCTCGCCGGCGAGATGAGGTCACAGGGTCAAGAACCTGCTGGCCATCGCCGCCGGTTTGACTGCCATCACGTCGCGCTCAACCACGACCACGTCCGACATGGCTCGCGAGCTGACGCAGCGCCTGACAGCGTTGGGCCGTGCGCATGATCTTGTTCGGCCCGTGCCCGGGCAGACTGAGGCCGCATCCGCGCTGCTTGGCGATCTGCTCACGGTGCTTCTTGCGCCATACGACGATCTGGGTGCCTTTAGCGGACGGATCAGGGTGTCCTGTGCCAAGAATGAGCGTTGGTGAACCCTCGACGACTGTCCTCGCCCTTATCATCCACAAACTGGCGACCAGCTCGCTTAAAATACAGTGCCTTAAGCATGGATACTGGGCTGCTGGACGTGTCGTGCTCGGCGCAAGACGGAGCCGTTGCGATCGTCTGGACCGAAAGAGGCGGTCCTTCAGTCAAGCCGCCTGCTGGAACGCCAGGCTATGGCAGTAAGCTGGTCGAGCGCAGCGTCACGGGCCATCTGCACGGCAAGATTGTTTATGACTGGGAAAAATACGGCCTCGTGGTCACCTTGACGGTCGACCCGGCAATAGCCCTGGCGGTTCGATCGCATAGTCTGTTGCCGAGCCTCCGGCGGGTGCGTTTACTATTGAGCTTCAGACGACCAGGGAAAATTGAGGTATTGATCGCGGCTGTCGTAGCAGATGTTGCCATACATCCGAAGATACGCGTCTCTTCGGGCCGGATCGGCATAGACCGCGCCTGGATTGGCAACATCCTTTTGATAGTCGCCAAGGTTTTGCGCCGTGATGACGTGCGGTAGGATGTCCATCGCTTGCGGTATCGGCTTTCCCTCGAGCCAGTCGGCCGCATGCTGGCCCATCGCATATCCGAAGACAGGCGAATTCAGGCTGACCGTCATCTTGTAGGGACCTCCCTTTGTGATTTCGGCTATTGCCTCGGGCTCACCGTCGATCCCTCCGATGAACTGATCCGGCCTGTCCTTGCCAGCCTCCCGCAGCGCCTGCAGGGCGCCAAGCACGACACCATCGGCGCCCAGCACCACGTCCACATGCGGATGCGCCTGGATCACCATCCGCATCGTGGCCAATCCTCCTTCCTTGCTGACAGGATTGGGGGAGATATCGGCTACGATGCGCACGTCTGGCAGCGTGTCGAGCGCATCGCGGATGGCGACAAACCGCGGCGTGAGAAATTGCAGGCTGTCCTGGGTCAGCAGCACCACGTCGGCTCGGCCGTCGAACTTGTCCTTGATATAAGCGACCGCCGCGTCTCCCAGTTCCTTCCCGGTGAGATATTGCGGCGCATTGAGCAGCGACGTTGCCGGCGGTGCGACGACCGTGCTGACATAGGTTCCCGACCACATCGCCTTTTGCAGGCTGGGGGCCAGCGCCGCCGGGTCGACCGGAGACACAACGATCCCGCCCACCCGCTCAGTGCGCAGAGCCTCGACGTCCGAAATCATCTTGGCGCTGTCATTTGCGGCGAGGGCGACGCGGTATTCCAGGTGGTTGTCCTTGGCCGCCTGAGCCAGGCCATGATCGACACCCTCGATGAACTCACGCTTGTTGTCCTTGGCGAAGGCCAGGATCGGCTTGAGGTCGGCTGGCTTCGAGCAACGCGGCGCGGTTGGGACGAAGGGCTGCAAGGACGTCGGAACGGTAATGCCGGGTGACCCCTCGGCCGAAGAGGCGACGTTGGTCGCGAGCAGCAGAGCGGTGATCGGCAGCAACTGCCGCATGGCGAATCTACCGGTCTGCGAAAACATCGAACTCTCCCCCTGTAGACAACGCCCGGCGTATCCTTGCATGAGCCATGGCGAAGGCAAAGCCTGCCGGGCGGGCGAGGGCGCATAGCCCGTCACTGCGGCAGGGCAAAGCTCAGCACTACCGCTGTCCCCGGGTCGCGTGCGTGATAGACAACGTCGGCGTCGATGCTTCTAGCCATTGCCTTGATGATGCGCGTTCCCAGCCCGGTGCCCTTGATGACTTTGCCGGCGTTGCCGACGCCATCGTCCTCGACTGTCAGCAAAGCGCGCCCCGGGCCGTCCTCGCGCAGGAGCACCCGCACATCGCCGGATTTGTCGGGATAGGCGTATTTGAAGGCATTGGTGACCAACTCGGTCACGATCACCCCGAGATTGATCGTGGCGTCGATGCCCAGTGTCAGCGGCGCCAGATCGCTGATCAGGTTGGCGCCGTGCCCCTGGCCTCGCATCGAGCCGCCAAGGTTTTCCAGGAGGCCGCCGAGATAGCCGTCGAGTTCGACGATGCCGACCGAGCCGGAGGTGTAGAGGCGCTTGTGCACCGAGGCTATGGCGAAGATGCGCGCCTGGGTCTCGGCAAGCGCATCCTTGGCGCCCTTGTCCGTCAACACATTGGCCTGCAGGTTGACCAGCGCTGAGACCATTGCAAGGCTGTTGGCGACCCGGTGGTTGACCTCGGCCAGCAGGAGTTCGGCGCGGTCGCGCGCCGCACGCACCTGCGCCTCGGCGGCCTCCTTCTCGGCAACGAGGCGTGCCTTGGCGACAGCCTGATCGAGGGCGGAGGCCAGAAGCGCTATGAAGTCGTCACCGATCGTCTTCGGCACGAAGTCGCTGGCCCCGGCCTTCAGGGCGGCCACCGCGACGCTCATTTCGGAAGAGCCGGTCACATAGACGGCGGGAGGGCCGGCGCCGCGCGTTGCAAGCCTTGCCAGGAATTCAAGCCCCGTCCCGGCACCCAGATAGTGGTCGAGCGCCAGGACGTCGAAGCCGCCTTCCTCAAGTCTGGTCAGAGCCTGTTCCGGACTGGAAGCATGCTCGACGACGAAACCCAGCCGGCCGAGCTTTTTCTGCACGAGGCGCGCGAGCGCGTCGTCGTCATCGATGTAGAGGACCTTGGTCTCAGGCATCGCTTTTCAGGCCGTTTCCGGGACCTGAATGACGGTGAACAGGAGGCCGAGCTGCCTGATGGCGTTGGCGAAGCCTTCGTAGTTCACGGGCTTGGTGATGTAGACGTTGGCGCCGAGATCGTAGCAGCGCTGGATCTCGCGACTGTCATCGGTCGTTGTCAGCACCACGACAGGAATCCGCTTGAGATGTTGATTGGCCTTGATTTGTTGCAGAATATCGAGGCCGGTCATGTCAGGCAGATTGAGATCGAGAAGCACAAGAAGATGACGCCCGACGCTCGCGTCGCCAGAGCCGTCCGGCCCGAGCAGGTAGGCGAGCGCGCTGGAACCGTTGGTGAAAGCCACGACATCGTTGTCGACCCCGGCGCGGCGAATGTTCTTCTCGATGAGGCGCGCATGGCCCTCATCGTCCTCGATCATGACGATCGTTACTGGTTTGCCGGCTTGGCTCATGCAAACGCTCTTTCGTTTGATGCCGCGATCATCGGCAGCTCTATCCTGAAAGTTGTCCCAACGTCGAGCGTTGATTTGACAGTGATGTCGCCGCCTAGCCTGCGCAGGATGGCGCGCACATGGGCAAGTCCGATACCGTCGCCAGGCTGGTCCTGTAGACCCGATCGCCGAAACAGCTCGAAAATGCGTTCCACGTCCTGCTCGGCGACGCCGCGGCCATTGTCCTCGAAATCAATGGCGATGCGATCGCCGGCGAAAGTCCTTGCTCCGACCCTGATGCGAAGCGGCCGCGCGGGCGAGCGATATTTGGTTGCATTGTCGATAAGGTTGGCAAAAACCTGCTCGAGCGAAAGGCGATCGGCCTCGATCTCAATGCCTGCGAGGTCAACGTCGATCTTCCCGTCCGCTTCCTTGACCTGATGCTGGAAGCTGGAAACCGTGCTTTCGATCAAAGCCCCAAGTTGTATGGTTTCGGGCCGCAACGGCCTGCGTCCCTCGCGCGAAAGCTGGAGGATTGCGTTGATGAGCCCATCCATCTTGCGCGTTGACGAGCGGATGAAACCGATGGCTTCCGGCAGGTCCTCCTCCGCCGCCATTCGTGCGTTGGCAACGAGCGGGTCGGACGCGTTGGCGCCGATGCCGGACTTTTCGATGAGCGTCTGCAGGGTGGCGACACCTGCTTCCAGCTCGCTGGTGAAACCCATGATGTTGACGAGGGGCGCGCGCAGGTCATGGGTGACGATATAGGCGAAGCGCTGAACCTCTTCATTGGCCCGCACGAGGTCGGCGGTGCGCTCGCGCACCCTGCTTTCCAGCCCGCTGTTGAGAGCCTCGAGGTTCCGCCGCGCGGCGCTGAGTTCGCGCGTGTGGCGTAAGAGCGACGCCCAGGCAAAGCCAACCACGATAACGATCGCTATGCCGCCGGCTATAGTGATCATGCGTAGCCAGGCGAAGTAGGACCTCTGTTCCGCCACGCGCGCGGTCAGCCGGTCGTCGGCCGCAAGGATGATGCCGTTGAAGTAGACGTTGGCCTGATCCATCAGCGCCTTGCCACGGTTGGAAGCGACGATCGCCGCGACGGCATCGTCCTTGCGCTGTCGCTTCAGGGTGACGGTCCTGTCCATTTCGGCAAGCTTTTCTCCGATGATTGCCTTGAGCTGGTCGATCGATGCCGCCGCTTCGGGTTCGCCGGCAACGAGGCGCTGCAACTTTTCGAACCGGCGAAGAGCCGACGACTTTGCCGTATCGTAAGGAGAGAGATAGATCTCGTTGCCGTTGTAGAGGAAACCCCGCTGACTGGATTCCGCCGAGAGCAGTGAATTGCGGACATCGACGGCGGCGGTGCGGGTGTCACGCGCGGCAGTTACATCATCAAAACTGATGCGCGACTTCTCGGCGAGCAGGTATGTGGCGGCGACGATGCCCATCAGAACCAGCAGGCCCATCGCCAGCAGAGCGCTGGAGCCGCGCAGCATGACCCTGTCGGTTTGACTTTCAGACAAATTCGTCTCACTGGTGCGCATTGGTGGCGTTATCTCTAGCGAGCGTTATACTTTCCCACAACCGACGCGCCGGCCAAACAAGCCTGCGTCCGCGTTGCGTTGAGGGAGGGGACAAGTGACTTCGACATTTACCGTCCATGATGCCAGTGGCTATGAGAAGCTCATGGGCCGATGGAGCCAGAAGCTTGCGCCGCTGTTCATAGATTTCGCGGGCATCTCGGCTGGCGAGAAGATCCTCGATGTCGGCTGCGGCACTGGCAGTCTGACATTTGCCCTGCTGAAGGCGGCTGACCTCAAGGAGATCACCGCCATCGACTATTCGCCGGTTTTCGTGGCTGAAACGATCAGGCGCAGCACAGATCCGCGGATAAAGGTTGAGCAGGGCGACGCCTGCGCGCTGGCCTTTGACGATGGAGCCTTCGATCGCGCGCTGGCGCTTCTGGTGCTGCATTTCGTCACCGACGCCGGCATGGCCGTGGCCGAAATGCGCCGCGTCGTTCGGCCTGGCGGCATCGTCGCCGCTTCTGTCTGGGATCATCTGGGAGGCATGCCGGGCATGCGCATGATGGTCGATACGGTTGCGGCGCTCGGCGAAGCCGGCCGCCAGTTTCGTGCGCGCTATTGCTTCCAACCCATGATGAGGCCGGGAGAGATGAAGGCGACCTTCATTGAGCAAGGGCTTCTGCAGGTTAGCGAGACGCAGCTGATGATCCGGATGGATTACAGCAATTTTGACGACTATTGGTCGCCGATAGCCGCAGGCGAGGGCCCGTTCGGCAAGTTCTTGTCGTCCCTCGATGCGCCGGATCGCGCGAGAGCCGAGGCGGCGGTGCGCGAAGCATATCAGGCCGGCCAGCCGGACGGCCCGCGTTCCTTTGCAAATGTCGCCTGGGCTTGCCGAGGGATCGCGCCCTGAGAGCGCCAAGAAGCCGGTCTCATTCTGGCCGGAAGGGGTGACAGCCTTTGGCCGAGGAAGGCGCTAGGAAGACTGGCGCGAAATTTCCTGGTCCGCATCCCGCGAGGCGCTTACTTCCGATCCCTTTGGCGTTTCGGGCTCGGGCGGCTGCGGATGCACACCTGCCTCCAGCCCATGCGCATAGATCTGCGTCAGCACGGAAGCGGCCGCATTGGCGCGATAGGACGTGCAACCGACCAGTTCACGTCCGCCGAGGCTGGCGGGTCTGTCGGTGACGCGATCCCATACAGTCCACTGCAGATTGGCATGTTTCTGGGAAAAGAAGCGAGACTCTGAATTGTCGGCTTTGCTGACAAGGAGGTCGGGTATTTCGTCATCCACTGTGTCACCCAAGAAAAATGGCGCTGAGCTAGGGAGGAAGTAGTGTAATTGCGAAATCATCGCCTTGACCGGGATCAAAAGATTTCTGGCGTTCGATCTGAGCCAACGCGACAAGGCGAGACAGGAGCCTGCGCGGTCATATTGCGAAATCGGGCCGCTTGTTGCCACCGGGTTACAGCGCCGATTGAGCTTTTGAGCTACGGATGGCCGCAGCGCTGAGTTTTCTGGATTTCTGGCGGGGGCCATCCTGGGAAGCCGCGTAGTACGAGGAAGACAGGCCCGTCGGCTTCGGTCGGCGGGTTTTTCTTTGGTTGGTTGTCCGAATGGTGGGCAGGTAGGAGAATGTCAGATACTTCTAGGCTCGATGAGCAAGGGAAGTTCCGAGACCTGGCGCCAACGCCTAAAGTCTTTCGACTGCGTCCTCGGATCGACTGCTTCCCGCCGTTGCGCGAGACGCCAAAATTTCTTAGGCGTTCATACGCCGCAGCTGTCGCCACGGGAAGGATCGGGTCGTGCCGGATTTCTGGCAGGAGTTTGCTTGACGCGTGGCTTGACGGCCTTGAGGGCACATCGATGGGCATACAGTCCAAATCGGTCCGCCCTGATATGGAAGCGGAAGTTGATGATGCAGCCATCCGCAACTCGGACGCTGGAACCTAACAGTGAGCTCGGGCTTATCGCGTCATGAGCGCCGGTGGAATCGACGTCCCTGATCAATGGATCGCCAACAACGTCCCCGAGACCACCAAGGCCGATGTCATCTCTGTCGAAGAACTCACACACAAACTGATCGCAGACGCCATGGCACTCGGCATCAACCGGGACGAGATCGATGAGGAGGTAGACAGCATCTGTCGAACCCTCTTTGGCGCAATTGTGCACTTCGATCCAGGGACGCCGTGACGAGCGAAAGGGCAATTCACCACTTGCACCTTTGGCTGAAACAATTCGACCTTCTCGACGGGAGACTGGTGGACGAATCGACCCGGCTCCGATGTCAGAGCCGGGTCCAATCGAGATCAGTAATCGTTGTTTTCGATGACGACGTGGCGGTGGCGGTGCATCGGGCGATCGTTCGAACGCTTGATGACGACGACATCGGGACGATGATGCCTGCGCCAATGATGGCGATGCCCGTTGTCGTAGAACGCCTCCGTGCCATGGCGGCGATGATGGAGACGACCGCCGTCTTCATTGATGACGACTGCTGCGGCGCGGTGATGATGGCGGTGCTGATTGGTCGTCAGAACGATCGCATCGGCCGAGGCAATGGAAGGCGCGGCAATGCAGAGCGCCAGAGCGCCCAAGAGGATAGTGGTTTTCAAGGTAAGAACTCCGGAAAAATGTAGTGCCCTTCGACCCTTCAACATACCAAGGGAGATTTTGTTCCGGATAATGCAACCCTGACCGACTGCAAGGATTTCGGGGCTGCAGTCCTTGGAGCGTTAACCGACGACGGGTCAGCCACGCGCACAACAGCGCGAATATTCGTTTCCGCTAATATAAAAGTGACGTAAGGTCATGGTCTCGCATCTTGGGGATGCGCAAGCCATGGGGAACCGCTATGAGAGCAGCTATATTTTGCGCCGCTATGGTCGTCGTGACGACCGGCGTCGCTGTAGCAAAGGAGAAGAAGGTGGTGGTGAGTGATGCCGCTGCCCTGTGCTCGACCAAACACTCTACGAAACATTCCTCCAAGACGCCGGTGGCCGAGCTGGACTGCGGCTTCACCGGAACGGCCAAGTTGCCCGGTGGAGCAATGCCAGAGAAACCACGTCTCGGATATGACACCGACCCGTGGATCGTAAACGGCTTTTAGTGCCGCTTAAGACAACCGGGACGGCCCACCGCTGTTTGCGGGTTAAGCCGTATTGGCGCCACTCACATCCTTCGATTTATCCTTTGCTTTCGCGGGCCGCTCCTGTCCTCGGTACATATTTTACCAAACGGGGACGAGAGGTAGTATTCAATATTGAGGCTGCAGCTATAGATCCGTAACTGCTGGTCGTCGATTCAGCCGGAAGGTACCAGCCAAGACAGAATGGCTTTTGAAAAGGACGATGCATGTCAAGCCGCGCAGCTGCGACACTAGCCACTAGCGTCTATAGCCAGCTCCGTGACGACCTGTTGAACGGGCCAATATCCAGCAGGAGACAAGCTGCGCATTGAACGAGTAGCGGCAAAATACCGGTGTGGACTGTCACCTGTTCGCGAGGCCCTTAACAGGCTTTCCGCCGAGCGCTTGATCGATCGCATCGACCAGCGCGGCTTTTGGGTGAAGCCCTTGAGCGATGGCGAGCTGCAGGAACTGACGCGGACTCGCTGCTGGCTCGAGGAGCGCGCGTTGCGGAGTCGATCGCAAACAGGACGGGGCGATGGGAAGAGCAAGTCGTTTTGGCTCTACATCGCCTTGCTAGGGCAACAGGACGTGTCCAGGAACAGCCTTCTTCCCGAGATTCGGAATGGGAGAACGTCCATCGGGCGTTTCACAGCGCATTAATATCTGGTTGCGGATCACACTGGCTCATTTCATTTTGTGAACATGTTGCAACGCAAATGCATCGCTATCGGATGCTGGCAACGGCGGCCGAGGGCGAGCAACGGGACTGCACGGCTGAGCACCGGCTTATCGCTGAAGCCGCCATCGATGGAGATGCCGACCGTGCCGTTGCCGCCCTGGTAGAGCCCTACCGAAAATCAGCAGCGCTGGTGTGCTTTGCCCAATGGGCAGCACAATCAGCGATTGTGGAGTAGCTACTCCATATCCGGCACTTCACCGCAGGCAAAGTTGGCGCTCCGGAATCGCCGAGGAGGAGGTCAGCGCCCCGGTGCCAGGCGAGGACGCCGACATGTTGTCTTGAAAGCGCCTTGGCGGTGCGGGTGGCGCGCTCTTCACTCTGCTGGTCGGTCGGGCAATTCGCCTAAGCAACTCCCCGTCTTCACCGCGGTCGAACGCAAGGACCACGATCGCTTCGGTTTCTTCCGGCCCGGCAGGACCTGGTCTGACATTTGCGCTCCTAAAGGGACCGATCACCATCGGCGCGGTGCTCGAAGCAAAACCAGTGAGACATACTCCGCGGCCGGGCAAAACCACAGCCGGCGACCTTGCCGCAGCCTAGGTGCTCACATGTGTGGCCGAAAACCTGGGCGTGGTCGCGTACTGCTGGCGCCATGCTTTCGGCCAGCTTGATCGGTTCGTCGCTCATAGGGGATTGATCGGCCCGATAGGGCAGGGTGGTCATTCGGTTGCTTGTTGATGACCGTCAAATTGACCTCGCGACCGACACGGTTGAACTGAAGCTGTCCGTCGATGTCGTGGCTGAGGATGTCCTCCAGGTAGTTCTTCGGTGTAGCTGGGTCGAGCCATGCGTCATAGTAAGCCGGGTCGAGAATGACCGGCTGCCGGTCATGCAGGTTGCATCACCGGATTTGCGGGTTCGGTGATGATGGTGCGACTTGTGATGTCGAGGTTCGAGTTGCCCAGGGCTGGCAAACGAAAAGGGCGCGTGTCCGGGCGGGTAGATTTGCCAGGGATCCTTGTTGCCGTCGGCCGGCGAGATCGTCCATTCGAAGAAGCCGTCAGTCGGGATCAGGCACCGCTTCGACTTCAATCCCCACGCCCTAGTTGCTAAAATTAGCAGCTCAACAGGCAAAAAAGTCGACGGCCGGTTGCGGCGTCAAAATTCGCAACAACCCACTCTGTCTGATCGCGCAAGTGGCTGCAGGATCCATCGCCCGCCATCACTGGAAGAGACCTTAAACCCACGACCCTATATGTCACGCCGTACCGTAGCAATTGCGAAATGCGATATGACACCTAAGCTAGACTCCTTAGCCCTTTTGCTTTTCATCCCGCTCCGCATCGAAGGCCTGCTTTCCCTTCGCGGACCATAGCTCTCGCGCATGCTCCCGTTCATGGCTGTGCAGCTTCTCGGCCATCCAAAGCAGTGCGCCGTAGATGGTAGCGCGATCATCTTTGGTGAGCTCAACAATGCCTGCCTTGACGACGAGACCGCCGAGTTCGATCAGACGTCGGGTGCGTTGGCGACGCTCGACCTGCCACGTGCGCATATCATGCCGAGCCCGAGCCGCTTGCCAGCGATTGTGGGTTGCCCGGTTGTACTTGAGCGCCGCGAGGGTTGCGCTGAGATGCCGGAGCAGCTCGCCGGGATCGGCTCTCGAAAAACATCACTCCACGCTTGGCCCATGCCTCACGCTTTGAGGTGTCTTTCGTTTCGGCGATGGCGACCAGCGCGCCAGCCAGTTCGTCTATGTTGAGTTGATCGGCTCCGGTGGCGATAACCAGCTCGCCAAGCTGCTGCACCTTTCGCGTTTTGAGTTCCCGCGCCTTGTCTTCCAGCGCCTTTAGCTCCGTGTCGAAGTCACGTGGTTTACGCATGGCTGTCTCCATCTGACGTCAATGCGGCGATGATAGTTGAGCGCCCCCTGGAAGGCTTCAGGGCTGCCGAGACAGCCCGGGACGGGCTGGTCCATCCCGAGAATTTTTCGAGGGAGGGCGCGCTTATACGTCGTGCCGACGTGCGGTTTGCCGTGCAAATGATCTGGTCGCGATGGCGATCTATCATCTTCATGTCAAAGTCATTGGCCGCAAGGCAGGCTCGAGCGCTGTGGCGTCGGCCGCCTATCGCTCGGCTTCGCGGCTGCGCGACGAGCGGATCGAACGCAGCCACGACTTCTCCGCCAAGCGCGGTGTCGTTCATTCCGAGGTGATGCTGCCGGACGATGCACCGGAGGCTTGGCGCGACCGCGAGTGGCTGTGGAACGATGTCGAGGCGTTCGAGGCGCGCAAGGATGCCCAGCTTGCCCGCGAGGTGGAGTTTGCGCTCCCGCGTGAACTCAGCCAAGCGCAAGGCATCGAACTGGCGCGCGACTTTGTTCAGGCTGAGTTTGTCGGCAAGGGCATGGTCGCCGATCTCAATGTGCACTGGGACAGGGCAGAGGATGGCAGTCCCAAGCCGCATGCTCATGTCATGCTCACTATGCGGTCCGTGGACGAGAATGGTTTTGGGTCAAAGGTTCGAGATTGGAACCGCACCGAATTGGTCGAGCGCTGGCGCGAGCGATGGGCGGAACTTGCCAATGAGCGTCTGGTCGAGCTCGACATCGACGCGCGCATCGATCACCGTAGCCTGGAAGCGCAGGGCATTGCCCTGGAGCCGCAAACCCAGATTGGTGCGCCAGCCCAGCGCATCGAGGGCAGTGGCCTTGCTGCTGGCGACATTGAAGCAGATCGCGCCGAACTGCATCGCGAGATCGCGCGCAACAATAGCGCGCGCATCATTGCCGATCCATCCGTGGCGCTCGATGCCATCACGCATCAGCAATCGACCTTCACCCGAAAAGACATTGCGAAGTTTGCGCATCGCCACAGCGACGGGATGGAGCAGTTCAACGCGGTTGTGGCAGCCATCAGCAACGCGCCCGATCTGGTCGAACTCGGCAAGGACGGACGCGCCGAAGACCGCTTCACCACAAGGCAGATGATCGAGACCGAACAGCGCCTTCACCGCGCCGCGGAGCGTATCGATTTGGACGAGCGACATGCGGTGAGTGACGCACATCGCGAGGTAGCTCTGGCGCGCGCTGCGCAACGCGGTCTTGTCCTTTCAGGCGAGCAGAGCGATGCGCTTGCGCACATCACCGATGGTCGCGGTCTCGGTGTCGTCGTCGGTTTTGCCGGCACGGGAAAGAGCGCCATGCTGGGCGTTGCGCGCCAAACATGGGCAGCGGCGGGTTACGAGGTTCGAGGCGCGGCACTTTCCGGCATTGCGGCGGAGAACCTGGAAGGCGGATCAGGTATCTCGTCACGCACCATCGCCAGTATGGAGCATAGCTGGGGACAGGGCCGCGATCTGCTCACAGCAAGCGATGTCCTGGTGATCGATGAGGCCGGCATGGTCGGCACGCGCCAGTTAGAGCGCGTGCTCTCCCATGCGGCGGACGTTGGCGCGAAAGTCGTCCTCGTCGGCGATCCGCAGCAGTTGCAGGCAATCGAAGCGGGCGCTGCATTCCGCTCGATCCACGAGCGACACGGCGGCGTCGAAATCGGTCAGGTGCGCCGGCAGCGCGAGGACTGGCAGCGTGACGCCACGCGCGATCTGGCAACCGGCAAGATCGGCGCCGCGATCAGCGCCTACGACGCGCAAGGCATGGTGTATCAGGCCGCGACGCGCAATGAGGCGCGAGGTGAACTCGTTGAGCGCTGGGATCGCGACAGGCAGGCGCATCCAGAGGCAAGCCGGATCATCCTCACCCACACCAATGACGAAGTACGCGCGCTCAACCAGGCAGCGCGTGAGCGCATGCGCGCTGCCGGCGATCTCGGCGACGAGATTCATCTGAATGTCGAACGCGGTGCAAGGAACTTCGCCAGCGGCGATCGGGTCATATTCCTGCGCAACGAGCGCGGGCTCGGCGTCAAGAACGGCACGCTTGGCATCGTGGAGGAGGTCAGCACACAGAGCATGACCGTGCGCACCGATGACAGGTCGGTTCGCTTCGACCTGAAAGACTACGCGCACATCGACCACGGCTATGCCGCGACCATCCATAAGGCTCAGGGCATGACGGTCGACCGCGTCCATGTGCTGGCGACGCCGGGCATGGATGCCCATGCCAGTTATGTTGCCCTGTCGCGGCATCGCGAAGGGATGGAACTGCATTACGGCAACGATGACTTCGCAACCCGCGAACGGCTCGTCCGGACGCTGTCACGCGACCGCGCCAAGGACATGGCGTCGGACTACGGGCAGATCGACCCGGCGCGGAGCTATGCCGAGCGGCGCGGCATCACCTTCCGACAGCGCCTGGTCGAGATCGTGCGTCGGATCGTTCCGGAGAAGCTCCGTGACAAGATCGGCGAGCTGATGGACGGGTTGCGCTCGCCCGGAGACGGCGAGCCTGTGCAGGAACGTGGCCCTGGGCCGGGAAGGGAAAATGTCGGGGCGCAGATCGGGGATGTTGGCGCCACGCCTGGAAGAGAAGCTTCTGCTGAGGGAGCGCAGCGCGACACGCATGTGCCGGCGAACCAGGAAGCAGAAATGCGCCGAGCCCGCACCCAGGCGCTTGTGCGTCACGCGCGCGCTATCGACGCGATCCTCAGTACCGGAAATGCTGACGGGCACGGCAGTCCCGACCAGATGCGCGAATTGAGGGATGCCCGCAGCGCTTTCGACAAGGTGCGGCCGTATGGCTGGCGCGATGCCGAAGCGGCTTATTGGAAAAATCCCGAACTTGTCCACGAGGCGGGGGCCGGCCGCGTCAGCCGCATCGTGCTTGCTCTCCAGCTTGAAACGGAAATCCGCACTGGGATGTACATCGACCCCGGCCGCCGCGCCGACCGTTTCGTGGAACGTTGGCAAAAGCTCGACCGTACTGGACGGGAGCAATATCAGGCCGGCGACATGTCCGGCTACAAGTCAACGCGCTCGGCCATGTCCGATATGGCCAAGAGCCTCGAACGCGATCCTCAACTTGAATCCCTACTGGCAAACCGTAAGCGCGAGCTTGGCATCAACTTCGATTCCGGCCGGCGCCTTGGTGCGGAACTGGCGTTCAGCCATGGCATCGCTAAGGGGCGGGGTATTGGGCTCTGACACCCTCCGATTTGCCGCCGTTTCCACTCCGCAGCCGGCTGAGGCGACAAACCTGATTGCCTACCCATGGGTTCGTCCTGTCTGTCCCAGCAGACATCAGCGAGAACCAGTGAGGTGCAGGCAAGCCATGTCCGAACCCGATCGTATCATACGCCTTAGGACGGTCCTCGCGCGGACCGGCCTCTCCCGCTCGACCATCTATCGCAAGATAGCCGAAGGCACGTTCCCCGCTCAGATCAAGATAAGCATCAACGGCGCGGGCTGGCGG
Source organism: Mesorhizobium sp. 01N446 (assembly GCF_056399285.1). Lineage (NCBI taxonomy): Bacteria > Pseudomonadati > Pseudomonadota > Alphaproteobacteria > Hyphomicrobiales > Phyllobacteriaceae > Mesorhizobium > Mesorhizobium sp. 01N446. Next base: position 6,843 of record NZ_JBFTRA010000004.1, on the reverse strand, counting down.
GAATCAGAAGTAAATCAATGGATGGAAAATCCCGTCGCATGGCGAACAGAACATCACTGATTGCGTGACAAACGCACGCCAGGGCCGCCGCCATTCTCTGGAATGAATTCTATTCCGGCTGCTTCGAGTGACAGCTTCCGCACTTGCAGGATTGAGTCAGATGCGGGTTTTGAACCACGTTCGAACTGCACTGAGGTGACACCCTGGAAGATGATGGGGCTTGGCGCCCTCGGTGTCACCTGTATGGCGGCGGCGCCCTGACGTCGCTCGCTACGGCTTATTGCGGCGATATCTGGCGCTTGCGCGCGGCGGGGGAAGAGTAATCCTTCGGTTCTAGTCGGCGCTATATCCCGAGGGTTAATGCAACAAACAGAGCCGGCGCGAAGGCAAGGCCGATTGCCATGATAACGACGACSACGATGCCAAGTCTCTCCGTTCGTCTGACACGGTCCTCAATGTTGTCGTCCTCCGTTRAAAGGATGAGGTCGAGCGCGGACGAGATATCGGGAGCAGGGGTATTGTTATCATTGGCTGCTTGATTTGCGACGTCGCGGACTGTCGTTCTCTCTACAACGGCCGCCGTCTGCCTCGCCTCTAAGAATCTCAAGACGTCACCTCAAAGTCTGMTCCAGCGCCCTCCACGAGCGAGGTGCTCGGGTGCGGTCGTAACGTGATTGCCATGCTTCAGTTGCGGGGCAGGGACTTCAGTCGGGGGATCGCCGGACCTTAGCCTCACAGCGGAACGCAAATGCGTGCGTGCCATTGCTCGTCGCCTTCATGGTTCTGGTTTTTGGTTGCCGACGGTTTGGGATTGTGGCCGATCTGTTTTCCAGCCCCACCAAGGCGCTATCTTCGGACGCCCGGGAACATAATGATTGTCGCGCCGTCTTCGGGATCCAGGGGTTTATGCCCAGGTTCTTCATGGTAGAGGACCTGGCGTAGATCGCGCTGATCGACCAACTGTCCGCAGTAGGGACAGGAATAGAAATGGTCTTCTTCTCGTGCTGGCTCGGCGCCATGTCGCTTGCCGTGAATAGGCGGGCCAAGGTCTGAAAGCTTGGTCATAACGCGTCAACCCGGTTCATCGATCAGCGCCTTTTTCCGCTTGGGTGGGACGTAGCTCTGGACCAAACGCAGCTTGTGCAGATCAACCGTAACCATCGTCCCCAACGTGACCGTGACCTTGTCACCGTCAATCCGCGTAACGTGACCGGTTAGCTCGATCTGCTGACCCTTCACCAGGTTGGTGGCCGGATCGATTATCGAATGGGGGAAATTGTAGCTCGGGATCGAGACGCTGACGCGGTCTTCCGTGACGCGCTTCAGCACCGTCGCCATCATTGCTACTTCGTCGCCAACCTTTATTGCCATGCACTGATTCTGGCGCGGCGTCCGATGGCGTCAAGGATTAGCGGACGCTAAATTAATCTCTTTCGACCGCGAACTTGAAAACGTCCCGGCGGCCCTGATCCACCACCCGGAACCAATGAGCCTGCACGGTTCGGATCACGAACGGCCCGGCCGTGACCTTGTTCATGGCCTCCAAAGCACTGGTTCCGTGGGCGATGTGTAGGGCCAGCAACTTTTCGCCCTGCATTTCGTCGATATGGTACTTGGTCGTCATGGCTTCACCGCCGTGTTCTAACCCTAACTTCATCGACCAGTAGAGGTTCCTCACGGCTCGATTGCCCGCCAAAAGTTCCGGAACTATTTTAGCCAAAGCTTATTTAACTGCCGGCTTGTGTGAGTTACGTGCATGCGTTTGAAGTTCGTCGCGCCGTTGATGCCGACCATGGTGGAGAAGCCACCGGAGGGCGACGGCTGGAGTCACGAAGTCAAGTTCGACGGCTACCGCTCGCAACTGATCATCGATGAGGACGGGACACGCATCTACACGCGCAAGGGTCACGATTGGACACGCAAATATTCCGACCTGGTGAAAGAGGCGGCGAACCTCGGCGCCGACAATGCTATCGTTGACGGTGAGATCATCGTTTTGAACGAGGCCGGCCTGTCCGACTTCCGCGAGCTGCGAAAGGCGATCACTAGGCGGCAAARTGACCTGTATTTCGTGGCCTTCGACCTTCTGCACCTCAACGGCCACGACCTGCGCGAAATGGCGCTGGAGGAGCGCCGCGAGATCCTGGCCAGCATGATCGAGCCCGGCAGGCGTATTCAATTCAGCGAGCCGCTGCCGGGCGAAGCCAAGGCCATCTTCCACCTGCTTGACCAGGCAGGGCTTGAGGGAATGGTATCGAAGCGGCGCGACAGCAAATATCGCAGCGGCCCGTCGACGAACTGGTTGAAGGCGAAATGCTACTCGGTCGACGAATACGAACTGCTCGGCGTCGAGCGTGAAGCCGGCAAGCCGGCCTTTGCCTTGATGGCCGATCGGGCGACCGGTCGCTACGTGGGATCGGCCTTCATCAATTCGCGCGGCGCGATCCGCGAGCGGCTATGGAAGCGTGTCCAGGAGCATGCCGGGCCGGCGCCGAAGGGGATGAAGCGGCCGGCGACGCAGTGGGTGAAGCCGGGCATCATCGGCCGCGTGAAGCACTTGCGCGGCGAAGAGGATCTGCGGCACGCTTCGCTGCAGGATTTCCGGGAGGAGAACTATGCCAATTCGGACAAAGGCAAATGAAGCCGGGATTTTCGATCCATCGGAGTTGGCTCTGCTCGGCAGGGTCTTTGAGCAATTGAAGCTACAAGGCCAGTCGCCGGAAGCGCGAGACGCCATCGCCTCACGGATCATTGCCAATTACATGGCCGGAATAAAGGATGAGGCCGAACTCGTCTTACTGTCGAGACAGCCGCTGGGGCGTTAGCCCAAGGCATAACAACTTGATCGTCGTCAAGGCGGTGGAACCTAATATCGATACCGAACTTAGCGGTCATGAGCACACGCGGAATCAACTTCCTCGACCAATGGCTGGCCAACAACGTGCCTGAGACGACGAAGGCGGATGTCATCTCGGTCGACGAACTCACGCACAAGCTGATCGCAGACGCGAAGTCGCTCGGCATCAAGCGGGTCGAGATCGACGAAGAGGTCGACAGTCTCTATAGAACCATCCTCGACGCGATTGTACATTACGATCCCGGCCTGCCTGAATAGCTACCGCGTAAAAAGGCCCCGCGCAGGGTGAATCGCCGGGGCCTTAGCCATGTACGCAACGAGTGTCCTGCATGAGACGCTGTTGAAGACCGTCCGGGAAGTCACCGAAAAGGAAAGCGAGTTCATCCGCTGGTTTGGTGGTGGTTCGGCCCAGCGTTTAGCGCCAGCCGATTGAAAACATTGCCGCATTGCGCGATTGTTGCCGACCGAAATTGAGTCAGCACGGTCGAGGATGACAGTGGCCTACTCGGCATCCTTTCGATCCAGACCACACCGGGCATCTTGGCCTTAGCCGTCGATATGACGACCGCAGGCGCCATCGCTAACGCTGTCAACGAAATCCGCTCGAAGCTCGCCCAGCACACGTAAAAAGAAAGCCCGGTTTCTAGCCGGGCTCTGGAGGTTAGTCGGGAACACCGAACTTGGGAGGACCTCGGCCCATCCGGCTAGCTAATGTTGCCTCTCCAGCATGACGGCTTCATGAAGACCTAATATGCTGATTAGCTAACTTAATGGAACGTCCAATGAATGTTACCGGAACCAAAACGGTAACGCCAGACCTTCGTTGACGAGGCGCAAGACTTTAGTCCTGCCATTATTTAGAAAGAAATATAAGAACGTTAGCGCCTTCCGAAGCTGAAGACCCGCTCAAAGGGCTTGGCGCAGTCGGCGACATATCCTGTGATAGATCGGCGAAGAGTTTGCAGGTTTCGTGCTGCGTGCGTAAACAGCAACACGACAAAGAGAACCACCACTGCCGACGCGAACCCGATAACTAAAGCCATCAGAGAAAACGTCTCTGATGTCGGGGATGTTCCCTTGAAAATGGCCGACACCTCGTTGGGCGGGGGCGTTGGGGGTAAAAGGCGCCGGCCAGGCGGAAATTTGTCCGCCGCGCCGCATGCATGCCCGATTTGTCAGCCTGGGGTTATGGTGTGATCGCGGAAGGACTCACCCGAACTAGGGTTCTTCATCCTCTTCACCCCAATGTCGCAGTGAGTAGGCACCAATCAACCAGGTGTATTGCATCTTACCGTCCGTCGACAGAGCGTTTGCAACGGAACACGAGCGCGTCACGGCCTCATCCAGAACAGCCAGTTCCAGTCTGTGAAAAAGGGGGCATTGAGTAAGCCGGTAGCGAATTTCTCTACCATTGGATATCGGACCATTTAGTCGACGACCTTATCTCTGACCCCGTGCCGGCTGATCATTGAAATGCCTGTGGATGCGAAGCGGGCCGCTGAGGCCCAAGGCATTTCTGGATAAGAGATCGATGAAGAAATTGGCAATTGGCACGATCTACAAATTTATGATGCAGGGATTGCGCTAGTGGAGCGATGGGAACCGAGTTCCGTAATCCACGTTTTTCCGAAGGTCATGCTGCATGACCCAACGACGGAGGAAACAATGAACATCAAGAAGCTTACAACAGGCGCGATGGCGCTTGCGATTATGACCGGTTCGGCTCTTGCCGCTGGCAACACATCTGCACTCGACGATCCGGCAAAGATGTCGCCGTTCTTCACCGATGCCGGCATGAAAACATTGAAGACGGAAAAGGATTTCAAGACAGCATGGGCGGCTATGAAACCCGATGAACAGAAAGCGGTGCTGAAGGATTGCGGCGATACCACGCTCAACAAGTCGCACGCAGATTTCTGCGCCATGGCAAAGAAGATGGGCGGCTGAATCTAGGCCGGACGTCGAAGGCGGGCTCAAGGTCCGCCTTCGACTATAGCAGAGGACGCGCTGCACTAGAGCATCATGAACCCTCTCATATTGCCTACATGAAGACGGTGCGAGAAGTGACCGGCAAGGAAGTCGAGTTCATTCACTGGTTTAGAGGCGGTTCGGCATCCGGTGGAATGGGAACATGAATTGGCGCGGTCGCCTGCGGCGTAGGTCAACAGGCTTAATTGCGGGATGGCATACGTTGGGCTAAGTCAATTACGCGGGGAGGAACCCGAGCCCCACCGCAATGGCCGGCACGGTGTCCGTCGTGCCCCAACGCCCGCCACCGCACCGGCCATTCCCCAACGTTGGCTACAGCCGATCGGAGACAGGAAGCCCGAGGTGTCGTCGTTGGCCCTAGGCATACGCCAGGGCGATGAATCCAATTCGAATGTTCGGGTTAGTTCTTCGTCGCCATCGCAGGAATCAGCCAGAGAAACATCTGAACGAACGAGCGGTTTATCGTTTCCTCAGGTGGCGCTCAAAAATCGCCAGCTTGTCTTCATAGCCAATCCTCACCTTCGTCTCGCAGCTTTCGCATTTGAAGCTGCCGACCGTTCTCAGCCAGGATCCCTTTCTCACCGTCGGATATGAACAGGCCGGACAGTGAAACTCGATCGCTACATCTCGCAGTTCATCGGACAAGGGCATGGCACTTCGTCTCTTCCACTCGGGCAACACCGGCGCTCAAAACGAATGGAAGAGCCGATGGTTTCGTCGGAATCAGCATTTTCATACAAGCGCTCGCACCAGCCAAGAAGATCGGCGACAGGTGCGGGTCGAAAAGATCAAGCCGACGCCGAAGAAGCGTTGACGGTGAGCGATGAAACATTAGGCGCCGCCTATGGTTTCTCCGGCGGCCGAGGCCACCCGCGTAGGCAAGACCATGACCGTTACCCGTGGGACGCCCGTGGCTGTCGTGAATGGGGCGACGGGCCTAAAATAGGCTTCAATCGCCGCCCAGCCTTGAAGGGGCACTGTTGCCGGACTTAGGGTTTTGGTCGCCTGGTACGCCATTGAACGCCGAGCCGTGGCTATATTCCGCCTGACTGTTCCATTGCGTTTTTGGCAGTTCGATGAACAATTCAAATACAGACCATCCCACCGCCATAACAAAAAGGGTAGTCGCGATGATTGGAAGGATGCCCATCCGTGGGGGTTTCTCTTCTGAACCATCGGGGGTTATCGAAATCACACTCTAGTCCTGCCACCAACCAAACGGATGCCGTGTTAATCGAGCACGCGTCGAAATGTTCCAAGGGCAAGCTAAAGGCTCCCTTTCGGAAGCGCCTGACGATTTCAGGCAACTTTTTGGAGGGCGGGCTCGTAAAGCAATTTAGTCGCCCTGTTATGTCCCTCATGCCGGGGCGGCTGGCTCGCTGAGATTTCGTTGGGGTTATTCTCGGCGAGCCTACGTCAATTTTCGATGATGCCTGCTTCACCGTCGAGCTTCGATCAGCCGCTTTAGTGACCGAAGAGTTGCGCCGCGCGACCATCCGGCTTCCAGCATTCAATCAACGATGGCCTGGAAGCCGGGCTGCATCGCCTCCTGGCAGTCGATGGCTCGGTCTGGATAATCGCTCGCTTCTCTTGGTCGACTGATCATCTCACCCCCGCCAAATAGCTGTCGCCGTGTTCGCGATGTTCGAAACAGAACCAGTGCGATGACTGTCTCGGCTTGGCAAATCCGAACGGCGCGCGCTTCCCGCATCCTTCAAACTCGCAGACGTGATTTTCGACCCGCCCGCCTCGCCGCGGCGCCGCCGTCATGCTTTCGGCGAGCTTAATCGGTTCGTCGCTCATAGCGGATTGATCGCCCCAACCAGGGCAGGGTGGTCATTCGGCTGCTTGTTGATCACGGTCGAATTGACGTCGCGGCCGACACGGTTGAATTGCAGCTGGCCGTCGATGTCGTGGCTGAGAATGTCTTTCAGGTATTCCTTCGGCGTCGCCGGATAGAGCCAGGCGTCATAGTAGGCTTGGTCGAGAATGAGCGG